>NZ_AQHR01000040.1 GCF_000390185.1 Lunatimonas lonarensis | reverse complement strand
CCTACCCCTACAAAGCCTTTATTTATTAAATGCCTAATTCAATTTTTTAAATTTATCAATAGACACTCAACTATATAAAATATAACCAAATACAGAAATTTATAAACTTTTCAAATCTCAAACGTAGCTTAAAAAACAAAATCCTTTTTTATCCGCGTAAAGCGGGGTTGGACAACTGGATTATGAAAAGAATCGGATTTCCTAATAACTACTCCTCCAAGAACAGATCAGTAAAATCACCCAGCAGATGATCTTTGGTCTCCCTCATGTTCCGCGACAATAGCTTTTTCAGACGGACTTTGACCTCGTGGTAGTTAGGATCGTCGATCAGGTTATTCAGGGCATCGGGATCCTTGCTAAAGTCGTAAAGCTCTTCAGGTACTCTGTACTCATAAAACGCCAAGCGCACATTGACCAAGGAATCGGACAACGCTCCCTGCTTCATGGAGGCGTAGGTTCTTCCACCCTTGGCATCTCCCATGATCTGATGCTTTCCATCACTCCAAAAATTGACGATATACCCAAAATCTCCTTCCTGTACGCCACGCATCGGGAAATCTATGCCTGCGAAAATCCGGTGAAACTCGGTAAAAACCACGTTCCGGTTAGATTGGGTTTTGCCCTCCAACAGCGGCAAAAAGGATTTTCCATCCATCTGGGCAACCTCCGGCAACCGTAACGCATGCAGTACCGTAGGCATAAAATCGATCCCGGAAATAAAATGATCATCGTCCACCCACCCCTCTTTGATCTGGTCAGGCCAGGAAACGATCCAGGGGGTTTTATTGCTGTTCAGGTAGCAATTGGATTTGGCAAAAGGTAGGGGCATCCCGTTATCGCTAAGAAACATAACCAACGTATTGTCCCAATGGCCTGATTCCTCCAACGCACGAAGAATGGCACCCACCGTTTGGTCAAGCCTATAAACGGAGGTATAATACTCTGCGATTTCCAACCGTACTTCGGGCAAATCAGGTAAGAAACCCGGCACGGTGACTTCCTCCGGTGTGATTTTTCTGGTAAAGACAGGTAGATCGGCTCCCCAGGCATTTTTTTCCTGCTCGCTTCCGGCGAAAGGCCTATGGGGATCGTGGCTGTTTGCCATCAGAAAAAAAGGTTTGTTGTCCCGTTCAGCCTTTTGGATAAACTCTTTGGTAAATTTATAAAACAGCTCGGGGTCTCTTCCAATCCCCAAGCCAGAAGCCAAATCTCCTTCGGTAACAAAGTAATCCCAAAAAAACTTTTCAGTAGGCCTTAAGTGAATCTCCTTCCCTAAAATGCCATTCATGTAACCGACCTGCTTGAGTTGCTCGGTAAGCGTGGTCACGCCGTCGTTTATGGGCTGAAAACCAAGGGAACCGTTGGTACGGGGATACCTGCCTGTCATAATAGACTGCCGGGACGGTTGGCACACGGCGATATTCACATACCCATGATTAAACCGGATACCACCCGCCGCCAGCTTGTCCAAGTTGGGTGTGATACCGGGTATCTCACAGCCATATGCCCCCACTGAATTATAGTTTAGATCGTCGGCAGTTATCAACAGGACATTGGTAGGCCTGTACACTTGCGATGTGTTTTCGGGCGTAGAACAAGCCAAAAAAAGTACCGATAAAGAAAAAAGAAAGCTTCTGCCAAGTTGCGATGTATACATGAATGCTTTAATAGTTAATCCGTTATTGTTTATAACAGTGCATTTGACATTTATTTACAGCAAAGACTACTCTACATTATAAAAGGCGTGTAGGCAATTGAATCTAACCTGAAACAACTACTTTATAGTTACCTCCCTCAAGCTTAAATTCGCCTGGAGTAGACGCATCGGTCACTGGCGGTTGAAAAGCTTTCCCATCCTTGGTGATAGAAAGACCTTGAGCTGCCTTCATATCCAGAGATACCGATGCCACACTTCCCACGGGTATAATTAAATCGTAGACTACCGAGTTCCCCGATTCCCTTCGCCAGTTGGATACAATATCCCCGTAGGGTGACCTGTACGAACAGGAAATCGAATCCAAGCCCGTGGGCGTTCTGGGCGCCAAAACAAACGCTTTGAAACCGGGCTGCTTGGGATCCGGTCTTATTCCCCCCAGCCACCTATAATACCATTCCGTGACCGTGCCAAACATCGGATGGCAGTTGGTAAACACATTGTCGCTTTCTTGCCAGGTCTCCCAAATCGTCGTGGCCCCTCTGCTGATCATATGGCCCCAACCTGGAAATTTGGTACTGTTAACAATCGCGTAAACCTGATCAATTGGCACCGACTCGGAAAGGGTCTCCAGTACGTATTTGGTGCCAAAGATACCGGTATTAAACTGACCGGAGGGGCCGTTTTTTACTGCCTGTACCAAGGAATCCCTCGCCGCACCCAATTCATCTTCCGGGATGATCCGGTGAAAAAGCAGCGTAGAAAACAACGTCTGCCTATTGATTCTCTCTGTAACCGGTTTATCCCAAAATTCCGCTTTGATGATAGCTCTCAATTTTTCGGAGAGTTCAGCAAATCGCTGCTGGTTTTTCGTGTCGCCCTTCAGCGAGGCAAAGGTCTCCATGATCTCTGCACACTGAAGGTAATGGGCTGTACCAGTCAGTTGAACAGGTACCGGTTCGAGTGACTCGTGATCACTCAGGCCGCTATCCACCATCCCTTCCGGATGAATCCTGGCTACTTTATCCATCCAGGCCAGGTTATCTTCGTAGAGCTCGTGTACCAGATCGGTCTCATCGTAGTACAGATACAAGTAATATTGGGTGATTAGGTAGGCGGATTCCCAGCTGATCCCACAATATTTGATACCCGCAAAGGGGGCAGTATCTACAAAGATCGAATCATTTATGGCATCTACCCAATCATAGACTGTTTTTCGATATATATCCCGCATGTCGAAATTGTAGATAAAGGATTCAGCAGTGGCGTTCAGGTCACCGCCATAGCCAAACTTTTCTCTCACAGCGCAGTCGGATTGCACGCTTATGAGATTGGACAGGAAGGTGCGTGTGGTTGCATCCTGAATTTGGTTCAACAGGGAATTCGAGCTGGTAAAATGACTTTCTCTTTCCACATTGGTATGAAAGTACAAACCCGTGATATCCGTTAAAAGCGGAGGTTTTTGCAATCCGGTTATTTCCATATACCGAAACGTGTGGTACGTGAAATCAGGACTAAACCAGGTAGGTTCTGTATCGACTACGTAGCTGCTCGTTTGCCAGGCGATCGCAGGTGAACCGGGTCCCCCGATCCCCGGAGCTTTGATTTGGCCAACGACCGTTGTCATGGGGTTTAGCGTCCCGTCTTCGTACAGCCGTTCCCCAAATCGCAGCGTAACGGTGTCACCTACATTTCCAGCTAGCCTAATCTTATAGGTTCCTGTAAAATTCACTCCCATGTCCACGATATACACATCCTTTTCGATCTCATGGATGGATTTTGGACGTATCTCTTCGGTTACCTGTACCGCTGGAAAAAATGCCGCTTGAAGTTGCCCACCTGGACCTTTTCCTACCTGTACCGATTTCCAGCCCGTATCGTTAAAACCCGGCCTGTCCCATCCTGGTATCTCCATCCCCTTGTCATATAGTACACCCAAATACACACTGTTTTTGATCAATGGGCCATAGGAATACTTCCACGACTCGTCCGTACTAATTTCCTTGGTTTTCCCATTTGGGTAATAAAGAACGAGCCTTGCGATGAAGGTTGGCTTGCCAACGTTCAAGTCCTCCCGGGGATTCCTCCTCCCCCATTTCCTCATCGGCAGCGGATTGTAAAACCCATTGCCCAGGCTGACTCCAAAGCAGTTTGTCCCCTCTTGAATCTGGGCGGAAAGGTCATACTCCGCGTAATAAACACGCTTGGTGTAATCTGTCCAAGCCGGATCGAGGATATTTTTGCCGATGGCCTCGCCATTCAGGGTTGCCTTGTAATAGCCCGCAGCGGTAATAAAAAGCTTCGCACTATCAAAATGGCTTTCGACTCCAAACTCCTTTCGAAAGAGTGGTGCTGGATTGGGAAGGTAGAAAAGAGAATCTTCTGTGGGCAGCTCCTTTTCTACCTGTATCCATTTCGCCCCTACCGATTCACACAATCCGCAATCCGCTTGTTTGGGATTTTCCGAACAGGAAACAAACACCACACACGCAAGTAATAAAAAACCGATTTTAAAGGTTTTCGTCATAGTTTTTGATTCGTTTAACACCTTTTTTTGGTGGAGATTTCAAGAATAGGTAAAAAGCAGCGTCTCCTTGCCCCAAGTTGGGTTTGCCTTATTCCATTGCCAACCAACAAATATCGGGCTTTGA
Source organism: Lunatimonas lonarensis (assembly GCF_000390185.1). Taxonomy (GTDB): domain Bacteria; phylum Bacteroidota; class Bacteroidia; order Cytophagales; family Cyclobacteriaceae; genus Lunatimonas; species Lunatimonas lonarensis. The sequence goes on along the minus strand of NZ_AQHR01000040.1, from coordinate 186,248 downwards.
AAACGCCCATTCCTCCATCATCTTAGCAAAAAGGCATGGTATTTTAACCTCCTTGAACGGAAATTTTCTGGAAAGGCTTGGTTCAATGGCTGCCTTACCTTGGAGATATTGCATTTGCCATAATGGGATCAAAGCGATTACTGCTTTATCTTGTATTAAGATTACCAGCTGGAAGTATGAACTTCAATGAATGGCTACACGGGGATTACAAACGGCTAAAAAAACATTTCCTTTATTCCATTCAATCTCGGGAAACAAAAACCATTCTTTCATGTGTCTATAATTGTTTTTCAAAGGTCACATGGAATCTCGCATGGCGGATAGTCATCCCAGTGTGTGTCGCTTGCGTCATGCTCGATTTCATCTTCCTTTTCACCATAGAGGAACAGCTTATTTTTTTCAATTTGGAAATTTTTCGCTGAACGCAAGCCTTCTAAAAACCTAATTTCAAAACTCTGCACGGGAAAGGTAGTGCTGGCAAGACTAGGAATTGACCTTATGCCGCTTTCGGGTATGACAAAAGTGATGCCTTTCTCGACAACTTGGTAACAACCCTGTAAATGGTAACTAAAACTAACGGCATCAAAATAGACAGATTCATTACACTGTTTGCGATCTTGGGAAAGATTCAAGATGACTTGATACAAATTGTCATAATCCTCTCCAGTTAAAGCAAAATCAATTCATCCACGAAATCGATGTACTCACCCGGATCTTTCCGCAAGTTATAAAGCTCCAATCATTCTGGAAACTGGTCCAAATTATACGTGGACCTGAGGTCCGATAGCTATTTTCCCGCGATCTTCAACGTATACTTCTCGGTCAATCCATCCAACATCATGGTCGCGATGGTGGCAGCCATGCAATAATCCTTCACGCCCAATGGTTTGCCCGACATGGAATCGTAGTGCTCGTTCAGCCCATTTTTGATGGCATTTTCGACGTTTGCATCCGCGACCTTTGCAGCAAGTTCCTTGTACCCATAAGCTGCCAATCCAGACGCAATCTGATAATTCGTGGGAGGCCACGTATCTCCCCGCCAAAAGCGGTTGGAAAGCCAACGGGGATCCCTGGGGTCTACGGTGGGAACGGGTACGGGAGTTTGCCATGCCTCCGAACCCAGCTCTTCGGCCATTCGCTTGGCCATCGCTGCCGTAGGAACGCCTGCTGCCAAAGGCACCCAGCTACTGATGGTGGCTACGGGAATTTTTTCCATCGTGTCCATCTTGACCGAAAGGAAGGTGCCGGCTTCCTCGTCCCACATATATTGACGCATGGCATTCACCGCTTTATCGATATAGGGCTTTCTTCTGGCTGCCATTTCCATATCCCCAATGTCTTCCGCCAAGCGCACCAAGCTCTTTTCCCCCATAATCAAATAGGACGTATTGCCGGTCACCCACATATCACCATACCAATTGCCTTCAAGTTGATTCCTGCGTGTGGGATGCTTTTGCAGCTTTAGATCATCCATATTACACTCATAGTCAAACGTCTCCCATCTGGCATGCTGAATATCGCCACTGTATGAGCCAATGGTAACCATACCTATATTGGTGACATCCCGCTCACGCCAGTACCAATCGTGCCATTTCTCCAACCGGGGTAGGCATTGCTTCAGCAGTTCTTTATCTCCGTTGCGAGAATACACCCGTTCCAATCCCCAAGCCAATATGGGTATCTGGGAGAACATGCGTAACTCCTGTGGAAACGTTTTGATGGCCACGGTGATCATATCCTGCGCAAAATCCGGTACCGTTGCATTCCATCGGTCCTGAAAGTCCCAGTAGTTTTGGAAGATCTCCCGAATCAGCTCCTTTTTATCCGGCAAAATAGCCAACAGGTCTACCACAAACATCGTATCCCATATCCACTGCCCTAAATAATAGGGCCCACCCGGTTGCACCCAATGGTGTTTCAGGGGCGGACTGGGAGGAAGTATCCTATCCAGAACACATTTTTCCATTACCCGCTCCGCTATCCTTAGTGCATCCTCCCTATTCGCTTCAAACAAAGAACGGATATCCGTTTCCCCAAAGCTCTTTATCGATTCGCCCCGAGCAGGCGCAAAGGTTGGTACTCCCATTAGTCCTATGGCCATGGCTCCTGATGATTGGATAAACCTTCGTCTTGTGTTATGCTTTTTCATTATTGGATTGTTAGATTTTTAGGGAACCAACCTCCTCAACACCGCTCTATCGATCTCAAATACCGGGCTGAACTGATCCGATTCCACGTATTTCAACATACTATAATACAACTGCCTTGCCTCTGGAAGATCCATAAGATTGGGAAGATCAATGGCACAGACCAGCAGGCTTCCCGATCCATAGCTGGTTTCGAAGACCGTCCCGAGTTTGTGGTTCCTTCCGAAGTTATCGATGGTCTGTATGAGGGGACGGTAGTCCGCGGATGTTTCGTCGAGGATAATTGGACGGCTGTTTTTTACCAAATGCCACCATTGCCAGTTAGAGTGAAAATCTGTGGGAAAATGGTTGAACAAGGGTGATTCAGGTGCACAGAGAAACCCAAGGGATCCGGGTGCTGGATCCACTCCACGGTTTGCCGCACCCCTTGCAAACATAGGCCAAGACCAAAAATCCGTAATAAACGCCCCCTCTATGGATTTTGGTAGCCTGTCCAGTTCAGGGAACAGGATGGCTTTGCCTCCCTTCTCCAAGTGATGTTTGGTGGATTCGTCCAGACGCCTGGAAACCATCATATCAGAAGGCACACTTGTATCGATTTCATCGGGATATATCCAGAGATCATACGTATTTTTATAGGGGGTATCGGCAATGGCCACAGATACCTTTACCTGCTGCGGACCCTTTACTTCTGCGAGCGGGATACGGATTTCACCTATTTCCTGCAATGCTCCGCGGGAAATGGTACCGGCATTCTGACTGCCCTCCGCAAGAACCTTCCCGGATAGATCGGAAAGCTGCCAGTTTATCTTCGTATTGACCAAGTCCCTCGGCCCGTAATGGGCTACATCCAGCGAGGCCTCAAAGGTCTCCTTGTTCGTCCAAGTGTACTTCTCCATTTTAAGCAAAGGAACCACTTCGCTACAGAACTGACGCCATTCCTCCGGAGTTACGAGCCCCTTAGACTGCATGAAAACGTTCAGAATACCAACCGGGGCGGTTCCCTGCCCCGGAAAATCCATGATATCCAGCAATTGAAATCCCCCGAAGTCAGGGGTGCGCAGTGCCGCCTCAATATCCTCACGGTAGCAGATCACAGCAAGCTTTCCGGACGCTTTTACAAAGTCGTCAGCTTGGTCCAACATGTTTGCCTTTTCCAGCCTCTCTTGGAACAACTCGTAATTTCTCGCCCGGGTCACACCGGTATATTTTGGGATTTCATTGAAATCAGGCGACACCTGAAACTGACCGGTCTCATGCCCAATCACCGGAACCTCTACATGTGCAATGGAAGGCGCAAAGTTTACCAAGGTAGAGGGAGACTGCTCGTTTATGTGTCCAAAGGGCGCATTTTTTGAAATATACGCAAAGGAACCTCGCACAGGAAGGCTATCCGCCGTGGCACCTATTACCCAAAAATCGTCACCTTCCGCAAAAGAAGGCTCCCAATGCATGTTGTTACTTCCCTGCGCATATAATCTTCGTGGGTCATCTGCTTTAAAGGTTGCCACCAAGTCATACATGGCCTGATTCCGTCCCAGTTCATTCCCCAGCGTAAAGAGCGTGAAAGAAGGGTGATTGCCAAAATGCCTAAATATTAGATCGGCTTCCTTTTCCAGGTATTCCTTTAACGTCAAATTGATCTTGCTCCCCTCAAGCTCAAGGTAATCCACGTTATATATTTTCCTGACTTCCTCCTGTTCCATACTGCGCTGATCCATGCCACTTCGCTTATTGGGTAGCTCCGGCTGGAGGTACACCCCGACCATATCCGCTGCCGTCAGGGCCTCCTTTGGGGGAAACCAAGAATGAAATCGCCAGTGATTGATTCCATACGACTTCAAGGTCCGAAACATCTCTAGCCAGGACTCCCTATCCATCGGTGCATACCCGGTAAGTGGAAAGTTGGCACAATCTATCCGTCCGCGCAGAAAGACACGATTTCCATTATTCATTAGAAATTTACCTTCCCGTTTAAACTCCCGCATCCCAAAATCTACCCAGGTGGCATGCTGGTATCGATCGTCCCCGGATTCTGTTTCCAAGGCGACCATGACTCGGATCAATGCCGGATCAAACTCGTCCCAAAGCGGTGCCTGCTTATCAAACCCAAAATCAACGAAAACATCGGACTCACCCTGCGAAAGCTGCTGTACCTGCTCGACGTGCTTTTCAAAGTGGATGGTCTTTTCGGTGTTCCATGTTTCTGCCTGAAGGGTAATTTTACCCGAAGCATCCGATTGGGTAAGGTTACCAATTTTAATCCGGAGCCTGACCCGGTTGTTTTCCACGTCAGGATAGGCCTGTACCCCATCTACCCAGACAGGATCGGTAGCTTGAAGTTCCATTTTTCCAACGATTCCATTCCAGTTGGTCTGCGTTCGCTCATCCACCGCATGGGATGGGCCAACCGGAGGCAGCTTTGCATTATCTACCAATACCGTCACCACGTTCTTTCCTGGCACGACCGCTTTGGTCATCTCAAAATACTGAGGTGCACTCAACGTATTTTCGTACCCACAATAGGTGCCGTTAAGCCAGACATGGGTGTCCTTGGTTCGCTCCAAAAAAAGCTGAACCCGCTTACCCTGCCATGAGTCAGGAATATCTATCTCGCGCTGATACCATGCGGCGCCTTTCCAGTACCAAACCCGTGACAGACGATCCTCTGCCCGCTCGTCGATAAAATCGCCCTTTTGATTTTCATCTGTGGTTCCCGGCAACTGAACCTTGTCCGAAAGATCCCTGCTGAACCATTCCTCCTCCATCCCCTTTCCGTCCCGATCCAATTCAAACCTCCACTCGCCAGATAGATCCATGGTTTCCGTAAAACGATCTGCCGATTGCCTACAACCAGCCGCCAAAAGCATTACTAGCATTGTGAACACAAAGCAAAACCTCGAATTTTCAATTACCATTATCATTATAGCTGGTATTTATACGATTACAATTAAATTTTCAATCACACATACTTAACATTGATGCGGGCAGACAGGTAAAGCTATCTACAATAAAAACCTCTATCCTAGGTCTGATTAGATGCTCCTCACTCCGCAACTACCTTGGAATCAGGATCTCTTCGCCTAGCTGAAAGGAACATCCATCCCGACGTGTATAAAACGATAAACAATACCACCCATTTTAAAACCAACAAGGGTAAGGATTTGACCACATAGGCGGCCAATATGACGCCAACTGCCCCGGCTATGGTCAGCGAAAAGGCAACCTTTCGATCATATGCCCCTTGTTTGACAAACTTTGCTCCACCTGCCGCCATCAACATGGCAGTGGCGGTCATCATAATGGGGAATGCCGTTAGTGGATGCATGCCGAGCGCATACACCATCGCCATACAGGGCGCATAGAACCCAACGCCTATCGTCTGCAAGGCCCCAAAGACAAAACTCATTGCTACGATTAGCACCAGTTTCCAACCCCTAAGCCCGATCGCTTCCCCTCCCACCGGCATCAGGTCCAAAAAGCCGGCTATGATGATTAAGGCCACGGCGAGAAGGCCACAACCCAGCCCAATCTGAATCCCCCGACGTGACATTTTGGATACAATACCGGCACCCAACAAGGCACCCGTGGGAGCGGCGGTTGACATGGTGACCAGGGTAATGGGATCCACTTCGACCACCGTCATAAAAATAAACGCCTGCATGACCGTAGGAATGGTGTTCCCCACATTCATTGTTCCCGGAATCAGGCGGTCATCAATCAGTTTGAAGAACTTAAAAATCGCCGTCTGCTGGGCAAAACTCCCAATTCCAAGCGTATCGAAAAAGTTGGTAATAAACCCTGTTGCGAGCAGACCGGACCAAGGTTTACTTGAAAACAGGTTTTTCTTTCTGAAAACATCCGTGACATAATAGAAGCCAAACGTTCCCGTCATAAGCCCCAGAATTACCTTTAATATTATACTCATTTTTACGCGATTAGAAATCCTATTATAAAATTCTATCTTATTAAACCTTTAATTTATTCTCTCAATAGGAACTGAGGGAAAGCCGGTGTGACGGAATTTCCGGCACCATTCATTCACGCTTGCGATAGTCTATGACATCGGCAACCCACTGTCTAAGAAACCTGCGTTCCGGAATATTCTGTAATACCCATTTGTCGTTGTGATTCCTGTAGGGAATATTCAAGTAGGTGAAATTGCCTTTAATCCCGGTTGATTCAAGAAATTCCTTTGTCTCCTTTGTTCCTGTTCCCTCTTGCATAATCAGTTGAGGCCTTCCCCTTAACCTTTCAAGGCGCCTCACAGCAGATGCCTTATCTGCACCTTCGTAACCCCAATCCCTGACACCATCGTAATGACTAAACAGAATAAAGGCACACCAAAGACCAGCTATTTCATCATCGTGTAATCCAATGTAATTGCTACCAATAGCCCCTCTGGAAAACCCTGCCAAAAACACTAATTTCTCGTCACCCCCAAATTCCCTGCAGACCTTTTTTACCGCCTCGATGGTATATTTTACCGACGCGTCGACATCTCCCCACCATTTAAGTTGATTTTGCCGCCCATCAAGACTGATAAATGGAAGGCTGACCCAAACAAAATCCCTTCCCCCACTTATGCCGTATCCCAGGTTGGTATCATCCGGGATTCCAGCACATTCATCTCCATATTTATTTGTATAAGGTCCGTTCCCTGGGTACTCAACGATAACCGGAAACTTCTTGCCTAGCTTCCAATTAGTGGGCAAGTACAAAATATGATATACCTCAGTATCTTCATATTCCTCTAATACTTGCTTTACTCTCTTTCCCCGAGCCGGAGGCTCATTTGAAATTTCCGGGACTTCCAGATCGACCGGTACTTCGTTAATATCTTTTAGCGCTGGAAGGTTACTATCAAATAATCCCTCAGTTGGATTACTGCACTTCACGGCTTGTGATAGTAGTATCATTCCAAATACTACCGAAATATATATGTTCATTTTATATGCTTGCTACATTCCCTGGTACCCTATTCGATTTCGTGTACCTTTACTCGCTTTCTGGTCAGTTTTCAAATGAGGGCTGGGGAACTTCAGATGTCTTGACATTCAGGTACGTTTGCCAGAATGCCGTTCCCTGACCCGTGGCAAATTCAGAGGTGGAATTTCCATCGTTTTGGGAATCCTTCTCCCCCAACAGCAACTCTCTCAGGTCAGCGACCTCTTGTTGAAACTCCGGATTTCCCGCCAAGTTATGCAGCTCCTCTCGATCCGAAATCAGGTCAAATAACTGGGTGTGTCGTTTTTCCTCAACCGAATATTCGACCAGTTTGAATCGTTCATTTCTAACAGCCCGTTGCCAGTACATAAACGCAAAATAGAGATAGTCCCTATGCTGCCTTGTTGGATCCGCAATGATATCAGCCATGCTCTTGAACTGCACGGATCCCGGAACCGGTATCCCTGCCAGCTCGCATAAGGTTGGGTTTAGGTCATAAATGTAGCAAAGGTGGTTCCGTTGCTCTCCTTTGGGGATTCCCGGGCCTACGAGAATCAGGGGCACTCGAATCGAATGCTCATACAGGTTTTGTTTTCCCATCAACCCATGCTTACCGACAGCCAGACCGTTATCAGATGTAAATACAATAATGGTTTTTTCGTACTTCCCCGACCGCTTCAAGGCATTTAATATACGGCTGATCTGAAAGTCGTCGTGGGAAACCATGGCATAATAGTCTGCAATGTGCTGCTTGATTTCGTCAGGGGTGCGGGGGAAACCCGCCAATTGCTCGTCCCGTATCTGTAGCATACCATTGTCAAATGGGTGCTGGGGTAAGTACGACGCGGGCAGAACCATCTCATCGGCAGAATACTTGGCCTGAAATTCCTCCGGTGCCTGCCGGGGATCGTGAGGGGTTTGAAAGGCCACATAGGCTACAAATGGCACCTCGCTATCTGCCTGCTCCTCGATAAAGCGTATGGCCGCATCTGCATACACCTCGGCTGAATGGGTTCCCGTATGAATTTCCTCCCGCTCACGTGAATAATCTCCCTCCGGAGAAAAAGACACAAGGGGAAGTCTGTACTGGGAACCGGTCATGCCCCGAAACAGTACCTTGTCAGCGTGATTAAAGGATCGGGCGAAATGTCCATCGCGGCCGGGCTCATTTTTGCCGGTCGCAAAGGTGTTGTAGCCGTTTTCTAGAAAAACCTGAAACAACGTTTGATACGCAGCTGATATTTCGAAGCCGTATTGGCCCTGATTTTCAAGGTTCCAGAGTGTACGTCCACTGAATAGCATCGCCCGGGAAGGAGAACATATTGCGGGAGAACTTCCCCCCATCACGTAGGCATTGGTAAAATGGGTGCCTTCTGTGACCAAACCATCCATCGTGGGCGTCTGTATCCGGGTGTTTCCCAAGGCACCTATGGTTGAAAATGCCTGATCATCGGTCAAAATAAACAGGATATTCGGTCTACTTTCGATTTCATTTACGCCGCTAATCCCGTCAATGCCCTCAAAAAGAGGAACCAAAGAAGATGAAATCCCCCAACTGATGGATGAAACCACTAGAATTAGCGTTATTATTTGGCTATTTACACCCTTCCGTTTCATATTTTAACCTATCCAATTAATTGAACTGAAATGACCGTATATCCCTTCGAGGACTGTTGTATTCTGAATGAAACAGCTGTTTGAGCTCCTCTAGTTTTTCAGGAAATTCCAACGCCAGATCAATATTTTCTTTGGGATCGGATGTCAACTCATGCAGCATGTAGGTTTCACTTCCTTCAAAATACCTCAGCTTCCATCCATCATTGGATATCAGTGATGCTCCTCTATGGGGCGCATACCTTACATACCCCTTATTTATCACAAAGTCATGTTCCATTTGGGCAGCTGATTCACCCTTCAACGTGGGCAGGTAAGAAATCCCATCCTTTCCAGCGGGCATCTCAGCACCGGCTATCTCCGCAAGTGTTGGCATCAGGTCATAATTGGCGACAAGAAGATCTGACGTGCTACCGGGCTCAACTACACCAGGCCATCGCACAAATAAAGGCACTTTGATCCCCCCTTCCCAAAAAGAAAACTTTTTGCCCGATAAATTTTGATTTCCATTGAAAACATCTCCATCCCGTTCGCTGTCAAATTTATCGGAAAGCATGCTCTTACTCTCATCGTACACCTTTTGATGTGCTAGCTCATAATATATTTCGTGACCGTTATCTACTGAGAAAATAACCACAGTGTTGTCATCAATGCCCTTTTTGACCAGCTCATCCAAAAGAATCCCTACGTGGTCATCAAGCATTTTGACCATGGATGCATATTCCTTCTGAGTTAACGTTAGCTGCTCGTTATCGATAAAATCGGGATGTATTTGAGGAATCATGATGTCTCCATGGGGAATTTGCGAGGGATGATAGAGAAAGAAAGGTTCGTCACTGGAATAGTTTCTGATGAAATCCACCATGTCCTCGATAAACAGCTCCTGGGAATACGTACTTCCCGGCTCCTTGCTATTCGATGAATGGTTACCTTCTATAAAAACCTCTTCCCCGTTTCTGAAAAGGGATTTAGGATAATACCCATGGCAGTCTTGGTGGTCGTAGTAACCAAAGTGATAGTCCCATCCATGCCTGATTAGCCGGTCTGGGGTAGTTGAAAATCCCCATTCCAATTTGCCGACCTGCGCGGTATAATAGCCGGACTCCTTCAGTAACTGTGGTAAGAAAACCTCTTCGTCAGGAATTTCTCCATGGGCTCTGTTCACACTGTCAACAACTTGCTGGTAACTGAGTTTTCCATCCCTGTAATCAATCCAAATCCCGCCAGCAACATACCTCCATGCATTCGCATGACTATCATGCAGACCGGTAAGAAGACTGGCTCTGGCGGGCAAACAATAGCTACTGCTGTAACTTCTCGTAAATCTCATCCCTTCCAGTGCCAATTTGTCGATATGTGGAGTCTTAATTATTTCCTGTCCATTCACACCAAGAAGGCCACTTCCCAAATCATCCGCATAGATAAATAGTATGTTTGGCCTCTTCTGCCCCAGATCTTTAGGCTCCGTTTTATGACCACAGGAAATCACTAGGGAACATATACTATAAAATAGTACCCGTTTCAATGATTTCACTAGGGTATTAATAAAAGATTTAGTACCGCTAACATTCATTGTTTTAGCGCTTTTTCAAGAACTTCTACAATCAGTTTACCCAACTCGTTATTTCCTGCGTCAGTAAAATGTACGTCATCATCACCAAACCCATGTACTTTGTGGATAGCTTTGGATTTCCTGTAAATATCCTTGACCATCACAGAATGCTCCTTCATAACTTGAAGTGCAACTTTATTGTAGATGATTGGGTCTTTGGAGAACCTTCCGGGTTCATTTTCGGGAACATAGGTTGTGGTTACAAAAACCAACTTTGCGTCACTCAGCTCTTTCATGATTCCTACCAATGAATCAAGATTTGCCTTGTACTCATCCACCGTAAAAGTAATCGTACCATTTACTTTATCGCGGTTACCAGCCGACTTGGAATCCGGATGCCTGTAACAAAGGTCATGTAGGCCCCAATTAAAAAGTATGATGTCCCAATCCCCATTGCCAATGTACTCTCGGATGTATGTCAACCCCTTTCCCGTATCACCAGCATTGCCTGGATTGTGCATCACAAGCGCCCGATCTTTGAAATGATCCGTCACATAGCGGGTATATCCTCCGGAGATAGAATCTCCAATTATCAAAATCCTAGGTTTTCTCTCTACAGCTGAGGAAAAAATAAGGATCAAACAAACCAATAACGAATTGATAAAATTGCTATATTTCTTCATATCTATAAGACATTTTATATCCCCTATTATTGCTACTTGAAAATAGTCATTCATTAATACGGTTTATTGAACGCAACAAAGCCAATCTATCAATACCATCAGCCCTGACTAACATCATCCAAGTTTAAAATCCAATAAACGGACGGTTTTCGTTCCGCGGCCATTAAACTCAATTTTTGCCTCCTTTCCCAAATACCTAACCACTACTGAACCGGCACGATGTGACTTGATTAATGCGTGGGTTAAGCGGTTTTCTTCCCAGTGGATGTCCACCTCAAATCCTCCCCTGGCCTTCAGCCCTTTAACCCCACCGGAAGACCATTCGATGGGCAAAGCGGGCAAGAGTTGAATGGCTCCTGTATGACTTTGGATGAGCATTTCTGCGATCCCAGCGGTCGTACCAAAGTTGCCATCAATCTGAAAGGGCGGATGTAGATTGAACAGATTTGGTGCAACACTCCCTGACAAAATGGTATTGAGACTTTCGTTTGCCTTTTCCGGTTCCAGCAACCTCGCATACTGGCTAATCAGCCAGGCTGCGCTCCAGCCAAAGGTGCCAGCCTGGGTATGCCCAACCCCGTTTTGAATTCGAAATTCAAGTGATTTCTTGGCTGCTGCGGCCAACTCCGGAGTTTCTTCCATATTGATTTGAGAACCTGGATGCATGGCGAACAAGTGTGATATGTGGCGATGACCTGGCTCTACTTCGGGAAATTCCTCTGCCCATTCCATAATCCGTCCGTCCGAGCCGATCTTGGGACCGGCAAGTCTCTCCCTTGCATCCAATACCTTTTTTACTAGCTCATCCGTCTTGTTTAATTCCGTAGAAGTGGAAACAAAATCTGTAAAAAGTTGCCAAATCACCTGCTGATCATGTGCAGGCCCCATGCTTATTTGACTGTGGCTGCCATCGGGCGCAACGAAGGTATTCTCGGGGGAAACCGCCGGGCCCGAAACCAATTTCCCTGTTTGTGGGTGCTGTACCAACCAATCCAGATAAAACATGACCGACCCCCTCATCACCGGATACATCTGAGCCAGAAATTCCCTATCTCCCGTATACAGGTAGTGTTCCCATATATGGGTGCAAAGCCAAGCACCTGCCCCCAAATGCATGCCCCAACTCGCCTTTTCTCCGGGAGACGTAAAGCCCCATACATTGGTAATGGGATGTACTACCCATCCGTTATGATTGTATTGGATCTTCGCTGTTCGTTCACCCGGCTTCACCAGAGAGGTGATTAAATCAAACATGGGAAGCTGCAATTCGGAGAGGTTGGTCACCCCAGCCGGCCAATAGTTCATTTGGATGTTTACATCGGTGTGATAGTCTCCGTTCCATGGCGAATGCACTTGATCTGCCCATAAGCCCTGCAAGTTTGCCGGCATCGTGCCCGGTCTGGATGAGGCGATCAATAAGTATCTTCCATACTGAAATATCAGCTCAACCAATCGCGAATCCCCCCTCCCCAGTTTGGCATTGGCAATTCTCTCATCCGTAGGGATGTCATCGATCCTGCTTTCACCTAGTCTAAATTGTACTCTATCAAAATAGGATTTGTATTCGTCCAAGTGCCTTTGTAACAACTGCTCATAGGGTACTTTTAAAGCGGCCTTGAGATGAGTATCAGTAACATGTTCATAGTCTGTGCCTTTGTAGCTGGGATAGCTCAATACATAATCTGTAGATGCTGAAAGGATCATCGTCACCTCATCGGCATCTTTTACGATAACCGTAGAATCCGTGTAGCTTACCGTGCCGTTGGTGTTGAGTGCGGCAAGTCTAGCCATATATTCGAGGCCGTCGCCTCCTTTACCATCAGAAAGCGCACCTTTCATGACCAATTGCTGATCTTCTGTATGGGTAGTAAAGCGCTCAAGTCTATCCATTTTACATGAAAAAGAAATGCTACCGGGTTGATCCGCCGAAAACCGTGCTACCAGCACCTGATCGGGATAGCTGGCAAATACCTCCCGGGAATAATTCACGCCATCTTGTGTGTAATTCACCCTAACCACAGCATCTTCCAAATCCAACTCTCTGTGGTAATTGTGGAATTCAGCGTCCGTTCCAAAATCGAACCATAACTCACCAAGGGTTTGAAAGCTACCAAATGGACCTCCCCGCTTTGAACCAACACCCAAGCAAATTTGGGTTTCATTGGTAAGTTGGGTAGCCTCTAGGTATTTTCCCTGATAAAGCAAATTTCGGATTTTCTCCAAGGCCTTTGGAGCTTCAGGGTTGTCGTTATCCGTGGGACTTCCCGACCACATGGTTTGCTCATTCAGTTGTATCCTCTCCAAATTAACATCTCCAAATACCATCGCCCCCAAAGAACCGTTGCCGAGGGGAAGAGCCTTTAGCCATTCCCTTTGATGGGAAAATTTTTCGTTTTCAATTACCTTGGCTGGACTGCTATACCACAACTTTACGTGGTCCTTTGGGCTTTCTTCAGGAGAACAAGAAGAAAAAACGATCCCTGCTAGCGTAAACAAGCCTAGCAGCGTTAGCTTTTTTACTGAATTCTTCATGGTCGCGTTATAGCTGGTTACACTTTGGTTAGTTTATTCATACAATCAATCATGTCCTGTTATCATCTTGTAATCGACAGGTTTTTATTAGCTTAGGATTGCAAGTAGGCACTTACTATTTGCAGTCCCTCGGACCAGATTACGAAAGGGTACCCCGACGGCTAATCAGAGACTTTTTCCATTATCCCGCACACAAATCAGGGCAAAAGCTGTGCGATCAGCGATGTGTCAAGTGCGAATTGAGGTGAAAACGCCGGAGAATCCACATAATGTATTAAACTGTAATACAACTGCCTGGCCTCAGGGAGATGTAGTAGGTTCGGTATATCCACTGCACAGACCAGAACACTGCCTTTCCCCATTTTCATCTCGAATATCATTCCCAGCTTATGGTTTCGGGCAAAATTGTCAATGGTCTGAACCAACGGTCTGTAGTCAGCCGGCGTATCGTCCAGAATTATCGGCCGGGCATTTTTTACCAAATGCCACCACTGCCAATTGCTGTGAAACTCTGTTGGAAAATGGGCAAGCAATGGCGAATCCGGATCACACAAAAAACCTAATGACCCCGGAGCCGGCTCCTTTCCTTGATTGAGCGCAGAACGCAAAAACATGGGATAACTCCAATAGTCGGTTTGAAAGGCACCCCTGATAGAATGGGGCAATCGGTCATGTTCAGGAAACAGGATTACCTTTCCGCCACCTTCCAAATGTTGCATGGCATTTGCATCCAACCTTCTGGAAACCAATGTCTCAGCAGGTACCTTCAAGTCAACCGACTCGGGATACACCCACAGGTCATACGCATTGCTATAGGATGTTCCCTCAATGGAAAGAGTTAGCGTCAATTTCTCGGCCCGGGAAATTTCATTCAGCGGAAAACTGATTTTGCCAACTTCCTGAAGCATTCCCTTTCGGATGTCCCCATTTTGAAGTTTGCCTTTTTTGAATATTCTTCCCGTGCTGCCTATTAGTTCCCAACTTAGGGTGGGGTTGGAAAAATCCGTCTTCCCATAATGGGCTACATCCACTTGGGCGGAGAATGTCTCTGCATTGGTCCATGTATACTTTTCCATTTTCAGCAAAGGCACCACTTCGCTGCAAAATCTCCTCCATTCTTCCGGTTCTATTAGACCTTTGGATTCCATAAATACATTCAGAATACCCACGGGAGCGGTTCCCTGTCCTGGAAAATCCATGATATCCAGCAATTGAAATCCAGCAAGATCGGAAGTACGAAGGGCTGCCTCTACTTCCTCCCGATAGCAAATGGCCGCCAGTTTTCCCGAAGCAGCTACAAACGCAGGGTACTGATCATACATTTTGGCATCTTTTAAACGCTGCTCAAAAAGTTCATAATTCCTCGCTCGGGTGACGCCCGTGAATTTGGGTATTTCCGAAAAATCAGGCGACACCTGATAGGCACCTGTTTCGTGGGCAATCACGGGAACCTCTACGTGTTCGATCGAATGGTCGTAGTCAACCAGTGTAGATGGCGGTAGGTTATCCACATGCCCACTGGAAACGGCTCCGTGAAAATTAGCCCCCCGAACGTGGAGGTTGGTGTCCGTTCGACTGATAACCCAAAAATCATCTCCTTCCGCAAACGACGGCTCCCAATGCATGTTATTGCTTCCCTGGGCGTACAGCCTCCTGTTGTCCATCGTTTTAAATCCTGCCACCAATTCGAACATACCTTGGTTACGCCCCAACTCATTTCCAAGCGTAAAAAGCGTAAAGGAGGGATGATTGCCGAAGTAGCGAAATATCAATTCCGCCTCCTTTTGTAGATAGTCCTTAAGTGTCATGTTGAACTTGGATCCGCTCATCGCGAGGTAATCCGGGTTGTGTACTTTCATGGCTTCCTCATCGTCCATACTCCTGAGATCCATTCCACTTCGCTTGTTTGGCAGTTCTGGTTGTAAATAAACCCCTACCATATCTGCTGCCACCAAAGCTTCCTTTGGGGGAAACCAGGTATGAAAGCGCCAGTGATTGATCCCATAGGCCTTTAACATACGAAACATTTCCAGCCAACTTTCCCGGTCCATTGGGGCGTATCCGGTAAGTGGATAATTCGCACAGTCGATCCGACCACGAAGAAAGACCCGATCACCATTGATAAGCAGGTGCTTGCCCTTCTGGACAAATTCTCTCATGCCGAAATCCGTAAAAGTGGCGTGCTGATACGAGGGTCCGCCGTCATCAACGGACAGCTTAAGGGCCAAGCGGATCAATGCCGGATCAAATTCATCCCAAAGGGGGGCCTCCTCATCAAAATCATAAAAAAACTCCACCTCTTGTCCATCCACAAGCTGTAAATATGCTTGTTCATGTCCTTGAAAAGTAACCGGATTACGGACGTTCCAGCTTGCTGCTTGGACTTGCATCCTGCCGTTGACGGGTATTGAGGTAATGTTTCCAATCTTGGCGACCACCTTTACGCGGTTGTTGGCTACATCCGGATAGGTTTGTACCTGATCTATCCACACCGGATCAGTGGCCTGTAGCTCCAGCCGACCCACAATCCCATTCCAGTTGGTCTGGGTTCGTTCGTCGATGGCATGGGCCGGGCCAACGGGTGGCAAAACGGAATTATCGACCAAAATGGCTATCCGGTTTGTTCCCTCTTTGACGGCGGCAGTCAGGTCAAAAAACTGGGGGCCACTTAAGGTGTTTTCATATCCCACATAGCTATCGTTCACCCACACATGTGTGTCCTTGCTTCGCTCCAGAAGAAGTTGTATTCGCTTACCAATCCATTCCGAGGGTATCTCCACTTCCTTATGGTACCAAGCGGCACCTTTCCAATACCACACACGGGACAGACGGTCATCTACCCGCTCGTCGATGAATTGGCCTTTTTTATTTTCATCCGTCGTGCCCGGGAGTGTAACTGTATCGGCTAGCTTTTTTGAATACCATCGCTCTTTGACACCTACATGATCCGGGTCGAGTGCGAAATCCCAGGTACCGGCCAGTGGTATGACCTCCGTTTGCCCTTGGAAAAAATGAGGCTGGATCGGCGCCTCGGAAACGTCTACGTTTCGCTGACAAGCCGATCCAGCCAATAGAGCAACTAGAGCACCTCCCAATAGAAGGGATTGAGGTATAGAAAACCCTATCCTTTTTATCATATCAAGTATATTGCCAATGGATTTATCCAATTAATAGCCCTGATTTTGACGCATGTTGGTGTTTACGTCGATTACGTTCTGGGGAATTGGGAAATGAATCCGCCAAGGCTCCAGTGTCCTGCCAAGTTCTTTTCCTTTGACCTCCAAGAATCTGCCCGTTCGCCTCAGGTCGAATCCTCTCTGAAACTCGAAACTGAACTCAACCCTTCTTTCGTGTTCGATGGCTTCGGCCAACGTATTGATGTGCGAAGGATAGCCCGGCTCCCCGTAGCCTGGTAAACCAGCCCTTGCCCTGACCATATTGAGGTACTGTGCATCGTTGGTAAGTTCGGCATAGTTCAGCAAAACCTCCGAATAGCGGATGATCGGCACATTGGAACCATTATTAAAGAGATCTCTGAACCCATGGTAGTATTTTGCGGTGTGGGGAGCGAAAAAGGGGCTACCGTTTGAGGGGTTAGTAATGAACATAACCGCTGATATAGATCTCCTAGTGTTGTCATTCGGCTCAAAGGCATCAAACAATCGTTCCTCCACAGCGCCAAGGCCCCAGGTACCGACCGGCTGGGTTTGTCCGGGAAAGGTAAAGAAGGGAACAGTGGGGGTATAGTTTTCTACGTAGTTATGCCAACGGCCTGTAATGCCGTGGATAAACTGAAGCTCCAAGACGCATTCCGGTGAATGCTTGGTGTAGGCATCAAAAACATGGGCATAATCTTCCGGACCAACGACACCATCCTGGTTGCTGTCCAATGAAAATCGCCCACTGTTGATAACCTGTGCCAGTAGTTCTCTAGCCTCGTTGTTTTTTCCATAGGACATATATACTCTAGCAAGCATGGCACGCGCGGCATGACTGGTCACTCGTCCCCTATCTTGGGCCGGATAGGTGGCAGGAAGATTATTTACAGCAAAGCGTAAATCCTCCTCCACTTTTGCGATAATTTCAGCTTCGGTATTTTGTGCAAGTACGATTGCTTGTGTTGGCGTAAGCACGCTCGTTACCAAGGGTACACCACCAAAGCATTGGGCCAGGTAGTAATAAAAACTAGCCCTCACAAATACCGCTTCTGCCTGCAATCGCTCTTTCAAGCCTGGTGTAGTGATCACATTCGACGCAGCCTCAAGCTCTTCCAGAAAGTCATTGACTCTGAAAATGCCATTGTAATAGCTATTCCAAGCACTCTCGATGGGACCACTGGCAGAAAACACATTCATGTCATTGGCCAGATCAAACCAATCCCCGGAAGTACCTACTGTCAGATAAATATAGGAATCCCCACCATAGGCATCCCCATATACATAGGGCAAGGATAAGGGACCCCAAACCGTATATAACTGGTTATATACAGAGTTGGCAGCCATGATGAGCTGGTTTTCATTTTGGTAAAAATTACCAGCTGTGATTAGATGCGGAGGATATTCGTCCAGAAAATCCTGGCTACAGGAACCAAACATGCATAAGGAACCTATTGCTAATATCAATATCTTTTTCATGTGTCTATAGTTTTTTCCTTGATGACCCCATGGAATCCCTGCCTACCGGTAGGCAGGTCGCATAGTGTATACTAACGCCAGTGTTTAACCGGTTAATTGCGATCGATTTCATGAATGTCTAAGCTATTGATTAAAACGATACATTAACCCCCAATGAATATACTCTCGGTATAGGGTATTCAGTATGGGTGAAGCCTCTACGGATATGGTTATTGCCACTACCACCTTGCTCGGGATCATACCCTATGAAATTGTCCCAAGAGAACAGGTTGTTTCCATTGAAGAACACCCTTGCGGTGGCTAACCCGATACGATTTGCAAAATTGCGGGGAAGGTTATACCCTAGTGTTATATCCTTCAGCTTGACATAAGTCGCGCTCTCTATCCAATAACTGGAAGGCTGATTGTTCATACCGGTAAGATCGGTACTGAGCTTATAGTAGTAGGAATCCGGATTTTCCGGTGTCCATGCATCGGCCATAAAGTCAAGAAAATTACGTCCCCCGTGAAACCAAACAGAACGCCGTCTCATCAGATTGACTTTTTCTCCTCCTACCACTGAAACTACCAATACGCTTAGATCAAAGCCTTTCCAGGTCACACGGTTGTTCATAGACCAGATGAAATCCGGCTGGGCGTTTCCTATAAGGGTTCGGTCCTCAGTCGTTATTACACCATCTCCATCCACGTCCCTATACCTGGCATCTCCAGGTTCTGCGCCGGGAAAGGATGGAGTTGCGTCGATATGCGCTTGGTCACGATAGGTTCCAAGGTAGTCGTATCCGAAAAACTGAAACAATGGCTGTCCTACATAGGTACGCACCTGCAATCCAAATGACTGGGCGGGTATCAGGTATTCCTCACCTCCCAGATCCAGTACCTTTCCTCTGTTCAACGAGAAATTCGTGTTGGTAGTCCACGTCACTTTACCCACCGTATTCCTCGTGGTCAAAGCAAGTTCCATCCCTTTATTTTCAACCGTTCCCGTATTTTGCATCAATGAGGTAAATCCTGTCAACGATGAAATGGGGAGGTTTAACAAAAGGTCGGCGGTACGTGAATTGTAAAAATCAGCTACCAAGTTCACCCGGTTGTTAAATAGTTCAACATCAAACCCAACGTTGAACTGCCCGGTCCGCTCCCATCGCAGTTCGGGGTTGGGAAGCGCTGCCTTTTGGAAAAAGGCTGTCATCTGATCACCGATAGGGGCAAATCCCTGGGCCAACGAGGGCACCCACAAATAATCGCTGAAGTTGTCGTTACCTACAAGGCCGTAGCTGGCTCGCAGCTTGAAAAATTCCAGGAAGCTTGTCCCCTTCATAAAGTCTTCGTCACTTACAATCCAACCCGCACCCACAGAGGGGAAGTAGCCAAACTTGTAATCTGTTCCAAAGCGTGAAGAACCATCCTGACGGATCGTAGCCGTAAGTAAATATTTGTCTTTCAATCCGTAATTTACTCTAGCGAGAGATGACAAAAAACTGGTGGTCATCTCAAAATCATTGGCAACGGTAACATCCCTTCCTTGGCTCAAGAAAGGTGTAATGTCGTTTTCATAGTCCCTTCTAGCCGCATTGAATCCGAACCGATTGCGTTTTTCAGCGATATATCCCCCCGTAAAGTTCAGGCTATGATCACCAAAGACTTTGTTATAGGTAAGCAAATTTTCGAAATACCAACCGTCATTTCGATTCATATTTCTTGCCATATTACCTGCCCTCCAGAAATTCTCAGGAAGGTTATTGTCAACGGTAGTAAAAAAGGAACTGCGTCCCCACTCCTGGTTATAGGTAAAACTTGATCTGAAGTTCAACCCTTCCATCAGCGTGAGTTCACCCCAAATATTACCTTGTACAAAGTTGTTTTCACTTCTCTTTATGTCCCTCATGTGAGCATAAGGATTCGCTGCAGTATTAAAGTAAAGCCCTTCAAAATTGCTCATCGCAGGCGTAGTTGAAGGATACCTTGAATCATTGACGATGGTCAGCGGACCACCTGCATACCCTTGCTCGGTAACCTGCGGAAATATGGGAGGAAACTCAATACCATGCTGTACGATCGACCAGTCTTCCGGATCATTTCTTATGTAAGTCAAGCGGTTGTTTATGTTCATTCCCGCTTTAAACCATTTACTGAACCTGTTTTCGATTTTTGCGTTGAGGTGTACCATTTTATGGTTGTGGTCATTGTCCACGATACCATCCTGATCGGTATAGCTTCCCGCAAAATAATAGGTGAGTGTTTCGGTGCCTCCCGACCCGGTCAGGTTGATCTTATGCATGGGTGCATTTCTAAAGGTTACGTCCTGCCAATCGGTGTCGGGCCAACTGGCACGTACATTGGGATCATCCCACTCCTGAGGCCAGGTATACCGAATATGTCCCCGGGCAGCAACCGTATTGGGTGCGTTGGGGTCACCTCCCCTACGAACCACCCATGCATTTTGGGCAGCGGTCATTACAGACTCCATGTATTGCTGTGCGTTCATCATTGGAACTCTCCGAGGCAACTGTTGAACCGACGTCGTATGGTTCACCGTAAAGTTGCTGGATCCGGATTTAGCCCGCTTTGTGGTAACCAAAACCACACCTGCACCACCTCTGGAACCATAAATCGCAGCAGCAGAAGCATCCTTTAACACTTCAATGGACTCGATTACCATCGGATCGATGACCCCAAGATCTGCCATATCAGCCTGCGGCACACCATCGATAACCAATAATGGCAACTGTCCCGCGGAGATTGAATTCAGCCCCCGTACCTGAATTGACGGCCCGGCACCTGGTCGTCCAGACCCTTGCACAATCTGTACACCCGAAATTTGACCTTGAAGGGCATCCCCCAAGTTGGACATAGGCCGGCTTAACACATCGTCCGCATTCAGTGAAGATACCGCTCCAGTGAGGTCTCTCTTTTTGACCGTACCAAACCCAACGACTACCACTTCGTCCAGAGCGGACAATTCCGACTTGAGGGTGACGTTGATCTGGGCACGGTTATCCACCCTGATTCTCACCGGATCAAACCCTATGTATGAAAAAATCAGGGTGCTACCCACAGGTGCTGAGATCGTATAATTTCCGTCCAAATCTGTCACGGTTCCCATGGTAGTCCCCTCCAGCGCAACCGAGGCTCCCGGTAGCGGCTCTCCCGATTCATCGGTTACGGTTCCTCTAACTTGATTATCACTCTGGAACTCGAAAAAATCGGCTTCGATTCCCAGATTTTCAAGTGTATACAGTCCTGCATTCGTATATACAAGACCATAACCCATAGGCGCATTCACCCTTGCAAAAGATGAATTAACAGCAACCAACTGCGCTAAAAACAGTAGAATAAAGGTGAAATATACACCTCGTTTCCCACCATCTACCAATTCCTCAAGCGACAATTCCTCGTCGCCATATTTAGTATTTTTTTTCATGGGGTTATAAGTTAGGTTTTAAATAACACCCGAAAGATAGACCCAATTAAATACATAGTCATCCATTATCTTAACTGATACATATACTATCTTAACCAGGATAAAGCCCAGTTTTTATCCAGAATACACATAGAAGATAACTTAGATAAAAAATTTTAATAATTACTATTAATTCTTTTAAAAAAGAATTGAAGTACCTTTGCATAAAAAAATGCGGCATAGCATGTACATGAAAAATCAATGCCCCGATATCTCCAAAACCCTCATTGAATATGGTGGAAAATCAATTTCTACTTCACCGTGATTAAACGGAATATCGATCGACTTCCCTGTTGCATCATAGTTCCTTAGTGAAAAGGGTTTACTTTTGACCGACTCGTGAGGAAGATTGACCTTTAGTTGTTCCGTACGCCCGTGGGCACTGTTGTTCAATAGAATTATATAGTATACCTCTTCCTCCTCTGCACGAGCTCCTAAATAATCTAAATAGGGACTGGAACCGGAGACCAACTCCTTTTGAAAAAACAGAGAAGCGGATTTGCCAAAAATCTCACCCTTTTGGAAGCCTACTGTCTTGTGCGGCCCTACCTTGGGTGTAAAAAATCCCATCGGAAACGATAGTGCACCAGCACTACGGTAGGCAACTTCAGCTACCAAATAGTCGGTGAGCATGCCTATTTGCCACCACGCATGGTGTGGAAATTTACCTGCTCCGGCATTCATGCTTGCCCAGTAATACGATGCTACCTTATTTTCCGGATGTAAAAAAGCGTCTCGACCCCAGATGGCCGTACGTGCCAACATGGCAAAGTAGGGATCACCTGTAAGTTGGGAAACACGTAAAAACAGCCCGGCATGACTGGCCAGTAAAATGGGGCCTCTCCCGGTCGCTGAACCCAAATTACCACCATGTTCGAACCCCAAACCTACCTGACTGATCGCCCAATCAGGCACCTCACGACCATTGACTACCTTACTTCTTTTATCTGGGATGGGGTGGGTATAGATCGAGGAAGTATAAATGCGGGCTGTGAATACCGCAGCCTCTTTGTAGGTCTCGTTTCCGGTGATTTCCCATAAATCCAACAGGGCCTGGGCAACCTGAGCGGTCGCAAAGTCATTCACAAACCGGGTGTCCCCACAAACACCGGTAAAGTAGCCGTTTTGCACGCCTTCCTCTAACAGCCAATTCGCACCCTTAATGGCAGCTTCGAGGTACCGCTGATCTCCCAAGATACGGTAGGCTACCAGCAACCCGTAGAAGGTAGGCCGGTAATCCTTTAAGTCCTGGTAAACCTCTGTCTTTCCGTCTTTAAGGTAACCGGCTGCCCAGCTGCCATCGGATTTCTGCCAATTCAGCAGGCGCTCCGCTCCCAAACTCAGAACCTCCCTTAGCTCTTCGTCATGGGGGTCAAAAAGCAAAATGTTTCCGAGGTCCAGCATATTATAATAGGTTAACGCTATGGGTTCGGTATGATCTCCCCATTCTTCCACCCACTTATCGCTTTTGCTGAGATAATATTGGCCCTTGATCGCTCCACTGATCTTGCTGCCCTCTCCTTCGATCTGTTGCAGCTTGAAATTCCGAATTAGCGGCAGTCGCTTTGTTTTCAAGTCGGTCAAGTTGGTCAGGTTTGCCATCATCCACATGGCACCGATATCTGAATTCTTGGTAGCATCCCCTGAGGAACTCTCTACACCTCCCAAATAAGATTGCGCGCCAATCTTCATGCCCCCACTTTGCATCTCATTCCACATAGAAGTTTCATCGTCCAAGGAGTAGTCAAGTAGATTGAAAATTCGATGCGTAAGTGAAAGGGACGATTCCTTTAGGGACAAAAAATTCTCCAACTGATAGTCCTGTGTTGCTGTTTGCTTGAGAAGGGAGAACCAATCTTGGTCGGTTACGGTATATTTACAGGTAAAGGAAACCCGATCGCCCGGTGCCAGCTTTGCCGAAGAATGGTTTAGTAAAGGGTAATAGGCCGTTGGGGTCAGCCTCCCATTCCGGTTCATATGGGAAAGCCCCAAGCGGGTATCTAGGTGGGTCGATTGATCGGTTGCCCAGGGATCACGACCGTAACCAGGCAGTACCGAGACGGAATAGCTGACTCCCTGTCGATTACTTAGAATGGAGGTGAGGGTGGTGAGGGTATTTTCCCTTGCTATATAAGGTATAGCGGGCAAACCCTGCGCGTATACCAAGGAAGAAGGAAGATCATCGGTGATTTGGCGACCTTGGTAATGTCCCGGTACAATGCCCCATGCCAATTCGTCAGGTTCGGTATAGAACAAATCCGGAGAGGCCAAACTGTAATAACCGGGTTGAGAAGCTTCCAACGAAATGGTAACGATAAATGCCCCTTCCCTATCCCTGTCGATTTCCCAAGCAGCTTCAACTCGGCCTATTTCCAACTCACGGCTGAAAACCAACGCATTCCCCTCCGACCTTACATTTTCTGGAAAAAAGGAAAATGCTGTGCCCGCCGTATTCAATCGTACCGGATCCAATACCTGCCTCCAGGAAGACTGAATATAGGTGAACTCCTTATCGGGAAAGGGCTTGCCTTGGTTGTTGTAGATAACGGTATCAACCGGGCCTGCGGGTAAGTCCGGACTGAACAATACGGTCATCATTCCAGACGGTGCATTCACGGCAACCTTTCCCCCCGAAGGTTTGGAAAAAAGAACTTCACTGATTTTCCAACCGCTGGAACTCTCCTCCCAAGATAGTCTAACCGGCCCATTTTGGAGCGAGGGGTCGGTGGTACAGGAAACCAAGCATGCTATCAGATAGATGAGAACAAATACAGATCGTTTTTCCATCGCTATCTCCTTACCGGCCATTTTACCACTCCTACCCGATCGGCCCAAGCCTCATATTGGCCCACCATTTTCTCCAGCAGGTCGGGATGCTTTGTGGCAAGATCATCTTGTTCGGTGCGGTCGTTCTCCATGTCATACAGCTCCCAAGCCCCATCAGAACCGCGCCGTTCTACTATCTTCCATTTGCCGTCTCTGAAGCCTCTATTTCCTTCATGTTCCCAACCTATGGGGCTCCGGTTAAAAGTTTGATTATTAAAAATCGGCACCAAACTCTGTCCTTCCATTGGGGTGATATTTTCCCCCTTATACACGGTAGGGTACACACCACCGGCCACCTCCAGCAATGTAGGCATGATATCCACAATATGCCCGAGGTGATCGGACGCCCTCGATGCATCTTTGATACCTGCGGGCCAAAAAGCAATGAGTGGCGTAGAAATCCCCCCCTCGTGTATATAGTGCTTATACAGCTTAAAAGGGGTATTGCTTACGCTGGCCCATTCAGCGGCGTAACTCATATAAGTGCTTTCAGGGCCGGGAAAAGCACTGACGTCGTTGCCCCGTAGGAGCGGTGATCCATCCCGTTGGGTGTCCGGAAAATGCAAAGAACGGGGCCACTTATCGGTAAGTACCTCGTGGCAGCCTCCATTGTCATGCAGAAACAATATCAAGGTGTTTTCCAATTGATCAGTTTCTTCCAACGCGTTCAAAAGGCGACCTATTCCCTGATCCATGCGATCAACCATGGCTGCATACACCTCCATACAGGCTGCCCACCAGTCTTTGTGTTCGGTGTCTTCCCATTCCAATAGGTCAGGGTCTCTGCCTTCTAGGCTCCATTCAGGATGAATCAGTCCCAGTTCCTTCATTCTACGCATTCGCTCAGCCCGAATGCCTTCCCATCCCACGTCATACCTGCCTTTGTATTTTTGGATATCTACCGGAAGCGCGTGAAGCGGCCAATGAGGCGCTGTATAGGATATATAGCCAAAGAAAGGCGACTCGGTGCCCTTTTCGGCATGGTTTCGAATAGCCGAAACAGCGTAGTCACTGATCGCATCCGTGTAGTAAAAAACCTCCGGTGCTTCTACAGGTGTATTGTTCAAGGTAAGCGTGGAGGGGTTATAGTAGCTTCCAGCCCCGTGTATGGTTCCAAAAAATTGGTCAAAGCCCCGTTGGAGCGGCCAGTTGTGCTTCGACGTATGAATACGTTGATCTTCCGTCAGCCATGTTCGCCAGGTGTCCACATGCTTGGTTACATGCCATTTACCTGACACAAAAGTTTCATAACCAGACGCTTTTAAGGCCTCCCCAAGCGTGACACATTGCGCATTTAAATCCCCCCGGTAACCTGGCAAGCCTAGGTCATTGGTCATATCGCCAATTCCAGCTTGGTGGGGGTACAGGCCAGTAAGTAGCGAAGCCCGTGTAGGGCAGCAGCGTGCCGCATTGTAAAACTGCGTGAACCTGATCCCTTCCGCTGCCATTCGATCTAGATGAGGGGTTTCTATCTCTCCGCCAAAGCTTCCCAGATCGGAATACCCCATGTCATCTGCCATGATCAACAGTATATTGGGCCGCTGCTGTGCGATTACCGAAGTGGCTCCAAAAAGCAAAGCTAATACCAACCACATACCTCTGCCAATTATACCCATAACAAATATCCGTTTTTCACAACTGATTTACATAAATCAAAAAGATGCCCTGCATTCCACTCCAATCAGAATCCCTCAAACCAATCGTTTTCGAACAACTGCCGCATTTCTTCCAGTCCCTGCTGATACAGGGGATCGTTGGTGAAATGGGTCGTCTCATACCTATCCTTGTTCAAATCCATGAGGCGTTCTTCAAAGCCCGCCGCATCGTAGCGAATATATTTGAGGCCGTTGGCATGCAAAACCGCCCGGCTTATCTCCCCCTCTATGCCCAAGGATTCACGCCAAGTCGTCTTCTTTCCCTCGAACAGCGGGCGTAGGCTTTTGCCCCTAGCATCTGCCACCGCCGCTACGCCCGCATAATCCCCCACCGTGGGTAACAGATCCAGACCGAGGGAGACCAAATGCAAACTATCCACCTGTCCAGGCTTAATTTGGCCCTTCCACATGGCGGCAAAGGGAATTTTAACGGATTCCTCGTAGAGTACATTTTTATGTTCCAAGCGGTGGGAGCCATCGTTTTCACCATGATCGCTGGAGAAAATCACCAGCGTATTTTTTTCCTGTCCTGACTCGCGAAGGGCATCCAGTATCACCTGCACCTGCCGATCTGCCATTTCGGTCAGGCGGGCATAGGCCCAGCGGTGCATTCTCCATTGCTCCTCGGTATATTCCTCGCGGGCCCTGCGTCTGAAGGATCTCGGATCCCTATCCAAGAACACCGAAATTGCCTTTGCCTCGTCTTCCTGTATGTCGAAATTTGGAGGTAAAGGCGGGCAATAGGTATTGAAAAACGTGTCCCTATCAATCCCCTCGGGGATTCGTAGGGCGTTGTCCAAATTCTCCAGCGCCGCACTGGCGTTTTGTTGAAGGCGCAGAAGGGAAAGTGAATCCGCAAAATCACGGATGGCCATGTAACAGATGTCATGGGGGTTTACTATCGACACCATCAAAAAATAGGGTTTTGATTGGGGTTGCCGGATAAATTGCGCCGCCTTTTCGGCTAACTCGTCCCTTCCGTCTTCCGTCAATATCCTAAAACCCAACCGTTCCGGATGCAGCGGGGCAGGAAAATGCTGCTTACCACCAAGTACCAATTCATAGCCGGCCTCTTTGAGATAAGCCGGTAAACTGGTTTCGTATACCAGGTCCGAAACCTCTGCGATGTTTACCGAAGTTGCATTATTTCGCGCCTGTCTTCTATTCTTGTCGTAAAAATATCCTGGAAACCGTCCCGTTATCATACTGACTCGAGAGGGAGAACAAACAGGATTTGTCGCGTAGACCCTAGTAAACCGGATGCCGTTATTTGCAATGTAATCCATGGCCGGTGTATGGACATACGGGTTACCGGAACTACTCATCATCGACTCGCGTTGCTGGTCTGTAACAATAAAAATGATATTGGGTGCGGTCCTTTGCTCATGGCAGGCCGACAAAACCAAAACCATACACACTCCACACAACAGAAATTTTCTAAACCTCATCGCATTTTGTTTTCGACAAGAGGACTGGGCACCCCCTCAAAACCATAACCAAATTAGAAATTCCTGGGATAGACCTATCATCTATCACAACGTGTTGGATTTTCTGACCTAAAAATACAGGGTAATGGTGGAGAAGGGTTGCATCATGTTAGCCAAAAAATGTACTATTTTACCCCGATGCAAAATTCCATCGACCCAGCATCACCCCATGAATGAAAAAAAGCTTGCCTGCGGCCGGTCATTGTTGCTTCATAACGGATCGGGTAAGGATGCAATCAGCTGGGCATAGAGTCCCGAAGCATAGGAAGAGATGACCCGGTAGCCGCTTTTTTGGAGCTCTTCCCCTCCCTTATTGGACTGCGCCGTGCCCGAAATCATTCCATCCGGGGTCAAATAAGATTTCACTGCATTCTTTGTCTTTATTAGCTGCTTGGTCACATCAGTGGGGAGTATCCCATTCTTTTGCCCCAAAGCGATCGCCGCGGCAATGCCCAAGGAACCGGAAGTATCATAGCCGGTCTCAGGCTGTGCCAAGTAACAATACCAAAGCCCATTCTTTTGCTGGTAGTGCAACGCCCATTCGACTGAAGAAAGGTACAAGCGCTTGATGGTTTCAAGACCTGGCAGGCCACGAAACTCCGAGTGATTATGTAATGCCATCCAACTCCTTACCAAACCTTGCATATACCAGGCCACCCCTCTGGCCCAACTTTCGAAAGAAACCATGCCATCACTCGTTTCCCGTTGGTAAATGTGCCCATTTTTTACCAGTCGATCACTTCGGATCAAGAGATGGTGAATGGCCAATTCTGCCAAATCCTTATGATATCTAGCGGCGGCTGCTTCCGCCATTGGATAGGCTAATGTATAGCAACCCTCTGTGGTCAGGTTGTTTTCCTCCCTAAGATCATTCATGCAGTAGGTAATCAATAGGTCTACTGCCGGATGATCGGGGTACAGTTTGGTAATGACGGCTATCGGTAAGGGGCATTCAATTCCATAGATTAGATCATATAAAATTTGGCTGCGGGGCCCCTCATAGTTAAGCCTTCGATGTTCGTCAAAAAACAGGGCAAGATGCTGGTCAATCACCCGCTTGGCCAATGGATTGGAAGTGCTTTTGAACATGTCATACAAGCCGTCCAGCACGCAGCCCTCCATCCAACCAAACTGCTGAATGGAATTGATGGAATAAAAACTGGAAAAGAAATTATTCAACGTGGGATTGTCGGTGGAATGGGAAAGCAAGTGGGCCGTCAACAGCTGATTGGTTGGATTGTTTGTCCCTCCACTAAAAAACCAAGCAGGCGTACTCCCTTTGACCATTTTGAGAGAAAGGCCCTCTCGACCTATCTTACCATGAAACGCCGGAGGAATAAGCAGTTCAAACACCTGTATCACAATCGGATATCGGATATCCAACGTTCCGATCAATTCGGAAGTCCTTCCCAGGTATACTTCAATGAGCATTTCTTCGCGGATGTCCATGACGCTGCACAACCTCAGTCTAAGCGAGGGATAGGGTACGTCGCCTTCAAGATCAAAAGAAAGGTGAACCGAAGGATCTTCGGTACCTGGCTTCACTGCAAAGGCTTCCCAACCAAACGGAAGTCGCTTGCCTTCGGGTACCTCTATATCCATAGCGGTGATCTGTGAGGCCGGATGATATACCAACCTGGTATTCTTTGAGTGACTTGGATACAGTGAAAATGCATTGGCAGAAACCAACGGAATCGCTGCACTTGTTACCGAAATTGCTTTTAGAAAGTCACGCCTATCCATCACAGTTTATATTTTAACAGAGGTACAATTCACCGTATTACATCTCTCCATGGGATATTTGCCAGAACACCGCTTTGCGGCACTATTGGGAGGGTGGTCTTTCCACCTTCATCACCCCGTTCATCATACGCCAATGCCCTGAAATCCCAACGAAGCCGCCATGATTTCTCCTACCAGGCGGTACCCAACTTCGGTCAAATGAATGCCATTGTAGGTCAAGGGCTCATCCGTACGATTCATAAGCCTTTTGCTTTCGCTATATAAATCTACAAAAGGAATATTAAGTTGCTCGGCCACCTCTGCCATCTTGCGCGTATACGCTTTCAGTTGTCCGTTATGAGCGTCCGGACTGGGAAGAAGACCGCCGATTTCCTCGTGGTAGATGGGTGAAAACAAGATTACCTGAGGAGGTGATTTTCCGTTGTGGGCTTCAGTTGAAATTTTTTGCAGATAAGACCTTAGGTTTTGCTCGAATCCCGGCAGGCCATCCGCTCCCTGAAAAGCTTCGTTCATGCCAAAAAAAGCGAAAATATAATCCGGCTTATGGTAGCCCAGGTTTTCTTCCAAGGAACCAAAATCCAAGGGCCTAGGCTGTAGGTCTACCTCATCCCCACTCCACCCCAGATTGCGGACTACCAGCTTTCTGTCCGGAAAATTTCTGTACAGGAAGGTTTCGAAATAGTTGGTGTTCTGCAGCTGCTCCGCAAAGGTATTTCCTACTATTACGATGCGTCCGTTGGTTGGAGGATCAAAGGCAACCGGCTTGGATCGGCTGGCACAAGAAACAATAAATGATCCCATGATGAACGTAAAAAATATATAGCTTAGGAACTTGTAGGGATTTTGGGCAGGCATCGGGTCTTTTGGGTAGGAAATTAGAATTGCCTAAAAATAAACGAATTATCTCCTTAAATCAAAAATAATATTACCATGGCCGTTAACCGATGTTGAATCGGTCTTGGGGATAGGATTAGGGTTTTCCATGGAGAATCCCCTAGCCTACCTTATATATTGGAAGATGGATAATCCAATGACCCGCTATCCAGGGAGATTCATTAATTTTGCATTTGTTCTCTTGACTTATTCGGCTCCCAAAATCGCTCCATAGCCGCCATAGGGAAAATGCGGATTGGGTAGGTGCTCCTTTAGGACAATCTCCTCCATCTCCCGAACCAACATCGGGTACTGTGCAGAAATATCGACGCTTTCTGAAATATCCTGTGACAGATCATACAATTCCATCTTTGAATCAACTCCATACCGAACGCCCTTCATATTGCCTATACGAACAGACTGCCTAAAGTTGGTAGATGGCCTGCCGTACATGTTAAACTCCCAAACAAGGTATTCCCGCGGTGTAGGAGGCCTGCCAACTAGACTGGGCAAAAAGGAAACACCGTTTGACTGGGCAGGCACTTCTATCCCGGCCACTTCGGCAAAGGTGGGCATGATATCCTGACCGGAAAAAGGTGTTGCTTCCACCGATCCGGCCATCGTCCTTCCTTCCCAATAGGCAATAGCCGGCACCCGAAGGCCACCTTCGTACGTATCTCGCTTTTTGCCGCGTAATTCGCCGGTGCTGTTAAAATAGGTGTGATCATGGCCCAATTCACCATGTGCTCCATTGTCGCTCGTGAATACGATCAGGGTATTTTCCAAAATCCCCATATCTTCGAGCTTTTTCAACAGTCTACCGACCTGCTTGTCAAGCAGGGTGATTTTCGCTGCGTGGGTACGCTCAATCTCCGGCCATCCTTGGTCTGCATAAAGGTCCTTGTTTCGGACCGTCTTCTCGTGTGCGTGGGGAGCTCTATACGACATAAAAAGGAAAATAGGTTCCTCCATGTCCACCTCGTCTAGGTATCCCAATGCGATATCGGTGCGAAATTCATCTAGGCAGTCGTAGGCTGTCTGATCGTAGTAGATGGAATCCTGCTTTCCATTTACCCAGTGCATTTTTTCATCGTACACAATTCCCCCCGGACAAGAACCAAATTGCTCCTGAACCGCAAAATCAAACCCTCTGTGGTAGGCCCAGGTTTCCACATGGCAGTCGTCCAGATGCCACTTACCGATAAATGCCGTTTGATAACCCGCTCCACGAAGCATCTCCCCAAGGGTCAGTTCATCCGCACGCAACGCCACACGATCAAATCGCCCGGTTTCGGGGTTATAGCCGATATTTCCTCGGATGGTGGCGGTGCCAGAATGTTTCCCGGTGAGTATAACCGCACGCGAGGGGCCGCAGATCGGGCTTCCTGCATAAAAATTGGTAAACCGCACCCCCTTACTGGCGAGTTCATCCAACACGGGTGTTTGGATCATGTTTTGTCCGTAGCTTCCCAGCTCACCATACCCAAGGTCATCTGCCAAAAGGAAGACAATGTTGGGCTTTTTCGGCGAAGGAGTGCGGGTATCCTTTTTAGCACAGGATATAAACCAAAGGGAAAGGAAAACAGCCAGAAAAAGGCCAGCATTCTTCATAACGGTTCAATCAGGTAAATCAAGACAGCTTTTTAATGGGATTGCTACCCAATTAAGTAGCGACTTTAAATGGATGTGACTTATGCTGGAAAAGCACTGTTTTACTCCTCAGAAGGTAAATGACGATTCAAATCCTCCTCCCATTCATCCAAGAGCGCCTTCATCCGATCCACCAGCTCCGGATATTCCGCTGCGTAGTTTTTTTCTTCGGGATGTTCATCATCCAAATTTGCCAAGTAAGGTGATTCCATTTTTTCTTCTTTTTGTGGATGCGGTGAAAATTCACCGGTGGTATCTCGACCATTAAGTATTAGCTTCCATTGTCACTCATGAAAATAATCAGCGTGTTCTCCCTCAGATTAAGGTCTTCAAGTTTATTCATAACCTGCCCTATCAAATCGTCAACTATAGAAACTACCGTGGCATAAGAGCGACGGGGCTCCTCTAAACCTGCATTCTTTGCAACGAAAGCCGAGTCGGGCTGCTCTGGGTAATGGGGCAAATTGAAAGCCATGTATAAAAAGAAGGGATCGTTTTTGCTCGCATCAATAAACTCAATAGCCTTTTCTGTCATCATAGAGGGAAAATAGGTCCCTGGAGCAAAAACCTCTTTGTTATCAGACCAAAGGTCATGAAACCCCTTGCCATGCAAAAAATAATGAAAGTAGTTATC
Organism: Lunatimonas lonarensis; assembly: GCF_000390185.1. GTDB lineage: Bacteria > Bacteroidota > Bacteroidia > Cytophagales > Cyclobacteriaceae > Lunatimonas > Lunatimonas lonarensis. The sequence continues at coordinate 153,808 of NZ_AQHR01000040.1, read as the reverse complement.
AATAAAGCCACTTCTGTGTCCAAAAAATGTATCAAACCCCTGTTCAAGTGGTCCATTCTCTAACGAAGCTCCCAGATGCCATTTACCGAAAAGTGCGGTTCTGTATCCGTTATCTTTCAATACTTCGGCAATGGTCACCTCATCAAGGGGCATGTTTCTGCCTTTCTCCAAGTCATGTGGGTTGTTTTGGGTCCAGTCTCCTATCCCTGACCGTTGGGGATGCCTGCCTGTAAGCAAAGCAGCCCTACTGGGACAGCAAACCGTATGGGCATAAGCTTTTGTGAAACGTATTCCGGTACTGCCCAACCTGTCAATATTCGGGGTAAACAGGTCATCGGCTCCATAACAAACTGCATCAAGGGTACCTTGGTCATCGGTAAAAAAGATGATCACATTGGGTTTTTTATCCTCTGGGTGGCTGCAAGCCTCCAATAAGAAAAAACAACATAGTAAACCAGCTAGGCGGGACGAAAGGAACCTACACTCTTTCATAAATTTTACCTGTTTGTTAAAATCTTTGTTTAAGCTCATTCCAATCCCTGCTGGGTCACAATGGGCACATAGCCTACCTCAAATCCAGCCGGAGGCTGTACGATCAGTGCCGGATCAATGTCCGCCAGTTCTCCGATCAATGGCGGAGGAAGGTATTCTCGCTCCTTCGTCCAATGCCTGTGAAGCAACTCTGCTCGCCGTTGCATTTCCTCCCGCTCCTCTTTGGTAAGATCCGCATTCAGCAGGGCCGGCTGATCGGCGAAACGGTACCAATAATAGGTAACGGTACTGCCATCCCCTAATTTCGACTTAAAAGGACCAGCTACCGGACCCGGGGTCTTCCAGCTGCTTTCCGGCTCTACCGGGGTAGTATAGGGAAGGGCATTTCTTTTGTCCTTGCTATTAAAGTCTACGGCATGCAGTCCCGTTTCAACAGGTACATCCTTAGGGGCCACGGCTACCCACTCTCCCTTGTCATCCTCCTCCTTTTTCACCAGCTTATAGTATTCCGGAAGTATCACCAAGGAGCGGGAGCCAACGTCCCTTTTTGTGACTAGGTCTCCCGCCCAATACACCCTCAGGGTAGCCGAATCTGTGACGCTGGCATCCAAATACGACGTAATATTCATCAAGGCACGTTTATCCTTCTCGATATGTTCCCCAAAAAAGCTCCAGTTTGACCTGACTCCCTGTTTGAATCGTTGCATGGCTGCCTGCTCCGTGTTGATTACACCACTGGCAACCGGTCCGCCTTTAAACCAAGCTTCCACATCATCCCAGAGTGCCTTCTTCCTGTAGACCATTAGACGGTGCAATAAGTCCGACACCCCGTCTGAACCTACCGGGTATTGTGTGGGTGCGGTTCGGGCGAAGACCTGGCCTGTGGCATCGGTAGCCTCTTTCGAATAGATGTGCTGGGTCTCCATTTGAAAGGGTTTATTGGCTTTTGAGGGTCGCTGATCTAAAAACAAACCCGCTAAGCGCGGATCCTCGGCAGAGGCCTGCGTCCAGAAATAGGGGGTGAAGAAAGCTACCGGTCCTTTGAAATTACCCGTATTGAAAAATAAGGTCCAGCATTGATTTCCGGTTGGAACCGCTGTGCCGGCTGTCGTTGTCTTCGGCTCCATAAGCGGCAAAGGCAGGTACCCACTACCGAACAGCTCACCGGAAGTTCCCTGTTTTAGGTTGAGCCCATCTGGAGGCCACAATACCCAGGGGCTCAATTGCGCCACGCCGTACTTCCCTTTCGGATCGTCCCAGTCTCTGCCCCTTCCTGCTCCGGGCCCATTCGCCCACCCGGCAAAATTCAACTGCACACCGCCCATAATAAATTTGGGCGTTTCCGTCGCAAACTCGGTATCCCGCCACCATCCCAGTCCTCCTTCGATGTTTGTATAAAACCGCTCTATCGGTAGGGGGCCATCCTGTTGCGGATGCATCCAGGTACCAAAGAGTCCCGACTGAAAGCTCCTCCCCGGATATTCCTTGACCAGTGGCCATGCCGCCATATACATCGAATAGCCCGCGTTGTAGGATTCGTCTACCTCCTCCAGTTGGGTAATCAAGTAGCCACCTACATGTATATCACGCATTGCCTGCCCCTGATTGGTTTGTTGTGCGGAAACAAGGGCCATGGACAAAAAAAGCAAGGACCAGACCGCTAAAATTCCCCTGGTTACTATTCGACCATGCATCCTTTTTATAGTTAAATTATTTCGGTTTTTACAAAGCTTATCTCTTATCGAACCTCCAAGGCCTTTCGTGTCGCTTGAAGGAGTGGCTCAGCACTAAGGGGTTTCCCCGTTGCTTCTATAATCCACTGATCGGGCGTAAGTTTACCAATCTTGCACACCCGAATCAGCTCCTCCGCAAAATCCCCTCCTTCAAACTGTTCTTCCAACTGCATCATGACAATATTGCCCAAAGGATAACTATGCAAATACAAAGCACCGGAGATAAAATGATTGTAAATCGCAAAGATCGGCACGTCCCTGACCCCAAATATCTCTGCAAAATATTCGTTCCAAAGTCCCTTGGCAATATCCATGGTAGCTTCTTTGAGCTCTTCCATAGTGGCATCCGGGTGAAGGTACAACCAATTCCATACCCTGATCTCATGCAAGGCTACCGCTCCGATCTCACATACAAACCAAAATGCAGCCAATGCATTCTGACTCTTTTCCCGGGCACTGTATTCCGCATTGACACCAAGCGCAACCATGCTGCGATAGGCCAATAAGTCCGCCATGGCCTCTGTATAGGGGCTACTCGGAATACCCTTCAAGGAATAATGGTCGGTAATGTACGTGCTGACAATTTGCTCGATGTTGTGCCCGATTTCATGCATGGCTACCCGATAGCCTTTGTAGTTAAGTCCATCCTTTTCAAACCGTGTGCGAAGATGCGCATTGGCGCCGCGCATTTGGGGGCCGTTGGCATGCCCCCCCGACGGGATGGGATCCACTACGATGCGACTGCCAATGAAATCAGCCTCAAACCTGCTAAAGCCGACTTTTTGAAGAATCGCAGGGATGTCCTGCTGAAAGGCCATCGGTGTAGGATACTTTTGACGGAGCACTTGATCTAGCTGATCCATATCGTGATCCGGGGTGTCATTGAAGTTGGTAAACCAGATATCGAAGGGTTCCAGCTTTCTACCCAGATTTTTCTCGATCAAGTTGGCAACTGCCTTTTTTTCCGGTGCCCCAACCACCGACTTAAGGAGTGAGACGATTTTCGCTTCCGAAAGCTGCACATTGTCAAATGTGCGGGATAGGTAAGTTGACCCTGCGGCATATTTGCTGTCCTGTCGCATTTTAGAGGTCATATTGTGATGCAAGACCTGGTATCGGGTATCTGCCTCAGGCGTAAAACTGACTTCAACAAACCGGTTTTCCTCTTTTTTATATACCTTATTTGCTTCGGGTTCCCAATAATAGGGTGTTTCACCAATCATACACGCAGGTATGGTTTGGTGAATGATATGCATCACAATGGTGTTTAGGGTGCGCTGGCTTTGCAGCGGATCCTTTCTGGAATACAGTCCTTTGATCTCATCTCGGAGTCCATTGTGGCTATTCAGCCGTGTGCCGGGAGGAAAAAGCACCTCCATTGTAGGTGAAAGCACCTGATCCATGGAGAGGATATAAAGCGAGGTATAATCCCGCAGTTCGTCAGGTAACCTGAGCGCTTCGGGCTCCTTCGTCGGGTCCACCCTAAAATCAAAACGATCTCCCAACCGAACCATGGCCCATTGCTTGCGCGTCCACTCCGGGCCAAACTGTTCTTTTTCTTCGTGGGTGTAGTAGGGGAAATTCAAGGCGATTGCCAGGGCGAGTTTATTCTTGAAAAAATCCGGTTGAAAGTTTGCCCCTGCAACCATCCGGTCAAGCTCAGTAACCGGACGCAACATCGTGGTGAGCGGGTAATCCAACACCAAAGATAGTTCCCGTCGGTAACCGTTAATCGCCTCAAATTGGGCCTCTGCAATTTCAAAAGCCTTATCAAGTGTTTCACCACTTGGAATAAACTGCTTCATGCAGAAATCATGAAAAGCCACATGATCCCCATCTGCCTCCATCCACAAGGAACGCAGGTGATCCACCCCGCGGGCCAGTCGGTCAGCTTCCGTTTGCCCAAGCCTTTGTACCAGTTCCTCTAGCAATTCATGCTTTTCCAATTCGGAAATAACTGTCGCCGCTTGCTGACCATTACCGGAAAGGACGGCAGAAATAACGACAAAGAATACCAGTAGGAGATTTTTCATAGTTTGATCTAAATCCATACAATAGCCCAATAGCAGCTCAGGCTACACACGGACCCAGACGGTGCTTTGGTACCCCTTGAACAACCCAAGGACCGCACACGCAGGACGCCTAATTTACCTACAGGTAACGCGAAAACCTACCGGCTTTCCCCCCTGCAAATACAGAGAGTACCTGTTCAGTGACATGCTGCATCTGCGACGCCTTGGGAAGATCAATCAACTATTTTCCATCCAAAGTTATCTCCTAGAAAGTCGGTTTCTTTCCAAGATTTTAACCAAACCATGTGCTATTTTACCTCATACCAAACCCATTGCTGGAAATTCAGGAATCAGTAACCTGGCACGGCTCTAAAAAATGTCCTTAAAAAGAATTCACTTGCAGTTCCACCTCGTTGAGGCCGGGAGAAAGGCGGATGGACTCAAACTGTGCATTGACCTTTTCTCCATTTAACGAAACGGCATCGTTTGCACCGTAAGATAAGATCAGATCCGCAGATACATTGGCCGGCAGCTCAATGGTGTACGTTTGCAGGCGGTTGTTTACCCTCCTGTAGCTTGCCTTAACCTGTCCCGTGATAAAAGGAACGGTAATTTCGGTATGTGTCAGGTTGCCCAACTGGGGACGAATTTCCAACCTGCCAGCTCCGGGCGTCCTGGGAATGATGCCCCACATTTTCCGTGCAACGATATTTCCCGGCACCGCACCCCAGGCATGGTTCCAATCGGCATTGGGCTTGTACTTCATATCCCATGCCTCTAGGGTCATCGTAGAACCGATCGCGATCATGTTCCACCAGCTTCGATCGTGGGTGGCGGTCATCAGTTCCAATGCATAATCGGCCTCTCCCGCATTATACAACCCATCCATCAGGTACTGGGAACCATATACACTACAGGCCATTCCGCGGGATTTGATAAACTCGACCACCCTCGGGATATGTTCGGTTGGTACCATGTTAAATGCCAACGGCATCATATTGGCATGAAGTGAAGAATGATCGGTTCCTTCTCCATCGACGTAGATACCTCTATCAGCATCCAGTAGCTTTTCCGTCACGGCTTTCTTTACTTTGGCCGCCATATATTCATATGCCAACTCTTCTTCGGTCCTTCCCAGTAGGCGCGCAAACTCCCCCATTATCTGAAGGTTCCTGTAATAGAGTGCGTTAATCACGGTATTGATAGGCCTAAACACAAACCCGTCCCGTTCCCCCTCGGGGGTTGCCAATTGCCAACCCGTGTCTTTTTGTGCCGGAGGCCAATCGACAATGTCAGCCAGCTTTACATTCGGATCTTTGAATCCGAGCTTCTGCATAAACGCTGGCGTAGCCCGCTCAGAACTGATCAAACCATCCTCCCTTGCCAACTCCATCAGCGTTTTGTGTTTCAGCTCATCGTAATACCTTTCTATCAGCTTCGTATTTCCGGTATAGAGGTAGTCCTCGTAAAACATCAGCGCCACATGCAGCTGCCACTCGGTGGGCCAAGTTGGGTACTCCATAAAATACTCGATGCTCCTGCGGGCTATCGGGTACTCCCAGTCTACCGCATAGTGGCTCAACTGGTTGATATAGGCATCTGCCTCGTAAGGTATTCGCTCCCTGTCCCCATCGATGTAAATACCCGCAAAGGATGTTGCTTTCATGGAATATTTGCAAAGATCCCAGACTTGGTTCAGTACCGTATCCGAACTGTAAAAACTGCTTTGATCCTCCTCAAAATAACCGAAGTAAGCCTGACGGTTAACCTCGATTGGTTGCTTCTTGGCCACAATCTCCGCATAGCGAAAAGGCAATAGCACCGGGAAAGAATCTGGCAAGGCCACCGCGGCCGGGCCGGTATTTCGTTCATCCGGGGGGAGCTTCAACTCGTAGCGCCTTCTTCCGGGACTAACGCCAACCTGTACCTCTTGAAATCGGATATGCCCCTGGGGTATAGTATTGATTCTTCCTGCGTCCAATTGCTCTCCAAGACGAACCGTCACCGTCTCTCTCCTGTCCGCTTCGTACACAAAAGACAAATTGGCAAAAGCAGCCTTTCCAAAATCCGCAAACCAGGTTGATTCGTCGAGTTTACGGAGCGTCTCAGGTGATGTGTTTTCCAACAAAAATCGGTTTGGCGTAGTCAGCTGCCCGCTGCTGTTGCCCACCCGAAATGCCATGGGCTCGGCATAGCGGCCGGTTCGGTTATCCCCGTCCCAAAGCCGGACTTTCCAATAATATAGTTTTCCTTCTTCCAATTCGGGTCCACCATACCGAATAGAGGCAGATTCGCCGCTGATGACCTTCCCACTATCCCACACATCTCCGAGGTTCTGATCACTTTTTAGCTTTGAACTACTCACTAATACCTGATAAGCCGACTGAAAAACCAAGCCAGCCGGCACTTGCCAGCCGAATTCGGGCTGCTTGCTGCCTATCACAAGCCCTGTTGTGTTCCGGATTGTCTCTACGTGCAAATTCATTGGCGCAGCGGTACTTTCGTCGGCAAGATCCACAATAAGCCGATCCAGTGTTTTGCGAAATGTGGCCATTCTGGCCGCGTGCTTCGGGTCCTTTGCGAGGTTATTGGTTTCCAGAGGATCCACTGCCAGATGGTAAAGCTCCTCTACCGACTTGTCGTTTACGTACCGGAAATACTTCCATTCGGCCGTACGCAGGCCCTCACTGGGGGGAATATTCTCAAAATCCCACAAGTGCTCGATTAAAACCGTATCTCTGTTTAACGGCTCTCCCTTTATGACGGGGAGCAGACTTTTGCCTTGGTAGTTTGCAGGAATGGAGACACCCGCAATATCCAAAATAGTGGCAGGGACATCCACATTGGCGGCTATTTCTTGGGAATCCACGTGTTTTGTAAGGCGTGGGTCATAGACCATAAGGGGTACCCGAATGGAATTGTCGTACATCAACCACTTTCCGGCCAATTGGCGCTCTCCGATAAAGTAGCCGTTGTCCCCCATGAAGATAATAACGGTATTCTTATCCAATCCTTTCGCTTCCAGCAGCTGCCGGATCTTGGCGATTTCCAAGTCTATACCGGAAATCATCCGGTAATATCCCTTCATACTATGTTGGTACTTTTCGGGCGTATCGTAACGCCAAGTCCACCGCAATCGGTTAAAGCCCCTTCGCACAAAGTCCGGCTGTGCGAGAAAATACCTATCATCCGCCAGGTCTGGTCCAGCGACCGTCACATCACTAAGCAGGTGATCAACTTCCGGTTGCCAAAAATACTGCAGCTCGGCCGGGTCATGGGCATGGGGCGCACTAAAGGAAAGAGAGAGGCAAAACGGCTCCTCCGGCCTGGCCTTTTCGATGAACTCCAATGCCTGGTGTCCGGTGTAGCGGGTAAGATGAACCGTATCTCCATCAATTGTCTTGAAAAAGTATCCCCGATGGTCCTTGAACTGACCATTACGGTCGTAGGAATCATATTCATCAAACTGCCCTGCCAGGTCTTTATGGTTGACACCATATTTGCCATAAAAGCCTACCCGATAGCCCGCTTCCTTTAAAAGCTTTGGATAAGCGGTTTCCATAAATTCGTTCTTAATAGGGCCGCTTTGAAAATTATAGGCATGGGTACGCTCATAGAGACCGGTAAAAATAGTTGCCCTACTTCCTGCACAGATAGGCGTAGTGACCAGTGCGTTTGGAAAATAGGAGCCTTCCTCAGCAAGCCGGTCCATTTCCGGAGTCTGCACGTATTCATTACCGGCATGCCCCAAAGCATCCCAGCGTTGGTCATCGGTAAGGATGAAGATGATATTGGGTCGTTGCTTCGCTTGGGTGGGTGTTTGCGCTTGGCTTATTATCGGGCTAAAGGCTACGATAAGCAGCAGGGTACAGCAGGTTTTGAGCATGAAAATCGCGGTTATTCTACGGGAAGTCAAGTGATGTAAACACTAATAGTTCAAAACTACAATTTTTATGTTAACAAGCAAGCTTAACTCTAACCATCGTTTACCTCGCAATCTAATCCAACTTATCCACGCAGCGTCGGTTCACTGACCTACTAAAAGCAAAAACATTACCGGGAGAAGTAAAAAACCGGATAGTGAAAAACTATACTATCCAGTTTTGTAGAACTATCTCCCCACCACAAAATAACAATTCATGGGGTCGTGGGGGAGGCGGTTTTCAGTGATTTGGCGGAATCCGGCCGCGCGAAGCATGCGGTTTGCCTGTTCGGTTCCCCACATGGTACCCAGGCCCATCCCGCCCTGCGCCAGTGAAACGGAGGTACAGTGCAGCGTAGAAATGCTGTACAACAATCGTCCGAAGGGATGGTCCAGGTTATTGGCCACTTTTTCCGACGAATCGATATCCTGCATCAAAAAAACGCCGTCATCCAGGAGGCAGTCATACACCGTCGCCAATACCAAATCGGGCCGGGCCTGATCATGAATGGCGTCAAAAGCGGTAATTAAATCAAACTTACCCTCCGGACAGAAGGTGGTCAGATCCGCCTGGATAAAGTGTACATTGTTCAAGCCTTTCTCCCTCACCCGTTGCCTCGCCGCTGTCAAAGGCGCTTCGCAAAGGTCAATGCCCAAAAACCGGGAATTGGGAAAGGTTTCGCCCATCAATACCATGGCTCTGCCAGAGCCGCACCCAATGTCCAGCACGTCGACTCCCGATTCCAGCCTTTCCAGGAGTCCGGGCACCAAAGGCAGAATATGCTCAAAAAGGGCTCCCAAAATAGTCTGACCGCTATCCTCCGCCATCACTTCGTGAAACCTACCGTACTGCTCATAAGGAACACCGCCCCCCTGTTTGAAGCATTGGATCACTTGCTGCTCCACGCCGGCCAAGACGGGGATGTATTGGGCAAACAACGCCAAGTTATCGCCTGGAAACTTCCTGCTCAAAAACTGGGCGTGCTCCGGGGGCAGGTGAAAATAGGTGGAACTGATATCTACCTCCACAATCCTGCCCGCAGCCATGGCATAAAGCCATTCCCTGACATAGCGTTCCAGAAGGCCAGTACTAGCTGCCAATTCCAAAGAGCTGATCGGAGGCACACCTACCATGGCATCAAACAACCCCAACTGATGCCCCATCGAAACCAAGATGCCCAACGCACCCTGATTGATCATTTCAATGATGGACCCTGCAAAGCCCTCGGCTTTTGCAGGATCCATCTCACAGGCCATACACATCTCAGCGAACCAGTTTAATGACCAGACCCACGCGCATCAGTTCCCCCTCGTCACCCAGAAAGGTCATGTCCCAGCTCCAGTCCAGCTGCAGCTCTTGCATCGTAAGCTTCCTTAGGTTGAAAAAGAACCCATTTTCATACAGACCGGGAACCACCAGCTTTAACACTGTACCCTCGTTTTGCAAATGCCAAATTCCCTGCAGCTGCTCACCGGCTACCGTCGCAGAAAGTTGGTCGGAACCGGAAAAGACCAGCTTGGGAGCTACCCCGTCTATAGGCCCCAGAAAATTATCTTGGAGGTACTCCAGTGTAGCACGCTCTGCTACAGTTTCATGTACCTTTAGAACCTCCACACCAAATTCCTGTTTGGTCTTCTCTTCACCATCCACCGTTAGCGCCAGGAACTGGCCTTCGGCAGCCTCCCATTCCCCAATTAGGGGACTCATTGCGGGAACAACGTCTTCCTCTTGGCATGCACCCAAGAGGAATGCGCCCAAGAGCCATAGTTTTACAATATTCGATTTCATTTTTATCTGATTAGTTAACGTTTACTGGCCGCTACCAACCGGCCATCTCTTAATTAATGTTCAGTGTACCAGTGCCCCTTCTTCCAAGGATTCCCTCAGCACGGTAAATGGCCTAGGATCCATTTCCTCACCAATAACCTCCATAAGTGCTTCAAAAAACACCTTGGGCGCATTGGGATCGCTCCCCGGCTGGAGCGCGTTGACCTGGGTTTGAAGCTGTGCGACGAGACCTTCCAGGTATTCGTGTTCTTCATGGTTTTCCTCCGTGCTTCCGGGACACTTTTTCTCCAAATCCGGCAATATCATGTGATCTTCCACGTGGGCGTGTTGCTCCAACAGAAAAAACAGTTCATTGGAAAGCGCCTTCAATTGGTCTACTTCTTTGGGAAGGGTATTGTCCAGGTTGCCGGCCAACAAGGAAACCTTGGCAAGCAGGTACCTCAATCCTTTATGAGGCAATAAGTAGGGGTTTAATCTCATCTTTTCCATGTGTATTACGTTTGAATGATTTTTCTCCCTTGATGGCATTTATGCGAGTTGCGTTGCAGGGGTGGCATGAAAACCACATGATGATGTGATCCACGGGCAGGGAAATCGTTAATTTGTTGATAAATCCTAGCTACCTGAATTCAACGGTTATGGAATAGCGCTAAAAAATAGATAAATTAAGGCCTCCAGACTGAACAGCCCTAGGCCTGGGTCTGCAGCTTTTACCGCAAAAACCAACCAACATCAACCCATGACCCATACAGACTTCCTGAAAAAGGTTACACTGGCCATTTACCCGCTGACTAACGAAGAGTGGCTTGACTATCTGGAGGTATGGAAGCCCTACTCCTGTAAACGAAAAACCTGCCTCACCGCCGTAGGACAACGGGAGGACTACCTGTATTTTATCACAGAGGGCCTGCAACGGATTTTTTAGGAAGATCAAGATAAGGAGGCAACCCTGGTCTTTACCTATCCCCATTCCTTTGGCGGCATCCTTGACTCCTTTATGCTGGGGCACCCCGCTCGCTATACCTTTGAATCCCTCACCAACTCTTCCTTTTTACGGATCTCCCGGGAGGAACTGGAAAAACTAACCGAAAAACACCAAAGTATCTCCAAATTCCTCCTGCAAGGCGTTTCCGCTGCACTTTCGGGGGTATTGGAGCGACAGGTGGAGCTTCAGACCTTCAGTTCCGAGGAGAAATTCCGGAAGTTGCTTCAGCGCAGTCCCCACATCCTGCAGCTTGTCCCACATAAATACCTAGCCAACTACATCGGTATTGACCCGACTAATTTTAGCAAATTGATGAACAAGGTTAAACTCTGACAACGCCCTTCTCCGAAAGAAGCACTAACCTCCGTAGCAGGGGCATAGGTCGACCAATTCCCCAACCTTTTTTAGGTACAGTGATCGCAATCTTGGCAAATACCAAGAATTACCCCGCCCCGCACGCCAACTTTGCAGCGTAAATAAACACAACTTATATGCAAACGACTAAAATTTTAATGACATGCTCCAGAGACTTCATCCTATTTTCGGGAATGGCCCTGCTTTCGGTAAGCCTAATGGCTTTTGCTTCTCCCCAGGCGGTGATGGATATGGTACAGGTAGACCTTTCCAATACGGATGCGTTCAGTTCCATCCGGGGTGTCTACGGGGGCGTAGGACTGACCATCTTTATTACGTTGGTATATTTGGCCCGTAAAAACCCGATACAGGGATTGGGATTTCTGGTTATGCTCTGGGGATTCTATGCCCTTTCACGGGTATTGACAATCCTGATCGAAGGAGAACTGGGACCATTTGGTAGCCAATGGCTTTTCATCGAAACCATTCTCTTCGCTACGGCCCTGGGATTGCTCACGGCCCATAAAGTAGTGGCCAAAACAGAAGCATTGACCTATGACTCGCAGAGTAAGACCGATTGGATATCCAAAATGGAAGCCTTGGTGGAGGAACAATTGCAAACCTCCACCGAGGTTTTTCAAAACCTCCCGGAAGAAATCCTTCTATATTCCCAATCGGGCGAATGGTCGGTAGCCGGGTGTCTGGAACACCTAAATACCTATGCGGCGCATTACCTTCCACGCATACAGGGAAGATTGGCACCCGAGCCGGAAAGTCAATGGAATGCGCCGGTACGAAAATCCTGGCTGGCCTCCTACTTTATCCGCATGATGGAGCCCAGCGAAAACGGAAAAAAATACAAGGCCGTCAAAAAACACCAGCCCCAAAGACACCGAGAGGATCCCTACCAATCGGTTGCCACCTTTATCGACTCTCTCGAGACCGTGCAGCAGATCCTATACGTGGCAACCAATACCAACCTCAACAAGGGACGGGTGGCCACGTCGATTTCGCCATTAGTCGGCCTAACCCCCGGCGAGGCCATCGAGTTCCTGCTGGTGCACAACCAACGCCATATCGCACAAGCCAAGGCACAGCTCGCAATGTTTCCAAATCGATAAGCCCCGATATATACCTAAAGTGGATGTTATGGGTAATGGCCTTGGCTGTTTGGCTTTTGAAATCCAAAAAAACGTTGGCACTGAATACTTGGAACAATACACGCTTTTGCCCTGAGATCTTAGTAGAACGAAATTTTGGTTGAGAAACGCAGGTCAGCCTCGTTCTACTAAAAAAAACTCCCCATGCAACCTGTCGAGGGAAAACACCATCATAGGCAAAAACTAAACCAACGAACAACATGACTAAGTTACTTGCAGCGTGCTGCACGGGGGTGCTCTTGGCAAACCTTTCTTCCTGCGGAGAGAGACAAGATACGCTGCCCATCGAAAAGACAGCATCTGTCGGCTTTGCCCAGCCACACAGCAACCTATATGAAAACACATCAGAAGGAATTGAGGTCAAAGTCCACCTGACAGTGCCCGCATCGAAGGCAGGCAGCATCGATATCCACGTGATCGATGACCAGCCCACCCATCGGTTTAGGACCGAACCTCCCTTAGATGAAAGGGGAAAACTGACACTCCCGGTTGCACTCGGAAGTACGGAAGTGTCCTTCAAGGTACTGCCCGTGGATGACCACCTTTACAATGGAAACCAAGAGACCACCTTTCAGATACGGAACCTGACTGGAGAACTGGTGAAGGGCAGCAACCTTTTCACCTCCATACTCCTGATCGACAACGAATTGACGGGTTCGTTGAGGTATTTCGAAACCGAAGGCTTTGGATTCCACCGGCAAAACTATGAATACTCCCACCTTGGACACCTCAATAAAATGGGGTGGGTCTCTATCAGAAACCAAACCACAGAGGGAGAGTACAGGTACATTTACGATGATTTTGAGAGAATCATTCGCATCGATGGAGAACCCGGAAACCATCGGCAAATTTTCTTCTACGAGGGTGGAAAGCTAAAGCGAACTGAGCGAATGGATTCCAGCGGAGTCTTGGAGTTTGACGAGTACCATGTAGGAGACGATGGGATACTGACGGGAATCCAACACCACAGACGCATGCCGGATGGCACCACAGCGATGAATGGCTACACCGTATTCACCTATTTCAGCAGTGGAAGTGTACACACCATCACCACCTATGCCTTTGAGTGGCCTGCAACCTACGTCGTGACCAAAAAAATCACTTACTCCGACTACCAGCAAAAAACCAATCCCTTACCTTACTTTCAGGGCATTCCCGGCCTCGTGTTCCAGCCGGCACTTCCACAAAAAATGGTGATCGAGGAACACGGAACCACCTTCACCTATCGATTTGAATATGCGTTTACCGATTCTGACAACGTTCGGCAGCGAAGGACCCTTGGCCCTAGCGGCGTGGAAACCACCAACTATTACTATTATTAAAACCCAATGATCACCGAGGCAGCTCTACCTAAGGGCGGTCTTTTTCTTTTTTGCTAAAGGGAGAAGTTTTGCACCACATAAACATGTGATTTTAACCAGCCTGCCGAAATATTTCCGACATCAGGTTGTATTTTTATCCTACAAAATGAAATCTACAAGCGCTCTGTTCCTTTGTTTTTGGCTAGTGCTGGCTTCAGCGGCCAGTCCACTACGGTTTTTCGATCGAATTACCGTAGAAGACGGGCTGGCTTCCAACAACGTGTATGCGGTCTGGCAGGACAAAAAAGGCTACCTGTGGATAGGGACATCCAACGGCCTTCAGCGGTTTGACGGAAACTACTTTCTAACCTTTGGCATCGAGAAGCCACACAAACTGCCTGCCCAGCCCGTCAGGCAGATCATGGAGGATAAAAAGGGCAGGATGTGGATCCGCTATGGCGACGCATACGGCATCTACAACCCCGCTACACTAAGTTTCCAAGCGGTTCCCTTTGAAAAAAATGAAGTTCGGTTTCGGGGAGAAAAGCTATGGATGGATGAAAAGGGAAATATCTATGTCCTGCTGAGACGGAATAAGCTCCTCGTATACGACCCCCTGCGCAACCTATTTACGGAAGACAACCTACCGGTCAAGCTTCCGCCCGGCTACCAGCCCAATACGATGTTCGAAGATGCGAAAACCGGGTATTACTGGATAGGCTGCGAGCAGGGTATGGCCGTGTATGACCCCAAAAACAAAAAAATCTACCACAATGAACACAATCCCCTCCAATTGCCCTACCTAAACGATCCCTCCATCCGCAGGGTATCCCACTATCACATCGACAGCAAGCGAATCCACCGGATGGTGTATTGGAATCCCGAACAGTATTTTGTGTCTTACGACGAACAAACCCGTACTGCCCATACGGGATCCGAATCATTAAATCAAATTCCCAGCAGGGTCTACCGGGAGACCTCTTCGCTCTTGGAAACCGCTACCGGGGAATGCTGGTACTTTGGTGTCAATACACTTTACCAATACAAAGACGAGGACAATGCATTTGATTCCTACCAGACCGCCGCGCTCAGCTTTTCAGAAGTGTACCACATGTACGAAGACAAAGAGGGGGGCATCTGGATCGCAACCGATGAAGGCATCTACCACAACGCCAACTACTCGCCCGAAATCACCTACCGGGAATTCAATGAGGGAGAACCCCAGCACCTTTTCTTGTCAATCAGCGAAATCCACTTGAAGAACGCTTCCAAAAAGGAATATTGGATCGGTAGTTGGGGACGGGGCCTCGTATTTCTGGACGAGGATTTGAACGAAATCCAAGGGCCAAACCTGTACCACAACCTGCCAGACAGTACGGCCTACAAACAGCCGTGGTGTTTGTTGCAGGAACGAAACACGGGGCTGGTTTGGATAGGGGCACAACTGGGCATCCTGCAAGTGGTGGATCCCGAATCAAAGCAACTGCAAAACTTGACACTGCCGATATTCAGAAACGCAACTATCCGCAGCATATCGCAGGATGGTTGGGGCAATATTTGGTTCACTACCCAGCGGGGAGATCTGATCCGGTACCGAGCAGGGCAGCCACTCGAAAACAGCTCATTTGAACTGATCCGAGAGTTTCATGGGTTTTCTTTTGCCCATACAGTGGATAAGGAAAATCGGGTTTGGGTTTGTACTTCCAACAATGGGGTGTTTGTGGTAGACGGGGAAACCGGCGAAACGCTCCGCCACCTGGATGACCGGATATTATCTTCCAACAAGCAGGAAAAAATGCTACAGTTAAACGATAGCATTTTCTTTTTTGGGTATGACCTCCTCAATGCCTACAATGCAAATTCTGAGGAAAACCGGGTTCTCTCCTACTCAGAGGGCTTGATCAGCAACGACATCCTCCACATGCAGGCAGACCGGGAGGGTTTTTTGTGGATATACACACCAAATGGTATTTGCAGGTACAACTACTTTCAGAACTCTTTTACCCACTACGGCAAAAAAGATGGTTTCGGCCCCTTGGAACGTGACGGATACGGAGGCACCCTGACCACAGAGGGCAAAATCATATTCACCGGCTACCATTCACTGGTCAGCTTCAATCCCAGTCAGTTTAACAGTTCTATCAAACCGGATCGGCCTTCCCTGACCAACATCAAGCTATTTGATCATTTCCTGTTCGTGGACTCGCTGAACTCCGAAACCAAGCGAACCTTTGCGCACGATCAAAATGCCTTTACCTTCTATTTCAGTACGCTCACCTTCACCAATCAGGATAAACTAAAATACTTTCACCGCCTTTCTGGAATTGACGAAGACTGGCAGTATAGCGGACAGTCCAGCATGGCGGTCTATTCCCTATTGCCACCTGGCGACTACACCTTGGAATACCGCAGCGAAAACGAGGAAGGCATGGCCTCCACCATTGGCTCCTTCTTTTTCCGGATCACGCCACCGTTCCACGAATCCTGGTGGTTCCGGCTGCTGTTGACCATCACCGTTCTTTTTATGCTATCCATCATGTACCGATTGCATATCAATCGGATTTTGGCGGTGGTCAAAGTGAGAAACCGGGTTGCCCGAGACCTTCATGATGACATGGGCTCCACGCTGAGTACGATCAATATCTTGAGTACGATGGCCAAAACCAAAATCCAAACCGACCCCGCGAAGGCAAGCGAATACGTGTCCAAAATCACCGACAATTGTCAGCGAATGATGGAGGCCATGGACGACATCGTCTGGAGCATCAAACCACAAAATGACAGCATGGATCGGATAATTGCACGGATGCGCGAATTTGCCAACCAAGCCCTCGAAGCCAAAAATATCGATTTTCAGATGGAGGTGGCAGAGGAAGTATTCAAGGTAAAATTGCCAATGGATGCGCGGAGAGACCTTTTTCTGATATTCAAGGAGTCGGTTAACAACTTGGCAAAATACGCCAAATGCACCAAAGCCCATATCCGATTTTCTTTCAAAAAGGGTAAACTGCAGGTATATATCAAAGATAATGGGCAAGGATTTGACTTGGAAAAAGCGGATGCCGGCAATGGACTCAGTAATATGAAAAAAAGAGCCCAAAACATGGGTGGGGAATTAAAAATCATATCCCAGAAAGGGGTGGGTACCGAAGTGCTGCTGACAGTGGGAATTTAGATCTAATGCGTACGATATAGGATCCCGTTGGCGCCAAATACCACCCCATTGTGTGATTGAACCTGCGTTCCAAGTCACGTATATTTGTCTAAATACGAAATTGCTATGATAAAAGTAATGATATACGAGGACAATACTCAGCTACGGGAGGGGCTGACCATGTTGATAGATGGCAGCGAAGGCTTTCAGGTGCTCGGAGCCTTTAAAAACTGCTCCAACATCGCCTACGAAGTAGGAGCCTATAAGCCAGATGTGATCCTGATGGATATTGATATGCCTTTGGTAAATGGCATTGAGGGGTTGAAAATTATCCGTCAGTTCAACACCGATGTGAGCATATTGATGTTGACGGTCTTTGACGACAACAAAAATATCTTCGAGTCCCTGCAAAACGGTGCCAATGGCTATCTGTTAAAGAAAACTTCACCTGCCAAGCTATTGGAATATATTCAGGAAGCCGCCTCGGGTGGTGCGCCTATGACCGCCTCTGTGGCTGCCCAGGTCTTGAAAATGTTTTCCCAAATAAATATCCCCGCGGAACACGATTATAACCTTTCCGAGCGGGAAAAGCAGGTATTGCAGCTACTGGTCAAAGGATACTCCTACAAGATGATCGCATCCGACATGTTTATTGCAATGGATACCGTCCGGAGCCATATCAAAAAAATCTACGACAAACTACACGTAAACTCTAAGTCGGAAGCAGTTGCAAAGGCCTTCAGAGATCGCATCGTCTAGTTCGTCCTCCTCGATTAGGACCGGTAAAAAAGCAGCGCTATGGCATCCAAAACAAAAAACTGGGTCATTCTTGGCTTGGCCTTCGCCTTATCTGCGACGATAGCCTGGAAAATGACTACCCAAGACTCAGGGAGCTACTTCTTTATGGAAGGACGGGCTCTGGGGGTTTTTTATTCCCTGTCCTATCTGGGAGATGCCGAATTGGAAAACAGTCTGGACTCTATCATCCTTGTATTCGACCAAACCCTCAATTACCAACGCCCCGACGCTGAAATCTCCCTGTTTAACCGCAACGGCTTTGTGGAGTTTAAAACGCCCGTCCTCTACCAAGCCTTGCTGGAATCCCAACGCTATTCTGATACCTACCAAGGGGCTGTTAACCATTTTATCTTGCCACTGATAACCGCATGGGGACAGGATTTTTCAAACAAACGCCTGATAACGGATGAACGAATCGCCGAATTGATAGCCCTATGCCAGCCGGAAAACTTCGAGCTGACGCCGGATTACGCAAAGGCCAAAAAAGAGGGCGTTATGATCAACCTGAGCTATATCGACAAGGGGTATCTGATCGACCATTTGTCGGATTTTTTACTGAGCCGGGATGTAAGGCATTTTCAGATCGAATTTGGAACAGACGCCATTTCCTACGGAAAAGGCCCAGGAAACAGGAACCACCGACTGGTCATCACCAATCCGGAGGGCACCGACGCATCCAAAACCCTGATCAAAGAAACGAAGCTTACCAACAGGGCCTACAGCAGTAGCGGCAACTTCGAAAAGTTTTACGTAGATGAACGGGGCTTCAAGCACTCTCACCTGCTGGATCCCCGTACTGGGAGGCCCATTGAAAACAAGATCCTATCTGCCCACATCAAAGCCCCCACCTGCACACAGGCGGATGCCCTGGCCACCATCTGCATGATCCTCAGCTTAGAGGAATCGCAGCACCTTATCACTTCAGACCCCACCCTGGAGGGGATGATCGTATTCAACGAAGCCGGAACCCTACAGACTTGGAGATCCAAAGGGTTTGAGTTGGCGGATTGAAATTATCCAAATTAAATTGTCTACAACCTGTCAGCCAGCACCTCAACATACTTTCTTACATCGATCTAGAATTCAGCATTGGTCACAACCAATTATTCTAATAAATAACCCTTTTTCGTTGCAATTCCATTTTTTTAATTTGAAATATTCTATGTAATTGCGTACCTTGATTTGCCATTGGTCAGACAACCAGGCGATTAATACCATGCATACCAGTCATTTTTACCATAATCAGGGAAGGAAATGTTTTTGGATCATTTTAGGATTGGTTCTACTTGTTTTCCAATCTGCTTATTCCCAAGACATTGGTGTAAAGGTTAGGCACTTCTCTAACGACGAAGGATTGCTGACTCCAATGGTTAATGAGATGCATTTATCAGATGACGGCTACCTTTGGCTGGCTACCCTTGGCGCGCTGGTTCGCTTTGACGGTACCGACTTTAAAGCTTTCATGCCCACAAACGCGGAACCTAAGTCCATCAACTTTACCAGCCTCGCCTTCGACGAAAAAGGAAAGGTATATGCGGTCGGAACAGATCCCCTAAAACAGCGGCGTCTTTACTCCCTATCCCATGGAAGCATTCACCTGCAACCCGTAAAAATGGGCGAAGTCTTCCCAAAATCAATTCGCGCATTGATACCATCGGAGGCGGGGGAATTTGCATTGGTAACAGAAGAGGAAAATATCTTTATTTTTGCCGAGGGAACGATAACCAAGGTTTTCAGCTCGCCATTACTGACACCAATCACCCACCTAAAGCCAACTCCTGAATATTTATTTATAAAGACCATCAGCGGCGAGATATACCGACTCGATCGCAAAGGCAACGCCGTACGGGTACCCCCTTCGGAATTTGCCCAACAAGTAGGAAATCAATTTCAAGTTGCATCCGTGGACATAGATCTTACATCCAAAAATATAGCCGCTTCCGACTGCTTTTTCCCGACTCAACCGAGTTTAATACCTAGGGCTATCGACCCCATCCTCGAAAATGCCATTTTTGCCTTTCCGTTTCCCCGTGCTCATTTAACTTGGATCTTGCAAAAAAAGTCTATCTCACTTTTTGACGGAATGGATCAGAACTGGTTGGATTTTTCCACGTTATTGGGGAGTTTCCCAAAAGCACAAGGTATCAAATGTGCCGTTATGGATCCGAGCGGACAGATTTGGTTAGGTACAAATGATGGCATCATCGCGATCAAGCCTACCTTTTCCTTTTCCCAACATCTATTTACTGATAGAGATGCGAAGGGAAATGCCTATAGCTTTCGAGGGATTACCGAATGGAAAGGAAGCCTTTACGCAAATAGTTATTCGGGAATAGTAAAACACTCATTTTCAGACCAAAATAGCAATTTACTTCAACCAAAAATTAAATTCAATCACCTCCTTGCCGCTTATTCAGCCACGGACACGGCACTTTGGATGGCCGACGGGCAACAATTGTATCGGTTTTACGATACTGACAGTGAACCAGTGGTATACAACCTTCCACAGTCCGATTCCTTTCCTTATAATAGCCTCGAAATATGGAGTATGCTCCAGGATCAAAAGAAACGCCTATGGTTGGGCACCAGTGTTGGACTGGCGGTGTTGGACAGCTTGGAAAGTAAGATACGTTTTGTTGAATCAAAGGATACCACCGCAAAAATCAACCATATCTCCCAAGCCAAAGACGGACTTTTGTTGTGCAGCAGTTCAGGGATACAATATTTTGATTTCGCCCATGGTTTCGATGCGGCTGAACACCAATATAAAGATCTCCAAACCCTAACCGAGGGAATCCCTATCTACCACCTCTGGGAAGATGAAGTAGGCACCTTTTGGCTGGCTAGCCACGGAAAGGGATTGTTGCAATGGCGACCGGGTGAGGGTGATATGAAAATCTGGGATGAAGGGACAGGATTGGGAAGCAACCACTTCCATGCGGTGTATGAGGATTATCGGGGTTCCCTATGGCTTCCGTCGGACGACGGATTATATGTCCTTGATCCGAAAAGTGGTAGAGCTATTCGTTTAACCAAGCAAAATGGGCTAACGGACAGCGAGTTCAACCGGATTTCCCATTATAGGGACGAAAAAGGCACCCTCTATTTTGGTGGGGTAGCAGGCATAAACCGGATCACTCCCGTTGATTTTTACCGATTCGTCCCGGACACAGTAGAACAGCTGGGTTGGGATTCCGCAAACCTGCTTTACATTGACGGCAATAATGCCGAAGCCATCCAATCCTTCCCGGTGGCAAATCACCCAATAGAATTGGACGCATCTGTCACAAACGTGAATGTAAAGCTGCTTAACCTAATGGACTTTACGCTATTTGAATACACATGGAAATCGGCATCCGACCATTGGGAAAAATCCCACGAGCCAATTCTGCATATTTCCCATCTTCCGTCGAGGTCGGATGAATTATTGGTAAGGGCTTTTGATGACTTGGGAAACTATGCTGGATCAATAAGTATTCCATTTAAGGTGCGGCCGGCGGGCTGGATCTATACGATCATCTCGATACTCCTCGTATGTATGGTTGTCTCCATACCTGGTTGGATAGCCTACCGGCGTTGGTTTGCCAAGCGGATCTTGACCGACAACCCATACAGCAAACTGACAAACCTTCCGGCAGAGTTGGATACAAAACACGTTGACCCATTCATGGAGAAAATGGAGGAAGTACTCAAAGAAAATATCTCCTTGCCGGAGTTTGGAGTCTCCCAACTCAGTGAAGCACTTTGTCTAAGCAGAAAAAGTCTCTATCGTAAAACCAACCAACTGATCGGGAAAAACCCCAACGATTTCATCAAGGAAAAAAGACTGGAATATGCGCGAAAACTTCTGTCCATTTCCGAGCTCAATATATCGGAAATTACCTTTAGGGCAGGTTTTAGCTCCAGCAGCTATTTTTCCAACTGCTACAAAAAACATTACGGCTTGACCCCCAAGGAACACAGAAAGCAGATTTCCGCAAAATCCAAGAACGTTTAGTGTTAAAAAATCCGGACTGTATGTCCCCATTCTTATATTTTTTGACCCAAAATCAACACTTTTTTGACTTCGAAACGCCCACATTTACGGGGTAATCCAATTGATTTACCATGAAGAAGGCCTTACTGATTTTACTGTTGACAGCACATTTTTTTGCTGCCTATTCTCAAATGATCGCCAATGAAGCGGGGATCGGCATACAGGGAATAGCTCGGGATGCAAATAACAATGCACGTTCCAATGAAAACATCACCCTTAGATTTACGCTCTATTATATCTCGGAGGACAACGCCGAACGTACCATTCTAAGCGATAACGAAACGCTACAAACGGATGCCTTTGGGGTTTTTTCCTATGTATTGGAGGTCGACCGGGAGCATTACCCGCTTCTAGCCTATTACGAAGCCTTTCTGAAGATTGAAGAAGGCCCGACTGTCATCTCCGACGAAAAACTCAAACAGGTTCCTTATGCCTTGAGTGCCGGAAATGGTGTTCCCACGGGATCGATCATGCCCTTCATAGGAGAAACCGCCCCCCACGGCTGGGTATTGTGTCAGGGGCAGGATATATCGAATGTACCGGGTTCGGCCCGGTTGCGAAACCTTCTCGGCACTGCCATGGTACCCGATTTAAGGGGCATGTTTTTACGAGGTACGGGACAAAACCCGACATTTGGAAGATCAGGACCGGGCTTACTGCAAACGCAGGAGGATCAACTTGGTGCCCACACTCATGAAGCTGGTGAGGATATGGAAGCCACGGGTGGACAACATCAGCATAACTTTAGGTCGGATGGTGCGGCCATAGGCACCGGAGCGTTTCGTTCCATAAACAACTACATACGCACCAATGGAGGCGACATGACTAACTTTTTCACCCAAATGGACGGCGCCCACACGCACAAAGTGGAAGGCAATACCGCGGAAACCGGTGGAGAAGAAACCCGGCCCATGAATATGGGGGTGAACTATATCATCAAGTTGTAGGGAAAAAAGCATGAAACGGCTCTTTTTCATATTGCTTTTGTCGGGTTTTGGTGTTGGATTGGCCTATGGACAGCGGGTACAGGTGAAGAACGTAACCGCTTCGCAGGTCATCCAAAATCAAGGGTATACGCTGCAGGTGGGGATTCCTTTTATGGGAGTCCATAAACAGCGATCCGAACGGCCATTTGCCCCCTTCGATATACGTTTCCCCTGGGACATTTTTTACCAGTATCAAACCTTTGCGCCGGAATCCTTCGATGTATCTAAAGGCTACTTCGGGGATAAGGTAAGGCTCAACTGGGAATTTCTCAATAACCAAGACCAGATTACCAGTGTAAAGATCTTTCGGAGGAGATATAATGACCAAGCAAGCGGTTCCTTTCAGCTTCTTTCTAACCGACCGGGAGCTACCACGGAGTTTGAAGATGAATTTGCAGAAGGAGGCATACTTTATGAATACAAAATTCTAGCCGAAGGCATTATGGATATTGAGATGCCCTTTGTCAATTTCATCACAGGGATAGGTTTCCGATCCCCTACCGCCACCGTTACCGGAAACATCTCCTTTGAGGGTGGAAACCCGGTAGCCGATGTGACTGTTTTTGCGGAAGCGACCGGAACACCTATCAGCACAGGCAGTGCCCTGCAAGTTCCGGCAGACGGGATGCTATCCCTCGATTTAGTAAACCGCCCCTTGGAGAAGGCATTGGCCGTACAGGCCTGGATAAAACCACTTTTCAACGGAAATGCGGGGAGAGGTAGGCTTTTTCGCATGCAATACTTTGACGAAACATTGGATGCTTACTTCGAGTTTGACGCTGCCGCCAACAGCCTGCGTATTTCAGTGGACGGCAGTACTTTTGAGATAACCAATCACCTACCCTCAGGCACAATCGACGCACGAGGCACGGACGTACTCATTCCTGTAGCAAATTTTTCGAATCTGTTCACCCACTTTACCATTTCGCTGAGGGAAAATGAAGATCCGGAATTATACCTGAACGGCCGAAAAATAGGGAGTGACTACCTGACCCTGGTAAACACAGCAGAACGGCTGTTGGATACAACCTATGCCCAGGCTCCCATGCAGATCAGCTTAAACAGGAGTCCCGTGGTACTGGATCGTGGAGGGAACCAAGTTAAGTGGCAGGACATCCGAATGGGCGGAGAGGTCGAGTTGATTCTAGATGAAATCCGGGTCTGGGACAACCGGGAAAACCGCCTCGATTCAGCCAGAATTCGACAAGATTACAAACGATATATCGGAGGCAACGATCGGTCTCTAGTCGCTTACATCCGAGCCAACGAAGGTACGGGACAATTTGCCTACGATCTTTCAAGGACTGGGTTTGATTACAACAAAAATGATATACGCCTATATACGGACGTCACACCGGAATCGCAGCGTCCATTTTGGGTAAGTGGCAGCGGCAATATCCCAAACAGTGACCAATTGGGGATTATGGGTATTACCAACAGCAATGGGAACTACGAGATAAACGCCATTGCCTACTCCGGTACCGGTGAATCATTCAATATCACACCGGTCTTTGGTCAACACAGATTCGAACCCGGACAGCAGATGGTATTTCTGGGGAGAGGTTCTGAAGTAGTAAATCGCATCGATTTCAAGGACATCAGCTCATTTATTTTCCGAGGAAGGGTGCTTTACGACACCAGAGGGGTCTTCCCCTCCTTTGTAGAAACAAATGGAGGCAGCTTTGAAAACCTCAACGATGGGATCGAGTATGTGACCAACCCGGGAATCGTAGATGAAGGATACAACTATTTCGAAAAAGGGGGGCTAAAGTACCCCAAAGGAAGGTATTGGTACAACGACAACGGTACACCGGATGATTCAGACGATGACTATTTGGAGGAATTTGCGTTGGTAAGTCCCCAGGATTTCAGCATTCTGATAGATGGAAGGATCGTTATGGGGCCCAATAACCGCCCGGTAAAACCCAATCAACAGGGCGAGTTTGAAATCAGGGTTCCGATTGGAGACCATGCCATTTCAGTGGAAAAGGCCGGTCACTATTTCTTGTTTGACGGTAGGTATCCAGCCGATGAGGGTGTGTTCAAGGAGTTTTTTGAAGACGCCACGGAAACGATCTACTTTATCGACACGACCCGAGTCACCGTGGTGGGCAAAGTTGTGGGAGGCAGCGTGGAAGCCGAAAAACCCGTAGGCTTTGGTGACCAAGGCATCCGTAAAGAAGTCTTTATTGATTCACAGGGGTTTGAAAGGGAAATCCAACTAAGTACTACCAACACCATCGGCCAAGCCGAATTGGCGCTGGATCACTTTCCGGGGGGAAGCAATCCGACGGAAGAAACCCGCATGCGCTTCAAAACCCACCCGGAAACCGGTGAATATCGGATAAGTGCATTGCCCCTCGCCTATCAGATCAACCAACTGACCGGCCTGCGGATACCTTCAAATCCTTCTATTTCGCTGCTGGAAGCAAATGAAGAGGTGAATTTTGAGCAGATCAGAGAAGGGATTGTTCCGGAATTTGTATTGGGAGATGGAAGTACCATAATGGGAGATCCCTACCAGTACGAAAAAAGCTTTATCTATCGCACAAATCCTATCCTTTCGGTGGTTGACCAAGAATGGGATAAAGAAATCGCTATAAATGATTCAACGGTTATAAGCACGGAGGGTTTTTCCATTCCCATTTACAGTCAGTTCAACCCTAATTTCAACAACAACTACTCGATCATTCTCCAAACCTATGAGACATACACCAACTACGATGGAGATGACCCGATCGAATACCGGGTTCCCACGATCGACGGGGAGTTGATCGTAAACAACAACCTAGCTTTAGAAAACTCCGAAACCATCAAACGGGACGAAATGGATCCTAGTACCATTATTTATAGTTTTAAGGCCGGGTTGCCTTCGATTGCGCCGCCGTTCACCCGATCCATAAACATCGTATACAGAGTGAATGGCGTTGACTACGCAGCAGAAAACTACGAAACAGAGGGTATCATCCTCGGAGGAGTATCAGATGGAAGCCAAACTTTTTTTACCGAGCCCCCCAAAAAGCCGGATATCATACTTAGGGATCCACCAGGATCAAACAGTTCTGCTACCATCGAGTCCGGCCAACGAATTACCATGGTGACTTCGTACGACAATAACTTTGGCATAGGGGTTGCCCAAAATATCAAGATAAGAGGCGGAATCGAGTTTCAGGCCGGCGGCGGACTCGCTGGTCCGGTCATTACCGCAGAAACAATTAACAGCTTAGATTTTGGTTTCCAGGTGGACACGTATTCCAGTGATGGAGCCAGTCTGACAAAGACCTATACCTTTAACCAAACCATCTCTACTAGCGATGATCCCCGCTTTGTAGGTGCCGATGGAGACCTCTATATAGGGCAGGCGGAAAACATCTTTTATGGAACCTACGATGATGTTCAGCCATCGCTGACACCCGTCGGAGACTCACCCTTTCTCGAATTCACAAATGTTGAGGGGGAAAAGGTGTTCATCAGCAAGCAAAAAGCGATGTACTTCAATGCAGTACCCTCCAGCACCTTCTTCGTGTACAGCCAACACCATATCGTCAATACCCTGATTCCGGAACTCGAACTGATTATTTCCAATATTGACAACGGTATTATCACAGAAAACAGCACCGGTGTCAAATCCCGAAGCTATTACGTAAGCCAGATAAACACCTGGCGAAAATTCATCTATGACAATGAACGCACCAAATACAGGGCCTTAAATGAAACAGATGCCCTAAAAGCCGAGGCCATGATTGCTGTAAACCAAAATATATCCAAGCTGGACTCATTGATTCGGCGATCAAGCGTAGGAATAGGTGGTCAGAGTGCCCCTTTTGACTTTAAGGTTCGATTGGAAAGAAAGTTAAGGGAAGCAGAAAAGCTTAGAGGTCTCGTGGAAAACAACCATCGGGTCAACATTTCCTTCGATAGTGGATCGGGAGAGATAACCAGAAGTGTGGAAACAGACTTGATCAAGCAAAGACAATTCGTGTATGAACTGCAATTCGACGAAAGCATCGAGGTCAACCTTGGAGGCTTGATTCAAGGGGCTGGTATCATCGCTACTACCCGGGGTTTTGCATCCCAGAATCTGACCGCAGATTTTGGCATCGAAGAGGAAGAAACCGCCAAGGTCTCCTTCACTCTCAAGGACAACAACATCGGAAATGTGTTGAGCGTAAACGTTGTCAATAGTTTTGACGGCAATGGCCCGGTGTTTACCACATTGGGAGGCAACACGTCCTGTCCGTATGAAGGCGAGGAAAGATCCCTTTTTTACCGGCACCGGGATCATAGTCCGGCAAAAAACCAATTTAACCCACTTCCTGCCGAGGATCGAGAACCCTTAAGTTTTGCAACCCGCGCAATAGAACGGCCACAGATTAGCGTAGAAATAGCCGATCTTGCCAACATTCCGGAGACCAGAAATGCGGAATTCAAACTCATCCTCGAAAACAACAGTGCCGCGGGCATAGACAGCTATTTTGAACTCATCGTCGACAATACCACCAATCCCAACAACGCCCTTTTCAACCTAAACCAAAACGGTACCGTGGTTTTTGTACCCTACGGGCAACGGGTAGAATACGCACTTACGCTCGGCAAGTCCATCACGGATGTCTACGACTACCGGGATATCAAAGTGGTCCTACAGTCGCTTTGCGATCCGGTAAACACGTATGATGAGCTGTTTATCTCCGCCCAATTTGTCCCCTCCTGCTCGCAGGTGACCATATCTTCTCCGCTCGAAAATTGGACATTTAACAGGGAAACTGCCTTTAATCCAGACGGAAGCAGCAATCCACTACTTATCAACCTTGGTGAATACAACCGAAACTTCAGTGGATTTGAGCGGATAGACCTGGAATATCGTCCTGTAGGGTTTCCTACCTGGACTCGGCTACACACTTACTATAACCTAGCGGAAAGTTATGAAGGGGCACAGGCAGCAAACAGACCAAATATCAGCCTAATTTCCACCCCGAACTTAACCTTTGCCTTCGACATTGCAGAGAGAGGCCTTTCCGATGGTTCCTATGAAATAAGAGCCCGTAGTACCTGCACCAACAATACCGAGTTTACTTCTGATGTCATCAATGGCCGCGTAGATCTAAATGCCCCACTGCGCTTCGGCACCCCTTCTCCCACGGATGGCATTCTATCGATAGGATCAGACCTAAAGGTTAGGTTCAACGAACCAGTGTTCTACAACAATGCCGTCTCGTTAGTGGAAATCAAGGGACAGACCAATCAACTTCCTGTCAACAACGATGTGTCGCTTCGGTTCCAAGGGCAGGGGAATGTTATGATTCTCGAAAAGCCCCAAATCCTCGATGAAGATTTAACGCTTGAGTTTTGGATGAACAACGCCACCACGTCACCCAATGCCACCCTGTTTTACCAAGATGGTGGTCTGGAGATCAGATTCGAAAATGGACTACTGGCCTTTACCCTTGGGAATACCACGGTCAAAGGTTCAATTTCCAACGACGGTCTGTTTCATCACTATACCTTCACCCACGACAACAGCAATGGGGACCTCAAAATCTACGAAGAAAGCAAGGTAGTCGCATCGGGCAAAATAGCGCTAGGAAGCAGTATTGCCTCCGATAACCCCATCATCGTAGGAGGAAACAGCTTTGTCGGAAATATCCACTCCCTCAAAAGATGGCGTAGGGCACTTTCACTCCAGGAAGCCTTTGCCAATAGGTTCAACAAACTGCTGGGAAATGAAGCCGGCCTAGTGGGTTATTGGCCGCTGGATGAAGGCAGGGGGACGGTCGCACACGACCTTGCGAGATTCAAGCATGCGCGGGTAGAAACCGGTTGGGATATACATCCAAAAGGCACGGCATACCACTTCCAAAATGGACAGTACATGACCTTGGATAACGTAGGATTTGTACAATTGACCCCGACCATGGACGCTACGATTTCCTTTTGGGTAAAAACCTCCACGACACAGGAAAGCACCCTTTTTTCCAATGGAAGAGGTGACGGGAGTGAACCTGTGCAAAGCAACGGCTACGCAAACAAGTGGGCCATTAACATGGATTCGGAAGGGCGGCTGTTTTTTGCAAGCGAAGGACTTAACCTTCCCCTTACGACTACCTCGATCGCAGACGACACCTGGCATCATATCACGCTTTTGCTAAACCGCTCGGGCAATTTACGAACATTGATCGACGCAAGGGAGGTTTCTGCCCACCTTTCCACCGGCATCGGGGGCTTCTCCGGCAACCGAATCTGGATCGGTGCCCGAGGAACCTTGGGTATCGATGGATCGGAGACCGTTGACCGCCCCTTTACCGGGCAGGTGGATGAGCTACGGGTATGGAACACCCTACGCAATGTAGAGCAAATTGATCGGGATCGGTATTTTGAAATCGAGGAAGGATCTATTGGGTTGCTGCTTTACGCAAGGATGAATGCGCCCGATCCCTTGAACAACAACGGCCCACGGTATTTCCATGCGTTCAGTAACAATACCGTTATTTCCACCCCTGCCCTCTTAAGCCAGGGAAACGTAAATTACTCTGCGGACGGCCCTCCCATTAAGCCGGCTAGAAGTATCGTGAGGTTTCAGGTAAATCAGGTCATAAACGGAGATGAGATGATCTTGGAACCTGTAATCAATCGATGGGCTGAAATCGAAGGACAGGTATTGGACATTACCGTTCACCGTATGTTTGACGGTGCCAACAATCAACAGCAGTCCCCCATCACCTGGACCGCCTATGTGCAAAAGAATGCGGTGAACTGGTTCGTAGAAGGGCATGCTGAGCCTGTAGACCTCGTGAAAAATGTAGATCAAGGTCTACAGCTAAACCTTGTCGTTCAGAATCGGGGAGGTACGCCCCAACCTTACCGCTTTAGCGGCATTCCTAGGTGGCTAAGCCTTAGTAGAACTTCCGGAACCTTGGCCCCTATGGGACAGGTAACGATACAAGCTACCATTGCGCCGGAAATGACACCCGGAATATATACGGAAAACATGGCTCTGGATACAGATTTCGGCTTTGCACAGACTCAAGTATTGAATCTTCGCATACTCCCCGAAAGTCCTGGTTGGGAAATAGACGAGGCTAGCTTTGATTATACAATGACCTTCATAGGCAGGATTAAACTGCATGATGTATTCAGCCGGGACGAAATGGACCGGGTAGCGGCCTTCTACCAGGGAGAATTGCGCGGAACAGCCTCATTGGATTACGACCCCGCCTACGACGAATACTTTGCCTTTCTCACCGTTTACAGCAACGAACTCTTTGATGAGCCCCTAAATTTTAAAATCTGGAGTGCTAACCGGGGCAATATATACGAGGCTACCCTGGACGAACAACTTAGCTTTCCCTTTGCCCTCAATCAGGTCGTAGGCAGCCTCCAGTCGCCGGCGATATTCGCCAATACCGACGCAATGGAACAAACCATCCCGCTCAACAGCGGCTGGACTTGGATAAGTTCACGCGTGCATGATCCGCTTTTTGGAAATCTCAACGGACTTACGGCCGAAATGAATCTGCACACCGATGACCGGATCCAAAGCCATTCACCTGCTTTGCTCGAAACCTACTTCAGGGATGAAATCAATCCATCCAACAGCACATGGGCGGGTACTGTAAGTGCTAATGGTGGGATTCGGGCCGACCGAATGTACAAAGTATATCTACAGGAAGCACAGACCTTGCCGCTTCGAGGCAAACCGGTTGATCTGTCAACGTGGAACTTCATCATACAGCCAAACTGGAATTGGTTTCCCTACCCCTTGGGACAAAACACACCGGTAAGGGAGGCATTGGCTACCTTCCAAGCTCAGGAAGGAGATTTGATCAAATCACAGACACAATTTGCCATATACGACTCCCGAAACGGCTGGAGTGGAAACCTAACGTTCCTTCGCGCCGGCAGAGGATACATGCTACAAGCGAGCAACGGTCAGCGCTTTACCTATCCATCCATCTTCCATGGGAATCAGCGAACACTGACGGACCTGCCGGAATCATTGGAAGTTTACGAAGAAGAAGCAATCCCCCAGGCATGGGCACAGCTTCCTGAGACGATGAACGCCATCGTGCAGCTACCGGAGAGCTACAAAAGCGCACGGGTGTACGATCTGAAAGGTAAGCTGCGGGGCGAGGCCATCCCAATCGAACAACATGGAAAATCCCTTGCGTTCCTAACCATTTATGGAGACGAAAAAGAAACGCTCACCTTTTACGTGGCAAAGGGGAATGAAGAACATCAGACCAACAGCAGCTTCGATTTTGAAGGGAATACGTTGCTTGGCACATTGACACAACCTTTAGTTCTACACCTTGCAGACCGCGAACTCGCTGTTTTCCCCAACCCATTCACGCGAGGGTTTGAGCTGCGATTTCCAGCTAGGGAGGTTCAGCGCACGGTGATCGAGCTGTTTACCATTGATGGACGAAAGATCGAGGAAAGACAATTCGATGCCCAAATAGGTAACAATCGCGTTGAATTCCAGCCATCAATATCCAGTGGAGTTTATATGCTCAGATTGCAGGTAGACGGAAATGTGTACCATAAAAAAATAATCAGACAGTAATACCATCCTACCAAGAAAAAAATGAAAAAGGGGTCACAAGATATAGCAACTAAAAATCAATTATAGACAGATGAAACCGCTGACCAGCTTACTTGTAACCATATGGCTGTGGATTCCATGCCTGGCACAAAGCCCTGATTGGAACGTCGCAGAGCAGGATTTTGAGCATACCATGTCGCTCGTGGCATTCCTCAACCTAGACGGGAGAACCCTCGAGGGGCTCGGGAATAAGGTGGCCGCCTTCGTGGACGGTGAGTGCCGGGGGGTAAGCAGCCTAACAGAAGTAAAAAGCCATCAGGAGCACCTAGCCTACCTAACACTCTTTGGCCATTCGAATAATGAAGTAATGACCTTTAAAATCTACGATGCCACAAACAATCAAGTAGTAGACGTAGATCAGCCGTTGGTGTTCAGGATCAATTCCCACCGGGGAAACCTACTTCAACCCTACAGCATTGCCCAACCTACCCTGCGTGCCTCAGCGTCTATCACTGAGGTCACCTTGTCAGGCATACCCCCCTTGGAGAAATCCAACGAGAACGCGACGATCGTTTTTAGGGTAGACCATAGCACATCGCTTGGACCCCATACGCTGCTTTTTGAGCCTGTAGAAGGGGCACAGGTATTTTGGAACAATCAGCCCCTAGCCTCTGGTGACAATCAACTTGACTTTTCACAGCCAATAACAATACAGGTACGGTCAGAAGACCGCTCCCTACTACGAAGTTGGACCATTGTAATCGAACGGATGGGCGATTTACTGGTATACAAGCGAAACCTCAGCTGCCTTGAAGCAGGCGCGATAAAAATCACCGGCAATCGGGATGGACAATCGTTTTCGCTGGTTCGCGCAGGACAGGTAATTAGTACCCGACCAATGGTAAATGGAGAGGTCCTTTTTGAAAGCCTTTTCCAGGGAGAGTACATAGTTCGATCCGACGCGTTTGAAAAACAGGTATTTATAGAATAGCATGAGTATGAAACCGATCTATTTAGCACTTGTCGCTGCGTTTATTCTAGCTGCCCCCTCGTGCACCCAGGAAGACGAGGTGATCATTGAAGCATTGGGAGTGGATTTTGGATACCAGTCAGGGGAACCTCTTCGGGAAGGGGACTGTGTGGATCCAACGCGAAACTTTGCTGTGTTGGTTCATGCTACCATGGGCAATCACGGTACCCTGAGATCTCAGGATTTCGATGTTTTGGTAAACGACATCCTCTACAGTGTTACGTTCAGGGGCGAAGGAACCAAGCTCATACCCATTGAATTAATTGTCGGGGAAAATACAGCCAAGGTGCTTGGAACCCCTTATGAAGCGAACATATTTATCTCTCCCCCCATGGGATTTCAGTTAGTGGAGTGAACCTGATAGATTTTATTTTTTGCTATACCCGCGCTTAGCGTCTCAATCTCCTCCTAGCCACCTTTCTATGGAAAAACCAACCCTTCCCCGGCTATTCAAACGCGCTTCCAAGTATAAGAGACGGCAGGTCTGACAAAACAATGTACCGAAAAGACGGCTGAAAGTTTACGTTTGCCGTTTACTTATGTAGAGGAACGCTGGATCACTATGGAAAAACGCCTGAAAATATTCGCAAAATTGGTTTTGATGCTATCGGTATTATCACTGGTCGTCGGGGCTTCTATCCCAAAGAATGACCCTGATATTACACTCAAAATAAGAACCTATCTCAACACCTTTCGAATAAATTATGCGCCCGAAAAAGTCTATATACACCAAGACAAAAACCTATATGTTGCAGGCGAACTGATATGGCTAAAAGGTTATATACTTGATGCGGCATCCCTTTTACCCACGCAGAAAAGTGCCGTTTTACACCTGGAACTACGGAACGATCGTGAGGAAACGGTCATGAAAGCGACGCTACCTATTGAAGACGGAATGGCAATAGGCGATATGCAGCTAGGAGAATCGCTGCCTGCGGGTACTTACTTCCTGGTAGCTTACACCCAATGGATGCGGAATTTTGGATCAAAGGATATGTTTCAGCGAGAACTTCAGGTTCTACAAAAAAAGGGTGAGGTTCAGACAGAGGCATCTCCCTCCGGACTGCCCGATCTACAGTTTTTTCCAGAGGGTGGCCATTTACTGGCCGGTCAAACACAGGAGGTGGCATTTAAAGCCGTTGGACCGGATGGAAAGGGGCTTTCGGTAAAGGGACAGGTTTTTGACCAAGATGGCAACGAAGTGGTAGGGTTTGAGGATTTTCACCAAGGTATGGGCAGCTTTCAACTCGCCCCTAAAGCAGGCACTCGGTACCACGCCCTCATCATCGAACCCGTGCATTTGCAGCAGCGGTATCCCTTTCCTGATCCAATTGAAAAGGGCATCCTTTTGCAGGTCGATGAAAACTCCGACAATGAGCATATCCTCATCAACCTGCATTCCCTCAATGCGGGAAGTCAGAATCTGAGTTTACTAGCCATTGCCGGCGATAACTTAGTGAAAGCTACAGATGTTTTTGTGGAAGAAAGCAGAAAGGTTTCCCTTTCGTTGGTCAAAAATGATTTTCCCATCGGAGTTGCCAGTCTTGTCCTGATAGACCGTCAGGGGGTGCCACTTGCAGAACGGCTGCTATACATCGAAAAAGAAGAACCGGCCATGATCTCCATTGGAATGGACCAATCAAATCTCGATTTTAGAGAGCTTGTAAACCTGCAACTCACCCATACTGGAAGTGAACCGGCGGAAAAACTCGATCTTTCGGTTGCCGTAATCTCCGAAGACCAAGCAGGATTCCACAGCGAGCAGGAAAACATAAAAACCTACCTGCTTCTCAGCTCGGATCTGAAAGGCCATATAGAAAACCCCTATTATTATTTTGACCCCGCCAACGCCGACCGAAAAAAAGCCCTCCGCTACCTAATGATGACCCAAGGCTGGCGTAGGTTTGAGTGGAACACCCTGCTTGAACAAAGGCTTCCCGAAATACGACACAGCAGCGAGATGGATTTACAGCTATGGGGGCGATTGACGCAGGAAAATGGAAAAGGTATTGACCGAGGAGAGGCATTGCTGTTCCTCCAGGATCGGTATCAGTCATTTATCACGACCGAGTCAAACCAACAGGGATATTTTGCCTTTCAAGGTTTCTATTTTCGGGATACCATCGACCTTGTCATCCAGGGATCCGACCGAAGGGGAAACCGGAGCGGGGTTCAGGTAGAGATTATCGACCATCTGAGTGGATTGGAACCCCCCATCTACACGTTGAGGCTACCAACCGGAAAGATCACCGACATTCCCGGAAACTACATTTCCACAATGCAGTACCAATTTCAGGCAAGTGAGTCAGCACTTTCGGGTATTGCTCTGCGCGAAATCATGCTGGATGAGGTAGTCGTAGAGGGTCGGGCTGAGGTCAACGAGCCCTTTCGTCTACACCGCCGGGCTGATGCCACGTTTACCCGGGAGCAGCTTCCGATAGCACCTTCTGGAAACATACTGGAAAGTCTTCAGGGTCGTGTAGCGGGGCTTCAAATCATCCCAAAAGGGGGCTTTGAATTCCGTGCGGTGATACGTGGGCAGGGATCTCCCCTATTTTTGTTGGATGGTGTGATGATTTCCGAATCAGCCGTCCAAGGTATCAGCCAGTTTGATATCAGCCGAGTCGAAATTCTAAAAGGGCCCGGATCCGCAGGAATCTATGGGGGACAGGCAAGCGGAGGTGTGATTGCCCTGTATACACGACGCGGTGGAGAAGATACGGAGATCGACCCCGATAGTGGCAGGCATATCATTCGCTATCGAATGGGTGGGTTTACCAGGGCAAGACAGTTTTACGTACCAAAATACGACGGAAGTGAAGGCGGCTATTATCAGTTTCCTGACCTGCGAACCACCATTCATTGGGAACCCTCGGTTCGTTTGGAAGCAAATGCCCGGCAAACCCTTTCCTTTTTCACCGCGGATACACCGGGAACCTATCGGGTCATCGTTCAGGGAATTTCTGACAAAGGCTCCCCGGTTTACGCCACCCATTCCTTTCAAGTGGGAAATTAAACGAGGCTGTCCGAAAAGGATAGTATTTTTAAACTGCCCGATTTCCGGATATTCAGGAAAGGGTTGATTATCCAACTGTACATAAAGTGAATGTTTTGAGCAAGTGCCTTGGTTGTTTTCCAGCAGGAACAGCGTTTTCCACCCTACAAGTTGAGCCAAATAGGTCATCCTGCTTGGCTACACTTGTAGGGTTGTTTTCTCAAAAAAATCAATTGACAAACATCTCATCCACCAGCAAAAGCGCGGCCCTGCCCTTTCTAGGACTCCAATCAGGAATACTGGCCACCGGTTTTGCAATCACCTTGAAAAATGTGCCTTCAAACGTAGGAACCTGAAGCGAAAGATCATCTATGTATGGCTTTCCAAGTTGTGTTGGCTGTTTTGGCTGCACCCTACCTAATAGACGGAGCCTGTCGGGATGGTCACCTCCCCATAGTTCGATGGAAGTAGGGGGGAAAATAACCGTTTCCGGCTCTACAAGTACGCGCATGGCAATACTGCTTACTGGAACGGGTTCCTTGTACTCAAGAAGGAGTTCCAAATCGTTATTTAGGAAACCCGCCCAGTTGTTTGCCCAAGCAGGGCTGTTTGCATTAAAGGAACCCATTTCCCCGTCAAAAAAGGTCTGTGGCCCGTTCGCTGGATGAACTCGGTTAAGCCTGGAAAGCAGGTAGACCGTATCCGGGTTGTATTTGTTTTGGTATACGCGGAGGATCGCAAGGTCACTGCCCAACCATCCTTCTTTAAAGGCCTTTGCTTTTATTACGTTGCCCTCACGCAGCACCTTCTCTCCCGCCTTATACACCATTCCAGTAAGGCTATCCGGTTCGGTGCCATCCAAGGTATACCGGATCATCACGTCCCGGATCGGGTGCCCCAACGCCAAGACCATGGAGTCACCAAAAATAGGCGATGGAGTGGCCAATACGGGAAGGTTTAGCTGCAGCACATCCATGTCCCGGATTTCCCTTCCGCTAAGAATACGGATAGTGGGAAAATCCCTCTCCAACTGATCCAGTTCCTGAACGGAAAGACCTGTATCCCAAATATAAAGCGTCTTTAAACCTCCCGAATTTCCTAAAAAGGCCCGAACTCCCGCATCATCTACGGCGGTTCCTGATACGGAAAGATGATGAAGATTGGGCATATCCGCCAGTCGGTTTAGCCCTGCCCCAGATATGCTTGTAAAATTGAGGTTTAGCCGGTTGAGGTTTTCAAACTGCGCTACGATGGACAGATCCTGATCCGTAACCGGCATCTCACTTAGATTTAGGTAGACAAGCTGCGTCTTAACCTCCAATAGCTCCTCAAGCACATTGCTGGAATATTCCGCTTTGGAAAAGACCCGTGCATCCAATGCCGGGGAGTCCTTCGAAAGTGGCGAAACGGACCGAAACGCATGGTTCAGTTTGTCGATTGTTCCCTTGGACGCTGGGGCAAAGGTATAGTCATCCACCTGAGAACCTTGGGTGAAGCGGATGCTTGCCAGCTGAAACAACTCGTTTTGGGGTTCAAGCTGGGCCACACGGGTTTCAAAGTTGGCATCCTGAGCTATCCATAGCTCCAACAACCGGATTTCTTCTTCTGTTAACTGGGTCTTCCCCTTTGGAGGCATATGTTCTTCGTCGTCAAGTGGCAGGTAGATCCGCTCCAGCATCAAGCTGGCATCGGGATTTCCTGCCAGCATTAAGGGGCCGGATTTTCCACCTCTTAACAGACCCTCTTTAGTTGTCATGATCAACTCTCCTTTGGACTTTCGCGGATTGTGGCAGGAATTGCATTTTCTTTCCAGTATCGGCATCACCATGTGGTCAAATACGACCGCATCTTCCAATGAAACCGTCTCTTGCCTCGCTTCCGCGATCGGAGCAAAAAGAAAATTCTCTCCGTGTGTAAGGGTTGCGCCCCAGTGGGAAGCCACCACCAATAAGACAACCGAAAGGGACAAGGCTATTCGGGTAACCTTGGGGTTCAGCGAAAACTCTCCCCGCAGAAAATAGAAAAGTCCCAGAAAAACAGCCAGTGCCGAGCCACTCCATTTATGCTGTACTACCAAATCGCCCGTATATCCCTCTTCCAGAGACAAAAACAGCCCCATAATCGCAGTAAACAGGGCGCCCAGCGCGGTGGCCAGCAGCAATATGCGGGATACTTCTCCTAAAATCGGGTTGCGCTGGTACACTTCCTTGGAAACGAACAGTTCCATTACCAATAGGAGAACCAGCAGAACGATGGGGAAATGGAGCAAAAGCGGGTGCATCCGACCCAGCGGGCTCAACCAAAGGGGTATCTGTATATACGACTCAAAGAAAAGAAAGAATAGCAACAAGACATTGCCGGCGAACAGCACGCCTTCGGCAGCCCGTTGCAGGGCGATGGGAACGGATCGGTTTTGGGTCACTTCAATATTTTATTAATTATGCGATCAAATCTTTTACCACATGCCCGTGCACATCGGTAAGCCTGAACCTTCTGCCCAGGTGTTTGAAGACAAGCTTTTCATGGTCAAGCCCCAGCA
This sequence comes from Lunatimonas lonarensis, assembly GCF_000390185.1. Taxonomy (GTDB): domain Bacteria; phylum Bacteroidota; class Bacteroidia; order Cytophagales; family Cyclobacteriaceae; genus Lunatimonas; species Lunatimonas lonarensis. The sequence goes on along the minus strand of NZ_AQHR01000040.1, from coordinate 115,983 downwards.
AGTGCAGAACTGTCGCCTGGAAATCGTGTATATGTACGGGATCCTTCGCTACATTGTAGCCGAGCTCGTCCGTTTCTCCGTAAACCAACCCGGGTTTCACGCCTCCACCGGCCATCCAAATGGTAAAGCAACGCGGATGATGGTCCCTACCATAATTGTCCTTTGTAAGCTTTCCCTGACTGTAATTGGTACGGCCAAACTCCCCTCCCCAGATGACCAGCGTCTCGTCGAGCAATCCCCGCTGCTTTAAATCCGTGACTAGGGCGGCAGAGGCTTGGTCGGTGTCTTTGGCCTGATGACGTATTTCGTAAGGAAGGTTATCATGTTGATCCCAGCCCTGATGGTAAAGCTGCACAAACCTAACCCCACTTTCCGATAGCTTTCGGGCCATCAGGCAGTTGGCTGCGTAGGTGCCTGGTACCAGGCAATCCGGGCCGTAAAGTTTGATAACACTGTCGGGTTCTTTGGATAGATCCAAAATTTCCGGAACAGCCGTTTGCATGCGATAGGCCATTTCGTATTGCTTGACCTTAGCCGTAATCTCCGGATCACCGAAGCGGTCGTAAGCCAGCTGATTCATATCGGCAAGGTTGTCCAGCATCGCCCTTCGTTCTTCCCTACTCATACCCTTTGGATCTCTTAAATAGAGGACTGGGTCTTCTCCACTGCTAAACTGAACCCCTTGATGTACCGAGTCCAGAAAACCGTTGGTCCATAGCTTGGAGTAAACTCCCTGTCCGTTCCCAATGCCGCGGGAAAGCAATACCGTGAATGCAGGAAGGTTTTTGTTTTCACTGCCCAAGCCGTAACTCAGCCAAGCCCCCATACTGGGGCGATTTCCCTGCTGGGCGCCCGTTTGGAAAAAAGTAAGTGCCGGATCATGATTGATGGCCTCGGTGTGCATGGAACGTACAAAACAAAGATCATCGACAATCTTTGAGGTATACGGAAAAAGCTCGCTCACCCAGGCACCGGATTCACCATATTGCTTAAACTCTGCAAACGAACCCACCAATGGAAAGGAGGATTGGTTGGCCGTCATACCGGTAAGCCGTTGGCCACCACGCACCGAATCCGGCAACTCCTGTCCAAACCAGTCAACAAGCTTCGGTTTGTAATCAAATGACTCCAACTGGGAAGGAGCTCCATTCTGAAAAAGGTAGATCACCCGCTTTGCTTTAGGGGCAAAATCAGGTATGCCAGGCACCAATCCGGCACCCTCCCCTTTCATACCCTTAAATAAGTCTGGCATAAGCAAAGACCCCAAGGCAACACTTCCAATACCCATTCCCATGCGGGATAGAAACCGTCTGCGGTTAATGTTCAGTCGGTGTTCCAACAACGGATTTTCCATAACTATGTCTTCGAAATCGTTTCTTCCAAATTATAAATTGATACAATGACCTGCATCAGCGAGGCCCATTCCACCTCATCCAATCCCTGTACCATGGGATACTCCCCTACTGTCAGGAGATCTCGCGCTTCATCGATCCCCAGCGACTCCAATCTCCCCTGATGGTATCTGGTCAGAAGTTTCATTTCACGTTCAGTAGGCGTACGACAAACAATCTGTCTGAACGCCGTCGCGATACGATCCTCCGCCGAACCTGATGACTGCAACAGCCGCCCCGCCAGCACCCTCGAAGCTTCCAACACCGTAGGGTCATTAAGCATGACCAAGGCCTGCAATGGGGTGTTGGTGAGGGTGCGTTCCACTTCACACTGATCCCGATTGCTCGCGTCAAACATGGTCATGGCTGGAGGTGGCACCGTACGTTTTATGAAGGTGTAAAGACCACGTCTATATAGCTGCGGACCGTGATCCTGCTTGTACATGGAAAGTATTCCCCGGCCAGAAGTCGCCCCTTCCCACAATCCCGGCGGCTGGTAGGGCTTTGCGCTGGGCCCACCTATTTCGGGATTTATCAGGCCTGAACTGCTGAGTACGATGTCTCTGACAAACTCCGCCTTCACCCGAAACCTTGGTGCCCGGGCAAGGTAAATATTTTCGGGATCCCGTTCCATCTTATCAGCAGTCAACACCGCGGACTGCCGGTAGGTCGCAGAGGTAACCAACTGCCGCACAAGCCGCTTTATGTCCCAGCCGTGTTCCATGAAATCAGCGGCGAGCCAATCCAAAAGCTCTGGGTGGCTGGGAAGTGCACCCTGCATGCCAAAATCACCGGGCGTACTGACTATCCCTCGTCCAAAAAACTCCTGCCATATCTGGTTTACAAATACCCTCGAAGTAAGCGGGTTCTGGGGATCAAACAACCACTTGGCCAAACCCAGGCGATTTGGCTCCAAATCCGGGGCAAACGACAAAATGGCCTCCGGGGTACGGGGTTTCACCGGAGTAGTGGGCTGATCGTAGAGCCCCCTATCCAGAATATAGGTCGGCCTGATGGAATCCAACTCACCCATAATGGAAACAATCAGCTGTAAGGTATCCCTTTTGTTCACAAATCTCAGGATAGACGACACCTCCTCATTCGTAATTTCCATAAAGGGCACCTTTGCGTAGGTCTCAGGCCCGCCAACTACGGACTCTATGCCCCTTTCTCGAATATTGTTAAAAAAGGCGTATAGCTCATAATATTCTTTTTGCGAAATGGGATCGTACTTGTGGTCGTGGCAGCCCGCACACTCCATGGTGATACCCATCAGTGCCTTGCCAACCGTATTGGTACGGTCGGTTACATACATTACCCTATATTCCTCATCGACAATCCCACCCTCTTCGGTAATTTTGTGGTTACGGTTGAAGCCGGTAGCCAAAATCTGCTCCTTCGTAGGATTAGGCAATAGGTCGCCGGCCAGCTGCCAGGTAACAAACTGGTCATAGGGCATATTTGAATTGAAGGCGTGAATCACCCAATCCCTCCAGGGCCACATACTGCGGTAACTATCATCCTGAAATCCATGAGAATCCGCAAAACGGGCAATGTCCATCCAGTAAACGGCCATCTTTTCGCCGTAGGCATCACTACTGAGCAGACGATCCACCCAACGCTCATAGGCATCTGGATCATTGTCGTTAATGAAATCGTCCATCATCTCCACCGTCGGCGGCAAACCTGTGAGATCCAGGCTAAGACGCTTGAGCAGGCTTTCCTTATCCGCCTCCTCGTTGGGTTTAAAACCCACCTGTTGCATGGTATGCCTGATAAAGCGATCTACGTCGTTTCGAGCCCAACGCGCATCTTTCGGAGAGGGTACCTGTGCTTTCACCGGCGGCACAAATGCCCAATGCGGCTCGTATTTGGCACCTTGCCTGATCCATTTTTCGATTACCTGGATCTCGATGTCGGTCAGCTTTAGGTTGGAGGATGGAGGAGGCATGCGCAATTCCGGATCATCGGACACCATCCGTATAAAGGCCTCCGATCGGGATGGATTACCAGGTACTATCCCGTGCGCCCCAGGGGTCTCTGCCAATGCCTTGTAGGCATCCTCCGCTATGTCCAGTCTCAGACCAGCTTCCCGTTTGTTTGCATCGGGCCCATGGCAGGCAAAGCAATTGTCTGAGAGGATGGGGCGCACATGAAAATTGTAACTAATCTGATCGGGAACAGACTCCAGGGCAGGCGCATCTGCTCCTCCCTTTTGGCAGGCCTGCCCCAACCACACCGAAGCGAGCAGGCTAATTCCTATGGGGAACCGATTCCATTTGATGTTCATCGTATACTTACTTATCTTGAGCTGCCATTGTAGAATGTAGCAGCTGCGAGGTTACTCTCTTTTTCGAAATCTACTAAAATAAACATAGATTTTCCAAGCAAGTTGCGTTTTTATGCTCTTCAAAACCTGAAATTTTATAAACGGATCAAAATCCTGATTAATAAGCTTAATATAAGAAAAAGTAACACATTTACAAGTCAGAAGCTTGCCTACCCTCAGGAGGGTTCATCCTGCTCCAGATACGAAAAACAAGCCAAGAGGTGATCAACGCCGATAGGCTTAACCAAACCGCGATGGCTACATGCCCATAAATCCAGCTTCCCGTGGCAAACAATGCGCTATAAACGGCCATACAGCCCAGTACCATGCCCAGCACGCCCTGAGGAATATCCGAATGTTTTTCATGTTTCGAAAAATGTCTATCCTGCGAAGCGGCATATTCGATGATTTTACGCCATCCAATCCTACCGGGGCGAACCCTTCGGTAAAATGCCTCGAGGGTATCCATCGAGGAAGGGCGGGTAAGCAAGGTTACCAAGAGCCAGGAAAACGTGGTGATGCCTACTCCCAGCAGCAATTGGACGTGTGTCTTTAAAGGTCGGATCTGGGCAGCGGCGGATTCCGGATCCATCCCTAAGCCTATCAAAGCCTGCACCTGTCCGGACTGGTGATTTTCCAACACCATAAACCCCAATGCCACCAAAAATGACACCAGCATAGCTGTAAGTTCACTGTACGGATTGATACGGTACCAAAACCAGCGCAGGATAAACAGCAGTCCTGTCCCAGCTCCAATCTGCAACAACAGGTTGAATGCCGAAAGGGCATTTTGCAAGAATAAAGCCAATACACTGGCGATCAGCATCAGAAGAAGGGTAGATATCCGTCCAACTGCCACCAGTTCCTTCTCCTCTGCCTCAGGCTTGATAAACCGCTTGTACAGGTCATTGACCAAGTACGAGGATCCGAGGTTTAGACAGGACGACATGGTAGACATATAGGCAGCCAGCAAAGAGGCAAAGACCAGGCCCACCAAACCCGCCGGAAGTAAGGTCAGCATCGCCGGGTACGCTAGGTCATGTCCTATAATGCTCGGATCCAAATCGGGGAAAGCACTACGGATTGCTTCCAGATCCGGAAAAACCACCAAGCTGCACAGGGCCACTACAATCCACGGCCAAGGGCGTATGGCATAATGGGCAACGTTAAATAGTAGGGTGGCGCCCATTGCGTGGTTTTCATTTTTGGCGGCCAACATGCGTTGTACCACGTATCCTCCCCCCCCTGGTTCGGCACCAGAATACCAGACACTCCACCACTGAACCGTCACTGGAATAATAAATACGACTACTGCCAACTCCCAGTGATTAAAGTCGGGAAAGAAGGCGAGCTTGTCCGCAACTTCCGGGTGGCTAAGCAGATTGGCCAACCCGCCAACCTTTGGGTGGTGGACAGCATATACCGCCGCAAGGATAGATCCCGCCATGGCGGCCAAGAACAGGATAAAATCCGTGACGATTACTCCCAAAAACCCACCCATGGAGCTGAATACCACGGTGACGCCCCCAGCCAACAAAATTACCTGTACCGGCGAAAGGCCCAGCATAACCCCTCCTACCTTGATGGCAGCCAAGGTAACCGCCGCCATAATGGCCACATTAAACACTACCCCCAAGTAAATAGACCGAAACCCCCTCAGAAAAGAAGCCATTCTCCCACTGTAGCGAATTTCGTAGAACTCCACGTCGGTAATCACCTCGGAGCGTCGCCAGAGCTTCGAATACACAAAAACCGTCAACATGCCGGTCATCAAAAATGCCCACCAAACCCAGTTGCCTGACACACCGTTTTGCCGAACAATGTCCGATACCAAGGTAGGCGTATCTACCGAAAAAGTAGTTGCCACCATGGAAACGCCCAGGAGGTACCAGGGCATATTACGCCCCGAAAGAAAAAACGAAAGGGAATCCTTCCCGGCCTGCTTGGACGCCCAAAATCCCACACCAAGGGAAATGGCGAAAAACAGAAACAGGATCCCCCAATCCAAAAAGGATAGTTGCATAGGGTTGGTGATTGATGGCAAAAGATAACACCGGCAACGACATTTACCAAATCTAATCCCTACTAACTCATCCAATGAGTAATTTGGAGAGATTTCCGGCAAAAAAACAGGGGCTGACTTGCTTTTGACTCCGCTTGCCAGTATTTTGTAAAAGAAACCAATCCAGCTCCTATGTCCCTCTATTCCAGGCTATCAGCAGAAGACAAGCTAAGCAAAGGCTACATGCGGTACCTTGCCATCTTTGCGGTCTTGGTCATTCCTACCTATACCTTTCTTTTCGGCACCAAGGAATCGCCCTTCTATTTCACGCTCAGCATGATCGGCAACTTGGTGGAATACCGCACGGGGTTTATCATTTGGGGTGTGGTCACGGGTCTGCTTATCACCTTTTACGTGTATAGGCTGTACGTATTAAAAGCATTTCAGCATCGCAAAGCCAAAAAACTGCTCTTCGGGTCCCTTATGTTTTTGGTACTTACGGTGATCATCCCCGCCGTAGAAGAACTGCCTTTTCTGAAAAAACTACATGCGGTAATGGCCGTACTATTTGCCCTTAGTCTAACGGCTTCCCTCTATTTGTTTATCCGCTTTCTGGGCCAGATCGACCAACAAATCACCGTCCGGTCCACGTGGATGCTTTTTACTATCGTAGGCGTATCAGTGGGTCTCTTTTTTCTCCTGGGCAATACGGGCATCTTCGAGCTTTTCTTCTTCTTCTCACTGTCGCTTTTCCTGATCCTTCTGAAGGTCTGGCTTAGGCCTTACCAATCGAAGCTCTAGCGGCTTCCGCGGGTATCCTCTGCAAATACAAAGGCAGGCTTGCCGGTAATATCCGTGCTCAGCATGGTCGGACCCCAGAATTTCTCTACGTGGTCTACCACCAGGTCTGTGCCCTCAAAGTGGCTAACGTAGGGATGCCGCTCCGGATTGTACATGGAATCCGTCATATCACGCATCAGAACGACATTTTTGCCAAGATTGGCCAACTGCCGAATGGCAAATGGCCTGCCCAAAATACACATATTGGTATGCACACCCATGATGATAACGTTTTCTATGCCTTTTTCGGAGAGCAAATTAAAAACCTCCTGGCCCTTGTCCGTAATATAGTCCTCGTCTCCAATCGTCAGGAGTGGTGTCTGTTTGGACCAAGCTGTGCGCTCAACGCAGGGCTGTCCGTCAGCACATGGCTTGTCACAGCCACCATCCGAGTCATCAATCGGCAGGGGATTCTCTGCATTGGGATCCAAGTAGCACCAGTCATTTATCGGAAATCCGGGAGGTGCCTCGTGGTGGGGCAACGCCAGGGCCTTTTTACGCTGTGGACTTTGTTGATAATACTCCATCGTGCCACTGGGTGCATGCACAATGGTGATTCCCTTTTCCCTGGCACGCACTAGTACCTCATCCATACGGGGTGCCAACTCCCCTACCCGTTGGGTGGCACTCTCACACCAATGTGCATCCCACATATCCACCACGATTATGGCGGTCTGGGTGGGATTCCAACGACTCTGCTGCACGGCCACCTGCCAAGTACCATCGGCGGATTTTGTTTGGGACCGCAGGTTTACCTCCACGCTTCCTACCGGCAAGAACTCGATCTGTGTTTCCTCCTCCAGCACTACATTGGCAAGACGGTAGATTACAAACCCAACAAACAAAACCAAAAGCAACCACAGTAATTTAGAGACATGCATAACTAATTCACATTTAGAACGAAATATAAGGAACCCCCAGCCGAAAACCAATAGCTAGGTTGCCAAAAAGGGGGATATTGGATAGTATTTCGATTACAAAACACCACCCTCGGCAAAACACGCCTGTGAAAAACAAGGTAGGATATGCGACCTGCTACCGCCTCAGGGCAGCGACTCCCGTGTCGATATTACTTACGCAAAGCCTATCTCGGTTTTCGGTATATGGGATACTGAGAAATCAGTACACCCTCTGAATTTTTATGGTATATTGCAAACCTGTTGGCCATGGTAGGCACATGTTTTTTAAATAATATAGGGAGGCGAAAGTTGTAAATTCAAGATTTGTGTTGTCAAACATATTTGTTACGACCCAACAAAAAAATGCTTCGAAAGCCAGCACAAGTCAAATACGCAAAACGTTGGCATTAATTCGACGAAAATATATGAAAGTAGTTCTTTTATCTGTTTTAATGATTGCCTATCATCAATCATTTGCGCAATCATTGACCTCAGTTGATCATTTAGCCATAAAGAAAATCAATCCTTGCGTTCAATTTGAACTTCCTGATTCTTCGAAATGGAAATTGATCCAAGATATACCCCCGGAACGAAGTAAAAAAGGAATTGTGATGTTTAAACACAAACCCCTCATCGATTCCCAAAACAGACCAGTAGAACCAATAATGGCTATAATATACGAAAAACTAAATGACACGCTGGATGTTGTAGAGTATAGTGCTGGCTTGATAGGAACAAAAAATTTCAACTTGACTTGGCATCTTTTAGGAGGATATCCAGATTATTCCAATGATCCTCAATCAGCCATATTTAAAGGTACCTATGAACGTAATTCAATTGAACATACTGTATTTATTGGCTATATCAAACGGGATAATTTTGGAGTTGAAATCATTTGTGATAGAACCTCCGAAATCGTGCCTGAATTAGATAACGAAATGACTACATTTATTAAATCATTCACGATTAGTCATAGCTGTCCAAAAAACTCAGAAAATTGAAGTTAAAGGCAGCTATTTTTTGTTTTGGAGAGTTTTTCGTTCAACCAAAAATCAATCTCCTCATTCATAGAGGAACAGATGGTTCTTGCCTGCACTCTTCGCCTATCTTAGTGGGGGTGTAAGTTAAAGTTGGACATGAGATCTACGATTAGCGAAACTAACGATCCTACGCCACTACAAAACTAAAGATCTGATTCGAGCGCACTTTCGCTTTGCCAAGGTAATATATCGTGAAGTATATATCAACACTCCAAAAACCTACTTTGCGATCTAATTCCCAAAAGTATCTCCAAAGCCTTTGACCCTACCCCCAAAATCGCCACATTAGCCTCATGGACTACCAGCACATCATCGAAGACGTATACCAAGAAGTAAAATCCAAAAACCCCAGAGGGAAAGTGGCCGATTACATTCCGGAGCTTGCCAACGTGGATGCAGAGAAATTTGGAATCGCGTTGGTTGACCTGGACGGCACCGTATATGGCGTCGGCGACTACGAGCAGCCATTTTCCATCCAAAGTATTTCCAAAGTACACACCCTCAGCATGGTGGCCCATGTATTCCAACGCAAATTGTGGTCGCGGGTAAATGTAGAGCCAAGTGGCAACCCCTTCAATTCCATTGCCCAACTGGAATTTGAAAAAGGAATCCCCAGAAACCCGTTCATCAATGCAGGGGCCCTGGTGATCACCGATGCACTGACCACCAAATTCGACGATCCCCTTGAGGAGGTAAGTCGCTTTATCCATGAAGTGTCAGGCAAAGAATGCGTCACCATAAATCAGGACGTCATGCGTTCCGAGCTCCGGCATTCAGAAAGAAATACGGCCTTGGCGTATTTCTTGAAAGCCTTCCAAAACTTTGACAATCCGGTAGAAGAAGTCATCCAAACTTATGTGGCCCATTGCTCCATGGAGATGTGCTGCGTGGATCTGGCCAGATCCTTTTCTTTTTTGGCCAATGACGGCTATTCCATCTATGCGAATCGGGAAATCGTTACCGAGAATGTCGCACGGCGGATCAATGCCCTGATGCTTACCTGCGGGTTTTACGATGAGTCGGGCGAGTTTGCCTTCCGGGTAGGCCTACCTGGAAAAAGCGGTGTGGGCGGAGGTGTGGCCTCGGTGATGCCCCACAAATTCAGTATCGCCGTGTGGAGCCCGGAGCTAAATGAAAAAGGAAACTCGGTGAAAGCCATCATGGCCCTGGAGCTGCTGACGGACAAACTAAAGTTCTCCCTTTTCTGAACAGCATGCCCGGTCTGCCACTCCCTTTCTACCCAAAGATGCGTGCAGCGACCAGGATTGCCGCTGCCAGCAGCAGCATGCCGACCAAATCAGCGATTCGTTTGACCGTGAGGTAAAATATTTTTCGGTGTTTTTCCATATCAAAAGGGCTTAAGCCAAGTCAAAGCGTTCTGCATAAATCTGCTTCCAAGTCACTCCTTGATGCCTTAGCGCGAGCTCTGCCACGTCCATCATGGGCTCCGGACCACAAATAAAATAATCAAAAGAATTTTTATTCTCGGGTAAGTACGTATCTATCAACCGCTCATCGATTAAGCCACACTCGCCCTGCCACGCCTCATCGGGTTCTCGGAGCACATGCACCACCTGTAAGTGCAGTGCCGCCTCCAGCTCGGCCAACTCCTCGCGAAAGGGGATTTTTTTCCAGGATTCATTCCCATACAGAAGGATGCACTGCCGGGTGTCCCCGCGGATTGCCAACGTTCTCAAAATCGAAATGGCCGGTGTTACGCCTATACCTCCCACAACAAAGAAACAGGGGCGATCCTTTAATGTAAACGACCCATAGGGGCCTTCCAGAAAGGCCGTCTGACCGGACTCTAATTGAATCCAGCTTCGCGTAAAATCCCCCAAGCGCTTGGCCGTGATGGCAATAAGCGGCTCTAGCGGACTCGATGAAAAGGAAAAGGGATGCTGCTGCGTGGAAAAGGGCGAGGAATGAATGGTAATCCACAAAAACTGTCCGGGCTCGTAATGCATGCGCTCTCCTGTACGAGGCCTAAGCCTGAGTGTATAGCAGTCGTCCTTTTCCGGAATCACTTCAGCAATAGCGTAGGGCTGTTTGCTGTTTTGGAATGGCCGAACCAACCGCGAATGGACAAATAGGTACAGAAACCCGGCCAAGTATCCCCCAAACAACAGCATTTTCACCAGGTCGTTTAGGTAATGGCCCACTTGGAGGGCATGGACGATGCCGACAAACAGTATCAAGGATCCAAGCACTCCATGGAGCAGCCTCCACAATTCGTAGGACAACCCTATCAAAGACCGCCACAGGCTGCTCACCAACAAAAGAACCATACCAATCGAAGCTGCTCCAAGTGCCAAGGCACGAGGCAAATTCTCATTTGGGTCAAAATATCCCCAATATGCACTATCCACGACAAGCAGGATGACCGGGTGGGCCATCCCAAAAAGCAGCACAATCACACCTATTTCCTTGTGAAACTGTACGATATTGTCTACCCCAAACGCAGGTGCTATCTGCCGAATGCGTCCGGAAAACAGAAATTGAACCGCAAATAACCCCAACCCGACAAATCCCATCGAAACGCCCAGCTCCTCCCAGAAACCTCTGTAAGAGGGTACATTCCACCCATAGCCGATAAAGAGGGGAATCAATGCCAACACAAAAAAGATAAAAAGCCAAAGGAATCCCCGGCGGTAGCTGTAGGAAGGAATACGTGATTGGTACATAGGATGGAATAGTAGAAGTTGTTGCCCACCCCTATGGGCAACAATCTTTCTGCCAAACTACCTGACCTTACGGAAGCGCAAAGGCTACAAAACTGTCTCCACTTGGCGTACCGATACGGTTGGCCCCGCCTGCCGCGATGACCACATACTGACGTCCGTCCACTTCATAAACGGCAGGAACGGCATAACCACCGGCCGGCAGCTTGTAACTCCAAAGTACCTCACCGGTATCCGCATCGAAGGCGCGGAACATCTCGTCCGCAGAGCCCCCTACGAATACCAATCCTCCCGCAGTGGCCACACATCCACCGAAGTTCTGGGTTCCCTTGCCGCTGATGCCCCGCGCGGTGAGTGATGGGTAATCGCCGAGTGGCACCTTCCAATCGATAGAAAACGTTTCGAGATCAATGGCGTTCAGCGTGCCCCAAGGAGGTTTGGAGGCGGGGAACCCCTCTTCGTCCAAGAATAACCGAAAGCCGGCCATCACGTATTTATCCACTTTCTCTGTCGGCACGGATTCTCCTGTAGGAACCTGTCCATCGATCACAAATGACACCAACGCGTCCAATTGGGCATTGTCAAACTGGCTAAAAGCCGGCATTACACCTTTCCCACCCCGGATTATTCGCCTGATTTCCTCCTTACTGTAGCGATCCGCTATACCCAAAAGGGGAGGGTAGGCCTCTGCAAGGCCTTTACGATCCGCTCCGTGGCAGTTTGAACAGTTGAGCATATACCCCCGGTAACCAGATAGCTCGGTTTCCTCTGCACCTACCGGTGATACCGGTCGAAGCTGGAGGATCATAGCAAGCTCATTTACGTTGGCGTAGATCCGGTTACGGATGGGATCATAGGAGACCCCTCCCCAAAGCGATCCTCCGCGGGTGGCGGGCATGGTGAGTGTTCCCTCTATACTGGGCGGGGTATACATACCCTCGTTTCGGTACTTTTTCAGCTCGCTCCGTGCATAGGCATTGGCCTCCTCGGAAAGATCCGTCAGATAAGTACTGTCCATCCCCTGTGGAACCAACCTGATGCCCTGATTAAACTTCTGGGTCGGGTGGGCGCGTTCACCGGGCACATAGGAAGGAGGAACGGCTCGTTCTTCTACGGGCAGCAAGGGCTTACCTGTGTAGCGGTCCAACACAATCAACTCCCCCATTTTGGTGGGCTGCACCAGTGCCTTCACCGGTTTGCCATCGATCGGGATGGTAACCAAGGTGGGGGCACAGGGAAGGTCATAATCCCAAAGATCATGGGTTACTGCCTGGTAGTGCCACTGCCTCTCACCGGTTTTGGCATCGAGTGAGATCACGCAATTTCCAAATAGATTTTCCCCTAGTCGGTTGCCTCCATAGAAATCATAGGTTGGCGAACCAGTGGCGACAAATACCCAGCCCTTTTCCTCATCCAGACTAAGGCCTCCCCAATTATTGGTTCCACCGTAGTTTTCACCCTCCAACCATTCCCAGGTATCGTATCCGAACTCACCCGGTTGGGGGATGGTGTGAAAGATCCAGGCCAGTTTACCGGTACGTGCATGATAGGCTCGCACGTGACCAGGGGATGCGTCGTATCCCTCTCCCGTAGCTGAACCAATGATCAACAGGTTTTCGTAGAGTATTCCAGGAGTGGAAAGAGCGATGGAGAGCTTGGCAGGATCTCTTCCAAGATCCTCGCGCAGGTCAATTTTCCCCTCGTTCCCAAAGCTTTTTACCAATTCGCCATTTTTGGCGTTAACGGCAAAGAGAAAGGGGCCTGCAGGCATAAAAATCACTCCATCCGCCCCATCGTCAAAATACGTCACGCCACGGTTCACCCCCGACCCCTCATTGAAATCTGAGGAAAAAAACCGCCATAGTAGCTCCCCGGTAGCTGCATGCAGGGCAATAAGGTCCAGTTTGGGGGAAGTCACGAACATGGTGTTTCCTACCACAATAGGATTGCACTCCATCGGAGTTCGGGGCCCATTGTCGCCGGTGTGAAACTCCCATGCAGGCTGCAGCAGGTGCACGTTCTCCTTGTTGATCTGGGCCAACCCAGCGTATTGGTTTGCTTCCTTCGAGCCCCGGTACACTTCCCAGGAAGTATACCTGTTCTGGGTGTCTTGTTGGCAACCGAGGAAAAAGCCTCCAAGACCAATAAATAAGAAGATGGATAGTAGGCGCAAGGCTAGTTTGATTTAAGATCTATGGATTCAGGTTGATTAAGCCAGTCAGGTTCGGGAAATTCCCGAATGGGTGAATAACGGATATAAGTTTCGAAGATTTCTCCGTTGCCGGTCACCCGTGGATCTCCTGTACGGCGCAGATAGGTTTCCATTTCATCCCGCACCTCGGCCAGCGTAGCTTCGTAGCTCTTTTGAGTGGCCAGGTTGTTTAGGCAAAAAGGATCTGACGTCAGGTCAAACAGCTCTTCCTCCGGACGTTTGGCCACTGCCAACTGAAAATAGGTACCGTAAGTAGGGTGATCCCGATTATCTATCAGAAAATCCAGGGTGGGACAACCATCGATATCGTGATACCCCCCATGTTCAGGACCTAGGGTACCGGCATCGAGAAACTTTTGCGGTGCACCTGCCGGCCAACGCGCGGGCGCAAAATTCCGGATATAAAGCAAGTTGCCTTTACGCATCGCCCGTTGTGGGTAACCTAGGTTGTTCCATCTGGAGCTGGAATGCCTTTCGCGAGAAGAAAAAACCGGTCGGTCTACATCCACGGCATTTTCTGTCCGATCACCCCCAAGCAATGCCACCATGCTTTTCCCCTCCACCGGATTCTCCTGTGCATAAGCCGCGTAGGCCTCTCCCATTGCTGCCTCCAGAATGGTGGGGGCTACATCAATTAAGCTCACCAAGTGATCCAAGATCCGTCCGGGCTTCGCCCATTGACCCCAGCGAATGGCAAGAGGCACATGAATGCCATGCTCATACATGGTTGCTTTGGCACGTGGAAAGGCCATGCCGTTATCTGCGGTGACAATTATCAGCGTATTGTCCAGCTCACCGATCGAATCTAAATGGGCAAGCATGCGCCCCAAATGATGATCGTACCATTCTATTTCCAAGGCATAATCCAGGAGGTCACTCCTGATTTCCGGCGTGTCCGGCAGAAAAGCGGGGACATTTACGGCAAGAGGATCTTTGCCGGAAGCCAATCCGGAACCCGCTTCAAAATCACGGTGTGGTTCTGCTGCGCCAAACCAAAAACAAAAGGGCTGCTCTGACGCTCGGTCGGCCAAAAAATCCACGAAGTTCGCTGCATAGTCATTTGAAACAATGCCGGTTGTGGGGGCTTGAAGCCGCTTTTCCTGGTAAGGATTTCCTGCCGGGTTTCTTTTTCTCCCGCTGATCTCCCAATTGCCCGGTCCCCACCCTTTCTGGGTAAACCCCACGTGATAGCCCAATTCTTCCAGTACGTCAGGAAACACGGTAAACTTGGCCGGAAAAGCACTCGCATGGGTACCGGCATCCTCCAATTGCCAACAGTTCAATCCGGTTAGAATGGCGGCCCTGCTTGGACTGCACCCAGGCGAGGCCGTATAGGCCTGGGTAAACAACACCCCTTCCCTGGCGACCCTGTCGAATGCAGGGGTTTTCAGCCAATCTTCTCCATAGACAGAGGCATGGGGATAGGACTGATCATCGGAAATGACAAACAGAATGTTAGGGCGCTTCCCTTCCTTTAGCGAATAGGTGGGAGGCTGGTCCGAATGCACTCCTGAACAGCCCGCTGCCCAGCAAGCAACAGCGAGCAGGAGGAAAACAGAATGACAAGCACGATTTTCTCTACAAATTACATAAATGAATTCCATGAATCTATGCATTTAGGGGGTGGTTGCTGCCTGTAAAAAGGGCCACTCAGGATCCTCCACTCTGGCCTGGTCCATAAGGGTGGAAAGTTCATCCGCAATAGCCGGATGGGTACCTGCCAGATCTATGGTCTCACCCGGATCCTCATCGAGATCAAAGAGCATCACGGATTTGTTCCCTTCCCGGACATTCAAGCGTATTGCTTTCCATTTTCCCTTCCTTACCGCTTGCTTACCGCCCTGCTCATGAAACTCCCAATACAGGTAGTTGTGCGGCGGCTGTTCCTGACCTTTGAGGGTAGGCAAAAAGGAGATACCATCTATAGAGGAAGGGGCTTCAAGGCCAGCAATCCCAACGATTGTGGGCAACACATCCCAAAAAGCCGAAATATGGTCGGTGCGGCTGCCAGGCTGTACCACGGCTGGCCACTTGGCCAGCATGGGTACCCGAATTCCTCCCTCATACAGGTCTCGCTTGGTTCCCTGAAAGGGCCCATTGCTGTTGAAGAAAAACGGATCGGCTCCACCCTCCCGGTGAGGTCCATTGTCTGAAGTAAATATGACAAGCGTGTTTTCGGTAAGGCCCAGCTCATCAAGCAAATCCAAGATTTCCCCAACCTGCTCATCAAGCAGGGCTACCATCGCCGCAAAAGCAGCCCTCGGATAGGGCTGGGATCCGTATCCACCCACTTTAAACCGGGGATCACTTGGATCGTCAATCCCCACATAGGGTGTCTCGGGTTCGAAGCCGCTTTTATAGGCAAGTGGATTTTCGGCAGCATCTTTTTCCAAATACCGCATCATATATTCCTCCGGCGCGATAAGCTCGGCATGGGGCAGAATGGAAGGAATGTATAGAAAAAATGCCGTATCACGGTTGTTCCGGATAAAATCCAAGGTCTTTTCATGGATGAGATCGGGGGCGTACAATCCCTGCGCAACTCCTTCGTTCTCCGGAAGCGGGATCACGCCATCGTCATGGTTCAGTTCCCAAGGATAGTAATTGTGTGCAATGGTTTGGCTGTTGTATCCAAAAAACGTATCAAAGCCCTGCTTAAGCGGATCGCCGGTGCTGCCGGGATAGCCTAGACCCCATTTTCCGAACGCACCTGTGACGTATCCCGCCTGCTTAAGTAACTTCGGAATGGTCACGGCATCGGTTGGAAGCGGAAACTGCCCACCATTCATGCCCCTGTTTCCTCTGACATGTGTCTGACCTGTATGCCGCCCTGTCATCAAGGCAGACCTGGAGGGAGCACAGACAGTGGAGCCTGCATAATGCTGGGTGAACAACATGCCTTCACGGGCCAAGCGGTCGATATGGGGGGTGGCAAACTTTTCCTGGCCGTAAACACCCAAATCCCCATACCCCAAATCATCCGCCAAAATATAAATAATATTTACAGGCTTTACCTGCTCTTTGGGGGTGGAGCCACATGCGGACAGAACAGAAACAACTGCCCATCCCGACAAAATTATCAAAATTGTTTTCAAACGATTGGGTTTATTGAGGTACATACAGACCGGTGTCTCCGGCCTGCCATTTTGCTGTCAGCTCCTCTACCAGTTCCGGTCGCTGCAGGGCAATATTAATGGATTCATGCGGATCTTCAAGATGATCGTAAAGCTCGATGGAAGGCTGTTCCTCCCGGAAATATTTTGTAATCCGGTACCTATCTGTTCGCATGCTGATTCCCTTATTGAAATAGCTAAAGGCGCGGTTTTCACGTTCGGAGTCCATTCCCGTTGAAATCAGTTGGACAAGTGACTGTCCATCCAAGGGGAAATCGACCGGCAACCCACAGAGATCGGCAAGTGTGGGATACACATCTATAGAACTGACCACCGTTTCCCTACCAATACGACCGGGTTGCGCAAGGGGGTTACGGATTATCAGCGGACTTCTCAAGGCAATATCGAAGTTGGTGTGTTTGCCCCATACCCGGTGTTCCCCCAAATGCCATCCATGATCTCCCCAGACGACCACAAGGGTATTCTTTGCCAGACCGAGGCGTTCCAGCTCATCCAATACCTTGCCGATCTGCGCATCCACATAGCTGACAGATGCATAATAGGCATGGATCAGCTTTTGGGCATATTCGTCGGACAGGGATTTCTCCAACGTAGCCTTTTCATCCCCTAGTAGATACTGATTAAATTCGCCCATTCGTTGGAGGCTTGACAGGTGTACGTTTTCTGGCAACTCTTTGAAGGCCGCCAACGGGATTTGATCCCGGCTGTAAAGATCCCAGTATTTTTTGGGTGCAGTAAAGGGAAGATGCGGCTTAAAGAAACCCACACCCAGAAAAAAGGGGGCGTCGCCGTTGGCCAACTCCCTCAGTTTCTCACTTGCCAAATCAGCTGTAATACCGTCCGGGTAGCCACGATCCTCCACATCAGCCATTTCGTAAGGATATACCTTTCCTTCCAATTGCTGTCTGTTGCTTCCATCGGCATAGCCAAAAAAGGCGTTCCACCCCGTTCCCCATTTATCGGCATCAAAGAGAAACTCATCCCAACTGTGGGGCATTTCCTTCTTGGCACCCTCCGGTGATTCTTTATAGCCGTAAAGCAAGCCATCTACTGAATGACTGATCTTACCAATTCCAACGGTTCGGTAGCCATTTCTCCGAAAATGGTGGACCAAACTCTCGGGGACCAAAGCCTCCGGCCTATCCGAAATAAACTCCTCGAAGGCCGAATTTTTCAAATGACCGGCCTGCCGGGGCAGCAAGCCGGTCATAATACTGCAACGGGACGCACCACAGGTAGGCACCTGTACATAGTGGCTTTCAAAAATCGTACCCGTAGCCGCCAGCCTATCCAAATGCGGGGTCTTAATGAGGGTATTTCCATAGGCACCGATATCCGGTCTCAAATCATCGACCGCTATAAAAAGAACGTTCAACGGCTTCTCTTTACTCCCCTGGCAGGAAAAGAGCAGTATCGATAATGCCAAAGAGGCGAAGTAAACCAGTTTCATAGTGCTCGATTTCATGGGTTCAGGGAAAGGTTTGTTTTTCCATCAAGTATAATAGCATTCTCCACAAACAGCTCTTCTGATAATCCGCGAAATACGGAAAATAGAAGGGTTCCGCCCATATCATTGGCTAAGCCCATTATTTTTCCGCATACCGCGTCTGAAAGGAACGCCAAGCTTGCTGGGATTTTCGCAATGCCTCCGCGCAATCCTGTCTAATACCGTAGCATTGCAAGCCGAACATACCCGTATACCCTTTGTCACGAAGGTAACTCACAAAACGAAAGGTGTCAAAGCTGCCCTCGCCAAGTGGACGAATCAGGCGATCCCAACCCATAGACTGTGTATCCCCATCGTCAGCACCGTGAATGGACACCATCTTGAGCTGCGGAATAAGCCCATCCACACGCTGTTCCCATCCCTCTGCTCCCTCCACTTTCAGCAAGTGGCAAAGATTGAGCGTCATCCCAAAGCGAGGGTGATTGACCGCCACTGCGAGCTCTCTGGCATGCTGGGTAGTTTCACAATAGAACGCATGGTGGGGATAGATGCCCATTTGGATTTGAAATTCTTCTGCCTGCTTGGCCAGCTTGGTAAACTCCCGCACCAGTCGTGAATCTATTGATTCTTCCCTCGCGGCATAGCCCTCTACATGCACGTGAAGAGCAAATAGGGTTTCGGTGCCTCGGAAAAGGGATAGCATAGCCTCCCAATTATCCGGAAGCACAAGGGCGCCATCTCGTAGGTAAACGCCAATGTAGACCTCCGGGAGTGCCATGCCTCTGCGATCAAGCTCATCCTTTAACCCCTCCAAATCAACCGTTTCTTGGCCACCCAGCGCATCGAATCCTAGACTGCTTACCAAGGTCACCTGATCCAATACGCCTTCAGGGCAATCCACCATGGTGCGCATACAATTATTAAAGGCATAAAACGGGTTGTCAAGCGTCCGGGGTGATCCACAGGCAGCTATCACAGATGAAAATAGAAAAACCAAATATTTATTCATGAATTAAACATACAATAACATATTTTTACTTCCAAAGACCGGGAACGAAAAACTGGTTTACGTAGTAAAAAGCAACCTGACAGCACCTTTATCTCACCGTACCGATCATGTCAAAGTCATTGCCCAAACCAAAAACCGTCCCAATTCCCACGCCGGAAAGCGCTGCCGGATTGCCGTCCATACGTTCCGTTGCTTACAGAATTTGGGAAGAAACCTATATAGGGAGAGGCGTTAAAACCCTCTTCAAACTCAATCAGCCAAAGGGATTTGATTGCCCTAGCTGCGCCTGGCCCGACCCGGATCCAGACGAGGTCTCATCGGTGGCGGAGTATTGTGAAAACGGTGCGAAAGCGGTAGCGTGGGAAATAACCAAGAACCACGTAGACCGCCGCTTTTTCCAACAAAACAGCGTCTTGGCTCTTCTGGAAAAAGACGACCATTGGCTTGAAAAGCAGGGAAGGATTACGGAGCCCCTTATTCTCAAACCCGGTAGTTCCCATTACGAAGCGATAAGCTGGGAAGCTGCATTTAACGAAATATCCAACCACCTCAAGGCGTTGGACAGTCCAGACCAATCGATTTGGTATACCTCCGGTAGAACCAGCAACGAAGCCGCCTTTATCTACCAGACTTTTGTGCGGATGCTGGGCACCAATAACCTTCCCGATTGTTCTAATATGTGCCACGAAGCCTCCGGGGTAGCCTTGAAACAGACCCTTGGGATAGGCAAGGCTTCGGTCACCCTATCCGACATCCAACAGGCAGAAGTGCTTATGGTCATGGGACAAAACCCCGGCACCAACGCCCCCAGAATGCTGACCGAATTACAGAAGCTCAAGAAATCAGGTGGAAAAATCATAGCCGTTAACCCCCTGCCCGAAGCTGGCTTGATGGCCTTCCGACATCCCCAAAAACCATGGGAATGGGTCGGGTCGCCCACTTCATTGCAAGATTTGTTTTTGCCGGTACAGATCAACGGAGACCAAGCATTCTTGCTTGCCATTCAAAAGCTCTTGTGGGAAGAAGAACAAAAGCATCCAGGAACTGTCTTTGACCATGCGTTCATCCGTAGCTATACCAAGGGATACGACGCTTTGATAGCCCACCTGGATTCCTTGTCACTGGATGAACTGATCCGCGCTTCCGGATTGAAAGAAGCCGAAATTAGAGAAGCAGCGTCCTTGATGATGCATTCTAGACGAATCATCATCGCATGGGCCATGGGTATTACCCAACAACGAAATGCCGAAAGTACCATCCGGGAAATCGTCAACCTTCTATTATTAAAAGGAGCCATGGGCAAGCCGGGCGCAGGGACCTTGCCCGTGAGGGGTCACTCAAACGTGCAGGGCGACCGCACCATGGGAATCTGGGAAAAGATGCCGGAACCTTTCCTCGAAAAGCTCGGAGACGCCTTTTCATTTGTGCCTCCGAGAAAAGAGGGATTCGGAACCATTCAGGCCATCGAGGCCATGGAAAAGGGCAAAGCTAGGGTGTTTTTTGGCTTGGGAGGTAATTTTGCCCTGGCAACGCCTGACACGGAACAGGTATTCGAAGCGTTGCGTGGATGCGACCTTACCGTCCATGTTTCTACCAAACTGAATCGCAGCCACCTGATCCATGGAAAAACAGCCCTCATACTTCCCTGTCTTGGACGCACCGAAGAAGATCTTACCCCAAATGGCCGGCAATTTGTAACAACCGAAGACACTGCCGGACGGGTTCGCATGTCCATGGGAGACCTCCCCCCTGCCTCTGGCGAATTAAGAAGTGAGGTGGCCATCATTTGTGGACTGGCACGGGTGGTCTTGGGAACCGATCATGCAACGCCGTGGGAAGACCTGGCAGGGAACTACGATCTTATCCGGGAGAAAATTGAGGCCGTGATTCCCGGATTCGAGCAGTATAATAAACGGGTCCGCGAACCGGGAGGATTCTACCTCCCTAATGGTGCCAGGGAAAGGAAGTTTCAGACAGCAGACGGAAAAGCTGTTTTCACAGTGAACCCAATCTCTCCACCTCAGGTGGCCCCTGGAAATTATGTTCTCATGACATTGCGAAGCCACGACCAATTCAATACCACTATCTACGGACTCGATGACCGATATAGGGGAGTTCGTGATTCAAGGCAAGTTGTGCTGATGAATCCAGTGGATATGGAGCGCAAACACCTTCGGCAAGGAGACAAAACACGGATTACAAGCTTTTTTCAGGGACAGGAGCGCGTCCTGAGCGGATTTGCGGCACTTCCCTACGAACTCCCGGAAGGCTCCGCTGCGATGTATTTTCCTGAGGGAAATGTATTGGTGGCCTTGGATAGCCATTCTCCGGAGAGCCACTGCCCGGCATCAAAATTCATCGAAGTAAGCATCGAAAAACTACACCTATGAGGAAATTGATCGGCCCGGTGCAAAAAATTCCTATATACCGATTTCAATTCGGAAACCCACATCAAGATGCCGAGTTGGATTTAGTTGCCGTAGAAGAACCGCTTCAAATTCGGCTTCAATGGCAGGCGGACAGCACTTGGCAAGAAAAAAACCTATACGTGACCATGCGAACCCCAGGACAGGATTTTGACTTGGCTGTGGGTTTTCTCCTCGCCGAGGGGATCATCCAAGGGCTCGCAGATATCTTGTCCATGCGGTATTGCAAACGGGTAAAACCCGAGGAAGAGGGAAATGTAGTGATCGTTCGTCTAACCGGTGGGCTAGTGCCGGACTTGAGCGCAACCGATCGGAATTTCATCGCCAACTCCAGCTGCGGCGTATGCGGGAAGTCCAGTCTGGAAGAGGTGTGCAGCCGAATCGCTCCTACGTTGAACCTACCCGTCAATTTTTCGGTAAATGCCGAGGTAATCAGTGGACTAACTGCCTTTTTGAACGAAGAACAGACTGCTTTTAAGTATACCGGTGGTTTGCATGCCGCCGTTTTGTTTGATCAATCCGGAAAGGGACTCCTACTGAGAGAGGATGTAGGCCGCCACAATGCCATGGACAAACTGATTGGCGCCGCATTTCAGGAGGGCTACCTGCCCCACCCTGATCGAATTGTCTTGCTCAGTGGCAGGATAAGCTTCGAACTTGTCCAAAAGGCTGCCATGGCGGGCGTGCCTCTATTGGCTGCCCTAGGAGCACCCAGTAGCTTGGCCGTAGACCTTGCATACCATAAAGGAATCGCCTTGATCGGCTTTTTGAAAAAGCAGGGATTCAATTGTTACTCCTATCCCGAAAGGATAAAAGGTGTGGGTGGCAAAAATCACTAAACAAATTCCCACGTGAAGCTTGCCTAAAAGTGAAGCTCAAAAACTTTATCACCTAGACCAAAGGTAGGTACGGGGCTTGGTTTAAAAAATACCGTGATCGGGGTATTTTTTAAGCTATTTTTTTAAACTATTTAATAAAATATATTATTTTTCACATAAACCACCAAATCTGGTGATCGGGCCGGCCTTAAAAATACCGGCGACTTTTTCGAAATAGATTAAAAAGCCAACCCTTTCGACAGACGGAAGTCTGCCTCAAACCTTTGTCTTTTTCCAGTATCCCTTTCGAAAAAACCAAAGTGCAACCAATGCATGCAGGGAGTGGCAAAATGCGATTACGATAAAAATCCCATCGGGTCCCCAGCCCGCATATCGAGCAGCGATGTAAGCCAAGGGAATTTCCAGGAGCCAAAAGACAACGATGTTGATGTAGGCGGGTGTCTTGGTGTCTCCGGCACCGTTGAAGGCTTGGATCATCACCATACCGACCGCAAAAAAGACATAGCCCAATACGGTAATCTTTAAGCCTCTCGAAGCTACGTGTACAACCTCCGGAATATCGGTAAACCAACCGACAATCGTATCGGCAAACACCAGGTAAAGACCAGTTACCAAACCCAAAAAAATCAGGTTGTACCTTGCCGTATAATAGGCTGACAGTTCTGCCCGAAAATACTTGCCAGCACCCAAGCTTTGGCCCACCAAGGTAGAGGCAGCAGCCGAAAGTCCCCAGGCAGGCATTAGGCTGAAAATCAGAATTCGAAATGCCACCGTATACCCCGCCACGGTGGCACTTCCGAAATCAGCGGCCAATCGGGTCAAGACAATCCACGCAGCTCCGTCCACCAAAAATTGGCCCATACCACCGATTGAAATTTTGGAAATATGCTTCAATGTCTTCCATCGAACCTTAAGATTACTCCTAACGATGACCAGCCTGTGTTTTCCATTGAGCAAATGGTAGAGTTGATACACCACCCCAACCGAACGCCCCAAAGTAGTGGCCCATGCAGCTCCCTCCAGGCCCCAGCCATCGAAGTCACCCCAGCCAAAGATAAACAGTGGATCCAAAACGATATTGAGTCCATTGGAAATCCAGAGCGCCCGCATGGCAAGGTGGGGCTGCCCCGCACCCCGGAAAATTCCGTTGATTAAAAAGAGAAGGAGGATGGCCATATTCCCTGCCATGATGATCCGGGTAAATCCCGCCCCGGAAGAAATCAACTCAGGCTCGGCACCCATCAGGATAAGCAGCTCCTCCGCATAGATAAACCCCGCTATCCCCATGGCTGCCGATGACACCAGGCCAACCAACAACAGCTGAAAAGAAACCGTTCCGGCGCGGTGATAATCCCGTTCGCCAAAGCGACGTGCCACCAGTGCAGTGCCCGCCATACTGACCCCCACCCCAACCGAATAGACAATTGTCAGCATGGCTTCTGTAAGCCCTACGGTAGCCATGGCATGCTCACCGAGTTTTCCCACAAAAAAAATATCAACTACTGCGAACAGAGACTCCATCAGCATCTCTAGGATCATCGGAACGGCCAGTAGAAATATACCCGTTTTCAGGGAAATGCGCGTATAATCCTGCTCTTGTCCGCGGATTGCGTCCCGAAACAATGTAAAAAAGAGCCTTATACGCTGTGCCATGATCCAGTTGGATTTTGAATTCGGCAAAACTAAATCTTTTCTTTCCTACTAAAAAATATTTCAGCGGGAAGGCATAAGGACAGCTGGGATTTAGGGTTATGCCATGAGTTAAAGATCAAGCGTGGAAATACCCTTCACTGAATTACCTCCAATAATGTGGCCGAAGAGCGGGAAACCAAGTCCCAGCCTTCCACGTCGAGCGACACCCGTACCAACATGCCTGGAGAAAACATAATCGACGAATCCCCACTCAAGTAGCCCTGTAGGTGGGTAATACCTGGATTATGTCCGACCAAAAGAACCTGGTTATAGGTCGGCGGAAGCTTCTGCACCACGCGAAGCAGCTCTGCCAAGGAGGATTCATAGATGCCCCTATCTGAAATCTTGACACCCAACTCCAATTTCCCGTCCAGGATTTCCATGGTCTGAGTCGTGCGTCTAGCGGGGCTGTAGAGAGTTAGGTCGAAGTAAATCTGCCTGCTATCCAATACGTTGCTGAGCCTTGTCAATTGGCTGACCCCGTGTCCGGTAAGATTCCTTACATAGTCTTCGCGCATTCCATACCCTATCTCTGCCTCTCCATGTCTCAAAAGTGTAAGTATTCGTTTCACCTTGTCCTTATTTTGCGTGTAGAATTAGTAATTTCAGTGCAGAATATACCTACCTGAAAAAAATTGCCTGCCCTTAATATTTGCACTTGATTATAATGACCTCTATTTTTAGCCCAAATTTACGAGAAACGAGGGGTTTCCGGGAATAACAACCAATATACGATGCCAAAAAATTTAGTCATAGTCGAGTCTCCAGCAAAAGCAAAAACCATCGAAGGGTATCTGGGAAAGGACTTTAAGGTAGCTTCCAGCTATGGACACGTCCGTGACCTTCCCAAGGGAGAGCACGCCATTGACATTAAGAATCACTTCAAGCCTACCTACGAAGTCACCGCCGATAAAAAGGAGGTGATCAAAGAATTAAAAAAACTTGTCAAAGACGCCGAGATGGTCTACTTGGCAAGTGACGACGACCGTGAGGGAGAAGCCATTTCTTGGCATTTAAAGGAGGTATTGGATCTGAAAGACGCCAATAGTAAGCGGATCGTATTTAGGGAAATAACGAAATCGGCCATTGCAAAGGCAATGGAAAATCCCCGAAACATCGACATTGATCTGGTAAATGCCCAACAGGCCCGGCGAATTCTCGATCGGTTGGTTGGCTTTGAACTCTCCCCCGTACTTTGGAAAAAAATCAAGGCGGGCCTCTCCGCCGGACGGGTTCAGTCGGTAGCCGTGCGATTTATTGTGGACAGGGAACGGGAAATCGAAAAATTCAAATCCGTATCCTCCTATCGAATCACCGCCTTGTTTGACGTAGGTGGAAAAGTGCTGCATGCCGAACTGCCCAAAAAATTTGAAACCAAAGAAGAGGCGGAAGCATTTCTGAAATCTTGTCTGGAAGCGAGCTTTGCGGTGAAATCCCTGGAGACGAAACCAGCAAAAAAATCCCCCGCTGCCCCATTCACCACCTCTACCTTGCAGCAGGAAGCCAGCCGAAAGCTGTATTTTTCGGTGGCACAAACCATGAATATTGCCCAAAAGCTCTACGAGGCCGGCAAAATCACCTACATGCGAACGGACAGTGTCAACCTTTCTGATGAGGCACTGGCCGGGGCGGAGGCAGCGATACTAGCTAACTACGGAAAGGAATACCACCAAAAGCGGAAATTCACCTCCAAATCTGAAGGTGCTCAAGAAGCCCACGAGGCGGTGAGGCCTACCGATTTTTCGGTACCTGAGGCGGGCTCAGACCGTAACGAGCAGCGGCTATATGAACTTATCTGGAAGCGGGCCATTGCCTCCCAAATGGCAGACGCCAGGCTGGAAAAAACAAATGTGACCATCTCCATCTCCAACTCAAACGAACAACTCGTAGCCAGTGGAGAAGTGATCAAGTTTGAAGGGTTCTTAAAAGTATACCTCGAAAGTACCGAGGACGAGGATGAGGAGGAAGAAAAAGGCGGAAGAGGAATTCTTCCTCCGTTGAAAGAAGGTGAATCACTGACCCTGAAGGAAATGAAAGGAAGGCAGAGTTTCTCCCGTCCACCGGCAAGGTATACGGAAGCATCGCTTGTGAAAAAACTGGAGGAAATGGGCATAGGCAGACCATCCACCTATGCACCTACCATCTCCACGATCCAAAAGCGAAACTACGTAATCAAAGAGTCGCGAGAGGGCGTCCCAAGAAAATACGTAGAAATGGTAATCTCCTCCGGAAACTACAACGAAACACAAAAAACCGAAATAACTGGAGCAGATAAAAACAAACTTTTCCCCACAAACATAGCGATGGTCGTAAACGACTTCCTTGTGGAGCATTTTCCCAATGTGATAGATTTCTCATTCACCGCAAAGGTGGAAAAGGAATTTGACCATATAGCGCATGGAGAACAAAGCTGGGATGAAATGATCCAAAACTTTTACAAGTCCTTCCATACAAAAGTCGAAGAAACAGAGCATATCAAACGTACCGATGTAAACTCCTCCCGAGAATTGGGTGTAGACCCAAAAAGCGGCAAAAAAGTGATTGCACGGTTGGGAAAATTTGGTCCGCTTGTTCAGATTGGAGATCAGGAGGACGAGGAGAAGCAATTTGCCAGCTTGAAGAAAGGGCAGTTTATAGAAAGCATGACCCTGGAAGATGCGCTAGAATTATTTAAGCTGCCGAGGGATGTCGGGTATTTCGAGGACAAAAAAATCGTAGCTGCCATTGGCCGGTTCGGCCCATACCTACGCCATGATGGAAAATTTGTATCGCTTGGCAAAGAATATGACCCTTTATCTATCAACGAAGAGGATGCTACCCGCCTGATCGAGGAAAAAAGAGAGGCTGATGCAAAAAAACACATCAAAAGCTTTGAGGAAAATCCAGAAATAGAAATCCTTAACGGGCGCTGGGGACCTTATATTAAGTTTGGTAAAAACAACTTTAAAATCCCGAAGGATAAGGAGGCCGAAAACCTCACCTATGCAGAAACCGTCGAAATAATCGAAAACCAGCCAGAACCAAAAAAAGGTGGTCGTGGCTTCAAAAAGAAGAAATAGAATTACTACTTAAAGAAGGCTATCTGTGAAGGGTGGCCTTTTAATTTTTACGGACAGGGATATTGAAAATGCTGGCAAAAATCCTAAAAAAAATAGATTTTGATTCCAATTTAATTGGATTTTTGCAGAACAATGAGTTAATTAATATTGTATTTACTTATACCAAGAATGGATTTTGTTCGTATGAAGAAAATATTTTACTTTATAATCATCTGTTTTACACCTCTTTTTGCTCAGGGTCAAATTAAGACGGTAAGCTATGCCACGGCTAAAAACCAGTTGAACGGAGGTATGCCCCTACCTTCTGAGGAAATATTTTACCTAGAGGGAACGATCCCTCCATCGGTACGCCTGGTTACCCTGGAAGTATTCCGCTCAAAAAAATCGGAAAGAAGCGCATACACCTACCGGTGGAAAGCTCCCTACCTGATTGATGCTAGCCAATTTGAGTTGTTTGTGACCAACCCCCTTAGAAGCAATGAACGTTATCACATGAAGTTTTCTTTTTATGAGCGCGCCGGCAGTGATGACTTGCAGGAACTGAAAGCGGGAATTACCAAAAATTTGGAAGCCTATATCCGTGCAAACTACGAAGTAAGCCGCAAAGGATTGCAGGCATTGGCATCCCAGCGCGTGATGATGACCCAACTGAATGAAATAGTCATTCAGGGTTTGGGGAATTATGCCCATCCGCTGGATCAGGAATTTCAAGGTTTTAGTGATGTAGTACGGCAAAAAATCGAGCAGACCAATAACCTACGCCTCCGAAATGCGAAGTTCAATATCCTAAGAAACAAAGAGGATGCCTCCCGTGATGAAGCCATTTATGCCAATCAGTTAATCGATGAATTGATTCAGCTTACGACTGCCGAGGCAGAACAGTATCTGAGGGCCAATCTTTTGATGTTGGTGGATATCCGGGAGATCCAGAGCTACCCAACCGAAAAGAGGCCATTCTACCTTCCCGTAAACGTAGGTTATGCGGGGACCTATTTTGGGGGCGATTTCAATAGCCTGGACTACGGCACGTCACCGTTTGTCGGGGTTGCCTTCCCGCTGGGAAGAAGAACCTTCACCAAATTTCTAGGAAATGCCTCCATTTCTACCGGCGTTTTCACCAACACTATGCGAAACAGTGATGGCGTTTCCATCAGTGGCCCCTTAATAGGCAGACCCACCTACGTAGGGCTGGGCTATTCCATGTTCCGAATCCTTCGCTTCAATGCAGGCATTGCACTGACTTCTTCGGAGGTAAATGGTTCGTTGGAAAACGTCACCATCTATCCATTTGTCGGGTTTAGCATGGAATTTAATATTTGGTTGGGACTCAATCGGTAGAATCGAATGGCAACAATACGATTGATCTTACTTGTGTCGATGGTTTTGCTTGCGTGGCCTACCCGCGCCCAAATGGATCCCTACAACTATCGGTTGGGCTTGGGAGTCGGCTACACCAACTACTACGGAGATCTCAGCCCCTTTCGAATACGGGGTTTTGAAAACCTGATGAGACTGTACGACTATAACCCACAATACATCCCAGGACGCTCCTACGCCCTTTCTCTTGAACGACGATTGAGCAACTCCATTGGGATCATGGTACAGGGTGGCAGTTACCGATTTGGTATGAGCGACCGCTTTGCAGACAGGAATGGCACGTTACAGACCCACCTGCCAAACTTCAACCGAGCCCTCAATTTTCAGACCGAGCTTCGGGATCTGGGACTCGGGCTAGTTTTTCGCACAGACAATGACCGAATTCTAAACAAACATGCGTTTATCGCTCCTTACATCACCCTAGGGTTTGGCATCAGCCAATTCGATGTATATGGCGACCTTTTGGACGATCAGGGCATAACTTATGACTACCAAGATCCCAACGTGCAGCCTAACGGCCTCTTTGAAACCTCCCTACGGGAAATTAAGACTGAACTGGAAAACGGCTATGGAAGGCACGCATGGTATTACGGATTGGGCTTGGGTGTCCGATTCCGTATTGCCAAACAGGCTGAGCTGTTTGTTCAAAGCGACTTCCGACACAGCAGTTCCGATTACCTAGACGATGTCTCTGGCCTATATAGAAACGATTACGATAACGAATTCCAATTATACGCAGCCCTGCCCGGCACCAATTTCCCCGGAACAGAGAACCCATACAGAGGAGATCCGAACGGAAGAAATGATTGGTATATCTTTCATCAAGCAGGCCTACGGATCAGCTTTAAACCATCCAAACAAGCGTTTAGGGCGTCACGCATCAGCCCATCCCGCTCCATGATGCAGGCCGATGGTTCAGCCGCAAAACCAACCCCGAAGACGGATACCGTTCGGGAAACAGTTGAACCAAACCCTGCCCAAACCGGCGACCAATTTTTTAACTTCTTTCAAATCAACCCTCAGCAGTCCGGTGAACCTAGGCTGCAACAGAAAGTTGCACTGCTGGATCAAAGGATTTTAGTACTGGAGACCAGACAACAAATAAGCACCTATGATGCCGATCTAGCCAGCCTGGCATTTCAGATGGATTCGCTTAATGTGTTGGGTTCTGAACTGATATCGAAGCCCGATCCAACCGAAGCTGAGCTCGTTACATTAGACGAGATCAAACGGAATCAAGAAATGCTTTCCGGGCGTTACGGTACCACTCAATCAGATCGGGAGCAAGCTTTCCTAACGCTCCAACACACAGAACGCCGTCTTGACAGTCTAGAGGCGGTTGTGGCATCTATGCCCGCTGAGGAAGAGCCATTGGACACCTTGGTTTTCATTCGTGGTTTCCAGCAGTTTTCCGAGCAGGTGGCCCGCGCGCTGAATCAACCAGGTAACTGGCTCCAACCCCAGCCACCCTATCAAAGTACGCGTGATGTTGGATCTTTCTCAGATGTTTCCGAGCTTGGCGCAAGGCGTTTTGCCCCAGATACAGGCACTTATCGGTCACCGCTAGGCTATGACTCCTATTCGGCATACGCGCCATTTGACCGTCCTTTATACGTTTATCCTGAAACCAGTCCGCCTGTGATCCGGGAAAGAAACAGAACAAGGTTAAGGCAGCGAACCGAAATCACGCCGCCAAACGAGTATTATCAACAAACCCAACCATTTGCCGCTCCTCCAACTTCTACAGCTCCGGGTGTTGCCGGTCCCACCGCAGGTGCTACCACAATTGCTCCTGTTTTTATTCCTGGGCTGGCAAGAGATGGAGACAGCGAAGCTGAATCGCAACTACCCTCTGAACAGCCAAATCAAAGGGACTTAGCCACTGAATTGATCCCAAGTCCAAACCAGCCCTTAGCGGCATGGAAGATTGAACGAGATACCGTTGTGATCGATAAGAAAGTGGTGGTAGGATTCCCTGTTTCCAAAAAGGAGGTTTACTTCGACACAAACCGGGCTGATCTAAGCAAAAAGGAAGTAGAAAAACTTGACGAAGTGGTGGCCTTACTTAGAAATCACGACAACTACTTTGTAGCTCTTACGGGCTTTACCGATAATACGGGGAGCATTCGCTACAACCTCAGCTTGGCAGAGAAACGCGTCGCCCACGTGAAAGAACTGTTGATAAAACAAGGTGACATAGACCCAGATCGGGTCATTACCAAACCTGCCGGGTTGCTCGTAAGGGATACCCGTGGAGGCTCGCGACCTGAAGACAGAAAGGTGGAAATTCTGATTGAAGTTATAATCGACTAACAGGGTCAAGAAGCGATCGAATATAATGACTACCAGTTATAAAAAAACGACTGCTTTTCCATCCTCCAACAGCTTTTTGGCTTCTTCCCAACCGGGAAAATCATCCGCATCCACCGTAATCGTTCGGATTTCCCGTGCGATTTGTTTTGTTTTCTTCATAGCTTGGAGATGCGCACCGCTTTGGGCAAACCCTTTCAGGTCAGATTCGTTTTCCCAGAGCGTCATCGTGTAATGCGTTGTCCAAATTCCCCTCTTCCTAAATCCTTTATAGGGGCTTGCCTTCAGTTGGGCTGTAATCCTAAAGGCCTGCCAGGATAGGGCAAAAAAATGAAGGGGACTTCTCAGGGAAATAGATGTGATTGTCAATTTCATGTGTCTATGTTTGTTTTTCAAAGGTCACAACTTGTCCCGGTTCATAGGGATGGAATACCTGCCTTTCGGCAGGCCGCATAGCTGCCCCGGATAGCTATCGGGCATCCCGGTGTGTGACGGCTGCGTCGTGCCTGCCTAAAGGTCGGCAGACAGGCTCGATTTCGTAACCTTTTGGCTTATTCCAGTCAACCCAACTTGTACAATACCGAAGAATTGATTCAATTATACCTAGGCCCTGAAGAATCTAGCGATATCGGGAGTTATTCACCGACTAGAAGAATAGTACTGTTTTCTTCACTAAAGCATTACCTTTATTTCTATAAACTTATAAAATAACGGTGATGATTACCAAAAAAATACAGCTTATATCATTGGAAAGGAGTCCCTTCTAGCTTAGATGGTCTTTATTGTGAATTTAGGCAGGGTCTACATCGATTATCATTCTCACCGAACGGAAGGGTTTCTCAAAACCAACCTCAAGCACTTTTTCCAACAACGCCTGCTTAAAAACCGCTTGTTTTTGACTGGATCGCTCCAGCTTAACCAAAATTTCAAGTATATGAAGATCCTTTATCCGCCCAATCAGACCCTTTTCCGGCCCTAATACGATTTTCTTTACCGGTATATCCTTCAGCAGCTCCACCAAAAGCCGTGCAGCTTGCTCCGCAGTCCCACGATCTTTGTGTTTGACAGTAATCCGAATATTCTTTACCCAGGGTGGATAGAAAAAACGTCTTCTTTCCTGCATCTCCGTCCTAAAAAACCCGACGTAGTCGCCCTTTAGAATATACTCAAAAATGGAATGATCAGGCTTGCGGGTTTGGAGAATCACGGTACCGGGTTTATCCCTCCTGCCCGCTCTGCCAGCCACTTGGGTGATCATCTGAAAGGCACGCTCACCTGATCGAAAATCAGGGTAATACAGCATTCTGTCCGCATCCATGACACCGACAACGGTTACCCCGTCAAAATCCAGACCCTTTGAAATCATCTGCGTCCCGACCAATATATCTATGTTTCTGGCTGCAAACTCCTCCAGGATACGTTGATAGCCGTATTTGCTCCTTGTCGTATCCAGATCCATACGGGCAACCCTGGCTTCCGGAAACAATAGACCGATTGTCTCCTCAATACGCTCTGTGCCCAGTCCGACAGCAGAAATCTTGGAATGACCGCAGGCACCACAGACCTTCGGAGGCTGGTCCTTGAACCCACAGTAGTGGCAACGTACCTCCTCGGAATACTGATGATAGGTCAAACTCACATCACATCGTTCGCAGGAGGGTGTCCAACCACACTCCTCACAGGATAGAAAGGGCGAATATCCCCGTCTATTTTGAAACAAGAGCACCTGCTCCTGTCGGTTAAGTGCTTCCTGAATCCGTTCCCTAAGCAATCGGGTCATATCCAACTTAAGCAGATTTTTCCGACGATCCTCGTTGATGTTGGCAAGAAGATAGTGGGGAAGCTCTGCATTTCCGTAGCGCTCCTGAACCTGAACAAGACCATATTTTCCCAAAATGGCATTTTGATACGACTCAAAGGAAGGGGTGGCACTGCCCAACAGTACTTTTGCCTGATGCAACCACGCCAACATGATGGCAGAATCCCGGGCCTGAAACCGAGGGGCCGGATCGTATTGCTTGTAGGAATTCTCATGTTCCTCGTCCACGATAATTAAACCCAGACTGGAAAAGGGAAGAAAAAGGGAAGACCGAACGCCAACCACGAAGTCATATTTCCCGGAAAGTACTCCTTGCCATACTTCTACACGTTCATTATCCGAGTATTTGGAATGAAACACCCCCATCTTAGATCCAAAGACCCCCAACAGCCGACTCACCATGTGAGTGGTAAGCGCTATCTCAGGGAGGAGAAGCAACACCTGCGAGCCACTCGCCAAAGCCTCTTGGATCAACGAAACGTAAATCTCTGTTTTCCCACTGCCAGTGATTCCATGCAATAAAACGGTTTGTTTGTCCGCAAAATGATGTTTTATTTCCCTAGTCGCCTCTTGCTGCGTAGTGGTGAGAACGGGCTCTTTGTCCGAGGAGCTAATTTCCTCAAACCGGCTGATAATGACCTGAAACTCTTCAAACACCCCATTCTTGATCAATGTATGGAGTGAACTTTGGGACAAACCGGCCTCTTTGATACCCGCTTTCTGCATACCAGGGCCATTGGTTTCCGGCCGTTGGTAGATGGGTACTTCCTGGAGGTACTTTAGGAGCACCTGCTCTTGCTTGGGCTTGGACTTAAGTTCAAGAAAAAGACCTTCGAGCTCCTTTTTATCCTTTGCAAATCGCGCGCACATTCGAATCCGTACCTCCTTTTTGGGACTATACTTTTCCTTCATCTGCTCAAAAAGAAGAACAGCTTCTTTCGCTACCAGACTTTTAATGATCGGATGAACTGACTTAACACCCAATAGATCCGCGCATTGCTGCATGTCAAGTTCGTCCTTGTCCGCCAACGCTTCCAGAATTACGAGTTCTCGTTTATCGAGTACTAAACCCGGATCCTCAAGCGAAAAATGAGGGTGTAGCTGTATCTTGCTCTCGCTGCTGATCTTTAGACCACTTGGCAAAGCTGCATTCATCACCTCTCCCAAGTTACAGCAATAGTAGGACGCCATCCAATCCCAAAACTTAATCTGAAGTGCATTTACGACGGCCTCGTTATCCAGTTGATCGAGAATCTGCTTGGCATCGTAAGCAGTGGGCGGCTTTTGATGTACTTTACCCACGATTCCGGTGACAATCTTCTTTGAACCAAATGGCACAATTACCCTAAACCCTATGCCCAGGGACTTGACCAAATCCGTGGGAATTCGGTAAGTAAACATTTTGGGGATCGGTACAGGTAGGATGACATCCGCATACCAAACCGGGTTATTCTCTTCACTAGTATGTCCAAACAAATCCAACAATTGCTTCAGGATTACAGGTTATTATTAGTTTGTCGATGAGGATAGTCCCAAACATGAGAAAAGCATGGCTGATTTCCTATAAAAAAAAGCCAAATGGGGTTGCTTATTCCGTACCCCCCAACCTTTGTCCGAGGATGGAGATTTCTTCAGAGAAATCCAAGGGTGGCTCGAAATTCTCCATCTTTCCGATGAGTATCTTTAGAAACCGGCGGTGCTCGTCACTATCCTGCAAAAAAGGGCGATGGGCCATTGAACGCTTCACCTTCACCACTTCTTCGTAAGTTCTGGCTACGGATGGTTCCATAAATGCCTTAATAAAGAGACCCCAAATATAGTCTTCCGCCGTCTCCGAGGGATGTATCATGTCCTGCCTGTAGAACCTATAGTCCCGTAAATCATCCACCAAACATTCGTAGCTGGGGAAATAGTCAACAGGCATTCCCTTACATGTCAGCTCATGGCAGAATACCCGTAGTAGGCTTTTGCTCAGTTGATTGGCAGGAATCCCATCTTTGGTGTGCCTCACAGGGCTTACGGTAACCACCACCCTTGCCGCAGGGTTTATGGGTATCAACAAATCCATAAAGTCTGAAAAAGCATCCATCATGTCGGAAACCGAGAGCAGTTTCTTTTCAAAAAGAAAGGCAGGTTGTTTATGGCAATTGGCAACCATTACATTCCGCTCACGGTGTTCATGCACAAAGGATGTCCCCCAGGTAAAGATAACATGGCTACAGGATGACAGTATCTTTACTACGCTGCTGCTGGTTTCCCCAAAATTATGCATCAACTCTTGAACAGAAGAAGCATGAATAGAAGAATGGAGATCGTAGTGAAAATACCTACCCTGATAGGTCAAAACTCCCCCGGCGTCCAAACCTTCGCCTCGAAGGCAAGCGGCCAATAACCGTAAGATCGAAACGGGATTATACATGATTCCAAAAGGGTTCGACATCACTTCAAATTTCCCCTCTGATAACTTACTCTCCAGAAGACCTGAAAAACAGGATCCCATAGAAAAAACAGGCTGTCCATACACCAATTTTTTCGGATATGGGGGAATCGGGAAAGTAGTTCTGAACTCCATATAGACAAAGATAATTAATCCCTCCCAATGAGGCTGGAGTGCCAAGAACAATGTTTTGTTATGAAAGAAACAATTTTCTTGAATTGGCGTCCATAAAGAAACAATACCACTGTGCTTGATTTAAGCTACAATTCAAATACAGGCAGAACACCCGGTTTGGGAAATTCAGGCCATTTTATCCAGTTGTTACAACTATCGTCAGATCTGTAGTTTTATTAAAAATTGCTTGTGAAAACGGTATAAATTAAAGATCATTGCTTGTTCACGTTTAAAAACCGATAACAACCTAACGAAAAGAGTGATGGAAAAATTAGTAGAGACAGCAGAAATGACGTTGGAAAAGCTGAGGAAACTTCAGCTTGATGAAGGTCTGGAAAAGGATATCGCTTGGTGCCTTGGGAGCTATAAGTTCGACAATGTTCCCACCGGTCTGATTGAAAAGTGCAAAGAAGCCCTGGTACTTCTAAAGGCAGAAAAAGAAAAGAAGCCTAGGTCGGTGCCCAAAAAGCTGATCGAGTATTTGGAGGCCCTTTAACACAAACGAGGGGCCTCTTTTGAAGCCCCTCGTTTTAATTTATTCAGCAACCACCGAAAATTTCACGGCAGTTTTGACCTCTCTGTGCAGGTCTATCTCTGCTTCAAAATCCCCCGCGGTTGATACGGATTGATTGATGGAAATTTTCTTTCTATCTACATCGATTCCTTTTTCTGCCAAGGCGTCTGATATTTGCAGTGTGGTAACTTTACCGAAAATTTTACCGGACTCACCGATTTTCGCTTTTATTTCCAACACAACGTTTTCAATTTGGGCAGCCAAGTTTATGGCTTCAGTTTTGATTTTTTCAGCCTTGTGTGCAGCCTGCTTGATGTTCTCTTCAAGAATGCGTTTGTTTGAAGGAGTCGCCAATACAGCGAAACCTTGGGGAATCAGGTAGTTTCTTCCATAACCCGGCTTCACATCCACCAAATCATTTTTGTACCCTAGCCCTTTTATATCTGTTTTTAGTATAACGTTCATCTTTTTTCAAATTAGACATGAATGGAACTTCGGGTATTATTTCAACCCGTCTGTAACATAGGGTAAGAGAGCCAAAAGACGCGCTTTCTTGATGGCATTGGCTACTTTTCGCTGATATTTTGCCGAGTTTCCAGTAAGACGTCTTGGAAGAATCTTGCCTTGCTCATTTACAAATTTCAACAAAAAGTTAGGATCCTTGTAGTCGATATACTTGATGCCAAGCTTCTTGAATCGGCAGTATTTCTTCTTAACCTGCTCTCTATTTATCGGTTCGTTTCTTAGTGTCATTTCGCAGCTTCCTCCTTAGCTTCGGTTTTTTTGTTGAATTCTCCCTTTCTCCTTCTGTCAGCGTACGCAATAGCATGCTTATCCAACACGGTAGTCAAGAAACGCAACACCTTCTCGTCCCGGCGGTACTCCACTTCCAATTTCTTGATCAAGGAAGGATCCGCTTTAAACTCTACCAACACGTAGAATCCGGTACTTTTCTTCTGAATTGCGTAGGCCATCTTCTTCAGCCCCCAATTCTCCACATTGATAATCTCTGCCCCCTCATCTTTTAACAAGTTTACAAACTTGTCTACGGTATCCTTCATCTGAACATCAGACAAAACGGGAGTAAGTATGAATACCGTCTCGTAATTTTTTTGGAACATTTTTTTTTGGTTAAATATGTGATATTTAAATCAGTCCGCAAAGGTAACAGAATGAGCGTTAAATACCAAAAATGGCGGATTGATTATTTGACGTCGAAGTTTTCAATGCCGATTACCACGCCATCAGCAAACACCCTGATCTGATGTCTACCCTTTACATAGTCCGAGCCCTTCTCGTAAAAATAGGTAAGCCGCTGTTGGCTATTATCAAAGAGTATGTCTTGTCTGGCGGTATAAAATTCCTCCCTTCCGTCCACCGTAAATGTCCCAGAACCCTTTGCCACGTCAAATATAACCTGATTGGTGGGCGAAAGTATCTGTAGGTAGATGTCTTTTGTACCCAGCGGTGCAAGTTCGTTTTCAGCTAGGGTAAAACTGACTTTAAGCTTTTCCAATTGGCGGTTTCTGAATTCGCCTTCCCGCTCCCGGCCCCGCGCGTTAACAGCCGCTATGACGATATTCTCTGCCCGAAGCCGCCCAGCTATCGATACCTTTTGCTCCAGCTGTTCGGTTTTAATATTCAGTTTGACGACTTCATCCTCTATTTCGGCTTTACTGGTTTTTAGGTCTTTATTTTCTGAGTAAAGCTGCTCGTTCATCCGCTTGAGGGTTGCTATATCGTTATCCTTGGCTACCAGAACCCGTTTGTACCTATCAATTTCGCGGTTGAGCCGATCGATCTCTTCGATGGTTCGGTTTTTATCATTGGTTCGAGCTTGTAACAACTGGTCTTTGATTACCAACAGGGAATCTATGCTGCCTCCAAGCCGCTGAATCTCCTGAATCCGCAAGTCCAACTGATAGGTAATCGAATCCAGACGGAGGTTTAGATCGGTATTTTCCTCTGAAAGCAACAAAATTTCCCCAGTCTTTTGCTGCTTCTCCTTGTGGTCTGCAAATAATCGGATTCCACTTAACACTACCAAAATGGCCAACACGATAATCAGAATGTTTTTTCCTTTTTCTTGGCCTGAAGCTCCTTTTTTCTCGTATCCGTCCATCATAAAATAGGGTCTATAGATTGATTTTGACTTGCAAATCAACGTGTCTATTGCGATTGTGCAAACGAATCTGGCTGGTGAAAGATTCATTTTTCATCCCGAAAAATTAGCAATTATCAAACCAAACTGAAACGAGCAGCAAAATAACTTCCACAAATCCTTTAAACGAGAACGGATAGGTGGATTCGCCCAAAAAGAAACAAAAATTCTCTGGGATTAAAACTGCCCTTTCAGATTTTTGGATGTTGATTTCATCCGTTTGATGTACGTAGCCTAAATGCATCCCCTAATTCACAGTTTCCAATTAAATCATTATATGACCGATCCATTATGTTTTTGTTAAATAATTATTCCTATATTGATTTTTGGTCTAGCTTTGCACGATTAGTTTAGTTTAGTATAGCAGTGTGGTGCCTTGGCAATGTGGCCCATACGTAGATGCAGGAATTGTTCTAGAGACATGTGCATTTTTTCGTGCTGGTGTATAGTTTGAGCGAATTGTGAGTAAAAGCAGCGTTATATCTTCTCTTTGGCCTATTGGGTTAATGATCATTTTGGCCGGAATCTACTTTGCCTCGTCAGAGTACACCACCCACTATGCCATTCATACACGGGGAATCGTGCTTCCGGGTAAAGTCTGGGAACTGCAACGGTATGCTGATGGAAATTTCATTACCCTGTTGAAAGACAATGTCAATGGGTATACAGATCATTATAACGTTACTGAGTTTTCAAGAGGCGATGTGGTGGAGTTTCAGCTTCTGAAAGCAATAGAGGAAAACCCACTGGTGAAAAAAGGGGATACGGTGGGATTCATTCGTTCAAATGAAGAGCAGCGAAAATACCGGCAGCTTTTGGACGAACTGGAGGTTCTTCAGTCTGAGTTGCTTTTTTTCACAACGGGATTGAAGCCAGAAGACATCGATGTCAGCAGGGAAAAAATGAAACTAGCTGAACAGGATTTAAATACGGAGGTACTCCTATTCCGGAGAAACCAACTACTTTTTCAGGACTCTGTGATCAGTCAACGAGAATACGAGGTATTCGAGAATATTCTTAGGCTAAAGGAAGCGGAATTGCATGTTAAATCCGCGGAATTCCAATCCGCCATCACAGGCGACAAACCGGAACAGGAATTGCTGATCCGATCGAAGATTCTTCAAACTAGCAATCAGCTGGAAATACTCCGTGAACGTCTGAACTACTTTACCATACTTTCCCCCTTGGATGGTATCATCAAAAAAGGAGTTGACCTGCTAACCGACCGTATGCAGATAAGTGTGTGGGATACCTCTCGCCTAGCCGTTACCATCCCCATAGAGGTGATTGACAAAAAGCATATAATCCCGGGCAACATCGTAACCTTCTACAGTCAATCGGAAAAAGCCCAGATGTCAGGAAAAGTAGTTTCCGTAGACAACACCGTGAAACAGATCAACAACAAACAAATAGTATTCGCGACGGCAGAGTTGGATGACCACCTGTCATTGGAGACGATGGAAGAACTTGTAGAGGTCAAAATCACCGCTGATGAGATCACTTTGAAAGAATATTTCATCAGGATGTTCAACAAAACCATTTCGCGATGATCCGATATAGGTATGAAAAAAAATACCTGGTTCCTAACGAAAAACTTCCGATTCTTCGAAAAAGGTTCCTGCCGTTTCTTGAACCAGACACGTATTCACAAGTGAAAAATGGTATTCCAGAATACACCGTCAGAAGCATCTATTTTGACTCCAGGGATTCCACGTCTTTCCATGAAAAAATCGAAGGACTACGTGAGCGAAAAAAAATGCGTGTTCGCGGATACGGAACCCTCGAAGCCGATTCAAGGGTGGTATTGGAAATCAAACGTAAGATTGACGACCGGATTTACAAAAACCGCGTATTCATTCCCCACGCCCATATGGAAAACGTAATTACGCGGTCCGAATTCACCAACCTGTCCCTAGAAGCCGACAATATCGACGAAAATCTGTCACGATTTATGTTTAATGTAAAATACTATGGCCTGCTTCCCAAGAATCTGATCGTCTATGACCGGGAGGCTTACCACGGAAAATTTAATCCAGGCGTACGGGTCACCTTCGATAAAAGAATACGTCAGCGTAAAACCGATTCCCTAAACAGTCTATTTTTTGAAAAAGGGCTAACGCTGGTTTGGCACAATACTTTTATCCTGGAAATCAAATACTTTGAGCCGCATATGCCTAGCTGGGCCAAATCCATCGTGGAGGAATTTCAGCTTCGGCCAGAGGCGCTCTCCAAATACACAAACAGCGTAGAGAACTCCCTATTTTTCTAGAAAAACGAACCGAATGGAAGAACACCTTCAACAGTTATTTACCTTTTCGCTGACGGTAAGAGAGGCCGTGGCCAATATCCTGATCGCGCTGATCTGTGGAATTGCGATTGCCCTTTTGTACCGGATAACCTATCGAGGGGTCAGCTATTCCGCATCTTTTACCAACTCGATCATTATGCTTACCATGATCACCGCACTGGTTATCATGGTAATCGGCAATAATGTCGCGAGGGCCTTTGGGTTGGTAGGTGCGATGTCCATCATTCGGTTTAGAACTGCCGTGAAAGACAGTCAGGACATTATGTTCATCTTTTTCTCCCTAGGCATAGGTCTAGCTGCGGGCGTAGGCCTTTATGCCGTCACATTGGCCAGTACCCTTTTAATCGGAACAGCTATTTTCATTACGAGTAAAATCAACTACTCAAGCCCACCAAAACGGGAGTTTCTACTTCAAATTGTTTATATTGATGATATGATCGGTGAGAATCCTTTTCAACAAATCCTAAAAAAACATTGCAGCAAAAACAAACTTGTTAACCTCAAAGGGACGGAAAGTGAAGAATCCGACACGATAGAAGCTTCTTACTATATACGCCTTAAATCCGAGGACCTGGGGCAGATTATGGTGTCTGAGGTCAAAGCCCTGACTGGTGTCACAAGCGTGAATTTATTTTTTGACGAAAATTGATAGAAATTAAAATGGTGCAAAAGGTACCTGGAGAACAGTTAGGGTGACCCGATCTTTCAGGCAACCAATGAAAAACACTATAAGCCTATGAAACCAATGAATACTACCGCAGGAAATTTCCCTCTCTCCAAGCCTGTCCTTGTTTGGTTGCTGTCAATTGCGGCACATGTAGGTTTTTGCCAAGAGCTTTTAATCAATGAAATAATGTCTTCGAATGCTACGACCCTTCAAGACAATGACGGGGATTTTAGTGATTGGATAGAAATCTATAATGCTTCGGAGCAGATACTGAACCTCGAAGGCTACCAATTATCAGACAACCCATCCAACCCCTCCAAATGGGTATTTCCACGGGTAGAGATTTCGCCAAAGGGTTTCCTCTTGGTATGGGCTTCCGGGAAAGATAAGGTGGTAGGCTCCTCCATTCATACCAACTTTAGCATTTCTGCCGCAGGAGAAGAAATCATACTCAGTGATCCACAGGGCGAATTGTTGGATAAACTTGAGGCTATCGAAATCCCAACAGACATCTCCTACGGACGAAAGGCCGATGGATCTTTTGACTTTGCTTTCTTTTCCCGACCCTCACCCGCAGCCTCGAATCAACTTGGCCAAACAACACTGGGCCTAACACCGCAAATTACTCCTTCCGCAGCCCCCGGATTTTACTCAGGGGAAATTACCCTAAATCTCACCGCCACAGATAGCGAAACCATTATCTATTATACGTTAGACGGATATGCGCCGACCACCTCAAGTCCTCGATGGACACAAACCAAAACGCTTACCGATCGATCTGCCGCAGACAATGTCTATTCAATGATCCGCACCACCAATCACGGAGGCGAAAGAGGCTACCGATCGCCGGATGGGAAAGTACGAAAGGGCACCATTATCCGCACATTGGCTGTCAAGCCCGGCTATGAACCGACAGAACAAACCTTTAGCTATTTCCTGTTTCCAAAAGGGCCGGATCAATATTCTCTTCCCGTGTTTTCTTTGGTTACGGACAGGGAACATCTCTTTTCTCCAGAAACTGGGCTGTTCGTTCCAGGAAATACCTACGACGCAAGCCATCCCCAGCCACATTACACCGGAAACTATTTTCAGCGTGGCGACGAGTGGGAAAGGCCTGCAAATATCTCCTACTTTGAGAAAAGCGGTGGTTTGGGTTTTCAGGACCAGGTTGGTATACGTATCCATGGCGGGGTTACCAGGCATTTTCCTCTCAAAGCACTCCGCGTTTACCTACGGCCTTCCTATGGAAACAGTTCCCTAGATTATCCCTTGTTTAGTGAGCGATCCTATCGCGATGCGAGACGGTTTATTTTGCGCGGCTCCGGAAATGATTATGGAGACACCTATTTCCGGGATGCGTTTGCGCAGCAGTTGGTAAGCCATTTGGACCTGGATTACCAAGCCTACGAACCTTCCATCCTTTTTGTAAATGGGGAGTACTGGGGAATACACAACATCCGCGAGAGACAGGATAAACATTACCTGCATAACCTTTATGGCGTTGATCCGGAAAACCTAGACATCCTTACCAGAAGAAATACCCCCGAAGAAGGTGATGCCAAACAGTACGACTTTGCCATTCAGCGCTTGTCCCAACTGGATCCGACCAACCCTGCCAGTTTCGAAGAAATCGAAACCTACTTTGATTTGGATAACCATATAGACTACATGATTACCCAAATCTATGTAGCCAATACCGATTGGCCTCATAACAACATCGATTTCTGGCGCGAACGGGTCAACTATTCCCCAGAACTTCCAAAGGGACGTGATGGTCGCTTTAGGTGGATACTATACGACACTGACTTCGGCCTCGGGCATGTGAATAATGCCGACCATAATTCCATCAAATGGGTTACTTCCCGGACCGGCCAAGGAGGACAGGAATGGCCAAATTTGGTGTTCCGTAAGTTGTTGGAATATCCCACTTACCGAGACCGGTTTATCTCCAGATTTTTGGACCAATTGAATACCACGTTCCAACCGCAGAGGGCTTCTGCTTTGCTGGCAGAGCTTAAAGAGCGAATTGCTCCGGAGATGGAGGAGCATATCAAAAGATGGAGGCAACCCAGTTCAATGGCTGTTTGGCATGACAGGGTCTCCCACATGGATCGTTTTGTACAGGACCGGCAGCACTTCGTGCGCGCTCATCTGAAAGACCATTTCCAGCTCAAAAACGACATCAATCTACGATTGGACGTAAGTGATCCGGCAGCAGGGTTTATTCAGGTGAACAACACCATGATTCACCCCTCTACGACTGGTGTTTCCGGATTTACCTATCCTTGGTTTGGCCATTATTTCGAAGGAATACCCCTCCGGCTTTCTGCCGAACCATCACCGGGGTATTTATTTGACCATTGGTTGGTGAATGGACAACGAAGGGAAGACTTGGAGCTGCACCTAATGTTGGACGACGATGCCGATATTCAGGCGATGTTTGTGCAGGATCCGGACGAATCACTTTCGGTTGTGCATTATTGGTTTTTTGATACCGGCATAGAAAACGATATCCCTCTTACCATGCTGCCGTCCAGCTACTCAGCAACTGAATCACAAGGTTTACTACATTATCTACCGGCCCCTACAAACTCAACGAGTCCAGGCATTATGGATAGGGTAAATGACCCAACCCAAATCAATCTGGACGGCAATTTACTGGATGAACTTGGCTTGGATGCCTCCAGTATGCGGGGTATTCGAGTCAGAAATCCGCTTGAAATCGACGGGCAAAAGGGGTATTTATTACTTAACCTGCCCATGACGGGCTTTAAAGAACCTAAGCTCTCCGCCGCTGTCTCGCGTACTTCCAATGGCCCGAGGATGCTGTCCCTGTCGTACCGCACACATGAAACCGAAGATTGGATCCAAACGGGGCTATCAGTGACCGAATTCGAATTGGAGACAGAATATACACTACTAGAGGTCAGGCTGGAAGGCCAGACTGGCATAGCCCATAACAGCAATTTTCAGCTAAGGATTGACTTCAGTGACAATACCGAAAACAATTCAGGAAACGTACGATTCAATAACATTTCCTTGGAAGCGTTTCCTCTCATTGGAGCGGATTTAGTCACTCGCATTCCAATCAACAAAAGAGAACAACACGAAATTTTCATTGAAAAAATCTACCCAAACCCAGCCTCGGAGAGGGTGACTATCGATTTATCCACCCATAAACTCCATGAGATTATTGAAATACGTGTACTAGACGCCACAGGAACAGAAATTACCAGTATTACCGAAATTCATTCAGGGAATCTTAGCCTGGAAACGGTTAATTGGGCACCTGGGCTTTACCTGGTCCAAGTGCTTGGCCGCAATCTAACCGAATCCCACAAAATCATCCGGCGATGACGCAGTGCACATACGGTTCGTTTTTGCTGACCTGCGTTAAAACAAATACGCGAGACGAATATGCGCCACGATGTTCTTTCGATCATCACCCTTTTGCAATCTATACAGGGCCGCGTTTGGATCCCGCTCTAATACCCAGTAATAGTTTAGGGTGTTTACGTACTGAAGCCGACCGGAAACCAAAAAGGGGCCCACTTTTCTATCCAGAACAAAAGAAGGTACAAGATCCACCCAGTACCTATCCCATCCATTGATGTGCTCAAAGTGTAAATAAAACGCGTCATTGTTGTTGGCAATTCGCTCAAACTGCAAGCCTATTTTATCAAGCTCTCTGACCCAGCTGACCTCCAAAAATATAGAGTTACTTCCTGATCCGTGGCCAAAGCCTAAAGTCTGCCCCCTATGGGTG
Source organism: Lunatimonas lonarensis (assembly GCF_000390185.1). Taxonomy (GTDB): domain Bacteria; phylum Bacteroidota; class Bacteroidia; order Cytophagales; family Cyclobacteriaceae; genus Lunatimonas; species Lunatimonas lonarensis. Next base: position 71,450 of record NZ_AQHR01000040.1, on the reverse strand, counting down.
TAGCCATGTCGAACATGGTTGTGTGTATACCAGGAGTTGCTTTCTTGGATGGTTTTCCGGATGGTTTGTCCAGTTTGGGTTTGTTCAAAGTTCAGTTGAATAAACTGATCCTCCTTTTTCAACCGAAGCAGCTTGTTAAAACCTATCGTAAAGGCTCTGTTCAAGTCAGGATTTACAAAGGTGTCCCGTATGGTTTTGTTATTGCCATTCGTCCCATACTCTCCATAGATATCCAAACGCCCTTTTTGGGACATCCAGCGAAAAAATCCTGCACTCTGTTGTTGCCTTTTGGCCAGCACGGGGTCTGCCATACCAGTATATCGTTTCCTACCGTTGAATATCGGAAGATAGTCCCCAAAATTTGTCAACTCATTAGTGTAGACCTGGGACGTGCTGCTGTAACCCAAAAACAAACCCGGTACAGCTTTGGGCTGCACAGTAATCACCATACCTGCCAAATAGCGCGAATCCTCGTCTCTTTTCGGAACATAAAGGGGTGTTCTGCTAACGACCATATCCGAATTTGGCGGCAAAAACCCGGAGTTTTCCAGCCTTCCGGCGATCAGCTGCCCCTCAAAACTCGCGAACTTTGTTTCTATTGGTTTGGCTGTGTTGGCTGTAACGTGTAAAAACCCTGGCGCATTATTGCTCATCATTATGGAGTTTCGATAAGCTGGCCCCCACCATAAATACTCGTTGGAAATGCCTAAAGAAATCCCATTGTTAAAGGTATAACGTAAACTGCTATTCCCCAATAAAACAGAGCTATGGCTGTTCTCTCCAAACCGCTCAGGTCTGTCTATTCGGTTAAGAAACTCATAATAATCCCTCCAGTTGGTGCTATGGGTGTTGGGCATTCCCCTAAACTCTTTATTCTGGGCAATATGTACTTCAGGCTGCAGCTGTAGCGTGATATTTCCATACCTTGCCAATAATCCTCCCGTAATCAGAAACTGGTTTCCCCGGTTGGGAATCATGGCTCCATTATTCTGACCAAAAGGATAGGCCGAGTTCAGTTGGTAGTGGGTTTGTATGGGCAACTTGGTAACCGAAAAAATGTCCGCTGTTTCATTTTCGCCATACAACCCTACAATCTTCTCATCCAACTCTACTATCTCAGACGAAGCCGCTGCGTTCAAAGGGATTGGCTTCACCATAAAAGAAATATTCTCCGGAAAATGCCCCTCCAATTGCTGCCTTCTAAGATACTCGTCTACCATGGGAGTGGAGAGAGGAAGAGATTGCGCCGATACCTGGCCGACCATGAGAATTACCGCGCTTATTGCGAAAAAAACAGGAAGACATTGGGGTTTCTTCCCTACTTTAGCGACTTTAAAAACTTTATGATCAATTAACATTCGATTCATTTTTTTGCCAGACATAACCGACTGGTTGGACTAAAACGGATAAATAAAAGAAACATTTCCCTGCACGTTGAAGACATCCTTGCCTTTGGGATAGATGAGGGTCTCAGATGCATCAAGTCCCCACTGATAATTGAATGACTGGATAAAATTCAGCTTTACCCCCACCAAAAAATCGGGAAACCTCCACTCTCCGAAGGGAGACAGTGCCATGTCTACCCAGCGCTGTTCATCTGTGTAGTCGTTGAACTGCTTAACGAAAATATCCTGATGCCTATTAAGCCGATCTACCCTTAACCCTAAGCGATTGACTCCCCGTACCCAAGCTGTCTCCAGCGTTTGAACGTTACTTGAAGGACCTATGCCCGTGGCAAGCATCTGTCCGCGATGGGTAAAGCCATTGACAGCCCTTGAATGACCTCCCCAATTTGTCCCACCTCCTATCCCGTCATACCGAACCAAGATATTGATCGATTCCTGCTGCTGAAACATCTCAAAGCGCACCTGTATCTGACTATCCTCGACCAGATCAAAGAGTTTTGAAAACCCTATCAAATAGGCCCGAGCATGCTCCGGATTAACCCACATGCCTCTCCAGATAGCCTCGTGATCCCGTCGCCCATATTCGAAGTAAATCTCCGATTTGGCCTCAGGCACCACCCAGCGCACAAAGACCGTCGCTTGTTGATCCCTGCCATCCAGATCTATATCAAACCCGGCAGTTGCCTTTTGGAATGCAGCGAAAATGGGGAAATATTCGCTAAAGCCGGTTCCTTGATAGGACTCATACTGTTGAAACGTTCGCGCCAATCCCATGGACAAGCCCGGCACCCACTTCGGCTGGTAAGTAATAATCATTCCATTCAGGTACCTCCTTTCATCCCTATACCTAGCTCGGGTTTTAATGAAATTTGGAAACTCCGCTCCCTTCAAATACCCGGAGATGATCTGTCCCTCAAAAGATCCCAAAAAGGTTTTTGCAGGCCGCCTGGTCTTTAGGGTGAGATGTTCAAAACCAAAGGCATTGTTAGAAAAAATCAATGCATTGAACTGACCCGGACCCCACCAAAGATTCTCTGTTGAAGCACCTACCGAAAACGCACCTACATTCAACATCAGATGGCTTTGTCCGGGCATAACCCGGGAATAAGGAGTATCCCCGAATCGCTCCAAAAATTCCGTTTGCGTGCTTTTCAGAATCCCCGTCTCGTAGAATTTGTTCTGCGCCCAAATCACTTCCGGCTGGAGCTGTATACTCAGAGGGCCTAATTCACCATAAACTCCCATACTTGAAAAGGTCTGAAGACCCCTATTGGGAATCATGGGGCCAGTTTGGGGGTAGGGAAATTTGGTATTCCATTCCGAATAATTCATGAAAGGCAGTAATTCAAATCGCCCCTTTTCTCCCCAAATACCCAACTTGCGCGGTTTCTCAGAAAAATCATCCACCCCATTAAAATCCATCAATTGATAGGAATGCGTAAGCCCGGCGATGTTTCTCGGACTTAACGGTCTTACCATAAACGTGGGAACGGAATCTATTTTACCGGATACCTGAAGCCTCCTTAGGTAATCGTCCAACAGGGGGTATCCTGCAGGAATAGTTTGAGCGGCAGACTGAAAGATGGCCATCATGCCCATAAAGACCAAAACAACCCCTCTCCTAATCCCCAAACCGCACCCACGTGCGGAAAATGCTTGTATCATGTGCTGTTATTTCTGATTGGATAAACCGCTTCCATTCTTTCCGAATCGGTGAAAATCTCCAAGGAATTAGGAAAAATCAAGTAGGAAACAAGAATAACCAGTAAGCAGTAAATCAGGTCAAAAATAGAAAATAGCTGGCAAATAATAACACAGATATCCCTCTTTTTCCGGTGCGACAAAAACACAAAACGTGCGATAACAGCTACTTATCGAGGATAATACAGCACTAATTTTTCCATCATAAGGCCGGGTTTTAAAAAAACCGCCCCGCATTCAAAAAAATCCATACTCAGACTCACTCCGGGAAACTCGAGAATTTCGCGCCAAGCCTTTGCCATGCCCGGGGACCAATGTATATCACTGACGACCAGAACCGAATCTTCGTGCAGATGAGGCCAAATAGACCTTGCATAGCGAATAGTTGCTTCATAGGTATGATTTGCGTCTAACAGGCAAAAGTCAATCTTTCCCGAGCTACTTAGGAAACGTGGCAAAGAATGGTCAATATTTCCAGGAATTAGGCTTACCTGAGAATACCTGCCAAGGGTTTGCTCGGCAATACCCAGTAGCGCATCTGCCCCTTCAAAACTATGGATCTTGCCCAAACATACTTCTGCGAGATAGGCCGTGTTGATTCCTAGGCATGTTCCGAGTTCAACCATGGTTCTTCGTGGGGTGAGCAAACTAAGGCCTTGGAAAAGCAGGTTATGTGATAAAGAACTGGAAGATACCCTCGCCCACTGCTTTACAGAACGTGCCCTTCCAGCAAAACGCTTGGAACCCGCGCCTAAATCGACCACCTGTACAATACTTGAATCCTTACGAAGAAGCTTCCTCCTTGCTTCAATAGTTGGATTTCCTTCTCTATTGATGGATTGGTGGTTTCGGAGAAACCGATACATCTCAAAACTCTTTGGGCTATGAAGGCTGTGATGATCTACGCGTAAAAAAAAGTAGACCAAATATCCAAAGGCTATATAACCCAATGCAAAAAAACGATCAATTGTCGAAAATATCCGCAATGAGTTGAAATTCAGGAATTGTCACTTCGATTTGCCTGCCATCGTGGATACGCTCCATATAATAATGCCCTTTCATTTTACCGAGACCAGAACGGAGATTACATCCCGAAACATACTGATGGGATTGACCACTTTCCAATACAGGTTGCTGACCAACCACCCCATCGCCTTCGACGATCTTTCTGGCCTCCCCAGCATCAAAAATCTCCCAACGCCGGGTCATTAGCTGAACGGTGTAGCCACTGTTGTTTTCTATAAGTATCTTATAAACAAAAACATAGTGATGTTGATGGGGGCTGGAAAACTCCGCCTGATAATCAACCTGAACGGAAACCCGGATACCTTCTGTTAGTGCAGTTACCATATTCTTTTGTATCTCCCAAAAACTTATTCGAAATTAGGTGTTTAAATTTACTTTATCAATACGAATATTTTCGATGGAGGTTAAGATAGAAAACAGTTGGAAAGAGCATCTGCAAGCGGAATTTGAAAAGCCCTATTTTATACAACTGGCAGCATTTGTAAAAAGTGAATACAGATCAAAAACCATCTACCCCAAAGGTGCCGATATATTTAATGCCTTTTGGAAATGTCCATTTGATAAGGTAAAGGTAGTCATACTCGGGCAAGACCCCTATCACGGTCCAAACCAAGCGCATGGACTTTCTTTTTCCGTTCAGGAGGGTATCCCCTTTCCCCCTTCGCTGCTAAATATCTTCAAGGAACTGAAATCCGACCTACATATCCCCATCCCTCCACATGGCAATTTGGAACGATGGGCAAGGCAAGGTGTTCTCTTATTGAATGCCACTCTCACCGTCGAAGCAAATAAGGCCGGAAGTCATCAAAACAAAGGTTGGGAGACGTTCACAGATAGCGTCATCCGGCTTCTGGCCGACCAATCCACGGGAGTAGTCTTTATGTTATGGGGAGCATATGCCCAAAAAAAAGGAGCCTTTATTTCATCGAAAAAGCATCTAAAACTGGTAGCCCCCCACCCCAGTCCCCTATCGGCGCACCGCGGTTTTCTCGGTTGCCGTCATTTTAGCCAAGCCAACGACTACCTAATCCAAACGGGCAAAGAACCCATTGCTTGGTAAACACCTACACCAAGCAATGGAATCCCCATTTACGTCTCTAATGGATGGACTTAAAGAATCTGTTCCACCTGATTTTGTTGAGAAACGTCTTATGCTTCTCCAAGGATAACCAAAGGAACCAGGCTTTACCTACTACATGATCCTCTGGTACAAAACCCCAAAACCTGGAATCAAGCGAATCATGTCTATTGTCACCCATCATAAAGTAATAATCCTGCTTAAACGTGTAGGAATCTATCTTTTTCCCATCGATATAGATTTGGTTCCCGTCAACGGACAGGTTCGCATGCCCTTCGAACTTCTCAATGGTATAGGCGTATTTTCGCACATTATCCTCCGTCATCGGTATGGTCCATCCCTTAGCGGGTATTTCCAATGGGCCATAATGGTCTTTGTTCCATCCAAAGAACGCCCCATCGGGAAATATGTTCCCATCTCCCTGCCCCTCTTTACTGGTTCGCTTTTTCACTGATGACACAACAGGCGACGAAGCCAGCTGTTCAGCCATAGCGGCAGTGGCAAAAACCAGATACCCGGAGTTATCAGAGAATGGATAGAAACTATCTGGATTAATGCCGAACTGATCAAAAAACTCGGCGTTTAGCGGACGGTTCGTCATGACGTCATAGGAAAACTGCATTTCCGTTGGATTCTCCGATGGTTGTCCATTGATATACACCTGTGTATCACGTATTTCCAATACATCGCCAGCTATCCCTACGGCCCGTTTGATATAATTCGTTTTAAGATCTGCCGGAAACTCATGCTCCTCCGGGTAGTTAAAAACCACTACATCGTTTCGCTTTACAGACGTAAAACCCGGCAACCTAAAATAAGGCAACTGCACGGCGTCAGAATAAGACGGGATATTGGTGCCCCATATTTTTTGATGCGTTAGAGGTACCTGCAGGATGGTTCTGGGTATACGGGTACCATAGTGCATCTTACTCACAAACAAAAAGTCCCCTACCAAAAGAGACTTCTCCATAGATGCGGTAGGTATGGTAAAAGGCTCCAACAGAAGCCATCGGATTAAACTTGCTGCGATGACCGCAAAGAGCAAGGCATCTGCCCATTCTCGAAATGCTGATTTATTTTTCGGTGTTGTACTCATTTTTATCGTTGCTTATAAGCTCAAAAAATCGTCCATAGATAAGATCCCTTTTTTTCCACGTACCCACTCGGCTACCAGCACGGCACCCTGTGCAAAACCCATTCGACTATGGGCTGTATGTTTGATTTCAATGTCATCAATTTCCGACGAATAGGTCACAATATGTGTGCCTGGTGCTGGATCTATCCGCCTGGCAGTGATGGGCAAATCTGCCTCAGTCAAGGTGGAGTCATCGGCTAGCTTCCACCCCGACAGGTGTTGAAGATGCTTCAGCACCCCTTCCGCCAGCGTTATGGCCGTTCCACTTGGGGCATCTTTTTTTTCCGTGTGATGTATTTCTTCCAAGTAAACCCTATAATCCTGCTGATTCTTCATCAATCCACTCAAAAATCGGTTGACCCGAAAGAAAATATTAACCCCTACGCTATAATTTGATGCGTAGAAGAAGGTTCCATTCGAGGCCTTGCATTTATCCTCTACCATCGGAAATTTGTCCAACCATCCCGTGGTACCACTTACTACCGGGATGCCTTTGTCAAGACACCACATCACATTGTCAAAAGCTGATTCGGGCTGGCTAAATTCAATGGCCACATCAATCGATGAAACATCCAACCGATCCAATTCATCCACATTTTCAATGTTAATCTTCGCCGAAAGGTGATGGCCCCGGCCTTCGGCAATTTCGCCGATGATCTTGCCCATTTTGCCATACCCAAGGATCAAAATATTCATACTTTCAAAACTTTATTTTAAATGAAACGCCTATTGAGGTTTGATTGGCGAAAAGTGGCTCAACGGAAGGTTCAATCTTAAATGTGAGGTCATCGCTGATATCGAACCCCGATAGGTGGGCATCCACAAATGCATCCACAAACCCCAATGCATAAATCCCCAAAAACACCAAATACATTGAGTCCCTATTTCTCCTCCAATAATTTACATTTCGAATGATGCCGTCCTGGTTCAGATTCGGAAATGGGTTTTGTTCTGGTGAAGTAGGGTCTCGTACGATCTCCAAAGCTCTCACAAAGTTTTTGTACCTTCGGTTGTTAAATTCGAAAAAGTAGATGGAGGTAAGAACACCTCCGTAAATCAAAGGTACCTTCCACACTTTTTCATTGTATATCTGCCCTCCTCCGGGAAAAAGCAGCGCATAAAACATTGCTTTCTTTGGGTCTTTATAACCCGGGAACCGCTCTTCATCCGATAGGCCAACACGAGCTTCTAATTCGGGAATGGCAGATACGAGGGTGTCAATATCGCTATTCTGAGCAATTGCCGAATGGCTGACCACCACACAACAAATGCATAGTAGGAACCAGATACGCAACCATTCAAAAAACCGAACTTGAAAACGCTCCATAAACCAACAATCGGTCGGCGAATTATATGATTTCGAGGATCTCAAGAATACGGTTTAGATCGTCCGCAGAATGAAAGGGTATCTTAATCTCCCCTTTATCTTTTTCGTCTGCTTTGAGAGCTACCTTTGTGCCAAAATGCGATGCAAGCTTTTGCTGAATCTTGTTAATCTCGTACTTTTTGGCAGGATCCAGTGCGGTTTTCGTCGAAGGATCTTTAGCCTCCTTTGGATTACTGAGCTCTTTGACCAGTGCTTCCACTTTCCGAACGCTAAGCTCCTCCTCAATTATACGCTGATATATAGCCAATTGCTTATCAATGTCTTCCACATTGATAAGCGCTCTGGCATGGCCCATTGAGATACGTTGATCACGAATTCCAGCCTGAATATCTGGCGGCAATTTCAACAAACGAAGGTAGTTGTTTACCGTAGTACGATTCTTTCCTACCCGATCACCGAGTTGCTCCTGCTTAAGGTCGCATTCGGATAGAAGACGCTGATACGAATGGGCTATCTCTAGCGCATTTAGGTTTTCACGTTGGATATTCTCTATCAAAGCCATTTCCAGCATTTGCTGATCATTGGCTGTGCGTACATAGGCGGGAACTTTATCCAGCCCGGCAAGCTTCGAGGCCTGAAAGCGCCTTTCTCCCGAAATCAATTGGTACTCACGATCTCCAAGCCGTCTAACAGTGATGGGCTGAATGATACCCTGTACCTTAATGGATTCGGAGAGCTCCTCAAGAGCGGTTTTGTCAAAATGAACCCTCGGCTGATAGGGGTTCACCTGTATTTCATCCAAGGGGATTTCAAAAATCCCAGCAACGGGGTTCACTTTCGCCTCCGTTTCCAACTTGGTTGTTTGGGGGGTGTCTTTCAGAAGAGCTCCCAATCCCCTTCCAAGGGCATTCCTTTTTTTTACGGGCTTGTTTTCCGCCATGATTGCTGGTTAATTGACCTTCGCCATCCCATTTTTGGTAGCTATCTCGTTTGCTAGATTGAGGTACGCCACAGCTCCTTTTCCGGTCGCATCAAATGCCACCACCGGCAACCCAAAACTGGGAGATTCACTCAACTTGATATTTCTCGGTATGATGGTCTCAAAGGTCATGTTTTTAAAGTGCATACGAACCTCCTCTACCACCTGATTGGATAAACGCAGACGGACATCGTACATGGTAAGCAATATGCCCTCGATCTCGAGATTCTGGTTAAGACGGGTCTGTATGATCTTAATGGTATTCAACAATTTACCCAACCCTTCTAAGGCAAAGTACTCACATTGAACAGGGATGATAACCGAGTCGGCGGCTGTCAATGCATTGATGGTAATAAGACCTAACGAAGGGGAACAATCAATGATGATAAAATCGAAGTTTTCTTTAATTTCCCCGATTACCTGCCTCATTTTCTCTTCCCTATTCTCCAAGTTAACCATCTCAACCTCCGCTCCAACCAGATTGATGTGAGAGGGAACAAGAAACAGGTTTTCAATTTCTGTTTGGATGATGATATCGTTGATGTCACTTTCATCAACCATGCATTCGTAAATGCTGTCCTTGATCTCCGAGGGGTCAAACCCGAGACCGGAGGTAGTATTGGCCTGAGGATCCGCGTCTATGACAAGTGCCCTGTATTCCAAGACAGCCAAGCTAGCGGCAAGGTTCATGGCCGTGGTGGTCTTTCCAACTCCCCCCTTTTGATTGGCAATAGCAATTACTTTTCCCATTTATTTATTTCCTAGGATAATTTTCTCTCCAATTTCCAACAAGATCAACTCTTTTTGAGCATCTTTTGCTTTTTGGCCAACGGCCTTTTCGTCAATGACAATATAGGGAAACGTGTCGTAGTGCATGCCAACGATGGTATTCGTACCTACGAAGTCAGCCGCCTTTAACGCATCATCAATTCCCATGGTGAAATTATCCCCTATAGGTAAAAAGGCAAAATCAACGTTATACTCCTCCCCGATCAATTTCATGTCGTAGGTCAAAGCAGTATCGCCCGCAAAATAGAACGTACCCTCTGCCGATTCAACCACAAATCCTCCGGGATTACCTCCAGGACTATTGTCCGGCAGGGTGCTACTGTGTACAGCATTCACATATTTGACCTTTCCAAAGCCAAACTGCTTCGTTCCGCCGTGATTCATCGGATGAACTTGGTCTATACCCTTTTTCTGAAACCAACTCACTATTTCAAAGTTGGATACCAGCACCGCCCCGCTTTGTTTGGCAATACGCTCCACATCAGCTACGTGATCCTCATGTCCATGGGAGATCAAAATGTAGTCGGGCATAATTTGCGCAATATCTATCTGCTGCGCCATTGCATTGGGGCTAATGAACGGATCAAAAAGAACTTTGGTACCACCGATCGTCACTAAAAACGCCGAATGTCCATAGTAGCTTATTTCAATCATGCTGATTACTTTTTACACTTTCTAAGATTTACAAATATATCATTAAAATCGAAACCATGTAAATATACTTTTCCACAACGTAATGTGGAAACGATGCCCAATAAACTCATGAAAGTGGGACAGGGCTCGATATCAATGGACCTGCTTACCACATTGCATCAAAAAAAAGGGGCTGTTAAAAGCCCCCTTAATGCATTACTTCTTCTTTTTCTTTGCCTCGGCACTTTTCATCGCCTCCTCTAGTTTAAGCTGGAATTTGGATTTTTTCTTATTGGCATTTTTGAGTTTGGTCTCTTCTACCTTTTCGCGAATCTTGGTGTCGTCTACAAACTGCTTGATCAACGCCTGCTGTCCAAAGGTCACCATATTCGATACAAAATAGTAGAAACTAAGTGCTGCCGGAAAAGAGTTGAGTACAAACATGAACACAACCGGCATAATGTATCCAATGTTCTTCATTGGGCCTTGTGCGGTGGTCAGTTGATTGTTAAAATGGGTATAGGCAATTTGCGAAACTGTCATCAACAAGGTAAACAAACTCACATGGGCACCATAAAACGGAATGGTAAACGGCAACTTGATAAAGGTGTCGTAGGTCGAAAGGTCATGCGCCCACAAAAAGGATTCCTGTCGTAGCTCGATCGAGTTTGGAAAGAAGAAGAACATGGCCAACAAAAAGGGCATCTGCAAAAGCATGGGCAAACACCCTGATATGGGGCTTACGCCCAATTGTCCGAACAGCTTCATCTGTTCTTGCTGCATCTTGGCCGGATCATCTCCGAATTTCTCCTTCAACTCATCAATTTCCGGCTTAATCACCCTCATCTTTGCCATGCCTATGTACGATTTATAGGTAAGAGGAAGCAGGAAAAGCTTGATGATAAATACGATCAAAATGATGATGATACCGTAGTTGTTAAAATACCGCTCCAAAAACTGGAAGAGGTTAACAATGATGTACTTATTCACCCAACTAACAAAGAAATAGCCCATATCGACATTTTTGTCAAAATCGGGAGCAACCTTCCGTAGTATGTTGTAATTGTTCGGGCCGAAATAATACCGAAGACCGGCAGATCCGTCTTCCAGCGGAAGGGCCAATATAGCCGCCATGCTTTTTTCGATATTTTCATTGGCTTCATCCGTGCTTTGAGAAAGCAGGCCCTCTGAGAAATGTACATCAGCAATCACACCGGAGGTAAAAAACCGCTGTTTAAAGGACACCCACTGAAGGGGCTTGGTCACGTGGTCTTCGTCATCTGAATTCCCCGTAGACAGGTAGTCGTAGCTTCCGTCTGCGGTATAATAATTCATGTAGGTTTTTCGACGGGACTCTTCAAGGTCCTCCTCCAGACGCTTCAATTGAGCATTCCATGCTAATTGTACAGACGGTGACACAAGCTCATTGCCCAGGTTTTCCACCCGAATCTGATGGTGTACCTCAAAGCCTTCCCCATCCAACGTGTAAATTCGTTGGATGGTACCGGATCCTGCTCGGGCTGCAAAAACAACCCGTGTCGGCGAACTACTCTCTACGGAAAAGTAGAGGTCATTCAAATCTACGGCTCCATTGCGACCGGGCAGCTGATAGGAAAAAGTAGTGTACCCTTGCTCGATGAGGTACAGCGGATCCATCTGCCATGTCTTAAATGACTTGAGGCGAACATTCCTGATTTCCCCTCCCTTGGTTGATAGCGTAACCGCTATATCCTCATTTTCTAAGATCACCTCCCTTTCTTCGCCGGAGGCGGCAGATGCAAAGACGCCAAATTGTTGGACTAACCGCTGCTCGACTAGACTATCTGATTCAATTTCATATCCGCCGACAGCACGAGGAGATTCGTCCTTCGGCGAAGTCTGAACAACCTGTTCCGTGGTATCCTGCTGTGGCAGAGGCTCGGGCACACTTGCAAAGAAGAGGGAATATACTAACAATACCCCCGCAAATAGCAAAAGGCCGGTCGCTTGATTTTTGTCCATAACTTTTTATTTAATCCGACCGCCCATATACCCTAGGCCGTCGTTGCATCTTTTTGTTGTTATACTTGTTGTTTTCTATCAATTGCCGCTTGTATAAAACGGATAAACAGGGGATGGGGAGTCAATACCGTACTTTTATATTCTGGATGAAACTGCGTGCCCACAAACCAAGGGTGATCGGATAATTCCATAATCTCTACAAGGCCACTGTCCGGATTCCTGCCCGAGGCTACCATCCCGCTTTGCTCAAATTGACTAAGGTATTTATTGTTAAATTCATACCTATGCCTGTGCCGCTCACTTACCTTTGACTTCCCATAGGCCACTCCTGCTTTAGTACCCTTAACCAAATCACATGAATAGGCCCCTAACCGCATCGTTCCTCCCATCTGCGTGATTCCCTTTTGTTCCTCCATCAGAAAGATAACCGGATGTTCTGTATCCGCATTCATTTCCGTTGAACTGGCGTTCGTAAGTCCCAGCACATTTTTGGCAAACTCGATTACCGCAATCTGCATCCCCAGACAAATACCAAAGAATGGAACCTTTTTTTCACGGGCAAATTTAACCGCTTCTATCTTACCAACCAACCCGCGTTCACCGAACCCAGGAGCTACCAAGATCCCGTCCAAGCCCTCCAGTTTTTTTGACACATTGTCTGGGTTGATTTCCTCGGAGGATATCAGGGATAGGTTAACCTTGCATTCCAACGAAGCACCGGCATGAATAAATGACTCAATGATTGATTTATACGCATCCGGAAGTGAAACGTACTTCCCAACTAAGCCAATTGCAACCTCCTGCGTTGGGTTCTTTAACCTGCCCAAAAATTCCTTCCACTGCTCAAGATCCGTATTGGTTTTACCAGACAATTTGAGCTTGCTGATTACTCGCTCATCCAGTTTTTCTTTTTTCATGAGCAAAGGGACATCGTAAATCGTGTCCGCATCCATGGCTTCAATCACGCAGTTTAGCTGCACGTTGCAAAAAAGGGCAATCTTTTTCTTCACATCGGCAGGCAAATGGTGCTCGGTACGGCAAACCAATATGTCGGGCTGCACACCGGCTTCCAAAAGCTGCTTAACGGAATGCTGCGTTGGCTTTGTCTTTAACTCCTTTGCAGCAGCTAGATAGGGAATCAAGGTCAAGTGGATTACCAAAAAATTATTGGGACCCAAATCCCACCTGATTTGCCTGACCGCTTCGATAAAAGGCAAGGATTCAATATCCCCCACACAGCCCCCTATTTCGGTAATGATGACGTCGTATTTTCCATCCACACCGAGCTTGTAAAAATTTCGCTTGATCTCGTCGGTAATATGAGGAATCACCTGAACCGTCTTTCCGAGGTATTCACCCTTTCGCTCCTTGGTTATGACGTTATTATAAATACGTCCAGTAGTGACATTATTACCCTGTGAGGTAGGCGTATTCAAAAAACGCTCATAGTGACCCAAATCGAGGTCAGTCTCGGCACCGTCTTCGGTCACATAACATTCCCCATGTTCATAAGGATTCAGTGTCCCCGGATCAATGTTTAGGTAAGGATCAAATTTCTGGATGGTAACGGAAACACCCCTTGATTGCAGTAACTTAGCAAGGGATGCTGCAATAATCCCCTTGCCGAGGGACGAGGTTACCCCTCCGGTGATAAAAATATGCTTGGTAGAATGGCCCATAAGAATGGAAAGATGAAATTTTGTTTATATTCTTATGGGATGCAAAATTAGTCAAAATAATCGATTAAGGGCCTGGCTTCCCGATATTAATTTTGGTAGGAATAATCCTGTCCAGCATTCAAAATCTTGAATGGGAATTGAAACCAAACTTCTTTCCCATCAATTCCGGTGGTAGATCCCCGCATTCTTTTGGCGGTCGCTCGGCAACAGTGCCCGTACATGTTCTTTGTACTTAAAATTCAACGGATGAAAAATATTGCCGAATAAGGTCCATGGAATCGGATAGCCTGGACTCCTTTTGGAAACAGAGAAATACGCCTTTTTGATTGCGCGAAGAATGGCATTTGATCCCTCCGCTTTTTTTTCCCTCGGATGTCGAGCAGGATTGGCTTTGAGAGTATCCAGGTTTTGATCCAGAAATAGGTGCATGCGCTCCATCATTTCCCGCGAAAAAGGTGTGTTTGGCCTACCTATCCAGGCAATAACCGAAACCAGGTCATGCCAGCAGTCCGGCATCCAGCGTCCACTATCATCGTAGAGGGTTGCCGCCCCTCCTCTAACCTCCGGTCTGCCCAAAAAATACACTAACTCATCCTCAAAATGATCCCAAAGCGGAAAATAGGAAACTTCAGTTGCCTTCACATCATGCCACGCACCCCCATAGTGATGCCAAAGGTAGGTACGGACGTAGTCTGACTGATGGACTGCACTTAGCCAGCGAAAGGCTGGATGAATCGGAAACTCAGGCTTCTCCAATCGAAAGAAGCTCTTTCGTGTGACCAAAAAAACCGGTACCCCTACATTTTTTACAAGATACGATAGACTGAGGCTTCTAACGGCACCCATGTCTCCCTCGGACCAAAAACACCACATCAGACGGGGCACGCCAAAGGGTGCATCCACTGATTGGACTCTTTCCAAGTCTGTTACTGAATCCAGCAAGTCCATTTTGGGTTTTTCTACGTTGATTTTTTTTTGAACCACCTACTCCATAACCAAAGCCACCGAGTCGGCTTTCGTCCTAACCTTTAGCCATTCCTTTAGTTTATTCTGTTCCGGTAAACCGGGCTTTACCGAAAATGTGGCGTAAGCAAAAAGGATCGTATCCACTTGATTCTGTTGCAGGTTCGCTATTATGGCTCGATTAATCGCAAAAGCGTTAAGGTGTTGGTGGTTTACTTTAGCCTCTTGGGCCAAATCCATGGTCATATTTGAGGTCTCGGTGTATTTTTCAATCTCACGTTCCAAAAACCGAATCTGTTGATCTTTATTCTGTAACAGTATTTCATTCCGCTCATAGAGGTCTTTTAGGATATCTGATCGCAGCAAATTCATATCTGCTCCGGAATCTCCACTCTGCTTGATCTGAATATGGGTATTCTTTAGGTTGGACGATTCGGTTCTTCTGCGAAGGGAGGCGATCATTTGCTCATCAATTCGCTCGCCTACCAAGGCTACCTCTATCACACTGCTATCGGGATTGTAAAAAAAAGACGAACTGATTACCTGAGTTCTGGGGAAATCAAATTCGGAGGAAACAAAAGAAGTGGCGGCCTTTTCCCAAATAGTCCTCCTTACAATATTGTAGGCCAGATAAATACTGGGTACGATGGTTAGGATGGTAAAAATGGTGATGTAGTTACGAACCGTTTTCTCCCGCTTTTCGTCCATAAACTCCTTTTTGGGAAAACCCATAAAACGGACGATCAAGTAAGTAGAGAGGCTGATGAATACTGAATTGATGAAAAAAAGATAAAATGCGCCCAAAAAGTAATAGAGGTTGCCGGTAGCGATTCCGTATCCAGCGGTACAAAGCGGCGGCATCAGCGCAGTTGCGATCGCAACCCCTGGAATGGCGTTGCTTTTTTCCTTTCTGGATCCGGCTACTATTCCTGCCAACCCGCCAAAAAGAGCAATGAGGACGTCCCATATAGTGGGTTCTGTCCTTGCCAGCAGTTCCGACTGTGCATCGGACAGCGGGGTAAATGAAAAATAGATCGTAGACGTAATGATACTTATGACAACGGCAATACCCAGGTTTTTAAATGATTTTTGAAGTAGCTCAAAATCGTTGATACCTGCGGCCATTCCTATCCCCATAATGGGGCCCATGAGGGGTGAAATCAACATGGCCCCTATGATGACCGCAGTGGAATTGACATTGAGGCCAACAGAGGCCACAAAAATCGCAAAGATCAGGATCCAAAGATTTGCTCCCTTAAACTCCACGCTCTTTCGAATGTAGTCTATGGTTTCCAGCTCGTCTTCTTTTCCCTCATGAAGATCGAACCTCTCCTTGATGAAAAACAATAAATCACTGATTTTTTGTGAAATCGATTTGATCTTCCTAGTATCCTCCTGTTTCATGCATCTTCACCTTGGGGTTGGAAAATCGAAATTAAGTAAATCTGCGGGTTAATACCTATTTCAAACCTAAAAACCAATCGGAAAGCTTTTACGCATCTATGTGACAAAAATTACAGGCTTTTCAATAGAAAGAAAATAGATTTGACTTGAAAAAAACTCAACAATGCCATGAAATCGAGCCTGCCTACCGGACCAAGTAGGCACGACGCGAGCGACAGTGGCCGCTAACAAACAATTATAGACAGATGAAACATTATCAAATAGTCGTCATAGGAGGAGGAACTGCGGGAATTATGGTCGCAGCGCAATTAAAGCGCTCCGAAAAAAACCTCTCCATTGGACTGATCGAGCCCTCCGAAAAACATTACTACCAGCCCGCATGGACTCTTGTCGGCGCAGGCACCTTTGACATGGAAAAAACCATCCGTCCGGAGGCTGACTACATTCCAAAAGGAGTGGATTGGATCCAAGACTACGCAGAGCAGATAGATCCTGACCGTCAAATAGTAGGCACTAGAAAATCGGGGGATTACTCGTACGACTACCTTGTGGTAGCCCCTGGATTGGTCATGGATTTAGATGGGCTACCAGGACTTCGGGAAAGCCTCGGAAAAGACGGGGTTTGCTCTAACTACACCGACCCTGAGTACACATTTGAAGTTTTGAAAAACTTTAAAGGCGGGAACGCGGTATTTACCCAACCGTCTACACCCATCAAATGTGGCGGTGCGCCGCAAAAAATTATGTACCTAGCGGAGGACTATTTTAGAAAGAACGGAATCCGGGACAAAACCAACGTCGTATTTGCCACCCCCGGTACCGTCATTTTTGGCGTTAAGGATTTCGCAAACACCCTGAATAAAATCATTCAGGAGCGTGATATCATTTTCAAACCATTTTACAGTCCTGTAAAAATCGATCCTATCAAAAAGGTCGTTCATTTTAAATACAACAAGTCCGGAATCAACAGTTGCGTGGGAACCGAGGACAAGCGGATTCTCGAGGAAGTCATCGGAGAAACCGAGATTATCATGCCCTATGACATGCTGCACCTGGCACCTCCCCAAAAAGCCCCCGACTTCATTTCGAATTCAAAAATTGTGCACCAAAGTGGCCCATCGAAGGGTTGGGTCAACGTAGACATATCCACTCTTCAGCACAACGAATACCCAACTATCTTCTCCTTGGGAGACGTGGCTGCACTTCCCACAGCAAAAACCGGTGCCGCTATTCGAAAACAAGCCCCAGTAGTCGTAGAAAACCTGCTCAAACTCATCAAAACCAATAGTCTATCCTCCAAAAAATACGAAGGTTACTCATCCTGTCCCCTCGTAACCGGCTACGGAAAAATGGTGTTGGCGGAGTTCAAGTACGACAATGTCAGAGACAGCGATCCCATTCTTTCCAAACTTATGGATACGAGCAAAGAACAGTATTCCATGTGGCTTCTGAAAAAATATGGACTCCCCTACCTGTACTGGAATCAAATGCTTCGAGGCAAAATGTAAAAATAAGCAACTCCATGCATCCATGTATATCCCTCTACGAATCTGGTCGAAGAGGGATTTTTTTTCAATTTAAGCGCATTTTACCGAATCCAACTAGTCATTGTCGCACAAATTTGATATTTTCATGCACAAAATAACCGAAAATTAAAAAAGACAAATGATGGGTTTTGAGCTAAAACAATATGGAATCGAAGTAGACAACATTCTTAGAAATGGCGAAAGGTCAGTGCTTTACGAATCCGCCATACGACTGGAAAAGGGCTCTGCCATATCCAATACAGGGGCGTTGATTTGCTATTCTGGCAAAAGGACCGGTCGAAGCCCAAAGGACAAACGCATTGTCCGCCACAAAAACTCCGAAATGAACATTGACTGGGGAGCAGTAAATTTCGAGATGGACGAGCATACCTTCATGGTAAACAGAGAGCGGGCTATTGATTATTTCAATACCAGAAACATCCTGTATGTGGTGGATGCATTTGCCGGGTGGGATCCGAATTTCCGGCTCAAAATACGGATAATCTGCACCCGGGCATACCATGCCCTGTTTATGGAAAACATGCTTATCATGCCTACGGCCGAGGAATTGGCCTCTTTTGGGGAACCAGATTACGTAGTCTTTAACGGTGGCAGCTTTCCTGCCAATTCCTTTACGACCACCATGACATCCAAAACAAGCATTGGATTGAGTTTGGAACGAAAGGAAATGGTCATTCTCGGCACCGAATATGCCGGAGAAATGAAAAAGGGCATTTTTTCCATCATGAATTACTTGATGCCTTTGGAAAAAGTATTGCCCATGCATTGCTCTGCCAATGTGGGAAAAGACGGCGATGTTACTGTCCTATTTGGACTTTCAGGAACCGGAAAAACAACGCTCAGTGCGGATCCAAAACGAAAATTGATAGGTGATGACGAACATTGTTGGACCGCAGATGGTATCTTTAACATAGAAGGGGGCTGTTATGCCAAGGCAATTGATCTCACCGAGGAACACGAACCCGATATATTCAATGCCATTCGGTACGGAACGGTATTGGAAAACGTGGTGTACGATCCAACCACCCGCGTAGTCGACTATGGTGATACTTCCATCACTCAAAACACCCGCGCATCTTATCCCATCGATTTCATCGCCAACACCCAAATACCTTGCGTGGCAGGACATCCCAAACACATCATCTTCCTGACCTGCGATGCATTCGGGGTACTTCCGCCGGTAAGTAAGCTTAGCCCCGAACAAGCCAGCTACCATTTTATTTCCGGGTACACTGCCAAAGTAGCGGGCACAGAAATGGGGGTTCAGGAACCCTCAGCAACCTTTAGTGCCTGTTTTGGTGCTGCTTTTATGATGTGGCACCCCAATAAATACGCCTCGCTGCTTGCTGAAAAAATGAAACAGCATCAAACACAGGCTTGGCTGGTAAATACAGGATGGATAGGCGGAGACTATGGAACCGGTTCTCGTATAAAACTGAAATACACAAGAGCCATTCTAGATGCGATCCACCATGGAAGCTTCAATGGAGTCAAAACCCATCAGGAAGAAAATTTTGGTCTATCCATCCCGATTTCATGTCCAGGCGTACCGGTGGAGATCCTAATTCCCGAAAATACATGGGCAGACAAGACACGGTTTTACCAAATCAAAAATAAACTGGTAAACCTATTCGTGGCTAATTTTGCCCAATTTGAAACAAAGGTTAGTCCCGAAATAAAAAATGCGGGTCCCGTATTGTAAACGAGAGAAGACTGGGCTGACCAACCTGTGGGCAGGCAGCTCAGTCTTTTAACTTTCTGTAGATAAACCAACAGCCTTCAATGCACTGCGGCTCTATAGGTGTCAATTTTAGCGTTCCCGCCTGAAAGTCCACTTGGTAAATAAGTGATTGTGTCATTACATCTGAACCGTCACAAAAGAGATCCATACTGAGTACATTTTCCTCCAAATGGAAAAATCCGCTACCACATGCTTCTAGTGGGTGTTTCACAAAGGTCTTATTGGGAAGAAACGTTATTTCCTGCCCGTTCTGAACGCTTGTCTCCACGGGTGCCCCACCTATGCTTGACGCCTGGCGAACCAGTCTCCAAGTCCCCTCTAATCCATCAGGATCCGATTGAAAGGGTGTGTCTTCAACCTGGCAACTAATACAAAGAAATAAAATTAAGACTATACATCTGTTCATAAGTCCGCTCATTTGGTAAAAAGGCACGCCATCCCCTGGATTTTAGCCAATGGAAAGCGAGTACGCTTTCATTCAAGGTACCTTACTGAAATGAAGCAACGACCTGAATTTATCCCAAGACGAAAAAAGGAATGCGAATGCTACAGGTATATGAGGACTTATTCAGAAAACTTATATTACACGGGAATCTGTCTGCCAAAGATCGGCATTGGAACCTAACTTCTCTTTAAGTTCTTCCGTCAGGCCGCTTAGTTCCTCGAAAAGCCCTCGGTTATTTGACACTTCGTAGGCCAAGGTGTTACGACGAGCCTGCTCAGCGTTCCTTCCACCGACTATTACGCCACCTACACCCGGTTGCCTCAAAAGCCAGGCTAAACTCAGTGACCCCATGTCCATCCCATTATCGGTAGAAAGTCGCCTAATAGCGGCTATGGTCTCAAAAGTAAGGCCCTCACAACCTTCCTCCTGATGCCGAGATTGGGGCCTTTTACTGGAAAAATGACGTGTTCTGGCTCTATCATCCGGAACCTGCTCCCAATCAGAAAACTTGCCTGTGAGCAATCCCTGCATAATGGGTGAGTAACAAAGCACCGGAATATCACTCTCTATGCATTTGGGAAGAATTTCGTATTCAATTGCCCGAAAAAGCAGGTTGTAGGCCATTTGGTTGCTACTGATGGCACCCGCAGATTCAGCGCAGGTAGTAAGGCTTTTAACCCCAAAATTGGATACGCCATAGGCTCTGATTTTTCCCTGATCCTTTAGCACCTGTAAGGCACCTAGTGTTTCATCCAACGGAATGGCCGGATTCGGCCAGTGCAACTGATACAAATCAATGTAGTCGGTCTGAAGATTTTTCAATCCCCGTTCGCAGGCCTGGATCAAATCTGCGTATGCAAAATCCTGCGGGCCCACCTTAGAGGCAATAACTATCCGGTGCCGCTCTCCCTTCAACGCTTTGGCCAACAGGTTTTCGGACTGCCCGCCTCCGTACGCCTCAGCGGTGTCAAAAGTACTGATCCCGCTGTCATAGGCCGCCTTTAAGGCCTCAATGGAATCACGTTCATCCTGCGGCCCCCAATTGAACCCGCCTACTATGGCCCAGCAGCCGAAGATAATTCTCGAAATTTCAAAATCAGAATGGGGTAATCTAAGGGTTGTTTCCATGAATTAGTGTAAAAATAGACTATCAATATACATAATTTGATTTCACTTACTTAGCAAACAGAAAGACCGAGCACCACCGAGTCCCTACAGCGGAACCCAAACGTTAAATTCAGAATATTCGTTTTCTTTGGAGTCAATCTTCATCGACCCTCCTTGTTCTGTCACCAGTTTCCTCACAACCGGTAGTCCAAACCCATATCCGGTTTCACCTGCTGTACCCTTTGTTGAGTCGCTTTGTCCACCTAGAATCTCCGTGATTTTTTCCGGCGTCATTCCCACTCCCTGATCTTTAACTGAAATCCGTATACCTTTTGAAGGGCTATCTGATTCCAACGACAAGGAAACGTGTACTTTCTTGCCCTCGGGTGTGAATTTAATGGCATTTGAGATCAAATTTCCGGCTATCTGCAAGAATTGCCGCTTTGCAAAAGGCCTGTCGCAATTATCCTCATTGGTGGATACTGTCAAAATTACGCCTTTTTGACTCGCCTGAACCCCATAAAGACTCTTAAGTTTCTCTCCAAAGATCGGAAGCGTGTATTCATCACTTGACAATTCCCTGTAAGCTTTACTGGGGCGTATGGATTCCAGCAGAATCTCATCGGTCAATTCCAATAAGGCCTGGCTACTGGAAAAAATAAAGCCTATAACCTCACTTGCCTCTCCCAAACTCGCCTTGTCTCCCTTATCATGTATCAATTGGGACAATCCCAAAATACCGCCCAAAGGGCCTCTTATATCATGCGCGATCTTTCTGGTCGCTTCTTTTGCCTGGCTAACGCTATCCTCAAGCTGCCGAATATTTTTAACCATGCCGAGCCTATTGACGACCTCGTTTGCAATCAATTTCAGCATTTCAGTTTTTTCTTCGTCTATAAGCTTCGGCTTGCTATCCAATACACATAGCGCACCAATATTAAACCCCTCCGGCGTACGTAAGGGGATTCCCCAGTAATACTTGAATGGACTTTCCTCCGTAGCAAAGGCTTGACCCGCAAATCGGTCATCTTCCAGAATATTTTGGACTTCCAGAGGATCTTCATCCAAAATCGTGTATTGGCAAATGGATTGATCTCTCGGTACCTGCCCGGGATCAATACCGGTAGCTGCCACACTCCACTGTGTATAGGTGTCGATGATATTGATCAGCGAAAACTTGGCTCCCGATATCTTGGCAGCCAGCGCTGTCAAATCCCTGAATTGTTCCTCGAGTTCCAAATAATCCAATCCGTACGCACTGAGGTCTAGGAGTCTATCCAGTTCGTTTGAAGGGAGGGGTGCCTGCATGATATGGTTGCGGGTTTTTAGCAGATTTGAACCCAAAAATACGACTTTATTCCCTCATTACCCAAACTATTAAAATGCTAAAAAAATGTTTATTTTATTATAAAAAAAGTAAAAATACCCAGCTGAGGAAAGGGCTCAGGTACTGCCAATAAGGTAACAGGATCAGAATGTCAGCAAAAAAGCCGAACCCTCCCCTTTTTTGCTGGTCAGTTGTATGTCGCCACCTAACGCTCTAATCTGACTGCTTACAAGGTACAAACCGATTCCGTTGCTATCAGGTAGATCTGTGAATTTTTTCCGAAACCCGAAAATGGCCCGATCTACCGCATCCATGTCAAAGCCTATTCCGTTGTCTCTTATCACCATTTGCTGACCTTTCCCGTCCCACATGGTCTCAATCTCGATCTTCAAACCAACTCCTTCTCTTCGATATTTGATAGCGTTGGTAATTAAATTCAGTAAAATACTATACATAAAGACGCGACTAAACCTTACCGTTTCCCAGGCTGAGAAATCGGTAGAAATACGGGCTTCAGATGAAACAATCAAGGTATCAATAGAAAAAACGACCTCCTTGAAAATCTCGGGAACGAACACAGATTCCATTGCCACAGCCGATACCTCTTCATTATCAACGCCGGTCAAATACCGATCAAAAATGACCTTTAACCTGCATAGGCTTACTCGAATCAAATCCAAAAATTCCTGGCTTTCGCTGCTTTGAGGATTCATTGGATCCAGCAAATCAATCAGGGCAAAAAGATTGTTTACCGGTGAACGCAGGTCATGGGAAACCGTATAGTTACTTTGCCTCATTTTTTCAATAGATCCACTCATTTGTCGAATAAGGGCGTTCCTATCTGCTTCCAGCTGCTTTTTGACGGTAATGTCCTTGGCAATCGCGTATATCAGACGTCTTTCCGGAACAGGAAAAGATGTCCATGAAAGCCAAATCACCTTGCCCTGCTTGGAAAGATACCTATTCTCATAGTTGAGCAACGAATTACCCTTCAAGATATAATTTCGGCGATTTAGGGTCTCCTGACTATCGTCCAAAAAAACAAAGGAATCTATTGGACTGGAAAGTAACTCAAGTTCAGAATACCCTAATAATCTCTGCCAAGAAGGATTGACTCGCTTAAAATAACCGTCATAACCGGCTATGCACAACAAATCAGGCGACTGTTGAAAAAAATAGATCAAGATTAAAATCCACCAGCTTGTCCTTCCGCTGCTCCATCTCACGAGTAAATAACCAGAAACAGCCTGAAATATATCCAAAAATTGGTGTATAACGGTAGTTTTTCACAAAAAAGTTACAAAAAAACTACCACCCACGAACCAAAACCTTTTTTTTGTATCGGTAGGGGTTTTGGTTACAATGGTAGTTTTCTTCCAAAGCACCGTATACTTAAGAAAATAAAATACATCCATGATAAAATTGAGAAGACCCTTACCGCTTTTATTGATCTTACATTTGGTCATTAGCAGTCTACAGGCCCAGGAAGTAAAGCTATGGAAACCGGTCAAAGATGAAGTTTTCCTGCAGGAGAGATCCCAGATTATACTCTCAAAGCTTCCAGTAAGCCAAATAGCGCTGCATGGGGAAAAAATCATCGCGCTGATTGATCACGAAATCTATGAGGTAAAAGGCAGCCACTTCGAAAAACAGCCAAATACACCTAACGGGATATCCCGATTGAATACGATAAAAAACCAACTATTCGCTTACGGATCAGGTGGACTCTTCATCGCTGCTGAAGATAGGTGGAAAAAAATAGAAAACGGTGAAATCACCTCCATTTGCTCCCATCTGGGAGATGTATATGCGTCATCTTCTGAAGATATTTTCAGATTGGAAGGCGATAGGCTGGTCAATATCATGCCAGCAGGGGGATACTTGTCGAGTGATATCACGATGGTCATGGAAGATGGCACCCAACTTCTGGCAGATCCGGTTAAACTCGGCCCTATCAGCTCCATTGAGAGTTACGCTGGCACGCTGCATATTCTACGAGAGGGCCAACTGGTACAGCTTGCCGGAAACGTCGTAAACGAACATCTGGTTGATTGGGGAAACCTACCCTCAAAAAATACCCGTGAAATGCTATCGGTAGGTAGTCGGCTATTTATCAGTACAGACAGAGGCCTTGGCGTATTACGTGGTGCATCCATGGGTGTAATTAAAGGTTCCGACGGCCTTCCGATTGAAAATACCAGACAACTTACAAGAGGCTTTGACAGAGATGTATGGATAGGCACCGATCGTGGGGCCATCCGAATGCTGGATGATGGCTGGCACTATTTCGGAGCCGACCATTGGCTGCCAGATAACCATGTAAATAGCATAGCCGTGGGCACAAATGCTGTATACATCGCCACCGACAAGGGGATCGGCGTGATTTCCTATGAGCCCTTTACGCTGCTAAAAAAGGCAGACCACTACGAGCAGTGGCTTGAAAAATGGGAACATAAGCGGCTGGGTTTTATCCACACCCTGTATGATTATCAAGGGGAATGGGTGCGGGAAATCAGCGACAACGATGGATCACACACCGCGTCCTACCTAACGGCCATGAGCTATAAATACGCCGTTACGGGAGATCAAGCCGCCCGGAAAGAAGCGGCAGAAGCTTTTCAGGCCATGCTTTGGCTGGAGCGGGTTACCCCTATCGACGGATTGATCGCCCGATCCATTTGGTCTAGGCAGGGAGACACCGGCAGAATGGGCCAACGGGGATCTGGTGGCCTTCCCGCAAAGTGGAATGCCACACCGGACAGCCTTTGGTACTGGAAAGGAGATGCCTCGAGTGATGAAGTGATAGCTCATTTTTATTCGGTCTCCCTTTTTCACGATTTGGCAGCAAATGAGTTGGAAAAAGAACTCGCCAAAGAACACATGCGAAGGATTACCGGATACATTATGGACAATAACTGGGTGCTGATCGATATGGATGGACAGCCTACCAGGTGGGGACGCTGGAACCCGGAATACCTTTTGAGGCCCTATGGGTGGGAGGACCGCGGCGTTAATGGCCTGGAGGCACTCGCTTTCTCCTATGCAACCTATGCATTAACAGGTGAAGAGAGGTTCAAGAAGGGCTACCACCAACTGATAGACTGGGGCTACGCGCAGAATACCATACGACAGAAGAAAACCTTTCCGCCTTCAGAAATCGCTCCATGGGACGACAATCTGGCATTTGAAGCCTATAATACCCTTTTGCGCTATGAAAAGGATCCCGCCCGTAGATCGGTATTCCTCCGAAGCTTGGAAAGAACCTTTGAAATCAAGCGCATGGAACAAATCCCCTGGTTTAACTTCAGCTATGCAGCTTTTACCGGCAATGACGCAGAACTCGAAGTAGCAGTTCAGCACCTTCGGGAATGGACATTGGACTGCATAGAGCACAACTACCAGAATTCCCACCGGGACGACCTGTTCGTTTCACCGGGTTATACCTCCTATGAAGGGGGATTAAAGGCCATCTCGCCGCGAGAAAAAAGTGTAAGCCGCGGTGCCCGACGGGCGATTGTTTTGGACGGAGGGGTAAACGGAAAACGGATCATGGAGCCGGTAGGATTCCTTCGAGACTACTGGATGGGTCGATACTATGGATTTATAGAAGAACCTGAGACGGCGGACAAAAGCCTGCGATCTGTAGACGCCTCCTGGATGACCAATAAAGGTGCAAAACCTTACACAGGACCGGGACGTCCTTCGTTTAAGTAGCACCACCAAAATAAGCCCCATCGAAAACATGATTCGATGGGGTATTTTTATTGGGTACAGGCTCCTCTAGGACGAAGCAGAACCCAACAAAAAGCTGGATTAGGGATTGGATTTACTCAATCCCGGCGCCTAAACCCTATGGGAAATCTTTTCCAACGCATACACTAACCGATCCAAATCTGCTAAGCTGGTATATACATGGGGCGAAACCCGAACACAATCGATGTTGTGGTAAACCATTGAGGTGGTATGAATCTTGAATTCGTTTAAAAGTGTGTTTCCCAACTCAGGGGTTGACATACCGGCGAGAGATACTCCGGCAATTGCACAGCTGAATTCACTTTTTAAAGAGGTATGAAGTTTGATACCGGGAATTTCCAACGCCTTTTGGGCCCAATAATTCTTCAGAAACCGGACACGCTCCTCCTTTCGTTTCGTTCCGATGGCATTATGAAAATTGATCGCCTCGCCTATGCCTTGCTCTATGGGGAAGGAACGGGTTCCAATAGTTTCAAACTTACGAATATTTCCGCTTTTGGGCTCGCTGTTGCATAAAAGAGGCCATATTTTGGCAATTTTATCCCGCTTGATCCACATCATCCCACTCCCGATGGGTGCGGAAAGATACTTGTGAAGACTGGTACCAAAATAGTCTGCCTCCAGATCCGGAATTTTATAGTCCAACAACCCAAATGAATGTGCACCATCTACAACGACCTCGATTCCCCGTTCATGGGCCATTTGGCAAATCTTTCGTACGGGCATAATCTGCCCAACCCAATTGATCACATGGGTAACATGTATGATTTTGGTCTTCGGGGTAATCGCACGGCGATAGGCATCCACAATACTTTCCTCATCCTCGATCGGAAAATCAAAACTTAATTGCTTATATACTATCCCTTCTCTCTCAGCCCGCTGGGACCAAGCCTGCATCATATTCGGGTAATCCTGGAAACTGCCGATCACCTCATCGCCCCGTCGAAGATCAAGCCCAAAAATCACCGTATTTAACGCCTCAGTGGCATTTCTGTTGATGGCAATCTCCTCCGGGTCGCAACCACCCAGCAACGCCAGCTTATCCCTCAGTGGTTCTCGGCCCTGATCCAAAATACGCCACATGTAATAGGAAGGGGCTTGGTTGGACAGCTGATTGTAGCGCTCTACCGCCTGCAAAACAACCAACGGCGACGGTGATACGCCGCCATTGTTCAAATTCATAACAGGAGAAGAACTTGCGGAGTAGGCCCTCTGTATAGGGCTCCAAAAATCCTCATTGTCTGCAAGTGCCGTTGCCGAAGAAGGAGCAAACCTTTTCTGAATTATACGAAAGTCCTCTGCATGCAATTCACTAAACAAGCTGGCAGAAGAAAAGGCACCGGTAAGAGCCAATGCTTTTTTGACAAACGAACGTCTATTTTTAGTTTTAATCATCGTCCAATAATGGAATATACAGTTGAACTACTCCTTGTGAGCTATAAAATAATGGACTTTGGGTTCATGTCGGAATAAATGTACAGCAAAGGCCCCTAGTACACAAACCCGAGTTGTGATAACCACACGGGTTTCCAGCACCTGTAAAAAGAAGGGATAAACGGATAATTGGGATGTTGAACGATACTCTTCCAAGCAACCCCTCCTACTACAAACCAACCTTTATAATACCTTCTATTTAAC
Organism: Lunatimonas lonarensis; assembly: GCF_000390185.1. GTDB lineage: Bacteria > Bacteroidota > Bacteroidia > Cytophagales > Cyclobacteriaceae > Lunatimonas > Lunatimonas lonarensis. Next base: position 43,771 of record NZ_AQHR01000040.1, on the reverse strand, counting down.
GCGATGTCAAAAATACCTTTTCAGGACGTACTCGGGCTGCCATCGGTCGGGCTTCCTCACCAAGGTATCGGGGTCATAGGCTTTAGGCTTTATCAGGCTAGCGGTCCATGCCTGATCGTCGCCATAGGCTTCCTGCCATTCCCCCAGCAAACCTCGAAGCCTTTCCACCGTAGCGCGGTGGGCCGGTTTCTCTGCAAGGTTGTTTAGCTCATAGGGGTCACTTTCCAGATTAAATAGCTGAGTGTAGTCACGTTCCGGATAGCGGATAAGCTTCCACTGCCCATCCCTTACCGCCCGAATCGTGTGTCGGTAGGCTGAAAACAATGAAGATCTCACCATAGGCTTGGCGCCTTGGATCACCGGAACGAGGCTTTCCCCATCCAAACTCCCTGAGGTAGGTACACCTGAAAGCTCTGCCAAGGTTGGGAATAGGTCGTGGATATAGGCCAGCGCATCAAAGGTCTCTTTGGCCGGCACCCCAGGTCCTGCAATTATAAGGGGGATTTTCGTTGAGTGTTCGTATAGGTTCTGCTTTCCCAACAGTCCATGGCTTCCAACAGCAAGCCCATTATCGGCTGTGTACACGATAATCGTATTCTCATACTGACCGGAAGCCTTTAACTGCTCGATGATCCTTCCTATCTGTTGATCCAAATGGGTGACCAGCGCATAGTAATCTGATAAGATCATCTGGATTACCTCAGGACGTCGGGGCCATCCCGTCAGGTTTTCGTCCCTAACCATAAGGTCATCAAACTCGAATGGATGAAAGGGCATGTAATTTCCTGGCAATGGTAATGACCCGTCCGGGTAATGCCCAATAAAAGGTCCTTCGGGCGAATAGGGATCATGGGGTACGGTAAACGAAACATAGCAAAAAAAGGGCTTGCCGTTACCCTTTGATGTGTGATCCTTTATAAACCCAATCGCTGTCTCTGCGAAAACCTCTGTCGAATACGACTTAACCGTGGGTTCACCCAACTTTCCATCCTCATCATAATCCCGGAGATTAATGCCAAAATGATCCGCCATTCCACCCAAAAAAACATTCTTTCCGTGGTGGAATCCGGATTCGAAAGCTTCCCGCTCGTTGTGCCATTTACCCGTTCCATAGGTCTCATATCCCGCCTCGGCGAAGGCCATCGGCATAGTGTGCACATCCTTCAGGCGGTCATATACCCTGAACAGGTTCATCCCGCTCATGAGCATGGCTCTACTCGCCATACAAACCGCTCCATGGTTCCCTCCCATCACATAGGCGTTTGTAAACCGACTTCCCTCCCTTGCCAACTGGTCAATATGTGGGGTCAAAATGTACGGATTGCCTGCAATCCCAAGCGCGTCGGCGCGTTGGTCATCGGCAAACAAAAACAGTACATTGGGCTTTTTGGGCTGTTGGACCGGTGAAAAACCCAAAAATTGAATCCATATCAAGAAAAAAAGATAGAAAGATGTGAACATAGGATGGCTGAAATGACGGAAGATAATAGAAGGGATAACCCAGGTGGATGATGACTTCACAGCTAAACTACAAATGATTTACCCGTAAATCCAAACCAGCCATGGAATTAATCTAAAGGCCCGGATTTACCGATCATTTTTAACTGTTATAGCCAAAAAATCAGTTTATTTGCCTTTGAATTACGCCGACTTCACCGATTTCTGGTTTGAAGATATTCACCAACCTGTGTAGCGCAGGTCTTACCTTAGAAAACATGCCTTATCCTACCATGCGAAAACTACCTTTTTTACTTCTCATCCCTTCTCTTATTCTCCAACTATCCTGTAGCGAAACAGACGAAAGAAGGAGCTCCTCCAGGCCGAATATTGTCTTTATCATGTCAGATGACCACGCCTATCAAGCTATCTCTGCCTATGATGACCGGCTGATAGAGACACCCAACATAGACCGCATTGCGAAAATGGGCATTCTCTTTACCAATGCTTCGGTCACCAATTCCATTTGCGCACCCTCCAGGGCAACGATCCTTACGGGCAAACACAGCCATATAAACGGGAAGGTAGACAACCATTTCCCCTTTGATACAACGAACATAACCTTCCCCCAGCTCCTGCAACAAGCGGGCTACCAAACCGCCATGTTTGGGAAACTCCACTTTGGCAACAACCCAAAAGGATTTGACCAATTCAAAATACTACCTGGGCAGGGGGCCTACTACAACCCTGACTTTATCACCAAATACGATGGCAACGTACGAATAGAGGGGTATGTCACCGACATCATTACCGATATGACCTTGGATTGGTTGGAAAATGACAGAAAAGCAGATGATCCATTTCTTTTGATGTACCTCCATAAGGCACCGCACCGCGAGTGGCTGATGGCCGAACGGCATTTTGAGGAGTTTACCCAACGCACCTTCCCGGAACCTGCCACGCTTTTTGACGATTACTCCGGCAGGGGTAGGCATGCCAGAGAAGCCGAAATGAACCTTCTTACCGATATGCATTGGGCAGGAGATTCAAAAATCTACCCGGACCTCATGGACGAGTTGGGCATTGCGGGTACCTCCAGCTGGGACAAAGCAGCGTTTGAAAGTGAAGTAGGACGCATGAACGAAGCTCAACGCGCCAATTGGGATACGTATTACCGCGAGGTGAATGAGGCATTTAAAAAGGCCTACCCTACCATGACCGAAGAAGACCAAATGCGATGGCGCTACCAGCGCTATATGCAGGACTATCTCGGAACGATAAAATCGGTAGACGAAAATGTGGGCAGGGTTTTGGATTATCTGGAGGAAAACGGACTAATGGAAAACACCATCATCGTATATACCTCGGATCAGGGATTTTACCTGGGAGAGCATGGTTGGTTCGATAAGCGCTTTGTCTACAACGAGTCGTTCAAAACACCCCTGTTGATGGCGTGGCCGGGAAAAACCCCGGCTGGACAGAAATCGGATGCACTCGTGCAGAACCTGGATTTCGCACAGACATTCTTGGAAGCCGCGGGCATCGCATCGCCAGAAGACATGCAAGGTGAAAGCCTAATGCCTTTCCTTACCGGCAACAACGACGTATGGCAACGGGATGCCGTCTATTACCACTATTACGAATACCCCTCTATCCATATGGTAAAACGGCACTACGCGATCATCACCAAGGACTATAAATTGGTACACTACTACTTTGACACGGATGAATGGGAACTTATAGACAGGCATGAGGATCCTCACGAACTCACAAATGTATACGACGACCCCACGTACGCAGAGATACGGGCAAAGCTGCATGCAGACTTAAATGGTCTAAGGGATAAATACGGAGACAATTCGGAAATCAGCCAACGGTATATCGATGAATACCTTGATTACCTAAAAAAGCAAGGATCATTTGCCGGTGCAAAGGATCTCACGCTTATCGAAAAAATTTTTGAAAAACGCGACCAATCAATCCGGCTGAAACAGCCGAATTGATTGGAATACGTCGTGGATTGATAGCAGTTAGATGCTTACCGCAAAAACGTTGGCGCCCCCCATGGGCATTTCTGCGAGGAAAACTCCACCGCTGTGGGGAAATTGATCCAGTTGATCCTGTGTCATATTTTCCCTCGCGGTGGTAATGAGGAGCCGTTTTCCGTCGGGTCCACCAAAAGCACAAGAAGTAACATGGGGGGCATCCACCGAAATCTTGTCCAAGAGTTCCCCATTTTCTGGATTCCAGCGATACACCCCGGAACCACCGTAATGGGCCACCCAGAGCATGCCCTCTTCGTCCATACACATCCCGTCCGGAGTACCTAAGCTCTCAGGCACCACAACAGCATCTTTTCGGTAGGCAATTTGTCCTGTGTCCGGATTAAAATCAAACGTCCGCACAATTCGGGTAGGGCTATCAATGTAGTACAAGGATCTTCCATCCCGTGACCACGCCAACCCATTGGAAATGGTGATATTTTCCAGCTTTTTCTCGAGCTTCCATCCCCTATCTACACAATACAAGGAACCCGCACCCGCGCGAAAATCGAGTCCCATTGTACCTATCCAAATTCTGCCAGCAGGGTCACAGGCCCCATCGTTGCAGCGTAAGGTCGGGTCAGATTCCACCTCCAAGAGCCAATCCAGTTTCTCTGTGGCTGGGTCAAAACGTGCCAGTTTTCTATCCAAGGCCAACACAAAGTGATTCCCTTCCTCCAATACCACGGTTAGTCGATGGGGAAAATGCCAGGTCTGCAGGTGCTTGTCCGTAAACGAATAGGAAAACAACGTTCCGTGCTCGATGTCCACCCATAGAAAGGCGTTCCAATCGGCCTTCCAATACGGGCCTTCGGCCAACATGCATTTAGAATCGAATAGCAGCGTCGCTTTTTGCATCTGTTTATAGTTGTTTATTACAAGGCCTCTTCCTCGCTTTCATCGGGTGTCTGCGTAAGGATCAAAGAAAAACGCGTAGGGTAACTGAAACCATTTAGCGCCATATTTCCAACCACTAAAGAGTCAACGCGTGGTTTCATATGGCTGCATGGCATTGCCTATCCATAAGACAGAAAGAACTGTTAAGGCCAGTAGACCGCTATTTTCTTTTTCAAAAAAGCGACACTTCGCTCCAGTTGGTCCATGCCGTCTACGCCGTCTTCAATGCTGATCCAAGAATCAAATCCAACCCGCTTCAACTCAGCAAATATGGCGTCGTAGTCGTTTAGTCCCTTTCCAATTTCACCATGCGACAGCCTTTTGGCGTAGCCAACAGCACCACCTTCTTCTTTTCGTAGGTCTTCGATGGTCCCTGATTTCAAATACCGGTCACTGGCATGCATGGTTACCACCCTGTGGGAAACCTTTCTTAGCAGCTCAATTGGATCTTCTCCCGCAAGGAACGTGTTGCTGGGGTCATAGTTCACGCCGAAGTTTGGATGATCGATCTGATCCACCAGCTTAGTGAACACGTCCATTTGTTGGGCAAATTCCGGATACTCCCAGAAATCATCCTTGTAGTGATTCTCAAGGATCAGGGTAATTCCCCTTTCCGCCGCGTAAGGAATACACGCCATGATGGAATCGGCCGCCAATTTTACCCCCTCATCAATGGATAGTTCCGGTCTTTTTTGACCGGAAAGCACCCTGCAATAGCTGCCGCCCAATACGTGGGTCATGTCGACCCAATGCTTTTGTTTGGCAATTTCTTTTTCCCTAAATCCTGCATCCGGGTGGGTAAAATCGGGCGAACAACACATCATTGGGATGGTTTTGCCTTTGTCTTCTACCATTTTTCGGAAATCAGGCCACTTGGATCGGTCTTCCATTTCCAAAAACCCGGCATACCATTCCAATCCTTCTATCTCCAGCTTACTGGCTAACTCAATCCATTCCTCCAACTTCATCGATCCATCTTTGCATAAAGCTTGCATGAAGGCTTTGGGAAACGCAGCTAATTTTGGCATACTGTTACTATCGTTCAGTTCGTTATCGTTAAATTCAACTCGTTAATGGATGGTACTGGAATCCTTCGGTGCATTCCGTCCGATCATGGGGTATTGCTCCAGTTCCATCACCTGCCCGCTGACCGGGCCCGACTCATCAGACAACCAGAAAACAGCAGCGGCGGCAATTTCTCTTGGCAGGAGTATACGCTTGGCCGGTGCATACATAGCAGGAAGGTCTTCGTACCAATTATCGGATAGGCCATGCTCTTTTTTTCGCTGTATTTCAGTCTCCGTCAACACCCAGCCGGGATTGATTTGATTTACCTTCACGCCATGATCCCGAAAAAGAGCATCGCCAAGGTTTCGGGTCATCGTCATCAGTCCTCCTTTGGAAATACTGTATGCCAACAGGTTGGGCTCTCCGCTCCAGGCATTTACCGACCCGATATTCAAAACACAACCCCTCGCTTCTCCCAAGTAAGGAAGAGCTGCCTTGATCAGCAGAAAAGGGGCAATGGTATTCACTCGTAAAAGCTTCTCCAAAAATACCGTATCCGTACTTTCGAGGTTTGACGAGGCCACTATCGCCGCATTGTTTACCACAGCATCCAGCCTTCCAAAGCGGCTGACGGCCAGATCTACTAATCGAGCCGCCGTAGCTTCGTCAGCCAGGTCACCGATCAAGCTGACGGCATTTTCTTCTCCCAATTCACCCAGCAAATCCACTGCCCAATCGGGCTCAAGCCCATGTACAACCACCTTGGCTCCCTCGGCCACGGCCCTTTCAGCAATGGCTTTCCCTATTCCTGTGGTGCTTCCCGTGACGATAATGACCTTATTGTTCAATCGCATGATTAGGATGGTTTCAGTACACTTTTGACAACCTCACCATGATGCATTTTCTCAAACGCTTCATGCCAGGATTCGATTTCCCAAACGCCGCCAATAATCGGTTTTACATCCAGCGTTCCAGACGCCATCAAAGCGATCACCTTTTCCCAAATGGGCCAGTTATGACTAAAACTGCCCTGAAGGCGGACGTTTTTCTGAACAATTGGATCTAGCGAAAAATTACATGGCTGCTTTCCCCAGCCCACTTTGGTGATTTGACCATTTGGACGCACCAAATTCATGGCAACCTGTAACGTGCTGCTATGACCGGCAGCGTCCACAATCAGGTCGGCACCGAGTCCGTCCGACGACCTTGCCCACTCCGTGGCATCTCCCACGATTCCTGTACAGCCATATTGCTCGGCGATCTTGAGGCGGCCACGGTCTGCTTCCAGCCCTACAATCGCTACCTCTGCACCGTTGATTTTTGCCATCGCCGCACACAGGATACCAATGGTACCCGGACCGATTACCAAAACGCGGTCTCCAGGTTTTACATTTGAATTAGTTACCACGGCACTATATGCCACACAGCTTGGCTCGGTAAGGCAGGCCTGCTCAAAGGGTACGTGATCGGGCACAGTATGAAGGCAACGCGCCGGAACACGAACATACCGCGTCATGGCTCCATTGACTCCATACCCAAATCCCTTTCGGGTAGGATCCAAATTATACAACCCTATACGGCTCATGGGGTTGGTAGGATCAATCACGGCCGCCGTCTCACTGACCACCCGGTCCCCTACCTTCCATCCACTTACCTGAGAGCCTAGTTCGGCTATTCTACCACCAAACTCATGGCCCAACACTACCGGATAATTGACCGGCCAGCTATGGTCTGAGGTCCACTGATGGAGATCGCTACCGCATACCCCCACATTGGCCACCTCCAGCAATACGTCTGTTGCACCAATTTCAGGTGTTTCAATTTCCCTGATTTCAACGGAGCCCTTTGCTTCCGCATAGTTTACTACTGCCTTGGATTTCGTTCCGATTGACATGGAAAAGGATATTTTAGGTTTGGTTTTTATTTCTTCATTTTGACGTCACCATAGGCATGCACCGCCTCGCAGATCATACGCAAAGATGCTTCCAGATTACCATCCGCGGTCTTAAACGCATCTGCATCGATGGTAAGGGGAGCACCCAGGACAACAAGAGGAGCACCGTATTTCGGACAGGCTATTGCTTGCTCCAGCGTAAGTCCGCCTACAGCCTGTACAGGAATACGCACTGCATCCACCACTTCCTTGAGTTGATCCATCGGACTCGGCATCCGTCTGCCTTGTGCCGCAATTCCTCTCCTTTCGTCGTACCCGATATGATGGATCACGAAATCACAGCCCAAGTCCTCCAGCATTTTGGCCCCGGCCACCATATCCGGGCAACCCAGGTTATCGCCCATGACCTTGGCACCAAAATCTCTGCCGGCCTGCACGACGCATTTTATGGTCTCCTCATGGGCACGTGCCATCACGACCACGTAGTCTGCACCTGCCTTGGCCATCATCTCCGCCTCCAGGTATCCTCCGTCCATGGTTTTTAGGTCAGCCACGATCGGCGTAGATGGAAAGGCTTCCCGAAGCTTGCGCACGCCATGCAGACCTTCTGCCAGGATCAAAGGTGTACCGGCTTCAAGCCAGTCGACACCAGCCCGGAGGGCCATTGCCGCCGTCTCCAGCGCTTCGTCAATATTCGTAAGGTCTAGGGAAATTTGAACGATTGGTTTCATGTGTCTATAATTGATTTTTGATCCTTTAGCGTGTTAAAATACGGTATTTAGTACCACAAAGCGAGTGGAAAGGCTATCCATTCGTCAAATTTTTAATTGCCGGAACTAGTGACTGTCATCACCGAGAGGATTCGGCCAACCCTACCAAACTTACAACAAGTCAAATAAAGCTTGCTGAATGTGGTATTCAAACATAAGAAGAAACGAAATTGCGCTGGCAGCTTTTTCAACCTACAACACAAAAATTTCTTCTTGGAGCGTATCAATGGTCATAATTAGGTATTAATTCAATAATATTCTGATAAACGGGTATCAAATATATTTTTTTTACCTTTATTGCGGAAAAAACGTAATCTATAGGTGATAAGGACAAAACCTGCCCAAAAGTTGGAAAAAAGCAGTCAACGTACACGTGTGCCCAGTCCAATGCCTGAAAGTGGAGCTGAGTCGGATTCCTTACCAGAAAAGGAGCTTTGGCTGCTTTTCAAAAGAGGAAATGAATCTGCGTTTATTACGATTTATACGAGGTATTTTGATGGCTTGTTCAGCTACGGAAGGAAACTGACCAGCAACGAGGAGTTGTTGAAGGATCTTATCCAGGATTTGTTCATTTACCTAAGAGCCAACCGGTCGACCGTAGGTAATGTGGAGTCAATAAAGTTTTATCTTTTTAAATCGTTGAAAAACAGAATTATAAAAGAGCAGAGTAGATGGTACAGCAAATTCACCTATTTGAAAGCCGACTTTGATTTTGAATTTCACCCCTCTCCCGAACAAATTCTGATTTCAAGGCAATTGGACGATGCGAAAGCCCTAAAATTGAACCGCGCATTGCAGCAGCTGAGTCCCCGAAAGAAAGAAGCCATTTACTACCTGTATTTTGAAGGGATGGATTACCCTCAGATACAGCAACTTATGAATATTGGAAATATCAAATCGGTACGAAATCTGGTTTATAAAGCACTGACCCACCTGAGAGATGCGATGCAATAGCGCCTTTTTTTTAACTCAGACAAATTTTTTAGAATAAAGTAGGTGTCATCTGAAGCATTTTTGACTCTTGTCTCTGAAAGCAAGAATTACATGAACCAACGAGTAACTTTTCTGTCCAATCCTGAATTTGTACGCTGGGTCAAATCCCCTGATGCCGAGCTGGATGCGTTTTGGCAAAACTGGATGATGGCTCACCCCGAGGATATAGCCGAGATAATGCTGGCTAGAGAATTGCTCCTGGGACTGAGCTCCAAAAGTAATCCAGTGAAGTCCGGTACAAAGGAAGAACTTTTGTTAAAAATACTCCAAGGGAAACAGCCTATCCCTAAAAGAGACAAACCAAACCGCAACCTGCCCTTTTGGTTCCGGATTGACCAATTTCGCCGAATTGCGGCAATCCTTGCCTTTGGTTTCTTAACGGCGCAACTCGCTGGTTGGTTAGTTAAAAAACCAGAGATTGATGAAGTAAATGAGCCTGAAATTGTATGGATAACCAAGACGACGAATGCAGGAGAAAAGCTAAAACTAGGGCTTCCCGACCAGTCTGAAGTCTGGCTTAACTCATCAAGTACACTTTCCTATCCAGAGAGTTTTGGTCAGGTAGACAGACGGGTCAAACTCACAGGAGAGGCCTTTTTTAAAGTCGAATCCGATAGCCTACGTGCCTTCTATGTAGAGACCTCCAATCTTATAACAAAGGTTCTTGGTACTTCTTTCAATGTAAAAGAAGATAAGGGCGGTACGACTACAAAAGTAGCGTTGGAAACAGGGAGTATACAGGTCAATGCCAGGGGAGATTCATCTGACGCGGTTCTTTGGCCCGGACAGGAAATGATGTATGATGCCACAACCACCAAAAAAGTGATCCGAACTTTTGACCCAAAAAACACCTCAGGTTGGACGGACGGCTGGTTGGTTTTTGACAACAACCATCTCAGTGAAGTAATCGGTCGTCTGGAGGACTGGTATGGGGTAACCATTTCCATTGAGGGATCACCCTCCCGTACGTGGAATTTTTCGGGGGAATTTCGCCATGAAACATTGCAAAATATTCTCGAAAGTATAGCCTACACGGAAAGCTTTACATTCAGAATTGACAATAAAAAAGTAACCATCAAATTTTAATCCTATGAAAAAAGCCCTAGATAACACCAGTTAAAAATGGCCAACTGACATAAGAGTCAGCCGGCCACAGAAATTGATCTTTGCCTGTCAAATCATTGGGGAATGGGATGCAGGCAAGGATGCCGTTTATAGAAATAATCCAATAAACACTTCAAAATTATGAAATTAAAATTACAAAAGACAATTTATATGTTGTCCCGTTACTTCCTTTCCGGATTTGTAGTACAAATGTTGATTTTCAACTTTGTATTAGCGGTAAACGTTAATGGCCAGTTCAAATCCATTAACGAGGTGAGGGTAAAAATCGACAAAGAGGTTCTTACCCTACAGCAGTTTTTTTCGCTGGTTCAAAAACAAACCCCTTTTCAGTTTTCATATGACCAAAAGGACGTAGACCGAAGCACCCTGGTCTATCTGGAAAAAACCGATGGAACGGTCGAAGATTACCTAACAGATGTTTCGCGACAAACCGCGATTGGATTCAGGCAGTTGAACCATAGCATCAATGCCAAGAAACTTGAAAAACCCAACCTAACCGAAGCTTTTGAAATAGCAGATATCGCAGTTAGGGGAATCGTCAGGGATGACCGTGGTGAAGCACTTCCAGGAGCTACCGTTACGGTGGAGGGAACCACGCGTGGAACGGTAACTGACATAGACGGAAGGTATAGTTTGGAGGTACCGGAGGGCTCCGTACTGGTTGTTTCTTTCATTGGATACAAACCATTGAGGGTGCCCATTGGTAACCGCAGTGAGATCAACATCACCTTGGAACCCGACGAATCCTCCCTGCAGGAGGTAGTGGTGGTTGGCTATGGGCTACAGAAAAAAGCAGACCTTACCGGCTCTATTGGCTCCCTAAAGGAGGAAGCATTTAACAAAGGGGTGATCGTATCGCCTGAACAGCTACTTCAGGGCAAGATCGCAGGGGTTAATGTAACAGCCTCAAGCGGCGAACCGGGAGCTGCTTCCCGTATGACAATTCGGGGACCCGGCTCGGTTCGAACCGGGAGTGGACCTTTGTTCGTAGTAGACGGTGTGGCCTTGGACAATGCCGCTACCACCATCGGTGCCCCGGATCTGGGTGTGTCTGGCTCAGCACCTGCGAACCCGTTGAACTTTCTCAATCCGTCGGATATTCTTTCAATCGATGTATTAAAAGACGCCTCAGCGACCGCCATCTACGGATCAAGGGGTGCAAATGGCGTAGTGCTCATCACAACCAAAAAAGGGGATGCCTCTGATCCCAAATTAAATTATTCCAGCGGATTCGCCGTTTCAAACGTTACCAAAACCATTGACGTACTGAATGCCCAACAGTTTAGGGACTTTACCAATCAATATGGCGATACAAAAAATATAGGACCTACAGATACCTTCTGGCAAGACCAAATTTTCCGAACCGGATTTACCCAAGACCACAATATTTCCTACGGCGGAGGAACAAAGAACGGCAACTTCTTTGCGTCCCTAAGCGCATTGGATCAAGAAGGAATCGTACTGAACAGCTCCATGAAAAGGTATACCGCAAGGATGAACATGGCACAGCGGTTTGTCAATGACCGGTTGAGCTTTGGCATTAACCTAACCACCAGCCATACCCGAAATGACTCTCCGCCAATTGGCGATAACGCCGGCGTGGGGGGAGATGCCCTTTCAAACGCACTGACTGCAAACCCTACCTACCCCACCAGGAATCCCGATGGTTCGGCCTACCTATTCCCCGAGGGGATCAATCCCCTGATGATGATGGACTTGTTTACGGATTTCTCAAAGGTCAACCGGGTGTTGGGAAACATCGAAGTAGGATTCGAAATTCTGAAAGGACTTGAATACCGCTTAAACGTGGCAGTGGATAACTCCACAGGAACCCGCATCAGTCAAATCGGACGCCACAGCGTACAACGGCTCCCCCACCCCGGAGGTAGATTGCAGGACGCAACCACGGAAAATGGCAATTTCCTTACAGAAAGTTTCCTAAACTATGGATTTACTTTGGGAGAAGGAAAGCATAGTTTTTCAATTTTGGGAGGCTATTCGTATCAAAAATTCAACAATGCGTTTCGGTTTTGGAGCATAAATAATTTTGCAACCACCGAAATAGAAGCCTATCGAAATCCCGGAATCGGATCTGATCTCTCCATTGGTATCAACAGGCCGGGTGGAGGGGCTTCGGTAAACGAACTCCAGTCCTATTTCAGCCGTATCAACTATAATTTCGTGGAGAAGTACTATTTGACTGCGACCATGCGGGCAGACGGGTCTTCCAGGTTTGGGGGAAACAATCGATATGGCTACTTCCCTTCCTTTTCAGCCGCCTGGCAGCTCTCCAGCGAAGGTTTTCTTTCCGGTTCTAGTACTCTCAGTAATCTGCGACTGCGGGCAGGATGGGGACGGACAGGAAACCAGGACATTCCTTCGTATATTACCCAGCAGCAACTAACCGTCAATACAGGTCCCGGTTCCGGATACGCCTTGACTCCCGGGGCAAACTCCCCGGTTTCTCCAGGTATCAATTTTGTGAGACTCCAAAACCCAGACATCAAATGGGAGGTATCCACTCAGACCAATATCGGCTTTGATTTTGGGTTTTTCGGAGAAGAACTGTATGGTACAGTGGATGTATTCCGGAAGGTTTCCAGCGACATCCTATGGGAGACACAAACCGGGGTAGATCCAATAGTCGCTACCTCATCGTTTTGGAGCAACTACCCGATGGAAATAGAGAACTCAGGAATTGAACTGGCCTTAGGGTACCGAAAAAACATAAGCAATGAACTTCGTTTGGATGTTGGAGGCAATATCAGCTTCCTTAGGAACAATGTTACCAACCTACCGGTCACCATTCTCCGAACAGGCGGAATCAGTGGGCCTGGACTCTCTGGTGTGCAGGTAAACGGTTTTCTGAACAACTATCCGGTGGGCACCTTTTGGGTACATGAGTGGATAGGATTGAATGAAGCCGGACTCAACCGGTTCAGAGATGTAGACGGCGACGGGTTGATCACCGATGCCGACTTTGTAAACGGTGGATCCGGCTTGCCACGAACGATCTTTGGTTTCTACACAAGCGCCAACTACAAACGCTTTGACCTAACGGTAAATTTCAACGGGGTTTCTGGAAACCGCATCTATTGGAATGACGAAAACGCCTATTTCAACCTCCCTCGGTTGGTAGCCGGAAACAACGTGGCAACCAGGGTATTGGATTTTCCGGAAGAAGCTCGGACAAACTCGGCCTCCCCTTCCACCCGGTTTATTCATGATGGAAGCTTTCTGAGGCTCAACAATGCCAGCTTGGGGTACAACTTCAAAACGACCGGAATTGACTGGCTAAAAAACCTTCGATTGACGGTAACGGGCCAGAACCTATTGACCTTTACCAACTATCCCGGATTTGATCCGGAGGTGGATACCCCTAGGTCACAGGGTGGCTTTGTATCCACAGGCATTGACGGAACCCGGTACCCTACCGCAAGGGGCATTGTATTTGGGTTAAACGTAACCTTTTGAGCCTGATCAATCATGAAATCGAGAACCCCGTACGCGGACGGGCTTGACGTAGCCCTTACACACCAAGATGCCTATCAACCCTGCGACTTGCGGGTAGGTAGGTAGCGACCTCCTTTAATGGATCCGGGTAGGCAATCCCGATAGATCTGGACGCGTTAGGATCATTTAAAGAAAATTCAAAGAAATATGAAAAACATACCAATATTACTATTTACCCTCTTCCTGTTGGCAGGCTGTACAGACCTGACGGAAGAAATACTGGACACCGCGGTAGGACGCGGAGTACTGGAGTCGCCCGAAGCGGCCGATCAGATTCTTGCGCCTGTATATGCCCGGATGAACGACATGTACGGCAGCCACAACTGGCTTTTCAACCTACAATCCGTCGCATCAGACGAATCCATTGTGCCTTTTAGAGGCGGTACGGATTGGTTTGATGGTGGCATTTTCATCGAAATGCACCAGCATAGCTGGACTCCCTTTCATGCCACGGTACGGAATGTCTGGTCCCACGTCACGCAGGGAATTGCCCGTGCAGCTGGGGCCCAGCAGGTAATTGCGGAAATAAACGGACCGGAAAGGTACATCGCCGAAGCCCGCGCCATGGGTGCATATTATAATTACCTCCTTCTTGACCACTACGGCATTTCCTTTCGAAAATTGCCAGAGGAGGTCGGCACGCCTATTTTATCTACAGTGCTTCGTGGAGCAGAAGCCTTCGATTTCATCATCGGCGAAATAGATGCGGTAGAAACCCAACTTGGTACAAAAACGGAAGTAGGTTCGACCCGCTTTTCGAAAGCGGCCGCGTGGGGATTGAAGGCCCGTATGCTTTTGAATAAAGCAGTATATGTGAATAGATATGCTCCGAGCTTTAGTTTCGACAATGCAGACATGGCACTGGTCGTACAATACACAACCCAAATCATAAACTCCGGACAATATGCATTGGAAACCGAGGATTATTTTTCGATATGGAATATCAACAACCATGATCACCGAGAGCATATCTTTGCATTTGACCAGCGGCTGGAAACCAACGGATCTAATCGGCACGCTTGGTTCGGCACGTCCAGAAGCCGTCATGGATCACTTACAAATATCCTGGCAGTAGGCAGTGATGGCGTGTCGCTGACGACCGATTTCTACAACAAATGGGAAGGAAACCGGGATGACCCCAGGTATTTCCAGCGAAACCTCCCCGATGGTGGATCAATACCAGACACCCAGTTCCGCTGGAACCGGGGCATTCAGGTTGGTCAACAATACGGGATCGTGCTCGACCAAAACAATCGGTTCAAGCGAACCCCCAACGGAGAATTGGTAATTGAAAAACTGGTAAACCGTACCCGTACCGGTGAGGATGTGGTGTACACCGTAGAGGTAGACCTAAACAATAACCGTGGCCACAGCAATGGGCCGCGGGCATTTAAAATCGCATTTGACCCCATGGCCCAAACCGGCCAGTGCTGTAGTCGGGTAAATATACCACTCATCCGCATGGGAGACGTGTACTTGATGAGAGCCGAAGCCGAGTTTAGAAGAGGCAACACACAAGCTGCTCTTGACGATGTAAATGCATTGAGGGCTGCCCGGGGCGCTCGGTTATTGGAATCAATTGACTTGGAAAGGCTTTACCTAGAGCGTACCTATGAGCTTTACGTAGAATTTCTGGCCCGTACCGACGCCATCCGTTTCGGAAAATGGGAAAACCAATGGATCGATAAAACAAGCTCGAACCCCATCCGACGTGTCTTCCCCATCCCGCAAAACGTAATCGACGCAGCAAGCGGATCCCCCGGCTACCTACAACAAAACCAGGGATATTAATTCACACTATTGGACAAAAAAGGAACCGCCACCTATCAGTAATAGGGCGGTTCCCTTTGCTTTTTTGTCTATTGGCTAGTAGCCCTCCTCATACTGTAAAAAATCCTCAATTCCTCCTTTTAAGTTGTACAAGTTCGTAAATCCGAATTTGTCCTCTAACTGGCGAATTGCTTTCGCACTTCTGCCTCCCATTTTACAATGAACCAAAACCCTTTTTTCCTTGGCTATTTTATGTGCATTCTCTAGGATAGAACCTAATGGAATAAGTTCTCCCCCCATGTTTTCCTCCTCGTATTCATGGGGCTCTCTGACGTCGATAAGTTGAAAATCAACCCCTGTGTTTCTCCAATCAAAAAAATCCTCCACATCTATTTCTTTGATTTTGTTCTCAACTACCTTCATTCCACAGAATTGTTCGTAATCAATGAGGGTAAACTGGGAAGGATTGCTCCCGTTTAATGGGTTGGCGTCATTTCGCTTAATGTTGAAGGTATTTGCCCGAAAGGATAACGCATCGAAGGTAAAAAGTTTTCCGCTCAAGGGCTCACCGACTCCAGTGATCACTTTGATCACCTCAAGTGCCTGCAGACTTCCAATGATTCCCGGCAATACGCCCAGAACCCCACCCTCAGCACAGTTCGGAACAAGCCCGGCTGGGGGAGGGGTAAGGTATAGATCCCTATAGTTTGGCCCCACCGTTCCATATCTATCAGTGTAATTAAAAACAGTCACTTGACCTTCAAACTGAAATATAGAAGCGTATACGTTCGTCTTTCCGGACAGAACGCACGCATCGTTAACCAAATACCTCGTGGGAAAATTATCGGTTCCATCAGCCACGACATCATAGTCACGTATGATATCCATCGCGTTTTTTGACGAAAAGGCTTCATTAAAGGTCTTTATTTCTATATACGGGTTTATTCCCAACAGCCTTTCCCTAGCCGCCTCCACCTTCGGTTTGCCCACTTCCGATACACCAAAAAGCACCTGCCTATGCAAATTACTGTCGTCAACCGTATCGAAATCAACTATCCCAATATGCCCAACCCCGGCAGCCGCAAGGTAGAGCAACAGCGGGCTACCAAGCCCCCCCGACCCAATGACCAGCACTTTGCTGTTCTTTAGCTTCTTTTGTCCCTCTAAGCCAAATTCAGGTATGATAATATGCCTGTTGTACCTTGCCAACTCTTCCCTCGAGAAAGAAATGTCGTCCAGTCCGCCACCTGCGATGGCAGGAACAATACTGATAATAGACCCTTCTTTAATTGCCGTATTTCCGCCCTCCAAATTGCGAATGTCATCTGAATCAACAAAGATGTTGATAAACGAAGGAATTTTTCCCTCAGACGTATTCAGGTAATTTTTTAAGCCCGGAAATTTGACGATCAAGTTTCCCAATAATTCTTCGATTGATTGTCCTTCTACCTTAACAGAGGAAGACCCTTCCGTGAATTTCCGAAGGGGCGTAGGAACTAATACTGTTGCCATGATAAGTTAAAACGTTAAATGCTGTTGCTTTTTTCAAACAAATAAAAACCACTATCAATAATTCAACACCTCTTTCCGAAACACACCTAAAAGACTATTCAAAAAAAGCGGTATACCAAAAGACGTATAATCACTTGCCGCTCCACCAAACAACAATGGGACGGAGGAAATGCATTTTAAACACGATCAAAGCCCTTGAATCTTTTTCAAATCCGAGGAAATCTCTAAAGAATCCAACATCATAGGCACCATCTCTCCAAAATCACCGATCTTTACACCATCTGCATGCATGAATTTGGGATCTATCCCCCACTTTAAGATATCGAGGGTTATCTTTTTGTCCACAAGCTTCAATGAATGCCTAAAGATCGCCCTAAGAGAACTTACAAGTACATCCATCAGGCTTTCATCTGAATAAGCTGTATCCTGCAAATCTCCAACCAATTTAAGTAAAACTACCTCATCAAACGGCATCAAATTACTTATTATGATGTCATTTTCAGGATTCGTTCTCCTAATTCGATTTTCGTACACGTTGATCAGTAGGTTAAGGTCCCAGGATTGACTCCAATCCAGTTGACCCCTAAAAAATTTCTCTCCGTACCCTTTTGGGTTACCTACAAACAGAATCGGAACTTCCCGTTTAGACTGCTTGATATAGTATAGCGCTACCTCCAGACTCTCTACAGGCCATTCCAAATTTTTCACCAACAAAAAAGAAGATCTTCCAGCTTCAGCAAAAACAAGCGCATTCAGCATCAAATAGGCAGCCTCACCAACATTCTGTGCCGTAACAAACTTTCCTGGCGAATGAATCTGGATCCGATCGTCCTGCATTGCGGCCCGCTTCAGTTCAGCATCCATCAGGCTGTTGTCGACAATGTGCGTAAATCGAACCATGGAAAACAGCTTGTTTGGAAACCTAACGGCAAAATAATCCATCAGCATTTCACAAACCTTTTTTGATGCCGCATAGACCTCTTCCGTATAATACCGGCTAGCTTTTCCAGTAGATGAAAAAACAACCCTTTGAACAGCGTCACTTTCAGAACTGGCAAGAAGCACATTCCATGTGCCCAAAATATTCGTCCTAAGGGTATCGCCAATTGTCTTTTCCGCCAGTCCAGGGTTGCGCTGGGCAGCTGTATGAAAAACGATAGTGGGTAAATAATCCCGATAGACCCGCTTCAAAAACGCGGTATCCAGAATCGAGCCCCTTTCAACTACAACATCTTCCCTCCGTAATTCCGAAAACAGCTCTTCGTCTGCCTCTTTGACGTCGATAACGATGACTTTCTTTGGAGAAAAAACCAAAAGCTCCTTAACCAATCTAGAACCTACGCATCCCAAGCCTCCGGTTACCAAGCAAACCTTTCCCCCAACGATCTCCGAAACATCCTCTGTCGGCAAACTCAATTCCCTACGCTTCGATGGAGCAAGGGGATCCTCACTAAGCCTACCCTGTGACTCATAAGTCTCCATAAGTGACTTAGTAAGTTGTTTCAGCTGCCCCAATTCACCCGTACACTTTGCATCATTCGATGCTTCCCACATTAAGCTGAATACATCACCCATACTTTTTTTCTTAAAATTAAAAACAACAAAAAACATTTACAAGTATTCAAAGTACATTTTTTTTACATCAAAAAAAATATACCACCCAAACTTATTAAGTTACATCCCCAGAAGCCATCCAAGGCAGACCCAAAATCCCTATAACGCTCGATCCGATAGGCTATCGGATCGTAACCGAAACATTCAGCGTTTCCAAGCTACCTCAGTCGACAGATCTTCGATTTCAAATCCGATAGAAATATCGCCTGCCCAACAGGGCTGAAGTGCCAATGGTCTATGTAATTGGCATAATCTGAGGTAAAACCTGAATACGCTTCATTGTTATAATTGAAAAGGGTTAGACCTGTCCGGCCGGAATCGATGATCCTTGCCATTTCTTCGTAGAATTTATCATAGGACTCACGATGGGCTTCATATATGGGTGCCGGCATCGGATGGTTGTAGAAAACAACCTCACCTTCCTCCGTTGCAAGCTGCTCCACAAAACCAATCAAATCCTTCATTGCATTTTCGTTGATATCAAACTGCTCGCTGCCCATTGAGGATGCATGGTTAAGTACATGCTGTTCCACATTGGAAACAAGGAAATCCTTTTCGAAATTATTCTTTCCGTTTACCTCAAATGCATCGTAGGGAAACCGATTGGGGGCGATCCCTGAAATCCTTACGGCAGCATACATATAATATACCAGAAGATTGTAGGAGCCAAAAACACTTCTATACGTTTGGTCCCAAACTACACTCTCTTCAGAATCATCCGCATTGAGAAGGTAGGGGTTCAAACAAACCAAAACCACATCAAATTTTGCTCCGCTGGCTTTCATGGTTGAGTAAAGTCGTTGGAGAATGGCTATTCGTCCACCTCGAATACTGCCATTATAAACTTGCAGGGGTTGAAGTTCGTTGGGATCCAAGTTCCCCGAAAGCGAAGGGCCTAAAATCAGGCCATTGAAGTTCTCGGGGACAAACCGTTTGCTAAGCAGGAATTTGGCTCGCCTCTCGACTCCAAAAACCCGTTTTTCGAAGACATCTGAGTAGCCAAAAACACCAAAAATATCTATGTACATATTTATTCCTACGAACAGCACGACCAAGGAAGTCGAAAAGGCAACGAACAAAACGAAGAAACGCTTTGGCTTGATTTCCATATCGTCAAAAATTAAAGTACAGAAACTCCCGCTGAACAACCGAATTAAGAAACATCAAATTGATGACGAAAAGTAGCACCAAAAGCAAAAGATGCAGCCAGTCGGTACGAAACCAAGAGGCAAACCGATTTGTGTTTGGTACGAACAACAACACAAATCCAATAAGCCAAAGAGGTGCGTTTTGCCAATTATCAATAACCTTGAGCTTACCAATAGAACCAAATTGAACCATTTTTGAAACCATCGTTATCGCCGCCTCCATACTTTCCGCCCTAAAAAAAACCCATGCGAAATTTACGAAGAAAAACGTAATTAACACGGACAAGAAAACAGGAAGCTTGATGCCAAGCCTGTCCCAAAGACGGAATGCTACGATACCAAAGCCATGAAGAAGACCCCAGACAACAAATGTCCAACCAGCACCGTGCCAAATCCCCCCCAGTAAAAATGTCAAAACGAGATTTACACTTGTAATCAATGGCCCCTTACGACTACCTCCCAAAGGGATGTACAGATAATCTCTCAAAAAACGACTTAACGTCATGTGCCATCGCCTCCAGAACTCCTGAATATTGGCTGATTTGTAGGGAGAGTCAAAGTTTAGCGGTATGTTAACATTAAACAACAAGGCCAGGCCTATGGCCATGTCGGAGTAACCACTGAAATCGAAATAAAGCTGCATAGCGTAAAAAAGTGTGGCAACCCAAGCGTCCAAGAAAGAAAGCGTATCGACCGATGAATACCCGGCCGCCACAACCGGCGCAAGATTATCGGCAACTACGGTTTTCTTTGCCAACCCAAGCATAAAGACATACGCCCCCTTCGAAAGATTAAAAAAACTGGCTCGATAGGTGCCGGCAGAATCAAACTGAGGCATCATTTCCTTGTGATGTACAATCGGCCCAGCTATCAACTGCGGGAAAAAGGAAACAAATACGCCGTAAGAAATCGGATTTAATTCCTTGGTTAAACCTCGATAGCTATCAACAAGATAGGCAATCTGTTGAAAAGTGAAAAACGATATGCCCAAAGGCAAAACTACATTCAGGTAAGTGAAAGAGACACCGGGAATCAGGTTGATATTCTCAATAAAAAAATCAACAAACTTATAATAGCCCAAAAGCAGCAGATTGAACGTAACGCCAACCACCAATACGCCTTTTGATCCATTACTTTTTGAGAGAAACGTTCCCAATACATAGTTCACGAACATCGATCCCAAAATCAACACAACGTATAGCGGATTCCACCACCCATAAAAAAACAACGAGGAGAAAAAAAGCCAGATCCTACCACCCTGTCCGGTAGAGAACCTTGACACCACATAAAACCCGAATACTACAAGCGGCAAAAAGCCGAAAATAAACTCAAACGAATTGAATAACATAAGTGTTCAAAAACAGCGGGACAATCTATTTTTCCGCTCCCATCTACAAAACCATAACCACCGCCTACTCCGCTTTTAGCTACCTCAAATAAAATTGGATAAAATAAAAATGAATTTCTTCACTTTGTATGCGAAATATTAAGGCGAAATATAAGAAAGCGTGGTCAAAAAACATACAGGATGCAAAAATATAAGCCAACCTTTCAGTTGGTAACGCTACCATAATAATCCCCTATGGATCAATGCCTTCCAATACCAATCCAATCGTAGGTATCCACTGCCTTGTGCCAGCCCCGTCTGACGTGTCGTTCCCATCCCGCAGTACGTTATCGACGCAGCAAGCTGCTCCCCAGCTACCAACAATAAAACCAGGGATATTAACCAAACCCAAAAAAAGGCAGGAAGTAACTTTTGCTTCCTGCCTTTTTGGGTTCCTTTGCATAACTTATCACTCTTCCCTACTCCTTCAGTGTCGCCAAAAAGCTGACCAGATCCCTAATCTCCCTCCGGCTGAGGTATTGCTTCATATCCGGCATACTGGACGGTGCATCCCTCCTCTCAACTACGTGCTCCTTTAGAACGACGGTATCAGGCTTGTTTCCCATCTTTACGGTAATGCTAAGGTCATTCTCAGCTCCCTTGATTCCCGCAAGTTTTTTATCGTCTTTTAGATCAAGCAATACAACGCCAAATCCGGGTGCCAAGCGCTTACTTGGATCAATCAGTGCCTCCAATAATTCCTTGCGATCCAAAAGTTTTCCAATACCGTTCAGCTTCGGACCGGCGTTGCCGCCGAAGTCATCGTAGGCATGGCACTTGATACACTGCCCCGTGGAATGTTGGAAAAAAATCCTACGCCCCTTGGACACATCCCCCCCGTACATGCTGCCATAATAGGTCGCCAATACCTGATCCTCTGAATAATTGGCCACAATCCGTTGGTAGCGAGTAGTAAGGGAAGGGTCATCCAACGCCTCCAGTGCTTCGTGCAGTTCGAGCTGAATTTCTGCCAACAAGGTTCCCTTTTCCAGCTTTTCCAACAGGCCCTCTAGGATGGGTCTTACCACATCAACCTGGACTTTGGCGAGGGACAGCAAGGCGGCCTGTCGTTCTTCAACGGTTTGTTTTTCCACTACATCTGCCAGCAGATCTGCCTTAAGCTGCTCCGAAATTTCCAATTTCTCGATCAGCCCAAGTCCGGCTACACGTACATTCTTAACGTTGTCTTTCAGCGCTATTTCGATTCCCTTTGCTATTTCGGTCGCATTCATTTCTGCCAATGCCAAAAGACTTGCCTCCCGGACAACTGGAGAGGGATCGGATCTCAAAGTGGCCAGTATCCGCTCTTCTGCCGAGGCCATCCGAAGCTTCGCAGCCGCGCGCATTGCCCCGATTTTAAGGGATTGGTCTGTACCTGCAATCAACTCCAAGAAGAGGCCCTCCGCTGCCAATTTTAGCGACAAGGGATCACGTTGAACCTCGCCCCGGTACCTACCATCCACACGATCGAGCACGGACGGCTTTTCCCAGGTGCCCAGTGCCTCCAAAGCTTCTACACGCATGGCAACGGGTGCGCTTGAATTGGTCGCATAGGCAAGCAGGCTCTTCATTGCATCATTTGTTCCCAACCGCAGATTGGCACTGATGGCACGCCGAATGATTGGCTCTCCTGAGAAAGTAGGTTCGTTCAGAAAGGCTCCCAATGCGGGCAAAGCATCTGGAATGGAAAAATCATCGTTGATCGCGCGTGCAGCCTCCGCTACCACGTACTCTTCGGTGTCCTGGAGAAATACCGCAACGCCCGCATCTTCCATTCTTCTCAGGGCAACCACGGCGGCTGTCCTCACGGCTCTTGACGGGTGGTCATTCAAGGCAGTCAGCGCCTTTGAATCCCCGATTCGTGCCAACGCCAAACTTGCTGCATGCCGAAGGTAAACATCCTCATCATTGTTCTCTTCCAACATACGGATAATCGGTGCCACGGCGGCCTTGTGGGCGATTCTACCCAATGCCTCAGCGGCAAAAAACCTCACGCGGGCATTAGGGTCAGCCAATAGGGAAACCAATTGCCCCCCTGCTTCTTGATAGCGAACATCCCCCAACCAACGGGCCGTCTGTGCCCGGATTTCAGGATCATCGTCTTTCAAAAAATCAAGCAAAACAGCAGCCGATGTCAAATCCCTCGACGCAAGCTGCCGAACCCCCCAAACCGCATGAATTCTGGCCAGTTGGTTATCCCGCTGTGCCAGCTGCCGTTTAAAAACATCCAATCCCTTGGCTCCCTTCTTGGCCAATTCAAACTGCGCCTTTCTTCGGACGCGCTGATCATCAAAGGAAAGGAGGCTTTCCAACTCTTCCAGGTTCTTTTTGGAAAAATCACTGCGCATCAGTTCCTCGGTACGTTTACGTAGCTCCCAAGCAGCTCCCTCTTTATCATCCAGTTTCCATACCCGACCATATCCCTTGTTTACCCATCCATCGATCCAGTCGGAAAAATACAGTGCTCCGTCCGGACCAAAATCCATTCCCGTTGCCAATATGCCTCCCATAATCTGCTCGGATTGCTGCAGTTCAAAGCCGGCACCTTTGGGTGCCAACTTAAACGCGTGTATGCCAGACCTAGCGGGATTACCGGCAAATTCAGCGATAAAAAAAGTGTTTTTCCACTTTGGCCCCAAGGCGGTACCTGGATTGTAGAGCATGCCTGTTGGGCCATTTACGTAATTGGCAATCGTCGGAATAAAATAGGCAGCCTGCTCCGGCGTTCTGGCGATGTGCATATCCTCATCCATCCAGACCTTGTAAGCGTTGTTAGCAGGATCCCGGTATTTGCCAAATTGCCAGTTAATCCTCCAGCCGGTGTCCGAACCGTCCACCAGGTAAACGATTCGCTCCCGCTCTCCCCGGTGATCACCATCGTTGTCAACACTGATAAGGTTTCCATACTCATCGAAAACAAACTCATGGGTATTTCGCACGCCCATCGCAAAAACTTCGAACTCGCTTCCGTCCGTATTGCACCTAACGACCACGCCCCTATTGGGAAAATGCCACTTTTTGCCGGAGGCATCTACACCACTGAACCCAATGTCGCCGATTCCCCAATACAGTTTGCCCTCTGGACCAATGGTAAGGCCGGACATGTTGTGCCCGCCAAAGCCAATATGTACACCGAATCCATGCATCAACGATACCTTGGTATCCATGAGGCCATCACCATTTGTATCGGTAAGCTTCCATAGATCGGGTGCCACGCCCACAAACAGCTCGCCATCGTGATAAAGTACCGCGCCGGCTACATCCGTTACTTCCTCGTGAAAATCCTCTACTACCAATTGGGCCAGATCAGCCAGACCGGATCCATCCGTATCCTCCAGTCTATAGACGTTTTCCCGTTCAACGGTAAGATCCCTCCAATCGTGGGAACCATCTTGGTTAATATCGGGCAGCCACTGGTTCTTACCGGAATTTTCCGGCCTTAGCTCCTCTTTTAAAAAGGCCCTTCTGTCCTCAACAGACTGCATCTTGATCGATGCAATCTCCCAATCGGGATGACTTCGTATATCGAACTCAGAAATCTTACGTCGGTTTGTCCGGGAATAAAAAAGCCTACCCTGCCCATCAAATCGGATGGAAATCGGATCTGCTACAAGTGAATCAACCGCCCAAACGCGTAAGGATAAGTCTTCGTGCAACTCCGGCTTTACGGCTTCCTCCACCAGTGCTGCCATCGCACGGGCATCCTCCTCCGAGACTGTCCGTATCTTCAAGTTAATTGGTTCGGTCTTTTTGCAAGCGGAAACCCCCAATCCCAAAAACAGCACTAGAAATGCAACGAATCGGTTAATTTGGTTTAATGTCAATCTTTGCGGGCAATTCATTTTTCTACAATTGTTTTTTCATTGACCACGGCTTCTATTTATACCGCATCCTATTAGACGATCCCAGCTGGTTATTTCTGGTTTCCGAATCGTCCTGTTTAACCCATGGTACTGGATTTATGTTAGATAGGCTATTTCAATTAGCTGTCAGCATCGGTCAGCGTTGCCAGAAAACTCACCACATCTCTGATCTCCCTCCTAGTTAGTAAACCCTTCATATCGGGCATGCTTGACGGCGCGTCCTTTCGTTCCTTGACATCGCTTTTCTTAACCTCCCGATCCGGGTTATTGCCCATCTTCACAAACAGGCTGGAAGAGGTCTCTTTCTCCAATACACCAGAAACCGTTTCTCCGTTGGCCAACGTCAAGGTAACCACGCCATACCCCGGCGCTAGACGCTTGCTAGGATCAACCAATGCTTCCAGAAGCTGCTCTCGGCTAAGCAGTTTGCCGATACCATTTACCTTGGGACCCGCATTGCCACCTAAATCGTTGTAGGCGTGGCAACGGATGCACTGGGCGGTTTGATGTTGGAAGAAAATACTTCTTCCCCTTCGTTCATCCCCACCATACATACTGCCTCTGTAGGATACAAGTACCTGATCGGGGCTAAGTTTTTCCTGGATCGCGGCATACCGGGCTTTCAACTCAGCTGATCCGCCTGTCTCCAATGCCTCCGCAAGTTCCAACTCTATCTCGGGAGACAGGTTGTTTCGTTCCAACCGATCCAAAAGCCGTTTAAATACAGGCCCTGAATAATCTACCTCGACTTTACCGAGTGATATCAACGCTGCCTGACGCTCCTCTATTGTCTGCTTTTCGATCACATCGGAAAGCAAGGCCGCAATCAGGCTTGGATTTACCTGTAGGTTTTCAAGCAATCCCAAACCGGCTACCCGCACGTTCTTTGCCCGGTCGGTAAGAGCCTTTTCAATCGCTCTGTCATTCCCTTCCCAATTCAGTGTGGCCAAGGCACGTAGTGAGGCTTCCCTTACCTCCTCCTGTGGATCCCTTTCCAGCAACGCATATAATTTTTCAGCTGCTTCGGTGATTTCCAACTTGCCAATAGCCTTTACGGCCGAAATACGAATTGCCTCATTCTTATTGGCCAGCAAATCCATGAGCATGGACGAGGAAGCCAATCGCACTTCCCGGGAATCCCGCGTCACTGCACCCCGGTTTCTCCCGTCTACACGATCCAGAACGGACGGCTTTGACCAAGTGCTGAGAGCGGCCAAGGCCTCTACCCGCATCTCTGTGGGAGCCGATTCCCGGTTTGCGTAGTCGATCAGATTCCTCATCGATTCCGCAGTTCCTACCCGTAGGTTGGCATTGATCGCCCTTCGGATCAAGGGCTCGGAAGTAAAGCGCGGGTCGCGCAATACGTTACCCAAATCCGGCAGTGCCGCCGGGATAGAAAAATCATCGTTGATAGCCCTAGCTGCCTCGGCAACCACGTATTCTTCCGAGTCGTTGAGAAATGCGCTAATACCTGGGTGCTCCATTCTGCGCAGGGCTACCACCGCCGCAGTACGAACGGCTTTGGAAGAGTGGGCGGCAAGTGCCACCACGGGCTCTACTTTGCCTATCCGTGCCAACGCCAAACTACCAGCATGCCGCAAATACACGTCCTCCCCATTGTTGGCCTCCAACAAATTTACGATCGGCTGTATAGCCGGCTCATAACCAATGCGTCCCAGTGCTTCCGCGGCAAAAAACCGAGCTCTTGGAAACGAGTCCGACAATAACGGCAACAGTGGTTCGCCAGCAGCCGAAAACCGCAAGTCCCCCAACCAACGGGCTGCCTGCGCGCGTATCTCCTCGTCAGAATCCCTAAGCAGCGGGATCAGTACCGAGGCATCTGCCTGGTTGGCACGGGCCATTTGGGCGATTCCCCATATTCCATGCACCCGCGCCATTCGGTTATCTGTCTGCTGTAGTTGCTCCTCAAATACGTTCGACCCCTTTTTGCCCATCTTCGCCAGCGCAAACTGGGCCTTTCTCCTGATTCGCTGATCCTCGTGTCCCAACAATGACCCCAATCTTTCCGAGTCAAATTTGGAGAAATCCTGCCCGATCAATTGGGCCGTTTCCTTTTTGGCCTGCCAATTTTGGCCATCTTTGTCATCCAGTTTCCAGACCCTTCCGGCATCTTTGGTACCCCAACCATCAATCCAATCGGAGAAATAAAGGGAACCATCCGGACCAAAATCCATTCCGGTTGCCAAAATACCCCCCATTATTTTCTTGGTTTCAGCTAGCTCAAATCCGGCTCCCTTGGGTGCCAGCTTAAAGGCATGGATACCGGAACGGGCTGGATTGCCCACGAATTCAGCCACGAAAAAGGTATTTTTCCAATCCGGCCCCAAAGCCGTACCGGGGTTATACACCATGCCGGTAGGGCCATTGACATAATTGACAATAGGAGGAATAAAATAGGCAGCCTTGTCATCGGACTGCGGCGTATGCATATTCTCGTCCATCCAAACCTTATAGGTATTATTGTCCGGATCCCGGTATTTACCAAACTGCCAACTAGTACGCCATCCGGTATCGGAACCATCCACCAAATAAACCAACCGCTCCCGCTCACCCCGGTGGTCTCCGTCATTGTCCACACTGATGAGATTACCAAATTCATCGAACACAAACTCATGGGTATTTCTAACCCCCATGGCAAAGATCTCAAAGTCGCTTCCGTCGGGATTTGACCGCGCGATCACCCCCCTATTGGGGTACTTCCATTCTTTACCGTCAGGGCCCTTTCCGTTAAATCCAATGTCCCCGATGCCCCAATACACGCGACCATCCGGGCCCATTTCCAAACCGGACATACCATGGCCGCTGAATCCAACATGTATACCGTATCCGTGGGAAATCGATTCTTTGCTCTGAATCAAGCCGTACTTGGGATGCTCCTTAATACGCCACATATCGGGGCCTACACCCACAAAAAGATCATCGCCAAACTTCATGACGGCACCCGCAACGTCGGTTACCTCGTCGTTAAAGTCCTCAACCACCAACTGGTATTTGTCTGCAAGTCCGTCTCCATCGGTGTCTTCCAATCGGTAGATGCGCTCCTTCTCCACGGTCATGTCACGCCAGTCGTGCGATCCGTCCCCATTCACATCTTTGAGCCATTGATTCTTGTCGCTGAGCTCCGGGGCCAATACCTTGTGCAAAAAAGCACGCTTCTCCTCGATGGATTCCAGACTGATCGACTCAATCTCCCAATCTTGGTGTCTTCTGATATCAAACTCCGAATTTTTTTGCCGAATGGTACGGCTGTAGTAGAGCCTCCCGTGCTCATCAAAATCGATGGAAATGGGGTCATAGACCAACGAGTCAGAAGCCCACAGCTTCAGTACCAAGCGATCATCCAACTCAGGGTTCACCAACGCCTCCACCTCTGTAGCCAGTCTTCTGACTGACTCGGCATCCAGCTGTTTGATCCTTAGGTCCTCCGGCGGAGATTTACAGGAAAAAAGGACCGAAGCAGGCAACATAAACGCCAAACATCTTTTGGCATCGAAATAGGTGGACAGGCGTGTATTCAATATCATAGGTTTAATTTATGTAGTTCAATGGTTTGGAAACAAGTTATCAGCAACAAACCCTTTCCTGTCTTTTTGAAAGGGTTTTGTTGATGTACATCGATCGGGACCTAGCTGTACCGAGAAATTCCTTCGTTTTGGATTTGAGTTTAAAAGTAAATGCGTAAATCTGTCGATTTCGGCACGTAATATAATGAAAAGCGAGTGGCCGGAAAATTGTTTTTTTTACAATGGCGTCGATTTGGCCACAAACCTCCAACTTCGTGTATCAATGGCCAAAAAACGCTTTCAGTTTTCTCGTAGACGCTTGATGCAGTTGGCAAGCGACCGGTAATTATGGTAGGCAGTTTTCCAAATATGGCCTTTTTGCGAGGTCTTGAAATGTGGCTGCATATCGATTCCACCTGCATACCATTCCCCGTGTTCATGGTCGATTAGGTACTTGTCTATGTAGTCCCATTGAAGCTCAAACTTGGAAAAATAACCCCAGTCGTCATCGGGATACAAATCAGCCATGATCAATAGGGTATTCAGCCCCTCGGCTTGTGCCCACCAGTTTTTGGTATCCTTTACCACCCGGGGTATCTCCTCTCCTTTGAAGTAATACCCACCGTCGTAAAAACCGCCCTTCTCGTTGTCCCAACCGAATTTCAACGCATGATCAACCATCTTTTTGCCCACCGCCCAGGTCTTTTCGTCATGGGGTCTCCCCAAGGCCTCCGATGCTTCCATCATAAGGTAGGCTGTTTCTACGTCGTGGCCATAAGAAACGTGATCGATCGCGTGATGCTTTTCTATCACAGCCGCAGACGAATCCCTGAAACTGACCGGTGTGAAATCCGGGTACAAAAACAGCTGCAGGTATCCCTCGGGTTGCACAATTTTATCCCTGATGATTTCCAGCAGCTCCTCCAGCCTGGTCTTCAGAAGCGGATCCTTCCAAACATGGTACAATTCGGTGAACGCCTCAAGCAAATGGATGGAGCTGTTTTGGTCTTTATAGCCTATCGTTGAAGTAGAGGGTGTCTCGTCGGTACGACGCAACGGGGTACCGTCTACCCCTAAATTTTGGAAATAGCCCCCAAACTCGGGGTCATAGCTGTTTTTCTCCAGCCACATAAAGGCTTTTTGTGCCAGCGAAAGTACCTCTTCATTGTTGCTCATGGCATAATAGGCCGCTAGCCCGTAGATGGCAAAGGCATTCCCATAGGCTGTCTTCGCATCCGGCCCCGATGTGATCACTTCTCCTTCCTTAGACAATAGGGTATGAAACCCGCCATGTTCCTTATCCCAGAATCTATCCCTGAGAAACCGAAAGCCAAGCTCCGCACCCTCGCGGTAATGATCGACCTCCGGATAATCCAGTGCTGCCTTGGAAGTCGTCCATAAATGCCTGGCTTGGGACACGATCATTTTGTTCTGCCTTTCCGAAGGGGAAAAATCAAATTCAAAAGAACTGATATAGCCTCCATCTTGGTAATCATAGGCGGCCGGGTACCATTTCGTCAATATATTGTCTAGAACTACCGCCTCCAACGTGTCGGCATAGCGCAGTCTAACCGATTCAGATTCACTATTACGGCAGGAAACCAATGCTGCCAATCCACACAAGCAGGAAAACAATACAATGATGATAGGTTTATTCATGGCTGATTGGGTTTTTGCTATCAGGGCTTTAGAACCAGCGGTTATTTAGAACGGCGCGACGATCGCTTCCAGAAGCGATACACGATTATCCCGAAAACGGGAAGCAGTAAAACGGGCCAATAATCCAAAAAAGGAAACCCATCCATCTCCTGGTTTTCAGACTGTGCGGAAAGCGAGGTACCTATAAGTAGGAAATAAACGCTATAGGGAATTTTCTTTGTCATCCTGAAAATATTATCATTCACACCTAAATATAGAGGCTTTTTTTGATCGATTTCCGATTAGGCCAAAAAATATCAGCCCAAAAAACCGAGATGCCGCCTACCCAAAACCAAAGATAAAAAAATGGATGGAGAACCCCTACAGGGATAAATCTCCTGGAGTGAATGGGTTGGCAGGGCCGATAAAACGACAAACTTTTGGTGAAGATACCTAATAAATCCGTAAAAAAGTGTTTTTTTTGCACTGTTAAAAAAGACGTCTAAATCCGATAAATACGTAGCTATTTACTGGTTCCACAAAAAATTTAAGAAGTCATTTACAAGCCTATAAAATTTTAATTTTCTTCAATAAACATCCAATATGATTTTAGGAGTATTAAAAGAACCCGGCAACGAAACGAGGGTTTCGCTTCACCCCGAAGCTGTAAAAGCCTTGGTCGGGTCGGGTAATCAGGTCCTCATTGAAAAAAGTGCCGGTCTGGAGGCTTTTTTGGCAGATGAGCTTTACGAGGAGGCAGGAGCTAAGGTAGCAGAAAGAGATGCACTCCTTTCCACAGCCCAAATGGTGTTTCAAATTCAACCACTGGCCCACGAGGACAGGGCCAAGTTAAGCCCAGGCTCCTTGCTGGTCGGCGTATATCAGCCCTTGGTAGCCCAAGACCTGGTAAAGGAAATCGCCGGTCAGGGCATTACCCTTTTGAGCATGGATGCCATCCCACGCATCACCCGTGCGCAGAGTATGGACGTACTCTCGAGCATGAGTACCGTATCGGGATACAAAGCCGTGCTTGTGGCAGCCAGCCACCTGCCCAGGTTCTTTCCCATGCTGATGACCGCCGCGGGAACCATTGCGCCCGCCAAAGTACTGATCATCGGTGCAGGTGTGGCCGGCTTGCAGGCCATCGCAACCGCCAAACGGCTGGGTGCCGTAGTGGAGGCGTTTGACACCCGCCCGTCCGTAAAAGAGCAGGTGGAAAGTCTAGGTGGCAAATTTGTGGAAGTGCCGGGTGCCGTGGAAGATAAATCTGCCGGTGGTTATGCGGTGGAACAATCGGAAGAGTACAAGCAAAAACAACGGGAGATGCTGGAAAAATCGATCATCAAATCAGATGTGATCATTACCACAGCGTTGATTCCGGGACGCAAAGCCCCGGTGCTGGTCACCAAAGAGATGCTCGTGAAAATGAAACCGGGTGCCGTGATCGTAGACCTGGCCTCCATAAACGGAGGTAACTGCGAAGGCACGATAGACAACCAAACCGTGGTGGTAGAAGGTGTTACCATTATTGGAAACTCCGCCCTACCTGCCACTATGCCGGAAGACGCGACCAAAATGTACAGCAAAAACGTGCACAACCTGCTAAAACTCCTTCTCAAGGAAGACCAGCTAAACCTCAACTTTAACGACGAGATCATCAAAGGTACCTGCATCACCCATGAAGGCTCGATAGTGTACCCTCCTCTAACCAAGTAAACCAATGGAACAATTAATTCAATACTTATCCGATAACCAGCAGGAGTTCTATGTGTTTATCCTGGCGGTTTTTGTCGGTATAGAAGTGATATCGAAGGTGCCTACGGTACTGCATACCCCGCTCATGTCCGGCTCCAATGCTTTGTCCGGAGTGGTTATCGTGGGTTCCATTCTCGTGCTCGGAAAAACGAGCCCCGAAAACTACGTGGCCCTGTCATTGGGCTTTCTTGCCGTACTGCTGGCCACGTTGAACGTAGTGGGAGGATTTGCCGTCACCAACCGTATGTTGGAAATGTTTAAGAAAAAACCAGCCAAAAAATAAGGGAAATGATTTTACAAATTATCGATATCTGCTACATGGTGGCAGTGGTGCTGTTCATTTTGGGAATTAAACTGATGAGTCACCCGGATTCTGCCAGACGGGGAAATGCCCTGGCCCTTTCCGGTATGCTACTAGCCATTATCGCCTCTTTTTTGACACCGGGCCTAAACAACATCGCACTTATTCTGGTAGCCATGGCACTGGGAACAGGCGGTGGCCTGTATTTTGCCAAATCCGTGCAAATGACCGCTATGCCCCAGCTGGTCTCGTTCTTTAATGGAATGGGCGGTGCTGCCGCTGCGTTGATCGGATTGGTGGAGTACGGGGATTTGCCCGTGGATGAGGTGGGAAAAGGAGCCGTATTGATGGCTTCTTTGGTGATCGGATCCATCTCTTTCTCCGGATCCCTGGTGGCAATGGGAAAACTGCAAGGCGTCATCAAAGACATCAATATCAACAAGATACTGGCGTTCCTGGTTCTTGGACTGGCGGTTGCCCTGGCCATTTACGTTATCCTATCCGGCGAACCGCAGCCAGTACTTGTGTATGTCATTGTCCTGATTTCGTTGATCTACGGACTCGCGTTTGTGTATCCAATCGGTGGAGCGGATATGCCTGTGGTCATATCGCTGCTTAACTCCCTGACAGGGGTAACCGCCGCCACCACCGGCCTCCTCTACAATAACATGGTGATGCTGATGGGTGGAATCCTCGTGGGCTCTGCAGGGCTTTTGCTCACGCTGCTGATGGCAAAGGCGATGAATCGATCCGTTGCCAATATCCTGTTCACTTCCTTTGGAGGAAGCTCCGCAGGCGGAAGCGCAGACGCCGGGGATCAGATCGTCAGGGAAATAAACCTCACCGACTCTTCCATATTGCTTTCCTACGCAAAGCGGGTCGTGGTCGTGCCTGGCTATGGACTTGCGGTGGCACAGGCCCAACATGCCGTGCATGATTTGGAAAAAGCACTGGAGGAAAAAGGCGTGGAAGTGCTTTATGGAATCCACCCCGTAGCGGGCAGGATGCCCGGACATATGAATGTCCTGCTCGCTGAGTCCGATGTACCCTACGACAAACTCATCGATATGGATGATATCAATGAGAAATTCCCAAGTACCGATGTGGTGATGGTAATCGGGGCGAATGACGTCGTAAACCCGGCAGCCAACGATGACCCCAGCAGTCCCATCTACGGTATGCCGATCTTGGAGGTAAACAGGGCAACCAATGTGATCGTCATCAAACGAAGCATGAGCTCTGGATACGCAGGTATTGAAAATGCGCTCTTCTTTGATCCTAAAACGCGGATGCTCTTTGGCGATGCGAAAAAAGTGCTTACCGGGTTGGTTTCTGAAGTAAAAAGCATGTAGTAATTCTTTCAGCCCCCTACTATACAAAAGCCGCTACCCGCTTCGGGCCAGTGGCTTTTTTGGTTAAAATAAAGACATCTGGCCAAGAATAGACCCTCTTATCGTTCCGTCAATAAAATCTCTGCATGCAGATTCTTCAGCTTGATCTCCCATTTCTGCGGCAATGACGATTTCAGGGCTACGCCCCTCTGTTTGCAAACTTCGATTTCAATCTACTAAGATTACAGGGCTGACGGCCCTACCCCTGGGATACTGAGTTCACGTTCCGAAGATTCAATACCCACGCTTCTCTTGATTATCAAACACCAAACCGGTAAGCTACATTCCTGATTTTAAAAGGCGATAGGGTGCTAGGGTGATGACCAAGGCGGTTGATTCCGCGCCTTTGGCACTTGGTTGGCGTTTTCTCATACCTCCTTGGGCCTTGCCCAAGGCTATTGATGTGGCACCTTTGGTGCTGATAGTTAATTAAGAACAAACGATGCGACAAAAACTGATATTCCCTATACGGCAATGGAATCATCCGCCCATTCCACCAAAGCACCAACGGTGCGGTAATCATTCGCAGGGCCTGACAGGGATATGCAAACATGCCATCCCAATCCCCGCAGCAATCATTCCTACAAATATCCACCGGTTTATTAGTATAACCAGCGATCCTTGCGGTACCTCCCAGTAGAATAACCGCGGACCGGACAGCCCAACACTGTCTTTATCCGGATATTTTTGCGGTTACTCGATTTTCCCGGTGGTTCTTTTCGTAATCAATACGTATCAAAAAGCATTGCAAAAAGGGTAGCGTACAACCGCTCATTGAAATCAATAATTTGTGAATGTAGTAGTAGTTGGCTTTCATTTTCTTTCTATGAAGTCAATCTACCCTACCTATAGATGAAATATCTTATCCATGAGCACCCATTTTTCGCCGGGCTTCGCCCAGGGAAGGGATTGCTGTAGCGTCCCCATTAAGGATTCCCATGCCTGTACAGCCGGATTTTCACGATCCATTTTAGCCTTCCGGTCAAAGGAAAAACCCTCTCCCACCTCCATAATCATAAAAAGTCTGTTTCCGGTCAGATAGATATCCATCACTTCGATACCGGCGTCCGTGATACTTTTGATAATGTCGGCAGGTACCGCACGGTGGTGTGCAATGTACCTTTCAATCACCTCCGGATCTTCTTTGAGATCCAGCGCAAAACAATACCTGGTTTGGTTTCCCATCGGTTTATAAAATTAAGTTAGTCAACATTAAGAGCAGCCGACCGGTAAAGCAGACTCTCAAGCACCTTCACACCCTTACAAGCTGTAAAAACGCACCGCATTATCCGCCCACACCTTTCGCCTTACCTCTGGGGAAAAGCCTTCCAAAAAAAGCTCCACCACACCTTTTACCTCCTCGTAGGTGCCGGCAAGCAGACACACAGGCCAGTCGGATCCAAACATCAACCGATCTTCGCCAAAAACCTCCATCATGGTTTCGAGGTAAGGCAAAAAATCGGCAGGCTTCCAGCTATCCCAGGTATGTTCTGTTACCATGCCGGAAAGCTTGCCATACACATGGGGAAACTCCCCAAAGGACTGCATCTTTTCCTTCCATGAATGAATCTCCCCTTTTGCGATTCCCGGCTTGGCCAAATGGTCGATGACCATAGGTGCTTCGGGAAAGTTGCGGACCGTCTGAAGGGCCCCATCCAGCTGATGGGGAAATACCAGCAAATCGTAGGTATAGCCTCTTTCGAAAATCACGTCCAAGCCCTTTTGAAACCCGGGCCGGAGGATATACGAGGGATCCTCCTCGTCTTGAAGAATATGCCGAAACCCTTTCAATTTGGAAAAGGGCAGGTAGGCGTGCAGCTTTTCCGATAGATTGAAAGCCTCCAGGTCTATCCAGCCCACCACCCCGCGAATAAAGGGATTGGCATCTGCCAAATCCAACAGAAAATGGGTTTCTTTGTCGTGTTGGGCCGCCTGCACCGCCACACACCCTGACACACCGTTTCTCTCCAATATCCTTCCCAGCTCTTCGGGAAGAAAATCCCTTTTTAATACCTGCAACTTATCGGTAATCCACGGAAAATCGGCCGACCGGTAATGCCAAAAATGCTGGTGTGCGTCTATCATCTTCATGGTGTACTATCTATGCGGGTCAATCCAGGGGTATCCTGTAAATAAACACATTGGTATTCATTCCGGCCCCTACCGAAGCGAACATCAGGTAGTCGCCGGCGGACAGGCGATGATCGCCCAATTCCCCCTTGGCCACCAAATCATACAACACGGGGATGGTGGCCACCGAGTTGTTGCCCAAAAACGAAATGGACATGGGCATCAGGCCTTCCGGAGGCGCTTGGTCGCCATACAGCTGAAACAAACGATCCAGTATATTCTGGTCCATCTTCTCGTTTGCCTGGTGTATAAAAACCTTTTT
This sequence comes from Lunatimonas lonarensis, assembly GCF_000390185.1. Classification (GTDB taxonomy): domain Bacteria; phylum Bacteroidota; class Bacteroidia; order Cytophagales; family Cyclobacteriaceae; genus Lunatimonas; species Lunatimonas lonarensis. Next base: position 7,797 of record NZ_AQHR01000040.1, on the reverse strand, counting down.
GATTTGGGACAAGCCCAAGCCGGATCGATCCAGGCACTCCTTGAGCGCTTGGGGCACCGTCTTCACCGCATACTCATACAGCTTCCTCCCCTTCATCTTCAGGAAAAGGGCGTCACTTCCAAAATCAGGCCTATAGGAAACCTGCATCTCCAACAAATGGGCGTGGTGAAGGGTATCCGATCGGGTGAGGTGCTTGAGGATTCCCGAGGGCTGTTCCGTCGTGCGGGCCTCCAACACCACGGCTCCTGCGCCATCGGAAAAGATCATACTGTCAACGTCGTGGGGATCCGAAATCCGGGAAAGGGTCTCCGCCCCTATGACCAAAACAGCCTTGGCATCTCCCGACTTGATGAAATAATCGGCCTGAATAATGCCCTGCACCCATCCCGGACAGCCAAACGGCAGGTCATAGGCCACTGTATAGGGATTTTCTATGCCCAACGTATGTTTGATACGTGCAGCCAGCGTCGGGCACATATCTACCCGGATGTTGTCCTTTCGGATATCTCCAAAATTGTGTGCTACGATCACGTAATCCAAGGACTCCCGATCGATCCCGGCATCGGCCAATGCGGCCTCTGCCGCCAAATACCCCATATCCGAGGTGACCTGATCGTCGGCCAGGTACCGGCGTTCTTTGATCCCGGTTATTTTTTGGAGTGTCTTCACGACCTCGGCAGTCTCCTTTTGGATGGGCACCCCCGATTCGCTATAAAACTCTGCTCCCAGAAAATCATCGTTTGAAACCACTCGCTCGGGTATATATCTTCCTGACCCGGTAATCACAGCACTCACCCTCTTCTCTTGCATCCTGGCAAATCTACGTTTCAACAATTACGGTATATCTTTTGCCTAAAATTAACTAAAATACCCATTCAAGTCTGAGAAATACGCGACAAATAAAAAAAGGCTGCCCTTTTCGGACAGCCTTTTTCGAATGATTTACAGATTGGGTTGGGGAGTGGTCCGCAGATACGCCTTAATACGTTTGTGTCCCTTGGGAAACTTGGCGGGGATATCCTCGTCTTTTATGGCCGGCGCGATCACCACATCCTCTCCATGTTTCCAGTTGGCAGGTGTGGCCACCGAGTAATTTGCGGTCAGCTGGAGGGAGTCGATTACCCGCAGCAACTCATCGAAGTTCCTACCGGTACTGGCCGGATACGTGATGATCAATTTTATCTTTTTGTCATTTCCGATCACAAATACCGATCTGACGGTAAAGTTCTCGCTGGCGTTTGGATGGATCATATCGTACAGCAGCGATACCTTTTTGTCTTCATCTGCCAGGATGGGAAAATTAACCTCGGTTTCCTGCGTCTCATTGATATCTGTTACCCAACCCTTGTGGCTATCCAATCCGTCCACACTAAGGGCCAACACTTTTACATTTCGCTTTTCAAACTCACCCTTCAGCTTGGCTACGGTGCCAAGTTCGGTGGTGCAGACCGGTGTATAGTCCGCCGGGTGGGAAAACAAAATCCCCCAACTGTCTCCCAGGTACTCATGAAAATGGATGGTACCTGCTGTACTCTCTGCCGTAAAATCGGGAGCTATATCCCCAAGTCGTAGTGTCATAGTAGTTGATATTTAAATATAATCTATAGGATTTATAGGGAAACAGTATGTGGAATCATTTGGTTCTTTTATTGATCATAAAATTGAAAAACCCTTACAGCGCATCAAACCACTTTTTGGGGCGTTTTTCAGGGGCCACCAATATTTTTATCTAATTTTCAACGTATTGAATAAGCCTACCAAATATTTTTTGGGGCTTTTTTGCTTTATGACTGAAACCACCTATATTTGCATGACATTTCGCGGAGGTGGCTTTCTATGCACTTTTGGTCCGTTCGTCTAGGGGTTAGGACGTATCCCTTTCACGGATAAAACACGGGTTCGATTCCCGTACGGACTACTTGGAAAGCGAAAAATCAGGCTTCCGGAAATGCCCCGGTCCGTTCGTCTAGGGGTTAGGACGTATCCCTTTCACGGATAAAACACGGGTTCGATTCCCGTACGGACTACAACAAATAATGTTTGTCATCACTTGATTCGCGTCATTTGATCGATAAATTTTGTTTGTGGTTGTTAGTGGTTAAAGTGAATAAAAAAGCCCGGTCTATTGATCGGGCTTTTTTTTTGGCTTTCGCGTGGTCAGGATTCCCCCTGATAAAAAACGCGCCATACTTTACCGGATACCGAATCAGAGATCAGGATCGTCCCATCAGGCGCTTCCGCGATGCCCGTGGGTCGGTGCAGTGCGTCAGAGGGGCTATCAATCGTCTCCACCCCTGCAAAGCCTTCCGCCAAGGCTTCGTATTCCCCGGTAGGCTGTCCATTACGAAACGGAACAAAGGCCACAAAGTATCCCTTCTGCTCCAATGGGGCCCGGTTCCAGGATCCGTGAAACGCCACCAACGCGCTGCCTTTGTATTCGGATGGGAACTGATTGCCCTGATAAAACGTGAGGTCATTGGGCGCCCAGTGCGCTGGGAATGTCATCACCGGCTGTTCGGTACCTTCGCACCTACCAACTGTCCTACCATCTCCCCCGTATTCCGGTGACATCACCCTCATTTCCTTCGCGGGGTCAAAATAGCAATAAGGCCATCCAAAGTCCGCCCCGTCACTCAACCTGAACATTTCTTCGGCGGGTATCTCCGCGTTGTCATTTTCGTCAAATGAATCCGGGAAAAGGCTGTTGAGCAGGTCCCTACCATGCTGAACGGCGTACACTTGCTTGTCGCCCGGGTTATAGCCTAATGCGACGGCATTCCGAATACCCGTGGAAAACCGGTAACCGTGCTCCAACTGACTCTGACCGATCTTGTTTGCGTCAAAGCGCCAAACACCGCCGGTACGCTCCAGAAGCGGACAGGGATCCCCCATGGGTGGCGAACCCTTGACCCGGTCTTCCTGCTGACAGGAGTTGGAGGGAGCGCCCACATTTACATACAAAAAACCCTGCTCGTCAAACGCCAGCGACTTGGCGGCATGGGCCGTCTGTTTTGGCATTCCGTACACGATGGTGTCCGGACTTGCTGCATTGTCGGGAAGGAGATTGCCTGATGAAAAAGAAAACCGAAAAACCGTACTGTCGTTGGAAGCGTAGAGGTATCCGTTGTAAAATGCCATTCCAGTGCCACCAAAATCGCCGAAATACTCAATTTCATCGGCCCTACCATCTCCATCAAGATCCCTTAGGGCGACGATTCCCCCTTTTTCATGCGGCTCGCGAAGATTCATGTAAATATCTCCGCTTTCGTTGACTGCCAAATGGCGGCCACGCCCCAAATTTTCCGCTACCACATAGGCCTTCATGCCCGGGGCCAGGTTCAGCCCACCGTTGTCGTCGTCTGCCAGAAAATAAGGATTGGTTTCCCCGGACTTTCCACAGGCCATCGCCAAAGCCAGTAGGGGGGTCAACATCAAAGATCGGAATATCGTACTGTACGTTTTGCTCATCAGAATGAAAGTTTGGTTCGCTAAGCCGAAATTTAACCGTAAATAACCAAACATCAAATGGTCATCGGCACTAATCACCGAATTTTTGCCTTTGGCATCCATTCATTTATCCACCTAATCCATCCGTACACCGGCTATTTTCCAACAAAAATCCCGGAAACCAGCCTGCTTGTTTTCCGGGAATCCCTTATTTTTGGAACAACAATCAACCCGAACCTGGCCGATGAACCGCTCCAAAACGATTCGTAACCTTTGGATTTTTTCATTTGTTGCCCTTGGTATCGGCTGGCTGGGTGTATGGCTGGACGGCAGGTTGCCAGATCAGGCAGCGGAAGAAACCCTCGGCATGGCCGTGTGGTTGATTACTCCCCTCTTACTTGTCGTGGTTCTTAGGACTTTTTTTGGTGATGGCTGGAAGGATGCAGGCCTCCGTCCGCGTCTGGTCAGCCAATGGAAGTGGTATTTGGTTGCTTTTTTGGTTTTTCCGGTCGTGACACTCCTCTCCCTGGCGGTGGGTGCCCTTACCGGGTGGGTTGATTTTTCGCCGTTTGATGCGGGAGCCTATTTTAGCACTTTCGCCATGCTTTTGGGTATCAACCTCCTGAAAAACGTCTTTGAGGAGTCGGTATGGAGGGGGTACCTCACAGCCAAGTTGATCGGTCTGAAGATCGGGGACGGGGGCATATACCTGCTGGCCGGGATGGTATGGGGCTTGTGGCACTTGCCCTATTACCTGGAGTTCCTGCCGGAGGAGGCCATGTATACCGTTCTGCCGGTTCAAAAGGGCTGGTTTGCGGCCATTGCTGTGGTCAATATGTTGGTTTGGACGGTCCTGTTTACCGAGCTATTCCGGCTTACCGAATCGGTATGGTCGGTGGTGCTACTGCACGCGGTAGAGGATGCCGTCATCAACCATTTGGTCATTGATGGCTTTGTGGTGCTGCAATCCGGCACGGAAATCCTGCTATCCCCTATCTGCGGTATCCTGCCCACACTCCTTTACCTATCGATTGGACTTTGGCTGCGCCGGATGCGTAGAAGGCTTCCCGCGCCCGATAGTACCCCTTTCCAATAGCAATTGGTAGCTTATCTCGATCGCTTTAAACATACCTTTGCCGGCAGGTAGGGTCTGCTTGGCGGCCGTTCATCACAGAATGTACAAGATGCAGCGCATAATAATCTGCATCTGTCGAAGGCGGGAAGACACCTCCTTAACTTCCTACAAAATACCCTACTTTAGATTTAGTTATTTATTGACAATAAAATTTGTTTTTGTGTCATTTTCAAATTATTTTTCTAATAAAATACAGCACTATGAAATCAATCCTTATTTTCTGTTTCTGTGTGCTTATCGCCCCAGCCATCGCCCAAACCCAGCAAAGCGCATTACCCAAAAACATCGTGGAGCTGACAGGATCGAAAGGCAGCTTCAAGGGAACCTTGCTTGCCGTAATGGATTCTTCGGTTACCATTCTTAACCATTCAGCACCCTATGCCCCGCCTGTGACGATCCATTTCAGCGAAATCACCCACCTCAAAATCCGCAAACGGGACAGCGTGACAAAGGGTCTATTGATCGGGATGGCGGCCGGAGGTATCGCCTCGTATACCATTATCCAAGCAACCTACGAACCGCAACCATATATTATACAAATATTTTTACCGGAGGGAGAATTTCAGACGAAAGTATTCACAACAATTCTCGGATCACTCGGAGGTGGACTGTTGGGAGCCTTGATCGGTTCCTCTACCGTTCATGTACCCATTAATGGCCACTACCCCTCCTATGCCGCAGCGTCGGAAAAACTAAAAAGGTATACACGAACCCACTAGTGTAGCGTCTATTCAGTTATTCCGGAAGGATTTTTTTAATTCTCAGGAATGGATGGAATTATAAACTCCGCGATCTTATGTCCCACATCCTCGAAAAATGCCTCTAGCTGTCGGTAGACAGGTTTGGCGATATTAAAATGATATTTGCTTCGCGATATAGGTGGATATATGCCTTCGGCGATATATTTGGTTACGTTTGGGAGGGTAGGATCGCTTCGGATTCGTGGTTTTGGAAAGGATGTTGGGTGGTAGATTTTGCGATTCATATCTTATGTCTAACGTCTAACGTCTCCGAAAAAAGCCTTCGGAGATATATATGGTTACGTTTGGGAGGGTAGGATCGCTTCGGATTCGTGGTTATGGAAAGGATGTTGGATGGTAGATTTTGCGATCTCATATCTCATATCTAACGTCTTATGTCTTACGTCTTTCGTCTTACGTCTCACGTCTCCAATACCGAAAATTACCCCGATCAGGGTATTTTTTGGGCGGGAAATAAGCCCTATCTTTATCGGTAGCGGATCCGTCGCCACTTGGTTCAGATCCATGGGGGAGATAGGCATTACCTTGTAAGCGGAGACGAGATAGAAGGTAACCAAACCAGACCAATTCAACAGTAAAAAGCGAGAAGGGTCTGGCCAAACCAGACCAATAAGAAGTTGGCAGCAAGCTTAAAAACAGATAATCCCTAAATAAAACGACAAAAAATGGGTGAAGACTTTATCTTAAAGTTTGAATTTGAACGACAAAACGAATGGAGAATTCTTAAAAAGTCGATTTTATTCCACTTAATAGGTGTTTCAGGTTTTTTATATTACTTATTGACAAAAGAAACTGTTGGACTTTTCATTGGCTTTGGTTTTTTAATCATCATCGTTCCACAAATATTATTACACATACAGTATAGACAAGCAGACAAAAACAAAACAATTAAAGTAAATCATTCAAAGCGGATAATTAGAATTGAAAATAAAGGAGAAATAAGAGATATTCAGTTTTCTGACATTGAAAAAATCGTAAGAAATAAAGGCCAGAGAGATGAAGACAATTTGACTTATGCCTTACCGACCTTCTTTTACAACTATACTGTGCTTTTATTGAGAAACAAAGAAAAAATATATTTCACCGATTTTATTTCAAAAGACCTCGGGTTAAAAGGAATTGACAAAAGTGACAAATTATCATTGCTTAACTTTATACTCTAGAATGAAATGATGAACCGTGAAAAAAGAAAGCCAGCTGCCAACAGCACCTACCCAAAAGTGGCGGTTCAGTGGTTCAATCAAGCTTTGTGCTTCTATCAAAGTTTCTGCTTGGTTGACAGTTTTGTGCTCCGAAATCGCCACCTTCGGGTAGCTGCAAAACGTTACCGCCAATGCTAAAAGACAACGACAGTGAATAAATTGAATGACAGAGATAAAATGCCAACAGCACATTCAGGCACACTTGCTTGCCCCTACACACAGGCGACCGCTTCGCAAGCAAAAGAGCCTGAATTTTTGCCAACGCACTAAGGAACAAGAATGGAACTGACAGAAAAATTATTAAATGAACTTCAAAGACGACTGAAGATAGGAAACCGCAGGGGCGTGCACCTAAACGCTATTCCTGCAAATTCGAGATATAAGTTTGACTTAAACAGACTTTCTCATATAGACAAAAAACTTCCTGACAACTTCATAAAGAGTTTACTATCTGAACAACCGTTAAAATTTAGAATAAGTTGGAAGGATAATGTTCCAGACTTAAACACACTTTTTGAAGAAGACCAAACACAATTAGTTAGAATTACAAAATCCTTTGAAAATTTAATCAATCAGACAGAAGCGATTGAATCAGAAAAAGGAATTAACACATTCGGATTCGGTTTCCCAATTCTTATCAGACGAGACCAATCAGATAACAAACTCACAGTTGCTCCTATTCTCATTTGGTCATTGAGAATTAAACGAACTAAAGAATTCAACACTTGGGAAATTAATAGAAATGAAGACGACCCGATTTATTTGAATGAAGTTCTAATCAATCATCTACAATCAGATTCAAACATAGAGATTGAGCAGATTCCAAGTGAAATGTTAGATGATGGACTAATCACAAAGGATGAATTAATTGAAATCTGCGTAAAGCTCATCAAAGAAATTAATACTTCCGTTCCTTCCGATATCAAAGATGCTTTTATCAAGAAAATTGACAATGTAATTTCAATAGGCGATAAAAATCATTACGAAAAACTTCCGATTAATTCCACTAATGCACTTATTGACTTTGGTGGTCTGTTTTCAATTTTTGAAGTTCAGAAGCAAAACATAATTAACGACTATGGTAATTTAATGGACTTGGAAGGTCTGTCTATTGACCTTGATGACCTAGAAAATCATACTTTTCAACCTATATCATCAGTCGAAACTGACCCATCACAACAAGGAATTTTACATTCTTTGGAAGCAACGTAAGCAGTCGGTTATCCCCCTTGTTGGTTTAGGCAGATGTTGA
>NZ_AQHR01000039.1 GCF_000390185.1 Lunatimonas lonarensis | reverse complement strand
GTTTTTAAACTATTTTACGTCCGATTAATTTAGGGGCCAAAACACCAACTATACCCCTTACCGCTTTGGTCACAGCGGGTCAACGTCTTTCGCTGTCTACACGTCACGACATTTACAGGACAGTTCACCTATGTTGACCATACCCATGACTTCCCCGCACCTGAGGTTGGTGAGCAACAGGTATTCTTCGCAGCATCCCTTTATGGGCTATATTGTCCGGATAGCACCGCACAATCCCGTGGCCAGAAATGCATGTATCCATAGGCTACCTGTGATGGAACACAAGTTTTAATCGTTCATTGAACGTCAAACAGTTATCAAAGTGACTACTTGTCGCACTCCGGTGGTCCCGAGGGTCGGGATAAATAGTGAGGGCCACAACCTGAGCTGGTTAGCTCAGGTCGGGCCACTCGATTGTGGTGTCGTGTTTTTTTTATTCTTGAGAAATGAATTCAGTCCAAGACACAATTTGTGTGTTTTCTATCTTACTTAATACTAATAAATCAGAATCTCCTGTTATTAAGAAATCTGCTTTACCATCAATTGACAGACTCAATAAGAAATTATCTTTTGGATCCCTGCATTCATTGATTTTTGATTCCACCTTTATTAATTCCCCAAAAGTCTCGATTTGGGTCAGTAGTGTTTTGATCTCTGATTTTTTAAAAAATCTTTTGAATTTGGACCGTTCCGAAACCTCTAAAAACTCTTCAAGCAATTCTTGGGAAAATATTAGGGTCACTGCTCCAGATTCAAGAAGGACATCCAATTCCTTTTGTCTTTTGGAGATCAGAAAGCTAATCCACAGATTAGTATCTAAAATTACCCTTCTATTTTTCATACCGGGCTTTGCGGACTGCTTCAACCTCTTTAGTAATTTCTTCTAAACTTGGGGCTTCATCTGACTTACTCCTAAATTTTTTCAATACTTCAAAAAAAGCATTCTCAGATTTGTCTTTCTTAATCCTTATCAAATCCAAATTTGCCAGGTCTTTCAAAAGGGCTTTGGCCTTAGGATTCAATATATCAACTCTAATAGTTTCCATTTTTTTAATCTTTCTTAAAGATACGATTTTTTTAAATCGACGGTCATTTTTTCATGCACCACAACGTGATTCAGCCTGCCTGGCAGATAGGCTCGGAGACGGTGGGCTTTCGGAGCCGTTCGCTTCCTGCCTACTCCTAACTTGTTAAAGATACTAAATCTTCTTTTATTCTATTCCGTCCGCTGTCTTCCAAGGTGCTGTGTGTGCCCGGCATGGGATCTGGTATCGAAGATACCATAATATTCCAGAGGGTGCAATGCCTGTGCTCATTTCTCAGCATCCCTTACGCGCGGGGGTAACCCTGACCGTGTCAGGGCAGGGTGGGGTAGGAAGCCCTGGAGTCTCAGGATATGCTAGCAGCGAGACTGCAAACCCCGGTTCCAACGAACATGCCCGAGCACGGGAGTGCGAAGGGGACGCACGTAGTGCTGGATACTGAGGCCTGGCAGCCCTCGATAGCTATCGGGGGGATGAGGTAACACAGCATACTGACGTCCAAAGGGTGGGAAACCACCAAGTACCTGTCCGGTAGATCCAGTGGATATTGGGGGAAGGAATATGCCCTTACCCGGAGGACTGAGCGTTAATAAAATATCCGGTGGATATTTTTAGCGAAGGGCCAGCCTGCAGGGTGGGTTGGAACGGATTCGGTTTTTATGCGCCAAGAAGTCAGCAGACTTGTGCTGTGGCAACAGTAGGTCATAGTAACTGGAGCAACGAGCAGGGACTGCCGAAACCATATCCCTGACGGTCTCACAAACCAGTGGAAGCATGTCCCGACGCAGTAGGGAGACTGAACGCTGGATTACGTCCAAATTCGATGGGGAGCACCATATAGGGGCAGCCCCACCCTAAGAAGGGCCGAGCGTTAAGAAATCTTCCGGTGGAAGATTTTAGCGAGGGGCCGGGCAGTGGGGGAGCTTAACAGATTTAGCTATGATAGAAAAAGTACTCAACCGTAAGAACTTCTACAAAGCCTACCGCGAGGTAGTGCGGAACAAGGGTTCGGCAGGGGTGGACGGCATGCAGGTCACCGAACTGTTTTCCTACCTGGAAAACAACAGGGACAGGATTGCCACTTCCATCCTGAACCACACGTACGTACCTCAACCTATCAAGGGGGGGACGAAGCGGGAGCTTCGGGCCGGGCCGTGGGGGCTCCCCAAGAACAACGGAAAAACCAGATTATTGGGGGTTCCCACAGCAGTGGAAAGGTGGCTACAACAGGCGGTAAGCCAGGTACTGATGGCCAAGTACGAACTCACGTTCGAGGAGCACAGCTACGGCTTCCGCCCCGAAAAGAACATCCACAAGGCGGTAACACAGTCCCTGAAATATAGGGCCGAGCGTAAAGAAAATGTCCCTTAGGACCCCCGTACAGCTGTCGGGGTTAGCGAAGGAGCCGGGCAGCGGGTGGCATGGCTATCAGGACATTGTGGACATCGACCTCAAAGGGTTCTTTGACGAGGTTGACCACTCTTTACTGCTCCAACTGATCTACCAACGGGTAAAATGTCCGACCACTCCCGCATGGCGGGACAGGCACTGCGGCTCATCCGGAAATGGCTACGTGCACCCATCCAGATCAACGGAAAACTGCACAAACGTTGAAATGGAGCGTAGCGGAATTCATGAACACCGATAAAAACAAACCCCACGTGAATAAAAGGCGTGCCGCAAGGCTCGCCACTCAGCCCGTTACTGTCCAACATCCTTCTGGACTTATTGGACAAGGAACTGGAACGGAGAAACCTGAAATACGTCCGCTATGCGGACGACTTCAGTATCTACACCAAGTCAAAGAAGGAGGCCAGGAAAGTAGGCAACGAGATTTACCTCTTCCTGAGGGACAAGCTCAGGTTGCCCATAAACAGGGACGCCCGAGCACGGGAGTGCGAAGGGGGCGCACGCAGTGCTGCGGAATCCGAAGACCATCCGATTTCGAGCTGTTGGGACATGCATTTGTCCCGACATACGAGAAAGGGGTCAAGGGAGGGCCGAGCGTCAGAAAATCTTTCGGTGAAAGATTTCAGCGAGGAGCCAGCCTGCGCGCGGGGCTGGTAGTGAAAAAGAACAGCTGGGACTCTCTCAAACGCAAACTCAAGCAGATCACCAAGAAGACCAGACCGTACAGTTTCGAGGAAAGGTTACGGAAGCTGGCAGAAGTGTGGCGGGGATGGGTAAACAATTACCCCCCGATAGCTATCGGGGCAGTATCTCCGCAAAGCTGAAATCACTCGACGAGTGGCTAAGAAATGAGGGACGAATTCATGGTAAGCAGTCGGTTATCCCCCTTGTTGGTTTAGGCAGATGTTGAGGTATTTTTTTTCCATCGGTGAGGCAGCAGGTCTGAGAACCTGCCCCCGTATTCGGGATCGTTGATTTTCCTGAGCACATCAAGGAGCCATTCATATGGGTTGACCTGGTGCAGTTTGCAGGTGGCAAACAGGGAATAGATCAT
>NZ_AQHR01000038.1 GCF_000390185.1 Lunatimonas lonarensis | reverse complement strand
TTGACCTGGTGCAGTTTGCAGGTGGCAAACAGGGAATAGATCATGGCCGTGTTTTGGGCAGTCCCGTGTGTTCCGGTGAACAGGTAGTTTTTCCTGCCCAGGGCGATGGGCCTGATGGTGTTTTCGATCAGGTTGTTGTCGATCTGCAGTTGTCCGTGCAGGGTGTAGAGCTTCATGCCCTCCATGAGCGGGAGCGCATAGGCGATCGCCTTTCCTATGGGAGAGGCAGGCAGTACCTTGGGATGTTCTTCGGCCAGCCACCGGTGGAGTTCCTCGAGCAGGGGGACCGACTCTGCGATGCGCATTTCCACGACAAGGTTTTCCGACAGGGGCGGGTCGGCTTCCCGGATCCGCTTTTCGATGGCGTAGAGTTTGGCGATATGGCGCACCGCCCAGGCGGCCCTCTGCGGGTCGGTCCGGAAGGCTTCGTCGAACTTGCGGCGGATGTGGGCCATACAGAAATAGTGCTGTATGGCCCTGTTGGGGCCGAAAAGCTTCTTATAGGCAGCAAAGGCGTCCGTCTGGACCACCCCGGTGTATCCGG
>NZ_AQHR01000037.1 GCF_000390185.1 Lunatimonas lonarensis | reverse complement strand
ACCATTTACCCGAAAAAACAGATGGGGATGGGCGGCTGCTTACAATTCATGAACTCCATTGAAAAATCAATTATAAACGTGAATAAACCGACTTCGTTACTGTATCTGGCACGACTGAGGACAAAGCGTGAGCTTTGGGCCGGTAGTAGCGGGCGGGGCCTGAGCGGAAACGTAAAAACCTGATCAGATTGGGAGTGGACCAGGACCATGCTTATGCGTAGGACCGAGCGTGAAGAAAATGTCCCTTAGGACATTTTTAGCGAGGGGCCGGGCTGTGGGGGAGGAACCAGAAAAGGTGGCTGGGCAGTCGCCCAGAGTCCTATTCTGATCACGACTATCGCCTTGTCACGCCTGAGACGAAAAGGCTACGAATCTATGCTTTGATGTGTTTTTATTTTTTTTAAAGGTCACATCGAATCTCGCATATTTGACAGGAAAGCCTCCGAAAGACAATTTCGGGATGCTCGATTTCCTATTACCTCAAATCGCAACCTACAATCCAGTGAACCGCCGGATACGAGACCCGTATGCCGATAGCTATCGGCAGTGGTGTGAGAGCCTCAACCTGAGCTATTTAGCTCAGGTCAGGCTACTCGATTGTAGTGCGTTATTCTTTTACCTTAACTTTCTTTTCTTGGTAATACACCCAAAATAGTCGACCTGCGATAAAAAGAACCAATATGATTCCCCATTTTATATTATTAGCATTAAATCTTTCTTTTTGATTATTATATTGTTTTACTGTCAATAAACTTTCATTTTCAGCTTTAAGGGAATAAATCAATGGTTTACCTCTCCATTTGAAAACTGCATTCAAAATGCTACCTGACTGACTTCTAATAATTTCATTATTTTTTGTTTCGATAATAACATTTGCTCCCTTTTGTAGTATTTTATCAACCAAATCCTTATCTATTGCCTTATATGAGCTATCTACAATCCTAAATTCGAAAGGGTATTCTATAAGTTTGAGATAGATTATTGGTTTTGAATGCTTTCCCCCTGTCGTTGTTTTCCTAATGTTTTCTATTGACCCTTTAATTATTATTAAATCTTCATTTTGCACACTTTGATTACCATTTTCGGTATGGATCCAAAACGGAACCCCAACAAAAATTAAAGTGAATAACCCGATTGAAGTAAAAATTATAATCGTATTACTGATTTTCATGGAATTCTTTTAATGCACAACAATCTTAAAGCTACTTTCTATTTTTTTAATTTGAATTGATTCATTCCTATTTCTAAAACCAGTTCACCTTTCCATTCTATCTGATTTCCGTTTCGGTCATAGAATTCTGCGAAAACTTTGTCATCATTAATAACTTCCAGTATTGTTCCTGTTTGTCCAGACTTTATAATAGAATTGAGATTTTCAGTAAGTTCAATTTTCTTATAAAGCAATTTTTTCTCAAGGGCTTTTATCGGATCAGGATCTTTTCTCTCAAATCCGAAAACCTTCACTTTTATATATACAAATCCTCTCTTAAAAAGTCTGTAAGTTCCACCAATGATTCCTTCGAATATTATATCAACGAAAATCCTGACTAAAATCCCACCAATGATTTCAAATACAATCATATTTGCTACTGCGCTTTATAGGTTCTTTAATGCACTACAACGTTTTGCAGCTACCCGAAGGTGGCGATTTCGAAGCGATTCACTGTCAGCCAAGCACAAACTTTGATAGAAGCACAAAGCTTGATTTAACCACTGAACCGCCACTTTTGGGTAGGTGCTGTTGAACTGACACCCTCCGGGTGAGCGAATTACCTAAATTCTGCTTAAATTATCTCAATTCAAAATCTATCACTATGGAAACTAAAAAAAAACACCTTGGGGACTGTGGTCCTTAACAGCCCGGCGCAGGAGTACCTGCTCAGACTCGCCTCGTTTCTGGAAGCAAAGGCCTACTCCCCCATGACCGTCCGCAACTATTTGGCCGAGATGCGCTATATCTTTGCCTATTACAACCACCTTAGCCCCGAGCAGCTTACCCAGGAGCACATCGCATCCTACATCAACTACATCAAAAAGGAACACGGCGTGGGCAGGGACAAGTGTCGCATGACCGCCCAGAGCTGCAGCTTCTTTTTCAAGAACATCCTCCCATCCCCCTACGTGGTCCCCCACGCACTCTATCCCAGAAAGGAATTCCGTCTTCCGGATATCCTCACCCAGGACTAGATGGCACAGGTCCTCGGAGCCACTTCAAACCTCAAGCACAGGGCCATCATCGCACTGTTCTACGGCACGGGCATCCGGCTCAGCGAACTCCGTTTCCTGGAGATGAGGCACATCAGCAGGACCGACATGCAGCTGAAGGTCGTCGCCGGGAAGGGAAGCAGGGACAGGTTCACCATCCTGCCCGCCGCCGTGCTCCCATTGCTTGAGGCCTATTACAGGCTCCACAGGCCCAAAGTGTTCCTCTTCGAGGGACAGACCCCGGGAAAGGCCATGAACGACCGGTCCATACAGCATGCCATCCGCATGGCCATGAAACAGGCGGGGCTCGGGCAGCACGCATTCTCCGCACATACCCTCAGGCATTCATTTGCCACCCACCTGCTCGATGCCGGCACCGACATCCACACCATCAAGCAGCTCCTCGGGCACTCCAAGATAGAGACCACCATGATCTATCTCCACCTGACCAAACAGCGCAGGGAAAAGCTCGTCTCCCCACTCGACCTGCTGGGCAATGGAAACTGACACTTCCTTTCAATCCCTGTTCGGGCACAGCTCCGTCCAGGGCTTCAATCCCTACAGCAGGGCCGTATTTGGCGATCTTGCCGCATGTCATACCGCCGCCAAAGGCTACCACCTCAGCAGGTGCGACCGGCAGGAATGCGGCAACACCGTCCACCGCTACCATTCCTGCGGCAACAGGCACTGTCCAAACTGCGGCAGCATGAAAAGGGACGCATGGATCGAGGGCAGAATGGAGGAGCTCCTGCCCACCGCCTATTACCACATCGTCTTTACCCTGCCCCATGAACTAAACCCCGTCATCATGGGCAACAGAAGCGAGCTCTTTGACCTGCTGTTTCTGGCGGCTTCCCAGACCCTGACCAAGCATGCACGCATGCCGGAATACCTCGGTGCCGAACCGGGCATCACCATGGTGCTGCATACCTGGGGACAGGACCTTTCATTCCATCCCCATGTACATTGTATCGTCAGCGCGGGAGGCTTTGACGGAATACGTTGGGTAGATGCCAAACGCAAAAACAACCGCTTCCTTTTCCCCCAGAAAAGTATGGCCGGCATGTTCAAGGCCATGTTCATGGAAGGACTGGAAAAGGACTGCTCTCTCAGCTGGAAGGAGGAAAAAAACGCCGTCCTCAAAGCGGTCAGGTTCAAAAAATGGAACGTCTATGCAAAGGCCCCCTTCGGTTCGCCCGATAGGGTCGTCGAATACCTCGGACGCTACACCCACAAGATCGCCATCACAAGGCACCGGATCCTTGAGGTCAACGCAACGCACATCAGGTTCAGCTACAAAGACTATGCGGACGGCTCCAAAACCAAACAGATGTGGCTCAGCCATGAGGAGTTTCTTAGACGGTTTGAGCAGCATATCCTCCCAAGAAAGTTCGTCAAGATCCGGCACTTCGGATACCTCAGGTTCCAGGGCAGGAGGGAAAGGCTTGACCTGATACGGACTGCCCTCAGCCTCGAACCTCAAAAAGAAAAAGTCCTCATCCCCTTCCGGATCCGGATGCTGGAAAAGTACGGAAAGGATATCTTAAAGTGTCCCTGCTGCGAAACAGGAAGGATGACTGTCGTATTCGACACAAGGGACAGGACCAACAGGAAACCGAAGCCCCTTCGGATGAAACCTGCCCCTTCATGATGCACTCCCGGAACGGGGAATACACTGGCCCGCTCCAGGACATATCCGAATTTTACCAAATCGGAAATCCGGGTAGGGGAACTTATGCCCAAACCCCAAAAATATCCATCAAATCCTCCAAAAAACAATCCTGCAAATAACCATGGAACCAATACCATCCTACTAATCCTCCTAGCAACCGTTTCACCCTGCGGATGTCAGTCAACAGCCACTAACCAAAAGCCCTGATAGATATATTCTTCTATCAGGGCTTTTTTTCAGGGGCTTTCGGCTAGTGGGCTAAATGTTATAGGGCGTTTTTATTCATTCAGAAAGAATACAAACATTGCTATACCCAAGCCCGCTTTGTCTTGCATGTTTGTGCCTTCAACAATTGCTATTGTTTGACTCAATTGGTTTTTTATGTTGTTATTTTCTACAAGACCTAATTTCTGATGAGCCATATTAAAAATATGCCCATTAGAAATATACCCTAAGGCTTGATTTTGGTTATTTGTTAGGGTGTCATTAGCAAACTTTGCAATAACTTGCTGCCTTGAATTATGTATTACCCCATTATCTATATAGGCTAACATAGACCTATCCGTAACAGACAAAAGTTTGGCATCATAATTTGCTTCCAGCTCTTCTTTTGCGCATCCAAAAGTGAAGAAAAGAGAAATTAACAGAGAAATTATCATCGACTTATTCATTTTAAATTTGTTTTATTTGATGTAAAAAAAAGAAATTTTATTTGTCGTATCATCATAAGTTACGACATTTTTATTCTTATTTATGTAGAAAAAATTAAGTAGTCCAAAATCGCCTGAACACATCGCAGTATGCAAAAATAATGTACTTAGTAAGGTGATTTGCCAATTATTATCTGCATAGAAATATAGTATAAATAAGAAAAAGCTTATGAGAGTAAAAGGAAATAAAGCAACAAATGCAAACTCTCGTCTATTTGCTACAAAATTATTTGCCAATGCCATAAAATAGAATTTCTTTAAGTTGTAGTCAAAAGAAGTTTCTTTCGCACCTAAATATCTATATGCCAAAACGTGAATATATTCGTGGATTGGTATGAGTAGAAAACAGATAGTAAAACCAAAACAGTAATGAAACACAACATCACCTATTTCGGCATTTTTGTAAGTAAAACTTATGTATATGCTTAGAATACCTGCTAACAACAAGATAAGGTTAATTGAATAAAAAAAGATAGAGATATAAGACCATTTATTAAGATTTTTCTTTACAAATGGTATTAGTTCACTATGATCTAATTTGTCTATAAGAGTATAGCCCTCTGCCTCTAAGTCTTCAGGTCTAATTTTCATTACAAAAGTGAGTTTAGATACAACCTTATTTTATGGCAAAGTTAAGGCTATGTTTGCATCTAAAATTGGACTTTTGCGACAATTATCTTATTTCCCAAATAATTTTGTTTTCCTCCAACTTGCTGACACGCTGAAAAAATGCCTTAGGGTTTATTCCCGTAAGTTTCTTGAAGTCTCTGATAAAATAGGATTGGTCGTAATAGTTACTTTCATACGCTATTTCAGTAAGTTTTTTGATTTCTTTTTGAAGTCCTTCCTTGTAAAGAGAATAGCGAAACTTCGCAATCCTCTTATATTCTGATGGTGTACATGTAAGTAATCTTTTGAAATTTCTTTGTAAGGTTTTAATTGTTAAAGCACAATGTTCTGCGACTTCTTGCATAGTATAATCTTTTTCAAAGTCCTCAATAAGAAGCATAGCTTTTCTTACAATAGTATCGTCTTTGTCGGTTAGATTTTCTAATAAAAATGCTTCTAATAGCTCAATTCTTTTGGATAGATTTTCTTCCATAAACAATTCTTCTGCAATAGAGTGCCAATGAGATAAGGCAAGGGGTTGTGAAAATAAAGGTGCATACTCGATTAAATCATTCTTTAAAAAGTAGTTTACGCCTAAAGGTTTAAAAATAATTGCGATTTCTTTAAACAACCCTTGATAATTCACAAAAAAAGGTTGAGTATATTTTCCTGTAATTTCAACGGAAACTTGGTCCTTGACGGTTTCGTCTGACTTTATAGTAAGTGTAAGATTATCTCTTAGTATTTCTACTCCTTGAAAAAGGGATATGCAAGTATTCGTATGCGGAAATGCTATATAACTCATCGAAATTTGCCCTTGATTGGTAAAAACATAAAAATGCTCTATGTATTTACTCAATATTTTTGATGATGGTGCAATAGTTTTAATCATTTTATAATTAGCTTACTGTCAATTATGATGTTCAGATTTAAAATGCCCTATAATCGGGTCAGGCGGGGGAATTTCACCCCTACCTTCCCACAGAA
>NZ_AQHR01000036.1 GCF_000390185.1 Lunatimonas lonarensis | reverse complement strand
TCAAATATTTTCAGGATCTTTTGCTGCTTTGATGAAGGAAGGCTTGTGGTTCTGTTCAACGGTTTTCAAAAAAAGACCCAAAAGACTCCGAAGATTGAATTGGAGAAAGCAGAAAGGTTAATGAAGGAATATTTTCAAACAAAGAAATAAGATCATGAAGGATTATTGCAAAGTCAAAACATTCGATGAGCTGATCGAACTGGAGCACGGAAAAATTGGAAGTGAAAGCAGAAACAAGTATGAAGAGAATGCCCAGATGTTCATCATCAGCGAAATGCTGAAAGAGGCTAGGAAGGAAGCGAACCTGACCCAGGAGCAATTGGCGGAAAAGGCAGGGACAAAGAAAAGCTATATCTCAAAACTTGAAAATGGAAAAGGGAATATCCAGTTATCAACCTTGATCCGGATTTTTGAACAAGGATTGAATAAAAGAATTGGCTTAACCTTCCTGTAAGATGATAAGAGAAAACGCACTCTAACATCACCTTGGATCCAGCGGGCTGTTTAGAGTAAATTGAAAGTTTAGTATCTTTAAGAAGTTAGTAGTAGCCTGGAAAGGAACGGCTCCGAAGGCTCGCCGTCTCCAAGCTGAATCCCGTGTGTGACTTGAATCAGACCCAACGGGTCTGAATGCTTTGAAATGGATGGAGGACTGCTGGGCAACCAGCAGACAGGCCCTCCGATGGCGGTTTACCGA
>NZ_AQHR01000035.1 GCF_000390185.1 Lunatimonas lonarensis | reverse complement strand
AAAATATGTGATTTCTGTTTCATTATATTATCGCCAACGTTTTGCAGCTACCCGAAGGTGGCGATTTCGAAGCACTTCACTGTCAACCAAGCACAAACTTTGATAGAAGTACAAAGCTTGATTTAACCACTGAACCGCCACTTTTGGGTAGGTGCTGTTAGCTGTAGTTTTCATCTTATCCAATTTATTATTCCACCAATTATAAAAATCCCAAACATAAATGTGAGCATTCCTAAAAAGTATGAAATCACAACTTTGGGATAATTAATAATCTTCTTTTTATCAAAAAAATCTATGATAGACAATAAAATATAAATAATTCCAATTAAGTAACCCTTATCCATTATTTGAAAATCAATTAGGCTATCAATAATTCCAAAAAGAGCGAATAACAACATTCCTATTCCCATAACATAACACAAAAGAATTAGTATTTCATAGAAATTAAAACTGTACTTTCGGAAGAAAACTTTTATCCAAATTGCTATAAAAATTCCCATTAATATATTTGAATAGCCATAATTCTCAGAAACCCAATTAAAAATAGAAGCTATTGCTGATTCTTTTTCAAATGAGTATCCCACATAGCCATCTTCAAAACTGAATATCTGTTGAATGATAGAATAAACTAATGAACATACAATTATAAATACAATTGGTTTAACTAATCGATTTCTATCTTCTTGTAAAAAAAATCTTACTGTTTTACCGGGTCGTAAAATCAATTCTCTAATTGTAAATAATATTCCTTTGTTGAAATTTAAAACATTACTGATTTCATTAACTACATATTGACCATCAATCCTTTTTAATTTAGATGGATTACCACAATTTGGACAAAAATTATGTGTCAAATTTGTTTTACAGTTTTTACAATTATCAACCATCTATAATTTCAAATTTCGTTCTTTTAAAAGATTTTTAAGTTCTTCTCTTTTGTACTTTTCCTTATTAGCTAATTTATAAATAGCATACAAAAGAAGTATTCCAAAGAAGATGGTGAAGTTTCCTGCGATAATGCTATAAATCAAAATTCCAAATAAAACCCCTATTAATGTAGCATCAATAGTCTGAGTAGATTTCATTTTTTTAGCTTCATTCAATAGCTCCTTATCGGTTAATTCATTCAATTGTTTTTTATCCATTTTGTTCATCAATAATCAGATTGTGAGTGTTTTTCTAAATTACAGCTAACTTTCTTATTGGTCTGGTTTGGCTAGACCCTTCTCGCTTTAGGTTGTTGGATTGGTCTGGTTTGGTTGCCTTCTATATTTCTAGATCCATGTCCTCTATTGGACTCCGAATTTCCCTTATTTTTCGAGTACTTACATGTGTGTAAATTTCCGTCGTTCGGCTGCTCTGATGACCTAAAAGCTCCTGAATAAACCGAATGTCCGTACCTCCTTCATGAAGATGGGTAGCATAGCTGTGCCGCAACCAATGCGGAGTAGCAGGCTTGTTGATGCCGGACAAATGCAAGGCTTTCTTGAATACCTCTGCCAAACTTTTTTCGCTGTAGGCCCCTCCCTTCTGCCCTTCTATCAGATACTCTCTAGGTTGAGATGCTTTGATATATGACTGCAGAATACCCCGTAACATGGGTGGAAACCGAACCAAACGATCTTTGTTACCCTTACCTTTTCTCACCATAAGAACCCCTCGCTCCAGCTGGATATCGGTCACGCGTAGGTTTATCAACTCCCCCCTTCGCAGACCACAGGAATACAGAAGGAGCAAAATCAGCCGGTGCTTTGGGTAGGTAAGGGCCTCCAAAATCGCCTTGACCTCTTCCTTGCTCAATACATGGGGCAATTTCTTCGCCCGCCTCGGACGCCGGATAATCTCCGGCTCCAACTTCCTGTCCTCCAAAATGGCAAAATACAACTTCACCCCGTTGATAAACAACGACTGATACGACTCCGACAGCCCTCGGGCCAGGATATAGTCCCGATTGAACAGCTCCATATCCTCGTTGGTCACCTCCTCTGGATCCTTGTTTTCCAAAAACCGAAAGAATACCGAGATCGAATCACAATAGTTTTTTACCGTGGCCTCTGCATACCGACGGTTTCGCAGCCAATCCCTAAACCGCTGGATCTCCGCCCCAATCCGATCTGCCAAGGGAGGGAGTTCCGGCCACACCTGCGGAAGCTCCGCCTTCTTGACCAAGCTGTAGTCCAGCCACACATTGTTCCCTCTAAAATGCGCCAAGAGGGAAGAAACCCGGGTGTCGGCATACGGAACCGCCCATACGCTCTCCTTTGGATACCATGCCGCATCCGGGTAGGCCTTTACCAATTCTTTTAAGTCGAAATCGAAGGGAAACTCCATCCGAATGACCGGCACCTTGCCAAATGTGTCGTTTCGTAAAACTATGGTCTTCTTCATGACAACTTAGAAAAAATGATGGGTGGAAAATACAAAAAAATCCCCCAACTCCACAAATTCCAGAAAAATTCCCTCAAAAAAAAGTGGATATCCGATACGTCAACCGACCTGCTTGACCCTAATTGTAAGGCGGCAAGCTTCACCCAGCTTTACGGGGAAATCCGGAAAACCGGTAACGAAAAAAAAGACTGCCCTTTACAGACAGTCTCAAATGACAATATCAGCTCATCTCACGAAAACCTATTCCGCCAGTGCATCCAAAGCCTTGCGCACCGAACCGGCTGCCAATAGACGCTCTTTGGCGTGCGCATAGTCGGCGATACCGGAGCGCTCCATCAGCATGCGCACCGCGCGGTCGGTAATCTTGTCGTTGATCAGCAAGACATTCACCATCTTGTTGTCCTCCACCCGGCCCAGCTGCACCATTACCGTGGTACTGATCATATCAAAGATCATTTTTTGTGCCGTACCACACTTCATGCGCGTGCTGCCGGTGATAAACTCAGGTCCGGTGATCACCTCTATGGGCAGATCGGCCTGTCCTGCGATGGGCGAATCGGGATTGCTCACCAAACAGCCCGTGGGAATGCCATGGCTCCTACAGGCCCTGAGTGACTCCAACACAAAGGGCGTCGTGCCACTGGCCGAAATCCCCAACACAAAGTCCCCCGGCGACACCTGCTGTGCCTGCAATGCCTTCCAGCCTGCCTCCCGGTCGTCTTCTTCCTCTTCCCTGGCCTCCACCAAGTGCTCCACGCCACCG
The DNA here is from genome assembly GCF_000390185.1 of Lunatimonas lonarensis. Classification (GTDB taxonomy): domain Bacteria; phylum Bacteroidota; class Bacteroidia; order Cytophagales; family Cyclobacteriaceae; genus Lunatimonas; species Lunatimonas lonarensis. The sequence continues at coordinate 87,964 of NZ_AQHR01000035.1, read as the reverse complement.
GCCAGGATCACATTGACCATCCCCTTGGGCACCCCATAGGTGGTGGGCAGCTCGATGGCGTCAAGCACGGAAAGGCGACCGCCACTGCCTGCTCCCACATAGAATAACCGGCCCCCAGCCTTCAGCTGGGCAACAATTTTTTGGATCACGGCATTGATCTGCGGCAGGGCCTGCTCAATGGCCAGGGCCACCTTTTTGTCTTCCCGGTTGATATGGGCCGTCAACTCCTCCACCGACATCTTTTCCAGATGCCTATACAACGAATCCTGTTCTGTAATTTTAGTCATGGTACTTGGTATTTGCTTAGATCGTTTCGGGACGGGCAGCATTGGCTTCTCCATCCCCGTTTTGGCTTCTAATATAGGTAATATCCTCCTGTAAGCGCTGGAAAAAAAGCGCATAGTCACTGCTGTGCAAGATCATGTCCACGCCCTCCGCTATCCATTGGACCTGCAGCTTAGGAGAGGCGGAAAAGTGCACCCCCACATGAAGTCCCTTGGCACGTGCCACCTGAACGATGCGCCGCATAGCCTGCTCCACTTCGGGATGGTCGTATTGCTCCGGCAGGCCCATGCTCACCGAGAGGTCATGGGGACCAATAAAGACCGCATCCAATCCGGGTACCGAAAGCAGCCCCTCCAGTTCCTCCAGGGCCGGCACACTTTCTATATTGACAATGGCCATACGCGGGCCGTTGTACTCCTGAAGATAGGCCTGCAGCTCGGGAGTCAGGCTCTCCTCGCCGCGCAGCAAGCGGGCAAGCTTTTGCCCCTTGATCGGTCGGTACTTCGTAGCCCCCACCAACTGCCGTACTTCCTCCACCGACTCCACATAGGGCACGACCACACCGCCGGCTCCGGCATCGATCATCTGCCCGGCCAATACCGCACTGGGAGCAGCTACCCGCACAATGGGAACTACCCCGGAAGCCCGCAACTGCCGGCACAAGTGGGCCACTTGGGTGCGGTCCAAGGCGATATGCTCGGTATCCAAAAAGACAAAGTCCAAGCCTACCGCCTCCCAAATCCGGGGCCAAAGGGGATTAAAAGAGGTGATGCAGGTGCCATAAACCCGCATACCTGCTTTCATTTTGTCGAAAAACCGCATGACTGGAGGGGTTAGTCTGTTTGGGGGCCGCTGATGACACCCAGGTACCTGCCCATCCAATAGGGAAGCAGCCAGATATCGCCCGGACTGTTTTCGGAGCGGCCCATCCCGCCGGCATCAAGGCCAAATCGGTTGGCATTGTGCCTTCTGATAGGCAGCTCATCGGGCGGCAATACCTCCGTGAGCGTCTGACGACGGAAGTTCTCGGCAATGGGCGTCACGTCCTTGCGGTGGCTGTTCTGCACACTCCAATTGATAAGGTCCATCGGATATTCCTGCAGGTACCAGATGGCTTCCTCCAGGTCAAAGTTGTCGGGGGCCACCAGCGCGGTGAAGATATTCCAAAGCCCGTCCTTTTCGGGACGCTCGGCCTCCCAGTGGTCTATAATGGATTCACGGTATTTGGCCTTGAGGGTATCGTTAAAGGCATAGCGGTAAAGGCCCCAGTAGCCGAGAAAATACATTTCATCGTCTGAGTGGTTCCAGGATTCGGAAAGCATCTCCGCCCACTCGTCTGTACCTTCCTCGGCTTTGCCGATTTGCTCCATGGGCACCATCATATTGTCCAGGTACCCGTGATCGTTCATCAGCTCAAAGGCCTTGGTCTTGTAGATCTCCTTTTGGGTAAAGTGGTAGGCTGTCTGCAGCATGGAGATGATATTGGAGGAGTTTAGCTTCCGGTCGCCTACCATGCGGGGAAAATTGTTCACATAATCCGGATGCCACTTGCCCCACAACGTGGGTTTGCCATCGTAGTCGATCAGGTACCAGTCATTGTCCACGATATGCTGCATGAGGGCATCGATCAAGCGCACAGCCTGATCTTTTACTTCCTTGTCATCTACCAGTTCGGCGATCACGCCAAATACAAACGCATGCCCGATGGCTTCATCGCTACTGGTGGTAGCCTTCCAGTCCCACTCGGGATGGCTGGCCGGCTGCCAGCGCTCTGGGTCTGACAGTTGGGGGATATAACCCCTTCTGGCAAAGGACCTGGAAGGAAAGCCCTCGATGGGATTGATGGTGTAGAGCCGCTCCATGGCATCCAGGGATTCACGGATATTTTGCAGGGCTTCGGCCTCGCCGGTGACCGCATACCGGAACGCCTCCCCCCCTAGGTACATCGATGTCCACAGTCCGTCGTTATCCGAGTCGCCCAGGCGGCCGGAATTGATGTTGCCCTTTTCCATGCCCACCAGGGTAGCATTGAATCCGTAGCGGATATGTCGCTCCCGCATCTGCTTGTCGAAATACTCCGCCTTTTCGTGCAGGGTTTGCTCGAAGAACTCCAGCTTTGCCAGCCCCTGATCGGTGAGCACCCATACGTTTTGGCCGCTTCCCGGTGCCAGGTGCATCACCTGATCGCCGGGCAACCATCGCTCTCCGTAGTAATAGTTAAACTTCCCGTCAGGCTTCAACATAAATGCACCCCGGGTCGACCCAAACCATAGGTTACCATGGATTTCGCGTACGGCGGTCAGTTCCGGCCAGGGCAGCCTGTTCTGCCGCTCACCTTCCTGCTGCCACGAGGCAGTACTTACCCTCAAAAAACCGTCGTTGGTTCCGATGATCAGGTGCTTGCCCCCATTTGCCAGGGAAAAGGAAGTAAACCCCGAACCGGAAAATACCTCTTTCAATTCCTTTTGGCCGGGTGTAAAGGTAGCCACTTGCGTTGGCGTCAACACAAGAAAACGATCCTGCCGGGAATCATAGTCCAGGCCCAATACCTGGGCACTGCCCATACTGCCCTTCCACACCTCCGCAGAATCGACATAATAGGCCAAGCTGCCCGCTCCGGCCACGAGAAAGGAAAAATCCTTGCCCGCCTGAAAAAGGGAGGCATCGGAGATGGCATGCCGGACAAACAGGGATCCCGCCCAGGCATTGCTCAACACAGATCGGTCGTCCAGGTAGACAAACTGGTCACGGTACAGTACAAGGTCTTTCAGCCGCTTGTCCTTCATCGGCAGGTAGGTCCTGTCGGTTATCAGCCTGCCCGGAAAGAGAAACTGCCCGTCGTGAGGACGCAGCAGGCCCTGATCGGAAAGCACCTGTACCGTACCGTTTCGATCCTCGTACGCTCGTAGGAGCCCCACCCCGGGCGTCTCCAGGTAATACTTGATGCTAAGCTCCTGCCGGAAACGGGTGTCTTCATGGACGATAGTTCCGGCCATGGATTGGGCAGAGTCGCCCGATTGGGGATTGCAGGAAGCCAACGCGGCAATTCCAAGGGCAACCATGCCGCCCAAGAATAGTTTTGTCATGTGTGTATAGTTGTTTTAGTGATGAGCCGGTCATTCAAGACCCTTGGTATTTTGGGTAGATCTGCTGTCAGCCTTGCTCCTGACAGACAAGCTCCATAGGGTTCAATGCGCAATGGCCAATAGGGGTAAAAGAAGCCAACTTTAAGGGGTCAAAAGAAATTTGTCCGCCTTAGCACCTGCCAAAGGCGGACAAAACTTACCTAACCTAACTACTTGAGTGATCCTGACATCCCGTTGTTTCAGACGGGAAAACCCCACTCTTCTGTATTACCCGCATACCCTGATTTTGTACTATCACGGACATAAAAAAATCTGCATTATCGTCGACCTCAGCCTGTATTGGCGCTCGGTAGGGGCGCCCAACGAACCGCGTACGGCCGGAAGAGGGAAAACTGCTCAAAGGAAACCCCTCTTTGCCATATCCTTAAGGCGTTGGCATGCCTCCCGCCTCCGCTATTTTACGGTATGCCTCAGTATCTTTTTGGGGTTTACCAACAGGTATTTGATCGATTTCCGGTCACCGCTTTCGTGAAACGAATAGGTGATGTGGAGGTTCCCCTTTCCATCTTCGATCAGGCTGGGATAGGAGTGCCCTCCCTGTCCCTTTTCCCCGTCTTCCAAGTATACTTTCCATTTCCAGGTTTCCCCTTCATCATCCGACAGGTACAGGGCTACCCGATAGCGCCCGTCGTCTATGTCGTTTCCCAAAAAGGCCCAATGCCCGGAACGTAGCGCATGCAGCTCCACGCTGGCGGTGTTGGGTATTGCTGTTTTTTCCGAAGCTGTCCAGGAGTAGCCATTGTCGCTGGACATACTCCTGTGAACCCGGGCGGGGGCATCTCCGCTGTCCCGCATATACGCGACGATGGTGCCGTCCTCTTTGCGGGCAAAGGCCGGCTGTATGGGTCCCCTCCCCACGATGGGCAGGCTGGGAGTCCAGGTTTCCCCCCCGTCGTCCGAGATGGCCGCCAGTGAAAAGTTATACCCATCAGAATACAGTGGAAGCAGGATCCTTCCCGACGGCAAAAACAGCGGTTTGATCCGGGTCATCCATCCTATGCTGCTTTTTCGGCTGTCTTTGGAAGCCTCAAGGATCATATCGTCGTAAGACGGCGCATACTCTGCCCAGCCGGCACCGGTTTCCGGCAGCTCCCTAAACCTCGCTGCCACTTCCTCGGCAAATTCGGAGCCGGGCTTGAGCAGTATATTGTCCTGCCAGTCCCATATAGGTGCGCCGGCGTTGTTGTAATTGGTAGACGTCCTCACCCGTAGAATGGAGTGCTCCCAGCGGTTAGCCTGTACGGCGATCCATACCAGAAAGAGCTTGCCGTCGCCGTTCAAAAACAAGACCGGATTGCAGTCGGGCAAATGCGGCGTATCGGCCATCAAAAACGGCGGCCCCCACTGCTTATCCCGCTTGCGCAGCCTCGCTCCCATGATTTTCACGTCGTCGGCCTTTCGCTCACCGGAGCCTTGAAACCAGGTCGCCAGTAGATCGCCATTGGGCAACTCCACGATACTGCTGCCGTGGGCATGCTCGGGCTGAATGGGAAAGATCAACTGCTCATCCTCTACCGCCACTTCTTTGGGCACCACTTGCCCGCTAAGGGGCATCACACTTGCCAAGGCAAGCAATCCTATCAATAATCCGCGCTCAATCATTTTCTCGGGACAATTTCCATCTATTTCACGCGCTTTCTGCGCTCCATGACCTCCTGCCAGGTGGTCAGCATAATGCCTTCCGCTTCGATATAGGCCTTTAAATCCGGATCGATCATCGCCAGCATATCGGCATACCTCGATCCGCCCGAGCCGCTGATCCGGTCAAACACCTCGTTGTCTCCGTTGCTATGGACGATGATCATGGCCAGGCCGGGCTCCATCTGCGAGAGCACCTCCTTAAACTGCTCCGTTTTGTAGCGGCCCCATTCCGCTGCGGTGGGATCACCCTCTGGCTTCCAATTGCCGCTGACGGAATGGAGATCATCCAACACGGGAAGACCCAGGCTCCAGATCAGCTTACCTACTTCCGGTGCTTTCAGCATCAGGTCATTTTTGGGAAGCTCCATCCCTTCACGGTAGCTTCCCTCCTTCTTTAATCGTTTGATCAGGTTATCGTTCATGGATAAACCCAGCAGCTTATTTACCCCTCCCGGAAACATAACCGGGATGCCGTATTCGGCACCTACCTTGATATACCGCTCCAAAAAGGGCTGATGATAAAACAAGGTACCCATGTGGCTATCCAAATGCGTGGGCTTTAGCCCTAGGGCAATGGCCCTGTCTACCTGGGCACGGATTTCCAGCTCAATTTCATCGGGAGACGCGTTTCTTACGACCTCCTCCACCGAACGCCATAGGGCTCCCTCCGAATCGATCAGGGTAGGCACTACCTCCCTGCCGGCCACGGGATGCCAGCGGTAATGCCCCCACTCCGAAGTCAGCGTAAGGTGCACCCCCGCATCCATGGGTTCCTTGATCGCATATTGCGCAAAACTCGCCGACCAAGGGCAGGGGAACATGATGCTGCACGAGGTGGCTACCCCATCCTCAATGGAACGGATGGTTCCGGTATTGGACTCATACGACATCCCTGCATCATCTACGTGAAAGATCACCACTTTGACACCGGAGGGATAGCCCAAGCGCTCGGCATAGGTCTTACCTTCCTGTGCCAGAAGCTGCGTGCCAAACGCCGCGACCATTCCCAGCAAAACTCCAAATTTTAACATATCCTTTATTTAGTCTCTTTTACCTATTTGGTTATTTATTCCCGGATCAGCTCCCCTTTCCAAAAGGCTATACGCTGCCTGTTCCAGGTATAGCATCCTACCAATTGGCCGTTTTCGTAAAAAATGGCGGGATAGGAGAGTTCATCCTTTTCGTTTTCACCTTTCTCTATATCGTATTTTACCGGCCAGGTTTTTCCATTGTCCTCAGAGATGGCAACGGTGATGGGGTACCGCTTGCCCCAGTTTCCCGATACGGGATTGAAGATCAGCGCTATCTTCTCGCCACCCAAGGGAGCGATGTCGATGCCCGAGTTGTTGTTGGGCAGATCGGTAACTTCGATGGGTGACCAAGTCTTGCCGTAGTCTTCCGAATCGCTGCGGCAAATGTATCCACCGGAGCTTCGCATCAGCATATGCACGTGGCCGGGTTTGGATTCCCACAGGGCCGGCTGAATTACGCCTTCGCCGGTTACCTTCTCCCTGTCCAGGGCTAGCTTGTCGGTAGCCTGCCAGGTTTGCCCGCCATCTTCGCTACGGTCGATGATCACATCCCAGACCCGATTGCGCTCCAAGGATGCCGGGGCCAGCCAGGTGCCGTCTGATAGGACCAGCAGGTGGTTTCGCACCGGTCCACGCCCTCCTATATCGCCGGGCACCAGCTCACGGGGCTCAGACCAGGTCTTCCCTTTATCTTCGGTGTACTGCACCCAGGTCTCCCAGTCGTCGATTTCCTTGCCTACTTTAAAGTAGAGGTACATCTTGCCGTCCGGAGCATTGAAAAGAACCGGGTTCCAATGGGGGTCGTTTCGGAGCTTGGCTACCATCTTCGGTTCCGACCAATCGTTCAGTTTTCCCTGGGAGAGCCAAATGCCCACATCGTCGTGCTTTTCGTAGGATCCGGCAAACCAGGCAACCATATAGGTCCCATCGCCCAGTGGTGCGATAGTGGACGCATGGCATTGGGCAAAGGGCCGATCATCACCGAAAATATGCTCGTATTCCAACGTCTGAATCCCCACGATGGAGGCTTCCGCCGCAGGTTCGGACTGGACGGACGAGTCGGTATGGCTACTTCCACAGGAAGCAATACCAGCAAGCAGGACCACCGAGGCGGCCCCAAACAGAATTTTTTTCATAAAAACAGTCGACTTATTTTAAAAGGGGATTGGCAGGATAGGTATCGATTACATTTCCATCCTCGTCTACGGAAATGATGTTGAAACTACTGCCCTGGAGGGTCACCAAGGTAAAAGCCCTTACCGACTGGGCGGTATCGAGGTACCAGGTGGTCTCCGGATCATGCACTTCCCGGGGTCTTGTGCCCCAAGAACCGTCCCCGATGTATACTACACCATCCTGATTCACCTCGTTGTTTTTGATCGGATAGGTGCGCTTGTAGGCGTGGTCGTGGTTTTCAAATACCAGCTTTACGCCGGCCTTTTCGATAAGGGGCAGCCAATGTTCTCGTACGCGTGCCTGTGTGGTACCGTTGAAATCCCGAACGGAGGGGTAGGCAGGCACGTGGTGCATGGTGATGATTTGCGTGACGTTGTCCCGGATCGCCAATTCACGCTTAAACCACTCGGTTTGAACGCCGTCTACCGGATTGGAATGGTCTGAGTCCAGCAGGAAAAAACTGAAATAGTTTCCAAAGTCCAACACGCCGTAGCCTGGCTGATTGGGAAAAGCAAACAACCCATAATAGAAGGGTGCAATTTTTGCCCTGCTGGCATCGTCAAACTTAAAGTCTTCGTGCTTGGCGAAGGATCCACCCTGCACTTCGTGGTTACCTATGCCGACTACGACGGGAATGATACGGCCATCTTCCCGAATGAGCGTATTTTTTACCGCATCAAACCAGGCATACCAGCGGGTAACGTTTTTGGGATCGCCATTGGCGTAGGCCAAGTCACCGCCGATTACCGCAAAGTGGGGATCGTACTTGGCCACTTGGGTATTGGTCTTTTCCATAAAGGCCTGATCGTGCATGGAGTCCCCTCCGATCGCGATGCGGATCGCCCCCTTGCTGATATCGGCAGGCATGGTGTTGAAATAATATTCCTTTCCCTGTCCGCCGAACTTAATGCTATAGGAGGTTCCGGGTTTCAGGCCGGAAAGGGCCACCCGGTGGATATGGCGATCTGAAAAAGGAAAGGGCAAAACTTCCGCAGTCTCCTGTTTCCACGCATTGCCGCCCTTTTCGGTGATATGCAATACCTGGGGCGTAGCGGCAGTAAGGTGCCAGTCTACCACCATCGTGGTAAGCGGGTCCTCTTTCCAGGTCAGAAAGATCCCGAGTGGATCCTGCTGCGCCAGGGATCCAAAGGACACCAGTACGATGGACAGGGAAATAAGCTGCTTTTTTACATTGTTGACTAAAGCTAACATGTGAAGATGGGTTAATGAAACGGTCACCTGTGATAACAGGCTTCTATTTTTGGGTTAATACCATTGATTAAGATGAATAGGCCATTGGAATTGGTGGCCGAGATGCAAAAAGTATGCGGGAGCCGGAGCCCCCGCACCAAATGGGTAACTAATTTACCAGGCGTACGCCATGGCAGGTACATGCGCTGCATTCAGCATAAAGTTATGCAGCTTGTAGTTCTCGATAAAGGCAGGTAGGTTTTCACTGCCCGGACCAAACATCCCAAGCTCTACGTGATCGGAGGAGTGCCCAGTTCCTGCCCATCCTATGCCGGTATAGGGCATCTGTATCTCGGAAAGAAGCTTCAAAGGAATCTTCCCAGTGTCGTACAGCCCCTCGTCGTTGACTACCTGGTAATTTTTCAGGAGGGCAATTGCCTCCTCCGGCTTGATGGTGATCCCTTGGTAGGCATTTATCAGATCAATGACCTGATCCGGCGTATTGTCTCCGTTAAGCTGCTTCAAAATCCATTCATTGGACCGGGTGGCGGTAAACAGCGTGCCAAACTTGCCCTTCACGCCTCCGTCAAACAGTCCCGGATTGGCGTTTCCATGGTCGGTGGTCATGATTACGAGGGTTTCTCCGTCCCTGGCAGCAAAGTCCAGTGCGATACCTACCGCTTCATCAAAGTCTATCTGATCGTAGAGTAGGGCGGGCGCGTCGTTTCCATGCGCGGCCCAGTCCACCTTACCGCCCTCGATCTGCATGGCAAAACCGTTGGGGTTCTGACTTAGAATCTCTATGGCCTTTTTCACCATTTCCGCCATGGAAGGCGTTACCTTTTTGATCTCGGGATCGTTTTCCCTATCAATGGCATAGGGCAAGCCCCCCTCACTGAATACCCCCAATACGGGCCCTTTGCCCTGAACCTTCAGCAACTCCTCCCGGTTTCGGGCCACCGTAAAGCCGGCTGCTCTATAATCTTTGTACAGGTCTTTTTTGTCGGCCCGCTTGCTGCCATTGAACAACTCGTCACCCCCCCCGAACATCACGTCGAAACGCAGCTTCAGGTAGGTCTCCGCGATGACAGGCATGGCATTCCGGCTCTTTTCGTTGACACAAAACGCCGCAGGCGTGGCATGGGCAATCTGTACGGAGGTAACACAGCCTACCGACTTGCCGGCTGCCTTGAATTTCTGTAGGATGGGAATGGGCTCTTCTCCGTTGGGCCCAATGTTCAGGGAGCCGTTTGGCACACGCATGCCACCTCCCCAGGAGCTACCCGCGGCAGCAGAGTCGGTCACGACCGAGTTGGACGAGGCTGTTTCCATCAGCGAGCGTTTCATGATGTTTCCCTGGTACGATCCTACCCAGCGGCTCCTTCTGCCTTCTTTTTGCTTCAGAAGCACGTCCGCCATATTGAGCGTTCCGGTGCTCATACCGTCACTGACCAAAAAAATCACATTTTTGGCTGTTTTTCGAAATGCGTCCTCCGTATGCCGTGCAAACGCTGAACCAGTGCCCAAAGCAGTAGCTCCCAGTGAGGCAAAAACGCCCTTTCTAAAGAAATCCCGTCGTTTCATGTGTCTATAATTGTTTTTTCAAAGGTACCAAAAGCGATCTGCTGACGAACAGCGCCTAAAGTTATCATTTTATGATCAATAGGAAGGAACCTTTTATGGAATAACTCCCAAGTACCTGCCCAGCCAGTAGGGAAGAAGAAACTCATCTCCGGTGAGTTCGGTGGTTCCGCCTCTGCCATCGTCCAATACAAAGGGATTGGCATTGTGCCGCTCGATGCTCCGTTCATCCGGATGCAGCAGCACATCGGTGGTCTGCCCACGGAAGTTCTGGTCTAGGATACGGAGGTCTTTCCGGTGGGAATTTTTCACATCGTGACGCACCAAATCCCACGCAAAACCCTCCAGATGCCAAAATACCGACTCGCGGTCGATGGAGCCCTCTGTGCCGTAGGTAATCAGGCTCCAGAGTGCATTTCTTTCGGGCAACTCGATCTTCCAGTGGTTGTGGATCACCCATTCCCACTCGGCGCGCAGCTCCTCGGAAAACGCATAGTGGTACAAAACCCAGTAGGTCAAAAAAGCCATTTCGTCGTCTGAATGGTTCCAGCCCCCATCCCCCATATCGTGGCCCTCAAAGATCACCCCCGGCGTGGAGCCAATTCGGTTCAGGTCGATTTTGATATTTTCCAGGTATCCCTCTTCCTTCATCAAGCGGTAGGCTTCTTCCCTATACAGCTCCTTGCCCGTGAGGGCATATCCCAACTGCAATCCCGCAATCAGCGTTGTACTCCCCAACTTTCTGTCCACCACGGTTTCCGGATAGGAATTGATGTACTCCGGATGCCACCTTCCCCATAGGGTGGGCTTACCGTCTATATCCACAAAATAGTAGCGGTTGTTGATCATATGCATGAGTATCTCATCGATAAAATCGGCCACCCGCTTGCGCTCGGTTTCGGTTTTGGCCACCAACTGATCCATCACGGCAGCTACGAATATATATCCCACAAACTCGTCGCTGCTGGTATGTCCCTTCCATTCCCAGCCCTCATCCGGAGACTCCCGCCATTTGGAGGGGCCGGAGACCTTATAGCCAGTTCGCTCAAAGGTCCTTGAGGGAAAGCCCTGCAATTGGTTGATGGACAGGAGGCGTTCAAAAGCCTCGAATGACTCCCAGGCATACCTTCTGGACTGGCTGTCCCCGGTAACCGCATGCTTAAAGGCCATACTGCCCAGGTAAAAAGACGTCCATAACCCATCGTTATCGTCATCCACAAGCTCCGACCTCCCCAGATTCCTTGGATCCTTGACGCGGGTTTCGGTGGAAAAACCGAAACGGATATGCCGCTGCCTTATCTTTGACTCAAAATGCGCAGCCTTTTCCGCCAAGGTTGTTTCTTTAAACCGGATCTGGTTGAGCCCACTTTTGGTCAGGAGGTAGGCATCTCCCATGGAATCAAAGGCCATATCCATCACCTCATCCTCCATGAGCCAGCGATTCGAAGCGTAATAGCGAAAACTCCCATCCGAAAGCCTTCGAAAGGCTCCCTGCGAAGTCCCTGCCCAGACCTGTCCCCCGCTCACTGCCAGGGACCGGACTGCCTGCACCGGCAGTTTCTCCTGCCACGGCAGGAGTTGACTAAAATCACGTAGCGAGTACACCGTATAGCCTGCGTCAGATCCTGCAATCAGCTCGCCCTCCCGGAAGGCAATGGCCCGCAGTCCCGGCACCGCCACCAGCTCCTCCAGTTGATCCTTGCCATTGACCTGCAACACCCTATCCCCGGCATGCAGGTAAAACATACCTTGGTGCACAAACAGCCCCTGAACCGGTGCCGGGAGGCGGCCAAGGTCCAGCAGACGTCCCGCCCGAAAGACTGAAGCCTTGCCACGGCCCGTCAGCAATACATCCCCTGCGGCATTTACCGCCAGCCGGTCAAAGGCTCCTTCCGGCAATCTCCCAAAAGGCTTTCCGGCATGGGCATTGCTGAGGAAACGGTCTGCATAGAGATAGTACAGGTAACCGGTTTCCTCCTGTATGCTGATATCAAGGGGCACCTTGCCCGCAAGTGAACGGTACCTATGATCCGGTATCAGCAGCCCTCCAAAGGGAAAATACACGCCCCGGTCACTGAGGACAAATACTTGATCGTCGTAATCGACCACCACTTTCAAAAATTGGGGGAGCGGGGACTTTTCCGCCACACCGAATTTTGCGGAAACGGCTTGTACATAGGGCTTGCCTTGGGCATAGACCTGACTGATGAAAAGGGAAAAGAACAGCCCCAGCAATGCGTTAAAAATACTTTTTTCTACCATAATTAAACTAAATCCAGTAACTTGCCATACATTTTTTTGTCAATAACCGAGGAAGTAAATCTCGGTCATTCGACTGGTAATACCACCAAAAATGGGTTATGGACTATCTTCAAAATTGTAGGTAAGAAGATAGCCTAAAACCGTTTTTGAAAGTATACATGGAAAACCAACGAGACTATCCAACGGAAATAAGAGAAAATTAACCCGTAATGAAACCCCTCAAAAAGAAAATCAAAGGCAACCTTTACGGAAGAATTCGTCGTACAGTATGGATATAAGGCAAACTTTTTCTCACATTCAATCTACAGAGAGTAACACATGAATATAGGTATTGACTTAGGAGGTACAAAAATCCAGGTTGGAATCGAAAAAAACGGAGAGATCATTTCCCAAACCAAGGCACTGCTAGAGGAAAAAGACTCCCTACCCTCCACGCTGAAGCAGGTGATCAATTTCATCAAACCTTTGATGGACCATAAGGTTGATGGGATAGGAATTGGTGTCCCCTCTGTAGTCGACGTTAAAAACGGCATCGTTTACAACGTGACCAATATCCCTTCCTGGAAAAAAGTGGAACTCAAAGCTATTCTGGAGAAGGAGTTTGACGTACCTGTGTTTGTCAACAACGACGTAAACTGTTTTGCCATCGGAGAGCACCGATTTGGGCTGGGCAAGCAGTTCAGCAACATGGTGGGCATGTCCATAGGGACAGGCCTCGGTTCGGGCATAATCATAGACAACAAGCTGTACGCCGGTGTGAACTGTGGCGCTGGGGAAATAGGCCTGCTACCCTATAAGGACAAGAACATCGAATATTACGCAAGTGGCAACTTTTTCAGCAGCTTCTATGACACGACGGCGCTGGACGCCTACAAAGCGGCGAAAACCGGCAATACACCTTCCTTAGCCCAATGGGAGGAATTTGGGCGCCATTTCGGAGCCGCGGTGCAAGCAGTTCTGTATACCTACGATCCAGAAGCCATCATTCTGGGTGGATCCCTTGCAAAGGCATTCCAGTTTTTCAAAAAGAGCATGGAAGATAGTTTTCAGGATTTTATCTATCCGGAAATCATCAATAAGCTGACTATTCTGGTTTCCAAAAACGAAAACATTGCGCTGTTGGGCGCTGCTGCGTTGGTAGACCAAGCCCTAGTAGGCCAAACAAACGCCCTGTAAAATCCCTTTTTACAAACCCACCCCATCATGAAGAGAAACAACCTGATAGTAGCGTTAATTCTACTGATATTTTTTGTCATTTCATTTTTGACCAACATACTGGGCCCCATCATCCCGGATATAATCGATAGCTTTACGCTTAGCTTGGGATTGGCAGGCTTCCTGCCCTTTGCGTTTTTCGCTGCGTATGCGGTGATGTCCATTCCCTCGGGTATTCTGGTTGAAAAATACCGGGAGAAAAAAGTGCTGACCGCCGCGTTTGTAATGGCATTTACCGGTGCCCTTATTTTTGCCCTGATACCAAGCTTTGGCGTGGCCCTGAGCTCCCTGTTCATCATAGGAATAGGCATGGCCATGCTCCAGGTAGTCATCAACCCACTACTGCGCACAGCCGGGGGGGATGAACATTTTGCCTTTAATTCCGTCTTGGGTCAGCTCGCCTTTGGTGCGGCAAGCTTTTTAAGCCCCTGGCTCTACAGCTACTTGGTAAACAACATGCATACAGCCGACACCTCGGCCTTGATAACGCTGCTCAACGGACTCGTTCCAGAAAACCTCAAATGGGTATCCCTGTACTGGGTCTTTGCCGTAACCTCCTTTCTGATGGTCATCATTATCCTTTTTGCCAAGTTTCCCACGGTGGAGCTCAAAGAGGATGAGAAAATCGATGCGGGCTCGTCCCTTAAGGAACTGCTCGGCGACCGAATGGTAATCCTGTTCTTTTTAGGAATCTTCTGCTACGTAGGTACCGAACAGGGAGTGGCCAACTGGACCTCCAAATTTTTGCAAGACTACCATGGGGTAGATCCCTCTACGGTTGGTGCCTCCGTCATATCCTATTTCTGGGGACTGTTGACAGTGGGTTGTTTGCTGGGCTTGGTGCTGCTCAAGTTCTTTGACAGCCGCCGGGTGTTGATGCTGTTTACCTCGGGAGCCATCGTCTCCCTGCTTGCCGGATTATTTGGGCCTACCGCAGTGGCCATCGTGGCGTTTCCCCTTGTAGGCTTTTTTGCCTCGGTGATGTGGTCGATCATTTTCTCCCTTGCGCTAAACTCCGTTTCCAAACACCACGGAACCTTCTCCGGGATCCTGTGCACCGGAATTGCAGGGGGAGCGGTGGTCCCGCTGGTTGTGGGAGGCATCGCCGAGCTGGTCGGGCTGAAAGTGGCGATGTTGTTCTTATTGATCACCCTTGGCTATATCCTAAGCATTGGCATTTGGGCAAAGCCTTTGGTCACCAACGCCACGGTAAAAAGCTTCAAAGACCTTTTTAACTAATCCCTGAAGGCATGTACAAGATCATTCTTTTGTTGGACTTTGCGGAGGAATACAGCAAAAGCTTGCTCAAAGGGATATCCAAATACTCCTCCGAACACGGCCCGTGGACCTACTGCCGCATGCCACTATACTACCGGGAAACCATCGGCATAGAAGGCATCATCAACTGGGCGAAGGAATGGGGAGCGGACGGGATCATCGGTCAGCTATACAACGACATGGATATCAAGGCTATTCTGGAATCCAAGATTCCCGTCGTGGCACAGGATTTCAAGGAGCGGTTCAAAGAACTGCCCAATATCACCGGAGCCTACCGTGAGACCGGGCTGATGGGGGCCTCCTATTTTTTGCAAAAGGGCTTTAAAAACTTCGCCTTTTACGGCTTCAACGACATCGTTTGGTCTAGGGAAAGGGCGGAAGGTTTTGAAGAGAAAATCAACTCCCTTGGGTATAAAGTTCATTATTTTGAACACCGCAAGTCAAGGTCTACCGACCTTTGGTACTACAAAAGCAATTCGCTAAGCAAGTGGCTGCTCTCCCTTCCAAAACCCATTGCGCTGATGACCTGTGACGACAATCAGGGGCTTCACATCGCAGAAGCCTGCAAACAGAACAAAATCCGTATTCCGGAGGAAGTTGCCGTATTGGGCGTGGACAACGACGTGATGCTGTGCGAGCTGTCCGACCCACCGCTATCCAGCATCGCCATGGATGTGGAGAAGGGAGGGTATGACACCGCCAAGCTGATGGATCACATGATCACCCATGGTTTTGACAGCCATTACGATATCATAGTGAAGCCCACCCAAATCATCACACGGCAGTCTACCGATATCTACGCCACCAACGACGACTACATCGCTTCCTCCCTCAAGTACATCCATAAAAACATAGAAAAAAACCTTCAGGTAGACGAAGTCGTCAAGCAGGTCCCCCTATCCAGGAGAACCCTCGAAAAACGTTTTTTGCAGATCACGGGATACCCTATCTATAAATATATCTCCAACCTGCGTATTGAGAAATTTGCCCAAAAGCTGTTGGAAACGGATCAGACTGTGTTTGAAATCGCCATGGACCTAGGCCTGAACGACAGCAAAAATATCGCCCGTCAGTTTAAGCAGGTAAAGGGCTGCAATCCGGTAGAATACCGCAGACAATACCTTGCCGGCAAGTAACAAAAGGTAGCCGGAGAGCCATGCCGAAAGGATCAACGATTCCCCATTCACTGAAATCTATCTTTTTGAACCGTTTATACCTTCTTTTTGGATAGTCTAAAAAGCCTCCCCGAAGTATATACTTTGCAACTTTTGCAATACACACGAAACTATTTCCCAAACCTTTATTTTCACCAAATAATCTAAACACATATGAAGCAGTTGAATAAGGATACTTGGCTGGCAGTTTTGATTGCCGGTATGGCATTGGCGACCGCATGGGCCATACGGGGCCAGTTCGGCCACGAGCAGGGCGCAGCTTGGGCAGGAGGCATAGGCAGTTTATCCATCCTGTTGCTTTCCGGAAGGAAAGACTGGTATCCGAAAGCAATTAAAGCGGCCTTTGCCGGTGCTGTGGGATGGGGACTTGGTGGCATGATGAGTTATGGTGCCGTGGTCGGGTATGGCCGGGGAATCGAATTCATCAACGTTTACTATGGCCTCCTAATGTTATTGGTCATCGGAGGATTGTATGGCTTTATAGGCGGGGGGCTTTTTGGATTGGTCTTGGCCGACACATCGGAAAACAAAGTCAAATGGCACCGGGTCGTTACCGAGCTGACCGTAGGCGGCGTGATTTTTTATTACTTTATCATCGAGCAGCTGGGCATCAAAATGACCCCACCGCGATCCGAAGCCTGGGGAGTATGTGCCGGAATAGGCCTGGCCTTGATGTACTACCTGGTGCGAACAGGACAGAAAAATGCGCTACGGGTGGCCATTTTTTCCGGTCTTGGCGGTGGATTTGGCTTTGCCTTTGGCAATTTTCTGCAGGTACTCGGCAATGTGGCGCAGGTTCCTTTTAACATGTGGAACGTCATGGAGTACTCACTGGGCTTTTTTGGCGGAGCGGGCATGGCCTACGCTACCTTCACGGCAACCTGGGCAGAAGACAAAAAGACTGTATTGAAAAACTCGAATTTAATGATCCCCTTGGTGGGATTGGTGTTGGTGATTCCCTTTTTTGTGTGGCAGCAGTCCTTTATCGCCAAAGATCTACAGCCTACTATACAGCGCTTGGTCGAAGGAGACACAGCCGGAATCATCCGCATTGTACAGTGGGTTGCCTTCATAGCACTTATCCTGCCTGTCGTCGTTTGGATTCGTAAGTTTGCCACCTATACCGATCGGCTCGATCTCCCTGTTCCCTCCTCCCTCATCAAAGAGGTTTTCATCGGGTATTTTGGACTCTACATCCTCTATACCATCCTGATCACCGGCTCCTTCCTGAGCTTCTACCGAGTCGAGCAATTCTTGTATATAGCAAATTTCGCAGTGATCCTTTGGGCCACCCCGCGGCTGACGGTCACCTTTGTGGACAGGCCCTTTGCATCGGCCAAGTACGGATACATGCTGATCGGGGTCATTCTCTTTATCGCCCTGTTAGCGTTGGTCGCCATCAATACCCACGGGGAAATGCCCGGGATGAACCGAAGGTTTGAACTCAACTAACCCTCTTTCAGAAGGATCAAAAAAGGGAGCCAACTCACAGCTGGCTCCCTTTTTCTATTCATACTCCGGTGTTGTCGGAATTCGGTTTACCAACTTATTTCGCCCATCTGCCGCTTTGTGCAGATCAAAGGCATCGTAGAGCTCCCCATGAATGGTATAAGCCTCGTATTCGAGCTTGTCGCCCACAATATGAATAACCTGATAGGTTTGGGTTTTGGAAGCCTTACGTTCCATCCAGGGATAATCCTCCGCATCATACATCTTGATTCCCGCCATAGATACTACATAAACAGTCCCTTCCTCCTCGGATCTTACTTCATCAATACCACCCTGTTGGCTGGGTCCGATCATGCCTCTACCATAGGCGTGATCATGTCCTTGCAATACCATGTCCACCTTATATTTATCCACAATAGGCTTAAAGTGCTTCCGCAAATCCTCGTTGTCCCGATTGGCTTTCGTGGAGTAAAAGGGGTGATGGATGGTGACTACCGTCCATTTTCTGGGATCATTGAGCAAAATGGAATCCAACCATAGCACCTGCTGCTGTTTCAGGTAGGGGGACTCCTCTATCTCCTCGGCATTCAGTGAGATCAGCTTCAGTTCCGGATAGTTCACTTGGTAACAGGTTTCCTCCAATCCCTTTGGCCCATTGAGCGGCAGGTTAAACTGGGGCCTCCATTGGGGAGCAAGGGTCTCGTCCTTTCCATATTCGTGGTTGCCCGGCGTCATGATGCTGGGCAGCGTGGCATGGATAAACCCGCCTGCGTAGAACCACTCGCCCCATTCGAAATCATTGTTATGCCTATTTATAAGGTCGCCGGCATGAAGGGAAAAGGCGGCATTGGGAAAATGCTTGTATGCCTGACGGATCAGCCTGGACCAATGGTCGCGTATCCCGTTTTGGGCGTCGCCCAGATACAAAAAAGAGATGCCCTCCGATGCCACATCCGGAACCCTGACCTGAAACCATTCACTCCAAAAATCCCCATGTCCTACACGGTATACGTAGGTCTTGCCGGCCATCAGACCAGTCATTTCGGCTGCATGGTAATACGCTTCTATGGTAGGATTCGACTCGTGCTCGACGATTAGCAATTCACTATCGGCCTTCACGGCCACCACCTGTTGCAAAAAGGAAGATGAATGGGTAGCCTCTGCCCATTCCAAAACACCTACCGGCTGGCCTACCGAGGTTCTCCAGTTCACGTTTAGCGATTCAAGTGGTGACTCGGATAGATTCAGGATTACCCTATCCGGCATTATGGAAGGCAGATACCCCGCCAACTGAGGACTAATAGGATCGAAATCTGTTGTATGCTGACCATAGACGGCTACGGCTCCAATCAAACAGCCAACGGCAACAGAACAAAACCGCCTAAACCGTTTTGAAAGTATCAAGACAATGGAATTCATATGTTTTCAATTTTTATTGCGATCGTAACTCGTTCCGGTTTATCGGAATAGCCTGCCCCAATCCCTCGGGGGAATGCCCATTAAAAGTATCCTTCTCCAAAAAGATACGTTTCATGGGTATTTCATAAATGCTTTTGTTTTACAGGGTAGTGAGTGAACCACTCCAGTAGGAAAAGTCCTTTGAAGTGATACGCCAAAGGAACCACTAACGACTATTCCCACCGCTCAAAATCGTGTGATCAAACTAAAAAAGGAAAGAATGGCAATGCCTGAAAAAAGAAGCGCCCTGATCTATCGTGAAAGTCAGGGCGCAAAAAATTCAGATGGATTACAAAAATACTACCAAGGCTTGCCTGTTCCTTGAATCAGCCAAGGCTTGGACCACTGGTTATTGGCACCCCTACCTGCGGCAAAGGTCACTTCCAAGCGGCCAATAGCCGCATTCACATTGTTGGCGTTAAAGTTTATCTCGTTATTGCCATAGGTAAAGCGCACAGGCAACACAGGCTCAGCAGCTGCTTCACCGGGTACCAATGCAGGGAGACCGGTTCTACGGAAATCAAACCAAGACTCGGAAGCAGTAGTCCAAGAGGCGATCCATTTCTGCTCAATGATTTGCGCCAAACTTCCGTTATAAGCTACTCCAGGTCTAGCTATGTACTCGCTGTAGGAGCTTCCTACTCCCCAAGTCTCTAGGGAAAGCCGAACGGCATTGTTGTAATGGGTTTGCGCATTTCCTACATTCCATCCTCGCTGCGCAGCTTCTGCTAGGATAAAGTGTACCTCAGCCGCAGATATAATTCTGGCCCGCAGTATTCCTCCACTTCGGCCACGATAGCGGTCAGAAAGCTGCGATACGTGCTGGTTTTCCAGCTGCTGGCCCTCCGTAGGGTTCAGGTTATGCGCGCTGGGGTTCTCCAAAGCGGGAGGAATACCCACATATCGACCTGTGTCAAGCTGCCGTCCCAACAGCGCTGGGTTGTAATGCCTTGTGTAGACATTTCCAGCTGCGATTCGCTGTACATAATCCGCATCACTAAAGGAAACCCGACCGTTTAGGATTACGCCGTTTTCGCGGATAAAGGGGTCGATGGCGGTGGTGAGCGTTGGATCCTCAACCCATCTACAGTGTACAGGCCTAAACCAAATCGGAACTCGGGGATCCTCGATCTCCAACATACGGTTGATCAAAGTAGTGGTTGGCTTAATCCGCCGGAATCCAGACCCTGCATCAAAGTCGGTGGCACTTGGCCATGAGTCCGCCTGCGATGCACCTATGAAGTTCATGGTCACGTCCTCGTCAGCCGCTGTAAGGAACACGCCGGTACGGAACACTTCTTCTATACCTGCCCGCGCAAAATCGGGCTTCTTCGCCTGCAACCTCATGTAATATCTAAGCAGCAGCGAGTTGGCAAACTTATGCCAACGTTGCGCATTTCCACCAAAATACAGGTCATACTGCGGAATGATACCGGTGTTTCTACCGGAGGAGAAAATCTGGGCGGCAGCTTTTAGGTCATTGATGATCCCATCGTAGATGATCTCTTGGCTGTCATACGCCGGAAACTCATTTTCAACTCCCGGCTGGTCGCCGCGAAGAGCCATCGTATAGGGAGCATCTCCCCACAAGTCAGTGATAGTACCGAAAGCGAAAGACTTCATCGTCAAAGCGATACCCTTGTGAAAATCCAGACCAGTCGCTTCGGCCCTTTCCATAAGGAAACGATTATTGCGAAGGATATCGTACCAACCGTTCCAGTCCTGCAAGCCCCACTCGTACTGGTTGTGGCCGGTAAACCAACCGTCGTGCTGGGTATGTTGAACTGTACCCGCAAGGATTCCGTATCCTAGACTGTTGATATTCAGAGCAGTCTGCCTCATTACCGCCGGCAGAAGCAAGTTTGGGTTGGCAGAGGATGGCGAAATCCCATTGGGATTATCGTTTATCTCGTCCAAGCTATCGCAGGACACGGCTGCCAAAAGCCCTACCGCGATCATGAACTTATAAAATGAACTAACTATTTTCATCTCTTTTCAAATTTAAAGTTTCGTTAACCAAGGTCAATTAGAACGTCATGTTTAACCTAAAGCCAAACGGCATGGTCCACGGCATTACGTTCTGCAATTCAATACCCTGACGGAATACGTTTGCACTGTCTCCCTGACGTCCACCGATGATTTGGAAGGCACGCTCTGGATCGATACCGTTGTTGGCTGCCGTCCAAAGAATCACGTTTCGGGTAAATACGGACAGGTTTGCATTACGGATTCCCCTTGGTGTAGGCAAATCGTAGCCAATGGAAAGCTCACGCAACTTGATAAAGGAGGCATCAAAGGTCACCTGTTGGTTATAAGACCAGGCAAACATATTGGAAACAGGACGGATAAAGGTTCCCTCTCCACCTAGATGTTCTCTGTATACACCCGGCGAAACTTCAATCACACCTGGGATAAACGCTCCGTCGAAATTGGTTTCATTACCCAATGGCGTAGGAAGACCGCCCATTTCCTGGGTATAACCACCTACCCGGGGGAAATTACCATTTTGGGGAATAATGTATCTATCCGGATCAGACTTCAAAAGAGCGATCAATTCGTCTGTAGAATAAAGCCCACCTGGAATCAGGTTGTCGATTTGAAGTTGTGACTTCCAATTGGATCCTCCATATCGATAGGTAAATGACTGATACTGACCACCCATTCTCCAATCAAAACTGGCCTGCATATTCCACTTTTTGTAACGCAATCCAGTCTGCATACCCATGATGAAGTCTGGATTGAAGTTACCCACTTTCACCCTGGCCTCTCTACGGTTATCTGGCTGCCAAGAACCTGTATTGTTGGTCAAAATCGGCCATCTGTAATAGGGAGAGTTGGGATCCTCTACAAATCGGAACCCTCGGCTATACAGGTTACCAATATCCTCGCCTACGAAGGTCTGTGCACCGCCATTGTTGTCATCCCAAAGCGTGATGAAATCCATGCCGTCAGTAAGGCTTTCCAAGCGGGTTCTCATGCGGGTGAAGTTAACATTCACATCCAGGGAAAGGCCATTAGATCGCTGAATAGGTGTACCACCCAACATGATCTCCCAGCCCCGGCTGGAAATCATACCTGCATTGATCTGACGGGAAGGAAAACCTGACGAAGAGGGTCCCTGCACGTTTAGGATCTGGTTTCTGTTTTCCTGATAGAAATAGGTTCCTTCAAACCGCAAGCGATCGTTGAACAAATTCAAATCCAGTCCGTACTCTTGGGACGTATTGATCTCAGGCTTCAAATTGGGGTTCAACAGGTTACCTGGATAGGTATTGAAAATCAAATCCCCCCAGTTGCCAGTTCCCAATACAGGGGTAAGTGCATACGGGTTGGTGTCGTTACCCACCTGGGCAATACCCGCCCTAAACTTCAACATGGATACCTGCTGAGGCAGGTTAAAGGTATAGTTGGCCATCCAGCTTAGGGAGGCGGAAGGATAGAAGTAAGATCGGTTATTGGCAGGAAGAGTACTAGACCAGTCATTTCTGGCTGTCACATCCAGGTACAATTGGTCTTTAAATCCAACAGAAGCCAACCCAAACACACTGTAGATGGCCCTTCGGGAAGAAAAGTTGGTGTACGCAATACCATTTTGTGGGATGTTGCTGATTCGGTACAAACCGGGAACCACCAAGCCCACGCCACCACGGCTTCCCATGTAGTTGTCCCGGAAGTTTTGGTTCATGGCGTTGGCACCACCCGATACGGAGATGTTAAAGTCTGAAACCGTCTTGTTATAAGTCGTCAGGAATTCTATGTTTGACTCCGCCTGGGCAATGTCCTGTAGGTGGTAGGCACCTCTACGCTCCCGTGTATAGGAGTAAGGGATTTTGGTTTCCCTGTTTTCTGCATAGGTATCGTAGCTCAATCGCAGGTGGGAGTTCAGGTCCTTGCTCCATTTGTAGTCAAGCTTCATACTTCCCAGCACCCTATCCCTTACAAATCCGTTGTTGATTCCATAAGCGATAAAATAAGGGTTATCCATATTATCGGAAGGAGCATTCTGTTGGAATTCCTCCTGGCCTGGACGCCAGTAATCCCTCAGGTCGTTGATATCCACGTGAGACCAGTTGTAAACCGACTCCGCGGCATTTGCTCCCCTATTACCTGTAGACGGTCGGTCATTTGATAGCGATTTGGACAGGTTGACATCTGTTGAGATCTTCAGCTTTTCGGAAAGTTCAAACCCGACCGAAAAATTCAGGTTGTGTCTGAAAAGATCCGAATTGGGGATCATACCATTGTGGGACATATTGGTGTAGCCCAACTTATACGTGGTACGGTCTGTAGAACCTGTAATGGCAAGGGAGTTGGTAGAGGTAACACCGGTCTCCAAGAAGTTTCTCATGTTATTGGGATATGAGCGCATTTCCATGGGCACCCGATTACCATTGGCATCTACCGGGCTGTTCCACTGTACTGCCATAATTCCCTGATCCAATGGAATCCCCGTCCAGTATTCAGATCGCTCATCCAACAGACCCACTCGGTTGCCGTTTGAGAACTTATAGTGGAAATCCAAAAACCGAACCGGTGTCTCAAATACATTGGAAGAGGAGAAATTGACCGTCATCCGCTCACCCTTCTTGCCTTTTTTAGTCGTGATCAACACCACACCATTACCGGCACGGGTTCCGTACAAAGCCGCAGCGCTGGGGCCTTTCAAAACGGAAATACTTTCAATGTCATCCGGGTTCAAGTCGGAAATCTGGTTGCCATAATCGACCTCGTTCCGTCCACCCATGGATCTCATATTACCCAAGCTGTTCGCCACGGGCACCCCATCAATAACAAATAGGGGCTGGTTATCACTAGTAAGTGAGGTTGCTCCTCGAATCACAATGGAGGTGGAAGAACCCACGCCACTGGTCTGATTGATCGTGACACCCGCCACACGACCTGCAAGGGCATTGATGGCGTTTTCCTGGGTCACGTTTCGGATATCATCTCCCTTTACCTCGCCTACGGCATACCCTAGGGATCTCTTTTCCCTTTCGATACCCAAGGCCGTTACCACCACCTCAGACATCGAAGACATGGCTTCCGCCAAGGAGATATTAATGGAAGACTGATTACCTACCCGCACCTCCTGGCTTTCGAAACCGACATAGGAGAATACAAGGACCGAATTCTCCCCGGCTACCTCAATGGTGTAATCACCTTCAATGTCGGTAACCGTTCCATTATTGGTTCCCTTTTCCACGATGGTTACGCCCGGAAGACCCATATTGTCCGATTTGGCTGTAACCCGTCCTCGGACGGTGATCGCAATGGCCTCCTCCGCCATTGTTAAGTTTTCCGGCGCATTCGCCCCGGGGTTTGCCGGATGGAGCATGGTCGCATAAGACGAACCATAGCATAATCCAAACGACAACAGTGGTACCATCCACTTGAACATTTTGTTTGTACGATGTTTGCTCATTTGATTAAAATTAGTTGTGTTTCTTTGAGTGATTCTAGGCTTATTTTCATTGGAAAGCATGTTTCCAAACCGATTGCTTACTTGTACCCTGGCATTAAACTAGGGTACCAATTGTTAAAATAAATACACTGTAACTACCTTATTTTTATACCTTTTTATCATTTCGCTTTTTTATTTATTACCCTACATCACGTTCTTATATCCAAGCAATCCTAGCTTGCCTTTGAATCTCCAGCCTTGCCGGAAACCCGCTGCTGACGCTGCTCATAGTCCTCCATGATCGAATTAAAATGCTCACGCAGGCTATTCTCCAAAAAAACCGCCTCCTCCTGATTTTCAAGGCCAAGCAGTAGTTGTTCAAACTCTTCCCGGGAAATCTTACCGCTTACCAATTTCTGGATCAAGGCGTCTGATGCTTTCTTTTTCATTGAGTTACCCTCCGATTCAATATACAGAAAGGGGTATTAAAAGGGCTATCCACTTTTTTTGAAATTTTATTTTCTAAAAATGTGTGGAGAGGTTTACTATTTATTTCTGCTTTTATCACACTACTTTAAGCGGTATCCCGCTAGCCCATTCATGCAGACATTTAGTATGTTTACCGAAGAATCGTCAAACCGAATAGTATGCACTTCAACGCAACAAAATCCCTCCTTCTGGCCTTTTCGGCATTCATTATTGGCTCTTGTGGAAAACCGACAGAAAACCTAGGTGCCATCCGAAGCCTCTCGGAAACCATGGATGAGGTAGTAACCAGGCTCTACGGGCAATTCGACCGTTCCGCCCTGGATACCATTGGCGAGGCATTTGTTCATACCTATATTACTCCGGAAGAAAAGCAGGCATTTGCTTCGCAATACTGGGTAATGCGCGTAAATGTCCCTGCTACGGTTTCCCTGATGCGAGACGCCAGTCAGCAAACCGTCCCGTTCTGGCTGCAGGATGCCGGATTCATCAAAACCGAAAAAAAGATCAAGAACACCCATTCTACCTACGAGGTCTGGCAAAAGGAAGTCCCGGCAGGACCGATAAACCTTGGCATCAACGGCTTTGACAAACATAGACCGGTATATTTCCTCAGTCTCGCACCAAAAAACGCTCCCGACAAGCTGGTCATTGAGCCGGTGTTTCCTGCCAACCAACACATCGCAACCTTGGACGTAGGGGCTTTTACCTACCACGATTGGGACGGGCTAACCCTGACGGAGGTGCCGCAGGACATGAAAGGACAGCAACTGTTGACCACCATCAGAGGTAGGGCAAGGGAAGCTCATTTGATCGGGGCCTTTCGGTCCACCGACTTCCCCTCTTCCCCACTACCCGACCAGCTAATGCTCACATGGAGTAATAGTCCGGCCAACTCCGTGGACATCCAATGGAGAACGAACACTTCGGTAGCAGAGGGCATGGTAAAATACTGGAAAAAAGGCAGTACGGATACACTGACCCAATTGGCCCATGCAAACGTAATGGAAGACCGCTTACTGCAAAATGACCGGTATATCCACCGGTTTACCGCGGAAATTCAAAACCTCGAACCCGCTACCTCCTATGCCTACCTAGCCGGCAACCCTACATCCGGGTGGTCAACAGTCGAATCCTTCCGTACAGCTGACACCCAAAAATCGCCCTTCTCTTTTGTTTGGTTTGGGGATGTACACAATACAAAAGAATGGGGAGACTTAATCCACCAGGCAGAACAACGCCATGCCGATAACCGCTTTTACATTATTGCCGGCGACCTGGTAAATACCGGCCTACATCGGGACGACTGGGATCAGCTGTTCGGTTATGCCGGCAAAACCCTATCCCGCCGTCCGTTAATGGCCGTACCGGGCAACCACGACAGTCAGGATGGACTGGGTGCCTGGATGTTTGAGGAAATGTTCAGCTATCCGGACAACGGCCCTACCGGTTTGCCCTCCGGAAGATCCTACCATTTTACCTACCAAAATGCCCTCTTCATCATGTTGGACGCAACACTCTCTGTTTCGGCCCAAAGTCCCTGGGTGGAGCAGGTTCTTCGCGAGAACCCGGCAGATTGGAAATTTGTCGTTACCCATTTCCCCCCCTACAATGCCGTAGAACCGTACGAACACATCATAGCCGAGTGGGTACCGATTTTTGACCGCCACCAAGTGGACATGGTCATGGGAGGACATTTTCACTACTACATGCGATCCAAGCCCCTTATCAACAGTGAGATTAGCAGGGAACCTACCCAAGGTACCCGATACGTGATATCTATAGGGACTACCGGCAAAAACAAGGAAGCTGACAAAGGCAGCTATGCCGAGGTGCAATTTGCCGCCCAATTTTTATACCAGCACATGGAAATAACCGGCAAGTCACTTCAGTACACCGTATATGACCTCGAGGGCAAGGTTAGGGATCAGTTTTCCCTCACCAAGGAGTAGGGAGCCCCCTGCGCTTCAACCCTGTTGCCGGACACCAAAGCCATTGTCCGGGCAAAAGCCTCCCGATTTCTCCCCCACTACTGGCAGATCAAAAAGAATAACGTTACCTTAGATTTCCAAAAAGCGAGAGATCTAGATGTACATCATTTTTGACACGGAAACCACCGGCCTGCCACGTAATTTCGATGCACCCGTCACCGACCTGGACAATTGGCCCAGGCTGGTGCAGTTAGCCTGGCAGCTTCACGATAAGAAAGGTAAGCTCCTATCCCAACAAAACCACATCGTAAAACCCGATGGATTTACCATTCCCTATAATGCGGAAAAAATACATGGCATCTCCACCAAACGCGCCAACGAAGAGGGCAAGCCATTGGATACGGTCTTGGCGCTTTTTGAGCAGGATGTGGACAACGCGACCTATCTGGTAGGCCACAACGTGGGCTTTGATATCCATGTTACCGGTGCGGAGTTCCTACGTAAGAGGATAAAGACGGATTTTCTCTCCAAAAGAACCCTCGACACCAAGGATCTCTCCACGGACTTTTGTGCCATACCCGGAGGAAAAGGCGGCAAATTTAAATGGCCCACGCTAACCGAATTACATCAAAAGCTCTTTGGAGTAGCCTTCGAGTCTGCCCACGACGCTGCCTATGACGTGGATGCTACTGCCAAGTGTTTTTTTGGACTGGTCACGGCAGGGGTGATTGCTCCGGAGGCAGGACTTTCAATTTCAGAAGTAATATATGAGTCCCCCACCCTGGATATCGCCAATTTTGATCTAGCTGAAGACAAGACAAAAGATGCCGCCAAGGACATTTTGAGGGCGGCAGGTAGGGCGGATATTTCCGACCTGAAGGACATATCCTTTGTGCACCTGCACGTGCATTCCCAGTTTTCGATCTTGCAGGCGACTTCGGAAATCCCTTCCCTGATCCGCACGGCCAAGGAAATGGGGATGCCCGCAATTGCCATGACCGACCATGGTAATATGATGGGTGCCTTCAACTTCGTAAAAGAAGCCTTGGCAAATGGCATCAAGCCCATATTGGGGTGCGAGTTTAACGTCTGCCGAGACCGAAAAAACAAAAGTTCCAAGGACGATGGCTTCCAAACCGTGCTGCTGGCAAAAAATAAAGATGGGTACCACAACCTCGCCAAACTGGCTTCCTATGCCAACATTGAGGGTTTCTACTACGTCCCGCGTATCGACAAAGACCTGCTGATCACGTATAAAGACCACCTAATTGCCACCACAGGTGGGCTTTGGGGGGAAGTCCCCTACTTGATTTTGAATGTGGGCGATGCCCAGGCTGAGGAGGCCTTTCTGTGGTGGAAAGAAACCTTTGGGGATAATTTCTACGTAGAGCTGAACCGACACGGGATTCCGGAGGAAGAGAAGGTAAATGAGGTATTGCTCGATTTTGCCAAAAAACACGGTGTAAAATACTTTGCAGCAAACAACACGTACTACACTAACAAGATGGATGCAAATGCGCACGACATCCTGCTGTGTGTAAAAGATGGGGAATTGGTGGAAAAGCCAAAAAAATACATTGGCCGCAGAGGCCGGGAGTTTCGGTATGGCTTTCCCAATGATGAGTTTTACGTCAAGTCGCCGGATGAGATGAAGAAATTGTTTGCCGACCTACCGGAGGCCATTGCCTGCACACAGGAAATTGCGGATAGCATCGAATCGTATAAACTGGCAAGGGAGGTACTATTGCCCAAATTTGACATCCCCGGAGAATTTATCCACCCCGAGGATGAACTGGACGGCGGCAAGCGGGGCGAAAATGCCTATCTGAGGTACCTTACCTACGAGGGTGCCAAAAAAAGGTATCCGGAAATCACGTCCGAAATCCGGGAGAGACTGGACTTTGAACTGGCAACCATCGAACGTACAGGGTATCCGGGCTACTTTTTGATCGTCCAGGATTTCACCCGTGCCGCCAGAGACATGGGTGTCTCCGTAGGGCCGGGGCGCGGATCGGCGGCCGGTTCCGCTGTGGCCTATTGCGTAGGGATCACCAACATGGATCCCATCGCCTATGATCTGCTTTTCGAACGTTTCCTTAATCCAGACCGGGTGTCCCTACCCGATATTGATATTGATTTCGACGATGAGGGCAGGCAGCGGGTGATAGACTATGTGATCAAAAAATACGGGGCCAATCAGGTGGCCCAAATCATCACGTATGGCACCATGGCGGCCAAATCGGCGATTCGCGATACCGCGAGGGTTCTTAACCTACCACTTTCGGAAGCAGACCGACTGGCCAAGCTGGTACCGGACCTGAAGTTGAAAGCCCTATTTGATCTTTCGAAGGATCAAGCCAAGCTCTCCGACAAGCTCAAAAACAACAGTGAAAACATACAGCGGGCCATGGAACTGGTCCGAATTGCCAAGGGCCAGGATGACAACTCCAAAACCGTCAATCAGGCCAAGATTTTGGAAGGCTCGGTACGAAATACCGGTATCCATGCCTGTGGCGTAATCATCACACCCGCAGACATCACCAACTACGTCCCGGTAGCCCTCGCCAAAGACTCCGAGATGGTATGCACCCAGTTTGACAACTCGGTGGTAGAAAGTGCAGGTCTGTTGAAGATGGACTTTTTGGGTTTGAAAACACTGACCTTAATAAAGGATGCGGTAAAGATCGTCGAGGAGCGCCACGGGATCAAGCTGGATCCGGAGGCATTTCCCATCGACGACACAAAAACCTATGAGCTGTTCCAGCGGGGAGAAACGGTCGGGATCTTCCAGTACGAATCTGCGGGCATGCAAAAATACATGCGGGAACTCAAGCCCACGGTTTTTGCAGATCTGATCGCCATGAACGCCCTCTACCGTCCAGGACCCTTGGAGTACATTCCCAAGTTTATCGCACGAAAACACGGCCTGGAACCCATCACGTATGACCTCGATGACATGGAGGAATACCTGAAGGAGACTTACGGAATCACAGTATACCAGGAGCAGGTAATGCTCCTCTCCCAGAAACTGGCCGGATTTACCAAAGGCGAAGCGGATGTACTCCGGAAGGCCATGGGTAAAAAACAAAAGGATGTCCTGGACAAGATGAAACCAAAATTCATCGAACAGGCAGCCCAAAAAGGCCACGACAAAACCAAGCTGGAAAAAATCTGGAAGGATTGGGAGGCATTTGCATCGTATGCATTCAACAAGTCCCACTCCACCTGCTACGCGTGGATTGCCTATCAAACCGCCTACCTAAAAGCGCATTACCCCGCAGAGTACATGGCCTCTGTCCTAAGCAACAACATGAACGACCTGACCCAGGTAACGTTTTTCATGGAGGAGTGTAAACGGATGAACATAGAGGTACTCGGCCCGGATGTAAACGAATCCAACAACGGATTTACGGTAAATGTAGAGGGTCAGGTACGGTTTGGCCTAGCGGCAATCAAAGGGGCAGGAGGCGCGGCTGTCAACGCTATCATCGAGGAGCGAACCAAATCCGGGCCCTATAAAGACTTCTTTGATTTTGTAAAAAGGGTAAATCTACGGGCAGTGAACAAAAAGACGCTGGAAGTACTGGCCATGGCAGGAGGGCTGGATTGTTTCAAAACGTATCATCGCCGCCAATACCTGGAAGCTCCCGAGGGCGACCTTCCCCTCATCGAGAAGGCCATCAAATACGCCCAAAAAGTCATACAGGAAGAAGAAAGCGCCCAAGTTTCTCTGTTTGGTGGCAGTAGCGGCATGGCCATTCCACTGCCAAATGTCCCGAGCATGGAGCCATTCAGTCAATTGCAGGCGCTTAATATCGAAAAAGAGGTGGTCGGCCTCTATATATCCGGGCATCCCTTGGATCAATTTAAGATCGAAATAGAAGCCTTCACCAATACGCATTTGCCCGAAATGACTAATCTCGAAACCATCAAATCGAGGGGAGAAATAAAGGTGGCCGGTGCGGTCACTTCGTTTGCCCACCGTACGACCAAAACCGGAAAACCCTTTGGTACCCTGACACTTGAAGATTACCATGGAGGCCATACTTTTTTTATTTTCGGCGATGATTACGTCAAGTACAAAGAATACTTTATGACAGGTTGGTTCCTGTACATCACCGGCAGTATCTATCCAAATAAATACAAACCGACAGAGGTGGAGTTTAAGATAAACAACATTTCCTTGCTTAACGAATTGAGGGGCAAGATGATAAAAGGCATACGGGTTCATATCGCACTGGATGACCTTAGCTATGACTTGATGGAAAAGCTTGAGGAAATAACCCGCACCTATCAGGGCGATGCAAAGCTATTCATCAATATCATCGACAACCAGGAAAACATAACCCTGGACCTGATGTCCAAAAAATTCGCAGTAGATCCATCCAATGAAATGATCCAAGCACTTAAGTCCATCCCCGAAGTCGCCTATAAGATCCTGTAAAAAATAAAGCCCGTTCGGAACTAATTAATTACAGAACGGTTTTACATAGATACTTTAAATATTCTGCAATAAATTGACAACTAATCAGAAATGGCAAAAGCAATAGAAATTACCGACGCTAACTTTGAGGATGTGCTTAAATCTGACCATCCTGTACTTGTGGATTTTTGGGCTGAGTGGTGCGGACCTTGTAAGATGATAGGGCCCATCGTGGAAGAGTTGGCCGGTGAATACGAAGGAAAGGCCGTAATCGGCAAATTAGATGTGGATAGCAACCCGGAAGTTACCATGAAATTTGGCGTGCGCAGCATTCCTACCCTGTTGATCTTTAAAGGAGGTCAAGTGGTAGACAAACAGATCGGTGCCGTTCCAAAATCCATTTTGAGCCAAAAAATCGAAGCTCAACTTGCCTAAATCGTACTGGATACAACACAATCAAATTATACCTAAAAAAGCTGCCCAAATGGGCGGCTTTTTTAGGTATATAGAAGACGAAGGCACCTACAACAGATCTGGATCCCTCCCCTCGGCGGTAGGCACCTCAGGCGTTTTGGCCAACTGGGAAACCCCTCCAGACACAATGAATTTCATGATCTCCGTGCTGTTGACATTTTTCAATACCCGTATGTTTTCCCTGGGAACCAAATAAAGGTTACCGCTAAAATTATACGAGTGAGGAAAGTAAACGGACACCAGGCCGGGTTCATCCAAGACTTCTAAACTGTCTTGGGTCATGAAGCCGAGCCGATGCATATTATCCGACAACTTAACCATAATGGGCGTACTGAATTTCTTCTTGTCCCCTACAAAGGCGGACATCAGATCCTTGATGCTCGTATAAAGTATGTTGACCAAGGGAATCTTAAAAACGATCTTCTCCAGTTCCTCAAAAATAGACCGGGTCAAAAACATGCTGGTCATGTAGCCAACTGCCGTCACTATGATGAATACAAACAGGATTCCAAAACCAGGTATGGGAATGGGAATAAGACTGTCCAGAAACTGAACAGCCAAAATGATGATATAGGCAGTAAGGGCAAAGGGAACCACAAACAACAAGCCCCTAAAAAAATAGCCAAGAATTCGCTTAGAGGTAAAACTAGACATAGCCGATTTGATTAGTATACATCACTCTCCCATAAATATTGTACCAAAAAAGGCCCTGTTCGCTACAAACAGGGCCTCTTCTCATAACTCTCAACTTTTTCCATCAAAGGTCAATACCCATAAACGACATAAAGGCGATCCCCATAAGCCCGGTCAGCAGCATGGTAATACCCAATCCCTTTAGGCCATTTGGAACACTTGAATACTTCAACTTCTCACGAATCGCAGCCAAGGCCACGATCGCTAAAAAGAACCCGGTTCCGGAACCAAAACCATAGACAGCCGCCTCTGCCAGCGTATAATCACGCTGTGCCATAAAAAGCGACCCTCCCAAGATCGCGCAGTTCACGGCGATCAAAGGAAGGAAAATACCTAAGGCCCCGTATAATGCAGGCGCAAATTTTTCCACTACCATTTCTACCAACTGCACCATCGCCGCAATGATTGCGATGAACATGATGAAGCGAAGAAAGCTTAGGTCAACCGAAGCCAAACCAGATCCTAAAAACGCCAACGCACCTTCTTTCAGCACAAATTCGTTCAATAGCCAGTTAAGTGGCACCGTGATGGTCAAAACGAAGATTACGGCAGCACCAAGACCCAACGCAGTACTTACCTTTTTCGAAACGGCCAGAAAAGAGCACATCCCCAAAAAGTAGGCAAATACCATGTTATCTATAAAGATCGATTTAATTCCTAGATTAATTAATTCCATTTTCTTTCGAATTTAATGTTCTACATATCCGGTCTTGGTACGCTGTACCCAGATAATCAGTCCCAAAATGATGAAAGCGCCTACTGGGCTTACCATTAATCCGTTGGTAGCCAAGTTAAAATTCTCTCCAAACAGCCCGGAGATGGCGTCAAACACAGGAACGCCAAAAACAGAACCAGATCCCCATAGCTCCCTAAAGAAGGCAACCGCCAAGATGATCCAGGAATATCCCAGTGCACTACCGAAGCCATCCAAAATGGAATCATAGGGCTTATTGCCTAAGGCATAAGCCTCCAAACGTCCCATTACGATGCAGTTGGTAATAATCAAACCAACAAATACCGAAAGTTCCTTGTACATGTCAAAGGCAAAAGCCTTCAAAATTTCGTTCACCAGGGTAACCAAAGAGGCAACCACAGCCAACTGTACGATGATCCTAACCCGGGTAGGGATTTTATTGCGTAGCAATGAGATGGTCAAATTCGCCATGACCATCACAAATATTACCGACAGAGCCATCACAAGCGTTGGCTGCATCTGGGTAGTAACGGCAAGCGCGGAACAGATTCCCAACACCTGTATGGTGATTGGGTTGTCATCTACCAGCGGATCCGTGATTAATTTCTTCCTTCGCTTCGACAAAAGAGGCTCGATGTCCTTCTTTTCGATTACTTTTTCTACGGTTTCTGCACTCATTATATCTTGAATTGAAACGTTTGAGATTAATTTAACGCCATGGCATCGGCATTGGACTTTTTCTTGTCAAGGTAAGCCTTGTAATGCCTCAGGTAGGCATCCAACATTTTGTTGACTCCTTCTGCAGTGATCGTGGCACCTGACAAACCGTCAACCTTGTGAGGGTCATCGGAATAATCCCTGCCCTCGCCCTTTTGCATACGAACAGAAGCCAAGTTGCCGCTATCATCAAATACCTTCTTCCCTTCAAACCTACCCTGTACATCTCTGGCGGTGATTCGGGCACCAAGACCGGGGGTCTCTCCTGCATGGGAGAACGTAACTCCCTCAATGGTAGTTAGATCCGTCTGTAGTGCCAAGTATCCCCAAATGCTATCCCAAAGGCCGGCTCCATAAACCGGTAGGATATAGGCTTGAACAGCGTCCGGATCACCTTCTTCGTGAAAGATAAATACAGGATACAATCGGTCTTCTGGAGCTTTCTTATAATTCCTGCCTATGTCTACCGACTCGGCTGTAACGGCTACTCCATCCTGTTCGGAAACCTCTTCTCCCTTGATGTTAACCACCTTGGAAGTAATATGACTTTCATAGAAAGCATCGATCTCCTCTGCCTTCATTTTTCGGATTTCCTCTGCTGAAATCACCGCACCTAAGATCTGTTTCTTGGTATCCAAGGCCTCCGCCTTTTTCTGGATCGGCTTCAGTACCTCCGCTGTGCCGGAAAGTAGTAAACCCAAAACGATTGTTAGGATTACGGAAAACGTAATCACATAAGCATTAGACTGTTGCACGTTGTAACCTCCTTTTCTTATTTGCTTTTACTACATAATGATCAATCAATGGCGCAAACACGTTCATGAATAAAACGGCTAGCATGATACCTTCCGGATAGGCCGGGTTGGTGACTCGGATGATGACGGTCAAAACACCGATCAGGAATCCGTATATCCATTTTCCTACTTCAGTTTGCGCGGCTGATACAGGGTCTGTTGCCATGAAAACAACACCGAATGCCAGGCCGCCCATTACCCAGTGGTACTGAGGAGGCATGGCCATAAACTGGTTGGCTGCAAATAGGTTCAATATCAAGCCCATTACATACGCGCCTGCAAATCCACTGAAAATAATCTTCCAACTTGCCACACCTGTTCCGATCAGAATCACCGCACCGATCAACGCCATCAAAACCGAAGTCTCTCCGATGGAGCCCGGTATCCAACCCATGAACATATTGGCAAAGCTAAACATGCCATCGCCCAGCACCGAATTATGCTTGGCCAAGGCATCCGTAACGGCTACTTCGTCAATACCTGCATTGTAGGCCACTGCCAAAGCGGTCGCACCAGAATATCCATCGATGGGTGCTTTGTCTCCCAGATAGGTCCATACCTGATCACCGGAAATTTGAGCTGGATAGGCAAAATACAAGAACGCCCTCGCCGTCATGGCTACGTTGAGGATGTTCATACCTGTACCGCCAAAAACCTCTTTACCAACTACCACTGCAAAGACGGTAGCGAGCCCTACCTGCCACAACGGAATATTGGGAGGCATTACCAAGGCTATCAGCATACCGGTCACCAAAAAGCCCTCACTAATGGGGTGGTTTCTGATTACGCAAAAGGTAAACTCTGTAGAAAGGCCCACTGCATAGGAAACAATCAAAATCGGCAAGACGGCAATCATGCCCACCAGCGCCTTGTCCAGCCAAGTGGCCTCCTCACCGGTTACCAGAAAATGCTGGTGTCCCACATTTAGAATCCCGAATATCAACGCGGGGATCATGGCGATCACCACCGTAATCATGATCCGCTTCAGGTCAGTCGCATCCTTTATCTGCGCCCCCTTGGATCCAGTGATCAAGTCCGGTGCAAACGCAATGGTACGGTGCCCCTCATACAACGTGTAGAACTTTTCCCATTTGCCTCCCTTCATAAAGTTCGGCTTAACACTGTCGAAAAGATTTTGTAATACTTTCATATCTTAACTATACATTAATAACTCGATACCACTTCTAAGCAACGCCTGTATTTCATTTTTGGAAGGGTCGATAAATTCGCAAAGAGCCACATCCTCTTCCACCAACTCGTATATGCCCAATTCCTCCATTTCATCGTAATCTTCCGCATGGATTGCCTTGAACAGATAAGTGGGAAGAATATCCATGGGCGTAACCTTCTCGAAAGCACCGCTCACTACAAACGGCCTCTCCTCTCCGTGGGTATTGGTATCAACTATGTATTCCTTATCTTTATTCAAAAAGGACAACATGCCGATTGCCTTATGAAAACTCAATTTCGTGGTACTCGGCTTTATCCATCCCAAGAACTCTTCATAGTCACCTTCGGGAATCACCGTAATCTGATGGTCATAATAGCCAAGGTAACCATCTGCGTTCACCTTACTCCCCGTCAGGACATTTCCTGAAATGACTCGAACATGGTCGGATTTGGTGTTGCCTGCTACAAAGCTGTCTACGCAGGCTCCTAAATAGGTGTTGACATACGCCGCCTTTTTCAGCTCTGACCCAGTAAGCGCTATCACCTTGGATGCGTCGTATATGCCGTTTAGGAAAAGTTTACCAATTTGGGCAACACCGAAGGGGCTGACCGTCCAAACAATATCGCCCTTGTTGATCGGATCGATGTGATGGATCTGAACACCCACATTCCCAGCGGGATGGGGTCCGGAAAATTTATTTACCTCTGCACCTTTGACGGTAGCGAATGCAGCGGGAACGGCACCTTCTGCCTTCAGTCCCAAATAGACTTTTCCTTCTGTCAATTTCTTCAAAACGTCGACACCCGTTTGAAATGCTTTCTCCTGTCCCTTGAAGAGAAGTTCGTAATCCGGTGCCAACGGATGACTATCAAAACCAGAAATATAGATTGCTTTGGGCTCATCGGCAGGATTCGCAATAATTCCGAAGGGACGTTGGATTATTTGAGGCCAAACGCCACTTTGGGTCATGTGGTCGATGAGCTTCTCCCTGCTGGCAGCCTGAATATCCCCATCGGTCAATTTTTCGAAGGACTCAAATTCGATCTCGCTATCCGCCAAAATCTTTATCTCAAGGAGTTTTCTCTTTTCTCCTCTTTTTATTTCGACCACTTCGCCGGAAACGGGTGCTACAAACTGCACTTTTTCCATTTTCTTATCAAATAATATGGGGGTACCGGCCTTTACAGTATCCCCTTCCTTGACAAGCACCTTTGGTCTTTCCATTCCAAGGAAGTCAGTCGGTTTGATAGCGAAGGTTTTAACCATCGGAAACGCCTCGACTTTCTTCTCGGCCTTTCCCGCAAGGTTAATATCAAACCCTTTCTTTAGCTTTACTAGTTTTGACATATTTGAAATTTAAAACTACATGATCCTTTGAAAAACGGCTCAAATCTAATAAATTACCTCAGTTATTAGAAGATAAATCCGCTATTTATTGATTTCTGCACTGTCCCTTTACGGAGTGTAGCGCATGGTTTATGGCTGAACGAAAGCCGGCTTTTCATCCAAGCTGACGATAAAGGACTTAACCTGTTCCATCAGCCACATCGGGGTAGAGGTGGCACCGCAAATGCCCACCTTATCCTCACTCTTTATCCAAGACGGGTCAATCTCCTCCTCGCTTTCCACAAAATAACTTCGTGGATTCACCTGTTTGCAAACCTGAAACAGTGCCTTACCATTTGAACTCTTTTTACCGGAAACGAAAACAATCACGTCGTTCTCTCCTGCAAAATGAGCCAATTGAGGTTCTCTATTCGATACCTGACGGCAAATGGAGTCGTTGGCATTGAAATCCAATTCCGTAAGCGTTCCTTTCTCCTCCCTTATACGGGCCTCTATCTTGTCCTTGAGCGCGTAGAACCCCTTGGTGCTTTTAGTAGTCTGACTGAACAAAGTGACCGGACGGCTGAAATCTATCCTATCCAAATCTTTATCCTCCATGACCACAATCGCCTTCTCCAACGTTTGACCGGTGAGACCGATCACTTCTGCATGCCCCTTTTTCCCATAAATGACTATTTGACCGCGTTCTTTTTCCATCTTATCGAAGGCATTTTTGACGCGGTGTTGGAGCTTCAGTACCACTGGACAAGAAGCATCTATCAACTCTATATTGTTTTCAATGGCCAGCTTGTAGGTCTCCGGAGGCTCCCCATGGGCCCTTATCAACACCTTACAGTCTGACAACCACTTTAATTGCTCACGGTCGATTACCTTCAGGCCCTTTTCACTCAGCCGCTTCACTTCCATGTCGTTATGCACAATATCACCGAGACAATAGAGAGCCTCTTCATGCTCCATTTCGTCCTCAGCCATCTGTATGGCATACTCGACGCCAAAGCAGTAACCCGAATTCTTATCAATTGTTACTTCCATGTTGCTTTCCTTCAGTTCATCCGTTCTTTCGCCAATTCCAAGATCTTCGCTACCTGATCTTCGAAGTGCAGATCACTGGTATCAATTTCCACGGCATCTTTGGCCTTCACGAGGGGACTCTCCGAGCGGGTACTGTCCAAGAAATCCCGTTTGGCTAGATTCTCCCGAATTTGCTCCAAATCAGCACTATGTCCCCTGTCTGCCAACTCCTTCATTCGCCGGGCGGCCCGCACTTCTAAATTTGCGGACATAAAGACTTTCAGTTCAGCATGCGGGAAAACCACGCTTCCAATGTCCCTGCCATCCATGACGACTCCTTTTCGGGCACCTAGGATACGCTGCTTGGCCACCAACGCCTGCCTGACTTCCTTAATTTTACTTACATCACTAACACGCTCCGTTACCGACATCCCCCTAATTTCATCTTCTACGTCGACACCGTTCAAAAGGATGCGTTGGGAGCCATCATTTCCATCCAGGTGAAAATCAATATGTACCCGATCCAAGGATTGGCTTATTTCCCCAATATTGTTTAATTTGGTGTGATTGTTTAAAAAATACAGGGTAACCGCTCTATACATGGCTCCCGAATCGATGTAGGCGTAGTTGAGTGCCTTTGCAACCGACTTTGCCGTGGAACTTTTTCCGCATCCAGAAAGGCCATCTATAGCGATAATGATTTTTTTCATTAAGGGAAATAGCTTTTGACGTCGATTGTGTAATTGGCTGCAAATATAGTAGTTTTATATCGATTACAGGAACATTACGGCCATTTAGAATTTTTTATTTCTTAATGATGCTTGGGTTTTATTTCGCAATTTATGGAAAACAAGGCAACAGACGATAAGATCGTTAATATATCGGGACAGTATGTCGACATTTACAGGGAACTTATTTACCCAGCTGAGATTCTTGTAAACCGCGGAAAAATCATTGCCTTGAGAAAGCTTGAAGCCGCGCCCAGCCAGTTTATTCTCCCCGGCTTAATAGACGCCCATATCCATATTGAATCTTCCCTCCTTATACCCTCAGAATTTGCCCGACTGGCTGTTCTACATGGCACGGTAGCCACCGTATCTGACCCCCACGAGATCGCAAATGTGTGTGGCATGGACGGTGTGAACTACATGATCGAAAACGGGGAGTCTGTAAACTTCAAATTCTATTTCGGTGCTCCATCCTGCGTTCCGGCCACTGGTTTTGAAACTGCCGGTGCCTCAATTGGGCCCGCAGAAATCAAACAACTCCTGGGTGACGACCGGATCAAGTACTTGGCGGAAATGATGAATTGGCCTGGTGTATTGAAACACGACAATGAGGTGATGGAAAAGATCATGCTGGCAAAAGAAGCCGGAAAACCGGTAGATGGACATGCGCCCGGTCTGACCGGCGACCTGGCAAAAGCCTACATCGAAGCCGGCATTAGTACCGACCACGAGTGCGTCAGTCTCGATGAGGCAACCCACAAAATCAAGCTTGGGATGAAAATCGCCATTCGGGAAGGTAGTGCTGCGAAAAACTTCGACACACTAATTGATCTCATGGATACCTATCCGGGCAGCTTGATGTTCTGCTCAGACGATAAACACCCGGACAGCTTGTTGGAAGGGCATATTGATCAATTGGTGTCACGCGCCATCAAACGGGGCAAGAAGCTATTCGACGTGCTACGGGCGGCCTGTATAAACCCAATCCAACATTACGGATTGGACGTAGGAACCCTGCGCGAGGGAGACCCGGCGGATTTTATCGTCGTAGACGACCTTACGGATTTCAAGGTCAAACAAACGTACATCAACGGAGTACTTGTAGCGGACAATGGGAAAACATTGATCAGCTCCCAAAAGACCGACCGCATAAACCGGTTTCATACCGAATTAATCACGGAAAACTCGCTTCGGGTCAATAGCGCAGGAGATCAGATCCGGGTAATCGTAGCCGAAGACGGTCAGTTGGTCACTAGGCAGGAATGGGCCTTTCTACCGAATCCAGACGGACTGTTGGCCTCCTGCGTAGAAAAGGATATTCTGAAAATAGCGGTAACAAACCGCTATGAAACAGCCACTCCAGCCATTGGCTTTATCCGGAATTTTGGCCTAAAAAAAGGTGCCATTGCGTCCTCCGTAGCCCATGACTCCCATAATATCATTGCCGTCGGCACGAACGACGCAGCGATCATGCAGGCGGTGAATGCCATCATACGAGAACGGGGCGGACTCTCTCTGTTCGATGGAGAAACCTGTACGGTACTTCCTCTTCCTGTGGCCGGGTTAATGAACACAGAGGATGCCTTCTCGACCGCCGCAAAATATACCGAACTGGACCACAAATCCAAAGTAGTGCTTGGGTCTACCCTTAAATCACCCTACATGACCCTTAGTTTTATGGCATTATTGGTCATTCCATCGCTAAAGTTAAGTGATAAGGGGCTTTTTGATGGAAGTTCATTTAAATTCGTATCTTTACACAAAGGCTTGAATTAGAAAGTTATCCGCCCAAAAATGGCAGATTGGAATAGATTTAGGGAGAAAATAGGGTCTTGGTTTTTTTGGCACAAAACCTCGGTAATGGAAAAGCAGCTTTTCAACTCCATGCTCTTCATCATTGCCGTATACCTAATAGCCATGGGTCTGTTGAACATTTTTCTAGGGCAGCAGCTGCTTACAATTATTTCATTTGCCACGCTTCTTCCACTTGGAGGCATTTTTCACCTTGTACGTATCAAAAATCAATTTACCCTTTCCCTTTATCTTTTTGGTGGCCTCAGCTATCCGCTTATTGCCATTAACTTCTTCCTTAACGACGGTGTGCTGGGCCCCACAGCCTATATATTTTTACTCATCAATGTGGTGATTATAAGTATATCCCCGCGAAAAATGATCGTTGGCTGGGCAACGGTTAATACACTGCTTTTCATCGCGCTGTTTTACATCGGCACCTACCAGCCTGGTTGGATTTACACAACCAATATTTCAAAAGACTACCTTTTTCTGGATCACATCCTGACCTATACAGGTTCCCTGCTCGGAATTACCCTGCTACTTGCTACGATCAAGGAATACTACTACTATCAAAAGGCGGAGGCAGAGGCAAAAAGAAACGAGTTGGCCCTGCTTAACCGAGATCTAAGCGAAATCAATAAGCAAAAAGACAAAATCATCGCCATCATTGTACATGACATCAAAAACCCCCTAAACTCGATACTCCAAACCCTTGAATTGATCAATCAGGACGGGGATCTTTCCCCAGAGGATCTGAACTTCATCCACTCCGAGTTACTTAAAAACACCAAACGTACCTACGACATGATGGAGAACATACTCGAATGGTCTTCTTTTGAACTTAACCAAACCCGAAACCGAATCAAAAGTACCGATCTTAAGGGATTGTTTAAGGATACATTGGATATTATGACGGCCATTGCCAAGCAAAAGCAAGTAACGCTGCTGGTAGAATTTGCCAAAAACCCAATCGTAAACGGAGAAACCGACCGTATCCTATTGATCGTCCGCAATCTCATTCAAAATGCAATCAAGTTCACGCACTCCGGCGGAATTATTCGCTTCGAAGTATCCGGAGAGGATCGTGAGGTGGTGATTTCGGTGGAGGACAATGGAATCGGTATATCGGAAGAAAAAATCAAAGATCTGTTCCGGCTGGAAATTAAGCCAACCTACGGAACGGCCAACGAAAAAGGCACGGGAATGGGTCTTCATATTTGCCACCAAAATGCCGTTAAATTGGGAGGTTCCATTGAGGTAAGGAGCAAGGAAGGAATGGGCAGCGTTTTTACCTTGCGATTCCCAAGCGTTCTATCCGTGGAAAAGCCCGCTGTCAGCCTTTAACCTTCTTTTTTTGGGATATGTCGCCCATGATATAGGAAGCATGGACAATCGTGTTCTCAATAAAGAATTCCCTGGTATTCAACCCTCCACATACAACGCCTGCTAAATACAGGCCGGTCACATTTGATTCCTGACTTTGACTATCGTAGCAGGGTTTTTTATGTTCATCCAGACTGAGCTTTACGCCAAGCTGATCCAGCAGCGCAAAATTTGGCCTATATCCGGTCATCGCAAGGACAAAATCGTTTGGAAGGCGAACACTTCCATCGGGAGTATCAATCCAAACATGGTCAGCTTCTATGGAGTCAATTTTCGAATTGAAATAGGCCTTAATGGAGCCCTCTTTGATACGATTTTCAATATCAGGAAGCACCCAGTATTTTACCGTTCGGTCAATGGTCGGTTTCATTACTACCATGGTTACCTCGGCACCTTTGCGCCAAGTTTCAAGGGCCACATCCACCGCAGAGTTTCCACCACCCACCACAATGACCTTTTGACCTATATAAGGCCAAGGCTCCTTGTAATAATGGGATACCTTCGGTAAATTCTCCCCAGGTACATTCATTGAATTGGGCAAATCGTAGAAACCCGTGGCCATTACCAACCGGTCGGCAAGGTACGACGCCTTATTGGTCTGAACTTCAAATTCACCGGCAGGGTTCTTTTTAAGCTGTGTAGCCTCTTCATACAAATGAATCTTCAGCCCATAGTGTTTTACGATTCGCCGGTAATACTCCAAAGCTTCGGTGCGAGTCGGCTTATTGGCAATCGACATGAAGGGGATACCTGCCATTTCCAGTTTCTCGGAGGTCGAAAAAAAGGTCATGTTGGAGGGATAGTGAAAAATCGAATTGGTCAATACGCCCTTTTCAATGATCAGGTAGTTCAGGCCTGCTTTACCGGCTTCCACGCCACAGGCGATACCAATGGGGCCTCCTCCAATGATCAAGACATCTAATTTATTCATCTTCAGCAATTATGACACGTTCAACTCACCAAGGCCGGCTCCATCTGAAAGGAAACCCGGTTCTTCTCCAATTCCGGAATATACCTTTGCTCCATTATCTCAACTTCTCCGCTATGCTTCCACAATAAAGCTGTGGTATTAACGGTTCCATAATAATCCTCGACACGGATAAATTGTGCTGAAACGGATCTTTCCAACTGTCTATCAAGTCCAGTCGACGGAAGCATTGCTTCTGGGGCATAGTCCCTCGACTGCAATAACCCTCCCAATGCATCTAACCCTACAAATTCCGCAGATATCAGTCCCTCTAAGCTTTTTTTTGCACTTTGTACTTTTGCCCAAGGCGTGTCAAGAAGGGCGTTGCTCAGGCCATGTACCCCGGGCGTGACTTGGATTGCCTCCGATTGATAGTTGGAGATATACCACATTTCCGTCCCCTCCACCACTAGCAAACTAAACCCATTGTACTGATG
The DNA here is from genome assembly GCF_000390185.1 of Lunatimonas lonarensis. Lineage (GTDB taxonomy): Bacteria > Bacteroidota > Bacteroidia > Cytophagales > Cyclobacteriaceae > Lunatimonas > Lunatimonas lonarensis. Next base: position 44,625 of record NZ_AQHR01000035.1, on the reverse strand, counting down.
CTTTTCTGTTTGAAGCAAATCCAGATAGCCAGATATCGTCAAAGGACTGCTTATGAAACCGGGTATCAAATCCCCCCTGCTTCTCTTACCTTCCTCTTCGTTCGGGATATCCCTATAATTGGTGAGGGCGGCAAACCTCCCATTTGGGTGAATTCCAAGCCAAGTCCCCCCGGCCTTCCTGTCCCTACCAGCGTACAAACCCGACTCCCAACGGTGCAGGGAGTCTGTTGGGCGATCGAAATACTCATCCCTATTGGCCACCAGCACCAACCTATAAACGGGGTGCTCCACCCAGTTAAACGTAATCAGACACATTGGATCCTCCTTCTACATTCCCCAAATTACAACCCACTAAAAACACCATCATCCAAAAAGATGTTCAAACACGTACACCACAAATAAAATACCTCCCCGTGTCCGCTGTAATCAAGCCCTCCCATTCGACCGGTTCTGCACGTAGGAAGACAGCGCCTCCTTCCGATAATTGGTTGGCGAGAAAGCGCTGCCTCGAGGGATAAGGCCCCTATTCCGAGATCATTTCAGCCGCTACAATGGTCATCGCCACCGATTCATCCGAATTTAAAGGAGATACCACCAAGTGCACCGGCTGCTTTGTAGATCCAGCTTGGGATCCGATTGGCAAACTAACCATACCCGAATAGCGCCCCTGGGCTTCCTTCAAATCAGGCCCTCGTACCACCTTTGATGCAATGACCTCGCCCGCTATGGTACCTCGCCTTAACTCTACCTTGTACCCAAACTCCATGGGGGTCTGACTGCCCAGCTGCAAATCCAATGACCGTACGCCTACCAAGTCTATCGTGCCTAATGAAACGGAACTCTCCAAGTCGGTGTCAGCAAGAAGCATGGTACGGCCTCTCATTTCAAAAGTCCTGAAATTATCTACTGCCATTTGCCCAAAATCGAACTGCGGGCTTCTAAGATAGATTGACCCTCCACCGGTAAGTGGCTTAATATTCTGCCCCCCTTTATCTGTAAAGGTAGCGGTGATACGCAATGTTCCAAAATCGGAAACAGGCTTTCCGAGGGTTGGATCCAACGAACCGGAGGCAGGCAAGGAAGCCTGTCTGCTGGATCCATTTACCAACGACATAATGTAGGCGATTATCTTCTTGGCATCGCCTTCTTTCACGTCCGGATTGGCCGGCATCATGGTCTCGCCCCAAATACCCGAACCACCTTTCATTATCTTATTGATGAGATGAGCCTCTGCGGATGGGTTGTTGCGGTACTTTCTGGCGACATCCAAGTAGGCCGGGCCAATCGAGGCTTCATCCTCTTTATGGCAGGTCTTGCAGGTAAGCGACTCCATTAAACTCTTACCCGCCATTGCTTCGGTCATCACTTGATGCCCCATAGAGGCCTCTGCTTGGTCAAACCCTTCGATGTAATCCGCCACCACATAGAGGGTCGACAGGTCATTCGCCGCACCGGGATCATCGGGGTCAACGACCTTCACCTCATAATTTACCTTTTTACCGGGAAAATAAAACGAACTATTGCCACTGACTTCTATACTCACATGTGGGGCAATATTACCGGCATAAACATCCACCGCCTGCGACACGGCGGTCAGTCCCCCAGTATCAGTAACCCTAAGCCTGATCGAATGATCCCCTACCTGGGTAAAGGTGTGGGTCAAACTCGGCTCTTTGGTCTCTACCAGCTCTCCATTGCCCAAGTCCCATTCAAAACGCAACTTGTCGTTTTCCGGATCACGGACCTGAGCTTTTACCGTAACCTCAAACGGAAGCGCACCGGAGGTATTATCTACCGAAATGGATGTAATAACAGGTGCACGGTTTCCTGGATTATAATCAATACGGGAAAGGGCAGCATCTGGATTTTTGGAGAACCATCCGTTGCCATATTCCAAGTAGTACAGTTTTCCATCAGGACCCAACTCCATATCAATCAAAGCATTGTTTCGGGTACTTTGCATAAAAGGCTCCATCTTCTCGTAATCACCATTCTCATCCATGGTCACCAGCTTTACCCAGCCCCGAATCCATTCGTAGATGAATAGCTTACCGTCAAAGTAGTCAGGCAATCCGCCACCATTGGGATACATATCTGAATAATATACGGGGCCTGCCATGGCATTTCTTCCGCCGGTACCTACTTGGGGAAATTCGGCAGACTCCACATAGGGATACCAGATAAATGCCGGTTGCGCCGGCGGCAATTCCCTGAGTCCAGTGTTGTTTCTGGACAAATTAACGGGCTTTTTCGGATCAAAGGTGATACCTGACTCACCGGTATCAAAATTATAGGTTGTGTAAGGGTAATTGTCTCCCACAAAAAACGGCCAACCGAAGTTACCGGCCTTTTTCGCCTGATTCACTTCGTCGTATCCCATCGGGCCCCGTATACCCAGACTATCTGCCCGTGCATCCGGTCCGACCTCACCCCAATAAAGGAAACCTGATTTTTGGTCTACGCTAATCCGGTACGGGTTACGGTTGCCCTGCACATAGATTTCCGGCCTTGCCCCCTCCGTGCCTTTAGGGTATAGATTGCCGTCAGGAATATCATAACTGCCGTCTTCGTTTACTCTAATGCGGAGAATTTTTCCCCTTAGGTCGTTGGTGTTACCAGATGAACGTGCCGCATCGTATTGCTCCCTGCCAGGACGGTCGTCCAAAGGAGCATAACCTCTGAGCGTAAACCTTGAATTTGCCTGGTTGAAGGGAGTCGCATTGTCTCCAGCGGAAACATACAGCAGGCCGTCCTTGTCAAAAGCAATGGAACCGCCGGTATGACAACAAATATCCCGCTGGGAATAAAACTGGAGAATTACCTGCTCAGAGGCCAACTCCAGCTGATCATTTTCAAATTTGAAACGGGAAAGTCGGTTAACCCATTCCCCTGTTGGACTGTAAAAAAGATACACCCATCGATTGGTAGCAAAATTTGGATCTACCTGCAGCCCCAGCAGACCCTCCTCCGCATTAACACCGCGTACGTCTGTCCGCCAGTACACATCCAACAAACCCACCTGCTTTACAGTGGAATCTTCCTGTTTGTACAGTAACACCTCTCCCCTTCGCTGCGCCACCAAAATATCAAGATTGGGCAAAATAGCCATCTCAACCGGTTCAGTGAACACGCCCGAGGCTAGGGTTGTCTTTTGAAAACGGTCCTCTTCGGGTACCCGTTTGCTGGTTGCTTTGGAATAATCCCGCTTACCGGTTTTGCCCATGGCGTAGTTGATGCCTTCCAAAATATGCTTAAGAAAAAGCTCTTCGGTAAACGATTCGGAGGTATGTCCTCCGCCCGTATAGAAAGCGCGTCCTCCATCGTACTCATGGTACCAGGCTATGGGGTGATATCCCGTTCGGGCACCTCCCTGGTAGCTGTCTTCATCCAACGTGATGAGCACGTTTACGGCCTCGTTGAAATTTTTATAGGTATACCATTCATCCTTACGGCCCCACCTTTCGGGCAGAAAAACGGTGGAAGGATGACTTCTGTCCACCACATCCAACATACCATCCTGCACGTTAGGGTGTGGATCATTGATTCCCGGGTGATCCAAGAAATTGCCACCCACCATTTTGGCGTACCAGGGCCAGTCGTACTCGGTATCCGCAGCAGCGTGGATTCCCACAAAGCCTCCACCAGCCTGAATATATCGTTCAAAATCGGCCTGTTGGTAGTGGTCCAACACGTCGCCGGTGGTACTAAGAAACACAACTGCGTCATACTGCTTCAATATTTCTTCCGTAAACATCGATGCATCCTTTGTGGTATCTACCTGAAAGCCATTTTCCGCTCCCAGACGCTGTAGGGCAGCGATCCCATCCGGGATGGAGGTGTGGTAATACCCAGCTGTTTTACTAAATACCAATATTTTTGGTTTGCCTGAACGCCCTGAACAAGCGACCACAAAGGCAGCCAGCACAAGCATCAGCAATAGGCCGATAGGTTTTCTAATGCGATTCATTATGGATTACTATTTGTTTTTTTAATTCTCGATCAACAAAAAAGCACTGCGCTTGCCGTGGGTCACTGTCAATAGGTTGCCCTGCCTCCCGAAAGATCAAACACAAAGGCGGTATTAAAACTTGCTTCCTCCGAAACTATCCAAGTAGCCAATGAGGCCGTCTCTTCCACCGTACCCAACCGTTGCATGGGGATTTTTGACGCCATATATTCGAGCTGTTCTGGTGCTGTATCGGCATTCATGGGCGTCCTGATCACCGCCGGTGCTATGGCGTTGACCGTGATACCGGTAGTCGCTAGTTCCTTGCCCAAGCTCTTTACCAGTCCGATCACACCTGCCTTTGTAGCTGAGTACCCTACCATAAACGGATTGCCTTCTTTCCCTGCGATGGAGGCGATAAGGAGTATTCGCCCATAATTTTGATTTTCCATATAAGGAACTGCGTACTTGCAGACCAAAAAAGAGCCACGCAGGTTCACCCGGTAGATTTGATCGAAGGCCTCGGCGGAGTAATCCGTGATCTTGGTTTGGGTAGGCCCTACAATACCGGCTGCATGCACCAATATATCTATCTTCCCAAAATGGGCTACCGCATCGGAAAAAGCATTTTCTACCTGCTCTTCGTCCGCTACGTCCACCACCTGAATCAAGACCTCTGTCCCACGTTCCCCTAATTCGGTGGCCCTCTGCTTTAACAGGCTTTCTTTGATATCCCAAAGGACTACCTTGCCTCCCTCCCTCGCAATTCGCTCGGCGATGCCCCTGCCGATACCATCAGCGGCACCCGTGACCACAGCCACCTGATTGTCAAATCGAATACTTGTCATTTTGGATTTTATAAAACTAGCCCCCTAAGCTAATACATGAACCTCAGGATTCCATAAGAGGTTTGCGTTTTTTACATAAGTGATGTTTTCGCCACCATGTAAATGGTCAATACCCCTATTGTGGAAAAACGACTATGCATCATTGCAAAATATTTGTTAAACTTACACGCTGACTAACGTTCACTTCCCATTTACCCAAAAAACCAAACCCCATGAACCAAATCGCCTTTACCATGAAGCTACTCCCGGGATTTGAAAAGGAGTACGAAAAGCGACACGATGAGATATGGCCGGAACTGCAGGCACTTCTAAAAGCCTCCGGAATAAGTGACTACCACATATTTCTTGACAGATCATCCAATACCCTATTTGCCTTTCAGCAGACCTCAGGAACATCCTCTTCCCAAGACCTCGGAGAGACAGAACTGGTAAAAAAATGGTGGGCCTATATGGCGGATATCATGGAGACCAACCCTGATAATTCGCCGGTTACCAATCCATTAACCAAGGTATTTACCCTCAAATAATAGTAATAGACGAAATCAATAACCCCCAGCCTATTGAAAAAAACAGCTACTTCTGATACATTCACTCATCTTCTCGTTGGCTTTCTGCTTATCCTCACTGTAATGCCTGCGCTAGGTCAGGTCATTGCCAAAAAGGGTACCGAAAGCGATCTATGGCCAGCCCAAACCCAAACAAGCAAACCCTGGAGCAGATGGTGGTGGATGGGAAATGCCGTGGATAGGGGAAACATTAGTTACCTTATGAAAGCCTACGCAGAGGCAGGTCTCGGTGGTTTGGAGGTAGCACCAATCTATGGTGCAAAGGGTTTTGAGGAGCATTTCATCGAATACCTGAGCCCTGAATGGCTTGATATGTTGCACCATACCATTTCGGAAGCGACTTCCCATCAAATGGGAATTGACCTGACCCAAGGCACCGGATGGCCTTTTGGAGGCCCGTGGGTCTCACCCGAAATGGCCGCACAACGAATGCACCTTCAGGAATACACGTGGGAGAATAGCCGCCTCGATCGTCCGATTGGACTGGAAGGGCGCAGGATGGAAGGCTTGGCTTACGAAATTGAGCATGTGATGGCCTTTCCTGAAGAGGGAGGCCCTGTAGAAATCACCCATACACTCCAGGCAGATGGTAGCTTGCGGTGGAACGAACCCAATAATCACAGCCTCTGGGTTATATTTAGGGTACAGACCGGGCAACAGGTAAAACGGGCCGCTCCGGGGGGTCAAGGATTTACGTTGGACCATTTCTCGAAAACCTCCGTAAAGGCCTATCTCGACCATTTCGGCAAGGCATTTGCAGAAAAGACTCCCTTAATCCGGGCTTTTTACAACGACAGTTTTGAGGTCTACGGTGCTGACTTTACGGCTGGCTTTTTTGACTATTTCGAGCGGAAACGTGGCTATGACCTAAAACGCCACCTGCCAGAACTGCTTTCGAAAAATCCCTCCGATCGAAGTATCCGTCTGAAGTCCGACTACAGAGAAACCATCAGCGATATGTTGTTGGAAAATTTCACCCAACAGTGGACTGAATGGGCCCACGACCGCGGTAAGAAAACGAAAAATCAGGCCCATGGATCTCCGGGGAATCTGCTGGACCTTTATGCGAGCGTTGATATTCCTGAGGGCGAAACGTTTGGCTCCAGCTTCTTTCCCATCCCCGGACTGAGAAGAGACAGCGCGGACGTGCGAAACGTAGACCCGGATCCCATCATGTTAAAGTTTGCCTCCTCTGCGGCGCACCTGTCCGGCAACCCCCTTGTTTCCTCAGAAACCTTCACCTGGCTGGGCGAACACTTCAAGTCTTCCTTCTCGCAGGCCAAGCCGGAACTCGAACAAGCCTTTCTGGCCGGAATAAACCACATGTTCTATCACGGCGTCACCTATTCACCAAAAGAAGTGGACTTCCCGGGATGGTTATTTTACGCATCGTTGAACCTGACTACCCACAACAGTCTGTGGGCACATTTTAGAGGTTTCAACGATTTTGTTACTCGCAGCCAATCGGTATTACAGTATGGAACCCCCTCACAGGAAATCCTAATGTATTGGCCTATCTATGATGTCTGGGCAGATCCGCAGGGACTCTCCAAGATGATCACCGTACACAACATCGACGAATGGCTACACCCCACCGCATTTTACAAAGAGTCCAAATCACTCATGGAAAAGGGCTACTCGGTAGATTTTGTCTCAGATGCCCTACTTCAAACGGTTTCGCCCCTGGAGGGGCGGCTCATCAGCAATGGAGGGAGCATGGCCGATGTGATCTGTGTCCCAAAGCTAGCCCATATGCAACCCGAGACCCTAAACCGGCTGGTTGAGCTGGCATCCTTAGGTGGCAGGGTCATCTTTCAGGAAAAGCCTTCAGATGTTCCTGGTTTTTATCGGTACGAAGAGCGGAAAGCCGATCTGGAAGAAAGCTGGGCAATGCTTAATTTCAGGCATGATGCCCCGGGTGTGGTTGTCGCAAAGGTTGGGGAAGGGCTTATTTTGCAGAGCAGTGATTTCCAAGCTGCTTTAGACCTGTTGGGAGTGCAGCGGGAACTACTATCCGATACGGGACTGAAGTTTATCAAGCGCATTGCCGATCAGGAAGCCTACTATTACTTGGTAAACCATTCCGCAAACAACATAGACGGTTGGATTCCCTTAAATCACCGAGGAGCAGAGGCAATACTGCTGGATCCCCAACATGGACATTCTGGCAAAGCCGCCACCCGCCTCGTTGACGATCAGTGGCAGGTACGGGTACAAATTGCCCCCGGCGAGTCCATGATCGTAAAAACCGTACCGGATAAAATCCCTGATGTTAAAAGATGGCGTTACCGCGATGAACAGGTCGCATCGGTTCCCGTTTCCGGGCCTTGGATGGTGTCCTTTGTTTCCGGTGGCCCAACCCTGCCAGATAATCAAAAAATTGACTCGCTGCTACCCTGGACTGAATTCGGCGATGAGCGGAACCGTCAGTTTTCGGGCTTGGGTGTATACGAAACGTCTTTTAACCTTGGGGATATTTCCGAACAAGTTTACAGGCTACACCTCGGCAGTTTATTTGAAGGCGCAAAGGTTTGGGTAAACGGTGTGGAAGTAGGCTATGTGTATGGCCTCCCCTTCACCATTGATATCAGCCACTATGTCAAGTCCGGTACCAACAGCTTGAAAATAGAAGTAGCCAATCTGATGGCCAATCGCATCCGGTATATGGATCAGCAGGGACAAAGTTGGCGTAACTACCACGAGATTAATTTTGTAAACATCGATTACAAACCCTTTGATGCGTCGAATTGGCAAGTGATGCCATCGGGACTTGGTGGGCCGGTGCATTTGGAAATATTCCGCTGAAAAACAAAATACAGACACCTGAAAAATTTTGCGCTGGATTTATTCGGAAATACCCTGTTTCGTTGATAAATTACAGCAGTTCACTTAAACCCAATTAACTCACCAAAATAACCTAGTCATGTTAGCAACCAAGACTCTGATCCGGCTGGACGGAAACTCCAGAATACCCAAATACCTTCAAATCGCCCATTCAATCATCGAAGATATCGAAACCCAGCAACTTGCCGTCGGGGATAAAATTCCCTCCATCAATGAGATCAGCGAGGAGTACTACCTTTCCCGAGACACCGTGGAAAAGGCCTACAACCAGCTGAAAGAGAAAAAGATAATCGTTTCGGTAAAAGGAAAGGGGTATTATGTAGCCCGAAATATCTCAAACAAAAAAGAAAAAGTCTTATTCCTTATGAATAAGCTGAGCAACTATAAGTTGCGCATTTACAATTCCTTTATTGACAGCATGGGATCCTCCGCACAGGTGGATCTGCATATCTATCATTGTGATCCAAAAATTCTATTGACTGTCTTGGAGGAGAATATGGGCGTCTACGACCACTTGGTGGTCATGCCCCATTTCAAAGATGGCAACAGGAGCCACTATAATGTCGACGCCAAGGTCATGGATGTGCTCAAGAAATATCCACCGGAAAAGCTCCTGATCATGGACAATTATCTAGCGGAATTCGATGGGCAGGCCGCATCTATCTACCAAGATTTCAAACGGGACATTTACAATGCCCTTTGCGAAGGAATCTTTCAATTACAGAATTACCAAAAGCTGATTTTGGTATATCCCCATACTACAGTATACCCCTATCCCAAGGAGATCAAACAGGGCTTTAAGAAATTCTGCAAAGATTTCGAATTTGACCACGAAATCCTGGAGACCGTGTATACCGATATGGAATTAAAGCCTGGCGATGTTTACATAGTCATCGAGGAAAACGATCTGGTCAATTTGGTGAAGCAGGTGAGGGAGCAAGATTTCGTACTGGGCACCGATATCGGCATTATTTCCTACAATGACACACCCCTCAAAGAATTGCTTGGTATCACCGTAGTATCCACCGATTTCCGCCTGATGGGTGAAACGGCTGCCTACATGATCAGAAAGCAAAAGAAGGAATCTGTGAAAAATGTGTTTAACTTTATAAACCGGGGTTCAGTCTGATTAAACGCTACAAAATCCCTATCTATCCTGATTTTACAAGCACAGCAGTTGTGTTTGCACGAAAGCCATAACCAAACGTTCATGTGGAGTAAAAAGTCGCTAGTCCAACAGCTCAATGCAGTCAACGAATATGAGCAAGAGCCGATACCGCAAAATAAACTAAAGGGTTGGAAGAGTTTTTTGGGAACCTATGCCGGTGAACATACCGCGGGCACGGAGTTTGTCATAGGCCCGTTGTTTGTGGCCCATGGGGCCAGTGCGGTGGACTTGGTAAGCGGTTTGATTATCGGCAATATCCTCGCCGTCCTGAGTTGGGCGTTTTACACTGGCAAAATAGCCGTAAAAACGAGGGTTACTTTATACTACCAGTTGGAAAAAATAGCCGGGCATCGGTTTACTACCCTATACAACTTGGTCAATGCGGGTCTTTTCTGTTTCTTGGCCGGGGCCATGATAGCTGTATCTGCCACCGCTGTCGGCATTCCCTTTAACCTGCCCATGCCCCAACTGACCGATGTGTATCCCAATAGTGTGGGGTGGGTACTTACGGTATTTGCGATCGGAACCATCACCACCGTGGTGGCCATGTTTGGGTTTGACCTTGTCTCCAAATTCGCGAATGTTGCGGCTCCGTGGATGATCATGGTATTTATCGCCTCTGCGATCGCTGTTTTACCGCGCCTTGGAGTAACACAGCTCAGCGATTTCTGGCCGGTTGCCCAGGAAACCATATGGACGGGAATTCCGCTCGAAGGCCAGAGTAAATTTACTTTTTGGCACGTTATGTTCTTTGCTTGGTTTTGCAATATGGCCATGCATATCGGATTGGCAGATATGTCTATTCTGAGGTACGCCAAAAAATGGCAGTATGGCTTCGCCTCCTCCACCGGTGTCTTCTTGGGACACTTCATTGCTTGGATCGCTTCCGGCATCCTATATTCGCTTTTTCTGCTGGAGTCTCAAAACAGCCTTACCTTCGCTCCCGGACCGATCGCCTACAGTGCGGTGGGCATCGCAGGAGCCATCTGTGTTATTATCGCCGGCTGGACAACGGCCAATCCCACCTTGTATCGGGCCGGATTGGCCATTCAATCCATTAACCCCAAATGGAAGACTTGGAAGGTAACGCTGTTTGTTGGATTCGTGACGACCCTAGCTGCTTGCTTTCCGGCTTTGGTGATGATGCTGCTTGAATTTGTGGCCTTATATGGTCTGATCCTGATGCCGTTGGGTGCAGTGATATTCATTGACATTTATGTACTCGAAAAGATGGGACTTCAGCCAAATTATGCCTCCTTTACCGGATCCAATCTGAATTGGTCTGCCGCACTTACCTGGGCCATCACCCTCGTCTTTTGTCTGGGACTGAATCTCTTCGTAGGTGTCGAGATTTTCTTCTTGGGATTACCGGGCTGGTTTGTAGCCGTAGCGGTCTATATCATTGCTAGTAAAATCAACCAAAAGAAACCGATACCGGTAAGTGCTTGAGAATCGGGGCAGGTTAACTGATCATATCAAAAAATTATGGACACATGAAAACCCTTATAAAAATCGCCTCCTTTGTCGGATTGGGAATGTCGATTGTCCCCGCCATCCTAGTTTTTCAGGGAACGATCACACCTGAAAGCTGTAAATCCCTGATGGCCATAGGGACCCTACTTTGGTTCACCACGGCTCCCTCCTGGATGAATAAATAATTCGGATTGACGGGTGCCTTTCTACTTTTCCAGAGTTAGCCCGTCATCGTTTCACCCTATTTGCCGGGCGCAACAACTTGAACTACAACGCCCGACGGAGCCTTAATCTCAGAAGAAATCGACCCATCCGATTTCCTTTCATGGCGGATATGAACCACTCCCTTCGACGTCGGGTAGGTGCCCTCTACCCAGTCCAGATCAGCGAGGTTTGGCTGAATTCGAAGCACCGTTGCTCCCGGTTCCACCACCTCGACCCCCAGCACATGCCTACTCATCCACGCCGTGGGACCGGAAGCCCAGCCATGGCTTAGGTTATGTCTGAGTTTTTCGTAGCTATAACCGCCATAACTGGCATGCACATCAACTTTTCCATCTGGGACAAAATCATCAATCCGGGCCGCATTCTCCATCCATTCGATGTTAAAGTCCTCCCAAAAGGTGGTCGCACCCAAGTCGATCATCGCTCCCCAATATTCCCTAATGTTGTCAATTGCTCCCTGAAAGTCCCCAGCCTTGGCCTTGGCTTCGAGCATATAGTAGCCATAAAACGTAGAGAAATCCTTTACCCCACCCACGGCCACCACTTCTTGGTTGGCCTTTTGGGCATCGATCAACCCTACCAGTGCCATCAGTGAGGCGGCCTGCTTGGAGTCTCCATGCGTTGGCACATAGCTCCTGAGCGATGAGGCCATTGATTTCGCTTGGCTTTCCTTGCGTGGATCTTGTAAAATGCCGTATAGGTCAGCCGCTGCATCAAAGGCCCAGATTAGCATCGCCTGCAAACCCGCATGGATGGCCTCTGGGTTTTCGCTTGATGGCCAGTCCAGGAAACGAGTACCATCCAACTTCTCCTTATTGCCCTCCACCCTGCTGACCATGAGCTCGGTAAGTTGGTCCAAATAGCTTTTTTGCGCTTTTAGATAATCCAAATCACCGTGTTGCCTATACCAATCCCGGTGAATGATTACCCACCACATGGAATAGGTACTGATCCCATTCATCCATTCCGGCATGGGAGTTATATCCCGCACCAGATCAAGACTAGCCGGCACCACATCGTTGAATCCAAAAACGGCATTGATCGTGGATACCTCCGGATGCATATCGCCAATCCAAACCAATCGATCCCGCTTGATGCCATCCCACAGATATTCCTGCATGTTTAGATGCACGGTATAGGCTCCCATATCCCAGATATGATTCAACCGCTCGTCACTGCTCTTAAAACTGCCCAAATAGGGAATGTCTCGATAGGAAAAAACCGCATTCACCTCCTTTAAAATCAATTCCCTGTCTTCGTCGATGAGATCGATCCGTAAAAAACGAAACCCCGAATTGCCTACCTCAATGGCACCCAGCCAAGGCAGTGGCAGGATAAAATCCCGCATCGCATGGTCATTGGTGGCACCTCCAATTGTATCTATTTCGGACATGGATTCGGAGACAGACTCACCAAATCGAACCCTGACTCGAACAGGCTCTTTGTTACCTGTCATACCTGTCACAAACTGCACACCTCCGTGAAGGGTGATGCCAAAATCCAGTAAGATAGATGGCTTCACCGATGAGGAACTTCGTAGAATGCAAAAATCCTGCTGCGACGCCAAAACCGCCTGCCCCCTGTTCGGGCCTGTGAGATACGATGGGTTACTTATAAACTGCTCATCTGCGATGGATTGCCAATGTACGCGGATTGGGGATACATATTTTCGTACCCGGGGATCGTGCCTCACCTGCATCCCATCCACCTGCTGAAACGCAGGCGGTAACTGGGCAAAAAGATCTATTTGACCCATAAGACCAATAAAAAGCACACCGACCACCACCAAAAGACGAATCGCGCGTGAACCACAAATTATATACATAGATTTGAAATGTTTTTGATGACAAGAAGCCGTTTTCTCCTTCGGGAGCGTTAGGTCAACTCCAATCAGTTTATTATCAGCGAAATACCTATCAGAGCTATTCCAGATTTTCAACCAATTCCGGACAGATTTAAACCGATCAGTAAGTTACATAAGATCATCCAAAAAAGAAGCAAGCTTGCAAAGACTCGTTAAAAAACCCTCAATCAATTACGCCGAAAAGCCGGAGCTCCTCATCGATTAGGATATTCCAGCGCTCCTGCGCCGGTCTGTTCATACCGTGGGCGGTTTCCCGGTCGTATTGCTCTTGCAATCGGTTCATTTCCCGATAACTTTCCAAAAATTCAAAGGAAACAACCCGATCAAAATTATGGGGCATTAAATCCATGTTCCGTAACCTTGCCTTCAGACGTTCGGTTATGATTTGGGCAATATCGAAATGCCTCTGCTCGTGGTTTAGCCCATACTCATTGTTTCCTGGCCTAACCCAGGATGAGCTTTTCAACATGTAGGTCTTGAATACCAAATCTATCTGAACCTCTCCATTCACCAACTTGGTATCGCCCTCATACGCTATGCTGGCAAAAATGGAAGCGGCAAAGTTTCCCATTCGGGGTCTTCCGGTAAAGTCATTCCAAGTAAGCGGTCTTTTGGGATCATAAAATACCGTGTCGTCCCGATTGTCCACTCGATAATCCCGGATGGCTACACTAACCCGATCAGCCAATTTTTCATTGGTCCCCGCTTCCCTTTCTACCCAATCGTGAAAATAGGTGAGGGCATTTACCAAAGATTTTCGGAAGATGGGCTCAATTACCGCTAATTGACCTACACGACGCTTGTAAGACATACCCCCTTGAAAATCCAACAAGTGTACCGGATCACCCGTACGATGAAGAAAGTATCCGAAATCTAAGTACACATCTCCCTCGACCACGCCCCTGCTAGGATCGACCAACCTCTCAACGATTTTGCAATCCCTTACCTGAATCTGTATAGACCTTAAGGATGGCCTTCGAGGTACTGCCCCAAAAACAAACGCTTCGAGCGCAGGCATGGTACCGCCCCTGAGATCTACGATGTCCAGATTCCCCCTCGTATTGGATGAGGACACCAAAAAGGCAACCGGCGACCGGTCGGTACGTTTGTCGACCAATTTGGCAAAATGGTATTGGGTAGGAACAACATCCATGGGCAAAACCCGCAGATCAAGGGAATTGATCCCTGTTTGAGCATAGGAAAATACGTTGAAGAGAAAAAAACAAAACAGTGCGGGAAAAACCCGCCGGAAGGGATTTTCCCATTCAAACCATGGATCGGCCAGTTTAAATGTCCGTTTCAACAAAAACTTGAGGATTAAGATCGTAAAACTATAACGAGGGGATAGGCAACATGGTTCTTCCTGTCTCTAGGAGACTCTCATTGGCATAGAAACACCCGCCAACCTCGAAATCCGTACTAAAGCGGCCACTACTCGGGCATCCAAAGGAATCCCATGAATGGACCGATACTCAAAAGCCCGATGCTCCGGATCTCCTGGCACCAACACTTCCACCGCTCCCGGTAAAGGCAGAGTGCCTCGCATCTCCCGAATCCATGCATCCACCGACTCCTTGAATACATCCGGATCCTGAAACCCGGAAATATCCCAAGCGCCGAAAAAGTGCCCAATCCCTTTGCCTACTTGCCGATTCTCCGCCTGACCTGTCTTTATGGCAAAGGGCACTGCAAACGGACCCCAATTGGCACCACTCAATACCGCTGACAGTACATCCACCATCGCAGCAAGGCAGTACCCCTTGTGGCCACTCCCATTTTCATCGCTGCCCAAAGGCAACAACGCACCACCATTTATCATAGCCAACGGATCCACTGTGGCCGTACCGTTGGCATCGATGCACCAACCCATTGGCACATTTTTACCCTGTCTATCAGCGATTTCTACCTTCCCATAAGCGACCGTACTACTCGCCATGTCAATGATGAGCGGCAGCTCTTCCTTCCCGGGAAAAGCTACGGCCAAGGGATTGGTCCCCAATTTCTTTTCCCTTCCGTTGAAGGGTACAACGCCTTTGGATGTATTCGTCATGGACAGACCAATGAGCTCCCGCTCCAGTGCTTTTACCGGGTAGTAACCCGCTGCCCCGTAGTGATTGGTGTTGCTCACACTGACCCAACCTGATCCAAACTCCTCAGCTTTCTCCATTGCGACTTGATTGCACTTTGGACCGACCACCAATCCCAGCCCATTGTCCCCATCCATTGTAGCAACAGAGGCCTTACCGCGCTCCAGTCTTATTTTCGGATCCTTATTTATCCTTCCAGCACAAAGTAAGTCATAGTAGGTATCCAAACGAGCTACTCCGTGGGAATCAATCCCATGCTCATCGCTGTAGGCGAGCACATCCGACGCCAGCTCGGCATCGGCTGGTGGTATACCAGCGGATTCAAACACTTCCCGGACAAACCTGCGTAGGTCCAGCGGATTAAAATTACCTTCTTCCATCTTGTCAAAATAAAACAAAAAAGCCCAGTCTCCTCCGACTCGGAAAAGGCTGGGCAAATTAATAGGACATGAAGCCCAGGTCTCTTACGGCAAAGGCTTTATACGAATATCCTTGTAATAAATTACACTGTTTGGGTCATGTGCCTGTAAGGCGATGGTGCCGCTTCCCAATCTCTTTTTGCTCTCTCCGATCTCTCCTCTGTCCGCAGATTCAACAAATTCATTGATCACCTTACCGTTCACTTTTACGGTGATCTTATCCCCCTGCACGATGATGGTTTTGGTATACCATTCACCATCTTCCACAAAGGTTTCACGCACATCTTTGAAGCTGTACACACTGCCCGTTTTTCTCCAGTCTCCATGCGTCTGATTGACCTGGATCTCATACCCTACGTCCGGCCAACCGTCTTCGATGTAGGTTGTGTGGATGAATATTCCTGAGTTGGCCTTTGGCTCCGTTTTGATTTTGGTCTCAAATTCAAAGTTCTTGAAATTATGATCCTTTAGTTTACCGGCATAAAACAGGTGTGCCCTTGGTCCGTCCACTTTTATGACCCCGTCCACTACACTAAACGAAGAAGCATTCACTCCTACTTCCCAACCCTTTAGCGACTTGCCGTCAAAAAGCGTGTACCATCCGTCTTTGCCTTTTTTTTGCGCCTCGGCCGAAAAAACGAGGAAGGCGGCGAGACAAACTAAAATAAATCTTTTCATGTTCTTTTTTGGTTTATTGGCTACAATATTTCCTTAAATGTAAGGGTTTCCGCTAGAGATGTCAAAACAAAACTTACGCAAACGGCATTCCCAATAGGTAATTACCTTATGACATAGCTGTCTAGCCTCGAATCCAAACAAGTTGGTTTGAATCCATTTGGGCGATTATATTTTAAAATCAATAGGTTTTGATTTTAAAAACCTAGCTGTAATTTAGGGAAATTTTTGCGATGAAGTGACTAATGATGTAATCAGTGTAAACCGTAAACCGTACGACGCATGGGCCAAGTGGAAAAAACTTCCTATTCACAGGAAGAGCTTAAAGAATTCGAAGATTTGATCAATGAAAAGCTTTCTGTTGCGAAGGAAGAACTTTCTCAGTTAAAACAAACACTCAGTAAAAGTAACGACAGCGGAACCGATAACACAGCTTCCACTTCCAAGCTACTGGAAGATGGTGCGGATACATTGGAGCGGGAAAACCTGAGTCAACTGGCAGCCAGGCAACAAAAATTTATCATCAATTTGGAAAATGCCCTAAGAAGAATTAAGAACGGCACCTATGGTGTTTGTGTTGACACCGGCAAGTTGATCGCAAAAGAGCGCTTAAAGGCTGTACCCCACACCATGCACAGCATAGAAGCCAAGTTAGCTAAGAAATAGGCCTTGGACTTTCTCCACCGACATATTGAAGCGTTGATATTCTGCTCTCAGGAACCTCTTCCCGTAGCCGATATACAGCGATGCCTTTCGGAGATGTTCGATGCGGAAATCCCTGTAGACCAATTGGAAAATGCGCTTCAGGATATTTCTGAAAAATACCGAGGGGATGACTTCGCTTTCTCGTTAGAAAAAATCGGTGGTGGTTACTTGTTTTTGACCAAGCCTGCCTACCAAAGCAGCATTTCCATCTTGCTAAAGCACCAATCCCAGCGAAGGCTTTCGAGCGCACAGTTAGAGACCCTATCCATCATCGCCTACAAGCAGCCTATCACCAAATCGGAAATGGAGCAGATCAGAGGCGTGAACTGCGACTATTCGGTTCAAAAGCTCCTGGAAAAGGAGCTTATTGCCATCAAAGGAAAGTCTGACACCGTTGGAAAGCCTCTGCTATACGGCACCAGTCAGAAGTTCATGGATTATTTTGGCATCAACGACTTAAAAGACCTGCCCCAGCCCAAGGATTTCGCGGAGGAAGAAAACCAGATCGGTAACCAAACTGATTGATGGCATCGCAATAATAATAGCAGAACCTGTTCCATGCGTTAGCACGGATTCCTTACGCTGTTTTTTCAAAAGGACGGTTAATGGCAAAAAAACCATACCTTTGCAAAAACAAGGAAGAACCTTTTGCTTCTTTGGCGTCTAAATCCTTTTAAAATACAGCAGAGATGCTGCTAGTCCCATGAAAAATCCACAACGAAACAACAACGAGGGCAAAAATAAGCCTTCCAAAAAAAGCGTTCCATCAGGTAATCGCACCAAAAACAGCCCAGACGCCGCACCCTCCACCGCGCGAAAGCTCTATAAAGGGCGGGACAAAGCCCAAAAACCGGTTTATGAGTGGGTAGACGAAGCACCCGCAAAGCGTCCCTCCACCACGAAGAAGCCATTTTCTGGAATCAAAAAAGAAAGCCCTGACAAAACATCCCTTAACAGGCCCGACTACGATCTAAAACGGACAGGTTCTTCCCCCAATGACGATGAGGTGCGGCTCAACAAATACATCGCAAACGCGGGGATTTGTTCTCGAAGGGATGCAGACAAGCTAATAGAAAGCGGTGAAATTTCGGTAAACGGCGCGGTAATCACCTCGTTGGGGTACAAAGTAAGACGTACGGACAAGGTCACCTATAAGGACAAAAAGCTGAATCCGGAAAGGCCCGTCTACTTGTTGCTCAACAAACCTAAAGACTTCATTACCACTACCGATGACCCATTTGAGCGAAAGACAGTCATGCAACTTATTTCAAATGCCTGCAGTGAGCGGGTTTTTCCGATCGGCAGACTGGACCGCAATACCACCGGGTTGCTACTGTTTACGAACGATGGAGAACTATCCGAGCGTCTGGCCCATCCATCCAATCAGATCAAAAAAATCTATCAGGTATCCTTAGATAAGCCCCTGGCGAAGAAAGATTTAGAGATCATACTGGAAGGTGTGGAGTTGGAAGATGGACTTACAAAAGTCGATGATCTGCAGATTCTCTCCAAAGACAAGACCATTTTGGGAATGGAGATTCACTCTGGAAAGAACCGGATCGTACGCAGGATCTTCGCCCATTTTGGATATGAGGTAATCGCACTGGATCGGGTTATGTATGCCGGCCTGACCAAAAAAGACCTTCCACGGGGCAACTACCGCTTCTTAAGCGAGTCAGAAGTGATCAACCTGAAATACTTAGGCAAATCGAAAAAGCGGTCTTAAAACCGCTTCTTTCGGTCTAGCTCGTTTTACTAAATTTTTTCTTGTATTTTTATCTATGGAAAGTAACTTTGACCCTGTTTTTTTCAATAGATGACCAATAAAAACCTACTGGATATCCTACATGGAAGCTCACTTGGGTATGCCGTTGTAAAAAAGATCAGCAAAAATGGCTTTTCATCCCAAAGCTATCAAGTCTCAGAATGCAATCCAGGATTTTGGAGGTTATTGGGCAAAGAGGATCTAAGCGATAGTGGCCTAACTATTGTGTCGGATCAGGATCCGTTTTGGGAGGTCATTCACTACGTGGAAAACAACCCCTCAACTGGTTCGTTTTCCTCCGCCTTTTTTCCCAGTATTGACAAGTGGTTTCAGTACGAATCTACCGAGTTCCCGACAGGAGAGCGATCCATTTTGCTTTTGGACATCACCTCCGAGCAAAAAAAACGTAAAGACTTGGACGATTTTGCGAAAGCAAAATTGGATTTACTATGCATTTTGGATACTTCGGGACACTTCCTAAACCTGAATCCGGCATGGGAGGACAAAATGGGCTACCCGTTGAATGAGATGGAGGGAAAAACCGTCTTTTCCTTTGTTCATCCCGAGGATCAAGAGGCCACAAAAAAAGCCCTCGAGCAGGTCAATTCAGAAGGAGCCATATTCAATTTTATCCACCGTTTCAGAGCTAAAGATACTTCTTTTTGTTACTTGGAGTGGAGAGGTCTACTCATTGACGGACGTGTAATTGCATCGGCCAGAGATGTAAGCATACGCGTTAGGTCCCGAGCAGAACTCAGCCGGACGAAAGAACTCTTGGAGGAAGCCGGAGGTCTTGCAAAGATAGGCGCATGGGAACTGGACCTGGTTACCAATAAAATTGTTTGGTCCCCCGTAACACGGGAAATACACGAGGTGGGCGATGAATTTGATCCAAATTTGCATACTGGAATCGCTTTTTACAAGGAGGGATATGACCGGAATCGAATCACAGAGCTCGTACAAAACACCATTAAAACCGGTGAAGGATATGATGAGGTGTTACAGATCATTACAGGCAAGGGCAATCCCAAATGGGTACGTGCACTCGCAAAGGCTGAATTTAAAAATGGTCGATGCATCCGTCTGTATGGGGTGTTTCAGGACATACATGCCTACAAAACCAATGAAATTGCACTGACCCACCTTACCGGGCTACAGAACATTTTGGTAGAAATGGCACTGACCTACATCAACATGGCGGTGTCAGACGTTAACCAATCATTGGAAAAATCACTCAAAACGCTCGGTGAATTTACCGGTGCCGACCGAGCCTACATTTTTTCCTACAACTGGGAGGAAGAAACCTATACCAATACCTTCGAATGGTGCGCAGAAAGCATACCTCCTCAGAAAGATTTTTTCCAAAATTCCCCCATCGCAGAAATTACCGAATGGGTGGACAGGCACCGCATGGGCCAAGAATTACTTTGGGAGGACATTACTACGCTTCCGGACAGTAGCAAACTTCGAAGCCTTCTGGAGAAACAGGGGATCAAAAGCATCTACACCGTCCCCATTATGAACGGCGACCTGTGTATGGGATTTGTCGGTTTTGACTTTGTCAAGAAAAAACAAACCTCCAAAACAAGTGACAAAATTCTTTTGACATTTCTCGCCCAACTTTTGGTCAACATTGAATCCAAAAACCAAACATTCAAAGAGTTGATAGAGGCACGTCAACGGGCAGAGGAGGCGAGCAAATCAAAATCCGAATTTTTGGCCAATATGAGCCACGAGATCCGCACCCCTTTGAACGGTGTCATTGGATTTACGGAATTGTTGCTAAACACACCACTGAGCCAGCTTCAGCAGCAATATGTGGAGAACGTACATGTTTCTGGTAAATCTCTACTGGCTATCATCAACGACATCCTCGATTTTTCCAAAATCGAAGCCGGAAAACTGGAATTGGAACTGTTGGAAACGAATGTTTGGGAACTCGCTGAGGAAGCCGTCGATATCATTAAGTATCCAGCCGGCCAAAAGGGATTGGAAATATTATTGAATATTTCACCAGATACACCCGAGTACGCGCTCTTTGATCCGACGCGGCTGAAACAGATCCTGATAAATCTGTTGACAAATGCCGTAAAATTCACATCCAAAGGAGAAGTGGAGCTGCGCATCCATTTTGAAAAGAAAGAAGGGGATGAAGGCGTATTTTTTTTCGCTGTGAGAGATACGGGAATTGGCATTCCAAAAAACCAACAAGAGCGGCTATTCACTGCGTTTATCCAAGCAGACAGTTCCACCACCCGGAAATACGGAGGCACGGGGTTGGGGCTTAGCATCTCCAATTTGCTGGCCCGCAAAATGGGAGGGAAGATTGAATTGACTAGCGAACCATCCCAGGGTTCTGAGTTTTTCTTCCAATTGGAAACCCAAGTAAATCCAACGAAAAAGAACCAAGGAGAAGTTATTCCATCTCTAAACAAGGTATTGATCATAGACGACAATGACCGAAGCAGCGTAATCTTGGGGCGTCACCTGCAATATTTGGGCATCGCCAGTTCACGGGCGAAGAATGGATATGAAGGCCTCAAACTGCTTCAATCGGATAATGCATTTGACTTGGCAATAGTAAACTATCACATGCCCTTTCTCAATGGAATAGAAACCGTACGGATAATCCGCGAGAAATTAAAGATCGACCCTGCCAAATTACCTGTCATCCTGACCCATAGTGCGACCGAAGAAACCGGTTCTAACCTTCACAGAGGTCTTGGCATCAAATTTGGATTAATAAAACCTGTAAAAACTAGAGAACTAACCCACCGGCTTGCCTCTCTAAAAACCGACGAACGGACCAGGCCAACTCACCCGAAACGCTCCACGGAACGGGATCCAGAAATATCAAAAACCATCTTGATTGCTGAAGATGTCCCAATGAACCTATTGTTGGCTCGAACCTTTCTAAACCGAATGGTTCCCAATGCCAAAATTATGGAGGCCCAAACCGGAAAAGAAGCTTTGGATCTGGTTCAAAATCGATCGGTTGACCTGATTCTGATGGATGTTAATATGCCGGAAATGGATGGGATAGAAGCCACCCAAGAGATACGGAACCTCAACGGATCCCACCTTGCCCAAATACCCATTATAGCCCTAACCGCCACCGCCCATGCCGAAGAAAAAGAACGATGCCTACTTGCAGGCATGGATGATTTCCTAACCAAACCCATCAAACAGGAAGCCTTGTTTGACATGTTGATGAAGTACCTTTATGAAGGCCCCTCCGAAGAAACGGATACCGCTGGGGAGGATACTCGGGACAGCTTCGACAAAATCGGCCTGATGAAACAAATCAACGGCGACCAAAGGATCTATGAGCTAATGCTTTCATCTGCTCTGGAAATTTCCACCGATATATCGGAACTGATCAGGCATATTCACCGGCAGGACGTAAGTGAATTAACGCGTCTTGCGAACACGGTCAGAGAATCCTGCCAAACCTTGCATTTCAGTCGTATGGCAGAGTACATGGATCATGTACTCATCAACGAATCCCCCAACTGGAAATCCTTGCTACTATTGGGCAAACAAATCGAAAATGAATGGGAGTCGCTCGAGTCCATCCTCGCGAGGGAATGTGGCGAAAAGCCGGATACCTAAGGAAGTCATTTTTCCAATTACCGACCATAAAAAATAAACCCTGGTTATTACCTACGCGCAAACCACAGCATGCCTTTCGACCGCAATTATCTTGAAAACAAGTGGAAAGAAAGCTTTCCCATTCCTCCAAACATCCTGCGCAGTTGGGGTCTAGGGTTGTTGGTAGTCGAAAAAAATGGGCTTACCGCAAAATTAGACTCCTCGGCCACGGCCTACTTTGGTTTGAATGAATCAATTACCAACGGATGGGAAATACAACTTGGCGATTTTTTGCGTGATGAAAACCTTGCAGAGATCAAGCGTCAGGTTTTTCAACTCGCGGCGAAGGAGTTTGAACTGGATCTCAGTCTAAAAAAGAACTCAGAACGAGAGGAACTCCGGTCGTTTTGGCGTACCCAAAATGAACTCTTTTTGGTAGCCGTTTGGAGAGAAAAAACCGCTGAACATAAATCAGCCCCAACTCCAGCGTTTCCGGCCGATTTGCACCGCATTGCAATAATCTGCTTTGATCGGGATCAAAAGGTATGCTCCGTCAATGAACCGTTCACCCAGTTGACCGGCTATACCATGAGGGATATTCCAAGCCTGGATAAATGGCAGGCAAAACTTGGTAATCTCTCGGCAAGTTTATCAGACGAGCTGGATACAGCGCACTTCCTAAACAGTAATGCTGCTCTGCAAAAAAACCTGAAGATCCTCCGAACGAAAGAGGGCAAAAGCCTGATTGTAGAGGAATCCCATTTTTTCTACGGTATCCACCATTTCTGGACGTATCTTGATGTGAGCGATCATTGGCAGATAGTGGAAGAACTGGAAAAACAAAAACAATATATTGATTCAATCTTATCCGCGCTTCCTGACTTATTGTTTATCATTGACAGAGACGGCAGATTCATCGAAACCAAATCTGGCCAGTTGGACAACTTGGCAATCCCACTCGAACAATTTGCACATAAAAAAATAAGTGAAGTATTGCCAAATCCTTTTGCGGATCGATTGATGGCAAGCATTGTTCAATGTATTGCCGACAAGGAACCGACTGCAATCCAATACGATCTACCTATAAACGGTGTAATCCGGGACTTTGAAGCCAGAATTGCCCCATTCGGATCTGATCGTGTTGTGGTGCTGGCAAGGGATATTTCGGCTAGTAAGAACACAGAACGCAGCCTAAAAAAAACGAAGGAATTCTTGGAACAGGCGGGTAGAATGGCCCAAGTGGGAGCGTTCGAGTACTTCCCGGCTACCCGGCAGCTTAATTGGTCTTCAGCCACCCGGGAGATACATGAGGTTCCGGATGATTTTATTGAAACGATTGAAAACGCTCCCACTTTTTTTGAAAAAAACACCGACCGAAGCGTTGTTTTCAAAGCGTGGAATAACGCACTTTGTTTTGGTGAAAATGCGGATTTTGAAGCAACACTTTTAACTTTCTCTGGAAAGAAAAAATGGGTGAGGGTCATCATCAACTCGGAACTTGAGGAAGGAAAATGTGTACGCATGTACGGTACTATGCAAGACATCACTGAACGCAAAAAAACGCTTGAAAAACAGCAACAATTTATCAGCGAAGCTCCCTCGGCCATGGCCATGTTGGATACCCAAATGCGTTACCTCGCCTATTCCAAAAAATGGATAGAAGATTACCAAATTACGGATAAAGATATCTTGGGCAAGTCACATTACGAGGTATTCCCGGAAATTGGGGAAGAATGGAGGACCATTCACACCCAAGCGCTTACGGGACAGAGTTTTGGCAGAGACGAAGATAGGTTCGAACGAGCAGACGGCTCGGTCAATTACATGAAGTGGAAAATCAACCCATGGTATGACGGTGAAAAAATCGGTGGATTAATCATGCTCACTGAAAATGTCACCAATGAAAAAGTAGCCCTAAACAGTCAGCGGAGGCTAAGCAAAATCGTAGAGGAATCCGTCAATGAAATATACGTATTTGACAAGAACCTTACGATCACCCATGCAAATAAAGCTGCTACCAAAAACCTGGGCTACAGCATAGAAGAACTGACCGGTATGCGAATTACCGATTTGCTGGAAGATATTTCCCCTTCGGGGTTACACTCAACTTACCTTGACAGCCTTTCCAGTATCCCAGACCAAAAAATGACCCTGGAAACCCTCCATAGGCGAAAGGATCGGTCACTTTATCCCGTACAAGTAAACTTTTCCAAACTCGCATCAGATGGCGAAGAGTTTTTTGTCTCTATAGCCCTGGATATTACCGAGCGGATAAATCATATCCGTGCCATAGAGGAACAAAACCGCATCCTTAAAGACATTGCTTGGATGCAATCTCATGTGGTACGGGCACCCCTGTCCCGAATGATGATGTTGCTTTCCCTTCTCGAAAACAAAGACATTGTTTACGGAGAACATGACCTCCTAAAAAGCAGGGAAGAGGTCATTCAGTCGGTAAAAGAAACCGCCGAGGAAATCGACCGAATCATCAGCGACATTTCAACAAAGACAAAAACCCTCAACCCATCTCTCGAAAATGAAGAGGCCCCAACCCCTGCAAAGCAACCAAGCACGGATTCCTGCGAATTCTGGCTGATTGACGAAGATGAACTGAGCCAATTGGTAAACCGATATACGGTCATACAGCATGGACTTTCCGAGAGACCCAGGCAATTTCACGAAGCCGAGGAAGCCTTGGAAATACTGATGGCAGAAAACCAACCGGGTCGATCCTTCCTTATCCTACTGGATCTGCAAACCCTCGAACGTTCTAAAACCAACTGGCTTGATACCTTGATTTCAGCGGAAATAAAAGCAAGCCTGGCCATCATAACCATGGATGAGCAGGGCAAGAAAAACCATGAACCAAAAGGTAAGGCAAATCCCTATGTGGTGGATCATGTGACCAAACCGCTCAAAAAAAGCCAAATTGAGCGAATCAAAAAACACATGAGGGAAATGGGGACCACCTAATGCCTACCTCCTTTTAATTACATAATTCTTGATCGGGCTTTGCATCACGGCTCGCTGTAACCTGCCTTCCTGATATTCATATCGGTTCTTATCACCGTTGGCCAGCGACTCGTAGTTCCCTTCTTTCAGTTGAAACACCTTGCCAAATACCCCATAATTCTCCGCCAGCATACGATCGGTTTCGACCGGTTCTTCGAAAAACAACCGCACTGCACTATACGTGATGTCTTCCAAAATCCTGCCTCGATGCTCATAGTTATAGGAATTCGCATCCACTTGATATACCCCCTCTTCCAGCCAGACACGTGAGGAAAAATCGCCGCGGTTGGTGGATGAGGTCACACTCGAAGAAACCAGCTGATCCCCTACGTAAACCACCTCGGTGAGGTAGTCCACATTTATCTGGCCAAATAACCAGAAACTGGCCTTTGAAGTCAATCGAAACGTGGTCGTATCTTCTGTATCCATCTTCCTAGCCTCCATCTCCCCGATCGTAAATCCGGCAACGGTAACATCATACAAATGGAGATCCTGTGCTACAGTGGCAGGCAGATTGCCTAACACAAAAAGCGTAAAAAATAAAGGTTTTAAGGTTTTCCACATAAATCAACTTGTATACGAATAAGGCTCAGGATTGGGAATTTACTAAATAAAAGCCAAAACCCAAGCCTGCATTTAGGTTAGGTAAACTTACTTATAAAAAGAACAAACTAAATTTAAATGGGTTCAGGATAGTGTGCATAACGACTATTTGCTAATTTGCGGTATGAAATTAAAAGCAACCCATCTCCTGTCAAACGCTTTCCCATGGCTGGGGTCTAGCAATAAAAAAGCCCCGGCCGGAACCGAGGCTTGTGGTGATGAGTGGGCTCGAACCACCGACTCACGGATTTTCAGTCCGATGCTCTACCAGCTGAGCTACATCACCTCCTTAAAGTGATGCAAAGGTAGGTATTTGCCCGATTTGAGCAAATGATTTCGAATGAAAATTTAGATTGAAAACCTCAATTTATTAACAATGAGTCTATTATCTGCTTTATTTTTTTTGATGGTCCTAAGTATTTCGGGATTTCTTCTTTACCGAAGAATTCGATTTGTTAGACAGGCAATCCTTCTTGGAAAGCAGGAATCCAGAAACGACCAACCAACAACCCGTTGGAAAACCATGGCGTTGGTGGCATTGGGCCAGCAGAAGATGTTCAAACGTTTTGTGCCCGCTTTTTTCCACCTATTGATCTACGTCGCCTTTATTGTGATCAATTTGGAGGTGTTGGAATTCATGATAGACGGCATCACCGGATCCCACCGGTTCTTTCTGCCATTTATAGGGGGATTATATTCAGTGGCAATCAATGTGTTTGAATTTCTTGCATTTGCCACACTGCTCGCATGCGTGGCTTTTTTGGTCCGAAGGAATGTCACAAAGGTTCCTCGGCTGACCATGCCGGAGCTGAAAGGCTGGCCGGCATTGGATGCCAACCTTATCCTTATAATCGAAATAGTGTTGATGGTAGCCATCCTTACCATGAATGCCACCGATCAGCTATTGGCAGGGCGTGGAGTGTCCGGTTACCATGAATTGGGTGGATTGCTGTTCAGCAAGCCCTTGCAGCCACTCTTCGGAGGCTTGAGTGACACGGCCTTATTTCTGACCGAACGGATCGCTTGGTGGTTTCATATTGTCGGTATTATGGCCTTTGCGGTCTATGTTACCTATTCAAAGCACCTGCATATATTTCTTGCATTTCCAACTACCTGGCACTCGAATCTAAAGCCCAAGGGAGAAATAAAAAATATGGAGGAAGTAACCCGAGAAGTCAACCTTATGCTGGGCATTCAGACGGGGACTCCCGAAACACCTACCGGTGACGTTGTCGGTCGATTTGGCGCGAAGGATATAAATGACCTTAGCTGGATAAACCTCATGCAGTCCTTTGCTTGTACCGAATGCGGCAGGTGCACTTCGGAGTGCCCAGCTAACCTGACCGGCAAAAAGCTTTCACCTCGAAAAATCATGATGGACACCCGAGACAGGGCAGAGGAGGTAACCCGAAGCCTACAGTCCGGTGGTCCCGGCCTAGATGACGGAAAATCGCTGTTGGGAAACTATATCACCAAAGAAGAAATCAATGCCTGCACGACCTGCAATGCCTGCGTAGAAGCATGTCCGGTGAATATAGATCCCCTATCGATTATCCTGGAGCTTAGGCGCTATGCAGCTATGGAAGAAAGCAGCAGCCCTGCTCAGTGGAATGCGATGTTTCAAAACATCGAAACGAGCTTCTCTCCTTGGAAATTTGCTCCTTCAGATCGGTTCCGCTGGGCAGACGAACTTAAAAACAAGTCCTAATTTTACATTCTTTTAATTTGATCCAATGAGTGATGCATTCAGGGTACCGACCATGGCAGAACTAGCCGCAAAAGGAGAAACACCGGAGGTTCTTTTTTGGGTAGGTTGCGCCGGGTCATTCGATGACCGATACAAAAAGGTAACCCAGGCAATTGTGAAGATACTATCCAAGGTGGGAATTGATTTTGCCGTCCTGGGGGAGGAGGAAGCCTGTACGGGAGACCCTGCGAGAAGGGCTGGAAATGACTTTTTGTTTCAGATGCAGGCGATCGGAAATATTCAGGTGTTGAATGGCTATGGTATAAAAAAAATTGTGACAGCCTGTCCTCATTGCTTTAATACGATCAAAAACGAATACCCTCTATTGGGTGGCTCCTATCAAGTGATGCACCATAGCGAGTTCCTTCAATCGTTGATTGCGGAGGGTAGAATTGTGTTACAGGGCGGTGGGCCTTTTAAAGGAAAACGGATTACCTTCCATGACAGCTGCTACCTCGGTAGAGCAAACGATGTATACGAAGCCCCGAGAGAGGTCATCAAAGCGTTGGATGCCGAATTGGTCGAAATGAAACGGTGCAGAACCAAAGGTCTATGCTGTGGCGCGGGAGGCGCCCAGATGTTTAAGGAACCCGAGCCGGGCAAAAAAGACATCAACATAGAACGCACCGAGGAAGCACTCGAGACCGGTGCAAAGACAATTGCGGTGGGCTGTCCGTTTTGTCTGACCATGCTATCCGATGGGATTAAAAACAAAGAAAAGGAACAGGAAGTCAATGTGCTTGATTTGGCGGAAATCATCGCACAGAATCAAGGAATATAAATAGAGCCTTCCATGTACGATCCGTTGACCAAAATAAAAACAATCGCAAGTTTCGACGTGTTTATGCGTATAGATGACGGGATTTTTGTATCATTATCCCAGATTTATACGTTAAACCAACGAATAGCTTAAACCTTCCATACTAGCTTAATAGGCGCAAAAGCAACTATGTACGTTCCGTTTGAAGAAATGCCGGCCACTTCGAGGATCTGGATTTATCAGTCCGATAGGCCATTCGCCCCCGATGAAGTGCACTGGATAAATGATCGACTGAAATCATTTTGTGAGGGTTGGAATACCCACGGGCAACCCATGGCGACGTCGTTTGACGTTATGCTGAATCAGGTGATCGTCCTTTCGGTAGATGAGCAAAGTCAACTTGTGAGCGGATGCTCTATCGATAGCTCCGTAGGTGTACTGCGGGAAATCGAAAGGAAACTGGCCCTTAACCTTCTTGACGCCGGAAAAATCGCCGTAGTGTCCGAAAATGCAGTTTCGGTGAGTGCACTAGGCAGTATACGGACTAAAGTTAGCGAGGGTAGAATAGGCCCGGAATCCCGAATTATAGACGTGACGGTAAACAAGAAGGCCGATCTGAGGGATCGATGGATCATACCGGCCAAAGACAGTTGGTTGAAAAGGTACTTTCGTTAAGTAAGAAGGCTTTACACCTCAAAGCGTCCTAAAAATAATTTAAATACTTGAAATGAATCGCGGCTTACCCTTCCTTCTGATTCTTCTTATTCTTATCTCAGGCTGTAAGAGCCTTGAACAAAAGGGAATTGGCCAATTTGGCGCCGGTGAATACCAGATTGCCATCGCTACTTTCAATCAAATCCTCGAAAAGGAACCCGATAATCGACAAGCTAATTTCTATGTAGCAGAAAGCTTTCGTCTCTCCAACCGAGTAGAAAAATCGCTGCCCTATTATGAAAAACTGCTGGAGCAGGAGGAGAGTTTTGACTTTCATTTCTTCAGGGGCCAAAGCTTGAAGAGTCAAGGAAGGTATGAGGAAGCAGCAGAAGCATTCAAGGCATCGAAAGCCTTTACACAAGATGACCGACTTCAAGCCCGGGCCGATAAGGAAATCAGAAATCTTGAATATACTGCATCCATTGAGCCAATATGGCCGAACCATAAGCTGGAAAACTACGAGCTTCTGAATACCCCTGGTATCGAATATGCGCCTGTAGTAAGTGAAAACCACTTGTACTTCACCAGTTCCCGGGGAGGTGGAGGCGTTTATTCCGCGACCGGTCAAGGCTACACTAAGCTGTTCCGTGCCAGAGCTGACGGCGTAAAAGTGGACGTCCAAAATATCCAGCCTATCCCCGAGTTTCGAAATGAGCAGGGATTAAACCAAGGCACCATCGCCATAAGTCCAGACGGCAACACGATCGTCTACGCAAGGGGCAACACCGCCAGTAAGCGGGATCTTCCGGATGTAAGCCTGTTCGCCTCGTATTTTAGAGGAGGTGGGTTTACCGAACCGATATTCATGGCACTGAACGATGAACCCGGCTATTGGAACTCCACACCGGCATTCAGCCCAGACGGAGAGACTATTTACTTTGCTTCAAATCGACCCGGAGGCTACGGAGGGTTAGATCTATACAAGGCCACAAGGCTCGCAAACGGTGACTTTGGGAATGTACAGAATCTTGGACCGGAGATCAACACCGCCGGAAATGAGCTTTTTCCACGTCCTATGCCAAACGGAGAATTTTATTTTTCATCTGACGGACATCCGGGTTTCGGAAAACTGGATATTTTCGTCGCAAAGCAGGAAAATGGGAAAACGACTATCCGCAACCTTGGCCCCAACTTCAACTCTACCGCCGACGATTTTGGTATTTTCTTCACTAATTACCCGAAAGAGGGTTTTATCACTTCCAACCGAGAGGGCGGAAAGGGTGATGATGATATTTATTTCTTCCAAGACCTGACACCCAAGCCAAAAGTGGTCAATGTTATTCTTAACATTACCACACTGGCCACTACCGAATCGGGATCGGAGGAAGTGCTACCCCAAACGAGGGTAATGTTATATGACCAAAACAACCAAAACATAGACGGAAATTTTTCGAATCAAAACGGGCGGCTACGCTTTCAGCTTCAACCGGATCAGAACTTCAGCATCATTGCTTCAAAGAACGGGTATTTCAACAGGAGCCTCACCTACAGTACAATTGGCAAAACCCCACGCCCGGAGGAGCTTATTCAAGATGTAACCAATGTGGTACTTGACACGGTGATCGTGCTTGATCCATTGATTTTGGAGCGGGCAATCGTGTTGGAAAACATCTATTACGATTTGGATAAGGCAGATATCCGCCCGGACGCAGCACTTGAACTCGACAAACTGGTGCAGATATTGAAAGACAATCCCCAGATACGCATTGAATTGAGCTCTCATACCGATGCCCGCGCAAGCGACAGCTACAATGACAACCTTTCACAGCGGAGGGCAGAATCTGCGGTACAGTACCTGATCTCACAGGGGATAGCCGCCGACCGACTGGAGGCCAAGGGATATGGTAAGCGCCAACTGATCATTGAAAATGCGCAGACGGAAGAGGAACACCAAGTGAACCGAAGGACGGAGTTTAAAGTGATAGAAATCACCCAATAAATTGCGTACCTTTGGCCGCTGACCAGCCAAGTACCCAGCTTATGAATGAACGGTATATGCAGCGGGGGGTTTCCGCATCCAAAGAAGACGTACATCAGGCGATTGCAAACCTGGACAAAGGACTTTTTCCGAAAGCATTTTGTAAAATCGTGGAGGACGTCCTGGGAAACGACCCCTCCTATTGCAATGTAATGCATGCGGATGGCGCAGGAACCAAATCCTCCCTCGCCTATCTGTATTGGAAACAAACGGGAGACCTTAGCGTTTGGAAGGGCATTGCCCAGGACGCGATCATCATGAATATCGATGATCTCCTGTGCGTAGGTGCCATCAATAACATCCTTGTTTCCTCCACCATCGGAAGAAACAAAAACCTAATCCCAGGTGAAGTAATTGCTGCCATTATAAACGGCACAGAAGAAGTCCTCCAATTGTTGCGGGATCATGGGGTACACGCCGTTCTTACTGGCGGGGAAACTGCCGACGTGGGCGACCTAGTGCGAACTATTATTGTAGATAGTACCGTAACCTGCCGGATGCGGCGGGATGAGGTGATTTCAAACGATCGCATAAGGCCCGGGGATGTAATCGTAGGTCTAGCCTCCTTTGGCCAGGCATCCTACGAGGCAGAATACAATGGAGGGATGGGAAGTAACGGCCTCACTTCAGCACGGCACGACGTCTTTGGCAAAGAACTTATGCGGACGTTTCCCGAAAGCTTTGACCCAGCGGTTCCCTCAGAATTGGTTTACAGCGGTCGTTTCGGCCTTACCGATCCTGCCCCTGGCACACCCCTCGATATGGGAAAATTGGTGCTTTCTCCAACCCGTACCTATGCACCCATCATGGCAGCGATATTCAAAACGCTGAAATCCCAGTTACATGGGGCGGTACATTGTAGCGGAGGAGCACAGACAAAAGTGCTTCACTTCGTGGAAAACCTACATGTGGTCAAAGACAACCTGTTTGAAACACCTCCCTTATTCAAGTTGATACAAGAACAGAGTGGCACAGACTGGAAGGAAATGTATAAGGTTTTTAACATGGGGCATCGTATGGAACTCTACATGGATCAATCCCACGCTGATGAGGTGATCGCCATAGCCAACTCGTTTGGGGTAGACGCTCAGGTAGTAGGGCACGTAGAAAAGGGAGACGGAAAATCACTGACCATCAAAAGTCCCCATGGCACCTATTTTTACGAAGCATAACCTAATTTAGTCTGCGTTTGGAGGCATGGTGATTAAGCTACTAAAGGGGATCGGAGCGGTTTTGGCCTTCATGCTGTTGATGGCTGTCTCCACGATTACGTTCATCGACTGGACCCCATACACCGAAACCTCCTATTACAAAGAAACCATGGCCGCAATAGACACTGCGACATGGAGCACTTCCGATAGCGGCTATCTTTTAGCCGGATGGTCAAAGGAAAACAGCACACCTGATGAACCGAAACCTCTCATCCCCTACAAACCTCGTGGCAATTATGAGTTTGTGTTGGACAGCAACTTCGTACGCACCCTTGTGATAGGAAATGGCAGCGATTTTGTGGCCTTTGTCAACTTTGAGATTTTGTTTGTACATCCTTACCTCGCGGCAGCGGTGAAAAAGCGTGTACAGGAAACCAACCCAAACCTAAAAAACCTTTATTTCACCACCACGCATGCCCATAGTGGGTTCGGAGGCTATTCACCGGGCTTGATCGGAAAGCTAACCATGGGTGGTATGGATCAGGAAGTTGTGGATCTATTGGCCGATCGGACCGCTAAAAGCCTGGACAAAGCTTGGAGCACGCTGGATACCGTGAGTATCGAATACAGAAAAAACAATGCAGCGCCCTTTGTCACCAACCGGCTTATTGCGGGGGATCCTATAGACCCCTTTCTTCGACGTCTTAGAATGGAAAAACAATCAGGAGAAGTCGCTGAACTAACTACATTTAGCGCCCACTCCACCCTTCTTTCGGCAAAATTTATGGGTCTTTCCGGTGACTACCCCTTTTATTTTACCGTGTTTCGGGAAGAAGAGATTGACTTTTCTCTTTTTGCATCGGGCACGGTTGGCAGCCATCGGCCTGTTGGATTTGGAGCAGACCCTTCGGGAATAGAGCGGTACGCCTTTGCGTTGGATTCATTGGTAAGGGCAGATACATCGGGATTAAACATCTCTACCGAGCTTACACGTTTTGCGACAGCAAGGATACCTGTGAAGTTGCGGTCTTCGCATTTCCGGATTTCCGAAAAATTCCGCCTCAGGCCTTGGCTTTTTGATCTCATTTATGGAGACAGCCCTGCCCATGTTGACGTTGTATTGCTGGGAAATAACCTTTTCCTATCCAGTAGCGGGGAGCTATCAGGGGTATTCTACGAAGATTGGGACCACGCTGCCCAAGATCTGGGCTTAAACCTCTTTGTCACTTGTTTTAATGGTGGATATATCGGCTACATTACGCCGGATGAATACTACGAAAAGAAATTGTACGAAACCTGGGACATGAATTTCTTTGGCCCCTACAACGGAGCTTACCATTCGGAGATTTTCCAAAAACTCATCCAAAAAGCAGGCAATATTCGCTAGGGCGCAACCCAATGCATTTCCCAGTGGTCACGGTTCTTCACAAACTCAGCCCTAAGGTGGGTTAGCCCATCCAGTTGCATCACATCCAATTTTTTCACCTCCAGCATAACCGCCGCAAAAAAGCGATCGTCTACCTTTTCTATCCAATGGTGTGCATCGGCCGGTGTTGCAATACGATGTCCGGGATAGACCACAGAACCATAGGCCTTTCGGGCCTCCCCTTTCACCTGATCCCAAAAGGAAGCGCTTATTTCGTCTTGGTGGTGGATATTGGCCCTGGCTTTTACCCTAACCTGAAAGCGCTTTTCTGGATGATAAAAGACGGCTGCAACTTCCGAATTCTTAAGGATTTGTCCCACTTTTGAAGACCTCGAATCCGTAAAAAACCAAAGGGCTAGATCGGAAGTGGTATGGCGAAGCACCACGTACCGTGCATCCGCCCCTGATGTGCAAAAGGGGAAGAAGTGAAACGGATGATTCGGCAAAGAAGCACCCAGTTTCAGTTCCTCCCGTACTCTATGTAGCACTTCGTCAAGAGAAGTTTTTCCGTCAAACAGCATCGATTTATACGATTTTTTTTCATCGTCCAGTGGGGGCAACCATTGATCCTCCACCAGCAAATGTAGCTAGGAATCAACAAATGATGTGTTTTTTCAGAAACGTTTATCGGGTATTTACAACTTTCTCCACTTGATCGTGCAGCCAATCGCCCGGGTACGCTCTTCTGGCACGGTACCGCCGGTTAGCAAAGCAGACACTGCATCTTCCACATATCGTTTGGTTACCGCTGACTCATCCTGATAGTTGTTGTCAATCGCACCAATATACCTCACAATATATTCATTTCCGGATTTCTCGAGCAAATAGACTTGGGGAGTATTCGTTGCCCCGTAGGCTCTGGTTATTTCCTGGGTTTCATCAAATGCGTAAGAAAACGGGAAACCCTTCTTTTTGGCTCGCTCTTGCATCTTTTCGAAGCTATCTCCGGGACTGATTTTTGGATCATTTGGATTGATGGCTATTAATGGATAGCCCATGGGTGCAAATTTATTGTGCAGTTCGATCATTCTGTCTTCGTACGCAACCACATAAGGGCAGGTATTACAGGAAAAAACGACCAAAAAACCTTTTGCATCCGAATGGTTTTTCAATGAGACCCTTTCCCCATTGACCGTAGGCAAATCAAAATCAATGGCTTTATCCCCTACTTGATAGCCCTGTTGGGCAAAGGAAGTGGATAAACCTACGAGCGTGACCAGTAAAGCAGCGAGTAATAACGGAAGTTTGTTCATGGCGTTCGTTATTTTAGTTTAGTAATCAGATTCTTCAACTCATCCTCGTTAAGCTCTCCTTCGTGAAAAAACCTACTACCATCGGGCTTTACGAAAAGCGTAGCCGGAATCGCCCCAGACCAGTCTGCATTTACCTTACCGATCCAACTGTTAAAATCAACGTCATTCAGCAGAAACACCGGAGACTTGATCGCCCGTCGTTCTATGAAGGTATTGACTCGCTCAGGCTTACGTCCATCGTCAAGCGAAATAAACACCAGTTCAAGGTTCGGATCTTCCGCATTTACCTTTTCAAACGCCGGCATTTCCTTAACACAGGGGGCGCACCAAGTAGCCCAGAAATTGTAGATCACCAACTTATCTGAAGCCTTCTTGGTCATGCCATCAAAGTCGGAAAATGAGATAATCTTAACATCCGCCTTGTTCTCGCTAGGATCAGCAATGAAATCCACAAATAAAAAGAAACACAACAATGTGGAAAACAAATAGTGCATAGCAGGGGGAATTTATACGAACGACAAACTGGTTCCCATCGAATGGGAGACATTTAATACTACGAGATGAAGCTCAAGAGGTTGTCCTTTGAAGTCTCAAAAAAAACACGGATTTCATTGGGCCAGTATCTGCTTTATATAATAGATACTTTGTGGGATCTGACTTACCGAACGGGAGGACTCGTCTTCAATAATCAGGTATTCCACACCATTACGTTTGGCTTGACGGATGATTCCAGCAATATCGATGTCACCGGTGCCAAGCACCACGTTTGACTCTACATCTCCCGTACCATCATAAGTGCCGGGAGTACCTTTTTCTCTGTCTTTTAGGTGAATCAATGGGAATCTGTCCGGATGTTTTTGAAGCAACGTCAGTGGATTCGCTCCTCCCATCTGAACCCAAAAGACATCCATCTGAAAATCAAAGTCTGAAGCGTTGGCCAGCATATAATCAAACAGGGTACCCCCTTCGTGGGGCCCAAATTCATACCCGTGGGGATGATAACAAAACTTCAGCCCGGCACTTTTTGCCAATTTACCGGCTGCATTAAATACCCTAACAGCCTCCCTTGCTTCGCTTTCACCAAAACGCCCGGAAGTGTGCGGAATCCAAAAAGTAACGATGTAATTAGCACCAAATGCCTTGGCGCGTCCAATAACTGCATCAGGGCTGTCCCTCATCTCTTCAAACGAGGCTCCTATTGACACCATTTTCAATCCCTTTTCTTTCAAAAACGCCCGATAATCCGCATCCGACATACCGTAGGTGCCTCCCCCCTCAATATATTGGACACCCCACTGACCAATGATCTCGTGGTATTGGTCAACATCCACCTTCATTTGATTTCGAAGACTATACAACTGGAGGGCAATTTCTTGGGCATGGGTTGATGCCAGTGTTCCGGAAAAGAGGCAAGTAGCTAACAAGACACCTAACTTGGCATAAAAGCGGTTCATAATAGTTGGGTTTAATGGATAATTAGTCAGAAGAGCTGCAACAGTGCAAGAGTCCTCTATTTAAAAACGAGAATCATGGGAGTCATGAGCGAGGGCAAACCAATCTAGTAAATTTGACCGTTTGGTAGCTATCAATTTTCTCTAAACTTATCTATCACGTAGAGAAACAAGTTGAAAGAAAGGGTAGATTTCCCCTCTTGCTTGTTGTCCCTCTCGTCGGACGTTCCCTTCTCTCTAAACGAACTGTAATCCCTGCCTTCCTCAGGTTTCTCGGGCTGTTCCCTTTTGATCACACTGTAGTCTGAAGTTACCTCTTTGGTCGATTGGGAAGGTTCCTCGACCCTTATCACATCTGAATAAGATCTCTCCTTATCCGACTGCCCAAGAGCATTACCCAGATTAAAAAACAAACAAAATAGACCCATACACCCGATTAAAATAAATTGTTTAGGAGAGAAGGCAAGCGTTTTCATGGGTAAAGGTGTCTATTTACTTATACTACCGTTTCATTCAACATTATGTTTTCAAATATAATTAATTCAACGGATTTTTCAAAAAATCCGTACAATGCTTCCCGAATTTCCAAAAACCAAATGTGATCTGCTTTCTTTAATTTTAGTAGCTTTGGCTGACGTTACGATTCGCTACCAAATACTGGCTTATGATTTCTTCCATTACCCCTATTCAGTTAGCCACTATCATCCACGCAGACCATAAAATCGATGCTCCCGAGCTATCGATTTCCCACGTAGGGATCGATTCACGTAAACTACTGGATGGTAAAACCACAGTGTTTTTTTCGCTGCGGGGAGGCCAATGGGATGGCCATGATTTTCTAAATAATTGCTATCGTAGCGGAGTAAGGAATTTTGTCATTGCCGCGGACAGAGCCCCAGTGTCTGGAGGCGATGATTTTGAGGCCTGTAATTTTTTTGTTGTCCCGGATACGTTGATTGCACTACAGGCACTGGCAGCATGGAACCGCGCGCAATTTAAGGGACCAGTAGTCGGTATTACGGGAAGCAACGGAAAAACAATTGTCAAAGAGTGGCTGGGGCAGCTGCTTTCGACTGCCTTTCTGACCGCTAAAAGTCCAAAAAGCTTCAATAGCCAGCTTGGTGTACCCCTTTCCATTTTTTCCATTGCTCCCTATCATCAGGTGGCGGTTTTGGAAGCGGGCATTTCCCTTCCAGGGGAAATGGAACGACTTGAAAAAATGATTCGCCCCAGTGTAGGAATCCTAACCAATATCGGAACCGCCCACAGTCAGCACTTCACCGGTGAATCCCAGAAACTGGAGGAAAAACTGACGCTGTTCAACCAAACAGACTATCTTATCTACCGAAAGGAACAAGGTCTGGTCGCCGCGACCGTCGAACGTGTCTTTCCAAAGGAACGTCTGGTCTCTTGGTCGGAAAATTTGGATTCCGACTATCATCTTCGGGTAAAAAAACAAGCCGGAGGCAGTCGAATATTTCTGGTAAAACCCGATCTCAGTATCAGGACCTTCCATACGCCTTTCACGGATGAAGCGTCGCTGGAGAATCTACGCCATGCCATCGTGGCCGCCTCCGTCTTGGGAATGGATCCACAAACCATCGAGCTTGGAGTTCAACAGTTGCGGCCGGTGGATATGCGCCTAACAAGTAAGTCCGGCAGGCGCAACTGCACACTGATTGACGATACATACAACAATGATCTGGCAGGGCTGGAGATAGCACTGGACTTCATGCAGTCACAGCGAAGAAAAAAAAGGCGCATACTGGTACTTTCCGACTTTCCGCAAATCAAACATTCCGAAAAGGTGTACAATCGAGTCGTGCAACTGCTTAACCATTACCAAGTCGACCAATTGATAGGTATAGGACCAGCCATCGGCAGTAGCGTGGCAGAATCGGAGGTTTCCGCCGATTTCTTTGACAGCACCGAGGAATTTCTGGCCAGCGACCTCATCCATAGCTTTGAAGACGCTGTGATACTGATCAAAGGGGGGCGAACCTTCGGCTTCGAACGGATTGTCCATGCACTGGAGGAACAGGTACATGGCACCGTATTGGAGATAAACTTGAATGCACTGACGCATAACTTTCATTTCTACAAACAGAAACTGCCTCCGACTACCAAACTGATGGCGATGGTGAAAGCTGCCGCCTATGGTGGTGGCGCAACGGAAATTGCCAATCACCTCCAGAAATTAAAGGTCGACTATCTGTCTGTAGCCTATTCAGACGAAGGCGCGCAACTACGCGAAAAAGGAATCACCCTGCCCATTATGGTATTGAACGTATCTGCCGATAACCTGCCCCAGATCATCCAGTACCGCTTGGAACCTGTGATTTACAGCCCGAGAATCCTTCGGATATTTGGGGAACACGCACAAAACGTACAAGAGACCATCGCCATTCACTTGGATATAGACAGTGGCATGAGGAGGTTGGGATTCGAACCCAGCGAGGTGGGGGAACTTACCGATCTGCTGAAATCATACCCCAACCTGAGGGTTCAAAGCATATTTACCCACCTCACCAGTACCGACAATGCCGAACATGACCCTTTTACCCTACGGCAGCTGGAGGTTTTTCAGGAATTTACGGCGGAATTCACGCAACGATTGGGCTATAGACCCTTGGTTCATGCGCTTAATACTGCAGGAATACTACGCTTTCCCGACCATTCCTTCGACATGGTTCGCCTGGGTATAGGACTCTACGGTATCAGCGTAGACCACTTATCAGCGGACAAACTGCAACAGGTAGGTACGCTAAAAACGACGATTTCCCAGATCAAAGAGCTCAAAAAAGACGATCGGATCGGATACAACAGGGCGGGTATCATGCCCGACCACGGCAAGATTGCGACCATTGGCCTTGGGTATGCCGACGGCTTCGACCGCCGCTTTAGCAATGGTAGGGGCTATGTCCTGATCAATGGACAGAAAGCTCCCGTAATCGGAAATGTCTGCATGGATATGACCATGGTAAATATCACTGGAATAGACGCCAAAGAGGGAGACGAAGCCATTGTATTTGGGGAGGGGATAGACCTGCCCAAGCTGGCGTCGCATATAGGAACCATCCCGTATGAACTCCTCACAGGCATCAGTTCCCGGGTAAAGCGGGTTTATTTTCTTGATTAACCAATCCGGTCGGAAATACTAGCGAGTTCTAGCAAATATTTATTTTCTTTGTAGCTTTACTACGGCAATTATAACACCTTTCCTGTTGAAAAATTTTAGTTGTTTCTTGGATCGCTCCCAGCTAGGTTGGTTCTTTTTCAATAAATGCCATGGGCTTTTACTTTTAGGCCTTCTCAGTGCTTTTTATGCCTGCTCTCCGGAAATAAACGAGGACGTCCGCTTCTATACCAGTGACTTTGGATCGGGAAACCTGGAAAATTTCACGAATGCAAAACTGGGCACCTTCAACGAAAAGAGCGTGGTAGGTTTCTATCACAACGACACCGTAACCCTTTCGCTGTCAGGTCTTCCGGCACACGATGCCCTGAAAATAAGCTTCGAACTGTACGTACACGATAGTTGGGATGGAAACGTAATGGACGTTGGCGGACCGGATCTTTGGATGTTGGATGTGGATGGCGTAGAGATTATGCGAACGACCTTCTCCAACAGTCCCTGCACCTCATCCTACTGCCTGCAGCAATCATTCCCTGGAACCTACCCCAGCTTCAATAACCCTAAAACCGGAGCCACTTCAGGCACTCTTCCGGGCCGCTGCCAGTACCAAAACGTGGCAGGCTGGACATCTGTATACCACCTCACTCAACTAGTGCCCCACCGAGGAAACGCCGTAGAAATCCGCTTCAGGGACCAGATAAAACAAACCAATGCGAGAAACGCTCTCTGTGACGAAAGCTGGTCTCTCGGCAGTGTAAGTGTTAGCACAGTTACTATCCGGTAGGGAGTCAACAGCCGTTAATCAACTCCTCTACTATCTATTTCCAATAGAAACTGTAGCACCAGCGAAGTCGCTTGAAAGAAAAATTCCGGATCGATGTTTTCAAAGGTGTCGGTAGGCTTGTGGTAATCTTTGTGATCATCTACCCCGAAGTAGACAAATGGTATGCCCTCCCTGTGAAAAGGTGTATGATCGGAAGAATTGGTCCAATCCTGGCCTCCCTGCTCTCCATCATTGCCCATTACCAAGTCTATAGAAGCAGTGGCCCTTACAGCCTCTAAAGCCGGCTTCAACTGGGGATAATGACGGGTCCCGACCGCATATAGCCGGTTCGTGGTACTTCTGCTGATCATGTCCATATTTACCACCAAGGCGATCTGCTCCAATGGAAACGGGAAATCCGCCACCAATGCCTTGGATCCCAACATCCCTATCTCCTCCGCATCCACAGCCGCAAACATCATGGAGTGCGCAGGACGGAGGTTGGAGAAATATTCGGCAATATGCAACAGGGCCGAAACCCCGGACGCATTGTCGTCAGCACCCAAATACAAATCCTCTCCCTTTCTTCCCAAGTGGTCGAAATGAGCGAGCACAAGAATGAGCTTGTCTGACGACGCACCAGGGATGAAGCCTACAATATTTGCTCCGAAGGGGGTACGCTTGTCGGGAAAACGTTCCTTGATCGAAAAAGGCTGCACAAAGCCTTTATACTGGGACATCATGCCCAGTTCCTTAAACCTCGAGGCGATAAACTCCTGCGCCAATCTACTGCCATCCGTAAGTGGTGCCCTACCCTCCAAGGCGGGTGAAGAAAGGTAACGGATGTCGGCAAGAAGACGGCCTCTGTCTATTCCCTGCCCGGCACCCAAATGCGACAGAACAAGAAAACAAGCGAGAAACAAATACCTCGCAGGGGTCATATGTAAATTGTGTGCCATTCGTTATGTATATTCGTGAAATTACTAAACTTTGTGAACAGGAACTTTGAAGTCCATGAAATATATTTTGGCATTTGGCTTTGCATGTTCAGTAATGCTATCTTCTCTTGCCCAAGAATCCGTCGTCAACAGCTTTTTGGATGGAAAATCAGTAATCCTGATTTCCGCTTCACAGGCCGTAGAACCAGTTTATAGTTGGCAGGAAATTGCTAACGAAATTCACGCCGCGCTGGTTGCCGCAGGCGGGGATCCGGTAGCCTACTACGAACTGGAAGACGTGGTGCTTACAGAAGGTAATCAGCGTGCGTATGCGGAGGCTTTTTCAAGGAGATTGATACGAAATGTAGGGGTCATCACACGACCGGCCAACGGAAACTTCCATATCCACTTGGCTCCCTTTTCCCAAGATCAGGCGTTGGTTCGTCCAGGCCAAGGGCTCAGCGCACAGGCAAATGATCTCAGCTCGTTCAAAACTACCATACTAAACCTTATTGGAAATCAACCCAGTAGCAATTTTCTGGTGTTGGATGTTCCGGAATTCCCAACACCCCCAACAGGAGGTACGGGTGCCACAACTGCATCCTATTTCCAGCAGGCACCGCTTAACCTAAACGTTTTCCGCCTCGGAGTACTTTTGTCGGGTGCCGCCGGTGATGAGGGTTACCTCAATACCTTCCGACAAGATCTGTTCGGAAAAACTCCTCAGCAACTTCAAGCGGAGCAACTCGAAGAACGACAAGGCCTCGAACGGATTTTTGGGGACAACTACCCCTACGAGGTTGCTTTTTTGACCGAATCATCTTCGAATCAGCAGCTGATCCAAAATAGGATCCAGTTTATGTTGATGCGCATAGAAGGTAGAGAAACAGATATTATGAGAACCATGGGGGTGAGTGTACCCAGCGACCGGGACACCAACCGTATCGTAGTCAAATTCTATATTAAACTTTTGGTAAGAAATGAACTCTACATCGGCGCCGAATGGGACGCGGATCCGGACTGGCGAAAAGCGTTGGCAAACTTTCTGAGCCAAATCAGCGGATAAACGGACACTGAAAACAACGTTCTGTACACGAGCCAGCGGTAGTCAGGTTAGCTAAAAAAACTAAAGGCATGCCCGGATTCAGGCATGCCCAACACAAGATAGGTAATTGGTTTTTAATTGTGGGTGACAAACAACCTTTCTCCTTCTACGTGTAGCTCGTTTTGGCACTGGTTTTCGACGATCGGAAACGAAACACTAGACCAGTTGCCTTATTTTATCAGTTACGTTTGCGCTGCTTCCGGGGTTTCCATTTTTATCCCCCCTCAAGGCGTTGTCCTTTTAGAGATGCTTTAGCCCCTTTGCTATGAACATCAGAAACTATTGGTACAAATCCTTGTTCAGAAATGGAATCAACGCCAATAACACCGCCTGCTTATAATACAGTGAGCGATTAACAATCCCCTTGGTCAGTAGACCGACTGCGCCGCCACGTTGCTTGGTATTCTCCTTGGAGAATACCATATCATCTGCATCCCCGAGTTCGATCCCTTTTTTTACCAACACCTTGATCGCATCCGGAAGAAAGAAGGTTCCGGTCTTTGCTTTTCCAATGATCGTACTCCCATTTAAGATTACAACCCACGCAAAAGCGACCATCTGATCGCCGACCTCGTCCACACCGCCTTCGATCCCCACCCAGCAATCGGCCTCCGGAAATGCCCTCTTGGATGCAGCCGCCCGGTTATAGGCACCTGTATAGGTTTCTACGTCGCCAAAGGGCTGTCTATTCACCTGGGAGTCTACATTCATACCCTGAACGATAATCTGATCCTCGAAAGCTGCCTGAAAGGCGTCTTCCACACATTGGATCTTTACCGGATTCCTACTTCCTACGATGATCAGTTTCTCTCTGCCCTGTGGAGGAATCTCCTGTAAGTTTTTTCTTTTTGGAAAAGCCATTCTTTTTTCTTGGTGGTAAAAAATGGCACTAGGCCATGTTGTGATAAACGTGGTTGACGTCGTCATCTTCCTCCATACGCTCAATCATTTTATTGACGTCTTCCTCCTGCTCAGGTGTCAATTCCGTATATGACATCGGAAACCGTTGGAAATCCGCGCTTATTATTTCAATTTGCCGCTCCTCGAGGGCTTTTTGCATGTTGCCAAAGTCTTCAAATGCTGTGTAGATATAGATCTCCCCTTCGTTTTCGTCGATGTCCTGTAGGCCAAAATCAATCAGCTCCAGCTCCAATTCCTCCATATCAAAGTCCGCTTTGGCAAACCGAAACACTGCCTTTCGCTCAAACATGAAGCTGACCGATCCGGACGTACCCAGCGATCCGCCCGCCTTGGTAAAGTAATGTCGAATATTGGCAACGGTACGGTTTATATTATCCGTGGCCGTCTCTACGATGATGGCCACGCCATGGGGAGCATATCCTTCATAAACGACCTCTTCATAATCTTTCTCATCCTTGTTGCTTGCCCTCGCGATTGCCGCTTCGATTCGGTCTTTGGGCATGGCAGCACCCTTTGCATTTTGGATCACAGTACGAAGCTTCGCATTCGTGGTAGGATCCGGGCCACCACCCTTCACAGCTATTACGATCTCCTTGCCCAACCGGGTGAAGACCTTCGACATTTTACTCCATCGCTTGAATTTTCGCTCTTTTCTAAATTCAAAAGCTCTTCCCATATAGCTTGATTTTTCTGCGTGGTAAAATTAGCAAATTTTTCGAAAAGGCACCGTTAACGTACCTACAATAATCTATTTCGCCAAAATATCGCCACAAACCAAAAATTATTCTTTCAGACGCCTCCTATTCAGGTTTCACTACGTCCGTTTTCCTGCCTTTAAACCAAATTAAGGTTTCTTAACAATTTACTTCCGCCCACTGATTAAACCGAGGAGGCCTAAAGCGGTCTAACCGTCAGATTACACAATGAATGAAACTCCTCTGACCAGAACGGGCCCGGAAGGTCGGAGTAGCTAAAATCAAGTATAAATTAACTACAGGAAATCATGAAGAAGGTATTGATAATATTGGCGTTAAGCTTGGGATTTGTAGTGACTGCAACTGCCCAGCAAGAAGGAAGGCCTGAGAGAACGCCTGAAAAAATGGCAGAGCGCAGTGCAGCGCACCTAGCGGAAAAACTGGAGCTGGACGATGCCCAAAAGCAAAAAATCTACGAAATCCAGTTGCAGCACGCCGCTGAAAGAAAATCCGAAATGGAAGCCTTGCGAAAACAGATGCAGGCACGCCGTGAAGCCCAACAGGCCGAAATTTCAGCGGTGCTGACTCCCGAACAAAAAGAGAAATGGGAAGCCATGCACCAACAACGCAAGGAACGCTCCGAAGCGTGGAGTGGCCGAAGGGGAGAGCGTCGTGGGGAACAACCAATGCACAGAAAGCGGGGAGGCTATCCCGGCCCGCAACGGGGCGGACCCCGCTCAAATTCCTAGAGATTTAACCCACATTGCAGCTAACCGCTCAGAAGTAGTTGTTTTTT
>NZ_AQHR01000034.1 GCF_000390185.1 Lunatimonas lonarensis | reverse complement strand
AGAGGACAGATAGGGAACTAATCCCTATCTTCCTACTCGATTTTGAGCCGGATTTAATTTCCGACAGGCGGCGTTATCAAGGGAAAGGATTGGTATGAACGCAAAATTT
The DNA here is from genome assembly GCF_000390185.1 of Lunatimonas lonarensis. GTDB lineage: Bacteria > Bacteroidota > Bacteroidia > Cytophagales > Cyclobacteriaceae > Lunatimonas > Lunatimonas lonarensis. The sequence continues at coordinate 25,621 of NZ_AQHR01000034.1, read as the reverse complement.
GATTTGTCCTCGTTTCGCGAAAAGCTTGATGCCCATTCCAGCTTTCCGACGCTGTATATGTTTAAGTTCATTGTCCCCAAGGGCAAGGAGAACCAACTTGCTTCTTTGTTGCCCAATAATGAGATGAAGTTAAAGGCGTCTTCTAAAGGTACCTATATCAGTGCTACCATTCAGGTGATGATGCCGAGCAGTGATGCCATAATTGATGTTTATTTGAGGGCTTCCAAAATCGATGGAGTAATCGCGTTGTAATAATAAGAGAAACAGATCATGTGGATTGAGAACGACAATAAGTTGGTGAAGGAGTTTGAATTTGGTGATTTTTCAGAAGCTTTTGCTTTTATGACCCGCGTGGCATTTCTTGCCGAGCAACAGGGTCACCACCCGGATTGGAGCAATTCCTATAACAAAGTTTCTATTTCGCTGACCTCGCACGACCAGGGAAGTGTGGTGACAGAGAAGGACTGGAAGCTTGCGAAGGCAATCGATCTGCTCTAGGAAATGAATGACTCTCCCCATTTATATCTGGTGCCAACGCCCATTGGCAATCTTGAGGACATTACCCTTAGGGCGCTAAATGTGCTGAAATCGGTCGATGTGATTCTGGCGGAGGATACCCGGACTACCGGTAAATTGCTCAAGCATTTCGAGATAAAGAAGCCGCTGGAAAGCTACCATATTTTTAATGAGCATAAAACAGTCGAGCGGTTGATTTCGCGATTGGATTTCGGTGTCGTGATGGCGTTGGTGAGCGATGCAGGGACGCCTGGAATCTCGGACCCAGGTTTTTTATTGGTGCGTGAGGTAAGAGACCGTGGATTGACGGTTAGTTGCCTTCCAGGTCCCACGGCGTTTGTACCGGCCCTTGTAAACTCAGGTCTTCCCTTGGATCGTTTTGTTTTTGAGGGGTTTTTGCCTCACAAGAAAGGAAGGAAAACCCGCATTGAAGCCTTGGTGGAGGAGCCTCGGACTATGATTTTTTATGAATCGCCCCATAGATTGATGAAGACGCTGGTTCAGTTTTCCGAGGTGTTTGGTGCCGACCGGGTTGCCTGCGTTAGTCGAGAGCTAACGAAGCTATATGAAGAAAATGTTCGGGGAACGTTGACCGAATTGATTGATTATTACGAAACCCACCCCATAAAAGGGGAGATTGTTTTGACGGTATCTGGAAAGAAGTAAAATGGATTTACAAAAACTACTGGCCCCCACTGTGGAGGCCGCCAAAGAGGCAGGGGCATTTATTCGCCACGAAAGGGAGAATTTCAATCAGGGCAAAGTTGAGCACAAGGGGTTTAATGACTTGGTTTCTTACGTGGATAAGGAATCGGAGAAGATCATTGTTAAAGCACTGAGGGGCATCTTTCCCGAAGCCGGGTTTATCACCGAAGAGCAGACGGTTGCACAGGAAGATACAACTTGGAAATGGATTGTAGATCCTTTGGATGGGACTACGAATTTCGTTCATGGCATTCCTTCTTACGCCGTTTCCATAGGCCTCGCCAAAGACGGCGTGGTCATGTTAGGGGTGGTCTATGAGGTTGGTAAAGACGAGTGTTTTACCGCTTACCGAGGGGGTGGTGCTTTTTGTAATGGGAGACCGATACAGGTAAGCACGGTAGACGAGCTTTCCAGGTCTCTGATCGCCACCGGCTTTCCTTATCACCTTGGCGACCGGTTGGATGCCCATTTTGACTTGTTGAAGGACTTGGTCAAGGGCAGTCACGGATTGCGACGAATAGGCAGCGCAGCTGTAGATCTTTGCTATGTTGCTTGTGGCCGGGCAGAAGCCTATTTTGAATACAACCTTCAGTCGTACGACATTTCTGCGGGTACTCTAATAGTGGAGGAAGCGGGAGGCAACGTCAGTGATTTTAAAGGAGGGCGTGATTTTTTGTTTGGAGGCGAGGTACTTGGGTCAAACGGAAAGGTTCACGGGCTTATGCTCGAAAAAATGGCTGGATTGGCTGCAAAGAAATAGGGGAAAAGATTTGGATAATTATTTTTGTTTTTGTAGTATCGTCTAGTGTAAAAATTAAATTCATATGAAAAAGAAATGGGTTGATCCGGAGATCAGTGTCTCAAGTGTAGAAAGTGGTATGACAACTCTTTCTGTAGAAGAATTCGGCTATACGAGTTAGAAGGCATGCATAGGAGGAAAGCTTCCTTAACAGAGCTTTGCGCTTATTTTTTGGCTTAGGATAGAGTTAGTATGATGTAATATAATCTACATACTTTGTAGGAGTGTGTAGATTTTTTTGGTTTTTGATTCTTTTTTAAAATTTTTACGATGCTTAGATTTTTGGTTCAATTCCGCTATTTGTACTAATCTTTTGGTGTATTCTAATAGGCAGTTGTCTGTTAATATGAAAAAAGTTTTATTCCTTTTCCCACATTTTATCGGTCATTTAAATCGTAGTTTTTCCTTTGCTGAGAAACATTTAAGAGACTCGGATCAAGTTCTTTACCTGATCTTTGCTAAGCAGGTATTTCCTTTATCTTATCCATGTGTGTTTTTGGAGAGAGGGCGCTTTGGTTCCCTCCTTAAGAAATCCGTAAAAGAGCGATGGGATTGGGCTCAGACAGAATCCGAGGTTTTGAAATCAAGGGAGATGCTAAGAGGCTTGGTTAAGGATTTGAGTCCCGATATCGTCTATGTGGATGATTTCTGTGCAGCAGATCTTTTGCTAATTTGGGACATGGTGGACCTAAGTAAAGTATGTATTTTAAGTCCTTCGTTTCCTGCTCAACGCAATGGACAGATTCCGCCCCAACAACGGTTTAGCCAGCCGGGATCTCATGCGGGTGAGGAGTGGGATAAATGGGAAACAGAGGGCTTTGAGGCACCGATTACCAAAATGGTATGCGAGCTGGTCTTATATGTTTCAAAAAAGTTGGGCTTACCGGATTCGCATTCTATTTGGAACTTTTTCGAAACGATTCCTATGTATAAGAATATCAGGAAACAATACTGTGTTTGTCCGGATTTTGATTTTCCAGGGCAAAAGCTAATGCCGTGGGAAAGTTATGCGGGCTGGAATGTACAGTTGGATCGGGAGCAACAGATCGATGGAGCGGTTGCTTTTTTGGTTAAAAAAGCCAAGTCTCATCCTCGAAACAGACTAATTTATGTTTCACTGGGCACCGTGATTTTGGATTTTATTCCTAAGCCTAAATTAGTGGATTTTTTCGAAAAGGTGATTTCTATAGGCAATGATAATCCATATTGGTACTTTTTTGTACAAGCTCCCCCCGCAATTGCGGTTGCCATTCGGCCAAAGTCTATCAATGTGTTTATTAGGAGCTTTCTGCCACAGGTCTATTTGCTTCGCCATGCTAATTTATCTTTGAGTCATGGAGGAACCAATAGTACCGCTGAAGCAGTACTATTGGGCGTTCCTTTGCTTGTCTTCCCAACCATTGATTTTCTTGACACCAAAGGGGTTTGCTCCCGGGTGGTATACCATAAATTGGGGAGGGCTGCGGAATTGGATATCAGTAGGGACGACCTCTACCAAACTATTAAAGAAATGGTCGATTCCCATCTTGATACAGATCTCTCATCCAGTCTAACGTAAGTTTAAGGCCATACTTGAGTGAGACTTTGTTTTGGTGCCCGAGTTCTTTGGTAGCTAGGCTAAAATCTGCCTCTTTTGTGATGGTGGTTTGGGGTTCGGTATCTTTAAATGAAATCAATGATAGTGGTGCCTCGGTAAGTTCCCAAACGATGTTGGCAATTTGGCCAATATCTACCAGCTCATCGTTTCCAATGTTATAAATCCTGGACGGAATAAAGCGATCGCTTATTGTAGCAATGGTGGAAATGGCGTCGGACAAAAACGTAGATGATCTAAAATGCGATTTGTACACTGTTATCGGCAGCTTTTTTAGTGCGTGATAACAAAATTTGCAGTTTACCGATCGATAAGGGTGGTAATACTCGCCAGGACCATACGTGTTAAACAGCCGCACGATGACGGTTTCCGTTTGATAAAGGCTACATGAGTTTTGGATCATCAATTCGTTGGCCCATTTACTTATCGCGTAGTCATTCAGCTGCTTGATTTCGTGCGTGTCCATTACCGATTCTTTCATCAATCCTGGGTAGTCACCATAGACCTCTGAACTGGAAAAATGTATCAATTTAAATCCGTAGTGTTCCTGTAGCCTAAGGATATTTTTTAATCCGATAACGTTTGTGGTCCATACGTTTTCGTAAAAATCCTCTCCATTCCATCTGCCGAATTCCGCTGCACAGTTATAAACCATGTCAAACGGGCCTACTTCCTTGAAGATCCGCTCCAGTTGTCGGTATTCTCTTATATCACATCTCGCGTACTCCCAGGGTCCTTCGAACATCTTTTGTTCAAAGCCCCGCTCTCCCATATCATGTGTAAGGTCGATACCGAACACTGTTTTACCCCTAGACTTTAATTCTGAAGCAAGCGCATTTCCAACGACGCCTTTCGATCCGGTAATTAAAATCTTCATTTGTTATTATTGTTTTTCAGCAGTTGAATTCCCGTTTTTATACCTCTCTCAACCTGGAAATCTAGAGCGGTTGATATTCATTCCACAGCATGTTACTTACAATAAGCCAAACCCCCTCTGATAGCGTGGTTTTTTTTCTAGAATTCCCGTAAACCAAAATTAGCAAATATATTTCGTTTCATTTGGATTGGATTCTTTCCTAACTTTGATTTAAATGTGTTATGGTTTCTTTTTTTGGATCTTCTATTTCCTGTTAATGCAGCGAACTCCAAAATTCTTTTAGGTTTGAATAATGAAAAACATCTTATTTCTCTTTCCTCCATTCACGGGTCATTTAAACAGGAGTTTTTCCTTTGCTGAACGCCATATCAAAGCTGGCGATCAGGTTGTTTACCTAACTTCATCAAAGCGTCCGCTTCCGTATTCCAGTGTGTATTGGGAGAGGGATCGTCTTGGTTCTCTTTTAAAAAAATCCGTTGTCGAGGAGTGGTCTTGGGCAAAGACGCGTTCAGAGGTCATGGTGTCTAGGGAAATCCTTCGCGGGTTTATCCGGGAGTTGAATCCCGATTGGGTTTACTTGGATGATTTTTGCGCCACCGATCTATTGCTCATTTGGGATATAGTGGATTTGAACCAAGTAAGGGTTTTGAGTCCCTCTTTTCCCGCTCATCGAAATACCGAAATTCCGCCTCAACAGCGTTTTAGCATGCCGGGGCCACATGCCGCTGAGGAATGGGAAAAGTGGGAATCAGAGGGGTTCGAGGCCATTATTTCCAAAAAAGTAAGGGAGCTGGTGTTGCTGCTATCGAGTGATTTGGAGCTACCTGAGACGCACTCAATCTGGAATTTTTTTGGTCGTATCCCCATGTTTGCCGCAATAGAGAAGTTTTATTGTGTTCCCGCTGGGTTTGACTTCCCCGGACAGAAGCTTATGCCATGGGAAAGCTACTCCGGTTGGAGTGTTCGGTTGGATCGGGAGGAAGAGATAGATGTGGCCGTAGGTTTTTTGGTCAAAAAAGCGAAATCGAAACCGGATTACAGGCTAATATACGTATCGCTTGGCACGGTCATTCTTGAGTTTATCCCCAAGCAAAAGTTGACTGATTTTTTCGAAAAGATAGTTTCCATTGGTCGTGATCACCCAAGGTGGTATTTTTTTGTTCAGGTGCCGTCGGAAATCGTTACCGAGGTTCGTCCCAAGTCCATCAATGTCCACATCAGAGCCTTTCTTCCCCAGCTACATTTACTTCGCCACGCCGATCTAATGGTAACCCATGGAGGAACCAACTCGATTGCTGAGGCAAGGTTGTTTGATGTTCCAATTCTTGCCATGCCATTGGTTGATTTTATGAGTTCCCAGGGAAATTGTGCCCGCGTGGTCTACCATGGGTTGGGCAGAGCCGCAACATTGGATACCCCGACCGAAGATCTCTGCCGAATCATACAGGAAATGGTCGAAGAAGGAGCTGACTGATTTTTTGCAAATTTGGGAGGTTGATGTTAGGTCAAATTTGTGCAGAAAACCGCTGGTTGCATTTCTTTTTTTCATGGGATCCGACCTATGGATTTTTTTAGGCTGGTTTATGGAAAAACGTATGTTAACTACAAATAACCTGTTTTGAACAAATTATTTGGTTATATGAAAAATATACACTTACTTTCCATCTAAAAATCAGCTCGGTAGCATTTTCGTGGCAGGCCGAAGGGTAAAATCCAACTCACTCACCCTCCCCTGAGGTCACTTCGAATGACCGTTTGCCTACGGAATCGAATGCGGTAAAGGTAATTTACAATGGGGTATTGATCCAGCATAGAAGCTCGTCCTTATTTATCGGGATAAGTTCCGATCTCTGAAAAACAATGATAGACACATGAAATCGAGCACGACGCAAGCGACACACGGAGGAACGATTGTAATACATGCGAGATTCCATGTGACCGCTGAAAAACAATTATAGACACATGAAACTAGCTATCTTAGGTGGAACCAACCTTGCAACAGCCTTGGGGAATAAATTCCTTGCAAGGGGGATGGATGTAGTTTTTGGCGTAAGAGAAGGATTTTATGTCGGGCAGGTTGCCTGGAAAATTCTGCAGATGCAGAACCGCAAGATATTTACGTTTAGAGAAGCCATAGACCAAGCCGATATAGTATTTATTTGTAGCGATAACGATGTCTTGCCGCTTATTTGCGACGCGATAAATTCGCTGGATTCGGTAAACAAGATTGTCGTGGATTGTACCAATGGAACATCGGAGAATGAATTGGGATGCAATACCGGGTATATAGTAGAGGAGACCAATCATCCTGCCGTTTTTAAGGCTTTCAACAATCTTGGGCTTGAATATCCCAAGTCGGATCCATTGGAGCTTGTCAAGGAAACCTATTTTTGTGGAGACGGCGTGGAGAGCCGGTTAATTTTAAAAAGACTGATCGAATTGATTGGCTTCAAAGCCATCGACGCGGGAAAATTGAAAAACGCCAAGTTGCTTGAGGCGGTTTACCACTTACGAAAGGAAATAGCCCACGTCAAAAACGGTTACGGGGATTTTCATTTTAAGTTGATGTCCGTTTGATCGATAATCAGGTCAGGTTTAGCTTGTTTTTGTAGCGATAATGTCGCCCACTTCGTTGTTTATGGTCGAAGCGGTATGATTTTTGGGATTTGGATATGAAAATGGCTGTATTTTATCCAAAGAAAGCTTCCTTACGTTTACCTATATGGGAGAACCTTCCCAAGATTGGGGCATTTTATCCAAGGCTTCGACCAGGAATAGGTTCGCATCAATGAAAAAGCAATTATCGATTTATGAAAAAAGTAGTCTATATCACCTTATCCTTTTTCGCAGTTCTTTTAATTGCGCTGGTCACCATTCCGTGGCTCTTCAAGGATCGTATACTTCAGAAAGTCGAACAAGAACTGGATGCATCGCTAAACGCTAGGGTGTATTTTGATTATGATCAGGTAAGTCTAAGTGCACTCAGACGGTTTCCAAATATTTCGGCAAGGCTTGGTGACTTTGGTGTCGTGGGGAATGCACCCTTCGAAGCAGATACCTTGGTAGATATTGGTCGGTTGGAGGTTAATTTCAACCTGTTTTCCGTGTTGTTCGGCGATTATCCCGAGCTTACGGGTATACGGCTGGAGGATGGAAATGTGTATGTAAAAGTGCTATCTGACGGTACTGCCAATTATGACATTACCTACCCTTCCGAGGCGACAGAGGACGGCAGTCCCTCTCAATTTAAGATTGGCGTGAACCGGATTGAGGTCAAAAACCTGGGATTTATCTACGATGACCGGGAAATGGATTTCTTCATGGCGTTGGGAGCATTGGATCTGCAAGGCACGGGTGATTTTACTTTGGACGTGTACGACATGGTCATAAAGGGAGGAGGGCAGCTGGTTCGCATGGATTACGAGGGATCCAATTACCTTTTGGATAAACAGCTGGCCGTAGACACCCGGGTAAATGTGGATTTGGAAAACATGCTTTTTTCTTTCGGAGATGCCTCTGCTTCGCTGAACGATTTTCATTTTGGCGTGGATGGTTCTATTGCCCTACCAGCAGACGGTATTTCCTTTGATCTGGATTTTTTTGGAAAGGAAAATACCTTCAAAAGCCTGCTGTCGCTTGTTCCGGGCATGTACACCGACTCATTTTCCAGCCTGAAGACTTCTGGGCAAATGGATTTTAAGGGCTTTGTTCGGGGGATCTATTCGGATGACCGGTTTCCTGCATTTCAGTTGGGATTGAAAGTAGAAGATGGGATGTTCCAATACCCTGATTTGCCCAAGCCCGTCCGGGATGTATCGATTGATTTGTTGGTGGATAATCCCTCGGGCGTAGTTGATCAAACCGAGATAAACCTATCAGATTTTAGCCTGAAGTTTGGTGATCAGCCCATTTCCGGCCGGGTATATGTCCAAAATCTCGTAGATTTTGATTTGGACGGGCGGTTGGTAGGTAGCTTGGACCTGGCAGAGCTTACTTCAATTTTCCCTCTGGAAGGCATGCAGCTAAGGGGAAATTTGGCCATCGATGCGACCGCAAAGGGAAGGTATGATAGCCTGACGAATACCATCCCAACTATTCAGGCTGCCATGAACTTTGCAAACGGATATGTAAAAAGCGTGGAATATCCGGCAGCGATTGAAGATATCGCGCTCCGATCTACCATCAGCAATACGACCGGCAAGATGAATGACCTGGTGGTGGATGTTTCTTCTGTAGGATTTAAGCTTGACGGTGAACCTGTGGCCGGTTCGTTGAAGATCAGGGACCTGGAAAAGCTTATTTGGGATGTATCGGTGCACGGGGTCGTGGATTTAGGTAAGCTGCTGGCCATTTTTCCGCAAGAGAACCTGATCATGGAGGGACGTATTCAAGCTGATATAGATTCGGAGGGAAGTTACGCAGACGTAGAGGCTGCGCGGTATGATCGTATAAACGTAAGTGGATTGGTGGCATTGAATGATTTTTTCTTCGCTGATGCCGATTTGCCACAGGGCATACGAATCCGGGAGGCTAAAGCGGATTTTTCTCCCAGAGTGATCCAGTTGACCAAGTTTGATTCCCGCTTAGGGCAAAGCCCTGTCACGGCGACGGGCAGGCTTTCGAACTACCTAGCCTACCTTTTGGGAGAGGAAGGGGCTGCACTGGTAGGAAATCTGGATCTACAATCGAGCAGTTTCAACGTAAATGAATGGCTAACTACTTCAGGAGAGCCTGCGGGGTCAGATCAGCCCCTCCAAGTAATAGATTTGCCCCGTAACATCGATTTCAACATGTCGGTGGAGGCAGGAGAGATTATTTATGATAACCTAGTGCTGAAAAATGCGCGGGGCAACATGGCATTGAGGGATGGTATTCTGACATTCCGAAATTTTTCCACAAATGCATTGGGTGGCTCCTTGGGTTTCTCGGGTTCATACAATAGCCGTGAGATAGCTGCCCCGTTGTTTGATTTTGTGTTTGATGTGAATGCCTTGCAGATTCAGGATGCCTTTAAAACATTCAATACCATCCGGATTTTTGCACCTGTCGCTGAGCACATAACAGGGAGTTTTACTACCCGTTTTGAATTGTCGGGGATCTTAGGTCAGGATATGATGCCTGTTTTGTCGTCATTGGATGGAAAGGGTTTGGTTCGATTGGCTGAGACAGCTATACAAAACAGTCAATTGATCCGTGGCATTACCTCACTGACCCGTTTGAATGATTCCGCAAACCTGAACCTCCGTCCTTTCAACATACAGGCGGAAATACAAGATGGCATGTTGAAGGTTCCTCCCTTTGACCTTCGCATTTGGGACTATGAGGCTAGGATACAGGGCAGTACGGGCTTTGATGGTTCTATCAGCTACTTGGTGTCGATGCAGGTACCCGCAGAGAAATTTGGCTCGCAGCTCATTGGCTTGGCCTCTGGACTCACCGGCACAGACCTAAGCGGGACATCCATTCCTTTGGCCATTAACATCGGAGGAACTTATGGGAATCCGAGGATTGGTTTGGCGACCGGGGACAACTTAGAAGGGTATTTGACCAATATGCTTCGGTCGAGGGTGTCAGCCGCCGGTACGCGGGTACAGGAACAGCTGGCAGCGGAATTCCAAGCAAGGGAAGACAGCTTGCGTCAGGAAATCAGGGAGCGAGCGGAAGTGGTAAAAGACAGTGTGCGGGCGGAGGCCGACCGGGTATTGGATCAGACCAAGGAACGTGCGGCCGAGGAGGTAAAGGGTCTAATTCGGGGCCTGACCCGGCCAAAACCGTAGGAGACTACAGGTTTTCGAGGATGTAATACCAAACAGCCAAGGTAAAAAAGGATAGAGGAATGCCTAACCCTACCAGCAAAGAGGCCATCTTTGGTCGGAGGTTATAGTTGGTGGCAATGATGGATGAGGTTACCATGGGAGCCATTCCGGCTTCCATGACACTTACCTTGTAGATCAATCCCTGATCCCCTTCGGTGCTCAGAAAAAATCCGTAAAGCAAAAATATCACCGTGGGAGCCAAGATAAGTTTATGGGCCAAACCGTACCAAAGGTAATGATCCTTGATGTCACTCAGATTAACCTTTAGCTGCATGCCAACCGAAATGAGAGCAATCGGTGTCAGGGTCGAAGCGAAGTTTTGAAGGATGGTTTCCAAGCTTCCTTCGATCCGAATATCCAGCAAATTGAGAGTGACCGCAACCAAAAAGAATAAAAACGGAGGGAAAAGAAGAACCTTCTTGGAGATATCCCTCTTTCTCATCTTTTCAGATCCGTAAATGGAAGCTACGATAATCGCCAAACTGCTGACAACAATAAAAGAACCTGGCTGATCAATCAACACGGCAATTTTCAGTCCTTCGGCACCGTAGATGGCTTCAATGATCGGATATCCTACAAATCCGGTGTTGGACAACCCTCCGCAGATAATCAGACAACCCGTGGTTGTTCGTTTCCAGTTAAAGCGTTTACCCAGGTATCCAAACACCACCCAGGTGAGCGGGAATATAATCCAAGCCAACAAAATAGGCAGAAGGATGGCAAAACTGATTTGGATTTTGGAAATGTAAAGTAAGGATATGGCCGGAAGGACTACATAGATCAAATAGGCATTTAACGTGCGGGGGGCATTTTCCGGAAAATCATTGATCCTGCGAAGAAAAATACCCACAAGCATGCAAATAGCAATTAGATAGATGTTTGCCATGGCGGTAAGAGCTGCAATATTGGAAATGTAGGGCTGTTTAGCGAAGCGATGGAATCAGATGCTGTAATAGATCAAAGATAGCCAAAATGTTTCCGTTTTCCGCTAAAGAAGGTTTCTAACTCTGGGTAAACATGGCTTTTGGCAAGGGGTATTCCGGAAAGGGTCATCTCAATGTTTCCCAGTTCCGTTCCCGGCTTTACTTCCAGTCGCTCAATTAGCAGTATCATCTCCTGGAGTGTAAGCGGTTTGGCCGAATGATCAGGATCCAAACGGAAATCGTTTCCGTAAAAATCGATCGCTTCAAAATAGATGGTTCCGTCCATAGTGGTTGCATAGATGGATATTTCCTCACCCCAGGAGCTTTCGGGGTAGGACAATTTGACGATCAATGCGCTGGGACCGGTTCCATTAAAGTAACTGTCCGGGGCGAAATCAAAATCAACCATGGGGCAAAAATAGGGAATTTGCCAGATTTCGAGTCACTTCCATCGGCCAGAAAAAATGTCGAGTCAAATTGATTTTGGATGAACCGCTAATTTATTTACCTTTGTTTAACCGACAGTGTAACATGAGTAGTACTATCAGGTAGCCAAATGAATTGGATAAGAGAGATATTGCCTTCAATAAGTAAGGCCTTTTTGGGGCTGATTTTTCTTATGTTGGCAAATAATATCTTCTTTTACCACGAGCATGATCTGGATACGGGAGAGACCGTACGGCATGCACATCCATTTTTTTCCCAAGAAGAAGAGCAGGATCGTGATCATACCGAAAACGAACTCATATTACTTGATCTGGTCACCCATGCGCAATATTTTTTGCCTGACCGCGTGTCATTCTTGCAGCAGGGGATTTCTGTTGCCGGTTATTTGCATAGTTCCTATATTTTTGCCGCCCCCGATTCTGAGGGTCGCGGAGTATTATCGCTGCGAGGTCCCCCAGCTTGTTTTCTATAATCACAGTTGGTATACCTTACTGGGGGTTTCCCACGGTTTCGTTGGAATAGACCCTTGTTATCAGGTGTAATCATCTGTTTTTAAAGCTCTTGCTTTAGAGCGTTAATCTTCTCTTTGGTTTTCTAAATTCAATGCGGTTGAAATTTCCAATGAATTCGAGCCCACTAAAGGCAACCAGACAAGCTGTGGTTGTCTCACATGGGCACGACCATCCGCCCTGCGGCTAGCCCTAAGGGCTTGGAGCAGGTTATCCAGCGGGCTCCGAACAATCAATGACCGCTTAAAAACAAATTATTTACAAATGAAATTTTTCCTAACTATACTATTTGGGTGGTTACTGGGGGTGACCTTGGCCCAGACCGACACCAATACCCTGACTGGCACTGTACTGGACAATACGACGAAGGAGCCTATTCCGGGCGTCACAGTGTTTGTTGCCGAGTTGAACAGGGGAACTGTTACTGATTTGGACGGTAGGTTTACGCTTACGCTGCTCCCTTCAAGAGAAATCACCGTTCAGTTTACATTCGTAGGTTACAGTACCGGGATAATTAAGACACGTCCCTCCAGCCGTGCCCAACTTGTCGTATCGCTTGAGCAAACGACCACCACCGTAGATGAAGTGGTCGTTTCAGGGGCTTATGTGATGAGTAGGGAAAGCTCACCTATATCTATCGAAAAAATCAGCAAAGATGACATTCTGAGGGCTCCCGCACCTAGCCTTATGTCGGCGTTGGCCAGGACTCCAGGAGTGAGCGAGATCTCCCTTGGGCCAGGCATTAGCAAGCCGGTGATCCGAGGGCTTTCCTTTAGCCGTGTGTTATCCGTATACCAGGGGGCGAGGTTTGAAAACCAGCAATGGGGTGCCGATCACGGGTTGGGTATGACGGAAACAGGCATAGGAAGTATTGAGATGGTAAAAGGACCGGCTTCTATTATTTATGGCTCCGGAGCTATGGCCGGGGTGGTTCACTTGATAGAAGATAAAGATGCTTCTACCGGAGAGATTGACGGGGACCTGACGCTGAGGGGCTATGGCAATTCCTTGGGAGGGCGCATCGAATCCGGGGTGAAAGGTGCTTCGCAGGGCGGTTTGTTATGGTCATTGCGGGCGGCTTCCGAATCCCATGCCGATTACCTGGATGGTGATGGCAACGCCGTCGGGAACACACGGTTTTCGACCCAGAACCTTAAAGCTGGGCTAGGGTTGCAACGAAAATGGGGTGACACCCGGATTAGATATACCTATCTTGCCCAGCGACTCGGGATCTTGGAAGAGGATGAGATGGATGAATTGGTAACCACACGCAATGACCGGAATCTTCAATTGCCCTTTCAGGATGTTAAGGATCATTTTCTCAATTCAGAGACCAACCTATTTGTAGGACAGGACCGCCTTAAGATTATTCTAGGGTATCACTGGAATTTTAGGCAAGAAGTTGAAGATGATTTTGATGAAGTGGATTTAGGTCTGAATCAGCAAAATTTCATGTACGATATTAAATATTTCAAGGGTTTTGGCGAGCATACGGAGGTAATTTTCGGTATACAGGGCTTTTATCTACAGAATACCAATCAGGAGGCTGCCGCCGAAATCCTGATTCCTGATGCGACCAAAGACGACCGCTCCATTTACAGTCTGGTAAATTTTAACAAGAACGAGTGGGTTGTTCAAGGTGGACTTCGGTATGACTTTAGAAAAGTAGTAGCCGATGCCAGCAGGCAGAAATTTGTAGACTATGGGTTTTTGCTTCCGGGTGAACCAGCGTCCCGACAGCTTACAAGTACATTTGACGGCGTAACAGCCAGTGCCGGAGCAACCTTCCGGCCGGACAGTAAGTGGCGGGCAAGGATGAACGTTGCCTCCGGTTTTCGGGCCCCGGATTTGGCCGAACTATACTCCAACGGCCCGCACCCGGGAACTTCGCGCTTTGAACGAGGCAACGCTGAATTTGGCAGGGAGCAGAACATACAGGGGGACCTGGGGCTAAGGTATCAGGCAGGCGATTTTTCGGTATCGGCGGAGGCTTTTTATAACCATGTAAACAACTATATTTTTTTCGCGCCTACAGGAGAGAATGTGGGCGACTTGATGTTATGGAAATTTGAGCAAGATAATGCGAGGCTTTACGGAGGAGAGACGCTGGTAGAGATTCACCCCAAAGCACTCAAGTGGCTTTCGGGATCTTCGTCCTACAGCATGGTCATTGGAACGAGGCGATCGGATCAATCCTATCTTCCTTATATTCCGGCATTTCGCTGGAACAACGATATGACCTTCCAGTTAAAGGATATGCCTTCGTTGCAGCGGCCGTATATAGGCCTATCTGGTATGTTGGTTCTCGATCAAAACAGGGCAGCAGACATGGAAGATACCACCCCAGGATATTTTCTTTTGGGTATAAACGTAGGGGCCAGTCTAAAAATTGGTGCACAGCAGGTCGACACCTACATCAATGGAACCAACCTGCTTGGGAAGACCTATTTGGATCATATGTCCCTATACCGCCCTCTGGGTATTCATCAGATAGGCAGGAACGTATCGCTCAATTTAAAAATGAGTTTTTAGCCCTAAGGCATGAAGGGCTGGATTCTCGTTGGGTCCAGCCCCTTGCGTATTAATGGGAAAGCTGATTAGATCGATAGGATCCTAGCGGATTGGGCACCCGGTTTCTTTATTCTGGTCAGAAAAGATTGAAGGGCTTTCGGGGCGAATACTTTCGTCTTTCGCTTAATATGGCGTTATTTGGATAAAATAACCAATATGCCATGAAATCAAAAAAGGAACTGATTTACGATTTGAATGATTTATTGGAGCGAAATTTTGATGCGATACAAGGATATAAGGATGCCGCACGAAATGTGACCAACGAAGAACTAAAGTCATTTTTTATCAATCAGGCCAAAGAACGCCTGAAACTCTCGGAAGAAATCAAAGTGGAAATTAGGCTATTGGGAGGCATTCCGGTAAAGGAAGGGAGTCTGCTCGGTATTTTTCACCGTTCTTGGATGAATTTCAAGACCTCGCTTAACCACGATAACGAAAAGGAAGTTTGCGAAGCTTGTATCACCGGAGAGCAAAAGTCTGTCCGAGAATACAATCTGCTCCTGCAACAAAAAGACCTCTGGAGTGACCGTCTTATTCAAGAATTACAGCTTCATAAAACAGTTACCCAAAAGGCTATTGACGATTTAGAAGAATTAAAAGAAAAGTTTTAAACCAAATTAATGAATAGGCTTTGGTTTTAATTTTTCTTTTTTTTATTTTAGTTCGTGTATTTTCGAACAAATACCTTCGGTTTCGTGGTTTTTAGTTGGTATTCATTTTGTTAGAAGTTCGTATTCAGTAAAGTTGTTATGTATAAACCAATTATATTGTCCATCCTATGAAAAGAAGTATCGGTTACACTTGTGTGGCATTTTTATTTAGCCTCTCGCTATTTGCCCAAAACACCATTCATTTCAAAGAAACGACGTTGGAAAACGGTTTGCACTTGATCATGCACCAGGATAACAGCACACCTATTGTGGCCGTTTCGGTGCTGTACCATGTGGGGTCGAAAAATGAGCAGCCGGATCGCACCGGGTTTGCCCATTTTTTTGAGCATCTCTTGTTTGAAGGCACGGAAAATATCGGCCGCGGGGAATATATGACCAAGATTCAGTCCATCGGTGGTACGCTCAATGCATTTACCTCCAACGATATCACCTATTATTATGAAATAGTGCCGTCCAATTATTTGGAGACGGCATTGTACATGGAGAGTGAACGAATGCTTCATCCCAAGATAGATCAGATAGGGGTCGACACCCAACGGGAGGTGATCAAAGAGGAAAAGAGACAGTCCTACGACAACCGACCTTACGGAACCATTCTGCCGGAAACCATGAGACGCGCTTTTTCTGAGCACCCGTATCGGTGGCCGGTAATTGGTTCCATGGAGGATCTCGATGCGGCAAGGCTGGAGGAGTTCATTGCCTTTCACAAGGCCTATTATGTACCGAACAACGCTACGCTCACCATCGCGGGGGATATAGATTATGAGCAGGCAGAAAAGTGGGTAAGGATGTATTTTGGAGAGATACCCTCGGGTCCCTCATCGTTTTATCGTCCCAATACGAAAGAGCCAAAAAAGACGGAAGAGATCAGGGATATCGTCTATGACAATATTCAGATTCCTGCAATCATACAGGCCTATAATCTTCCTCCAAAAAACCATCCCGACTCCTTTGCGTTGGAAATGCTGTCTACCTATCTCACGGGAGGCAACTCGTCGCTAATGACCAAAGAGTTGGTGGATAAGCAGCAGACCGCTTTGGCGGTTCAGGCCATTCCCTTGGATTTGGAAGATGGAGGCGTGTTTATCATGTACGCACTTACCAACATGGGGGTCGATCCTGCTGTGTTGGAGTCAGAAATTGACCGTCTCCTCACGGAGGTGAGGGAGCAGGGAGTCTCAGAGCAGGAATTTCAGAAGCTACAAAACATCATTGAAAATGATTTGGTAAGCAAAAACAGTTCCATGGAGGGCATTGCCCAAAATCTGGCCCAAGCGCATGTTTTCTATGGTGGGGCTGATTACATAAACCAGGAATTGGATAAATTCAGGGCTGTAAAGCGCGAGGATTTGCAGCGGGTTGCCAACCAGTACATCAATTTGGATGGTCGGGTTGTGCTTTATTATCTTCCTAAATCTGCGCAAGCGGAGTAACCATTTTTCACGCTAAAATAGATTAAAAAATGAAAAAGCTGTTACTAGTACTATTGTCGGCAGTGTTGGTGCAAATAGGCGAAGCTCAGGTTGACAGATCATCCTTTCCTGCGCCAGGTCCAGCACCAGAGATCAAATTGGGAGATGTGGCAAGTTTTGCACTTCCGAACGGATTGAAGGTGTTCGTGGTTGAAAACAGGAAGCTTCCTAGAATCGCATTGTCACTTGTGGTCGATCGGGATCCGGTACTGCAGGGGGATAAGGCAGGCCTTTTGGATCTGTATGGTGATATGATGATGGGGGGTACTACCACTCGGACAAAAGATCAGTTGGATGAAGAGGTTGATTTTATAGGAGCATCCTTGAGCGCCACCTCGACCTCACTTTTTGCCTCTGCCCTCACGAAAAATCGGGATAAAATAGTGGAACTTATGGTCGATGTGCTTTATAATCCGGAATTTCCTGAGAGTGAATTGGAAAAGCTTAAAAAACAGGCTATTTCAGGTCTTGCTGCCAGTAAAGATGATCCAAATGCAATCTCTGCAAGGCTCACCTCGGCGTTGAATTTCGGCAAGGACCATCCGTACGGAGAAACCAATAGCGAAGCAACTATCAATCATATTGATTTGGAGGATATCAAGACCTATTATCAGACTTACTTCAAGCCAAATATTTCCTACCTGGCCATTGTGGGCGATATCTCTCCCGCCGAAGCCGAGGAGTTGGTGAAGAAGCACTTCAGTGGCTGGGAAGGATCGCAGGTACCAAAACACACCTATCCCAAGCCATCAGTTCCCGAGGCCAACCGAGTGGCCTTGGTGGATCGTTCCTCGGCCGTGCAGACGGTGGTTAACATTACTTATCCGTTGGAGATGAGCTTAAGTCATCCGGATTTTTTTATGACCAGGTTGCTGAACTATGCGTTGGGCGGGGGATCGTCGTCCCGACTTTTTATGAATCTCCGCGAAGACAAAGGATACACCTATGGTGCCTATTCATCCATCGGATCGGATAGGCTGGTGACCAGTTTTTCTGCACGGGCGAGCGTTAAGCAAACAGCTACGGACAGCGCTATTCACGAAATGATCTATGAAATCAGAAATTTGGCCGAAAATGGCGTGACCGAAGAAGAGCTCCAGGCCGCGAAAGCAAATTTGGGTGGCTCCTTCGGTCGTTCCTTGGAGAGTCCGTCGACTATCGCCAGCTTTGCCATTAACACCGAACGCTATTGTCTTCCCGCTGATTTTTATGCTACGTACCTGCAAAAACTCAATAGCGTAACCGTCGATCAGGTGAATGAAGGGGGCAAAAAGTATCTGAAACCGGAAAACCTACACATCACTGCGGTTGGAAATGCCCGCGAAATCGAAGAAAAGCTAAAGGTATTTGGAGAGGTGACACGCTACACCAATATGGGTGATGTCGAAGTAAAAATCGAGTTGGGAGATGCTTCCTTGGATGCTTCCGGGGTGTTGGCAGCCTACCTTGAAGCAATCGGCGGGGCAAGTGCAGCGGAGGGCATCCACACCGTTAAAATGGAGATGTACACGGAGATTCAGGGAATGCCGATAACGATGTTTACGGTTCAGGATACCCAAAATGAAGTGATGACCCAACGGGTAGTAATGGCCGGCAATGAGGTTAGCAAAACGGTTCTCAAAGATGGTAAGGCAACGGTAAGTGCAATGGGGCAATCGCAGAGTCTTCCGGACGAGCAGTTTGAATACCTTAAGATGTCCATGTGGGCAATTCCCGAGTTGTTTTATGAGACGATGGGTTATACAATCGTTTTGGACGGGGTAAAGGAAGTAGACGGAGAACCTGCCTATAGGTTGGTGATTACCAATCCGACGGGTGCTGAATTGGTTAATTATTACAGCGTTTCTACCGGATTAAAAGTGAGAAGTGAGGATAGCTTATCCGGTGAGACCACCTACAAGGATTACAAGTCCTATGAAGGGGTGCTTCTTCCGGTTGCCATTTCGGTTCAGAGTCCGTCGATTCCTATGCCTTTGGAATTTGAAGTCAAAGACTTGCAGGTAAATCAAGCACTGTCCGATTCGGATGTCAACTAGTCCTTTTTGTAACATAAACCTATTAAAAATATGAAAAGAGTTGCCGCATTAATGACCTTGGTGTTTTTATACCATTATTCCTATGCCTCCTCGGGGCATATGCCAGGACCTAATCCATCTGAAAACGTAGAAAAAAGCCCTCAGGAGATCATTGATGGGTATGCTGCGGCTGTGGGAGGCGTTGATAAAATAAACGCAGTAAAAAATATGGTAATCGTCATGGAAGCATTGATACAGGGGATGACTTTGGAAATCAGCTCAACCAGCGACCAGGAGAATAAGCGACTGGTACAGCAGACGGCGATGAACGGAAACGTCATGCAAAAAACCATTGTAAAAGACGGGAAGGGATATATGTCTATGATGGGCCAAATCCAAGAATTACAGGAAGATCAGTTAGATGCTGTTAATGCACAGATCTATGTTTTTCCGGAAATTTATTATGAACGGCTTGGATATACCTTGTCAGCCGAGGGAGAAGGTGAAGTTGACGGTGAAAAGGCCTATATTCTAAAAATAGTGACGAATAGTGGTCTGGAAACCAAGGAGTTCTACAGCGTTACGTCTGGATTGAAGTTGCGGACATCGTCCGAAATGGCGGGCGATATTTCCTACGGCGATTACAGAGAGGTAGATGGACTGAAAATTCCCCATAAAATGACTATTTCCAATGCCATGTTGCCGGTTCCCATTGAGGCGAACTTGGTGCTGGCCAAGTTCAATGATCAGCTCGATAATTCATTGTTTGAATAAAACGGGCTATTCTGTCATTTAGACAAGCCCTGCTTTCCGGTAGGGCCTGTCTTTTTCACTGGATCCATTTTGCTCTTTTGTCGTTTTCAGCGCCCTCTGATATAAGTTTGTATTTTATAAAGTATTCCCTGTTAGTTGTTGGTATTGATACCTGTTTTTTTCGATGGACTCTCTTGATTCCCAGTTTCACCGAAGTAGCTTTGTTCTCCACGGATTCAATGGTGTCACCGAGTATAAGTGAGCGATAAGCCGGTGAATCAGGATGCAGACGGATTATTTTCTGCGAGTCATCCAGCTGGATTCCATACGCTTCTTCCATTGGGTCTTGATTATCATCCTTCCGTAGATAGATGTTTACACTTTTGAGAGTTTGCTCAATACGAGGAAGAAGGTCTTCTGTCCCGAAGACAAACCGACGAAAGAAATCCTCCATAGTTTCAGGGTCCTTTGCGCATTCGGTCACGACTCGTTGGAAATCTTCCAAAAGGTACCCTTTTTGATCCCTTCCGTACCGCATCCACATGCAACGCATGACATCTTCCAAAGATGAATTCCTATCCATCAGCAAAAGATCGAGGCAAAGCGAAATCAATGCACCCCGGTTGTAGATACTGACTTTTCTATCGGGGATCCCTGCTTTGTATCCGTCTAGCCATAGATCGAAGCTTGAGTCGACGATCGACTGGTACTGCCACCCATGACTCATTGTTTCCCGATTGATTTTTTGGGCAAGGATGTCTAGATACTGCTGCATCGTATAATACCCTGCGCGCAAAAGGTACATGTCACCAAGATAGGTAGTGACACCTTCCGCTACTACCCCCTCCCTAAGGTAGGCCTCCCTCGACAAGTCGTAAGGAAGAAGGGCACTGGGACGTATGCGGCATACGTTCCAAAAATGGTATAGTTCATGTGAACTGACACTTATCAGTTCAGCGAGCTTCTCCTCATTTGCCAATGATTCGGCGGGGCCGTAGGTAATGACGGTACTGAATTGATGCTCTACCCCATGGTAATGGGTGTACGGAAGTAGGTGGAATAGAAAATGGTAGTCTTTTGCAGGGAAATCGGTGAAGGCAGCGATTTGTCGTACCGTAAACGAACGAAAGGTATCAATCAGAGCGGTGATATTAAAGTGGATTTCACCTTGGAACCAAAGATGAAAAGTCGTTTTCCCCACATGGTAGGTGAAATGCTGTAAGTCAGGAGAGGCGATCAGCGGTGAGTCAATTAGTTGTTGGTGGTTGTCTGCCTTGAAACGATGTTTGGATAGTTTCTGTAGAGAGGTTGCTACTTGATAGGCATCCGGAAGGTGGAGCTGAAGGCTTATTTCTTCCTTTTCTCGGTTTGATACAGAAAACGCAAGGTTGCTGAAATTCAGGTAAAGCATTTCAGTGTCGGACCAACATCCGCCTGCATCCAGTTGGTTGCAATAGTATTCATAGGATACTGTGTAGGTTCCTGCTTTTTCGGAATGGAATTCCCATTTGTCTTTGGTGATTTTTTTGAGCGGTATGGTCTTTTCAGCTGTACTTATCACCACTCGCCTGATTTTTTGGGCATAATTGGCCAGTTCATATCTACCGGGTCTCCAAGCAGGAAGTTGTAAGGTGATCCTTTCCCTGTCCGTGCATTCTAGGGATAGTTTGATTTGGATATATTGGGAAGTCGGTATTTCTTGATAAATATGGTAGTCCATAGGGTGGGGCAATTAGTAGAACAAAAGTAATTGCCCTATTTGTAAATAAAAAAAAGATATCTATCTTTGCACTCCTTTTACTGTCGGATCGTGAGTCTAATAAGCATTAAATAGATAAAGAAATGAAAAGAACATTCCAACCTTCCCGTAGAAAACGACGAAACAAGCATGGTTTCCGAAAAAGAATGTCTACTGCAGATGGAAGAAACGTATTGAGGTCAAGAAGGGCGAAGGGGCGTCACAAGCTCACGGTTTCTTCGGAGAAGACACTTAAGAAGTAATGATCATATGTAGGGGAGATTGGCAAACTTCTCCATGGTATGGATCGTAAATTTCCCAAATCGGAAAGATTGCATTCCAGAAAGTCAATAAAGGAACTTTTTGATAAGAGTTCCTCTTTTTTTTTATTTCCGTTCAAAGTTATTTTTTTTCCATTAGATTCGTTGCCTGCGGATCGTGTATTGATATCTGTCTCAAAGAAAAGGCTCAAGAAGGCAGTTGACCGAAATTGGATAAAACGCCGGATTCGTGAAGCCTATAGGCTCAATAAGCAATTATTGGCTGGAAAGCCTGGCTCCCATAAACATATCGGAATTATTTACGTATCCTCAGAGTTGATGGACTATAAGGAAATCAACAAAAAACTCGTTATTATTCTCAGGAAACTGAGTAACCTTTAATTCAACCACGCATGATTCGACCTACCGTCAATCGATTTCGCTCCAATAAGCTTATCCTTTTCTTGTTTGTCTTTCTGGGGTTGGGCACTGCATTCGCTTTTACCTTCAAGAATGACAAACTTTTCGCAATCGCCAAGAACCTTGACATTTTTGCGTCCCTTATCCGGGAGTTGGATTCCTATTACGTCGATGAAATAAATCCGGACGAGTTGATAAGTATAGGCATTCAGGCAATGTTGGAGGAGTTGGATCCCTATACGGAGTTTATACCTGAGGAAGAACAAGACGATTTTAGGATGATGACAACCGGTGAATACGGTGGGGTCGGTGCCTTAATCGGCAATAGAATAGGGACTAATATGATCCTTATGCCCTATAGGGGATTCCCTGCCCATGAGGCGGGATTGAGAATCGGCGATGAAATTTTGAGGGTTGACTCCACTGATGTTACTGACCGGGTTACTTCGGAAATTTCGAGATTGCTGAAAGGCCCGGCCAATACGGGTTTGACGGTAGAAGTCAAACGTGGAGAGGACACCTTGCGCTTTCAGCTTACGCGAAAGAAAATCGTCATAAGCAATGTCCCTTATTATGGTATGGTGGATGGCAAAACGGGCTATATAAAATTAAGTGATTTCACAACTAACGCAGCCGCTGATGTTAGAAACGCGTTGACGGATCTGAAGGCGCAAGGCATGGAGAAACTGATTCTTGACGTTCGGGATAATCCGGGGGGGATATTGCGGGAAGCGGTGGAAATTGTCAATTTGTTTATCCCCAAAGGAAAGGAGGTCGTCCGTACCATTGGTAAGCTGCAAAGCGTAAACACCGTGTATAAGACCGAAAAGTCACCATTGGACAAAGATATTGACTTGGTGGTTTTAATCAACGAACGCAGTGCATCAGCTGCGGAGATAGTGGCAGGTGCACTTCAGGACTATGATCGCGCGGTTTTAGTGGGAAGAAAGACCTTTGGAAAAGGCTTGGTGCAAAGTACCATTCCTCTTTCCTACAATTCCCAGGTTAAATTGACTACGGCCAAGTATTATATCCCAAGTGGGCGTTGTATACAGGCCATCGACTACAGCCAAAAGGATGAAGATGGCAATGGTCGCAGCGTCGCGGATTCACTGCGAAACTCATTTACCACAAAAAACGGGAGGGTCGTCTTGGACGGTGGAGGTATTGAGCCAGATGAATCCGTTGAATCGATTATTTATGCGCCCATTACCTATAGTTTAGTGGGCAGGAGCCTGGTGTTTCAGTATGTCAACAAATTTTTCCTGGAAAACAAGGAAATAGCAAACCCGCGATCCTTTCAGGTTACCGAAGATATTTATCATGATTTCGTCGATTGGCTGGGTGATAAGGACTACGATTATACAACTCGTGTAGAAAAGGCAATAGAAGACCTGGAGAAATTTGCGGAGAAAGAAAAGTATTATGAGGATATCAAAAATGAGATAGCCTCTCTTCGGAAAAGCGTAAGCCATAGCAAGGAGCAGGATTTGGTCACCTTCAAAGATGAGGTCAAGGAAGCGCTACGGGACGAAATTATTTCCAGGTATTATTTTCAGGAGGGAATGGTAGAGGGTTCATTGGATAATGATCCTGATGTTCGTGTTGCGATGGATCTTTTGAAAGATAAGCAGCTTTACGCGATGAAGCTTAACCCGAGGAAACAGTAAATGGGTAGGCCGTGTTTGCCGGTTGCTTGGGTTTAATTGGTATGGCAATGCGGTGATGCAAGGCCAAAGTGCCTGATTGCTCAAATAACATGGTCGGTTGCTACTTGGTACCACAGGGCTTAGTGATCCGGTTTAAACATTTCATCTAGCTCACTTTTCCGTTTCTGGGAAATAATAAATGACAAAGATACTTTCAATAGAAACTGCGGCGACTGTTTGTTCAGTTGCGGTGCACGAACAGGGCAAATTGCTTGGCCTTTCGGAGCTCTGTGTTGAGAATATACACGGCGAAAAACTCATTCCAATCATAAACGAACTTCTTTTAGGCCTTGGCTTGAGGGGCGGGGAGATGGATGCGATAGCTGTATCAAAGGGGCCTGGTTCGTATACAGGACTGCGCATTGGGGTTTCATCCGCTAAGGGCCTTGCATATGCGTGGGATTTGCCACTGATAGGAGTAGATACCCTTGACGCATTGGCCAGACAATGCCTTACATATACTGGCTCTGAAGATGTGGTAATAGCTGCCTTGGATGCGCGTAGAATGGAGGTTTATGCGAAAGTAGTCGACTCCCGAGGTGCCGTGCTACAGGATACGTCACCAATCGTAGTCGATAGCGACACCTTTAGAGCTTTTTTGGACGAGGGAAGGATGGTTTATTTGATCGGGAATGCGACGGCTAAGTTGAAAGAGGTATTGGTGCATCCGAATCTGTTGTTTGTTCAGCGGGATAATTCTGCCAAGACAGTTGGGGAGATAGCGTTTGATCGGTATCGCTTGGGAAGGTTTGAGAATTTAGCCTATTTCGAGCCGAACTACCTTAAGGAGTTTATGGTTCTTCAGTCAAGGAAACAACTTCTGAATTCATGAGTGAAATCGTTAATAGGGTTGCGAAAAGTGGAATTGCTTCGCTGGATCTGGAAGAATTCTATCTTAAGGGTGAGCGTGTCTTGTTTGATTTGAAGCCATTTTTATTCCAAGAGATCATTCTAAAGGAGCAGGATTTCAGGCGGGATTTGAAAAATCTCGATTGGTCGGTATACGAGGGAAAATACGTGGCGATAGGGCTGACGGTAGATGCCATCGTGCCGACATGGGCATATATGTTGGTTATGTCCTATTTGAAACCCGTGGCTGAGGATGTGATCGTTGGGACTATTGATGACTTGGAGCGATACCTTATTACAAAAGTAGTCCATTCGATTGATTTGGCTTTGTTTGAAGGCAAATCAGTGGTTGTCAAGGGATGTAGCAAGTATCCAGTACCGCTGATTGCGTATGGAGAGCTTGTCAAATTGCTAATGGGGGTCGCAAGGAGTATCATGTTTGGAGAGCCGTGTAGTACCGTACCACTTTGGAAGGGTAAGAAGGTCTCTGATTAGTTTTTAAAATTTGCGGCTTACTTTTGGTAGAATTAAAAAAGAGTGGTATGTTTGCAGTCCCATTAGAGAAGCTGATGGTAAAAATATGGAATTTGAGCCTAAAAAATCGTTACCTCGCTTAGGTGAAACAATGATAAGGGTCTGTTGATGGCAAGTCTATTTGGTTCCATTTTGCCAGCTATGTAGTATTCTCGACGCGAGTAAACGATCGTTTATTAGCGTTCCTAGCAGGTCAAAAATTCATGAAATAATTTTTTTTAAGTTTCTTTTGCGGGGTAAAAAAATAACACGATATTTGCACTCGCTTTTGGAATTTAGAACATGGCGATCGGGATTTTATCCTCAAACGTCCTAGAATGTAGGACGAAAAGTTCTTTGAAGTATTGTAAGACAGCAAACAGAATAAACTGTGAATACCGATTTTATTTCGGTACAGATAATTATTTTCCTTTAAAAGGGAGAGCCAAGAACTTTACAATGGA
>NZ_AQHR01000032.1 GCF_000390185.1 Lunatimonas lonarensis | reverse complement strand
TTTTTTAACTTAACCTCTGGTACCATTTTAGGGGAGTATTATAACCAGCCAATAGGGGATTGGAATGTAAGTGAGGTTACAAGTATGAGGAATATGTTTTCAGGCTCCAAGTTTAACCAGGACATTGGGAACTGGGACGTAGGTAATGTCACCGATATGTGGGCGATGTTTCTGGGTTCAGAATTCAATAAGCCCATTGATGGCTGGAATGTAAGTGAGGTTACAAACATGGGAATGATGTTTTTTAATACCCAGTTTAATCAACCGTTAGGTAGTTGGGACGTGGGAAAGGTTACAAACATGTGGTCGATGTTTCAGAGTTCTCCTTTTGACCAACCCATCGGAGAGTGGAATGTTGGCAGTGTCACAACTATGTGGGCAATGTTTTATAATTCTCCGTTCAACCAGCCCATTGGAAATTGGGACGTGGGAAAGGTCACGGTTACGAGATCCATGTTTTTTAATACCCCATTCAATCAACCCATCCATAACTGGGATGTAAGTTATGTTACCGATATGAATCAAATGTTTTCAAACACGCCGTTCAACCAACCGATAGGGAATTGGGACGTAAGCAACGTAACAGATATGAGCTTAATGTTTTTTAATAGTCCGAGTTTCAATCAAGACCTGTCGAAGTGGTGCGTCACCAAAATACCGAGGATACCTTCGGGCTTCAGCACGGGGGCCATTGCATGGCTGCTACCTCAGCCGGTTTGGGGAACCTGCCCCGATTAAATCAGTACGAAAAAACACTCATACCCTCACGCTCAGAATATCCAAGCGATTGTTAACAGTAGTTTGTTTCCGATTTCAGGATATTTTGCCAGATTTTGGATATA
>NZ_AQHR01000031.1 GCF_000390185.1 Lunatimonas lonarensis | reverse complement strand
GGGATCACTTGATTATGAGAGAGCTGTTCGTAGGAGCGGCTCTTTTTTTGTTTTACCTTAGATGCCCAAAGGGCGAGAAGTTTATCCCGATAAACACAGCGAAGCGGAGTGATATCGGGAAGCCCCAGCGGGATCACTTGATTATGAGAGAGCTGTTCGTAGGAGCGGCTCTTTTTTTGTTTTACCTTAGATGCCCAAAGGGCGAGAAGTTTATCCCGATAAACACAGCGAAGCGGAGTGATATCGGGAAGCCCCAGCGGGATCACTTGATTATGAGAGAGCTGTTCGTAGGAGCGGCTCTTCTTGTTTTACCTTAGATGCCCAAAGGGCGAGAAGTTTATCCCGATAAACACAGCGAAGCGGAATCTCCTTCTGCATCAGTCAACCCGTAGAGACCATAGATCCGTTTTCCTCCTAAAAAACAAGGTTCCCTCACGGTCTTGCACCAAGAGACCTGCGTTTTCGACCAACTTGGTATAGGTCTTGGTAACCGGATCTAGCTTAAACAACTTGCCCACATCCGTCCCGTATACATTTCCATCGTTATGTAATATCAGAAATGCACTTCGCCAAACATGACTCCCAAAGGGAGGGTAATCATAAAGCTTTTGAACGGATATAATCTCCCTTGCTTTCGGATCAAAGACAAACAACTGTCCATCCCCCATTCCCCATATCGTTCCGTCCGGCATGTGAATAAATCCCGTCAACGCTGCTGCCCCAGGCACGGGTATGAGTTCAAAAAGCTTTTCACCAGACTCGGGATTCCAACCAAGCAGCTTGGCCTCAGACGTTTGGGGGGCTATCCCCAGGCCTCCCGAAATGGTAGTCCCCACCAGCACATAATCTCCCGTGTAAGCCAGCCCGGAAATCGCCTGCTTTTCTACCGGTGAATCAAATGAGACCATCGTTTTGTTCCTCAGATCGTAACGTACCAACGAACCTCCCAACTTTCCGTACTCCGGGATGGTGCCAAAGACTACCTGCTGCCTATCGGGAAGCACGGCATGGGCAAAGGCCCTGCTTTGGTTTTCAATTTGTCCAATATATTGTGGGTTCCCATTCTTGAGCTCCCACGGGGATTTAGTATGGTATTTATAGAACCGTCCATGGGGATAGACTCCAAAAAAGATCCAATCATCCAGCACAGACATGCCTTCCGTTTGCTCCATTCCCGGCAAGAAGGCGGATTCTCCGGTTATTGGATCGAAGGCTGCATTGCCTCCTGCCAGGTATCCTCCCGACCAGATTCTTCCATCGGGCCCGAGTTGAAGGGAATGGATAGGTATGGGCTGCCCTGGAATATCGAGTCCTTCCCTCACCAAGACATGGGTGATTGGATCATAGGCAACCACGTTTGCATCTGAGGTCAGGAGGAAAACTTTACCTTCCTCGGAAAGGTAAAACGCATTAGCTGTACCGACTTCCTCCGCGATCACCACCGCTTGCTGAAAGCTGTCGCTGGGATCAAAACGTTTGAGTTGTCCCTTTTCGGTAAGAAAAACCGAGCTCCCATCGGGCGTTCCCACGATGGCCCTCATGTCAATTCCCTCAATCTCCTGTTCAAATAGTCCCGTCTTTAAATTGTACACCAAAGTAAGGCCCCCGTTGATCAGAAGTATGAAAAGCCGATCGTTACCGTCCTTGCCAGGAACAATTTCGAGCCCATACACAAATTCAAAACCCTTGTACTTTTCCGGCAACATACCACGCTTTTCGCCGGTCTCTGGATTTATCTCAAACAGGTGGGCCCTTGACCCTACTCCTGCATATAAAAGGCCAGTTTGGGCATGGTAGGCCAGACTGCGGACGTAGTTTTCACCTTCCACCAATGGCCCCTCTGCCAGGTCGGAAAACCCATCTGCGGGATGGTACCTGAATACCCTGCACCCGGGGTAGGTAGCACCGAAGACTTCTCCGTTCTTCCCTGGGGTGAGATTCCACAGGTACGTTTCCCCCTCCAAGGCTATCCCAAGATCTATCACGTCCTTCGTGCCTGGGACATGGGCAAAAAGACTTCCGTTTGCTCCAGGTGCGTAAAGGGTACCATCGGTAGCCTGTGCCAAATCCCAGGCTCCATCTGCGTCCTGAAGTGGCTGATCCAATACCAACTGCCGCGTCTGCACATCGTACCCCAATAGGTGGGCAGGCTCACCCCGTACAACGGTATAAACCAACAGTCTACCATCCTCCGCCTCAGCAAACACACTTCCTTGGATCATTGAGGCAAACAACTGTGGCCCGTGATTGGTAAAACGGGTTGTATCCAGTTGAGCCTGAGCCTTGGGCAATACAACCAATCCACAAAAAACAACAAGCAGCTTCCGCAAGAAAAATTTCATTTATAGACCTTTCTGAGTACGTAGAAACTCACGGACAAAAGCATCATCGTGCAAATGGGGATACCACCTATAAACACGGTCAATTTCCTCCTTTTGCCCCGGAGAAAGCATTTCGTTGGGGTTTAAGCACCAAACACCCTCAAGTAGCCCCTGTATCCGCAAAAACTCATGCATGCCCGGTATGCAGCCATGAAAGTGGTTCGCCGGATCAAACATTGCGGCGTTGACATCGGTAACCTCAATGCCCTTGGACAACAGGTGAGACCAATCCTCCGCCGTACCGGAGGACTTGCATTCCTTTACCTCTCGAAGCAATGCAACGGCCTTATGTGTCCACACGGCCCAATGCCCCAACAGTCCCCCCACAAATTCCTTTTCAAACACGTTGCCGTTGTCTTCGAATCGGTAGGTGGTCAATAGATCCGCTACTATGTTATCGTCGTTACCGGTATACATTGCGATTCGGTCTCTTCGACTGCTTAGTGCCACTGCACGCATGACATCCAGGGTTTGGTACCGGTTAAAGGACGCGCATTTAATCGCCTCTACGTTTTCGATCTCGGCAAACTGCCTCCAAAAGTTGTAGCTGAAAATCCTCCCACCTACCGAAGGCTGGAGATAAAAACCGAATACCGGAATGACCGCCGCAACATTGCGAACGCGCTCAAGGATTTCTTCCTCTGTCCACCCCTTCAGTCCTCCCATGCTAAGAAGTCCCATGTCGTACCCGTGCCTCAGGGCAGTTTCCGCTTCAGACACGGCCTGACCGGTAGGCCCGCAAATTCCGGCTACCTTTAGAAAAGGCCTCTCCAGTTGAGCAAGTTCGATCTCCTCCGAAGCCAACGCAAGCACCCTGCTGTATAGGTTGATCTCGGGATCTCTGATCTCGAACTGCGTGGAATGCACACCTACGGCCACTCCTCCGGCACCACTCGCCAGGTAGTACCTCGTCAAAAGCCGTT
Organism: Lunatimonas lonarensis; assembly: GCF_000390185.1. Taxonomy (GTDB): domain Bacteria; phylum Bacteroidota; class Bacteroidia; order Cytophagales; family Cyclobacteriaceae; genus Lunatimonas; species Lunatimonas lonarensis. The sequence goes on along the minus strand of NZ_AQHR01000031.1, from coordinate 20,126 downwards.
GTCTGCCTTCATCCAGTTGACGGTTAGCGTCCAAAGCCAGCGGATGGGCCGGTATCACCGTGCCCTCCTGCAGATGATTCCAAAGGGTTGGTTGTAAGACTTTCATTAGAATTTTCCTCCTCGTTCTTGAAAATGGGTCGGTTTTTTTAAGGTTTCTCCACCCTGGATAATCCAGGCGGCTGTAATGTCAATTATTTCCCGGACAGTGACCCTGGGATATCCGAAAAGCCGATGGCATTCAGACGCATTGTTGAGTAGTGCTGTGTCGTTGGGCTGGTTTACAAAAACAGGCTCTTTGCCGAAAATAATACCAAACTGATGGGCAAGCCAACGGGTCGATAGGATTTCCGGACCTGTGACGTTTAGTACTTTGGCCGGAGTGGCACAATGTAACAGTGATCGGATCGCTACCTCATTGGCATCTCCCTGCCAGATGACGTTCACATTTTCCGTACGCAAATCTATTGCCCTGCCTTCCCAGACCGCCTTACCTATTTCCATGACTACGCCATATCTGAAATCCACTGCATAATTCAGCCTGTAAATCAGCATAGGGGTCTGGTTTTTTTGGGAGAAATACGAAAAAATACGCTCTCGTCCCAAACAGGACTGTGCATATTCCCCCAATGGGTCCGGAGTCACGCCTTCATCTGCCCCACCAGAGTGAATGGGCACAAAAGGAAGCACATTGCCGGAACTGAACGCAACGATGCGCGAACCCCTGTATTTTTCGGCAACCCTTCCAGGTAGGTACGCATTCATGGCCCAAGTAAAAGCCTCGTTTCCGGTAGTTCCAAATTTTTGACCCGCGAGATAGATGATGTTGGGCACATCGGGGAGTGCCTGAAGCTGACCGTCGTCAAGTAAATCGCAGGAAATCACCTCCACCCCCACCTTTTCGAGCTGTACCTTTGCAGCTGGATCTGAAAATCTGGAGACCCCGATAATTCGCTTGGAAATTCCCGCTGCCTTCACGGCATCCACGGCGAGTTTTCCCATGCTTGGCCCCATCTTGCCACCGATTCCAAGCAGCATGATATCTCCATCAATTTGGGCCATATCAGCTATCAAGGCGCTTGACGGCTGGGAAAGTTCTTTTTCTAATTCAGCTAAATTTTGCATAGTGTATGTTTAATGTCGGCGGTCTTACCCTAAGTTTCGTAAACCTTCTAAACCCATTTCAGTGTTGCTACCGAACTATTTCCTCAGGAGTTAGGGTAAATGCCCTGTTTCTCCAAGCCACTCGAAGGTAGTGATTTTCGAATTACTACGAATTCGTCTATAACTTCGTTCCAAAAAGGGCTCGATGGAAATAAGCATTGGCTCTTCCTTTGGAAGTACTTCTCATATGCAATTTCGGTGCATGCATTCATTCCGTACCTTTACCGAACCCCACAGCCTACAAAGGTACTTTAAACCATGAATGAGTCCAAAAACCCTGCGAGTGACATTTCCTGTTGTGAGCCCGAAATAACAGCTCCCAAAAACAAGAAATCCGCATTCTTCGAATGGAAAGACTGGAAGCATCCACTTTTCAGCTTAGCATTGCTTTTGGGGGCCATCCCGTTGGAGTTTGGGGCAGGGGGTTATTTTTTCAGCGGATGGGTACGGCCGCTCTGGTATGTAATGGCCTATTTGCCGGTGGCATTACCAGTACTGTCCAGGGCCTGGAGCCTTATTCGAAAAGGGGAAGTCTTTACCGAGTTTTTCCTAATGGGTCTGGCAACCTTGGGGGCATTTGCCATTGGCGAGTACCCGGAGGGCGTAGCGGTGATGCTTTTCTACGCAGTGGGAGAGCTTTTTCAGGAAGCGGCGGTAAAAAAAGCCAAAGGCAATATCCAAGCCCTCCTTGATATGCGGCCCGACCGCGTGACCGTATGGAGGAATGGACAACTACACCTAGTGGCTCCCGAAACGGTCAATCCTGGTGAGACCGTACAATATAAAGCCGGGGAGCGAGTGGCGCTTGACGGAAAACTGCAAGGTGAAGGCGGGCTGTTTAATACGGCTGCCCTCACAGGAGAAAGCCTCCCACGCCTTATCGGAACGGAAGAAGACGTATTGGCGGGCATGGTGATTCTGGACCGAGTCGTAGACATACGTGTCACCAAGCCCTTTCAGGAAAGTACCATCGCCCGAATCCTGAAACTGGTGCAAGGTGCGGCGGCACGCAAAGCCAAAACAGAGCAGTTTATCCGGAAATTCGCCAAAGTGTACACACCTATGGTGACGTATCTGGCGTTGGCCCTCGTTGTGGTTCCGTGGTTTTTTGTACCCGAATATGATTTTTCCACCTGGCTGTACAGAGCCTTGGTATTTTTGGTCATATCCTGCCCCTGCGCCCTAGTGATCTCCATTCCGTTGGGTTACTTTGGCGGCATTGGAGCCGCGTCCAAAAATGGCATCCTGTTCAAAGGCTCCAATTTTCTGGATTTGATGGCAAAGGTAAATACCGTAGTGATGGACAAGACAGGCACCCTGACCAGAGGAACCTTTGAAGTCGTAAAAACAGTCTCTACAGGGGGATCACTTGACGAAAGCTGGAAATCGCTGGCGGCTGATTTGGAGCGAAGTTCCATGCATCCCATCGCCAGGTCGATCGTCACCCATATAACGCCAAACTTACAGGATAAACTACCGGTGGTATCGGAGCAAATAGAGATAGCCGGTATGGGGATCATCGGAAAAATCGGAAACAAGGCGGTAATCGTCGGAAACCATCGCCTGATGCTTCAGCAAGAGGTACAGGGTATGATAACCGTCGTGGAACCAGGAAGATCCGTCGTACACGTAGCCATAGACGGCATCCATCAGGGGTATTTCCTAATTGCTGATACCCTGAAGGTGGATGCGAAAAAAGCCATTTCCGATCTACAAAAGTGCGGTATCAAGGAATTATTCATTTTGTCCGGTGACCGGCAGCACGTCACCGATTCGGTGGCAAAGGAACTGGGCATCACGCAGGCATTTGGTGAACTGCTGCCGGAAGAGAAAGCGAACCTGTTGACCTCCATCCAATCTACGCCCAATCGGATCGTGGCATTCGTCGGGGATGGGATCAACGACGCACCCGTACTGGCCCTTGCAGACGTTGGAATTGCCATGGGTGGACTCGGCAGCGATGTCGCCATAGAAACGGCCGATGTGGTCATACAAACCGATCAACCCACTAAAATTGCCAAGGCCATCCAAATCGGGAGGTTCACCCGCCAAGTCGTATGGCAAAATATCCTGTTGGCCTTTGGTGTCAAACTTGCGGTGCTGATTTTGGGTGCGACCGGGATGGCGAGCATGTGGGAGGCAGTGTTTGCGGATGTGGGAGTAGCCTTACTGGCTATTCTAAACGCCGTTCGCATCCAATACCGTTAAAACAGCCCTTTAAGGCTTTACCATCAACCACAGCTCCGCAACCTGAGAGCCACGTTCCCCCTCTCCACAGGTCCAACGAAAGGTAATCTCTCCGTCACTGTAGGCACTTTTTGGGAGGTCAAATTCATAAATCGGTTGATGGCCTGTTTGGATGAAATCATGGATCTCCAGCCCTCCGTCCACCTCTAGGCGCATCTTTGACCGAAACCTACCGGTGTAAGCCACTCGGAGGGTATATCCCAAATCGGGATTGAGTTGGTCGTATCGGATCTTAAGCGGGGTATCATACAAGGTATTTACCTGCATCATCCAGGCTTGCGGTGCGGATGTCCCTTCAAAACCCACGGCTTTCACCTCATGCACCCATTCCACCCCGATCAGGCCCACACCAAAGCTGACCCTGGGGCGGTATAGGCTGCCCGGGTCCTCTTCCCACGATTTGTCAAACACGACCCGCTTCCAGCTCTTCGGATGACCAAAGTTGTCGTAAAAACCCCCAGGCCCCGGATTGGTCCTATTTAGCACAGCATGCAGGGCCCTTTGCCAATCGGCGCCTTCCCCCATATCCCTAATAGTCCGCAAATTATCCATCAACCAGGGAGCGTCGTTTAGAATCGCATCCAGGTTATCGATGAAATTCCCCCGGCCCGATGCCGCTCCATGCGGGTCGATGGTCAGTTGGGCACCAATGCTCGCGTAGAGAGCATCCGCGAGTTCCAGGCAACGGGTCCGCCACTGGGCAGCCAGCTCCTCGGTCAAACTTTGCTCCAAAACCGCTAACGCATGGGAAAGCCCAGCCAGCTCCCCTTCCTCTAAGGCCTGGCGCATGTAATCCCTTGCCTTGTGTTCAGCAGCCACTTGCAGGGCAAGTTTACGCTGCACATAGGCGTCGTAATACGCCCTGATCAGCCCCATCTGAAATCGAAAATTGCCCATCTGTGCCGCATCTACCCGTTTCTCCATTTCCTGCCACACCTGCAGGGTCACCGGCACCTGCATATTGGTCAGCAGAGGACCACGCAAATTCTCCTCCTGCAACAACAAGCCCTGGGTCACACCTTCTACCCACTCCGGACCAAAAAAGAAACGGGCGTAGTCCCGCAGGGTCTCCACCACCGGTGTATTAGGATCCCAGTCCTGATCGGTCCAAACAAATTTGTTCACGTCGTCATTGGTTCCCTCCGAGTAACTTAGGCTGCCAGATGCGTAGCTTGCCAGCGCATTGTGAATCGCCTTTTGATCTTCCGGCCTGGGATTGATACACTCTCTTCCCAAGGTCATGGACAGTGCCAGGTCCCATTCGGGAATGGGGTATTGGGAACTCAGGCTATGGGTAATATCCGGATACCGACGGATGGGTATACCGGGATTTACCAGCTTTCGAAGCTCCGGTAAGGGTATCTTTACCCACGGACCAAACACTACGCCCCCCAGCCACTCGTATTCCTGATTGACATGGTAAAAGAATCGGTCAAACCACGCCTGGGTTGGGCGAAATACCTGAGGAGAAACCCAAACCTTTGCATGTGGATGGTATTCCCGTAGCACCTTGGCAGACTCCTCCAGCCACCAAAAGAGTTCGTCCGGCTCCAATTCCCCCGGATCCCCACCCGGCACGAACAGGTGATCGAGGCGTGGCACGGAGGAAAAAACCTCGTGGCGTTCCCGTAATTCCACCTCCAGGGAGTCGGGATGGGCGTAGTCCTCGCCCATGTTGGGATACCACATCCAGACGTCCATATCAAATTGGTCTGCAATTCGGGACTGGTGCCCGATCATCTCAATGGCAGGAAGCTGCATGTGGCGGCTGCTGAAGTCATCGTCCGTCCGCGGCGGAACGATCTCTATGCTGTTGGATCCAAACAAGGCCAATTCCCGGATGTATTGCTCAAACATGGCCACCGAAAACGCATCGTAGGAATTGGTTTTGGGTCGGTAGCCAAGCTGGTGGCCGCGAATGGGATAGGTAGGAGATGAAGCCGCTGCGACTGATTCGGGAACCACCAATAGGCCATCCCCCCAATGCATTTTTCGCAAAAACCGACCTATCCCGTACAGGACGCCCCGCTCGTCTGCCCCGACGATGTACACGATGCGGTTTTTGGAATCTATTTGAAGGCTATAGCCTTCCGAAGACAAAATCGGTGTCGCATCGATTACGGGTCGGTAGGCAGCCGGCAGTTTATCCCCTTCGCCCCGTATTGCCAACACGATGGCTGATCGACCTGGAGCAGAAGCCCTTTCCTGTAGGTTCAACCCTTTTCCGGTGCGCTTAAGCACTTCCTCCCGCAGTACTTCCCCAAAAAAGGACAGCCGCGAACTGCTTTGCCGAGGCAAGACCACGACAGCATCGGTCAAATCCACCGCCCCAATCACCGGAAAGGAAGCGGACAGTACCAGAAAAACAAGCAGGAATTGATATAAATTTCTCATAGCAACGGGCATTGATTGGCTTCGGTAATACGGCTTTTCCACCAAAAAGACCATTGCAGAGGGCAACTCGTGCCGGGTAAGGACGAAACATTCAGCGGATTTCCCAAATCGATCCATTCTATAATCTACCTGCTACTTTGCTTTTGGCTTTAAAAAATGGGGCGATAAATCATTTTCTAGGCTTTCGCCGATGAAGTTTGGATAAGTTTAAGCCGTCCAAGTCTTTTGCCTTTCCGTTACGCAACAAAATAAATACCTTGCACCCATTACATGTCAAACCAACCTACTTATGAACGAAGGATTCAGATTTATGTGCCTATTTTTGATTGTTACCGTCTTTTTTGGAGCGCAGACTCCCTACACGCAGGCGCAAAGCACCCATGTTTTTACCGAAGGCCTCGCCATCCAAAACCAGCACCGCTATGGACGGGAAGTGATCTTCACCGATCCGTTGGCCTACCAACTGGCTAACGGAACCCTACAGACACCTTCGGAAAACGGCAAAATTTCGCCCTCATCCGAAGACACCTGGCAAGTCGTGCGCACCGATGAAAACGGTCGTTTTCGGGGCAGGCTTCGTGCCGGCTATCTTTACCTCACCTATGAATCGCCCAAAAAACAAACGGCTCTCCTGCGAATGAGCGGTGCCAGCATGTGTTATGTCAACGGAGTCCCCAGAGGGGGCGATATCTATGGAGATGGCTGGCTTTACCTTCCTGTACAGTTGGAAAAAGGCAAAAATGAAATCCTCGGGCGGTTTACCGGATTATGGTCGGGCATATCGGCGGAGTTAATTTTGGATGCCAGCCCCGTTCTGTTAAAAACAGCGGATGCCACGCTTCCCGACATCGTCTTGGGGCAGCCGGGCAACGATCGGCTTATTGGAGCCGTGGTGGTGGTGAATGCCACTTCAAAAACCATCACCGATGGAAAGATGGAGGTGATCTTAAACGGAACCGTAGCCAACTCTAGCCTTCCCAGCATTCCCCCGATGAGCATCCGAAAAGTTGGCTTTGACATCAACGCGACGAGCGTCTCCGCCAAAGGAGAATATACCGCCACCCTGAACCTTCACCTTGGCAACAAAAAAACCGACAGCCAACAAATCACCTTGTTCGGAAGAGAAGCCACTGAACACTACAAACAAACCTTTATCAGCGAAATCGACGGCAGCGTGCAATACTATGGTGTGGCCCCCCAAGTAGGAGGCAGCAAAGCAGGTTCCGCGCTGTTTTTATCGGTACATGGAGCGGGCGTAGAGGCCATCGGACAGGCAAGGGCCTACAAACCCAAGACCTGGGGCACCTTGGTGGCCCCCACCAACCGACGTCCCAGAGGGTTTAACTGGGAAGACTGGGGCCGTATCGACGCCATGGAAGTGCTGGCCATTGCTGAAAAAAAGTACCTGCCCAATCCCTCTAAAATCTATCTCACAGGACACTCCATGGGCGGGCACGGCACCTGGTACCTGGGTGCTACCTTTGCCGGCAAATGGGCTGCCATCGCCCCCTGTGCAGGCTACCCCACCCTTATGGGGTACGGATCTGCTGATGGCAAAATCCCCGAAGATACCGATCATCCCACGGAGAAATTGCTCCTAAGGGCCAGTAATCCCAGCAATGTAATCCAATTGGCAAAAAACTACACAGCGGCGGGAGTCTATATCCACCATGGTGACAGTGACCGGGTAGTATCCGTCGACTACGCGAGGCAGATGAGGCAGATCCTCGGAGAGTTTCACGCCGATTTCAGTTATTACGAATACCCCGGCGGCAGCCATTGGTTTGGAGATGAAAGTGTGGATTGGAAACCGCTGTTTGACTACTTCGAATGGCACGAAACCCCACACGACACGTTGGTTCACCGGGTAGAATTTTCAACCGCAAACACGGCCGTCTCTTCCAAAAGCCGCTGGGTACATATTTTGCAACAGGCAGAACCCTTGAATTATTCGCGGACAAACCTATCCCGAAGCTTAACAGCCCAAACCATCAGTGGCAGCACTGAAAACATACTACATCTTGGTTTAGAGACCTCCTCCTTTGCGACAGGGGTGGAAATAACCCTTTCCTTAGACAACCAGCCCGAGATAACTTGGAAAAACGACGGCTCCGGTATGCTCTACCTGAAAAATTCAGCAGGTAAATGGGAGATCAGCGAAGCCCCCAACCTTTCAGACAAAGGCACAGCGCGAAACGGCACCTTCAAAGAGCCTTTTAACAATCGGATGGTATATGTTTACGGCACATCCGGCAATAAAGCCGAAAACGACTGGGCTTTCAACAAGGCCCGTTTTGACGCGGAAATGTGGTACTACCGGGGAAATGGAGCCGTTGATATTATTTCAGATAGGGAATTCGACCTGGCAAAACACGGCGATAGGGGAATCATCGTGTATGGTAACGCCGACTCCAACCGAGCTTGGAACACATTGCTTGCCCACAGTCCCATCCAAGTCTCCCGAAACCGGATAGCGCTTGGCAGTGACGTGATGGAGGGCGCCGATCTGGGAGCCTATTTTATGGTACCCCGAGCAGATAATCCAAGCTTGGGCGTAGCGGTCATCAGTGGCACCGGGCTTGCCGGCCTTCATGCGGCCAATGCCAACCAGTATTTTGCAGGTGGGAGCGGCTTTCCGGACTATGTGGTATTTTCGGCTGACCTTCCAATAAATGGGGTTGATGCCATTAAAGCTACCGGGTTTTATACAAATGACTGGAGTTTGCCTGAGAGGAAATAAAATTGAATCAACGACAAGGGTAAAAACTTCGCAGATAACGCATTTGCAACTCTTTTGTCAAAAGTGTTCCAAGCTAGTTAATGTTGTGAATTTTTGTTTGATAAAAACCTCTGAAACAAGCCATTGCAAATGGCATGGGAAGGATTGACAAAGCAATGTAGGTAAGGTATAAAAAGGTGTAGTGGATACTACACCGAGTAGGAACCCCTTGGAAATAATTTCCGGGGGCTTTTTGATGTTAACCTGGATGGTTAGAATTAGCGCTTTGGGGGCATGGTTTCATTTTTTAAATACTCAGAAGTGATCGGGTACACGATTCTGATATCCGTTTCTGACCTAAAGCGCTGAAGACAATAGAAAATCCAAATAGTTATCCGGGCTAACTACCTGATGGATTGTGCCGGGATAAGCCTCCCGAAAAGAAGCAGGAAGGAGTGCCCTTCTCTTTGGGTTCCACTTGGCTTCAAAGGCATGCAATGCACCTCCCCTTTCCTCAAGCCAATCCAGTTCCAGGCCGGTGGTCGTCCTCCAAAAATAAACATTGCTCCTAAGGCGATTATAATGCAAATACTTCATCCGCTCACTGATGATAAAATTCTCCCATAATGCACCTTTATCATTTCTAAGTGGCAATTGATTTAGGTTGTTGATGATTACATTTCGTATTCCATTGTCCCAGAAATAGATTTTTTTTCCTTTTTTGATCTCCCTCCGCATATTCCTGCTAAATGAATTCAGCTTGAAAACGACAAAGCTCTTCTCCAAAAGGTCAATATATTTCTCTGCTGTTTCCTTATCTATCCCTACCGTATTTCCGAGTTCGTTGTATGTCACCTCAGACCCTAGCTGCAAAGCCAGGGCCAGTAGCAGCTTTTGTAAGATGACCGGTTTTCTAACTTGATCCAGGTTAAGGATATCTTTGTACAGATAACTGTCAGTGAGCTCTTCTAAAATTTCCCGGGCATTACTAGGGCGATTGATTACTTCCGGGTAAAAGCCATAAACTAGGCGCATTTCGAGCAACCTCCTTTCTTCCCTCTTCGAAGTATGGTTTACCATCTCTTGGATGGACAAGGGAAAGAGGTTGAATTCCCTTTTTCTTCCGGTCAGCGGTTCTTTCATCTCATTGGCCAGTTCCAATGCTGAAGAACCGGAAGCGATGACTTGCACGCCAGGGATTCCATCAACGATCAATTTCAAGGTCAGACCAATATTTTTTACACGCTGTGCTTCATCTATGATTAGCAACTTGTGCGAGCCAATGATGGATTTGAGTTTGGTAATGGTCGCTTCTTCTAAATCCAAGCGATCATCGGTATTGTCACAATTAAGCCATAAACAGGGTTGCTTTTCATCTTCAATTAATTGCCTTAATAAAGTAGTCTTCCCTACCTGCCTGGGCCCCATAAGCAGGAGGGCTTTACCTTGGTAAAGTCTTTCCTTGAGTGCTCTTTCCAATAACCTCTCAATCATGCTTGACAATTTATTTTCCAAAAATAGGTAATTCTTCAATTATAATCGAAAATAATTATGTAATTCTTCGATTACAATCGAAAAAATACGTGATATTTTTCGGTTAGGGGCTTCAGGGCTTAATTCAAAGATTTGGATGAGGGGGATCAAAAATATCAAATTAAGCATTTTTTAAATGATCAAAATCTGCCTATATCGCTCTCAAACACGGTTTCTATGGAAAAAGGGCATAAGAGTCTCTCCATATTTGCGTTTCAGGAGAAGTTTCCCTCCGACAGGGAGTGCTATAAGTACTTGGCGTCCAAGGCCAATCTCGGCAGTTTTATGCGGGACCATATAGCTGCAGATGCGCTGGTGAAGAAGGACTGCTGGGCCGGTTACAAAGGGATGGAGAATGAGTTTCCCAACCTGGTACGTGAAAAGTCGGGCAAAAAAGGTGGAGAATTTTGGTGCCATGCACCGTGTTATTAGGATGATCAAAGCCTGGGTTTGGGGGGACCCACCATTCAATGGTGGCCCTGCAACCGTATATCAACGAGTATACCTACCGGTTTAACAGGCACAAGGTGAAGGAGGGGATATTCGAGAATCTGGTTGTGAGGATGCTGGCACAGCCGCCTTACCTATACAAGGTGTTTATCTATTAAATGCCTAATTCAATAATTTTGTAACTCCAAATAAATAGGAATCTATACTCGAATTTTTTATGGGTTAAAAGAGGCTCGATTGTACCCATTTGTGGTTGGCTTTCTAGCAACTCTTTTGTCAAAAGTGTTTCTAGGTGGTTTATGTTATGAGTTTTTGTTTGATAAAAACCTCTGAAACAAGCCATTGCAAATGACATGGAGCCGATTGACAACTCAATGGAGGTATGGAGTATTGGATACTAAACCGAGTCGGAGAGTCATTTTTTTTATAATTTGGCTTATTATCATGCCAGTTTAAAAAGCCAGCAAAATTTGAAAATATCAGCCTGGAGTGTAGTTCTGGGCCAACGTAGCTATGAACAACATCAATCTCACCTTCCGATAGACATATCAGATACTCGCCCTCCACGCACAATATTCTTTTCCAGCCCTTTATGAAAACGAAAAAATTAATTAAATTGCTTCGGGTTAATCATTTTTATTCCAACTATGCCAGATTCTTTACCTATAAATCGAAATACGCCAATGACAATCCGACGATTCCTTTCTCAGACAGTGCGTCTAAATCATTGTTGGTCTATTGGCGTGCTTTCTCTTTTCTTAACCGCAGGCTGTAAGGAGGAAACTAAATCTAAATCCGGCTTGGAAATTATTTCTGTGGATCTTTCGCAATCCCGAAGCGGGAAGTTGTCGGAGTTTTTTGAACCCCATATAGAGTATATCTGGCTGGAGGATAAGGAGGATGAGGCACATCTGACTTCGGGTTTGCAGGAGATACATTTTTATCAAAACAGAATTTTCACACTGGACATTTTCGGATGTAAGTGTATTCAAATTTTCGATAAATCTGGAAAATATCTAGCAAGAATAAAGGCCTATGGGGAAGGCCCGGGTGAATACTTGGACTTTGATGCCGCGGCCTTTGTAGACGGGGAACTAGTCCTACTCGGCGTATTCCCCCGTAAAATAATGTGGTTTAATTTGGATGGCGAATTTCTTCGTGAGTTGTCGTTTCGTGAACGGCTTGGTCCGGGTGTTTTTTCAGACCATGACCAACGCTATTACCTGTACACTCCCACCCGAGAACCTGATGGGTATTTTGTCAAAAGTTTCGACAAATCACTACAGGATGAGATGAACTATTTCCCTTACGATCCCGAAAGGTTTTATTTTGAAGATTCCGGAAGAGATTATTTTAAGAAAAGTCAGGACCACCTCTACTATGGAATGACCTTCTGGGACACGATCTATCAGGTCGAAGACGGACATTTTATTCCCAAACTTGCGTTTGACTTTGGAAAATACGGCCAAAACCCAGATGACTTAAAGAATATGGATGATATAATGCAAAGGCTAGACTTCCTAAATAATCAAACAAAAATGTATTTTTATAGTCGGTACTTTCTAACAGAAAAACAACTTTACACCGTCTTGACCTACGAAAATAAGGGCTATAGTTTATTCTTCGACCGTGAAAACCAGAAATCTCATGTAATCAAGGGCAGGTTGCTTAACGATATAGATGGCGGCTACGATCCCGAGGGATTCGCTTACAATTTTACACCTAGAAAGATCGGACTAAAGGTTCCGGGCAAAACCCTTTATAAAGAACTATTGGAGAAAAAGGAAGCCATGGGTAGGGCTGAATTCGAAACCTGGGCCAAAAACCAGGGGCTAAATTTCACTACCACGGTACTTGCCGCCAAGGATTCGGAAAACCCTGTATTGATGGTGTACACCCAAAAATAGTGACTTATGAAAATCACTTCTTTTGCGCTATATTTCGCAAGCATGCAATACCGCTACAGCAAATGAAGAATGAATTAGGCTTTTTCAAACTCTATTAAACCCCTTATTAAACAGATTTCCCCTACCGTAAATGGTTAAACTATCGTATGAATACCATATAATGGAATATTGATTAACCAGTCTTCTTTCCTATAGTCCGATAAGGATGTGCGAATATTGGTGACCGTTTTATATTTTTCCACAAATACTTTCAAACTCTTTGCTTTCAAATTTTCTTCAGCTTTCACTTCGATGGGAATGATTTCTCCTTTGACTTGAATGATGAAGTCGAGCTCGGCGGTGGCACTGTCGGCTGACCAGTAAGCTGGTTCTAATCCCAGCGCCACCAATTGTTGTAAAACAAACTGTTCGGAAATGGCTCCTTTGAATTCTTCAAAAAATTGATTGCCTTCCAAAATTGTTTTGGCATCCAAGTCAACCATAGCCCCCAAAAGGCCTATATCTAATAGAAAAAGCTTAAAGGCTCCAAAGTCCTGATAAGCTTTCAATGGAATTCCTGCTTTTGAAACCCGATTGACCTGATGAACCAGGCCACAGTCTACCAACCATGCCAATGCCATCTCGAAATCTTTGGCCCTAGCTCCTTTTTTGACCTGACCGTAGATAAATTTTTTATTCTCTTTGCTGAGTTGAGCAGGAATGGCATTCCAAACCATCCGTATCCTTGGCACAATATCGAATGGGGCATGTTTCGAAAAATCTTGTTGATAGGCCTCCATGATTCTTGTTTGTACAGATCTAACTAGCACTAGGTCTTTTGTATCAATAAACGTCTGAACAGCCTCAGGCATTCCTCCTATGAAAAAATAGTGTTTGAGTAGATCCTTTAGCTTTTGAGCAAAAGGCTTAACCATGTCCCATTGGTGCGTATGAAGAAGGCGGTTTAATGATTCCTCCCCTAAAGCATCCAAAAACTCTTCGAGGTCCAGCGGATAGAGATCCATGAATTCTACCTTTCCAACAGGGAAAGAGGTTTCCTGATGCAACGCCACTCCCAATAATGAACCTGCTGCTATCACATGGTAAGATGGGGCATTTTCTTGAAAATATTTCAAGGATGTTAACGCACCTTTGGATTCCTGAATCTCATCCAAAATCAATAAGGTATCGCTTGAGTTAATTTTTATTCCTGTTTCGATCTGAAGGGCCATGAGCAAGCGTTCTGTATCAAAGTCTTGTTCAAAAACCTGCCTCATTGTCTGATTACTTTCAAAATTCACATAGGCAACCTGCCCATAGTGCTCTGTACCAAAAGCTTTCATCAACCATGTTTTACCAACCTGCCGAGCTCCTCGTATAACTAAGGGTTTTCTATTGGGGGAGTTTTTCCACGTGATCAGAGATTGGAATAGTTTTCTTCTCATAAGTATGTGATTAAAAATCTAAATTACACTTTTTCAAAGGAAAAAATGTAACTAAGCACACTTTTTAAAAGGAAAAATTGTAATGCCCCACATTTTCTTAAACTAACCTCCCATCTTCTTTGTCCGATTACGCATTACTTTCGGTTATGGGAAATTCCGAAAGGATAAATTTCGGGCCATTAGTCTGAACAGCTAATTTTCACCTGCCCCAACAAATTTCCTAAAGTTTTCCTTAGTAACGACCTCCACGGCGGCGTCGTAGGTATTTACAAAAATGGCCGGAATATTCACCTTGGCTTTGGGATTCCATTTGAATTCAAAGGCTGTAATCTTTCCGTCCGACTCTTCCACATAGTCTATTTCCTGTTGGTGCCTAGTCCGCCAAAAATAAGTGATGCAGTACTTTTTGTAATAATGGTTTCGCTTTAGCCTCTCAGACATTAGGAAATTTTCCCATAGAATACCTATATCATTTCGCAATCCAACTGGATTAAAATTTTGTATGATTGCATTGCGAATCCCATTGTCGTAGAAATAAATCTTCCGGTTCGTTTTGATTTCGTTGCGCAGGTTACGGCTAAATGAAGTAATCGGAAAAACAATATAGGACAGTTCCAGTAAATGGATATAGCTTGAAACGGTGTTCTTGTCCACCCCTGTTAGCTGAGCTACTTCATTGTAGCTTACTTCACTACCTACCTGAAAGGCCAACGCCCGCAAAATCTTTTCCAGTACCTCGGGCTTCTTGATATTGCCCAAAGAGAGAATGTCTTTAAACAAATAACTCTGGGTAATCTCATTTAAGATTTCCCTTTCCTCCCCTCTGCTATTCAAGACATCCGGATAGTATCCGTATATCAATCGATTTTCCAAATCTCTCAGGGCATCTAAATATCCGACCGATTTCTCATATTCCCTATAAGAAATTGGATACAGAAAATATTCGAATTTTCGTCCAGTAAGTGGTTCATTGGTATAATTTCGTAGCTCAAAAGCCGATGAACCGCTCACAATCAACTGAACGTTTTTGAATTGGTCGTGGATGATTTTAGCCGTAATTCCAATGTTTTCTATCCGTTGTGCCTCGTCTATAAAGACGATCCTTGAGTCTCCTAAAATGGTTTCAATCTCTTTGGTATTCGGATTGGTCAGCCTTTGCCTTACCAATGGATCATCACCATCCAAAAAAAGAAACTCGCTGCCCTGTAAAACAGCTCGGATAAGCGTGGTTTTGCCAACCTGTCTTGCGCCGATCAGTATAATGGTCTTACCCCTGAATAGCTTCTCTATTATCTTACCCTTAAGGGTTCTTTCAATCATAGGAATTTCTTTATTCACCAAATTTAGATGTTTTTGGTGAATTATTTCACTTAAATTACCTCTTTTTGGTGAATAGGGTGAATGTCTAAACGAGTTAGTCAACTTCCTCACTCATTATCAAACACCTCCTCGATGTCGAAACCTGTACGGCTTTAACAACAATAACACCGGGCGAAAATCGGAGCCCTCGAAAATTCTTCAACCCATCGACCAATCAACTTATCAACCAAAATCACAATTCTATTTTAAGTCGCAGAAAACCAAGTTCATCTTCCATATTCTCAAAAATCCAGATGGCTCCGTACTTTACGAAATAGGTACCCGGAACCTTATTTAATTCAGGTATCTTGGATTCCTCCAACATCTCCAGGTTTTTGTCAAACACGGTCAGGTAAATTGTGCTGCTATTGACCGACTCGGAATGGTGACCATCTTCCACCACTTTTTCCTTATCTGCCTGGAAGGAAAACATTGACGAATTTATGCGTGAGGCATGAAATGTACGACCAACTTGCCAAATCAAAAACTTTTATTATTTTTATACCACATCCTTAAAACCTACACCATGCGCGTTTCTTTTTTTCTTGCGTTAGCAATTTCTATATTATTTTCTTGCGGCAAAGACAGCGACCGAAGTACTACAGGATCCTCCACCAACCTGACCATTACCGTCGATACCATATGGGTGGATCCTGGCGAGGAGATCATCTTTCTGCAGGACAACCTCTTTCTATCCGACCTATCCCCGGACAGAAAATACCTGATCAACTTTGACCGGGCGAACCTAGTGGCCGAACGCATCAACCTGGACAATCTTTCCCTGGAAAGAAAAATCCGCTTTGAAAAAGACGGGCCAAATGCCCTGCCCATCTACTTCGGAGGTTTCAAAATCATGTCCAATGAGCAGCTGCTGGTGTGGAACTACGGGTTCTATAAGGTGTTCGACCAAAACACCCAACTGGTAAGTGATTTGGGTCTGGAAAAGATTGCTGCTGAGTTTCTTTCTGGTTCCGACTGCTATCCGATCGGACTTTTTGAAGACCAAAAAAATAAAGATCGTTTGATCGGGGTGTTTATAAAATGGGCAGAAAGAAGCTATTTCATCCTGGACTTTGACCTGGCTGCCCAAACCTTTACGAAAACGGAGCTTCCGGAACTGAACCAACTCCAGAAGTTTTCGGTAAACATCCTACATGACGGCAACTTCGCAGGCGCCTACGGTGTTGCTGTCCGGGCACTAACTACCGGAGAGAACCTGCTTATTACCAACAATTCGTTAAACGAGGTGCTTGTGTATGACCTGGAGACGTACAGTACCTATAGCAAAGCATGGGACAGCGATTTTTTTGGCACGGGCAAAAGCTACTTTCCCCCAAAGGAGGTCGAAAACGCTTCCGGTCAGATTGAAGATATCATCCGTACGATCAAAGAAGATATCGTTTTCGAAAACTTTTTTTGGGATTCAGCGCAGCGTCGCTTCTATCGATTCGCCTCCAGTGAGCACTTTGCTGAGGAAAAAGACCAGTACGGAAGATATGTGCCAACACGAGCAGATATATACCTAAGCATATTTGACGAAAACCTAGACCTCCTCGCAGAGGCCCTTATTCCAGAACTGAAGACTACGCCGAAAAAGCACTTCCTAAAAGACGACAAAATCTGGATCTTCGAAAACATAGAAGACGAACTGGCCTTTATCCGACTGGGTCTTGAGTAGGGCATATTTTCGAAACGTAAGACGTTAGAAATAAGATATAAGACAAAACTCTGGCATTAACCGAATTTCATCGAGAATAATTGTATTATCCTGATGACTTGTCAATAACTCATTTAAAAAAACAGGACTTGAAATCCTACTGACTTTACTCCCTAGGCACAAAATTAAATCCAAAAATTATTTTATCCATGTGTACCGAAGGCTATAAACCAATCGATCTATCAAGCATTTTTTTGAAATTACAAACCCATAATCGACAATCTAACAAACCCCAACTCATCCTCCAGGTTGGTGGCAATCCAGATGTTGCTGTTTCTGACAAACGAGAAGTAAGGGGTATAATCCAATTGAGGGATTGGCATCTCTGCCAGCAAATTAAGGTCCCTATCCATTACCATCAAGTACATGTACGTTGCATTTGCTTTCGGGAAAGTACCTGAAGCTTGTTCCTTGGGGAAAGTCAACTCGTAGTAAAACCGGTAATACCGCTCCCCGCCGGCATCCCATAGTAATGGACCGAACGTGACTTCCTCGTGTAGTGACACGAAGGCTCTTTGAAACAAAGCCTCGTCCTCCGTATCCAAGGTATAGACACCTTTTTTCTCATTTGCAGTGAGTCTAAGGTTGTACTCCCTTTTCGACAATTGATGTGTTTCGGGATCGAAAACAAACAAGCTACTGGAAACTGTACTCCCTACCACGATGTTGCTTTCCTTGTAATATGTCTGAATGGTAAAACCCGGCGCTGATCGCCGATGTGTATTCCCTTCGGTATGCGCTAAAATAAAGTCGGCATGCCGAAATTCCTCCGCTAGCGAAATGGTTAATACGTTATCCATAGTGGGGCTGAAGTATCCCACTTCACTTGTATTTGCCACATTGTCATGTACGAAACCATACATACGATCACCAGATGACTTCACAGGAAGAAAAACCTTCCTATCATAACTCATCATGGAAGCTCCCTCTAGCAACGGGTCAAATTCTTCGAGTTTGCTCCCCGCCCAATCAAAGATCCCTGCCTGACTACTGGTTTGTATCAGCAATCTACCGGAATCGAGAGGTACCAAGTAATCAACGTAATTGCCCGTCCCGTGTGGACCTTCTTTTTCAAAAGGGTATTTTTCTGCCAATTCAAGCTTTTCCAGGTCAATTTTTTCAAGGGTGTGGTCGAAATCATTAAAGTTAAAGAGATAACGGGTGTCTTCTGTAAAAAAACTTCTTTCCGGTATAATGTACGGGAAGACAAGCTGGCTGCCTGGATCGATCAATACCGTGTCTATGGACAATACGGTATCGGACGTCAAAACCTTTTTGTCTTTACTTGCGGTTTCACATGCACAAATTAGCAGCGTTAAGCAAGCCGTGTAAAAGATGTTGTTTTTCACTTCAGTATGGATTCTATGGTCTTAGTTGTAGGAAAACTCCAAGGATCATAAATCTAAAACCGATAGCCGCACAAACCCCAACTCATCCTCCACATTCACGTACATCCAGATTTTCCCGTCCTTGACAAAGTGGAAGCCGGGCGGGTTGGTTATATCTTCTACCAGAGATTCAGCGATCACGTTAAAATCAGCATCAAATACCGTCAGATAGACGGATGATTTATAGGCCTCCTCCCCTGCGGCCGTATTTCCAATGTTAATTGCCTGATGGGAAAACCGGTAGAATCGATGGTTGTCTTCATCCCAAACCGGAGCCATAAAACTGATTTCCTTTCGTAAATTTTGCGTTTCCTGGTTAAATTCCTCCTCGGTTTCTGTTTCTTGAGTGTATCTGCCTTTTTTCCTATCCTCGGTAAGCATTGGTTGATACTTGATCTCTTTTAAAGAATCTAGATCGGTATCGTAAAGCAGGATGGTATTGAACACCTCATTGGTTATAAGGTAATTGCCTTTGTGCTCGGAAATATTAGCTGAAGGAAAAGACATTTTGACCATCGAAGGGCTACTTAGCACAAACCGAAAATTCTCCAGTGCATCCAGCGGAACTGGAACCTTTTTTAGGTGCCGAAAATTGGAGCTTAGCATACCAAAAGAGAAACTACCCTCTTTTGAATTTCTGATCAGGCCCACCATCTTTGCCGAATCAAACAGATAAGTGTTCAAAAACTCAAAACGCTCTCCATCACCCAACGGATCCCCTTCAAAGTTTACCTCCGCGATGGGAAATTCGACCAACTTTTTGCCCTTTAGGTTGAAAACAGCTGCCTTTAGGTACCCCATAAATGCCACTGATTCGTCGGGAAGCAGGTCCATTCTAAAGACCATATCCCCCACCCCGTCGGGGCCCTCCTTTTCGAAAGCCAGTTTAGCTTCCAGCTTCCTGCTGTTTAGATTGATTTTCTCAACGGTATGATCGGAAGGATTGAAATTGTAGAGGTAGTCCCTTTCCGAATCCAGCACAGCCATCCGAAGTGCTGCATTTAAGTGCAGGAATTCCTTCCCCGGATCGATCATTATGGTATCCAACGAATAATTTAGAGAAGTCAGTGAAAGGTCTACGATTTCCGTTTTTTCCGCACAGCCGATGAAAGCGAAGCATAACCACAAAAAAACGATCTTACTCAAATTAATAGCTATATCCATTTTAGTTCGGTTTAAAATTTATGATTTCAGACTGGTCAAAATCATAAATTTGAAATCAGAAATCAATCGCCAACCGCACAAACCCCATCTCATCCTCCATGTTTTCAAACAACCAGATTTTACCGTCTTTAGCAAAGTGTCGGGAAAGTCGCTTGGTTAGTTGCGGTATCTTGGATTCTGCAACTAAATTGAAGCTTTTATCATATACTGATAAGTAAATCAATGCAGAAGACGGATCTGGAAGAAACTGGTTGGGAAGTGGCTCGGCATCCTCCGCATAAATCAGCTCTTGGGACAGTCGGTAGTAGACGCCATTCACCTCATCCCAAAACGGGGGATAATGTAAAATTTCTTCTGTTGCCTGAGTCAGTAGTCTTACCAGCAAACTCCTGTCCTGAATTTTCTCAGGAAAAGTTATTGTTTTCTCAGTTGGAACTAGCTGCTCTTTGTACGTCTTCAGCCCAAAGTGCTCAGCTCCAGGTTCCAATACATGTATGGCGGAAGATGCGCTAAATCCCATAACCACATGCTGATTTTCAATCTCTAGGTATTCTCCCGCGCCGATTCTCATAGCCGATGTACCATCATCAAAGTCGGCTTGGAATTGTTTCATTTTTTCTAGTGGTGTCCGAGAAAATCGGAGAATGAATTCTGATCACTTAG
>NZ_AQHR01000030.1 GCF_000390185.1 Lunatimonas lonarensis | reverse complement strand
TCCGACCCTGCCGCTTACCGGATACCTGTCCGCCTTTCTCCCTTCGGGAAGCGTGGCGCTTTCTCATAGCTCACGCTGTAGGTATCTCAGTTCGGTGTAGGTCGTTCGCTCCAAGCTGGGCTGTGTGCACGAACCCCCCGTTCAGCCCGACCGCTGCGCCTTATCCGGTAACTATCGTCTTGAGTCCAACCCGGTAAGACACGACTTATCGCCACTGGCAGCAGCCACTGGTAACAGGATTAGCAGAGCGAGGTATGTAGGCGGTGCTACAGAGTTCTTGAAGTGGTGGCCTAACTACGGCTACACTAGAAGAACAGTATTTGGTATCTGCGCTCTGCTGAAGCCAGTTACCTTCGGAAAAAGAGTTGGTAGCTCTTGATCCGGCAAACAAACCACCGCTGGTAGCGGTGGTTTTTTTGTTTGCAAGCAGCAGATTACGCGCAGAAAAAAAGGATCTCAAGAAGATCCTTTGATCTTTTCTACGGGGTCTGACGCTCAGTGGAACGAAAACTCACGTTAAGGGATTTTGGTCATGAGATTATCAAAAAGGATCTTCACCTAGATCCTTTTAAATTAAAAATGAAGTTTTAAATCAATCTAAAGTATATATGAGTAAACTTGGTCTGACAGTTATTATTTACCCACCACTTTGGTAATTTCGCCTTTCACGTAATGCACAAATTCTTCCAGCTGATCCGCACGGCTGGCCAGACGATCTT
>NZ_AQHR01000029.1 GCF_000390185.1 Lunatimonas lonarensis | reverse complement strand
AAAACCCCAAAGGTCGGGCAGGTAACCTTTTGAGGTCTTTTTCTGACCTCGAAGGTTTAGCCTCTACAAAAGACCTTCGGGGTTTCGAAAACCCCAAAGGTCGGGCAGGTAACCTTTTGAGGTCTTTTTCTGACCTCGAAGGTTTAGCCTCTACAAAAGACCTTCGAGGTTTCAAAAACCTCAAAGGTCGGACAGGTAACCTTTGAGTTCACCAAAGTGCACTCGAAGGTTTTCAGGAATAAAAAATAAAGACCTTCGAGGTTCTAAAAACCTCAAAGGTCAAACTTTCTCAAATCTTATGTCTTATGTCTTGAGTCTAAAAAAACATGAAAACAAATAAACAAATAATTATCATCATCCTCGGCAGCCTTTTCTTTGGGGCGGTAGCAGGATATCTGATTCGTGGGGGAGGGGAAGAGCATCCTGACCACGAGCATACGCATATAGATGAAAACGGGGTGGAATACACCTGTTCCATGCATCCTCAGATCCGTCAAAATGAACCTGGGCAATGTCCGCTTTGCGGGATGGCACTTTCTCCAGTCAGCAAAAAAATGGGCGGAGAATCCAGCCCCTTTGTGTTGGAAATGATCCCCGAGGCAGTTGCTCTTTCCAACGTGCAGACTGTCAGGGTTAAATCCGGGGCTGGTACAGGGAAACTTTCCCTAACAGGAAAAATCCAAGCCAATGAACAACGTGTGAAAAGTCTTACTGTTAATTATGCGGGAAGGGTGGATCAATTGTTTGTCAACTTTACCGGGCAGGAGGTCAGAAGGGGTAAAAAATTAGCGACCCTCTATTCCCCCGAACTGGTCAATGCCCAAAAGGAGCTGTTGGAAACGGCCAAAATCAAAGAGCGTCAACCGGCACTCTACCAAGCTGCTAGAGAAAAACTGAGACTTTGGAAGATTTCGGAGGAGCAGATTGCAAAGATAGAAAGTTCAGGTGAGGTACAGTCCCAATTTGACGTCTATGCTGATGTGGCTGGTGTGGTGACGGCTAGAAATGTTTCAGTAGGTGACTTCGTCAGCAGGGGTTCTGTGCTTTTTGAGATAGTGGACCTGAGTACGGTATGGGTGATTTTGGATGCTTACGAATCTGATTTAGGTGCCATCAAGAAAGGAGATGATTTGAGTTTCTCTGTTTCCGCTTATCCAGGAAGGGCTTTCAATGCGAAGGTAACTTACATTGATCCAGTCTTAAACCCAGATACCAGAACTGTAGGAGTTCGTGCTGAAGCAAACAATCGGAATTTTGAGTTGAAACCGGAAATGTTTGTCTCTGCCAATATCTCTACAGGCCAAGCAGGTCAGTCAGGTTTGATGATTCCCAAGACAGCGATACTATGGACAGGGCCTAGATCGGTGGTCTATGTGCAGTTAGGGGATAAGGAAGCTCCGGCATTCGAGATGCGTGAGGTAGAATTGGGGCCAAGGGTAGGAGAAGACTACTTGGTTTTGTCAGGAGTAGAAGAAGGTGATCAGGTGGTCAGTAATGGGGTTTTTGCCATTGATGCAGCGGCACAGTTGAGTGGTAATTACAGCATGATGACCAGGCCGGAAGTGAAGACTTTGGATACACCTGAGGAATTTAGAAAACAACTTACAGCATTTGTGCAAAGCTATCTTCCCATCAAGGATGCCTTGGTCAAAACCGATGCGGATGCTACCCAAAAGACAATCAGACCTGCCAAAGCCAGTTTGGCCAAAGTGGATATGAAGGTTTTGGAAGGAAAGGCCCATGACATTTGGATGGATTTGTTGAGGCCTATGCAGATCAGTCTGGATAAAATAACACAGACTTCAGATGTGGAGGAACAAAGGAAGCATTTCGAGACCTTATCCGACAACCTAATTGAAGCAGTGGAATATTTCGGTGTGGTGGATCAAACCCTTTACCGTCAATATTGTCCTATGGTTTTTCGAGACGAAGGAGCTTATTGGTTGAGCTCTGAAAAGGAAATCAGAAATCCATATTTCGGGGACATGATGCTCACTTGTGGAGAGGTCAAGAAAACCTATCAGCCGGGTAAGAGAGTCACTTCATCGTCTGATACCAAGTCATCGGTGCAGGTGGGGCATAAGCATTAAATTGATATTGGTTGATATTGAGATATTAGTCCCTGGATTGTCGGGATATCTTAATTAAACAGAGGTATATTGGTTTGGGATATTCATGTTTACCTTGGAATCGAGTCTTATGTAAGATGCGGATTTAGGCTTCTTTGTCAAAAGGTTCAAATCTTTGGTTTACTGAATACTATTGGTAAATATCAATAAATATCTAAATATCAATAAATATCTTAATTTCAATAATCAAATTTAAAATATGAAAGCTAAAAATTATATGATTATCCTATTCTCAATGATTATCCTTTCATGCACCTCCAACAAGACAGAGGAGAAGGAAGTAGCAAAAGATGAACATGCCCATCATGACCATAGTGCCCATGCAGGAGCGTCTAATTCCAAAAGCCCAAGAACGGCGGCCATGGCCAATATTGGATCCAACCATGTGCACATAGACTATTCTGCTCCCAGTGTAAGAGGGAGAGAGATTTTCGGGGGGCTCGTGGCTTATGATGAAGTATGGGTGACTGGGGCACATTCGGCTGCCAGTATTTCTTTCAATCAAGATCTCGAGATCGAGGGTGAAGTGATACCAGCAGGAAAATATGCGCTATTTACCATCCCAGGTAAAGAAAGCTGGACGGTAATCCTTAATACCAATTATAAACAGCATCTTGCTGACGACTATGATGAATCAGAAGATGTGGCAAGGTTCGAGGTGCCATCCATTCGTTTGGACGAAGCTGAAGAGCAATTGAAATTTGAGGTTACAGCAGCGGATTTAAAAACAGGGGTAATTTGGTTTAAGTGGGCTGGAAAAGGTTTTATGCTTGGTATAGTATCCAAATCATAAGCTGGCCTGTCACTGGCACTATTGAGTGGCTGTTCTTATTGTTTCGGTTTTAACAATTTTTTCTTGGATACTTGGAATATTTCAAAAATAAACTATTTTTGAGCGATTTTTGGTATTATTCTAAGGTGGTGTTCGGTGGTTTAAAGTAGAAGGTATGGATAGGGTCGTATTTTTTTTGCTCATCCTATTTGGGGGTACAGCTGTTGTTCAAGGGCAAGATGTAGGTGTTATTATAGAATTTTTGGATAGAGCAGAGCAAATGCAGTACAACGACAGAGACTCTGCTATATTTTTTGCAAGCAAAGCATTTGAGCTCACCAAAAGCGCCGGTGATTCTGAGCTTCACGCCAAGGCGTTAAATAGACTAGGGGCACTTTATTACGTTTCCGGTGATTATGATAAATCATTTAGTCATTTTTTGTCGGCAAAGGAGATTTCTGAGCGATTGGGGGACGTTGGGCAGACGGTATTTTCCATGAACGGGATCGGATTGATCTACTTGGCTAAGAAGTCCTATGCTGATGCAATCGAGATGTGGGAAAAATGCCTAGTACACAACCGCGCGCACAACGACACTCTTTCCATATCCAAGAACTTGATAAATTTAAGCATCGCGTTGGAGGATCTGGGGCGGTATGAGGAAGGACAGGAGCGGTTGATGGAAAGTTTATCGATTTTGGCTGGTAAAAACGATTCGGTCTACGGTGTAATGACCGTAAACCGGTTGGGAAGAACATCCTTTCTGTTGGAGGAGTATAGTCAGGCGATTTATTATTTTGAGAAAGTGCTCGAAGAAGACATGAAGGCAAACAACTGGGAGAAGGCATATGCTTTTACAGGTCTTGCGGAGGTTTATCATAGATTGGGGAAGTTTGAAAGTGCAAAGGAGGCCGGACTGGAAGGTATGCGGTTTGCTGAGCATGTAGGGGCTGTATGGGATTTGGAGCGGGTGTCGGCAATATTGTCCAAAGTCTTTGAAGAATCTGGAGACTATGCCAATGCCTTGAAATATACCCGATTGAACAAGGTTTTTAGTGATAGTTTATACAACGAGGCAAAGGACCAGCAGTTGGCGCAGCTCCACCTGAAGCTTTCACAAAGTGAGATTGCCAAGTTAAAAGTGGAAAATGAACTCACTCTTCAGAAGATCAAGCGGAAGAACTATGGCTTGTTTTTTTCAACGGCCGGCTTTGCGTTATTAGTTGGATTGTCGTTTATGCTTCGGAGAAATCTCAAGCAAAAGGATGCCTATACCCGGGAACTAACGGAAAAACACGTGTCAATCGAATCCCAGAAGAGGCAGATTCAGGAGCAGAATCATGCGCTCCAACACATCAATCAGACAAAGGACAAGTTACTCTCAATTGTTGCCCATGACCTGCGCTCTCCGCTACATTCTATTTTGCAGATACTTGAATTGTACAGGGAGGGTTGTTTTGAAGATGGGCAAAAGGACGAAGCATTGGATTTGCTGTATTCGCAGGTGGTCAAAACAGATTCCATGCTGACGAACATACTGAAATGGGTAAACGAACAGATTGACAATATCAATCCTAAATTTGAGGTAGTATTTCCGGTACAGGAAGTGGAGGAATTGCTCGGAGCGTATGCGTTTCAGGCTAAATCAAAGGATTTGGAGGTCTGCCACGAGCGGGCAGATTCAGCCCCAATTTGGGTCGATAGGGGGCATTTTCAGCTTATCGTTCAAAATCTGCTTCATAACGCCATTAAATTCACTCCCCGCGGTGGCGTAATCAGGCTATACTACACGCAGGGTCCCAACTCGGTGAGCCTTCATATTCGGGATACAGGCAATGGCTTGGATGAGGAAGCACAATCCGTTTTTAATTCGTCAGGTGACGTTCGAATCGCTTCTAAGATAGGCACGGCCAACGAAACCGGATCCGGGCTCGGCTTGATGCTGGTTAGGCAATTTGTGGTGAACAACAAGGGTTCTATTCACCTTGTAAGTGATTCTGAACAAGGTACAGAGTTTGTTGTGACTTTTATGAAAGTCGAGCGTGCGGCTTGATTTGCTTAGTTAACCCCGAGTCGGTTTGTTTTTCTTTGCATGACCAATCTTTTGTAAAGTTCGGCAATCCAAAGCACAAAGGATGACATCGCCACCCAAAATAAAAACTCGGTTGCCTTGATCGGCTGGAAATTGAATAGTTGGGCAAATAAGGGAACCTCAATTATCAATACCTGGATTACCACAGAGACGATAAGTGCGTAGTTTATCCACTTGTTGGAGAAAAATCCTATCTCAAAAATTGACCCGCGAAGATTACGCATGTTGAAGACGTTGAAAAGTTGGCAAAAAGCCAAAACAATGAAGGTCACTGTCCGGGCTTTCTCCACTCCCATAGGGAGATAATGCGTATAGGCGGTTACCGCCAAGGCTGTCATGTAAGAGGCATTAATTATAAGGAATGGTAAAATTTCCGAATTGAGGATATTTTCGGACGGTCGAATTGGTTTTGCATCCAGCTCGTCTCCGTGTCCCTTTTCTGCGGCGAGTGCTTTGTCGCAGAATCCGTCGGTTACCAAATTGATCCATAGAATTTGCGTGGCAGTAAGCGGGATAGGATATCCCATCGAAACCGTGATGATTAAGGTCAGGATTTCAGCAAAATTTGTAGTTACTAGAAAGAAACTGGTACGTCTGGCGTTATTAAATACGATTCTGCCCTGTTCGATTGCGTGAACGATTGTGGCGAAGTTATCGTCAGCCAACACCATCATGGACGCATCCCTGGCCACGTCCGTTCCCATGATGCCCATGGATACACCTATGTTGGCCTGTTTCAGTGCTGGAGCGTCATTTACGCCATCTCCTGTCATCGCTACTAGATGCCCATGTTCTTGCAATGCTTCTGCAATTTTTAGTTTCATCAATGGGGTTAATCTTGAGAAGACATCCGCCTCTATTACCGCATTGGAAAATTCCATTGGACCCATCTGTTGAAGTTGGGAATCCGTGTAGACGACATCCCGTCCGGGCAATGCTATCCCAACCTTTCGGGCAATGGCCAAGGCGGTATCGGCATGGTCTCCGGTTGCCATAATGACCCGAATACCCGCCCGATGGCATGCTTCTACCGCTTCTTTAACGCCCGGTCTAGGCGGATCGATCATTCCCGCAAATCCTACAAATATCAAGGCATCATCTAATTCATCTGTTTTTTCCAACTCCTTGTATGCCATGGCGAGTACTCGAAGGCTTTCTTTTGACCAGGAGGTTAATTTTGCTTTGATTTCACCTTCCTTATCAGTTCCCTCCATCATCCCGATTGCCCCGTCACTTTCCAGGCAGTGGGTGCACCGTGCCAGAATAGCCTCGGGAGCTCCGATAAAAAACCGAAGCAGTCTGCCTGATTTTTCTACGGTCGTTGTTCGGTACTTCAGCTCTGAACTGAACGCATTATCCTCGACAACTTGTAGATCTTTCTTTCTTTTTCCTTTATTTGCCAGTACCAAAAAAGCCGCCTCGGTAGGATCTCCTGTTACCTGAAACGCCCCATTTGGCTTTTTGGTGACGGACGTCTGGTGGCAATGGGCGGCTATTTCCAATAGTTGGTTGACAGAATAGCTGGCTTCGTCCTTAAGCTGTATCTTTCCCACACTATCCCACCCCTCGCCTGTGACGGGTATTTCATCGTATCCGAATGGCCATATTTTTCGGATCGTCATTGTGTTTTGGGTAAGGGTACCTGTTTTGTCCGTCACAATAGTGGACACGGAGCCAAGGCTTTCTGTTGCTGTAAACTCCCGTATAATGGCATTTTTCGTTGACATTCGGTAGGATCCAATCGCCAACACAATGGAAAGCACTGCGGGCAGGCCCTCAGGAATAGCAGATACCAACGCAGCGATGGAAATCAGGAGAACTTCCGATAATTCCCCTCCTCGGACAAAATAAGCCGCCACAAACAAGATAAGTGCGCTCCCTATTGCAATAAAGGCCATTTGTTTGGCTAATTTATCGGTCTTCCGCTGAAAATTTGTTTTCTGTGGTTTGATGCCCGACAGAGTGGAGGCAATTTCACCGATTTGGGTTTTTAGTCCGGTTCCGGTTACCCATGCTCGCGCTGAACCGCTGGCTAGGAAAGTGCTTTTCCATAGCATATTCGAACGTTCCGCCAGAGGCGATTCCAGTGCCACCGCTTTGGCTTTTTTCTCTACAGGTACCGCTTCGCCCGTTAGCGACGCTTCCGTTGCACGCGCATTTTTCTCTAAAAATACACGGGCATCGGCTGGGATAAGATCTCCCTCCTCCACTACGATCACATCTCCCGGAACCAGCATTTTTGAATCGATGGTCTTCAGGTTTCCATCCCGTATGACTTTACATTTGGGCACCAACATGTTTTTCAGCGACGCTACCGCGTCCTCAGCCTTATACTCCTGTATGAAGCCGATGATGGCATTGATAAGTATGATGCCGAGTATCACATATACATCTACCAAGTGGCCGGTCAAATAGGAAATGAACGCTGCGGCAAACAAAATGTACACCATCAGGTTGTTGAACTGTTTGAGCGCAATTTTCCAAAGGGGCCGTTTGCCCGGATCGGGTATCTCGTTCAAGCCAAAATCCTTGACCCTATTGGTGGCTTCTTGATCACTAAGTCCGGTTTCCGAGGTGCCTAGCTGGGTTTTTAACGTCTGAAGTTCGCAGTGGTGTGGGTGTTGGGGTAATTTGATCATTTGGTTATCGCATTTTTCACCATGATGAATTCCGAAATGTTTTCTTGATCGAGTAGGCCCATAAAGTGGTTTTGCTCAAAAATCAAGGCAACTTTGGTGTTTTCGGAAGCCATTTTTTTGAAGGCTTCCTCTAATGGAAGATGCAATTCCAAGCGAAGTGGGGTTTTGTTTGCGACAGCCTCTATTGCCACTTGGTCACCATGTGCCTGTAGGCCCTTAATGATGTCATCCCGGGAGAGCGTTCCGACCGCCATATCGTCCTTTACGACAACAAAATGGGTGGATTGGCCATCCAGTAATTTTTCTATCGCCTTCGAAAGCGGTGCATCAAAAGCGACAATCGGAAAGTTGCTCATCACCACATCAGCAACGTAAAATCCTTTCAAAAAGGACGTTTGCGTCGTGTGGCTAACCTCTGCTTGGGCGCCTAGGAAGATGAAAATCCCTATGAATACCAAAATCGGATTATAAAAGAGTCCGAAAAAAACAAAACCGATGGCCAGTAACTGCCCAATGCTTCCGGCGATCTGGGTAGCCCTTACCCTATCCATCCGGATTGAAAGCAAGGCACGAAGTACCCTGCCCCCATCCATCGGGAAAGCCGGCAGCATATTAAAAACAGCCAGAAGGAGATTGGCCGATGCAAGGTACAGAACAATCGTACTTTTGTCCAGATGGGTTTCCTCCAATCGGTCTATCTCGAGGCCGCCAAGATATACGACGATGGAAAGCAGGAAAAAGATGACGATATTGACCATAGGTCCGGCCAAGGCGACGTACAATTCCTGCCGGGGATCTTCCGGCAGTTTTTCCAGTCTTGCCAACCCACCTATGGGCAGCAAGATGATGTCCTTTGTTTGGATACCGTATTTCTGGGCAGTAAGTGCGTGTCCAAATTCATGCAACAGCACACAAAAGAAAATCGAAAGGATAAAGATAACGGACCAGATACTGTCGTCTAGCGCCAAGCCAGAGCGGGCGTTGGCGATAATGATCCAAAGTAACAAAATAGAGAATGTCCAGTGTATGAATACTTTAATTCCTTTGTATTTACCAAGGTACAGGGAAAACTTCATTTGCTAGGGATTTTAATTGCTCCGTAGCGTTAAGTTAGGGTATTTTATCTTTTTTTCACATATTTTCTTTTCCTGTTTCTAAATCTGTTCTATTTAATATCCATTTTGGAGTTGAATGCATTATATTTGAGCTTGATTTGAAGTATGAAGACGGTAAGATGCTGGTTATTCTCCAAGTGAGATGCGCTGGAGCAGGGGTTAACTTGAAAATGGCCGACTCCTTCTTATCGAATTCGTTTCCTTTGGTTTTTGGTTCACCTACTTAAACCAACAGGACTGTGTTCAACCCCCACGTTTGTACAGGCGGTTGTTGTTGTCCCTCGCTCGTTGGGACACATGGACCTTCGCGGTTTGAAACACCGGAAGGCGTCTTTAATTTTGCAAGACAAACCCGTATTAAGGTGGCCTAATGTTGGTTACACGTCAAAAATGTATGATTTTGTTTAATAGTCTTTCATTCAATAAAGCTGCATAAGTAAAACGTAAATATCCTTGTAATGGCAAAAAGAAATATTACGCTGAAAATGATTTCAGAGCATGAATATGAGTCAGTGAATGCTACCGGCAATAAAGTTCAGATCGACATGCATGAACCCTCTTTGAAGAGGCATCAGGCTCCAATGGAATTGCTTTTGTCCGCATTGGCGGGGTGCTCGGCTGTCGATGCAGTGTCTATGATGAAAAAGCGCCGAAAGGAGGTGGTGGATCTAGTAGTAGATGCTGAAGGTGATAGAGATGAGGGTATTCCTGCCTTTTACAAGAGCATCCACCTGAAGTTTATCCTGACTTCGCCCGATGCCACATTGGAAGAATTTGAAAAGGTTGTTAAGCTTGCGGTAGAAAAGTATTGCTCGGTTGCTTCCTCGTTGAAGTCAAGCGTTACTCATTCCTGCGAAATCGTTCGGCCATCATGAGAGTTATCAAGGAACTCTCCAATGAGGGCATTCGGGTGAGTGTATTCTCATGGAACAATAAGTACCTGCTGAAATTTGAACAGGGCATGATCGAGCAGACGTTCAAGGTGTCGGAACTGGACGTGCTGGACGAACAAAGCCTAGATGGTTTTCTTCAAGGGGAATTTTGGGAATTGGTGAAAAAAAGGTTTGAAGAAATGCACCGTTGTCTTAGGAATCAATTGGAATTTAGTTAAATTCACCTGAGGTTTGACTATTTATAGATGAAATATAGATTTTTTATTTCGTTTTCTGTTTTACTAATTTCTTTTGCTTGTAGGAGAGAAGAAAAAGGGAATGATTTTGTGTATTTTGACTATTTGGATTCTGTTATCAATGCATTGGAAGTAGATTTAATGCCGTTGGAATACGAAATAGTGGAATTGGCGAAATATACTGAGAGTCTGTATCCATTGCGGGACAGCTTGATTGCAGTTGCCGATAAATCCAAGTATTTTGTGGACAGGAACAATTGGTTTAGAAACCAACGTTGGGAATCCTCCAGCAGCACCGTTTTTGTTTCGTTTTTTTCCGACAACCTAGCCCGATCAAAAGAAGAGATTTTTCTGACAGAGCCCCTTGATAGCGTTTTTGCGGTATTGACAGAGAAATACCCAATGATTGCGCAAGTTTATTATAACACAAAGAGCCAGACGTCCCGGGTTTATCCCCCGTATGACTTGATGAATACGATCGAACCTGAAATCGATGTCACGGCTTTTAATTTTTATTACCTCGCTACCGAAGACAAAAATCCGGAAAAAAAACGTGTTTGGATCGACGAAATCTACATCGATCCAGCGGGTCGGGGTTGGATAATGTCGTTGATACATCCGGTTTATTTTAAGCAGGAGTTTATGGGGGTTTTGGGAATAGATATTACGTTGACAGACCTGATGCCTTATTTTTCTGGCAATAGAAATGGTAATTTGATGATAATAGACAACTTGGGTACCATAGTAGCGGGAGGTGACCGCGCAATAGAAGCGTTAAGCATGCCCCCACTACGAAATCACACGTACATACAAACCATTTTGTCTGACAATTTCAGAAAAGAGGATTTTAACCTGTTTAGAAGTAAAAGTAAAGAGGTTCGCCAGATGGCCGCGAAGTTCCTATTGGAAAAGGAAACCGATTTTAGGTTTGAGTTGGATGGCGATAAATTGGAGGCTTTTTGTAGGCCTATGAATATGTTAGGGTGGTATATGTTGAGCATTCATCCCAGAGAATGATGGAGAGGTCGGAAGGAAGCCGAAAGTCAGGACTGATTTTTTGGCTGTTTGGATTTGGGGTTGTGTCGGTCTTATTGATCATCGTACTCGCATGCACCTTCTATGGCGCGTTATCCGATAATCTGCTGGAAACGAGGTTCCAATTTCTTAGTAAGCAGGTGGAGTTGGCAGCTAATGAGTCCCAAAGAAAGTTCACGGATTTGAATGAGGAGTTGGTTTCTTTTGTCAACTCCCCTGAGAATCTCAATAGATTAGATATAGAATTGATCGAAATCCTTGAAGATGCAAAGATTCGGCGATTGCTCAACAATTATTTCAGCTTGATAGACACTGTTTTCGTAAAGCATGGCGATCAAACGTCCTTTTATAAACTAAATGCAAATAATTATTTTGAGAAGGGGCGAGTGGCCCAAATGCCCTCCAAAGAGGGCTGTAGTCCGTGTTTAAAGGTGATTTCGACTCGGAGTGACATGACCGTTTTGGTGCGGTTACGGTTGGAGTCATTTTTTTCGGAGGCAGTGATGAATTACTACCTGGGCAATGGTACCAGTAAGCTACTATTGTCAGACGGTATGCTCAAGAGCCTTGTTTTGGAGCAGGATTCCGACGTGCTTTCCCTAGACCATGCTTCGTTTGATAAATTATCGAGGGAATTTGCCGGTGGGCTGCGGGGTAAGCATACAGGGACTTTTTCCATTGAGGGAAGGGCAGAGGTGCCGGTCATCATCGTACAGTACCCCTTTACACTTCACGAGATAGGAAAATCGTTTGCCTTTGTTTTTTTGCAGGAAAGAGGTGCCATTACTTCCAATATTTACGGAAATTACATGGTGGTTTTTGTTTTGTTGTTTGGACTATTGCTGCTGGTGCTTCTCTTTTCCTATAAGTACTTTGAAATAAATGCGAAGCGAAATTTGCTACTCAAAAAGAAGACGGAGGACCTTGAGCAATTGTTTAATCAACAAACCATGCTGCTTCAGCAAACAAAGGGGTTTGTTTACTATCACGACCATGAATGGAAGCTGCATAATATTAGCGAGAATGTTGAAAATGTGATTGGTTACCAAGAAAGTGAGCTTACCAGGGATCGGTATGATCAGTTGTTTTTGAGTGGTTTTGACACAGTTTTGGATGCAATCCAAGGAAATTTGATGTCCAAACGGGAATATTTTGTGTACGATACCGATATACGTAAGAAAAATGGGGAGGTAATTCGGGTCAGGCTGTTTGAGCATTTTCTCTACGATGATTCGGGAAATTTTTATGGTGGGGTAGGCATTTGTACGGATATCAACGACAAATACCAAGCGGAACAGGAACTTGTTAAGAGTGAAAACCGGCTAAGGTCTGTACTGAGAAGCTTGCCGGATATCATCTTCATTTATGATAATGAGGGTGTGTTTTTGGATTATTATGTGCAGGATGAGTCTTTATTGGTGATGTCCCCTGCGGAGTCGATAGGCCTCAAGATAAACGATGTACTCAAAGGAGAAACCGGTCAACAATTGATGGTCGCTTTTGAAAAAGCAGTGAAGACGGGAAAGATCCAGACAAAGGAGATGGATTTGCTCCTTAAGATCGGACGGGTATACTTTGAGGTCAGGTTTTTTAAGCTCGATGAAAACAGGATGATGTCGGTGGCAAGGGATATAACCGGACAAAAGCTGTGGGAAAGAGGTCTTCAGGAGGCCAAGGAAGCTGCCGAGAAGGCAAATGTGGAGAAATCCCGTTTCTTGGCAAACATGAGCCATGAAATCAGGACACCCATGAACGGGTTATTAGGCATGATTTCACTTCTGGAACAAACAGGTATTACCGATGAACAGCGAAAGTTGGTTTCCATCATGTCAGATTCAGGAGAGGCTCTCTTGGCAATAGTAAATGATATATTAGACTATTCGAAAATCGAAGCAGGCAAGCTAGAACTGAACCCCGTTCCGTTCGAAATACGCAAGGAACTGGCCAAAATCGTGAATATGTTTACCGGGTTAGCTGGTTCCAAGCGTATTGACTTGACCTTTGAGGTTGCAGATGCGATCCCTGAGGTAATCGAATTGGATAGGGAAAAGCTCAATCAGATTTTGATCAATATCATTGGCAATGCCATTAAATACTCACTGCAAGGTGGCAGTGTCGTTGTTTCGATGTGGGGGGAGGAGATTTTCACAGAGACATTGATCTTAAATGTGCAGGTTAAAGACACAGGCATTGGGATTCCAAAGGACAAAATTCCTTATTTGACCCTGCCTTTTACACAAGTAGAAGAAAACCAGGTTGGCGAGTACAAAGGAACCGGACTTGGCTTAGCCATAGCCAATCGGTTGATTGAACTCATGGGAGGCGGTCTTCAGGTGGAAAGTGAGCTTGGAGTTGGCTCTGTCTTTAGTTTTAATGTAATGGCCAAAACAGAGAATACGACATCACTACCCGAAGAGTATGCAGGTACTAGTCGGGAAGCTTACGACCTTCCGTTGACAGCTGCCCAGTATCCACTCAGTATTTTGGTGGTGGAAGACAACGATATCAACCTCCAGTTTATGAGAATGCTAATGCGGCAAATGGGATACGAAATCACCTCGGCTCCAAATGGTCTTAATGCAGTTCAGAGATTTGAGGAATCTCCTTTCGATTTGATTTTTATGGATATCCAAATGCCTGGTATGAATGGCATGGAAGCCACTAAGGTGATCCGAAGTAAGCCCCATGGTGAGCGAACCCATATCGTTGGACTATCTGCTAATGTGTTTCAGGGAGATATTGACCTGGCAATCGGCGCCGGCATGAACAGTTATTTGACGAAGCCGGTCCGAATTATAGATATTCTAAGAGAAGTTAGGATTTGCGCTGATAGAAAAACCGAGGCAAAGGCCAAACCCAAAGGTGTCACGTAGGGCCGCCGAGGCTGTAATCAGGGTTTAATTTACCAAAGACTGGTGCCTATGTCAAAGGCCTCCAAATAGTCGGCAACTCTCCTCACAAACATTCCCCCTAACGCACCGTCAACCACTCGATGATCGTAGGAGTGGGACATGTACATTTTGTGCCTAATGGCGATGACGTCTCCGGTTGGTGTTTCGAGCACAGCTGGCTTTTTGACAATCGTGCCCACTGCCAATATAGCCACTTGCGGTTGCATGATGATGGGTGTTCCCATGATATTGCCAAAAGGGCCAATGTTTGACAAGGTATAAGTTCCTCCTGTCAAATCTTCCGGATTCAATTGATTTTTACGGCCCCGATTCGCCAGCTCATTTACTTTCTTGGATAGTCCAATTAAGCTGAGCTGGTCGGCATTTTTGATGACCGGTACGATCAAATTCCCGCTTGGTAAAGCTACCGCTACCCCTACATTGATGTCTTTTTTCTTGATGATCCTTTCTCCATCCACCGAGATATTGATCATCGGAAAGTCTCGGAGTGCCCTAGCGATCGCCTGAACAAAAATCGGGGTAAATGTAATTTTTTCGCCTTCCCTTTGCTGGTATTCATCTTTTATCTTGTTCCGCCAAATGACCAAGTTGGTCAAGTCAGCTTCTACGAATGAGGTAACCGTCGCTGATATCCGTTGCGATTCGAGCATTCGCTCCGAAATCATTTTCCGCATTCGGTCCATCTCAATGATTTCGTCACCCCCGGTAATAAGAGCCCCCGGAGTTTGGAAGTTTTCGAAATGGGTGGTCTTTTGGGACACTTCGTCGCGGGACTTTATGTAGTGAAACATATCCGCCTTGGTAACCCGCCCATCTTTGCCTGTGCCTGGTATCCGGGCCAATTCATGGGTATCAATGTTTTCTGCCTTGGCGATGGCACGCACTAATGGGGAGTAAAATCTCTCGTCAATGTTGATTTGATTATCAGTTGTTTGTAATGAGGAACCGCCACCTAAAATGGTATTTGTATGGGTTGGCGTTACGGCTAATAGGTCATTGGCCAAGTCACTCTTTTCTTCAGAATCAGCCAAAGATTGGTCCGACTCGGACTCATTGGCGACTTCAATAAGAGCGATCGGCTGGCCTACCTTAGCTACCTCGCCTTCTTTGACCAATATCTTTTTTAAAACACCGGATTTCAAGCTTGGTACTTCGGTATCCACTTTGTCCGTGGCGACCTCAAGAATAGATTCATCTTCTTCGATAGCTTCGCCTTCCTTTTTCAGCCAGGCGAGAATGGTTCCTTCAAAGATGCTTTCGCCCATTTTGGGCATGATCATTTCTAGTAGTGCCATGACAAATTGTTTTTTCGACCTAGGTGCAATAGAAATTAAATTCTAAATTTCTTTTATTTAATCGTTAAAATCAAAATATTCATTCAGTTTCTCCGAGAATGCAGGTGCGGAGAAGGCTCATGGCTGAAATGGCCGTGAGATGGATGTTTACCGAGCGATCTTGGGTGAGCTTCAACAGTTTGGTTTTTACTCCCCCTTTATAGCTGCATGCTATCCATACAGTGCCAACGGGCTTTTCTGCGGTACCGCCCGATGGACCGGCTATTCCGCTGCTTGCAAGACCGTAATCAGCATTCAGTTCTTCCCGAACACCATGTGCCATTTCTATGACTGTGCGTTCACTTACGGCACCTTCAGTTAGAAGTGTGGTAGCCGAAACGCCCAATAGGCTTTCTTTCAGCGTATTTTGATACGGAATCACGCCGCCATTGAAGTAAGCGCTGGAGCCAGGTATGGATGTAAGTAAATGGGCAATGTATCCGCCGGAGCAGCTTTCAGCTGTAGCCACCGTTTGACCTTTCTCCTTCAATAGTATTCCCACAGCTTCATGCAACGGAACATTCCCATACGCATAGATATACTTTTCGATTTGTGGCTTTAACAACTCCAACTGGCCTGCGACGGCAGACGATGCAGATTCCATGTCATCGGCAAAGCCGGTCAACCGAAGTTTTACTTCGCCCAATGAAGGCAAGTAGGCCAGTTTTACATGTTCAGGAAGCGCTGTTTCCCAGTCCTTTATAAGATCTGAAAGCCAACTCTCTCCTATACCGACCGTTCGGATAAGTTGATGGAAGATCACAGGGAGGTCAAACATTTCCCGTAATTTGGGCAATACAAAATCCTGCATCAGCTTTTTCATCTCATGGGGCACTCCGGGCATTGACATCCAAACACAGCCTCGTTCTTCAAACCACATGCCCGGAGCCGTTCCAACCTCGTTTGGCACATAACGGCATTTGGTGGGTAGATGCGCCTGTAACTTGTTTGTCTCGGTGAGCTCTCGGCCTCTTTTCTCAAAAAAGCCCTTTACTGACTCCAACGCCTCAGGAACCAATTCGAGGTCGCATTCGAAGTACGACGCAAGAAGCGGTTTGGTCAAATCATCCTGGGTTGGGCCGAGGCCGCCGGTCATCAGAATAATATCGGCATTTACTTCTGCTGCCGCAAATGCATTCAGTATCGCTTCCCGGTTGTCTCCAACAGTGGTTCTACGAACGACCCTCACGCCTATTGCTGTCAACTCCTGACTGATCCAGTGACTATTTGTATCCTGTATCTGTCCGTATAACAATTCATCGCCGATGGAAATGATCTCCGCACGAACCTCTTTTTTCATGTGTCTATAATTTGTTTCTTTTGCGTCACCTGTCCCGGCTTGATCCATCAGAGGGATTCCGCATGGTTACCGGTCACCCCGCTTTGGTCATTTGCCTTAAGCTGGATTTTTTTGGTTGTACGCCTTTGAGCGGCTAATTTAACTAAATTCAGCCAGCCAGTTTCCCCGATTGGGCAGTTTTATAGAGGTAAGCAAATTCTACCCTAAAAAGGCACTGGTTATCAATCACATCAAATTGATTTAACTCTTTGGTTGGTTTTTTTAAAGACATTGCTTGTCTGAAATACATTAACGCCTGATAAGGCGCCAATTCCGATTATTCAGCATTCTTCATTGGGAGATGGATTATTTCGGATCATTTTTTGTTTCATGGATGGAAACTAACCATGCCTAGCTTATGAAGGAGTTTTGGGATGAGCGATACGGTGGCACTGAATATGTCTATGGTGTAGAGCCAAATGTTTTTTTCAAAGAGTCGTTGGCTTCGCTATCTCCTGGTAGTATGCTACTTCCGGCGGAAGGAGAAGGAAGAAACGCTGTTTTTGCTGCGTCTATCGGATGGAAGGTATCAGCGTTTGATCAAAGCGAGCAAGCGAAGAGGAAATCGGATTTACTCGCCAAAAAGAGAGGTGTTCAACTGGATTACCGGGTCGGTACCTTAGAGGATTTGGCTTTTGCTTCTGAATCCTTCGATGCGATTGGATTGATATATGCCCATTTTCCTCCTGCCTTGAAAGAATCGTATCATAGGGTATTTCACAGCTTGCTAAGGCCGGGTGGGATGATACTGTTTGAAGCTTTTAGCAAAGGAAATCTGGAGTACCTACTTAAAAACCCCAACATCGGAGGCCCGAAGGATGAGGATACGTTGTTTAGTAGGGATGAACTGCGGGATTTTTTTTCCGGCTACGAGCTTTTTCTTTTGGAGGAGAAAGAGGTTGTGCTCGAAGAGGGTATTTTTCACAACGGCAAAGGACTGGTCATACGTATGATTGCCAAAAAGCCAACCAGGGGATCTAGGAGAGATATATGAATTTGCAGCTGTTCCATTTTGTCTGATTCCAGCTTCGTCAAATTGGAAGAAAATCTTTTTTTGGGTAGATTAAAGGTTTCAGATTAACCCCACGCTGATATGGAGCCTATTATACATCCTTTTTGTTTCGAGATTGACGAGATGGTAAAGCTATTGTTGGTTAATTTCGAAAAGGATCCGGACCGGATATACATTGGATTCGAACCACAGGTTTTTGACGATGCGGTTAATGGCCAGGGGCATTTGTTAATAGGGTGGCGGAAGGACGGAAAAGTAGATGTTTACCACCAGGAAAGCCTTTCCTTGGATCCCGCGAAATATACTATTGCCGGAAAGGGATTGTCAAGGATGGTGCCCACAATATTTAAAAGATCAAACTTCATTATTAATGATCAAGGGGTTAGAGCATGTTACATATTCGATGACTTAGAGGGAAGGATTATCCATATAGAAATTGCTGAAAACCACCCCAAACCCCGACGGCCCTTTGATTTGTTGGCGCCCATGGGGCAAGCGGCCGATAGTCCCACCGCGCTACCTTTGATTTATCTTTTTGATTTTTATTTTGTCAGAAGAAATCACTCGGTTTTTCTACTGACTATCGATGGTGTTAAACATACTCCCGACAAGCTTCCGTTTCCGTTGGATGGCGTATTCATGCTTTTCACAAGGTATAGCCCCCAACCCTTTGCATGCTTTTTTAATCCAAATTATTCCGGAAATCTTAAGCCGATCCCGACGCAGGATGGTGCGCGGGAAATAAAGGATGGATCCCATCAGATATTCCTTAACCGTTCGGGGTCTGGGTCGGCAATAGAGAAGTTAGTGCACACGGGGTCTGAGATTCCACTTCAGATAAGCTTTCAGCCTCCCTTTCCGAGTTTAAACAGTCTGCCATCAGATGCTCGATGTCAGGGAAAATTTCAAATTGTAAGTAAAAAGAGTATAGGCGAGGTAGGAGGCATGTATGAGGTCGCAGCGGATGGAGATCAAATAACCATTTTCTTGGTTCCTTCCGATGGGTGGACTCCAAAACCGGACAGGTGGATGTTGCGGTTTTTATACGCGGTGGCAAAGCCTTTTAAAAACTGGCCGAAGACTTACCGCTGGCAGGCATGTATTCAAAGGAGGGAAGGAGCCTATTATATGGAATCAAAATGGAGGAGGATTGTGGGCGGTAGCTGATCCCGCTTCCTGTTTTCGAAGCCAAGTGCGACTGGGAACACCTACATTAGCATGGGTCAAAAGAGTGGATGCTAAACTCATGGTATCAATTTTGTTCAACGCAAATCGCCCTGTTCTTTTTCCACGCTATCTTAAATTGAATTTGGATAAGAATTTATCCGTCTTTAACATTGAGTATCCGTAAGTGGTTGGTTTGGGGTGGAGGTGAAACTAGGGAGAATCGGTACATGAGCGAATATCAGGAATTCCGGTAATTAAATAGAGGTAAAATTTGAAAGGTCCAACGCGTTTTTTTTCTGTAATGGCAAAGGCCATCGGCTGGCTGATAGCAATTATCGTTTTTTTGATTGTTGCTTTATTGTTGGTGCTGAGGAGCCCTTGGGGACAAGACTTTATTGTCCAAAAGGTGACGGCCTTTCTATCTGAAAAGACAAAAACGACCGTGGCCATCGATAGACTATTTTTCACTTTCCGAGGAGATGTCTATTTGGAGGGTTTTTATGTGGAAGACCAACGAGGTGACACGCTGGTTTACAGCAAATCCCTTGAGACGGGTCTTAGAATCAGACCCTTGTTAACGAGTGGAGGGATTCATGTTTCCCGGCTGAATTGGGACGGTTTCGTTGCCTCGGTATCCAGAAACGAGCAGGGAACGTTTAACTTTGATTTTTTACTCGACGCTTTTATGTCTTCCGATGATGACGGAAAAAAAAAGGGGTCTGATCAGAAAGATGCTTCGGTTAAGGACAAGGGTTTATTTCCAGATGTATCACTAGGACCTGTCCGATTTTCTGATTTTTTGATTCGATATGATGATGAGATGGTAGGGATGGACGTCTATTTGCAGGTAGGTTTGTTTGATCTGGATGTCAACTCTTTGGATCTGAATGCCATGGAATTTGACTTGGGGAATATCCGACTAGAGGATTCGGATATTAAGTATTTTCAGCGTAAGCCGTTACCCGAAACGGAGGATTCTCCGACAGACTTAGTGGAACCCGCATTGATCTTGGAACGCCTCGTATTGAATAATATTGGTTTGACATATGCTTCGGTACCAGACCAGACTTCCGCGGATCTTAGGATAGGGAAGTTTTCGTTGTCAGTGCCGGAGTTGGATATGCGCTCCCGTCAGCTCACGGTGAGTGAACTCTCCCTAAAACAAAGCGATATTGAGCTCGTTTTATTAGGGGAGGGCACCGATTCAGTGGCCGAAGAATCCCCCGCAGGAGAGCAAGTGTTCTTCTGGCCAGATTGGGAGGTTCGAGTGGGTATGGTCGATTTGCATGAAAACAAGTTGGTGTTTAGGACTTCGGAAATTTCCCCGCAGCCGGGGAAATTTGACCCCGGCGCATTGATATTGGATGGGTTCGTATTTCAGGCTAGCGGGATTTCTTTGGCCAATGAGACGCTGAAGGCTTCCATCGATCAAATCGCTTTTGCAGAGAGGTCGGGGTTTCGGTTAGACCAGTTCAGGGTAAAGACCACCCTAGACGATCAAGGTGTGGTGATCAACGGATTCCATGTTGAAACCGGAAATAGCAAACTCTCAGGTGATCTTAATATAGGGTACGACGGATTTGATGCTTTGATCGGTAATTTGGAATGGGATCGAGTGGGCGTGGATATTCCCTCTTTTCAACTTGGCCTTCAGGACGCCTTGTTTTTTTCACCGGATCTTCGGGAAAATGCTTTTTTCACGCCACTGGCAAAGAGAGCTGTCGCTGGAGTAATGCGCTTCGAGGGTACGCCAGATGATCTGAAAATTTCGGATGCCAAGATCTCATGGGGCAGACATACGAAGGTTTCGCTTTCCGGTTCGCTGGGCAATCTAACTGATTTTGAGCATTTACGGTTGGATCTTTCGCCAGTCACCGTGGAGACAAACCAAGCCAATCTGAATGAACTTTTAAAGGCCTATGAGCTACCTGTCTCCTTTCCTGAGGAAATGAAGCTGGTGGCGGCGATTCGCGGAGCCCTTCCGGATCTATCTGTCGAAACTGATTTGAATACCACCGATGGCCATGTATCGGTAAAGGCAAATTACATGGAATCGGATCTGCCCAGATACGAGGCCGATGTTTATCTTGCCGAATTGGATCTCGGTAAGATCATTCAAAATCCCCAGCTGGGATTGGTGTCGTATCGAATGCAGGTTGAGGGAAGCGGCCTTAGCTTGGAGGAGATGCAGCTGGCTCTCGCCTCCAAGTTTGAAGTGTTGGAATATGCAGAGTATGATTACAGTGGGCTGACATTGAACGCAGCGTTTTCAACCCAGCGGGGAAATATGCAGCTAGCATTTGCTGATGAAAACTTGGATATTGAGCTGTCAGCATCTGCTGTTCTGTTTGATGACAAGTCTACTGTTGATTTGACGCTGGATCTACGTGGTGCAGATTTTCGTGCGCTTAATTTGTCACAGGAAGATCTTAGGTTGAGGATCAACTACGGGATCCATTGGGAGGGCAATGCGGGTGAGTTTGTTTTGCAGACCCAACTCAACGAAGGATTGTTGATTTTTGACGAGAATAGCATTCCGATTGAAAATTTTGACCTCACCGCTGAAGTAAACGCAGATACTACCTCCGCTTATCTGGCAAGCTCTGTCCTACAGTTTGAGGTACATTCGAATGCAAACCCGGAACGAACGATAGGTAGGATGGCTTCCTATTTTGAGGGGTTGGTTTCAGAAGGGTCTGATATAGCGGGTGATAGCTCTTTTTTCGATTTTGTTTTCCGAATCGAGGTGCCGAGGTCAAGGCTGCTTGAGGAAGTAATCATGCCGGGTTTGGAAAATTGGGAGACGCTCAACGGAGAGGTTACCCTCCGTCAGCCAGAAGGCGGTTTTGAGGGAAGTTTTATTCTTCCAAATTTTACCTATGGAGCCATATCCATTGATAGTCTCGGATTATCTGCGCTGGGTTCAAACGATACGTTTCATTTTGAGGCAGGCTTGGTTTCCCTACATTCTGGTGCACTTGGAGTTGGCAGGACACTGTTTGACGGAATTTGGCAGACCAATCAATTGAGCTTGGATTTTCTAGCCTACGATGGCGAAGAGAAACTGGCTCATGTTGGCTTGGACCTTGGCTTTGATGGAGACACGGTTCGTCTACACATCAATCCTGAGGATCTGGTGTTGAACAAAAGGGATTGGGAGATCCTTCCCGAAAATCTGATTAGGTATGCCCAGGGATGGATTGATATCGAAGCTTTTGAACTAACCCGAAACGATCAGCGCCTGCTCATTTCCAATTCGATAGAAAATGTGACGGAGGATCACATCGGATTGATTTTTAGAGACTTCAGACTTGCTACTTTTACAAGTATTTTGAATCCGGATGAACTGATTGCGACCGGGTTTGTAAACGGTAGGTTTGTTTTGGAGAATCCTTTTGGTGCTCTGGG
The DNA here is from genome assembly GCF_000390185.1 of Lunatimonas lonarensis. Classification (GTDB taxonomy): domain Bacteria; phylum Bacteroidota; class Bacteroidia; order Cytophagales; family Cyclobacteriaceae; genus Lunatimonas; species Lunatimonas lonarensis. The sequence goes on along the minus strand of NZ_AQHR01000029.1, from coordinate 103,748 downwards.
GATCTTGGCTGACCTAACGGTGGATGATCTGACGGTTTTCAGCAATTCCCTGGGGAATCTCCGATTGGCCGCCAAGTCAATGGGAGATGGTGGGTATGATTTCAGTATGGCCTTAAGGGACGGTGGTATTACATTTGGGCTCTTTGGAGATTATCAGGTAGCCGAATCCGGTGCTGAATTGAACTTGGAAATGAATCTATCGGAACTCAAACTTAGCCTGCTTGAGGCTTTTTTAGAGGATCAGATAAGTGGAACGACAGGGAAAATTTCGGGGAAAGCCCGGGTATATGGCACTACTGCCGAACCTGTTTATGAAGGTGAGTTTAGCTTTGCCGATGCCGCACTCACTGTTAATGCGCTCAATGCCCGCTACAAAATTAACCAGCAGCTTTTTAAGGTGGATAATGAGGGCGTTTATTTTGATGAGTTTACGATTAGAGATACAGATGATAACGCCTTTGTATTTGGAGGCACCATTTTCACCCGGAACTTGGACAACCCCGAATTTGACCTTAGGCTCACCGCTTCTAATTTTCAGGTGCTGAATTCTTCGCGTGAGGACAATGATCTTTTTTTTGGAAAGGCCTTTATCGATGTTAATGCCTCTATCCAGGGTGATTTGGCCTTGCCTAGGGTTAATTCCAGACTGAATGTACGAAGTGGTACCGATGTTACCTTTATCATTCCAGAGTCACAATTGGATGTAATTGAAAGGGACGGAGTAGTCCTGTTTATCAACCGGCAGGATCCAGAGGATATTCTCACCCGGCGGCAAATCGAGTCAGTGACCAGCGGGATAACTGGATTTCAAGTTTCGGCATTAGTGGAGGCAGATCCAAATGCGACCTTTCGGATTGTAGTGGACGAGCGATCAGGAGATAACCTCTTGATAGCAGGAAAGGCCAACTTGAACCTAAACGTCGACCCCAATGGTCGGATCGACCTATCCGGAATTTATGAACTCAGTACTGGGCATTATGAGATGAGCCTATACAATTTGGTAAGCCGTCGATTTGAGATAGAGGAGGGCAGTACCATTTCCTGGTCAGGGGATCCCTTGGATGCCACACTCAACGTAGTCGCAATATACAGGGTACGGACCTCCGCAGCAGAGTTAATGGCCGCTCAGACCGCGGGACTTGGCCCGGAGGCGAGGGCGCAGTATAAACAAGAGTTGCCCTTTTTGGTCTACCTCAATATCGATGGCGATCTTACCCGGCTCGAGCCCTCATTCCGTTTGGATATGCCTGAGGAACAACGTGGTGCCGGTGGAGGTAATGTGTATGGTCAGTTGCAGCTTTTGAACTCGCAGGAGGGGGAGCTCAATCGGCAGGTTTTCTCCTTGTTGGTTTTAAATCGGTTTTTTCCTGATCGTGGTAGTGACGGGGCAGTGGGAGGTGCCTCGGCTTTGGCCAGGTCGAGTGTGAGCCAGCTGTTGTCCGGACAGTTGAATTCGCTTTCTGAAAATGTGCTGGGTGACAGTAGTTTGGAGTTGGATTTTGATCTGGATAGTTTTACGGAGTATCAGTCAGGAGGGCTACAGGATCGTACCCAACTCAATGTGAGTGCCAGGTCCCGTTTTATGGATGACAGGTTGATCGTTCAGGTAGGCAGCCAGATTGATATTGAAGGAAGCTCACAAGCGATGGATGGGGGCAATGCCCTGCTCGGAAACGTCAGCGTGGAATACCTTCTAACCGAAAACGGTAGGTATAGGCTAAGGGGATTTCGGAGAAATCAGTTTGAGAGTTTTATAGACGGTCAATTGATCGTAACGGGTATCTCGCTTATTTTCAACCGTGAGTTTAATCATTTTGAGGAGCTTTGGCGTGGTATCGAAACCAGGCGAAATACCCAGCCGGCAACAAGGAAGGAGGATGATGAAAATGATAATTCGGAATCAAACGACCAACAGCCATGAGGTATAAGGGAGGCAAGAGGTTTTTTTTGGTTTGCATGTTTCCGTTCCTTTTGGCGGTAGCCTGTAGCGTGAAAAAACACATTCCGGATGAAAAGCATTTGTATACAGGGGCAAGCCTCCGGGTAGAGTTGGAAGAGCCGGTGAGGGATTGGAAGCAGGTGAAAGCTGAACTCGAAGGATTATTGCGGCCAAAGCCCAATGGTAGATTTTTAGGAATGTACATCGGTCTGTGGGCATATTATAAAGGGAGCCAGGAAAACCCAGGTTTCATCAATCGCTTTCTGAAAAGGCGGATTGGGGAAGAGCCCATCTATCTAAGTGATGTAAATGTTCCCCAAACAGAGATTTTGCTGAATAATAGACTTGAAAACAATGGCTTTTTTTTCAATGAGGTAGATTCCGAAGTGGAGCAGGGAGATTGGAGAGCTTCGGTATCGTATACAATTAAAGTTCGGGAACCCTACAAACTCAAGAGCTATGCGTACGATGGCGACTCATCCCTTCTAGACTTGGCGATTTTGGGATTGATGGAGGATACTAAGCTAAAAGAAGGTGACCGCTTTCAGCTTTCTGTCTTAAGGGCGGAGCGTGAGCGTTTAGATCAGGCATTAAAACAGCGGGGATTTTATAATTTCAACGCGGATTTTCTTTTGTTCGAGGTGGATACAAACCGCTATAATGATAAAAAGTTTGATCTTTTTTTGCGTCCAAAACAAGGTATGCCATCAGAGAGCTTACGGCCGTATGATCTTGGCTCTATCAAGGTTTTTCCCAATTACAGTGTCGATCAGTCAGAAAATCCGGCAGATACTACGATAGTCCGGGACATTTCATTTATTCAGGATGTCCCTATTTCTTTTAAACCAAAACTGCTTGAACAGTATATTCTGCTCAATACGGGGGAGCGATACAGCTCAACAAAGTCCAGACTGACAAGTAACCGAATTGCAGGGATCGGAAACTACCGATTTGTAAATATTCGCTACACGGAAAGCGACAGTATCACCCCAGATGGAGTCGGTATACTGAATGCAAATTTATTGCTTTCACCACAAAACAAACGTTCGGTTCGGGCAGAACTACAGGCAGTGTCAAAGTCAAATAATTTTGCAGGCCCGGCACTATTGCTCAGCTACCGAAACCGGAATATTTTTCAGGGAGGGGAGATTTTGAATGTCACCGGTAGGGCAGCTTACGAAACCCAGATCGCCAGTGGAGAAAGAGACGGACTGAGTTCACTGGAACTGGGTCTAAAAGGAGAGCTGGTGTTTCCGCGTGTAGTCTTTCCCATCAATATCAAGGAGAGGTTTGCCTATTCTGTACCAAAAACCCGGATCAGTCTAGGAACGGAGGTGCAAGACCGACGAGGATTGTACCGTCTTAATTCCGTATCGGCTTCTTATGGATACTTCTGGAACGCTAATCGGTTTGTATACCATGAGATCAATCCGATTACGATGAATTTTGTAGGTCTGTTCAACACGTCGCGGGAGTTTGAAGAAATACTGGAAAGCAATCCCTTTTTGCGGTTTAGTTTCGAGCAGCAATTCATCGCAGGAATTACCTATTCCTTCAATTACAGCCAATTGATGGATTCTTTTCGAACACATAGTATATTTTTCGGCACAAACTTGGACTTTGCAGGCTTCGGACTGGACGGTATCAATCAGCTGGTTGGATCAGAAAATCCCAATAAGTTTTTGGGCTTTGAATATGCTCAGTACAATAAAGCAGATGTGGATTTCAGGTATTATTGGCGTATTTCCCAAGAAAGTAAGTTGGCTTTTCGTCTTTTTGGTGGCGTTGGGATACCTTATGGAAACTCGGTTTCTTTGCCCTTTGTGAAGCAGTTTTTTTCGGGAGGCCCAAATAGCGTACGGGCTTTTAGGATACGCTCACTCGGACCGGGCTCCTATCGCCCCCAGGAAGCTGGAATCGCCGGGTTCTTTGACCAGGCTGGCGACATCCGATTGGAGTCCAATTTGGAATATCGGTTTCCAATCGCCTCGTTTTTTAAAGGCGCCCTATTTGCCGATGCCGGGAACGTATGGTTGATGAACGAAAACGAAGCATTGCCCGGCGGCAAGTTCTCCCCTGATTGGTATAGGGAACTTGGAGTTGGCGTTGGGACGGGCCTACGTATTGATGTCGATTTTTTTGTGCTTCGGTTTGATTTCGCTACTCCGTTGCGTAGACCCTATGCAGCACCCGGGCAGCGCTGGGCAAGGGATTTTCGCTTAAACGAATCACAATGGAGACGGCAAAATCTGATTTTCAATTTTGCCATTGGCTATCCGTTTTGATTTCCTTATTCTGAAAAGAAGCCCTCAAATCGTAACTGCTTGCCGTTTCTGTCTTCGTCTATATCTAGGTTTGAAATCCCTATTCCCATTAACCGTATCGGCATTTTGAGGGGGTCTTGTTCCAAGAGGTCTTTGGAAAACAGGATAATCTCTTCGTTTTCGAGGTATCGGGATAGGCTTTTACTTCTTGTCTGAACACTGAAGTCCTTGTATTTTAGTTTAAGGGTCACCGTCCGTCCTCTCAGTTCATTTCTTTCCATACGGCGAAAAAGTTCTTGGGTAAGTTTTTCAAGAACGGCCAGTAGTTCTCTGGGGCTGAAGAGGTCCCTTTCGAAGGTATTTTCGACGCTTATGGATTTCCTGTCCCTGTTGGGATTCACTTCACTTAAGTGGATTCCTCTTACTATTTCGTAATAATGCAATCCCGATTTTCCAAAACGCCGGGACAAAAAATCCAGCGAGTATTGCTTTAAGTCCCAACCGGTATGGATGCCCAGCTTTTTCATTTTTTCAGCAGTGACTTTTCCGATGCCAAAAAAGCGTTCTATGGGCAACCGTTCCAAAAAATCGGTCGCCTGGTCTGGGGTGATGACCGCCTGTCCGTTTGGCTTGTTAAGATCGGAAGCTATTTTGGCCAGAAACTTATTATAAGAAATGCCCGCAGATGCATTTAATCCGATTTCCGATTTTATCCGTGAGCGGATTTCCCTTGCGATTTTTGTTGCATAGGGGTTGTTTACCTTGTTTACGGTGACGTCCAAAAAGGCTTCGTCCAAGGATAGTGGTTCGACAAGATCGGTATACTCGTAGAATATATCTCTGATTCGGTAGGAGAGTTCTTTGTATCGATCGAATCTCGGCTTGACAAAAACCAAGCCCGGGCACCGTAAAGACGCAATTTTGGAGGACATGGCGGACCGAACCCCAAATTTTCTGGCTTCGTAAGACGCCGCTGCAACCACCCCCCGTTCTCTATTGCCACCAACGGCTACGGGTTTTCCATTCAGCTCGGGGTTGTCCATCTGTTCTACGGACGCATAGAACGCGTCCATATCCACATGAATTATTTTACGGATCTTATCCAACTTGGCAGTTACTTCGAAGGATTGAATTTACCGGGACGGTATCAGAATAAAAAATGATTTCAATAGGCAAAGCCAAATCGCTTGTAAAGAAAGTGCATCAACCAGGCGGGCCCTATCAGCAAAAACTGAAGATCCTGAAAGAAAGAGGGTTTTTTGCCCTCAATTTTATGTCCATAAAACTGCCCTATCCATGCTAGGACGAAGATAAGCAAGCAAAATGCCCATAATGGTAGCGGAAGAAGTATCTGAAGCAGATTTGCCAATGCGAGACAAACCGCGGAAAAAAGCAACATGCCCAGTGCAAGGGGTGGGGATAATGATACATAATAGAACAAGACGACGAGTAGCGTTAGGGTCGCCCAATTGGAAAAGCTGCCCAGTAAAAATTCAAGCCATTGCAAAGGGCCGGGAGGAATGGAAAAAATCAAGCCAACGATGCTGAAAAAAATCAATGGCACGCAAACCCAGTGAATATTCTTGTTAATAGGGTTCTGATGGCTTTCTCCATAGGTTTCGAGCAATAGATCGATTTTTCGCATATATATCCCCCTGTTTTAGGTTAAATATAGCTATTTTTTCGATGACTAGTCGAGTTTTGTGGCTACCGGTTCTCCGGTGGATTATTTTCATTTGAAAAAGCGATAAATTTTTTACCTTTATCGTGTTCAATAACGATAGATAATGAATAAAACAATTAAGCAGCCAACCATACTGGAAGCATTTTTTCCGATTATTTTCTTAGTTGTTTTGTTGGTGTTGAATATCCGGGTATTTGGTTCAGAGGGTCTGGGCGGATCAAACCAGTTGGTACTGGTGCTGGCGGCTGGGGTAGCAGGGTTGGTTGCGGTCTTTAGGCTGCGGATTCCTTGGGAGAGGCTTCAGGATGGGATGATCAAAAGTATTTCTGCTGCCATGTCATCAATACTGATTCTGTTGCTGATTGGATCACTGGCGGGCACTTGGATGCTAAGTGGCATTGTACCAGCGATGATTTATTATGGTCTTCAGGTGTTGAACCCAACCATTTTTTTGCTGGCTGCCTGCGTGGTAAGCGCCGTGGTGTCTGTTTCTACCGGGAGTTCCTGGACTACAGTTGCCACGGTGGGAGTTGCTTTGCTGGGCATTGGTAAAGCACTAGGTTTTGACGAGGGCATCATCGCGGGGGCAATCATATCTGGGGCGTATTTTGGTGACAAAATGTCCCCCTTATCCGATACTACGAATTTGGCACCCGCTATGGCCGGAACGGATTTGTTTACACATATAAGGCACATGACGAAAACAACCTTTCCTTCAATTCTTATTACCTTAGTAATCTTTGGTGTTATCGGCGTTTTGCGGGATGCCGAGGGGTCAGTGGGTCAGGTACAGGAAATCAGTGAAGTTATTTTGGAGGCCTTTGATGTAAACGGATGGCTGTTTGTCGTGCCCCTATTGGTTATCGTCCTGATTGTGAGTAAGGTGCCTGCTATTCCTACCTTGTTGGTAGGAGCGCTTTTGGGAGGTGTTTGGGCTATTGTTTTTCAGCCGGATGTAATCAACTCCCTGGCCTCGAATCAGGAGCTGGGATTTGCTTTTAACTCCTTCAAGGTAGTAATGACTGCTCTTTATGGGGAAACAAGTATCGTCACATCCAATGAGGTGGTCAACGAACTGTTGGTCACAGGCGGAATGGCAGGTATGCTGAACACGGTTTGGCTGATTGTATGTGCCATGGTATTTGGAGGTATCATGGAGGTAAGTGGAATGCTCAGGGTTTTGGCAGAAGCCGTCATGGAAAAAGTCCACTCGGTGGGATCATTGATTGCAGCTACTGCCGGCACCGGTGTATTTTTTAACATCGCCACCTCCGACCAGTACCTCGCCATTTTGGTGCCGGGAAGAATGTATGCGGATATATATAAAAAGCGGGGCCTAAAAGGGGAAAATCTCAGCCGCGCACTTGAAGATAGTGCTACCGTTACGTCAGTACTGGTTCCGTGGAATACCTGCGGCGCGACCCAAGCAGCTGTTTTGGGAGTGGCAACATTGGCCTATGCCCCGTTTTGTTTTTTCAATATTATTAGTCCGCTGATGACGATCCTGTTCGGCTATTTAAGAATAGGCATTAACTATTACTCTGAGGAAGAGTTAAATGAAATAGAGCAAGAAGTAGTCGCATGATACCTTTAAAGATTTCAAAAGACGAAGTAAACGAACTGGCTATTGGGGCCTTTGCAGGTGAGATTATCTTAATTGATGATAAGGCAGGTCTCGATGAGTTGGTAGAAGGAGTGTACGGACAGTCGATTATTGGGTTTGATACCGAAACCCGTCCCGCTTTTAGGAAGGGTGTAAGCTATGAGGTGGCGCTTTTGCAGTTGGCAACGAGAGAGAAGGCCTTTTTGGTTCGGCTAAACAAGGTAGGTTTTCCCAGGGTGGTAAGGCAGATTCTGGAAAACCCGCATATACTTAAAGTCGGAGCGGCTGTACGGGATGACCTGAAGGGACTGAGGAAGCTGGATGCGTCGTTTAATCCGGATGCTTTTTTTGACTTGAATGAAGAATTGAAAAACGTGGGCTTTTTAAACGTAGGTGTAAGAAACCTAAGTGCTATGGTATTGGGTATACGCATTTCCAAATCGGAACAGGTTTCTAACTGGGAAGCTGATGAGCTAACCGATAAGCAACTATTGTATGCAGCCACCGACGCATGGGCATGCTTGGAGATTTTTTTCAGGCTTCGGGATCAAGGCTATCTGGATCCGTTGTTTGCCAAGTAAGCTGGACAGAGGGGATTAGTTGAAGCCTTTCGGCTGCTGTTGGTGCTTCTCTGGCCAGGCAATCGAGCGACCAGTCGCAGGTATCTGTAAACCGCTGGCAGGATATTTCCATGGAATATTGACTGATGACGCGCATTACCTCAGCTGTATCTGCATAATCGAATTGAACGCGAACCGATTTTTTAAAAAGGACTTTTTTAACTTCGTTGGCTTCCAAAGCCAGTGAAGCTGCGGTCTTATAGGCATTCATTAATCCGCCGACGCCTAGTTTAGTTCCTCCGAAATACCGAACTACCACGACCAAGCTGTCCGTTAGCCCCTTAGATCGTATTTGCCCAAGGATAGGATCTCCGGCTGAATGGTTGGGTTCGCCGTCATCGTATGATCGGTAGGTTGTTTCAGGGGCACCGAGGATATAGGCATAGCAGCGATGCGCTGCGTCGTAATACCGCTTTGCGATTGTATCTAAGTGTTTTTTTACATCAGTTTCGGTTTTTACCGGATAAGCAAAGGATAAAAACCGGCTTCCTTTATCTTTGTATATCCCTTCGGAAATGAAGGAAAGTGTGATGAAGGCATCTTCCATAATTGTTTTTTAAAATATTTACCGGTTTTTCATTTTCTTCAATTTCCGTTGGCTAATTTAGGGTTTTAGCTTGAAACTTACCGGTCTAATGGGTTTGGGAAATTTTTCTGTAAAGAAAGGAATTTGTAGTTGATTTGAGTATTGCGATGTCTCATTTGCCGCTTGTGTCTGTCATTTGTACCTCCTACAATCATGAGAAGTATGTCTTTAAAGCGCTGAACAGCGTATTAAATCAAAATTACGATGCCATAGAGCTCATTATTGTCGACAATGGCAGTCAGGATAACACGGTAAAGGTAATTGAAGACTGGCTTTGGCTCCATGATTTTTTTAAACCCGTAAAAACCTTCTTTTATACTCAAAGAAACAATTATTGTCGAATCTTCAATAAAGCGCTGGACCTATGCACGGGGACGTATGTAATCGACCTTGCAGCCGATGATGAGCTTTTGCCCAGCCATATTGCTACAGCTGTATCGAATTTGGAGAGTAGCAACGCAGCGGTTTATTTCTCCAACGTATATCTTTGGTTTGAGGATGGTAGCCTTAAGCCATTCTATCCAGTCACCGAAGCTGGTGACCTGATTCAAAAGGTTCCGGCAGGGGATGTGTATAAGTATGTAGTGGAGCGCTATGCTATCAGTACGGTTTCTTTGGTGTTTAAACGGCAGGTATTGAAGCGGGAGGGAGGCTATGATCCGAGTTTAGTCTATGAGGATTTTGATATTTTGGTTCGATTGGCAAGAAAGTACCGGTTTGTTTTTCATCCGAATATTGGGGTAAAGAAACGTATACTTTCCAGTTCATTTTCAGCCCAGCAGTATAGGGTAGGTTCCTGCCGTATGTTGCCATCTACTTATCATGTGCTACTTAAGATAAAGAAAATGAATGTGACCGTCGACGAAAATGCTGCGTTGGCTAAGCGGATATTATTCGAATCAAAACACGCGCTGGCATCTGCTAATTTTGATACCGCGGAAAAAATGCTTGCGTTGGCCTGGAGCCTGAAAGTAAAACGTTTGCACGTGTTTTTTTTTAGGATCTGGGCCCAGTCAAGGATTAATGTCTCTTCGATCTATCGTTTTCTCAAAAGAGACTGATCAGGGGCCAACGATCACTTCTTTGATGGATTCAGCTTTGAAGTAGGATTTGGTCTTTTCCATGATTTCCTCCGCTGAAAAGTGCTTGATGAAATGGAGTTGTTTTTCATAAAAGTCGAAGTCAAGGCCCTGTAGGTGCACCCTTTTAAACCGGGTCATCAGGTCAAAAGGACTGCTGAATTGAGCAAGTAAATTTCCCACGAGATAATTTCGAATGGTCAACAATTCCTCTTTCGACATGGGATAGGAAGCAAGCCGCTCCAGTTCCAAGTAGATCTCTTGAATGGTTTGCTCTGCAAAGCCTTCCTTGATATCCGCCAGAACTATCCAATAGTCAGTGGATTTGAGGCTTCCCAAAAAGCTCGATATACCATAGGTAAAGCCTTTTTCCTCCCGGATATTCTTCACCAGTCTACTGCCAAAATACCCTCCTAAAGCTGTATTGGCTATCATAAGACCGAAGAAGTCAGGGTTTGATTTCGGTATCAATACTTTGCCTAACCGAATGCTCGACTGAACTGCATTGGGTCTGGACTCATAGAGACGTTTTTTGTCATAGGGTTCCAGTTCAGGCAGTAAAAAATCACTTTCGATGTACGGAAGGTCACCAAACCACCGGTCGATGTCTGCAAATTCACGATCGCCAAGATTTCCCGTAACGAATATTTCCGGTGAGATCCGAAAAAACCGATTGTAGTAGTCCCGTATGGCGGTGCAGGTAATTTGATCTACGTGATTTTCCTCCGAGATATAGCCAAAGGGATGGTTTGGCCCAAAGAGAACTTTTCTGATAAGTTGGTTAGACCTTGCTCCAGTCTGCTCAAACTGGAGGTTGATGGTTAGTTTTTTTTGGGATTTCCGTTTGTTTAGTTCTTTTTCAGGAAAGGTAGCTTCCGTAAAAAGAGACCTGAAAACCGGCAGAACATTCCTAAAGTGCTTTTTTGTCGTCAGAAGGGCAAGTCCTTGCTGTTCATAGCCAGTGTGGATTTCCACTTCAGATGCATAAAAATCAAAAAAATCATCCAGTTCCGAAGATGTCATTTCTTTGGTGCCTTCCAGGAGCATATTGAGCGTAAAAAAGGGAATCAGCGCATCTTCCGGGTTGGTGGAGTGGCTTGAAGTGGGCATTAGGATTTCGAGCCGAACAGCGTCGATTTGAGGTGTGTTTATAAAATACAAAGGGACTCTGTTTTTCAGAGTCCGCTTTTCAGGTTCATGCAATTCAATTTGTTCGGGTAGCTGAAATTTTGGTGCGTTTTTTCTATCGAGCATGTCGCTTATCTGTTGATATTGTAGGCGACTGACAGGCGAAGGGTTTCTGCCAAGGGGTGGTTTTGGGTTTGTGGTACAAGGTAAGAGAAATCAAAGGACAATCCTTCGATGATTCTAAAGCCTACTCCCATGGTGAAATACCTTCGGCCACCTTTTCTTGGGTTTTCATAAAAATAACCGGTACGGACGGCAAATTTGCCATCATAGTCATATTCTACGCCAAAGGAAATCATAATCTCCTGAAGTTCTTCCCTAAATCCATCAGGCGCATCACCAAAGGATCCAAACATCCCGCTTAGCAATGGCCGAGTAGGGTCGTTACCTGCTTGGATGCTAGGGCGGTTGGTTACGGGATCCCGGATGATCTGACCGTTTGCGTCTCTCTCATACAATGGTGGCGTTGGCACCATCAGTTTGTTGAGGTCAAGGGCAAAGGTAATATTGTTATAATCATCCATAGGTAATTTTAATGCCGTGCCTATCCTAAAATTGGTAGGAAGGTAATCAAGATCTTCTGCACTGTTGTAAGTGATTTTTGGGCCTATATTGGAAATGTTGGCGCCCCAAGACCAAATGGCGTCCCTACCGGAAATCAAGACTTCCGACTGATGGTACAAGCCGATATCGGTGCCAACGCTTATGCCGGGGCGGCTATCATTACCTCCTGCCGAAGAAATATTGCCCGAAAGATTAGAGTGGATAAACCTGGCTGAAATGCCTAGAGATAGGTTATCCGATAATTTCCGCGAGTAGGTACCACCAATTGCGATATCCCGAGGATTGAAATCTCCAAGGGGTGCGCCGTTTTCGTTGGTAAGCTGTATCGACCCCATATCAAAGTACCTTAGGTCAAAGCCAAAGGTAGATACATCATCTATTCGCTTGTATCCGGTGAGGTAATTTACAGACATATCGGGAACCAGTCGTCCAAGCCAAGGCGAATAGGACAGAGAAAAACCCATGTCATTGTCGATAAATGCAAGCTTGGCTGCATTCCAATGGGCTGAGTTGGCGTCGGGACTGGTCGCCACCCCTACATCCCCCATCGCCGAATGACGGCTGTCCGGTGCGAAATTCAAAAATGGAACCGCAGTTGTTATCACACGTCGATTTGGATCCTGCTGGCCAAACAATGTGATGGAATTTTGGGCTTCCACACATAATGGTGCCAAAAAAACAATTGCCAAAAAAATCAGCGAGTAAGTGTGTTTTGATCTCTTCATTTAACCAACAATTTTCCCCCTACTTGATCGAATGTATGATCACTTTCAGTGTAGACTTCCAAACGATAAATATACATTCCTTTTGCCGGAAATACAGCGAAGCCATTTGAAAAATTCCATTCAAGACCGAGTATTGACCCTCCAGCATTGGGAAAACGCCTTTCTAATGAAAATATTTCACGACCGTCCGCGGAAATAATATGCAAACTTACCTGAATGTTCTCCCCGGGACGGTTGTGCGACAGTTGAAATGAAACTTTATCGGTGGATGGATTTGGATACGCCAAGTTTGAAAGGATCCTCAGATTGCTTGTTCCCTTAACGTCCAGCCTTGCTTCTTGGGTGGACCGGTTTCCGAAGTTGTCAAAAGCGGTGACGGAAATACGGTTTTCTCCCTCTCGTAGTCCATTCAGTTCCAGCTCCAAAAACCCACGTTCAAAACCGGCATCCAGTGAACTGTACAAGTGAGTGATGACGATGGGATCGTCACCATTTAAGACCAATGTAATATCTTGCCCTACTTGGATTGGTGATACGTTGATGCCCGATAAGTCAAAGAATTCGATTCTGATCTTCACTTGCGTGGTGGCTATCGGACCGTCACTGTCCAACCGAAAAATGTTTATTTGCGGGCCGATCCGATCTATTGGAACGGGCGAATGGGTTCCGCCTATCGTGATCCGGGCAGCTCCCATAAACTCCTGGCCCGATATAGAATCCATGCCAAAAAGTTGGATGGTGCCGTTTCCATAGGGGTAGGCAATGTTTTTCCCCACAAAAAAGGAACCTTCAAAAAGGCCGTCTTCTATTTTACCGTTTCCTTGGTGGATTACTGCCTGGTTTTCGAAAAACTCTGCTGGGATGCTTTCATCCCCCCGTGTTCTCAAGACCAAAGGCTTGTCCAACAAGCGGATTTGGAACTCTCCGTTAAAACCGGGCTGGGGCTCCGTGGTCTGGAGTGAATGCACCTTTCCGCTAAATCTAATCTGCTGAAGGGCTCTCAGGGTATCCAACTCTGTTTCGGACTGTCTATCCGTGAGTGTGAATTCACCCAAGTTTGCACTCGGCAGGTTTATCCGGAGCGAAGGATCGCCCAATAGGGAAAAGTTTCGGTTTAGGGGGCCACTAAGACTTTGGTTTTTTGTTTGCATGAATATTTCTCCTAGCGATAGGTAATCACCCTCAGGTCTGGAAAACACATGATTTACAAAGGCCCTGTTCAGCAGAAAATTCACACTGCTAAAAACAGGCCGGCCCGTTGTTAATAAAGCGATCGCCCCTTTTCTGGGAGCGATCAGTAGTCGTTCAGCGCCTGATCGTATAAAAGGGCTGTCGTGCCGACCGAATTCACAGGTGGCCGTAACGAACACAGGTAGGCGATCGGATTCAGGCATATCTGCTATATCGGTAACGCGGAATAGTCCCTCCGCCGTCAGGGCGGATTCGTTGCCGTGTCCAATGTAGTTGATAAGTACTCCTGACCGTCCCAGCCATTCATTCAGGAAGGCCCGAGCTGCGGGAGATTCCTGTGCACTGCCGGTATTGAGCTGTTCAAACCGATCCAAGTATAGCTTATCAATGATAAATTCAGGATGGTGTATGGAGAGGAAAGCAGCATGGGACTCTGCGTCGTTCAAATGGATGTTATTGTCTCCATCGTCTGCAATTAGTAGGATGTTTCGCTTCCAGTCTCCGGATATCGCAGGTCCTGTCGAATACCGAATTATTTTGTCGATGACCTGTGAGGCTTCGGCTACATTTGTTGCCGGAATTCGACCAATGCCGATGGTAAGATGATGATCTCCCGAGTTGGATTCGACCCACTCTCCATCTCCAAAGGTAAGAAAACCAAAATAATCGTCTGAGCTGTAAGTGGTTAATGGATTCAGGCTGCTACGTGAGCTGTAGGTAGGTAGCAGGTTGGGGTCTCCCTGAAGAATATTTTTATAGTCGAAGGTTCCTTTTCCCAACAAGAGAAGGTTTTTTAGTTTCTTGGAGCGATGAAAGGTAAATGCAACAAAATTACGAATAGCCGTTGGGTCCGGGTTCCCATATCCAAAGGCATCGTAGATGGCATCAAGTAACACAACCTGTGTCAGTATTCCCTGACCATTTTTATGGGAGGCCAATCTATTGGCTTCGGATAGAAAACGTGAAGGAGAAATGATCAGTAGTTCTGCGGAGGTACTATTCTGGCGCAGCGAAACATCGGCCGGTCGGACGACCGTGATATCAGGAACTGAGCTTGGATTGAAGTAGGCAATTTTTGATATGCCCGCAGGGATTAGGGTTTCGCTTTCCAACTCGGTCGTCTCAGTACCTAGAAGCCAGATTTTTCGGTTTTCAGGAATAGAGACACGGATATCCGCCGCTTCGTCTGTAGGGCGGTACAAAACCCCGTTTTCCAACCTATTGATATCGATGGGAATGCCCACCCAAAATTTCCTCAGATAGCCCGCACCATTTCGGTCTCCAGTTTCAAATCGGAATTGGATCTGAAAACCAGAAGTTTGAGGAAGGTCGAAGTCGTTCGAGATAAGTGCTTCTCGCCCTTTGATGCCGTATGTACTGTTCGGGATGGACGGGATGGCGACCTCTTGGATAGGTTGTCCATTCACCTGCGCTGTAACCCGGCTCTCATCGATGGACTGGGCCATTACCGTAGCAGCGAAAAGGCCCTTCTTTGCCCGGTCTGTGGCTGAAGGCGTGTTTACGTCAATCCGGGATTCCTGGCCCGAAAACATCCGGTGTCCATACCAATCCCTCCCTGATTGAAGCATATTGTACTCCTCCTGGTGGTAGGTTATAATCGAATACCATGTTTGATCGGGTGAATCGCTTTGTACCGGTGAGGAGCTACCGGCCTTGGTGATTCTTTTTGGGCTGGCAGATTGGCCGGAGATATAATAATGCTGGATGTTGGAGTAATGGTTTATCTGGAATAGGGGGAGTTGTTCTTCCCAGTTAAATGTGTTTGGCCCGGATAAATAGAAATACAATACGTCGCCAATTTGTTGTCCGGGTATTTCTTGAAGAAGTAGACTAGTTGAATCAAGCCGCTGTGGGAGCATCCCGCTAACCCCATATACGCTAATCTGGGAAATATCCCCCAAGCCAATGGCGGAGGCAGCTGCTTGGGTTATTTTATACATACCTTCGTTTGGCACAGCAATGATATAACCCTGTGCATTTGCGTAACTGCTGTTGACAATTTTGAAAAGTGCCAGCTGACAAAAAACAATCAATATGTGCTTATAGGACGGCATTTTTGGGTAGCAAGTTGTCCACCGCAGAGAGCGCAAGGTAGGCAATAATCACAAAGGGAATCCCCCCTATCCCCCAAATAACCAGGGCAACAACGCCTAGTATAAGCAAGAGGTACTTCATTCCATTTGGCCTGATAGAAAACGTGTTGAACTTAAGGGCCAAAAGGGGCAGCTCGGCGGTTAAAAGATAGGCAAATAGTAGTACCATAATGGCCAAGGTTGCGGGGGCTACCAAGTAATTGCCCAGCGAGGGAATCGCCGTAGATAGATGAGGCAGGGTACTAAAAAACAACGCACATGCCGGTGTGGGTACACCAATAAAGCGGTCACTCTGCCTTGTATCGATATTGAATTTCGCCAATCGCAAAGCGGACTGCACGCCAATCAGAAACCCCAGAAAGGGCAGAACTTGAAAGGAACCGCTGTAGGCCAGCATTTTGAATGCGATGAACGACGGCAGTACACCAAAGGTGACCATGTCAGCCAAGGAATCCAGTTGTTTGCCGAGTTCAGATTGCGCCCGAAGCAGCTTTGCCAAAAAGCCATCCAAAAAATCAAAAAGTGCAGCTATCAACACGAAATAGGCACCCCAATAGATCTTGTCTTCCAAGACAAAGTAAATCCCGGCCATACCACTAATTAAATTAAGGCAGGTGAGAAAATTGGGGATAGCTTGCTTTATTTTCAAAATCGTGCGTTTTTTCCTACAAATGGGTTGGTGATTCTTTCCACGCCAATCGTAGTCTCTGGGCCATGGCCGGGAAAAACCACCACTTCGTTTGGTAAAGAAAACAGCCGTTCCTTGATGGCACGGAGTAGGGTTTCAGCATCTCCTCCAGGAAGGTCTGTCCTACCAATACTTCCTTGAAACAACGTATCCCCGCCAATACAGATTTTGGAGGCTTCGTGGTAGAAGACAAGATGTCCGGGAGAATGCCCGGGCACCCATATTGCTTTTAGCACCTGGTTACCAAATTTTATCAAGTCGCCATCCGAGATGAAATGATCTGCACTGCTTTCCTGAAAATGGGGGAAACCATAGTTTCCTGCGTAGGCTGGCACCGCCTTCAGGATGGCATCTTCTTCCCGATGATACCAAAGGGGGATATCGTAGGTGTTTTGGATAAAGGCGTTGCCCAAAACGTGGTCTATGTGGCAATGGGTGTTCAACAGCTTAACCGGCTTCAAGTCACGCGATTGGATGAAGTCAAAGATCTCAGCCCTTTCCTGCTTGTTGTGGCATCCTGGATCGATTACAACGGCTTTCTTTGTTTCGTCAAACAGCACGTAGGTGTTTTCCATAAATGGATTGAACGTGAAGGTCTTTATTTGCATGTACCAACCGATTGATTTATGATTCAAAATAACGAATAATCATTTAATTTTGGGTATGAAAACTGATTTTTTACTTATCGGCCAGGGTTTGGCCGGCACGGTATTATCTTGGCGGCTTCTCAGCAAAGGTTACTCAGTCCAAGTTATCGACACCCCCGGCCTGTCGAATAGTTCGCAGGTAGCCGCAGGGCTTTATAACCCTATTACCGGGCGGAAAATGGTGAAAACTTGGGAAGCCGACCGCTTTTTCCCTGAAATAGAGCCATTTTACCGGAGTCTGGAGACTCTTTTAGGTGAAAAGTTTTTGGTGCCAATGCCCATTTACCGCCCATTTTTAAACGTGGAGGAACAAAATGAGTGGATGGGAAACAGCAGTAGCGAGGAGTTCAGAGCCTTTCTAAGTGAAATCCGTACTTCATCCAAGTATCAGGAGGTAAACGACCGCTATGGAGGTGTGGTTCTTTCTAGAAG
Source organism: Lunatimonas lonarensis (assembly GCF_000390185.1). Classification (GTDB taxonomy): domain Bacteria; phylum Bacteroidota; class Bacteroidia; order Cytophagales; family Cyclobacteriaceae; genus Lunatimonas; species Lunatimonas lonarensis. The sequence continues at coordinate 86,424 of NZ_AQHR01000029.1, read as the reverse complement.
TGGATACCTAAAAATCCCAAAACTGTTGGACAGGTATGCCGCTTGGTTGGCAAAGGAGGGTAGGTTGATTCGGGAGGTTTTTGATGAGAAAAAGCTGACTCTTATGCCAGGCGGGGTATCGTATGGTGGAGTGGAGGCAGGTGCGGTCATCTATACCAATGGCCTAGCGGCGATGGGAAGCACATTTTTTTCGTGGCTGCCATTCAAGCCGGTACGTGGTGAGATTTTGACGGTCGAGCAGGGTTTTTCACCCAAGGAGATAATCAATCGTGGTGTGTTTCGGATCACTCTCTCGGACGGAATTCATCGTGTGGGATCTACCTATGACAACCATGATTTGGAAGCCGGAGCAACCGAAACGGGGAGAAAGGAATTGACAGAGAAGCTAGCTGGATTGATAAATTTACCGGTTGGAAGGATTGTAAAGCAGGATTGGGGGATACGCCCCGCCACGAAAGATAGGAAGCCCTTTTTGGGACAACATCCTGTTCATAATCAAGTATATATATTTAATGGATTGGGAGCAAAGGGAGTTTCCCTTGCCCCATATTTCAGCCTCGAAATGTATGAATTGTTAACTTTACAAAAGGAACCTACAAAAGTGGTGAACATAAATCGTTTTTTTAAGTATATTTAGAGGTTCGGTATTTTCACGGAGACAAGTAAATGAGAATTAAATTTCTACCCCTGTTTGTTATTATTTTCGTGGTTGGCTATCTGAAGGTGGCGAACGCCCAATTCGATCAGGAACGTTTTGGCAAAAACAGGATTCAGCATAATAATAAGGAGTGGTATCATTTTAGCTCCAACAACTTTGAGGTTTATTTTTACGACGGTGGAATAAACATTGCCCGTTACTCAATCGATTATCTGGAGAGTGAATTTGACCGACTTACCCAAACCGTTGGGTATGTGGCGTATACCAAGCCAAAGATTTTTATCTATAATTCCCATCAGCAGTTACTTGAGAGTAACCTTAACATCAACCAGAACAATTATACCATAGATGGGCAAACCTATTTTTCCAAGTTGTTGGCGGAGGTAGCCTTTACCGGGTCATGGGAATCCTTTAAAAAAGATCTTATCTACCAAACCTCCAAAATCATAATGGAGGAGATGCTGTACGGAGCAAGTATTACGGATGCTTTTCAATCCAATCTGATCAATAGTTTCCCGGATTGGTTCATCGATGGTGCAGCGAGGTACATGGCCTATGGTTGGGATATGGAGATGGATGATTTTGTCCGTCACTACCTGGACGGTAACGATAACCCTAAATTGCATAAGCTGAACCCGCAAGAGGCGGCACTGGTAGGTCAATCGATCTGGAATTTTATCGTAGAGAGGTTTGGAAGGAGATACATTTCAAGCATACTTAACCTGAGTAGAATCAACCGAAACGAGGAAAACAGCATCGCCAATACCCTTGGTAGGAGGTTTAGGGATTTTCAGACCGAATGGAGATCCTTTTACACAGGCCTAAATAAGCAGGTGCTGGAAACTTTTAAGGATGTTAACGAGCGGAATGTGATAGCTTCCACCTCGAACAACAAATATGGCTCGATTTCTTCTGTTAAGTTTAGCCCGGATGGAAAAAACTTGGCGTACGTATTAAATAACGACGGTAAATACCGGGTTATAATTCGGGATCTTTCGAACAATAGAGAGCGGATCATTTTCAGGGGTGGGTATTCATCCTTCGATCAGCAAGCAGATTTCACGACACCGGCAATCGCTTGGAAGGATACCCTCAATTTGGTATTGGGTGGGTTTAGAAGAGGGGTTACCACGATTCGCATGCGGGCCATTGACGGTAGCTCCCAGGATAAAATTTATTTGCGAAACCTCACCCAAATCCTCGATTTGGACTTTGCGCCCAGCGGAAGAACCATGGTTTTGTCCGCGATTACCAACGGACGCACCGATATTTATACCCTCAACATGCGGGGTCAGGGAAGGCGGATCACCAACGATGTATTTGATAATAGGACTCCGGTTTTTTTAAATGACTCAACCATCATTTATGCATCCAATAAAACCGACCTGCCCGATAGCTTGCTCACGGGAAATATCGACGTAAACAACCTGCCTGACTATTTCAACATCTTCATGTTGGAAACCGGGAATGACACCTTGGTACATACCAAGTTGACCAATATCAATCATACCAATATCATGCCCCGAAAGCTGAACAATACCACGGTATTGCATCTCAGCGAGCAAAGTGGCATCATGAATATCATGCGATTTGGATTGGGCAATATGGTAAGCAGTCAGGTTTCCGCATTCAACCGAAGCGTAGAGACTTTTGATTACTCTCTCGCAGCGAATAAATGGGCCTATGCTGTGCGAGATGGAAACCAAAGCAGGTTGGTATTGGAGAATTTCCCAAATCTGGATCAGTTTACACCCAGTACGCCGAGGATACAACTACAGCAAGCCAAGCAGCTGAACGAGCGGATTTCCTCCAGGAGAATCCAGCGTGAGACCGACGAAGAGGAAACCGCTCCATCCGCTCAGGTTCGAGAGGTTATCCAAGATCCTGCCCCAGTGCCTCAGTCACGATCGATTCCCACACCGGCAGATACGACGATCGTAGGCGTTGATTTGGAAAGCTTATTGATAGGAGGGGCTCCTGCTCGGACACCTACACCGAGTGCCCAAACAACCCGGCCGGCTGCACCTACGCAAGATGTTGCTTCTGCGCCAGACACCCTGCCCGCAGCTCCCATGACAGGTGCCATCAGCATGGATAGGTTGCGGTTTGAGAGGGAAGGGGGCATCAACACGGATGAATATGTGTTCGATACCATTCCACCGGGTAGTACACTTCAGCAGCAGGCCCAGCAGCCCCAGCAACCTCAATTGGGGGCAGTGGGGAGAAGTAACATATTGGAAGCCTTTAGGCAGCAGGCTATGGTGAAACGGGTTACGGGTCCAAGAGGATACACGCCTTTGTTTACCACCACCAGCTTAAACACCAACTTTGGGGTGGATCCTCTGCGGGGCTTTGCCATTAACCTACATGGAAAGATGAGTGATCTGTTGGATAATCATTCCGTAAAAGGGGGGATTATGACAGCACTTGATTTTCGTTCTGGAAGTGACGTGTTTTTCGAATATGAATATTTGAAAAGCAGGATTGATCTGCGTGGGAGATTTGACAGGAGATCAATAACCAGGAGTGAAGGCGACCTAACCTTCCAGCGGTATGTATTGACCAAGTCAGAGCTGGGAATATCGTATCCGTTTTCTGTGGGCACACGGTTTACCCTTAGTCCCTTTGTTGCGAAGACCCAATACTTCAATCTAAATCCTGACTCTGTATTGAGGGGGAGAGATGAGCGACAAAACCGATTCGACGTAAACTATGCAGGGGGTAGGGCAGAAATCGTGGTGGACAAAACCCGATTGCTTGGTCTCTACATGGAGCAGGGGTTCAAAGGCAAAATCGGTGCAACACATTATCAGGGAATCACGGAGGGTGACCGATCCTTTACCAATGCCTTTGTCGACTTAAGAAACTATCAGAAAATCCACAAGAACATTACACTGGCCATGAGGGTTTTTGGAGGCAGTTTCTTTGGCAATAATCCACAGCAGTACTTGGTGGGTGGAATGGACAACTGGCTATTCAACCAATTTCATCAGCCGCCAAGCAATAGGCCGGAGGTGTCTCCGGTTAGAAATACAGCTGGTGTTGAAAACTCAAATATTTTGTTTACAGAGTTTGTTGACCTTCGGGGGTACGATTACGACGAGATCCGAGGCAGAAATGTGATTACATTTAGTTCAGAACTTCGAATTCCACTCTTTGCCTACCTTTCACGCGGTAATATAACTTCCAATTTCATCAGGAACTTTCAATTAGTCGGGTTTTATGACGCCGGATCTTCTTGGAACAACGCTGCACCATGGGAGCGAATAAACGATCAGAACACAGAAGTGATCCGTACCGAAGGTTCCCCGTTTATCATAACTTTGAACAACTTTAATAACCCTTGGCTTCAAAGTTATGGTGCCGGTTTGAGGACAGTTCTTTTAAACTACTACGTGAAATTTGACGCAGCCCGCCCGATACGTAACTATGATGTAGGAAAAACAAGATTCTATGTCACGTTAGGATACAATTTTTAAGGGGGGTATATTGCGCCATGATAAGATCGATGACAGGCTATGGCATGGCCGACTATGAAGATGATAAGTGGCGCATCCACGTAGAAGTAAAGACGTTAAACTCCAAATTTTTAGACCTTGTACTCAAGCTCCCGAAGCAATTTTCTGATAAGGAGCTTGAGGTTAGAAACCTCATCAGTGATCGGTTGGTAAGGGGGAAAGTATCCCTTACGATCGAAGTAAACGAGAAGAAATTTGGTCAATTACCTGTTGCGATCAATAAGGAACTGTTTCATGCGTATGTAAAGGAGTATATAACATTGGCGAAAGAGGCTGATTTGCCTGTAACTGATATTTTTAAGCTCATATTACAGTCTCCCAATGTGATTTCCAACCAAACCGAATCGGTCGAGGGACAGGCCGACTGGCATATTGTAAGAAAAGTGGTCGAACAGGCCTTGGACAGGTGCAGTGAATTCAGAGAAGCAGAAGGGGCATCTCTATATGCCAAACTTCAGGGCAATGTACAAGTATTGAACGACGGATTAGCCGATATCCGTGTCCATGAACCAAATAGAAAATCAAGAATAAGGGAGAGGATTCGGGGTCATTTCTCCGATTGGTTAGAGGAAAACAATTTTGATCAGAATCGATTTGAACAGGAATTGATATACTATTTTGAAAAGCTGGACATCACCGAAGAGATCGTAAGATTGGAAACCCATTTGAACTATTTCGAGCTGGTTCTTCAATCAGAACAAGACCAAGGGAAAAAGCTTGGATTTATTAGTCAGGAGATTGGAAGAGAAATAAACACCATTGGTTCAAAGGCGAATGATGTGGTTATCCAGAAAATAGTCATTCAAATGAAAGATGAGTTGGAAAAAATAAAGGAGCAAATGCTTAATATTCTCTGATTCGATAGAAAGGATGCAAACAGTTGTCCCAAAAAAAACCCTGCTTTCATTTTATGAAAGCAGGGTTTTTTAATAGGCCTATACTTTTATTAGCTCAGCTTGAATCGAATGGGAAGTCTCATTTTTACCCTTACAGGGCGACCGCGCTGCTTTCCTGGTTCCCAAGCTGGTGCTTCACGAACCACACGCATTGCTTCTTCATCGCAACCCCCTCCAATACCGCGGAGAATGTCAACGTCCTGGATAGATCCGTCAGTATTTACAACGAATACTACGTAAACCGTTCCTTCGATTCCCATACGACGGGCTTGTGTTGGGTACTTCAGGTTTTTCTGAAGGTACTTGTTCCAGCCTTCCATTCCTCCTGGAGGCGTTGGCATGTTTTCAACAACGTCGAAGATCTCATCCGCTTTTTCTACAACCGGTGCGTCAACAATAACTACCTCCTTGATTACGGTTTCTTCTTTGACATCCACATCGAAGTTAACCTCGATTTTTTCTTCGATTTCTACCTCGTCAGGAATTTCTTTGATTTCAGGCTGTTCAATTGGTGGTGGAGGTGGAGGTGGTTGTTCCGTGATCGGAATATCCAGTAGTTCCTCAAATTCATCGTTGATTGATCCTAAGTCTTTGAGAAAGCCATCCCCATAGGATTTGTACTCAAAGGCAAATAGGACAAGACCAACGCTTACCAGCAGACCAAGGTTCAGGAACATACCTGTCTTTTTGGTCAAATCAGCTTTTGGCGTTTTCTTAGCTTCCATGATTGATTGTCCTTTATGGTTGTTAAATTATTAATTCGTGAATCTCGGAAACAATTCTAGTAATTTTTTTTCATTTATACAAGAATGCTTCGCTTGTAATTTAGGTAAACAAATAAAATCATTCCACTTGCTCCACCTGCAATATTTGCCGCAATGTCCATGTAATCAAACGAGCGATTCGGCACATAGCATTGCAGCATCTCTGTAAATATAGCGAAAATTATTCCAAAAACTAAATAATTAAGAAATATTTTTTTCTTTTTCCCTTGGGTCGGTTTTGGGACGCTCCAAACTCTGCTCCATAAAAACACTAAGCCAGCGAATAGAATAAAGTGGATTGCCTTATCTATACCGGGTATCTTAGGCATATCAGGGACGTTTTTGCCAGGCGTAAGGGTCGCATACAAAAGAGCGAGCGTCCAAGCCAGAGCAGGTGTCCACCTATATGAAAGCAGTTTATTCACCGATCAGCTCGGCATAGGCAGTCGCGGAAAGAAGATCAGAAGGAAGCCCCCCGTCTAATTTGATCTTTATCATCCACCCTTTGCCGTAGGGATCCTCATTCACCAACTCCGGGGAGGACTCCAATTCATCATTTAACTCAGCCACTTCTCCAGATAATGGCATAAAAAGATCAGAGACCGTCTTCACGGCTTCAACCGTCCCGAATACGTCGCCCTGAGCCAACGTTTCACCGACGGTTTCCACTTCCACATACACTATATCTCCCAATTCCCGCTGTGCAAATTCGGTGATACCTACCGTAGCGATGTCTCCATCTACCTTTACCCACTCGTGGTCTTTCGTGTACTTTAGCTCCTCTGGAATATTCATAAATTATCGGTCTATTTTTTACCCAAAAATACAAGGTTTACGTTCAGGTAAAAATTATTGGCTTAAATTAAATGTAAGTTGTCCACCAAAGGCGGTAGAACTTCGTCGAAAGGCTGTCGAAACCTTCGGATCGTTGATCGTCCGGTCAAAATAGAACTGTAGGTTCAACTTTTGGTTGACGACGTACCCCACACTTGGCCTAAGCTGTATGTTTAGGTTTCCATTGGTAAGGGTACTGATCTCTTCGATTTTACGCTGCACCGTTTGGGTATCTACCACTCGGGTGGACAAGCGAAAGGTAAGGTCATTGCTAAGCACTTCCTGCCGGCCTTGGATTTTGAAGGGAACTTTCACCCCCGCTTTTGTATAGCCCAAATCAAATCGGAAGTCCTGGCTTTTTTGCTCGGTCACCTGTGCATTTGAGAAATTTAACCCTAGATTCCGCTCCGTGTTGTATTCAAAGCTGATATTCATTCGGTCCTTTGTCAGTAAGTCCACCCCGACCAATGGGGCAAACCGCTCCCACATGACAACCTGGTTAAGAATAAATATGGGGATGTAGGCACCAAATTCATCCAAGAGCGACGCATTTGGGATATTTTGGAGACGATTGAACAGCTCCAATCCGTCTTGGTAAAGAAGCGAATTTGAGAAGTTGCTCACCTCATAGGCGGATGCGTAGTTATGGGTTAGGTTGATCGAAGAGAAGTATTCGGACAGGGCCGGTATTTTGGAAAGGCCGCGGTAATCTAGGCGCCAGTTTGGTAGAGGAATACCCGGAAAGGGATTTAGCGACACGGACTCTGGTGTCTGACCGGTATAAGCGGCTATGAAAGCTGGGATCAATACATCCTGTCCGTTGATATTGTAGGCTCCTCCCGGGTTTTCAGTTTCCAGCCTACGTTGAATGGTACTTCTGAAGGCTTCGAAGTTCTGGAAGAGGGGCGAATTGTTCTGTCCATCGTTTCCGGCCATTGCCGTTCTTATCATACTAAAACTGATGCTGTAAGCCCCCATGCGGTTGGGGTTGATCGACACAAATTCTTCCGAAAACGGACTTTGTCTGCGGAAGATCTCACTGTAGTCTCCCGTTTGCCTTTTTGTTACATTCAAGGTAACCCGAAAGTCTTTTAGGGGCTCTACCAACGAGCTGACCTGTAGGTTTTCGGTTTGGTTTTGCCGAAATCCCTGTGTGAGCAACGTGCTGGCGGCCAACACACCTCGGTTTGCCAGATCAAAACGAATTTGGTCATTTTGGCTGCCAAAAATGAACGGCAGTCCAGGGTTCATAAAACTCCTGTCCATGCCCAAAAGTCCCGTATTTTCCATGTAGCCGGGAAGGAAGGTGCCCTCAGTTATCCTGTAGTTGAAGTTGACCTCTTTTACCATCATCATGAATTTAAGAAGTCCGTTTCCGAAGCCCTCGGTAGATGGCGGCGTGTTTTCCGCATTGGCCGAACCGGGTCGTCCCGGAATCGTTGGACGTCTGGGTGCATTCAGGGAGTTGAGCTTTTTGTTTTTATTGTACAGTGAAATAAAATCAAGCTTTCCGTTAACCGACCGGTCCCTCGTGTTTTGAATGACGTTTCCCAATGTATCGCGTTGGCCTAGGGCTCCTGTTACCCACCCATAGCTCGCTTCATAGCGGACATCGGCTTTTATCCAGTTGGTTAGCGGTATTTTGTCCAATGGGAGAGAATAGTTGACGACCCCTTGATGGGTGTAATTTACCGTACGGCCTAATCGGCGCAGGTTAGCTCGTAACGAATCCAGCTTTGCTTCGGTGTCCAAATCTCCCTCGGGTTCATCGACGATGGCGTTTACGGAGGAATTAAAGTCAACGGACAGGTTTTTGGTCAGGTCCCAGTTCAAGCTGTAAAAGCGATTGATGAAGAAACTTTTTTGAAACAGGGTTTCCACACCATCTGTGGTCAGTCGATCGTTGCGGTTTTGGGTACGCATAAACCGTCGGTCCATATCAATTCGAGCAGAAACCAACGAAGGGGAGAAATTAAAGTTAAGATCTTTGATTAATTGCAAATAGGCTCCATCCAGAAAATCAAGATTCTTAAAGGGTTCTACCTCCAGTGGGTTTGGCTGAAAATTATAGGCAGCACTTCCTCGATAGCTTTCGAATGTGTAATCGGCCAGTTGAATATTACTTTGCTTCACCAGCCCATAGGCGTAGGAAAAGGCAAAATTCTCGAGATCATACACCCGGTTGGTTTCTTTTTCCGGGTTTCTCACTTTCCGTACGTTTGTGACGCTGAAGTTTCTTCTTTTTGACAGATCCATCACCTTTTCCCGGTAGGTGTCCCTTTCCGCACCGGTATTGAACTTCTGAAGGGCTACTTCAAAGGGAACGTCTGGATTTAGTGGGTCAAATTCAGGCCTCGTGCTGGAATTCTCCATGGCGACATACATAGGAATACTTAAGCCTAACGCCTTTGGTAACAGCTTATCAACGTTCACATTGGCAGATACATCGTATTGGGTGGTGGATTCCCTGGCTCTTTCAGATAGTCTGGTTTCCAGTCCTCCAAATCCAAAAGTATTGTGTCGGATGGAGGAAGAAACCACCGCTACGTCGGCAATCTGCATATTTAGGCGGGCATTGGCTGCCCAACCAGAGGACTTATTGAAGTCGGTCACTCGCAGTTCGTTTGCCCAAATGCAAATCGATTTGCTGGCACTGCCCGAACTTGCGGGATTTCGGATACCGATCATCATCCCTTGGATGAAGCTTAATTCCGGGCGGCCCACTACCGTGACACGGTACTGCCTCACCTGCATGGTAAACGCCAGGTTTTGGGGGCGTTGGTTATTGTCCCGTTCAGCTTTTACGCCAACAATTTCGTCCAGAGCAATATCGATTTCGTTTTCCAGCGGCCATATGTCCCTTGGGTTTCGGGTCGATGGAGGCGTGAGCATTAGGGGGACTTCTATTTCGTAGTAGTTGTCTGTGTAATCTGTGCCCAACCGTAGAAATGCCGTAAGTTCGCCATTTTGGGCGTTTTGACTGCTTGCATGGAGAAACATCTTCAGTCGGCCGTATTGCACCAAATCCTGGCTGACATTTTTGAACACCGCCCGGGAATCCCTGCTTTGAAGGTTTTCAACACAAAGTCTGAGAGACTGTTCGTTGAGTTGGCGCTCTACCGTAGAGGTGTTGTCTCTATCTCTGAAAATGCCAGGAGGCAACACATAAGGACTCTGGGTTTCACTGCCTTGGCCGTTCTCTTCAATATTTACTACTCCTACTGTGAAGTTGGAATTATCCGGTTCTGGTATTTCAGAGAATCCCCGCTCGAAAAGCGATTCTTGGAAAATCCGCCATTGACTTCCCACCAAACGGAAATTGGCCATCCGGAGGACCACTGGTTGCTGGAAATCAGTGAGGTAAGTACGCATGAAGCGGATCGATTTAAAACCACTAATATTCCCGAAAGTCCGGTTTGGCTGTCTTACCGGGATTCGAAAGAGATACCAGTTTACTTCATCTCCCGTATGGTCGTCTATATGGGTGATCTTATCAACGACGTACCCTTGTCCCACCCGTAGGTTGGCCGGTCGAAGGTCAACTTCGTACTCGTAGTAGCTTTCGAGTTCGTTGATTGTATTGTCGTTATTGAGGTCTTCATTGTCCGGAATGTTGGATCCAGATGGGGTAAAGGGTAGGTTGGTATTGGAGGTTATGGGCGTGTTTCCTTCTAGCCCGTTGAATTTTTTATATCGTTCCAGAATTTTGATGTTGTTTTGGTCGTATTCCGGATCCAAATAATAGCGGAAATCATCGGCTGAAGGGTCAGCGATTATTTCCTGTAGTGCTTGGGGGTTTACGTTTAGCCTGTTTATAAAGCGGTCGGCAAAAAAAGCCCGTTCAGCTTCGCTGCCCAGGCCATCCAATCCCACGTCTTGGTTTTGCCTGGCCTGCGGAGAATTGTCAAAAGCCGGAGTAAGAAACTGCTGATTGGTCACCCTTCCCCATTCATTCTCGGTGACCCTATCCAATGCACCGTCGACCGGAAGACCGTTTTCAAATGCGTGGCGGCCGTCTTTCATAACGTCTTCTGAGATTTCACCCAGATTGAAAAACAGTTTACCTCCCGTGGTATTGTTTTCGTTGAAGATTCCATCCAGTACCCTGCCGTACTCGCCTCTCAAAAAGGGATCCATGAGCCAAAACTCGATGTATTCTATGTTCGTACGGTCAAAGTCCACTTCCGATGTGATCGCCCTTGTTATTCCGCCATAATTTTGACGTGGATTTGGCAACAGTCCGGCATTGGTTAGGTTAGGGTTGTAGTTGTACATGCCCCGCTCGTGGGGGAAATAAGCCAAGTCAAACAAAGGTTCCGGGGTTACCAGCATATCCCGGTACCTTCCCCTAAAAACCTCTTGGGGAAACACGCCCCTTACGTAGTGATTTCGGCGATCTTCCGAAGTTATGTTTGCCGGAGCACTTCTGCCGGAAGCTCTAAAGAAAACATTGTCCAATACATACCAGGAAAGCTTCGCTCTCCGGTAGGCATCGCCGAGCCGATCTTCGGTTTGCATGGACATGTCAAACCGGTTGTCGGCGGTAGCAGGCGTTGCTGCCAATCTCCAGTTTTGGGGTGAAGACCCTAGGTTGAAAGGGATGATGGCTGTCTCAAAGTCATCGATGTAGGAGGCACCCTCGCCATCGACTTTATTGGAAGTGCCAGGGATCAAATGCGCAAACTCTCCGTTAAACGTTACCAATGACTTTTCTTTGGTCTCCGTAAAGGGAAGTGCATCTGCCAGTTTGGTCAAGAAAAGGGATTCATCACTGTAATTCATATCCAATCCCCATAGGCTGTTCCGCAATGTTTCGTTTCCGGTTGCGATCCTGGATATATTTGGGCGTTCGTTCAGGTAGAGAAAGGTGCCGCCCACATTGAAATTTTCGCTAAAAAGATAATCGAATCGTGAGCCCAACATACTTCTGGTTTGAAACGAAACTAGATCGGCTTTTTCGAAACTGATACTGATGCGCTTTCCGGATTGCAATATGCCTTCATTGATAATTACAACCCGACCAACGTTGTAGTCAACCGTATAATCTACCCCTTCGGTCAAGGGGATGTTTCCGGCTGTTACCAACACAGACCCTTCTGAGATGTTAAGCCCGGGAAGCATGATCTCTGAGGCAGAGCCAGAGGTGAAGCTGCCCCTAAGAAAAAACTTATTCAGACGGGTGACAAGTTCGGCATCGGCTAAGGTGGTTCTATATAGCGTATCGTATACATATCGATGTACCAGATTGGCCTCTGATGGTAGAAAATGGCGTCTTAATGTCGCGCCGAAGGGCTCCAAGGAAGGGAAAATTACGAGGCCTTGCTCGGGTCGCATGGTTATTCCTGGTACAAAATCGAAGTTGCCATCTGGAACGGGGTCGTTTTGTGGGTTTAGCCGGTCCAGACCCATCAATCGAATCAAGGGGACATCCCGCACATTTTGTCCTTCGAGAAGGCTGGGATTGTCCAACCCGGTCCGGTCGTCACGGTAGATAATCTGCAATTGGAAATTATCCCGTTTGATTTGATTGGCGTTCAGGTTGTAGATGTTTTTCATCATCAGGTCCCAGGTCGGAACCTGCGTATTGATTCGGGCGGGCCGCAAAAGCTTGAGGAAGATAACCTGGTTTTCCGGCCTGTTTTGATAATCCTCGGAAAGTTCGCCTACCCGGTAGGATTGCCCGTTGTAGGTGTATTCAAACGATACCGCCACGACCTCATCGTTCTGTAGTTTTCGCAACAAAGAGAAATAACCCAACTCCCTGTGAAAGGTATATTCGTTGGGGAGGAGTCTCCGGGCTCCATTTACCTGTTCGAAGTCTATCCCACGCTCCAATCCCAGGTCGTTGGTTATGGCAGTGGATGCCGTTTCAAAAGACCGAAAGGAAGGGTTTCCCCTCAAAGAAGCAAAGAGGTTATTGGCATTGTTGGCCGCAGGGGATTGCGGGTTCCCGGCGCCGATCGCAGGGTTATCCGGTCGGTGTATACGTTGCCCTTCCCCCAAGTCCATAAATGCGGCAAAGTTTCGAAGCGTTTCCGTGTTGTTTGCCCGGTTCATGATATATACCTCCACGCGCGTCACCTGCAGGCCGGAAAGAACCTGAGGTAATCCGCGAAGCCAGTTTTCATAGTTGTCTCGGAAGAAATGGCTAAGGAAAAAATGTCGGTTTTCATCGTAATTGGAGGCCCTAATTTCAAACGGACGACCTTGATTGCCCCCTTCGATAATGATTTCGTCCCGCCGGCCACGTTGGGTGGAAGCAACCGTCGTCATAAAAAGTTTTCCAAATTGCATGTTAGTCTTCACTCCAAAGAGGTTGGTGGCGCCCTGGATCAGACTGTTTTGGACTGGCATGCTTACATTTCCAATTTCGATACTCTTGAGTATGTCCTCCTCAAAACCCGCGTATTCAACTTTCAGCTGGTTTTCAAAATCAAAGGAGTTATTGCTGTCGAAGTTCGCTCCCACCCGGACTTTTTGCCCGAGCATTCCGTTTACGCTGGTTTGGATCTGCTGATTGAAGTTAAACCCGCCGTTTCGTTGCTGACGGATGGGAATAGACGGGTTGTCGATTCGGCGAAAAATCCCGCCAAAATCCAGGTTTACATTGCCTGTGGGTACGATATTGATTTCGTTTCCCCCAAATATGCGGTCAAAGGTTGGGCTCATGGTAATGGGTGGGATCAGCCCTCTTCCTCCCACTGCGCTTTCTCCGTCCATTCCCCTGGAACGGTTGCGCCAATATTCCTGCCTCATCCTGAGTTCTTCCATGCGTGAAAAGGAACCAAAATCCAACGAGGAATTTGGATCCACCGTCGTGGAGTCCAGCCCCTCGTAGATCGTGTACCTCAACGCGGAGTCTATCTCCACTTCGTACATCCGCTGCATAGGAGAAGGGAGTACAAATGGTGACTGCCCATACCGATACGGATTCTGATTGGGAAAGAGTGGGGCAGTGTTCAAATTATCCCAAAGCAAAAAAGAAGGCAAAGACCGTCTCTTTTCCAATGAGTCTATTCTTGTTGGCAAGCTGTCTGAAGGCGCGGTTGGCCTGGCTTGAAAGGCAAATGAGCTATTCCCGCCTAATGACAAAAAAATAACTACCCACAGAAAAAACTTTTTTGTCGTGGGGAAATTCGGTTGATATTCCAAAAAAATATTTTCGCATGTAAAGGTCAACACTTGGGAGAATTAGGAAGACTTTAAAGATGCTTTAATTAAATCTTCTAAGGAAATTTCGGGGCCATTTTTTTTCAACACGGTCGCAATATTTTTTTCGGCAATGGCCCTGGGAAAACCTAGCTTCATCAATGCTTGTAACGCTTCGGTTTTCAGTTTAGTACTTTGCTGCATGAATCCCTGTGCGGGAAGGCCAGGCTCGACTAGCCCATCCTTTTTCAATTTGTCTTTCAATTCCAGCACAATGCGTTGGGCAGTTTTTGCCCCTATGCCCTTTACCCGCTGAATAGTAAGGTGATCACCCTGTAGAATTGCTTGCTCCAATTCTTTTGCATCCAACGAAGACAGGATCATCACAGCTGTATTGGGGCCTACTCCGGAGATGGAAATAAGCTCTAAAAAAAGCTTTTTTTCGGACTCCAAATGAAATCCGTATAGGGTATGGGCATCTTCTTTTACATGCAAAAAGGTATGGAGCATGACCAGTTCCTCGTCTTTTATGGCCGAGTAGGTGGCGAGGGAAATCTTCACCATATACCCTATACCCTGTATGTCCACGATGACGTACGTAGGGTCTTTGTAGGCCAATTTTCCTCTTAGGTAGGCAATCATGATTGTGAAATGGTTTGGGCGTCTACTACGGCAATAGCTACCATGTTTACTATTTCCCGAATCGAGCTTCCCAATTGTAGTACGTGAACGGATTTGTTCATTCCCAGCAGAATCGGCCCGATCGCCTCCGCATTTCCAATCTCTGCCAGAAGCTTGTAGGCGATGTTTCCAGATGTTAGATCGGGAAAAATCAGCGTGTTCGTCTTATGATTTATCAGGGAACTGAAAGGATAGTTTTCTTTCTGGATTTCCTCATCCAGTGCCACATTTGCCTGCATTTCTCCTTCAATTACCAGATCGGGATACCGTGCTTTGGCCAGCTGTGTGGCCAATGCGGTCTTGGCTGGGATCTCTCCTTTCGCCGACCCAAAATTGGAGTAGGAAAGTACGGCAATTTTCGGGTCAATATCAAAAAACCGAACCCCATTGGCGGTAAGGCCGATGATCTCAACCATCTGCTCCGCAGTAGGGTTTACGTTTACGGTGGTATCTGCAAAGAAGAAAGGCCCCTTACCTGAGTTCATAATATACATGCCCGCCACCCGGTCTACCCCTTTTTTTACCCCGATGATCTGCAGGGATGGAACGATGGTACGTGGGTAGTCTTTTGTAAGGCCGGAAATAAGGGCGTCCGCATCACCCATTTCCACCATCATAGCACCAAAGTAATTTCTGTCCCGCATTAATTTTTGTGATTCGTACGGAGTCAGCCCTTTTCGCTTTCGTTTGGCGTACAGTACTTTGGCGTATTTTTCGATTAGGTCATTTTCCTCAAATGGATCAAGGATGGTGACATCCGGTAGATCCAGTGAGTTTTCGGCAATTAGGTTCTGGATTTTGGCCTTGTTTCCCAGTAAGATGGGGATTGCTATCTTTTCATCCTTGATCAGCTGGGCGGATTTAAGGATCTTTCGGTTGTCGGCTTCGGCAAATACTACCCGTTTGGGATCCTTTTTGGCTCGCGCGATCACCCTGGACATCAGCCGTTGGTCGATGCCGATCCTTTCTTGAAGTTCAAGTTCGTAGGCTTCCCAGTCTTCGATGTTTACCCTTGCCACCCCCGAACTCAATGCAGCCTTTGCAACAGCGGGAGCGATTGTGGTAATCAGTCGGGGATCCAGTGGTTTAGGAATCAGGTATGTTTTTCCAAACGCAAGTTTGGTTTCTCCATAGGCTTTGTTGACAATGTCCGGCACGGGCTCTTTAGCGAGAGAGGCAATCGCTCTTGCCGCGGCCAGCTTCATTTCCTCGTTTATGGTGGTGGCACGTACATCCAAAGCTCCTCTGAAAATATAGGGAAATCCGATCACGTTGTTTACCTGGTTAGGGAAATCGGATCTGCCTGTAGCCATGATCAAGTCACTGCGTGAGCCCATGGCGAGATCATAGGTGATTTCCGGATCGGGGTTTGCCAGCGCAAACACGATCGGGTTGGGAGCCATCAGACGCAAATCATCCGGGGTAATAATGTTTCCGGCGGAAAGGCCCAAAAATACATCGGCGTCTTTCAAGGCATCTTGGATTCGATAAAAATCTTTGTCGGTTGCGAACTCGCTATGGAGTTGGCTTAGTCCGGGTCTGTCTTTTCGAATCACGCCATCAATGTCGCACATGACGATGTTTTCGCGCTTGACGCCTAGGCCATGATAAAAAAGCGTACAGGACATGGCAGCCGCACCGGCACCACTTACTACCAGACGAACCTCTGAGATATCTTTGCCGATCAAACCCAAGGCATTCAGCAAAGCCGCCCCTGAAATAATGGCAGTACCGTGTTGGTCGTCATGCATGACGGGTATGTTCATGGCTTCCTTTAGGCGTTGCTCCACGATAAAGCACTCGGGAGCCTTGATGTCCTCTAGGTTTATGCCACCAAAAGTAGGCTCCAATGCCTTTATAATCTGAATAAGCCGTTCCGGATCCTTTTCATCGATTTCCAAATCGAAGACATCAATGCCTGCAAATTTTTTGAATAGAACCCCCTTCCCCTCCATGACAGGTTTGGAAGCATCCGGCCCAATATCCCCTAACCCCAAGACCGCAGTGCCGTTCGATATTACAGCCACAAGGTTGCCCTTTGCGGTATATTTATAGGCTTTTTCTTTGTCGTGCTGGATTTCCTTACAGGGTTGGGCCACCCCCGGAGAATATGCCAGTGCCAAATCAAGTTGGCTGGAAAGTGGTTTGGTTGGGACTACCTCCACCTTGCCGGGTTTGCCGGTACTGTGGTAGTTAAGAGCGTCCTCTTTTCTGATCTTAATGGCCATTAACTGTTGGTTAGGGAGATGTTTAATTGGATTCGGCTGCTTTCATTCCGGTGGCTACCAAAATTGTTTCGATTTCCCGCAGCGGTGCACGATGGGCTTCACTGGGGTAGTAGACAAAGCCTTCTATGTAGAAAATCTTGCCGCGTTCGGCATCCACTACCGTATAGGAGAGAAAGGATCCTCCCATGGATAGGTTGTTGCTCTTCCAGGCACCACGCATTTCCACCGCATACTGTCCGTCTATCGTAGTGTTTGAGAAAACCGGAGGTTCCAGGGTTTCGGTGACCAGAAACGAATCTTTATTGGATGGGTCTGCAAAGACCCTTGGTTTTAAGATACTGTTTCTGAGTGCGATGATGTTTTCAGGAAAGACCTCACTCTCATCTGTATAGTCTGTCATGTAGAAAAGCAGACTGATATCCGGTTTGTCGGTTCTCGGGGTAGGCTGACGAAACCACAGAAACTGGTCTTCTTCCTTGGCAAGCTGATAGGAGGCGGGCAAACTGAGCTCAACACCGAATTTATCGCGGCCCAAGACGGTTGCGAGGCTGTTCTTTCGATTGAATAGGGCCTTGCCCAACCGTTCCCGCTCCTTGGAAAGAAAGAGGTTTTGAAGTTTACTTTTGTTTTGGCGCAGGTTCTGAATAAGCTGCTCTTCGTTATTTCCAAAAAGGTAAATGACATCCTGGCCAATGGCAAATTCGTCTTTTTCACGTAGCATGAACAGGTTTGGGTCTTCCTTTGCCATTACTTTTGATTCCTCGGTAAACTGATTGTTTATTACCCGACTACCTGGTTTAGGATCGTCAAAAGTGGTTACATAAACCATATTGGTTGCCATTTTGAGAATCCTGGTCAAACTGCGGGGATCTACGCTTTTTAGGTTGAAGAGGGATTCTTCGCGAATTATTCCCTTGATATCCTCTTCAAATATTTCGGTTAGGATTTCACCTACCGGGCCGGCAAATTTGGTCGAATCAATCACCAAGATGATTTCCCCAAATGCGCCACGGGCCTTTGGCAGGGATGATTTTTCAGCCCCCCCAGCTCCTCCGTTGTCACAGGCTACCAGTCCAACGATTGCGAAAAGGATACAGGGAATAAGGGCAAAGCATTTTGAGTAGTTCATAACGATGGTTTTTTTCCTAGCTCCAAGGTATAAAAATTCACTACCAT
Source organism: Lunatimonas lonarensis (assembly GCF_000390185.1). Lineage (GTDB taxonomy): Bacteria > Bacteroidota > Bacteroidia > Cytophagales > Cyclobacteriaceae > Lunatimonas > Lunatimonas lonarensis. Next base: position 68,520 of record NZ_AQHR01000029.1, on the reverse strand, counting down.
AAAAAAATAAAATTAAAAAATTAGTTTTAAAACTAACCAATTATGAGCTTTTGTCCCGGTTTAATTTGATTGGTGTTGAGGTTATTTAGCTTTTTAAGCTGCTCAATGGTTACCCCTTCCAACCTAGAGGAAATGAGCCAAAGTGAATCCCCAGGTTGCACCGTATACACTTTGGATCCATTTTCATTGTTTACCTGAAGCGGTGAGGAGTTGGATGCCAGGGTAGGTTTATCTAGGGTACTGGTGGGCTGGTGAATGTGCAGGACTTGGCCTACCCGTATCAGGTTTCCATTGATTCCGTTCCAGGCTTTAAGATTGGCCACCGATACATTGTATCGCTGGGCGATTCCGCCAAGTACGTCGCCAGACTGCACTCGGTAGGTGACTGTATGCCCAGAGGACGAAATAAATGGAGTGGGTTTGGGCATTTCGGCGACGAACCGATCAGCCTGAATTGCCAAGGAATCTTGGATCCACCGTTGGTTTTCGGCCAGGAACGCCGCTTTGGTGCTGGGCACCTTGATGGAGAGTTCCCGGTTCATTTTAGGAATGCGTGTCGAAACCAAGGCGGGGTTCAAAAACTCGAGATCTTCCATGCAGATGTCGGAGTGTTTGGACAGTTCCATTAAATCCAAGTGTCCCTCCCAGGAAATCAACTGGTAGTCTACCGGAAATACAGGGTCTTCCAAAAATAGGTTATGTAGTTCTGCATGGCGCATCACGTACATAATGGCTTGAAATTGCGGGATATAGCTTCTTGTTTCCCGGGGAAGGTAATTGTATATTTCCCAAAATTTACGTTTTCCTCCTGATCGTTTGATGGCTTTGTTCACATTTCCGGGACCGCAATTATAGGCAGCCATGGCCAACTCCCAATCGCCATAGCGCTTATGAAGACTTTTCAGGAACCTAATGGCGGCTTCTGTTGATTTTTCAGGATCCAGTCTATCGTCAATATACTGGTTTGCGTAGAGTTGATATTCACGCCCGGTACCGGGCATAAATTGCCATAGCCCCATGGCGCCTACGCGGGAACGGGCCTTTGGATTCAGGCCGGATTCGATAACTGCCAGGAACTTTACGTCCTCGGGCATGTCATTTTCGCGTAGAACCTCCTCAAACAATGGAAAATAATGGTGTTTTCGTTCGAGCACCATGCGTGTATAGGCTCTGTTTCTTACCGTAAAGTAGTTAATAAATGAAAATATCGTTTCGTTTAATTGGAACGGCATATCCGTCTTCATGGCCTCAACCCGTTTCTCTACGTCGGCATAGGTATAGTCCGGAATGTAATCAAAATGGTATTGAGGTTCTACGGTGGCCATTGAGGACAATCCATTTCCTGATGGGGAAATGGACTGTTGGGCATATAGCTCATTTACCGTCTGATGGATCAGCAGCAAACACAAAAGAAACAGTGAGAACATCGCTTTGGTATCCATCTTGGGTTATTTTACGGGTTCATAGTTGATAGGTAATTTGCAAAAGCGTATAAATCTGCTTCCTTGAAGGAATTGGCCATTATCTGAAGTCCGATGGGAAGTCCTTGTTGATCTGTTCCATTTGGGATGGATATTGCGGGAACCCCGGAAACTGATGCTTGGACTGTATAGAGGTCTTCCAAATACATGGCCACCGGGTCATTCGAATGCTCTCCAAATCGGAACGCTGTGCTGGGTGTGGTGGGCATGATAATGTAGTCATATTTATCCAGAAGGTTTTCTGTAAACTCCTTGATAAGTCTTCTTACACGTTGGGCTTTGGTGAAGTAGGCGTCGTAGTAGCTGGCACTCAACACAAAGGTTCCAAGCATGATTCTGCGTTTAACCTCGTCTCCGAAGCCTTCCGACCGGGTCATTTTATACATGCTTTCCAAATTGTGTGCATTCGGAGAGCGGTATCCATACTTTACTCCGTCAAAGCGGGAAAGGTTCGAGCTTGCTTCTGCCGTGGTCAGAATATAGTAGGTGGGGAGAACGTACTCAAGAAGCGGGAAGTTGACCTCATCTACTTGGTGGCCCTCCTTTCGCAGTTTTTCTAGGGTATCCAGTGTTGCGGATTGGATTTCTCCTTGGAGTGCATCCGTATATATAGTCTCTTTGAGGTACGCGACCTTTGCCTGCTTGTCGAAATGCAGCAATTCGCTGTAATGGGGTACTGGCTTCCGTGACGCGGTACTGTCAAACTCATCCGAGCCTGCCATTACTTCAAGTACAAGCGCATTGTCTCGAATATTGGATGAAAAAACACCTATGGTGTCGAAGGACGAGGCGTACGCGATCAGACCAAAGCGGGAAACCCTAGAGTAAGTCGGCTTAATGCCTACTACCCCTGTGAAAGCGGCAGGCTGTCTTACCGACCCGCCTGTATCAGTTCCCAACGATACGGTACATAGGTTTGCTTGTACCGCTACCGCTGATCCCCCAGAGGAGCCTCCCGGTACACGTGATTCGTCGATGGCATTCAGCGTACGTCCGTGTACTGAGTTTTCGTTGGAGGAACCCATACCAAACTCGTCGCAGTTTAGACGGCCAATGATGATGGCATCTTCATCGATCAGTCTTTGTACGGCAGAGGCAGTGTACTGGCTTTTGTATCCTTTAAGGATTTTGCTGGAAGCGTTTGATTCATGGTCTTGGTAGCAGAGGACATCTTTGATACCAACTACCATTCCCGCTAGTCTGCCGGCCTTTCCTTCGATGATTTTTTGGTCTACTTTTTCGGCTTGGGCTAAGGCAGATTCCCTATAAACTTCAACGAAGGCGTTTAGGTGCGCCTTCGTCTGAATGTTTTTGAGGTAATAATTTACGATCTCTTTGCAGTCTGTTTCCTTTCTTTCCAGCGATCGCGTTATTTCGTCAAATGAACGGAATTTTTCCAACTTACTTTTCTTTAGTCTTTGGTTTTCTTATCCTTCAGACCTTCTTCAAGATCTTCCTGAATCTCCTTGGTGGCATCCTTGAACTCTCTGATTCCCCTTCCCAGGCCTCTCGCAAGTTCCGGTATTCTTTTGGCGCCGAAGAGTAGGATGATGACTAAAACGATGATCACCAACGAACCTCCCCCTATATTTTGGATAAATGCCAATGTATTCATGTGTTCCTGATTTTGGTTTTGAATTGATTACAAATATATCACTGAGATTTGCTAACACAAAGGAATGCTTCCTTCTTCTTGTTTTTTTTGATTATGAATGGAATATACGAATTATTTTTTAGAGAGCCAAATGCTTGGATCTAATACTTCGAGGCCCTTCCATGTCTGGAAATGTAGTTCGGACACCCCGTTTTTATCAGTATTTACGGTACCAATTATGGTTTTTGTTTTCACTTGCTCACCGGATTTTACAGAAACGGTCTTTAATCGGCTATACATGGTATAAAAATCTCCATGCCGGATAATTACGGTTCCACCCATGCCCGGTACTGTTGTGATTTTGGTTACGACGCCATCAAACACCGACCTTACCGGTTCATCACGATTGGTTTGGATATCCACGCCATCGTTGGTTTCCATGATTCCTTTTAGCGTGGGATGCGGATAGGTGCCATACTTCTTGGAAATAAAGCCACTCTCCACAGGCCAGATTATCTTACCACGATTACCGGCGAAGGAGGTCGAAATCGCAGCACCTTCCGGGGTAAGCGGGATTTTGCTCGCCGAAGTAGTGGTTGTCCTGGTGCCGCTTCTTTTTGACTCCGCTTCCGCGAGCCGGATTTCCTCTTCGATCACACTTTTGATCAATCGATTCAGGTTTTCCTGTTGTTTTTTTGCAGCGGCTATTTCTTTTCGAAGTTCCTGTTCTTTTTTGGTGAGGTTGTTTACTACTCCCTGTTGCTCGGATTTAAGTTTATCAAGTTGCTCCTTTTCAGTCCGTTCTTGGGCCAGGACACGCTCTTTTTCCACCCTTTTTTCCTCTAGGAGTGCCCTTGCGCCATTTAGGTCTCTACTGACTTTCTCCATTTGCGCAACCTGCTTTTTCCGTTCATCGGCATATTGCTTTAGATACCTCATCCGCAGGTAAAACTGCTTAAAGGTAGACGAACTGAATACAAATACCAGAACATTTACCCCTTGATTCAGTTTGTAGGAGGTATAGATCATCGTAGCATATTCCCGCTTCAGATTTTCAAGGTCAGTTTCGAGCGACTTGATGGATTTCTCTGTTTCTCCGATCTCCCGGTTGATCAACAGCACTTCCCTATTCAGCGTACTGATGAACTTTATCCGTACATCGAGTTTTTGATTCACGGCTTTGAGTTCACCCAGGGAGCTTGTTTTTTGGGCTGTGGTCTGTCGCAGAATTGTGTCAAACTCCCGTAATTTTTTTTGTATTTCGGCTTTTTCTTTTTCCAGCTGGGCCCTGGATCGCTTGAGTTGGGACTGCGCGGGGGCTTTTACGATCAAAAGCCCGAGCAAAAGTATCCCCAAGAAAGTCCGACGGAAGAAAAATAGGGCCTCGTCAATAATTATACGGGAAGGATAAAGGCGCATTCGTCAAGTCTACTTTTACGATTTCAGCGTTCATGGACATCTTGGATCTGGGTTTGTCCGGTAGGCTCAATACCATGTTTACAATTGCCTTGTAGGGAAAGGGCTGTGAATCCACATCTTTGAAATCCAAATAGTTGGCTGAAAGACTACCCCCATCCTTTCGTTTGGTTCCACTTTGGAGATCCGTTACTTTCCCGTGTTTTGCGCTGATGGTAGATCGGTAAACCAGATTGTCCCTTTCCTGCGTCAGCTCAAATACCTGACCAACGCGTACCATCCTATCCCTAAACGTATATTCATGCGGAATATTGGCAAACAGTAGATTTTGTATGAGGGATAAGGTAAGTGCGACTCCATAGCGCGTTTCAAAGGTGGCATAGTCCATATCGATCGTATTGCCATTGATTCTATCGCGGATTTTTATGTAGTCTGTCGTCATGATCCCTCTAGCAGCTTCAATACCCAATCCAGGGGAGAGGCTGAACCATACCACGGAGTCTTTCTGCGCGCGAATGTTCAGGGTACCCTTGGTAACCCTGCCCGATTGATCCTCGATCATTACTTTTCCTCTAGCAGAGAGGAATTCAAAGTCCAGGTAAGTGGGCTCAAACTCATCCATTACTGTATCCGAGGTATATAGGAGGGGTTTTTTGGCGCAGCCGGCCATCAGTAGACAGGTACTGAAAGCAAGTAGAAATAACAGCCTATTCATAGTATCGTTTATGCTTGATTTTTTCAGACAAAAATTTCGAAGTCTCATCCAGTCCTTCTGCTTTTTTCCAATAGGCTAACGCCTGCTTTTCATCGCCCAACTTATACAAAATATCTCCAAAATGTTCATACATTACCCCGCTGGGCTCTAGCTGATATTCCAGTGCCTTTTCCATGTACTTCTTTGCATCTTCGTACAGTCCCAGCTGAAACAGAACCCAAGCATGGGTGTCTAGATAGGTGGCGTTTTTTGGAAACCGGGTAACCAATTTTTCAGACATTTTTTTTGCCTTGTCTAAGTCTTTTCTTTCCAAAGACAGAAAGTAGGCATAATTGTTTAATATATGTTCATTGTTTGGATTTATTTCCAAAACTTTTTCATAAGTACTGAAAGCGAGCTCCTTTTCTCCCAATGAATGATAGGTATCACCTAGCTGGCCTAGGACCATCATTTCCAGTTGGCGATTTTTGTCCTGGTTTATTTCAAGGGCTTTTTCGAGGGATTCCCGGGACGCAGCGTACTTTTTCTGGGCCAGTTTGGCGGTTCCATCAAAAAACCAAAACTCCGGTCGCTCAGGGAACCCTTCAACGGCTATTTCTGTGAGTGCTTCGATTTCCGAAAAATCGATCTGCTGCTCAAACATGAGACTGATCGCAGCTTGAATAATACCTTCATTTTCAGTTGATTCGGCAATGGAGGCTCGGTAAAAAACCAGGGCTTCAGCTTTGTTCCCCTTTGATTGTTCAAAATCTCCCAATATGCCAAGGACTGTCGGATCCTTTGGGTGGTGCTTTTTCAGTGAACCTGCCAACTCATCCAGCAAGTTGTTTCTGGTTTCTGTTTTGAGTTCCTGAAGGATTTCGGCAAATACCCTCACCTTCATCTCCACTTCCAGATCGGGGTGGGCAAACGCCCTTTTTACATAATCATTGGCCAGAGCAGGCTGCTTCTTTTCCTTATGTAGGGTAAACATGGCCATAAACAGCTCCGGCTGATCCGGATAGGTAGCGAGCGACTTTTTCACTACCTCCATAGCTTGGTCCACCCGGTTGTTATTGAAGAGAATCTCCACAAGTGCCAACACGTAGGTGGCGTTTCCAGGATGGGCATCTATGAGTTTTTGCCCTTCCATGACGGCACTTTCCAGATCATTTTGTCTGAGGAAGATCCGTTGCTTCTGCGCAGTGAGCTGTTCTACGATCCCATAGTATTCTTCCGCTTCTTCCAGTGCTGCCAAAGCTTTTTCGAAATCCTGGGAGGCTAGATACAAAGAAGCAAGTTCCAGGATGTATTGTTGTTGATTTTCTGTTTTGTCATCCATCAATGACTTCAATACATCGGCTGCTTCTTTTGGCTTCTTTTGTTTGCTGTATATTTCAGCAATCATCAACTTGTAATACTTGTTGTCACCATCTAACTCCACTGCCTGTCGGGCGAGTTCGAGTGCTTTGTCCAACTGATTGGCCCGTGTAAGTATTTCTGCCATCTTAAAGTAAACGGCAGCCTCGCTCGGATTATAAAACCTCGATTTATCGAAATAAAAAAAAGCCCGATCGAAATCCTCGAGCATCATGTACTTCTGTCCTTCAACAAAAAGCCTTGACGCCAAAATTTCTTTCTCCTGTTTTTTTCGCTGTTTTTTTGACATCCGTTCCTGGGCACTGGAATCCACTACCAATATGGAGCAGAGAAGGATACAGGTGATGGTACAGGCAAAATAAATAGGGATACGGAGTGTCATAGGTTTCATCAAATGGCTTTACTGCCACTATACGGTGATAGGTTCATTTGGTTTGTGAGAGGGGGTTGGTTTGTAAGGCTGCTATTTGGGGTTAAAATACTCATTTATAACAATAAACTTCCTTTTTGGTTTTTATAAATCGCCGCTGGATTTGGGCTATCTGCCTGTACTTCCGTATCCACCTTGTCCCCTTTCTGTATCGGTCAGCGAATCCGCTTCCATCCAGGTTATTTTCTCGTGTCTCGCTACCACAAGTTGGGCGATTCGCTCTCCGTCCTTGAGGGTAACGGTTTGTTCCGACAGGTTGACGAGCAAAACCTTCAGTTCGCCACGATAATCGGAGTCAACGGTGCCCGGGCTGTTCAATACAGTAATTCCGAATTTATAGGCCAGTCCACTTCTGGGTCGTATCTGCGCCTCAAAACCAACGGGCAGTTCAATATGCAATCCGGTTCCTATCAGCTTTCTTTCCATTGGATTTAACGTAATATCCTCATCGGTATTGGCCCGTAAGTCCATACCGGCAGATTCGATGGTCTGATAAGAGGGGAGGGGGTGCTTCGAATGATTGACGATCCGTACGTCCATACTCACTGTTTTTGGCGATTGTTTTTAATCAACGAAGTTAGTTCCTTTTTCTCCATAAGAAAAAGTATTGAGCCATAAAGAACCAGGAAAGCGTTGTGGATAACAAAATTTAACAGTTGGTTGCCGGTGTCTATCCAAAACCCTACATAGCTGAAAGCAATGGATAAGGAGAGTAGCAGCAGTGCTTCTTTGACGCGATAGGGGATAGGGAAATACTTTTGCCCTAACCAAAAACATACTGCACTCATCGCAAAATAACTGGCCAAGGTGCTGAACGCTCCGCCCATGAAACCCCATCGCGGTACCAATACCAGTATGGTGCCAATGGTGATAAGGGCGCCCAAAGCAGTCATGTAAAAGCTATAGGAGGTTTGGTCGGTAAGCTTAAACCATATGCTTAAGTTATAGTATATGCCAAGAAAGAGGTAGCCAAGCAGAAGCATGGGGACGATTTTGAGTCCGCTTTCGTACCCAGGAGACTGGAAAAACAAACGGGCGATGAGATCTAGGTTTACTGAAACGGCAACCATTAGGAAGGTACAGAATAGTATGAACCAATGCATTACCTTAGCGAAGACAAGCGGGCTTTGCTTGTTTTCAGCTTGCTGAAAAAAGAAAGGCTCCGCAGCGTATTTGAATGCCTGAATGATTAGGTTCATGAAAATCGCCAGTTTAAAGTTGGCCCCAAATACACCTGCCGCCTCCCGTTTGGTCAGTCCGCTAAAGTAGTCCTCCGGAATGGCGTATTCAAATAGTCCCCTGGAAAATACTTCGTTGACCACGCCTGCGAGACCCATAAATAGCAGGGGATAGGCGTAGGACCACATTGGTTTAATGACCGTTTTATCCAACCGCATTCGGATGGGGCCGCCGTAATAAGCAAGCACAGGAATCAGGGCAGCATTGGCTAATAAATTTGCCAAAATGATGTAATCCACTCCCCATTCCGGGTTATATATGGTTGCTACCCAACGCTGCATTCCGGGCAACCAATCCCCCATGTAAATGTGGTACGCGACTACTATAAAAAGAAGGTTCAGCCCTACGTTCAAAAAAATGTTGGAGAGTTTTATCAAGGCAAAGGTGAGGGCCTTTCCTTCCATCCGAAGTTTTGCAAAGGGAATGGCGAGCAGCGCGTCGATCGCTAGGATCAGTGCGACCCACTTAAACAAGTGGGATTTTCCGGGATAGTTTAGCACTTCTGCGATCGAGCCCGAAAGAAAGTATAGAAGGGATCCAAGTAGGATTGCTACTAGACCGACCAAGGTTTGGGCATTGTGATAGACGCGGTCTGGCGCAAGTCCTTTACCAGTGGCAAAGCGAAAATAGGCCGTCTCCATACCGAAGGTAAATAGGACATTCAGGAAGGCTATTAAAGCGTAGATCATGGTAAAAGATCCCAAGTCCTCCATTTGGAGGTAACCTGTGTAGAGTGGGATCAGCAAAAAATTGATCGTCTTGCCCAGAATGCTACTAATGCCATAGATGGCAGATTGGCTCGCAAGTTTCTGAAGCTGGCCCATATTAAAATAAAAAAAAGGGGCTCAATCTACTCCCCCTTAAAATTAGGTTCTCTTTTCTCCAGAAATGCTTTGGTGCCCTCCCGGTAATCTTCTGATTTCACGCACCTGGCAAAACTGTTTGCTTCGATTTGGTAGCCATTTCCATCACTGGCATAGACAGCATTTACGCAATCGATGATCATCCCGATGGAGAGTGGAGCTTTTTTCATGATCTTTTCCAGAATAGATTCCGCCTTTTTGATGGCATTTTCTTTCGTGGACTCCACGTAATTTAACAGCCCAAGTTTCAAAGCTTCAGAAGCGTCCATCATATCTGCTGTCATGAGGAGCTCGGTGGCCTTTGACCTTCCTATCAGGTGGGTAAGTCGTTGCGTTCCGCCATATCCGGGGATAATTCCCAAGTTAACCTCGGGTTGGCCGAATTTTGCATTTGCAGTGGCGATCCGCATATGGCAGGCGATGGCAAGTTCACAGCCTCCTCCCAAGGCATAGCCGTTTACGACGGCAATTACCGGCTTGTGGCAGGACTCTATATTCTGAAAAACCTCTTGGCCGAATTCGGCGAATTTTCGGGCGTTTACTTCATTGAGCTCGGAAATCTCGTTTATATCTGCTCCCGCGACAAACGCCTTATCTCCAGCTCCTGTGATGATGACGCCTCGGATAGACTTATTGTCGTTTACTTCGTTAAAAATATTGTTCAGTTCCTCCAATATTTTATAACTCAATGCGTTCAGCTTGGATTCTCGATTAATCGTTAGATAAAGTATTCCATCTCTGATTTCGGAAAGAATATTTTTTGGTTCTGCCATAAGAAACGATCCGTGATAATCTTCAAATATACAAGTACGTATTTCAAACACAAAACAAACACACATAAATCACAAGTCATACCCAGAACAGGTAGAAAGGTCGAACACAAAGACATTAGAGATTCAAGGGTAGGATCTCTTTTTAAAGCAAAACGCTTATTTATTATTCTGAAAAATGGGAAAATGTAAAATAATGAATTGAATCTAAGGTGAAATTAGTGGTAAATCCCGTATTTATTAGGGTTCGTGATTGCGCAAATGTGAACTTTTTAGACCTTAGTCCACCGAAACTTGTTATTTTTGTCTACGTTAAATTTTCAACTACTTAGAACGAACATTTATGTCTTCAAAACGAAAAATTACGGTCGCATATGGGGATGGGATTGGCCCGGAAATCATGAAAGCAACACTTTCCATTTTAGAAGCGGCAGGCGCGGAGATTGAAACGGATGTGATTGAGATTGGCGAGCAGGTTTACCTTAAGGGAATCACCTCCGGGATTGAACCCAGGGCCTGGGATTCATTAAGGGAAACCAAGGTTTTTTTGAAATCACCCATTACCACCCCCCAAGGAGGAGGCTTCAAGAGTCTGAATGTGACTACCCGAAAAACCCTTGGCCTCTATGCGAATGTCCGGCCATGCAAGGCCTACTCACCGTATATTCGTACCCATTTTCCCAAAACGGATCTGGTGATCATCAGGGAGAATGAGGAAGATCTCTATGCAGGCATAGAACACCGGCAAACGGATGAGGTCTATCAGTGCCTGAAGTTGATAACGAGACCTGGTAGCGAAAAGATAGTTCGGTATGCCTTCGAATATGCCAAGAAATACAACCGGAAAAAGGTGACATGCATGACGAAGGACAACATCATGAAACTGGCAGATGGTTTGTTTCATAAGGTTTTCGATGAAGTGGCCAAAGAGTATCCCGATATTCAGGCTGACCATAAGATCATTGATATAGGAACAGCATTGATTGCGGACCGGCCTGAAATGTTTGACGTGATCGTCACGCTCAATCTATATGGCGATATCATTTCTGATGTAGCGGCCCAGGTGACCGGTTCTGTTGGGTTGGGCGGATCATCCAATGTGGGTGAAGATGTGGCGATGTTTGAGGCTATACATGGTTCTGCGCCCGACATTGCTGGTATGGACATAGCAAACCCCTCAGGGCTCCTGAATGGTGCCATCATGATGCTGGTGCATATCGGGCAGCCTGAGGTCGCCGAAAAAATAAGCAATGCATGGATGAAAACCATGGAGGATGGGCTGCATACAGCAGATATCTATCAGGAGGGAATTTCCCAAAAGAAGGTCGGAACGCAGGAATTTGCCCAAGCGGTCATCGATCGGTTAGGAATGCAGCCGGAACACATGCAGCCGGCATCCTTTGCCAAAGGTGGTGAGGAAGGATCCGGTACGCTGGTTCTCAAAAAAAGGGAACCTGCTAAAAAGCAGCTGATCGGATTGGATGTATTCATAGACTGGAAGGAAGATGGAAGGAATCCCAACGTAATAGGGGATCGGCTCCGACAGGTGGATGCGGGTGGATTGAAATTGAGGCTGATCACGAACCGTGGTGTTAAGGTGTATCCTGACGGAATGAAGGAAACCTTCTGTTCCGACCACTGGAGGGTTCGGTTTTTGACTTCTGACGAATCGGGCATTACCCATGGGCAGGCTATCGATGTATTACAACAAGTGCTCGAGTTGGGCTTTGACTTCATCAAAACAGAACATCTCTACACCTTTGATGGTGTACGTGGTTTCTCCCTAGCGCAAGGAGAATAATCTTTTTTGGCAATCCATCCCTTTTCCACTTTAGGGGATGGGTTGCTTTATTTTCAGTCATTCGAAAAATTTTCCGATACACATGCGAGCGCCCAAACGAGTTTTGATCATCACCTACTATTGGCCTCCGAGTTCAGGTTCTGGTGTTCAACGCTGGCTTAAGTTCGCTAAGTACCTGCCGCAGTTTGGCTGGGATCCGGTGATTTTCACTCCCGAGAATCCTGATTTTGAATTAAAAGATCCCTCCCTCCTCTGTGAAGTTGATCCTCAGCTGGAAGTACTGAGATTTCCGATATGGGAGCCCTATCAGCTTTTTAGATACCTGAAAAAGGACGGCATTAAAGATCCGTCGGTTATCTTGGAAAGGAGGAAGAAATCATGGCTGGATAGGCTCGCCATTTGGATAAGGGCAAATACGCTGATTCCGGATCCGAGGGTGTTTTGGGTGCGTCCATCCGTTAAGTTTTTACGTGAAATAGCCGAAGTGAACAATTTTGCTGCAATCATCACAACCGGCCCTCCCCATAGCATGCATCTGATAGGGCGGAACCTAAAGCGGGCAACAGGGTTGCCTTGGTTGGCGGATTTCCGCGATCCATGGTCTGCTTGGGAGTTCTTGGATACACTTCCCATGACTGCAGGGGTACGAGCCAAGCACCGACAGTTGGAGGATTCTGTTTTTTCCGAGGCAGATGCGTTAATGACCATCAGCCCTACCTTTCAGGAAGAAATGAAGCAGTTGACCAATCGACCTGTGCATTTGCTCACCAATGGCTTCGATGAAGCGGATCTCCCTTCAGATTTTTCCTACAAGCAGGAATCGTATGACATCTTCGAAGTAGTTTACACAGGAGTCATCGATGCCATCCGAAACCCTCTTCCATTTTTGCATGCTTTCAGAGAAGTGTTTCAAAAATCCGGAGAGGCTGTTCGCTTAACATTTGTGGGAAAAGTCAGTGATCAGGTTAAGGAATTTGTGGCAAAGGACCCATGGCTTGCCCAACGAACGGTATTTCCCGGATATATAAGCCACGAAGCCGTTTTTACCTATTATGGGAAAGCCCATTTGCTGCTGCTGATTCTAACAGACACCAAAAATGCCAAGGGAAATATCCCTGGAAAACTCTTTGAATACCTAGCAACAGGTAGAAGAATCATCGCGTTGGGTGACGCCGAAGGGGATGCAGCAAAGCTTATACATCATGCAGAGGCAGGTCGGGTCATAAGTCACACCAAACCCAGGGAAATAGAAAGGTTTCTTTCGTTGGCATTTGAGCTCCGTCGTACCAATCCCCCAAGGAAAGGCGTTGGCCGCTATTCAAGAAGGAACCTTACTGGTTCATTAGCCGAAATATTACGTGAAATCGAACTTGCCAAAGACGGAAAGGAATAACGTACTCGTTACTCGCCGGATGATCATAGGTTTTGAGATTCTACCGAGGATTGATAAAGGCATTGCCGATCTTTGGTTTAGAGCGGGTTTTGACCGCTGAAAAAAATATAGACAGATGTCAATGAGGATTCCCTTTCTTGACCTGGACAAAGTCCATCAATCACTCCAAAAGGAGTTGAGCAGTAAATTTCAAGAACTGGTTCGTACCAGTGTTTTCTCGGGAGGGAAAGAGGTGGATGCCTTTGCCGAAGAAATTCGTAACTACCTTGGCGAACCATTCGTCATACCCTGTTCCAATGGAACAGACGCACTGGAAATAGCGATGAAGGTACTGGGGATTGGTTACGGTGATGAGGTTATCCTGCCAGCTTTGACATGGGTTTCCACGGCTGAAGCGATAAGGAATGTGGGTGCCGTTCCGCGGTTTGTGGATGTTACTGCCGAGGGGCTGATTGACCTCGATAGCATCGAGCAAAAGGTTTCCTCGGCTACGAAGGCTATCGTTCCCGTCCATCTTTACGGTAAGATGGTAGGGATGGATCGGCTTAGCCGGATTGCCGAACGATCTGGCTTAAAGGTGATTGAAGATGCCGCGCAGGCGTTTGGAGCCTTTAGCAATGGCAGATCGGCTGGTTTATGGGGAACCATCGGTTGTTTCAGCTTTTATCCAACCAAGAATTTGGGAGCACTCGGAGAGGCAGGGATGTTGGTGACAATGGATGCCGAATGGGCGAAACAATGCAGGCTTTGGGTAAACCATGGTCAGGTAGCTCGTAATGAGCACCTTATCTCCGGAAGAAACGCAAAAATAGATACGCTGCAAGCCGCCTTTTTACGCATCAAGCTGCGGCACTTTTCAGGGATGCAGGGCTTACGAAAAGAGTTGGCGGAGATCTATCTGCGGCGGTTACGTGGAATCGATGAATTGATTCTTCCCACAGGTATCTTGGGGCACGACCATAATGCCCATCTTTTTACCGTTCAGTGCAGACAACGCAACCAACTGAAAAGCTATCTGGAAAAACACGGAATCGGATCTGCGATCCATTATCCCCAAATCTTGCCCCATATGTCCCCGTTTTTGGATGGGGTTCCTTATCCGGTGGCCGAAACCGTTGCAAAAACCACGCTTTCTCTTCCCCTAAACACCGGCCTAACGCAAGAGGAGGTACAGGAAGTGGCTGAAGTGGTGGCGCGATTTTTTGAATGAGCCTATGGTTTATTGAACTTTTGCAAAATCGGTGCGATTTTTTCCCGTATCCAGTATTCAGACTCAGGAGAGACCGCCCACAGTTTAGCTCCAATGCCGAAACAGCAGACGAGAACAGTGCTTTTTATTACTACGTCAAATATGACACTATCGGGGCTGGGAAGTAGGAACCGGGCTACTGTCCAGCTGGCAAGTCCGATAGCTAGAATTTTAAACAAAGCAACGGTGAAGGGATTGAACCCCAGTCTAACTTTGATGTAAACGAATTTGATTGCATTGTACAGCAACATGGCAATAAGGGATGCGAGGGCAGCACCTTCTATTCCCCAAATGGGGATTAGCCAACTGTTTAAAAAGACAACGGCCACGCACATGATTACAGTAGCTGTAATGTTAAACAGGTAGTATTTGGAAAATACGATGATCTCACTGTTTACCGAAAACAAGGCATCGGTAATCTTTCCCAGCCCGATAAGGAAAACCACCCATTTGCCTGCCTGATAAATATCCCGGTTAGGTACGAAGTGATAGAGATTATCGATGTTTACCCAAATTAGCAGAAAGACCAAAAGACAAATCAGTAGTTGGTTGACAGCTACCTTTTTGTAGATCTGATGGATGTCAGGCAACTGGTTGGCAGCAAACTTTTCGGAAATCACCGGCATGATCACCTGGGAGATGGCCCGACGGGGCATTTCGATGACGACGGCTATGGAAAACCCGATAATATAAACCGCATTCGCATCTAGTCCAATCATAGAACTCACCATTAGGCTATCGATCTTCATGATCAGTAGGGCTCCTGCCGTGCCTAGAAGCGTGATGAGACTGTAATTCAGAAACGACGACTGGAACTTTCTGTCCAAATTTTTCCAGTCCAAGGTCAGTTTGAACAGATTACGTTTGACCATGTACGTAAGGGTAGCAACCAAAGCCAAGAAGTAAACCAAACCCAATCCCCACATCAACTGATGGAAGGAATATAAATCGAACAGATAGCCCAGAACCAATAGGGCCATGAGAAGTCGAAGAAGCACGTCTCTGATGAACGAAGGGATCGCTACTTTCAGGTAGGATCGACAGAAAGATTCAAGGATGGTGCTTAGGAGCGAAAACAGTGTGATAAGAAGTGCGACCAGTAAATAGTCATTTACCTCAGGAGAATTCTGGGCAAATAGTGAAATGATGGAATCTTTAAACCCCCAGAAGACCGCAGCCAGCAGAGTGAATCCAATTATCCCGACGACCAAGGTCTGGGTCAAGAAGGGGAACTTAGAACCATCCACCAATGGGAAGAAGCGGGTAATTCCGTTGCCTACTCCGAGTTGGGCAAAGGGAACCAACAGGATGGCTAAATCCTGTATGGTTTTGAAAAGGCCCACCTGTTCGGGCTCTAGCGCATAGGGCAAAAGCCATAGCACATTGAAATACCCGACGACTACCCCCATATAGGCGAAAAGAGTGGTCAGAAGACTTTGCCGTGCGATGGTGTTCAAAGGGATATTCTTTTAGTTTGGCTTGGCCGCTTATTTTGACTGATCAATGATGCCCAGTAGTTTTTCCTTTCTCAGTGAATAGGAAAAATGGGTGGTTATCCGATCGCGGGCTTGCCGTCTCTTTTCTGCCAGTGTTTTGTCGGTTGCCAAGTTGTCAAAAATAGTACAAAGTAATCCAAAATCTCGCTTTTCAAGGATAAAGCCCGTATTACCGATAATATGCGCAATCTCTCCCACCTTTGAGCCGATCGGGACGCATCCGCAAAGCATGGCTTCTGCCAGGGCATTTGGAAAACCTTCAGAGGCGGATAGCTGCAAGTAGAATTGGCTTTGCTGGTAGGCCAACCTCAGGGATTCCTTATCCATTGCGGGAGCGATGGTCACGTTTGGAAGTGCAGTGGAAAAGCGGTCGTCACCCACTAGGGTAAAATGAAAGTGCTTGAAGCGATGGGCAGCCTCCAAAATTAGGTCTATACCTTTCACCTTCGCCCGGTTACTGGCAGTGATACCGGTTGCAACAGTTAAAAACGAAAAATGCTTTCGGGCATTGCCCGGATCATTCCAAAACGCAGCATCGAAGCCGTTATGTATAACCTGGATAGGAGTGGCAAGGCCTGGTATAAGGTTTTTTAGTCCTTGTTTTTCAGGTGCCGCGGAATCGTAGCGATAGTCTGAAGCCACCAAGGCCTCTGAAACCGGAACAATCAGTGCGCAGTTCTTAAAGCTGAAGATACTAGCTTTCCGTAGCCATTTCTTTCGGTAGTTTCCATAATTGATGTGAGGGAGGTGCATCGCATCTGTGCCACCACACTGGATGATCACTCGTTTGTGGAACAATTTCCCGAAAATCACCGGTAATACTGTGTGGTATCCTCCAAAGAAGCACAGGTATTGGTCAGTAAAGGGCAGCAGCACGCTCAACTGGAAAAACTGGATGAAAAAGTAGACAGGCAAAAGGGCGGGTTTATCCGTAAAGGTCAAAAACTGCAGGTTGGTTTTTTCCCTGAGCATTTCCAGGTCTCGTTGGATAAATGCCGTACTAATCGGTGCAACATAAATCAACATTTAGGACACTAGGTTAATCCTCCCAAATCGGTTTTGGATCCGTTCGAAGAAAATGACCCATTTTGAGCGATGCGAGACTTCTGTGAGCGGTTGCATTTTTCTAAAGACGAAATATTGATAATCTTTTTCGTTGTAGAACACCTTATAGTTTTCCATTTTGTCCAAGTAAAAACCACTTGTAGCAAGGTCGCCGACCAATCGGGCAGTATCCAGTGGCTGGTCGATCACCTGCAGTTTATCGGACTCGTTTTTGATCATCCACTCCAAAAACCTGGGAGCGGGAACATGAATAAATAATACCGTTTCCGAATGGCTATGGCGGCTGACGGTTTTAAATAACGCGTGATGATCCTCAACAGGTATATGCTCCAGAACATCCGGAAATACTATGAAGTCAAACCTAAGCCCCGGTTTATCAAAATCCGACATGTCGGACGTTTCAAAAGACAGGTTCCGGTATTTTGTCCACAGCTTTTCCGCCTGTCGGATACTCTCTGGACTAATATCAACCCCCAGTACAGATCCCTTGTCAACTATCTTGGCCAAAAGGTGACTGACAGTGCCAATACCACAGCCTACTTCCAAAACCCGGTGATTGGGTTTCAGACCAGCATCCACCACTTTTCTAAGAATACTGAAATGCCTTGAGTTCACCCCTACCTTAAGTTGCTTGTCGGCAAACTCATCGTAAAATTTGGCTACGTTTTCAGACATGATTTAAGCTGTTTATTTGGTCAAATAAGGACGTAAATGCATCAAAACTACCCCAAGGAGAGTCAGTACGAGTAGGTACTGGGTAATGTTCATAACGGTCAGAGCTGCTGAGTAGGAGCTAGGCTTGAACTCAAAGACTACCCGAGAAGATCCGGACGGAACCGTCAATCCTCTCAGGAGGTAGTTGACACGTAAGATATCCGCAGGTTCGCCGTTTATGGTGGCTTTCCACCCGGTCGGGTAATAAATTTCAGAAAAAACCACTAATCCGGCTTCTTCCGCATTTATTCGGTACTCCAACCTGTTAGGAAGATAGCTTTCTAGGGTTACCGTGCCCTTTCCAACTTTTCTCGAGATTTCCGGTATCTCTGATACGGTCACCTGCTCTTTGGTATCGATCCCTGCAAGTGTATTGATTTCTTCCTGATTGGAAGAAACATCGATGATTTCGGAAGGAAACCATGCAGGACCATTGGCCTGGGGATTTCTGAAAACGGCGTTTTCGGCACGTCCGGCCATGATATACCTTGTATTAAGCATATTTAGCACAGGGATACTGTTGAAATCAAAATTACCCTCCTGTGCCTTTTGAATGAATTGGTTCATTTCAGGCGTAAGGATGTTTTCGATCAATTCTTGGTACCTTCCGAGCTTGGCCCCATGATACCCGCCGATGCTGTTAAACCGATAGCTAGTGCGTGCTTCGTTAAAAGGGTTTTGAAGATTAAGTACTCGGAAGTATTCGGTATCCTGAAGGATTTTTTGGTCAGCGGGACTGGCCGCGAAGTATTGTTGGGTTGGATTTTCGCTAAAACTTTCGGCATCCAAGTATCTTTTATTGATACCCCAAACGTCTACGGTGATCAGAACTGCTACTCCCAACAGGGCGGTCAACTTGCTCAATTGTCTCTTCAGAAGTGTAAAAATCAATCCACTGGTCAGAGCCAGAAAAACCAAGCTACGGAATGCATCTGCCATTAGCATGCTTTTTCTATCTTGGCGCAGTGCTTGCTGCAGCCAGTCCGGATAGGAAGCCTCTGCATTGCCCCGATAGCCCATAATTCCCGCAATGAGAATAGCGAGTACTAAAACTCCAACCACAACGATAAGGGAGATCCAGAATTTCCGGATGGTTTCTTTTTCATGACTACGGGCTACCAAGTTTTCGAGTCCCAAAGATCCTAATACAGGCACAGCAAACAGCGTCACTCCAAGAGCCATCGATACGGCCCTAAATTTATTGTAGCCGGGTAGGTAATCGAAAAGAAAATAATTGAACCACTCCAGATTCTTGCCCCATGAGAGGAGCAACGTAAATACGGCTATCCCTACGAAAATATTTCTATGCAGAGGACGGGCCATCAATATCCCAATTATGAACAATAGCACCATAATGACACTGCCATAGATAGGGCCTCCCGTTCCCGGTTGATCTCCCCAGTAGGTAGGCGCTCCGCGGACAAACTCATTAATCTGCGCGGGTTCTATGCCCTGCCTTCTCAGGGCTTCCTCAGAAGCAGAGGATTTGGGCAGGGACTGCACACTGCCACCCCCGAAATAATTGGGAATAAGGAAGGTGAGGGTTTCTAATTTCCCCTGAGACCAATGAAAGGCATAGTCCTTATCCAAACCTGATTGGGTAGTTTGGTTAGCATCAAGGTTGCTGACCCCCCGAGTGGAATACTTACTGTATTCCAACACAGAGGTGAGTCTTGTGGCATTTCCAAGTACTCCAAGCAAGGCACCAATCAGTAGGAACGAAACAACTCCGGCAAATACGGTCAGTTGCTTGTTTCGGAAAAAATACACCAATTGGCCGACGCCATATATCAGCACGCATATAAAGGTGTAGTAGGTAATCTGAAGATGGTTAAATTTAAGCTGGAGAAGAATGGCAAAGGCGGTAATCAACGCGCCGAGGGCTTTTTTTCCAGAAAAAGCCAGGTGTACTCCGGTAAAAACAAGGGGGATTAGGCAGATCGCCCAGATTTTTGCATTATGGCCCGCTTCAAGGCTCAGTAGGTTGAACGAGTTAAAAGAAAATGCGATTGCTCCGCCTACAGCTATCAGGGGACGAACTCCGAAACTAAGTAGCAGGATGTACATCGCCACCATACCAAAAAACAACGACCCTATGGGGTGGGGGAGTCCGAGGGTGATTACTTTAATAATGTAATTTGTAATGTCCCCGCTTGGATTACTATGAATTAGGTACGAGGGCATTCCGCCAAACATACGGTTAGTCCAAAGTGTTTCTTCGCCTGACTCCATTTTGAAATCAATAATCTCTTTGGCAGACCCCTCCCACTGTAGGATGTCTGATTGAAAGATCAATTTCCCTTCAAAGACGATTGGAGAGAAATACAATAGGGTAATCAGGTAAAAAACGGCAATTCCAAGTAAATGCGGAAGTAGGTCTTTTTTGAAATCAAAAGGCATGGGTCAACGATAGGGTTGGCAAATCTCTTATCGGTGCAAATTAAACATTAATCTCCACTTCTAAAATTTATAATTTTGCCGTCCTTTGAGTACCCGATCTCCTAGGTAGTAGCCTATTGACAATTCATGGGAGTTGTTTCGGTAATTGTTCGTGGCCGTAAGGTTAAAGTCATGAGCATAGCCAAACCGTATATAATCGGTAACAAACAGGTCTAACAAGACAACCAACGCTTTTCGATTGCCTTCGTTTCGGATGCTTGACCGATAAGAGGTTCCTACCCAAAAACGATTGTTTAACAGAAACATGGCATTGATATCATAACTCAAAGGGCCAGAAAAATCATCCCGGATTAGTATGCTGGGCTTAAATGTAGTCTCTACTCCCAGGTCGAAAACTCCCCCCAGCTGGAAGAAGTAATGCAGATTGTGGGCAGCAAGTACTACATCCTGATTTTCAAGATTTTGCCTTCCAACCATATTAAAAACGCTCAATCCGGCAAAGAGAGTTTCGGAATGGAAAAAAAGACCGCTGTTTATGTTTGGAATGAAAAGATTTACGCGTTCCATGGGAATGGTAGCATCCGTTGCATCGTCCGGGTGTAACCTGTTTCCGTCTACACTGTGTTCCGACGTGCCGGCACTGACCCCTAAACCCAAGAAGGAGCGATCTCCTGTTTTGATTCGATAGGCATACGTCAACAAGACACTTTGGAGGGCCGATGCACCTAACCTGTCAGATAGCAAGGAAGCCCCAAATCCCATCGATCCATCCCTGGAGGCCATATCACCGGTGATGCTGAAGGTCTCCGGTGAGCCAGGAAACGACACAAACTGGCTTCGGTAACTTGCCTGTACAAAAGGGTCTACCTTGTAACCCGCATAGGCCGGGTTTATATGTAGACTATTAAAGGCGTATTGGCTAAACTGTGGTAATTGCTGTGCACGCGTTAATACAGGGCACAATAACAGGGAAGCCGTAAATAACAGCCCAAGTCCCTGCAGATAACTGCGTAGAATCCGGATTATTTTATCACTTGCACCCATCCTTTATACCTTATTTCCTCCCCACTGGGTAAATTTCCTGACACTTGGTAATAGTAGGTTCCGGCATTTAGTCCAGCCGCATCCCAGTCATTTTGGTAATCTGCCGATTGGAACACCGGATCTCCCCATCGGTTAAAGATTACCAACCGAATTTTGTCGAATTTATGATCTGCCCGAATGATGAACGTTTCATTTTTACCGTCGTTATCCGGCTTTATTACATTGGGAATGAACAATGGATTTACTCGCTTCGAAACCTCTGCCGAATTATCCGTCGGATTTGGGTCATTGATTTCACTTGCTACCCAAGCTTCATTGGTAAACAAACCGTCTGCAAGAGCAAGTACCCGTAATCGGAGTGTTAGGATACCATCTACCGGAAAGTGGCTTACGTTCCACGTTTGTATTTGGCCTGAGTTCAATAAAACAGGATTCATGTCGCCACCGGTAGTTTCGAATTCCCAATCCAAAAACCGTAAGCCCTGAGGTATTCGATTATTGATCAATACATCAATTCCGTCATCTATGCCATTGTTTCGAACATCGATCTGATAGAAAAACTCATCACCATCAAAAATCTCTACCAAGGTGACGGTTTTGGTGATCGTCAAATCGGTTTCCCTCGCACGTACGATAAGCGGCGGACTCGAAGCCGATGCGGAGAAGTCTTCTACCGAGACGGTCACTTCGTTGATATACTCGCCATCCCTCGTTGCTATGACGTCAAAACTGATTGAAGAGGTTTCCGAAGGAGACAGGCTATCCACTATCCAGACATAATTTTCAACAGAGGATTGAGACGCGGATAAAAACAGAAGTCCGCTTGGAAGCTGGTCGTCCAATTTGATGCTTTCCAAGGGAAATGGGCTGTTGTTTGTTGCCGTAATGGTAAAGGTTATGATTTCCCCTTCAACGGCGCGTTGCCTATCTACCTCTTTGGTGATAACCACATCGATGGCACCTATCCAAACCGTAACGGTGGCCAAACTACAATTTCCCGGTATTGCCGCCTGACACAATTGATAGGTGATCAGGTAGTTTCCAGGGGTTGATCCGGAGGGTAGGATCAAAAAGCCATCTTCGTCAATCCTTGCCTGTAGGTTTACCGCTCCGCCCGTTTCATTGGTAGTAGAAACCAATTGATAGGTAACTTCGCCAGGTGTAACTGGCCTCCCCAGAAAACGGTCGTTTTCTGAAATTGGTAATACATTTTCTTGAAATCCCTTCAGGGGGCCATACGAATCGTCTGCTGCTAGGATAGGGGCTACCTGAACCTCAACCAATATGGCATTGCTTATGACCTCTCCGCAGAGCTGATCTCGTGCGATGCGCCGGAAATAAGTGTCGCTCAACAGGAGGCCTGGCTCAATTGCAGTTCCGTTCGCCTGGGGTATTCCTATCCAACTCGCTCCATCAGAAGACTGTTCCCAAGTGAACGAAATTGGCCCTTTTCCCCCTTCCGGATCTGCTCCTGCAATTGGCGCTACCGGTTCCAACTGAAAGACTACTTGATTGCCCTGGATTTCGGGATTAGTCAGTGGCGGGTACAGGCGAACGGTCACAGCCAAGCGTTCCGCAGAAGGGCACCCCTCTATTACCTGCTCTGCATAGTAGGTGTTTTCATTTACTAGGAGGGTTTGGGGAGCAATAGGTTGATTTCCCGAAGGTGTGGAATGCCAACGTATGTTTTCTCCAACCAGAACAATGTCTTCCAAAGTTAGCTCCCCTGATTCACAAAACTCCTGAAAAGCATCTCCTTCTGGGGCGTTTACAGGAGGCAGAATGGTTAGTCTAACGATGGTGCTATCTTCCCCAGAGCACAATCCAACAATCTCATATCCAAACTCATATACTCCCGGTGCCAAGCCTTCCGTATCCCAAAGGTTACCTGCCAGATTTCCCGTTTCATTGAAATCCGTCCAAGTTCCATAGGTGCCAAAGGGTGCAGACAGGTGGTCAAAAAGGTTGACCGTGGTGCCGTAGCATATTTGCGCCTCTTGGCCTATCCCTGCCTGCGCATCAAGCTGTTCGGGATCGATGGTGAATTCAAGTACTTCGTTTATACAGCTGGCAGGGTCAGGATGGGAAATCCGCACCTTATAAATGCCTTGGTGGGAAATAATCGAAAAAGGCGCAAATGAAAGCGTATTTTCGCGGCTTAGGATTATTTCCGGTGCATCTTCCCGGTACCATTCGTAGCTGACCTGTTCAAAAAACGGTAGACGAAGCTCACCGTCTTCGTCTTCGCAAAGGTTGCGGGGGGTGATAACGGGGAGATTGTTTTCGAAAAGGGTAAGTGCGGTGGTGGAGGTAGTACCGCATCGATCCACGGTTCTAAATTGGTACCTGCCAGGCTCGAGGTTGCTGAACAGGGGGTTGGTTCCGTTTTGGACGTTTACAGGTACACCGTTTATCGAGATTATGCTAAACGTCACCGGATTGTACCCATTTGTTGCCAAGTATACATCAAACGAATCATCGCCGCATGAGAACGCATTGACGGACTCAATGACAGACCTCCCGGCGAATGTGAATTCTTCGACCGGCTCAATGCAAAAGGTGAACCGGCTTTCCCCCGGCAATATGTCCTCACCGTTGCGAAAGGTCCTTACGGATTTTACGATTCGGAATTCTCCGGTAAAGGAAAAGTTGAAATTTGTCTGCCCATTTGCCAAAAGTATCGAGTTCGTATTGGTTAATTCCGAGCCATCTACATATACTCTCCCCGTTCGGGGGTGCACCCATTCACCGGTACGGATGTCTTTTTTTTGAAGGCCAAATCGTAGATTTTGTGCCGGCGGAATATCACTTTGGTAGTTAAGAGCTATATCAAACGATCCGCAATTTTCCTCTACATGTATTTCTTCCGTGGTAGTGGACGTGCCCACGATGGTTACGGGTCGCCTAAAGGTAGTCTCTCCACAGCTGGTCGAAACTTCAAAAACGTAGTCTCCAGAAGGCAGTTCAGTGAGCAAAAACCTGCGTTTATCGTCTTTGCTGATGTGCTGAGAGAGGTCAATAGGGTAAGCAGATGAAAAACTTTGGGGGCCTTGCATTAGGGTAACCGATTCCAAAAAGTAATCGAAATTCATCAATTCCAAATCGCCAAATCCCGGAGCGCAGCTTTTGAGCACGGTGAAAGATGGTGCGGAGACGATGGTGCGGTGGTTTACTGAGATGGAGGCGGTGTTTCCACAGGCGTCTTCGACAGAAAGCGTATACGTGCCGTCAGGAATGGGATTTGCAGGACTTCCAAAAAAAATATTTTCCTCAGTGTAAGGGCCCGGATATTCGCTATTGGCTACTGCGGGGTCAAACCCATCCGGGAATCTGTCGAATCGAATGGTGAACGGAGGAACAGCAAAAAGAGGTTTAACGGAAAGGCGCCTCATACCACACATTCCAGCGCCCCAGCGCAAATCATCCGAAATAGCTATCTTCCGATTGACTTCGAAGCTGATCTTTTCCGAACTCAATCCGCAATTATCCACCGCAGAGATGGTGTAGCTATATCGATTCTCCGGAAAAAAGGGAATCTCCGTGAAAAACATCCCCCCTTCCAAGTCACTTTCATTTACCGTCAGGTGGATCGTTTCGAATAAAGATGCAGACGGGTTAAAAACTTCGAGCGTGACTTCCAGCGGAAAAGCGTTGGATAAATAGGGAGTCTGAAGGGCATGGCCCACCGTAACCGTACTGCAACTTGGAAGAAGCGGTTTAAACTCCTGAATAGTGGGGTTGATTCCAAATCTGAGACTTTCTAATCGATAATTCTGAGTTCTTGTTTCCCCACATTCGTCTGTGACCCGAATGGTGTAACTTCCCTCGCTCAGACCGGAAAACACGGGGGTTTCCTGAGGCGGGAAGGCCACCGGCCCAATTAGCTCGAAGGTTTGCGCTACGCCCTCATTGACGACTACCTCTATCACACCATCCTTTTCACCGCAGACGCTTTGGGATGCCACTGAAAACCGAAAATCTTTCACATCCTGTGCTACGATTGCATTTCGGTCCAATGAAAAAGGCTGTCCGCCGGATTCCCCACCCGCGGTTACGCGGTAAGTGCCGGCAGGAAGCCCAGTGAATTCACCGGATGCATTTGATTGGATCGGATCATTCAAATTCGGGACAAGAAAAAGATCAAATGACAAGTTGCTAATATCATTTTGGTCAACACCTGTGATGCTTGCTGATATTTTTCCATTTTCCGGGCAAGTTGCTGACTGGGTTGAAAGGGTCAAAGAGGGGCTATTTTGCCCTTTTGCATACTCATTTGGTATGATCAAAGAAAAAGAAAATACAAGCAGAATAAGTACCTGCCTGAGACTACCCGGTGCCAACGAAGGTAGCAAACACATAAATGACCTAAAAACCAACTGCAGCAATTTCAAAACCTAAGTGGCCTCGCTACTCGCAAATCTCGAGCCACATTCAAAAATAACGGATTTATTTTAATTTTGGTTTGTTTTTTTGAATACACAGAGAACACTGTCCTTTTCGTTAGCTTATGATGTTGTCTCTTTGAAGCGCATGTACAATTGCCTTCAAGAGGTTTAGGGCAAAGCGGTCTTTGATTTTTTCCTCCAAAAATCGGGCATCATAAATCGTTTGGGAGCGTAACAGTACAGTTAATATTTTCCCCAACGTCACGATGTCCAAGTTGTAAAGACCACTGGGGTTACTGTAGTATTGCTCAGCCTCGTGTTTCCAGGATTGCCAGTCAAAAAAAGGTACCAACCTTAATTTCAAGACCGTATCTAGCAAACGCACGTGGATACCTTTTAAACCTAAGACTTCATAGGAGGTATGTTCAAAATTTATTATACCCAGCTTTTTTTCCGCTTTATAGAATTTGAGTTCCAATTCATGGATCACATCGAGTAAAGGCTTAAGGTTGCCACTCTTTAGATTCTTACAATGTTCGGGAAAATGGCTTATCGGTATGAATAATGGGGTAGATTCTTGTATCATGTTCATGATAATTAGTTTTAATCCCTTATTAATTTTAACACAATTGTTTTAATATAGTTACAAAAACTTAAAATTTAGAATGATAAAACTACCTAAACAGAGATATTGCTCTGTTAGGCTTTTTCAAACTCAAACCCAATGCCATTTGTAGAACCAATCGCTTTGATCTCTAATCATTTGATAATGATATGATTTCGGGGTGTAAGTAACGACTTTTTTTCTACCAAAAAAATACCCTGATCGGGGTATTTTTACATTCAAAATGCATGATTTAAGCTTTTGAATTGGACAGATGTCTTTGATAACAGCTGGATAGCGGTACTGGGGTACAGTGAGAAGGATAAAATGCCTTCGCGAAATAACCTTTTTTGGTTCAAATTTGGTGATAAATAAATTTGACTTTTAAATTTAAAAAATAGAAAAATATTTTCTTTCTTTGTTTCTGATGAGAGGTGCCTAAGTGGCGGAAATGCATTAATGAGCCGGAATACTTTTAAACGAATTTATTTTAATTATTTTTGTACCTCCAAAAACCGACTCCAAAATCATGTTCGATAATCTTAGTTTCAAGTTAGACCGGGCCTTTAAGACCTTAAAAGGTACTGGAACCATCACGGAAATCAATGTAGCAAGTACTGTAAAGGAAATCAGACGTGCGCTGATAGACGCAGACGTTAACTACAAGGTTGCCAAAGATGTGACCGATCGGATCAAAGAAGAGGCATTGGGACGAGATGTGTTGATCGCTGTTTCCCCCGGTCAATTATTGGTGAAAATCACACAGGAGGAGCTTACCAAACTCATGGGGGGGGCTAAGGAGGATATCAACCTAAAAGGTGATCCTGCTGTCGTTTTGATTTCCGGACTCCAGGGTTCTGGTAAGACGACTTTTTCGGGTAAGCTGGCTGCTTTTTTGAAAAAGCAGGGGCGTCAGGTGCTGCTTGTTGGATGTGATATCTACAGGCCCGCAGCCATCGAGCAGCTCAAAACTCTCGGCGGTCAGATTGGAGTGGAGGTATATGCCGAGCCGGAGAATAAAGATGCGGTGACCATCGCTAAAAATGCCATTGCCCACGCCAAGAAAACCGGGAAAAAAACCGTGATCATTGATACGGCCGGCCGTCTTGCGGTAGACGATAAAATGATGGATGAAATCTCCGTCTTAAAAAGCACGGTGAATCCTTCTGAGACGCTTTTTGTAGTCGATTCAATGACAGGGCAGGATGCTGTCAATACCGCAAAGACTTTTGATGAGCGCTTGGATTTTGACGGAGTAGTACTCACCAAATTGGATGGGGACAGTAGGGGCGGAGCAGCGATTTCCATCCGCCATGTGGTAAACAAACCCATTAAGTTCATCTCCACAGGAGAGAAAATGGAAAATTTGGACATTTTCTATCCCGACCGGATGGCCCAGCGGATTTTGGGGATGGGCGACGTGATTTCATTGGTAGAAAAAGCCCAGCAATCCTTTGATGAGGATGAAGCGAAGCGGATCAATGCCAAAATCAGAAAGAATCAGTTTAATTTCGACGATTTCCTTTCCCAACTGGAGCAAATCAAAAAGATGGGAAACATAAAGGACCTGCTAGGCATGATCCCTGGTATGGGTAAGGCCATGCGCGGCTTGGATATTGACGACGACTCCTTCAAGCCCATAGAGGCGATCATCAAAAGTATGACCCCAGGGGAGCGGGAGAATCCTGATATCATTGATGGAAGCAGAAGAAAGCGGCTGGCAGCCGGAAGCGGTAGATCCATTCAGGAGGTCAATAATTTGATGAAGCAGTTTGGTGACATGAAAAAAATGATGAAACAGATGAATAATATGGGGGGTGCCAAAAAGGCTCTAGGTGCTCTCGGAGGGCGAAGAAGGTAATAGGTTAATGTAAAAAAATAGTCACCGACTGGTAAATCGGTGACTATTTTCAGGGTGTTTTCAGTCTTAGATTAAAGCCCATAGGTCATTTGAAATTTTTAATCCCCTTCATTGTAAGGAGTATATAGGTCGATTTTCGCTGTGTCGATTTCCAAAAGGGTAGGGACATCCAATTCCAACACGGCCTCACGGTTTACAAGTTCAGCCATTACATCCATTTGTTGACCATAAGGCGCGTCTTCTTGATGGATTTTGTTAAAAAAGGCCAGCAGCTCTTCGTTGCTGTATTCTTCGTACCGAGCTTTCCGCTCGTCGATGATTTTCGTTTTTTGTTCGGTAAGCATTTCGTCCTTACGACCGGCAATTTTTTCTTTGTAGTTGCTGATCATCAGATCAAGTTCTTCTTTATCAGAGAAAGGGGCAGCTGTCACGACTATTTGGCTGGTTTCGCCCTCAATGTTGACGACCGTTAACGTGTCCATGTTTTGTAGGTAGTACTCGTCGCCAGTTTCCAAGTCTAGGATTCTCTCTTCTTCGAACACGAATCGTTGTTCGGACGCTTTTTGTTGACAGGAAGTTGTGATTAAGATGGATAATGCTAAAATACCTAAAGTTTTCATAATGTTATTTTTTTCTCTTGCTATCTTACGTGGGATTCTTTAATAAAGTTCTGTTTTGATTTTTAGTAAATAAAAAAACCTGAACCGTTTAAAGGTTTGTCCTAGCGAGAGGATTACCTTAGTAAATGGTTCCCAGAACCAATTGGTATCTAAAAATGAGCAAAATCCGTGCAGAAACTGCCTGAGTGGAAGTTAATATATCCACTTTTCCATAAACTTCAAAAATCCATCCTTATAGTGGTCGCTCACAGCGATGCTGATTCCTCCCAAGTTTATGGTGTTTTTGGTAACGGATTCTATGTGGTCTAGCGAAACGATATAGGACCTATGAACCCGCATGAACTGGTCTCTTGGAAGGATTTCTTCCAAATTTTTCAATGAAGTGAGTGACAAAAGGGGGTGTGGCTTGTCAATCAGGTGTACCTTCACATAGTCCTTGTATCCTTCAATGCAGATGATATCTTTTAGAAAGACCTTCACCAACTGGTATTCGACCTTTAAAAACAGGTAGTCTTTTTGAGGTACCGAAACCTGAGGAGGAAATTGGGCAGATTGGGTAATTTGATAGGCTTTTGTACTCGCTCTCAGGAATTCATCGTAACCAAACGGCTTTAATAGATAGTCCAATGCATTCACTTTGTATCCTTCCAACGCAAATTGATCGTAGGCAGTGGTGAAAATGATTTTCGGTCTATTTTTATTTTTATGACCCTCCAAAACCCTTGCCAGTTCCATTCCCGTAAGACCAGGCATTTGAATATCCAAAAAAATGAGATCAACTTCCTTCTCATGTATAAAGCTCAGTGCTTCGATAGCGTTTTCAAATTTTCCCACCAATTCGAGGAAGGGTGTTTGGGATATAAATCCACTTACCAAAGCGAGGGCTAACGGTTCGTCATCTACCGCGATACATCTGATCTTTGAATCGGCCATGCCGACAAGTTAGCGATTTTTTTGATCGGAACAGATCAACCTAGGTTGATAGATAAATCTACTCGGTAGTTTTTCTCGGGGTTGGTGTCGTCTATAAGCAGCGTGTGTTTGTTCTTATACAGAAGTGATAACCTTCTTAGGGTGTTTGCTAGTCCAATGCCTTTTCGGTTGATTTCAGGACTCGACTGATTTTTTTCGTTGATTTTATTTTCTGTCTGAAGTTGCAAACAGTTGCCTTCCATTGTCAGGTTAATTTTGATATGGCTCTCTTGGCCTGCGGTCACGCCATGTTTGAAACAATTCTCGATAAAAGGTAGCAGTAGCATGGGCGCAATCATGATGTCCTCTACCTTCTCTTGGACATGTATATCCAGTTTTACTTTCTCAGAGACGCGCATTTGCATCAACGAAATGTAGTCGTTGATGAAATTTACCTCGCTGGAAAGCAGTGTTTTGTCCTTTTCCGTTTCATACAGCACATAGCGCATCATCCTCGATAATTTTAACAGGGCAGCTTTGGCCTTCTCCACGTCAAAGTTGATCAGCGCATAAATATTGTTTAACGTATTGAAAAAAAAGTGGGGATTGATTTGGGCTTTGAGATAGGATAGCTCAGAGGATTTCTTTTGCTCCTCCAATTGCCGCCGTACCAGGTCCTCCATTTGCCATTTCTGCACGGCTGCTATGCTCGTACTTATGCCGATACTGAGTGCGTACTGAAGGTAGAAAACGATGTCCCACGTATAGCTCTTTGGTTTTGGTACATACGCTTCACCGGGCCGGAAGGCCTCATGCATAATTCTGGAAAACTCAACCCAGCTATCGTATTTTTGCAACAAAAGCACAAAAAGCAGTCCGGTACCCAACGCAATAAACAGGTACTGCCCATATTTTTCTTGAAAAAGGAACCGCGGAGCAATAAAGAAAATATTTCCGTAGAAAGACCAGATGAGTATGGTCAGAATCAAACCTTGCTTGATCCAAAATTCAGCAGGAAGGTCGATTTTCCAGGATAGTGGATTGATCACAAACAAGGCCAAGGCTACGAGCAACCATGCAAGGATGTGTACCACTACCGTAAGATTCTTTCGAAATAGGGTGGGTTTCATTTTTTTCTTTTTACGCCTAACGAATGCCCAGACGGAAGGCGGTTCGATTCAGCCGTTACATCTCAGAAATCGACTTTTTAACGGATTGTCGCAGAATCCAATCCCACAAACTTATATGGATACAGGGTAAACTTTTACGATATTATACGGTTCCTCAAATTATGTCGTCAAAATTCCCAATCCAATCGATAAAAGCCAACAAAGTGCCTTTGGGAAATAAAAACGGCTCATCAGCGGGTTTCGTCTATAAAAAATGGGCTTTCGTCTAATAGATTTTTTACTCGTGTGTGCATGCCTTTTATTTGCTGTTGAATTTTGAATAACTAGACCAAACAATGAATTTTAAATCTTTGAAAAATATCAACTACCTTATCGGTGTATTAACAGCGGTCGCAGCATTTTTTGGCAATGATTTCTCCTCTTTTGCCCAAGAAAATGGACCTCGCTACCAAATTACGGGAAAAGTCGCCGACAAATCCGATAATCCTGTTTCCTACGCATCGGTGATCCTTGTGGATGCCGAATCAGACCGAAATGTGGCTGGAGCGGTAGCGGACGATGACGGAGAGTTTTTCATAACCGGATTCAAAGACGGAAAGTATAAACTCAGGGTTTCCTTTATGGGATACAATTCTTCGTCGCCCATCGATATTGAAGTGACTCCCTCCAGTAACTACTTTAATCTTGGTAAAATTGAGCTTGCCGAAGAGTCAGTCGCTTTGCAGGAAGTAGTGGTGCAGGGTCAGCGTCAGTTGATTGAGGAGAAGGTAGACCGCACCATATACAACGCCGAAAATGATCTGACTACGGCTGGGGGGGATGCCTCAGACGTGCTACGGAGAGTGCCTATGCTATCTGTTGACCTTGACGGTAATGTATCTATGAGGGGTAGCAGCAACATTTTGGTTCTGATAGACGGAAGGCAATCGGCTATTGTTGCCAATAACATAGCTGAAGCTCTAAAACAAATACCGGCAGAGGAGATCAAGTCGGTGGAGGTCATCACATCGCCCTCGGCAAAATACGACGCGGAAGGTACTGGCGGAGTTATTAATATAGTGACAAAGAAGAATAAACTTCAAGGCCTTTCATTGAACATCAATAGTAGTGCCGGTCTTAGAGGATCCAATTTAGGTGCCAATGCCAGTGCCAAAAAGGGAAAGATGGGCTGGACTCTTGGTGGTTTTGGGCGTGCTGGCTACAACATCCTTGGAGGATTTGAAAACGAGCAGACCCTGATAGACCCCAGCGGTAACAATACCCGAATTCTTCAATCCGCCGATACGAGGAACAATATGTTGTTTGGAAGGTATAATCTGGGGTGGGACTTTGATATCAATAAATTTAATTTCCTTACGGCTTCTGTGAGTGTGGGCGTAAGAAATATGCGCAGCCGCCAGAATGGATTGCTTACCGATACGTTTAGGGAGCAGCAATTGCTTAGTTCGGTACTGAGAGATGTCAACACCGACAATCTTTCCAATTCAGTTGATTTTAATTTTAATTACACAAAGACCTACGAGAAGCCGCAGAAGGAGTTTTCGGTATCGACCCTCTACAGCAGGAACAACCTTACCAACGATTTTACCAATAGCCTATATAATGCCAGCTTTGATGATATCATCTTCAGGATAAGGAACGACAACGAAGGAATCAATGAGGAATTCACCATCCAATTGGATTACGTTACCCCTTTGGGAACGGGAGGCAAACAAATCTTGGAATACGGTGCAAAAAATATCCTGAGAAAAGCTGTCAGCGATTTTGCCTATTTCGAAGCAGACGGGCCTGGTGCTCCTTATGTTCAGAATACCGATGTCACATTTTCAAACCAATTCAACTACGATCAAAACGTAACGGCAGGCTATTTGTCACTTACGCAGAGTTTCCTGGAACATTATACGTTGAAGGCTGGCCTGCGCTACGAGTATACGACCATTCAGGCCGATTTCAGGAATTCGGAAATGCCTGCGGATATACCAGACTATGGGGTTTTTGTACCAAGTGTGAACGTCGGTAGGAAACTGTCAAACGGCAACATGATAAAAGGAGCCTACAACCGTAGGATCCAGCGTCCCTCACTGAATTTTCTAAATCCAAATATCCAGGCAGCCAACCCGCTCCAAATCACCCAGGGCAATCCTTTGCTGGATCCGGAGTTGACCGATAACTACGAAATGTCCTATAGTACCTACATCAAGGGTTCTTCGTTAAACATTACATCCTATTATCGAAATACCACAGGGTCAATTCAGCCGTTGCGTACCATTCAGGATGACGATGTGATTTTTACTACCTTTGAAAATATCGGAAGAGAGCAGGCCTTTGGGTTAAGTGTTTTTTCCAATGTCAATGTTTCAGGAAAATTCTCGTTGAACGGTAGTGTTGATAGCTTTTTTGCAAGATTGGACAACGGACTTGACGACCCCATGTTTGCGGCACAGAATGAAGGTTTTGTGGTGAGTGGCCGGTTATTCGGAAACTACACCCTTCCCAAGAACTGGCAGATTCAGGCCTTCTCCTTTTACAGGGGACGAGCCGTTCAGCTTCAGGGTACAGCAGGAGGGTTTGGTATCTACAGCTTGAGTTTCAACAAGCAATTCAATGAGCGTAAGGGAACGGTTGGTTTTGGTGCAGAGAACTTCTTTACGACAGAGTTTAGGATAAGAAATGAGTTGTATACACCGACAATTATGCAACAAAGTGTGACATCCTTGCGAAATATGAACTTTAAGGTTAACTTTTCCTATCGAATCGGTAAGCTCAGCGTCGATGGAGGTCAGCGAAGGAAGAGACGGGGAGTTACCAATGAAGATCTAAAGCAAGAAGGTGGTGGCACCATGATAGACAATTAAGACAGTTTGGGATTGAGTTTAATAATAAAGAAAAAAGGCTTCCGCGTGGAAGCCTTTTTTCTTTACATTTATTTTAGTTATTAAATGACTAGTAGGATTAATCCCGATACAATACCTTTTTCACCGCGTCAATGGTTCGCTTCGCATTAGGAAGTGTAGCTTCAATATAGGTTGGAGCGTAACTAAGCGGGATATCCATGGAGTTTACGCGTAGAATAGGCGCATCCAGGTAGTCGAATGCCAGTCGCTGTATATTGAACGCCAGATCGGTCGCAATTGAGGAAAGGGGGTTTGCTTCCTCGACAATTACACATCGGTTTGTTTTTTTGACAGACTGAATCACGGTATCGTAGTCGATAGGCCGAACGGTTCTGAGGTCAACGATCTCCACTTCTATGCCTTCTTTGGCCAAAACTTCCGCGGCCTCATAGGCTACTTTGATGATTTTCCCAAAGGAAACTATGGTCACATCTTTTCCTTTTCGCTTGATGTCGGCCACACCTAATGGCAACAGGTATTCTCCCTCTGGAACCTCCCCGCGATCACCATACATCAGTTCTGATTCCATGAAGATTACGGGGTTATTGTCCCGTATGGATGCCTTTAGCAATCCCTTGGCATCGTAGGGGTTTGAAGGAACTACTACTTTCAAGCCTGGCGTGTTGGCGAACCAATTCTCAAAATTGGATGAATGCGTGGCACCTAGTTGACCGGCATTTCCAGTCGGACCGCGAAAAACAATCGGAACGGAGTATTGTCCTCCGGACATGGAGTACATTTTTGCAGCGGAGTTTATTATTTGGTCGATGGCTACCAGCGAAAAATTAAAGGTCATAAACTCGATGATGGGTCGAAGACCGTTCATTGCGGCACCTACACCCAGACCTGCAAATCCAAGCTCAGAGATGGGTGTGTCATAAACCCTTTCTGGCCCAAACTCATCCAACATGCCTTGGCTAGCCTTGTAGGCACCATTGTACTCGGCTACCTCTTCACCCATCAGAAAGACATTTTTATCACGTCTCATCTCCTCTGACATCGCGTCCCGAATAGCGTCTCTAAACTGTATTTCTTTCATGTATACGCAAAATTTTCTATGGTCGTAAAAATAGAAAGGAATCTCCCAAATACCAAGTTCACGAGGGTAATTAACTTTTTGGCAAACCTCGGCGAATCCCTGTTTCGCTTGGAGATATCAGAATATACATCTTTCTTAGTGCATTGGATCATTACGACAGCCGCATGAAAATCTCCGTTGCTATTATTTCCGATTCACATGGCTATATTGATCAAGGCGTTATACGACACTTGGAGGAAGTGGATGAGATTTGGCATGCAGGGGATATTGGTTCGTTCGATGTGATTGGCTGGTTTCCCGAGGGGAAAATACATCGGATCATAACCGGTAATATTGATGATCACAGCATCCGCGAAAGGTTTCCGGAGGAATTAGTGTTCGAAGTAGGCGGGCTTCGAGTGCTGATGCTGCATATTGGGGGAAACCCGGCAAGGTATGCAAAAGGTGTTAAGGCAAGGATTAGGGAAGTTAAGGCTGGTCTGTTTGTCTGCGGTCACTCGCACATTTGCCGGGTGGAATACGACCGCGGTCTCGAGTGCCTATACATGAATCCAGGTGCGATCGGTATGCAGGGATTTCATCAGGTGCGCACCATGCTGAAATTTTCGATTATTGAAGGAAAACCAACTGATTTGAGGGTAATAGAATTAGGGAAAAAAAGAATGCCCAGCTCAAATTAACGGAACTGGGCATTTTAATGAGAAAGGTTTTTTCGGACTAACTCAGTTCGAAAAGCTTTTTTTGATTTCCTCAACATCTACGTTTTTGATTACAGGCTTGGCATTCAATTGCTTGATCTTAAGCACTCTTGTGTTTTGTCCCTGTCGTTTTCTTCGGAGCTTTCTTTTTAATGTAGTAACGGCCATCTTTATTCAGGATTACAAGTGATTTCAAATGAGGGGCAAAGATAGGGTTTTATTCTAAATTTCCCACGGGATTTGCTTTAAAAATAGCTGTCTCCCACAAGGCTCGTGCAAAATGCTGTTTATTCTTAGCAGCTTTTGATACCTTTGGGCAAAATTTAGCAATTGATGAGCAACACAAAACCCAGTCTCCCCAAAGGTACCCGTGATTTTGGCCCGGTAGAGATGGCCCGGAGAAACTATATATTGGAAACGATCAAAGATACCTTTCGTCTCTTTGGTTTTGAGCAATTGGAAACCCCGGCGATGGAGAACTTATCTACGCTGACCGGGAAGTACGGTGATGAGGGAGATCAGCTATTGTTTAAAATTTTGAATAGTGGTGACTACCTCAAAGGAGTGACGATAGAAGAAGTAGCACAGGGAAGCAGTGCCATTCTGCCAAAAATTGCGGAAAAGGGTCTTCGCTATGATTTGACGGTTCCTTTTGCCCGGTTTGTTGTGATGAACCGAAACGAGTTGGTATTTCCTTTTAAACGTTTTCAGATTCAGCCCGTCTGGAGAGCCGATAGACCACAGCGGGGCCGGTACCGTGAGTTTTACCAATGTGATGCGGATGTGGTAGGCACTGACAGCTTGGTATGTGAAGCAGAGATATTGTTGATGATAAAACGGGTATTTGGGGCTTTTGGCCTTACGGATTATACGATTAAAATCAATAATAGAAAGATACTTACGGGTCTCGCTGAGTTTATCGGTGCGCCCGGAAAGGAACAAGAACTCTGTGTTTCCATAGATAAATTAGATAAAATCGGATGGGAAAAGGTGAAAGGGGAGTTATTGGATAGGGGATTTGTCGCTGATGCCATCGATAAACTCGCTCCTATCGTCAGAAGGGAGGAGGGGCTCAATGCGGATACACTCGGGTTTTTTCGAGAGATATTGGGAAGCAGCATCGTTGGCTCCATGGGTGTAGATGAGTTAAGTCAGGTTTTGGATTTATTGGAGGCGATGGGAGGGGATCAATCCCATGTCAGCTTTGATCCCATGTTAGCCAGAGGCTTATCATACTATACGGGAGCCATATTTGAAGTGAAGATAAACAACGTTTCCATTGGATCGGTGAGTGGTGGGGGAAGGTATGATAATCTGACGGGCGTTTTTGGATTACCGGATGTTTCTGGTGTTGGATTTTCCTTTGGAGTAGACCGAATTTACGATGTGTTGCTTGAACTGGGACTGTTTGGAGACGTTGCGGCTGCTCCGGTGGATGTGTTGATCACGCATTTTGGACAGCAGGAAATGAATTACGGCTTGGGGATTCTATCTGAGTTACGCGCCCTTGGGATTTCGGCAGAAATATATCCTGATACATCAAAAATAAAAAAGCAGTTTGCCTATGCCGACAAAAAAAACATACCTTATGTTATCGTTATTGGATCCGAGGAAATGAATTCTGCAAAAGTGACGCTAAAAAATCTTCGTAGCGGTGAACAACATACCGACAATTTGAACAAAGTATGTGAGGTTTTGGTACAAAAAAAGCGGTCACCAAACGATTGACCGCCAAATAATTTAATCAACTTTAGCAATTGAACTGATAGGGATGGCCAAGCCTCCTTTCAGGGTGATGAACTGAGACCCTACGCACCAAATGGTGGTTTCGATTTGATAGGCTTTTTTGTTTTCCGCTTCAAAGGTTATCGAAACTTTCCCTTTGGACCCGTTGCCCAGTATCTGTGCCCGATGTAAATCGTGATTTCTGAGTTTCTTTGCCTCCTCATCTACAAGCACATCCGTCTTTGAGAAGGTTATTTCTCGTACGGCTTCCTTGTCTATCTTTAGGATTTCCTTTTCATAATTTTCCAT
Organism: Lunatimonas lonarensis; assembly: GCF_000390185.1. Lineage (GTDB taxonomy): Bacteria > Bacteroidota > Bacteroidia > Cytophagales > Cyclobacteriaceae > Lunatimonas > Lunatimonas lonarensis. Next base: position 31,314 of record NZ_AQHR01000029.1, on the reverse strand, counting down.
GTCGTAGTTAGTTAGGGTTTTGGACTGTGAATGGCTTTCAGATTTTTGTTACGGTAATTTAGCAATTGTAGTTTCAAATCTTGCTGAAATTTATTTTATCGGTACAATAATGGGATTTTATGGGTATCATGGAATTAAATATTTTTCACTCCCAAGCCTGTCGAAATGAATTATTATATATTTGCGGTCAAATCAAAATACAAGTGCATATGTTTGATATCATGTCCATGATGAACAAGGTGAAGGAGGCGCAGGCCAAAATTAAGGCAGCCCAACAAGAGTTGATCTACCTTAGAGCCGAGGGGGAGGCTGGAGCTGGCTTGGTGAAAGTGATCGTCAATGGCGAACGCAAGGTCATAGACATGATCATTGACGATTCGTTGGTCAACATGGAGGATAAAGAAATGCTAAAGGATTTGATCGTCGCTGCCAGCAATTTTGCGTTTCAAGCAATTGAAGTGAAGATAAAGGAGAAAATGAAGAATGCCACCGAGGGGATAATGCCATCAATCCCTGGCATGGACTTTGGCAATATGTTTTGATGCGCTGCGCCGCTATTGTCATTCTTAATTTTAACGGGGAATCGATGCTCCGCCGGTTCCTACCGTCGGTTGTAGAGCACAGCGTCCATGACCTTATCGTAGTGGACAATGGCAGCGACGATGGATCGTTGACTTTTCTTCGCAGTCATTATCCAGCCGTACGGATAATACAACTTGCCTCCAATGTGGGCTATAGCGGAGGCTACAATGAAGGTTTGGCCCAGCTTCAGGGCTCTTATGAATTTTACCTATTGCTTAATTCCGATATGAGCGTAACTCCCGCTTGGGATCTGAAGATGGTTGATTTTTTGGTGGAGCATCCCAAGATGGCCGTTGCGCAGCCAAAAATCCGCTCAATTAATCAGGAAGGATATTTCGATTATGCTGGAGGAGCCGGTGGATTTTTGGATTCCTTTGGCTATCCGTATTGCAGGGGACGCATCCTGCATACATTGGAAGAAGATAGGGGACAATATCAGGAATCAATTAACTTGGATTGGGCTTCCGGTGCCTGTTTTTGCGTTCGTGCATCCTGCTTTCACGGGTTTGGAGGCTTTGATCCTATGTTTTTTGCCCATATGGAGGAAATAGATCTATGTTGGAGGCTCAGATCCGCAGGATGGGAAATAGGCGTGAACCCAGAGGTAGCCGTATTCCACTTGGGGGGCGGTACCCTACGCAAAAGCAATCCCAGAAAAACCTACCTGAATTTTAGAAACAGCCTGTTCATGCTTTACAAAAATCTTTCCTGTATCGCGTTTATCAGGGTTTTCGTGATGAGGATGGTGTTGGATTTTGGGGCATTGATCCATATTGCCTTTTCAAACGGCCTTCAACATGCCTGGGCCATACATAAGGCATATGTTCATTTCCTGAAAAATTACCGGAAGCTTCCTACGTCTCCACGGAACCCCGCCAAATTCATATCATCCAAACAAGCTCACGTCAAGAGCATAATTTTGGCGTATTATTTGCAACGTAAAACCCGGTTTGGAGATTTTGATTAATCAAAAAGTGCCGGATTGGCCATGCGTCGGAAATATTTCTTCAGTTTCATCATCATTGCCAAGCTTACATACAGAATAATGGGAGACCCTAGCGTGATAAATGAAGCATAAATGAAAAACAACCGGATACTGTCTATGGGGAAATTAAGTTTTTCCCCTAATTTTGAACACACTCCGAAGGCACTTTCTTGGAAATATAGTTTAATCTTTTCCATACAGGTATCATTAGATGTTTAACTGGATAAATAAAAATTCATTACTGAAGATAACCTCGACAACCTACGTTTGTTATGTTTAAACAGCCAATTTACAATTTTCTTTTCGTACTCCTTTTGTTTTCTTCCTGTAGCATTCAGCAAGTTATAAAAAAAGTTGAAAATCAAAAAATTTCGGTAAGTCCGGTTCCCTTGGAACGTTACGGCGATTCCGTGAAGTTTGAAATTAAAGTTGAGTTGCCTAGACAAGTTTTCCATAAGAATGCGAACTATCGGTTGGTTCCAGAATTTTATTTTGGAAACCAAACAAAGGTATTCGAGGCCGAAGGGCTGGTTTTTGAAGGAGCAAAGATCGAGCCATCCGTAACGCCTTCAAAAAGGCAGTCCTTTGCGATGCGATTTGAGGATGGTATGGAGTCTGGTACCCTCGAAATGTACGGACTCGCTTACAGTAATAGGGGGTGGTTTAAAAAGAGAACGAGAAGTTATGTCCTGGCCCGCGGGGTAAAGAATTCTCCATCATTGACCCAATTGGGTCAAATTTACGAAACAGGAAATATTGCAAGAATCGGTCTTTACGTTCCTAGGGAAGGTATCGAGACCTACGGTATGTTTTTGGAAGGATGGGAGCCTTTAATCAGTGCATTGAGGTCGTATAGTGGGCTAGGTTATGACGAGAAGGCGGAGATCATAGATTTGATTCAAGGGCGGGGAGACTTTACCTTTAAGGAGCGTCAGCTCCAGCAAAATCCAAATTATGCGGCTTTACGAAGGGATATCATATTGGCCATTCCCAATCTCACCTCGGGACTGACTGCCATTCAAAAGACTCCTATGGAGATCTCTGTCTTGGCCCACCACATCATAAATAACAATGCGGTCCCCCAGGTTCTAACCGAGCAGGAATTGGCCTATGCAGCGGAAAATGAGCCTCGGATAATGCAGAAGAACAAGTTGTATTTTGCAATGGTGAAGGGGTATCCCAGCGTGTTTTCCTGGAATAACCTGGGGGTAACTTACCTAAACTTATACCATCGGGAAGTAGACCGATCAAAGAAGCTTGGACACCTAAATGCTGCCAGGGATGCTTTCGATAATTCAAACGCCATTTTTCAGAATCCCTTTGCTTCTTTTAACCAGGCGCTGATTACAGCCCTCTTGGGAAATTATTTGGATTCCTATCAGGAGTTTTTTATCAGTATGAGCCTGACCCAATCTGAGGGTATCCGAATGCTCCATCAGGCGAAGTTGGGTGCAGTATCTATTTTAAATGGCGATTATAGGCTGGCGGCTATGCACCTAAATCAGTCAGAGCGCGACCAAGTCAATCTTTTCAACCGTGGGTTAGCCTATCTGATGATGCAGGATTATTATAATGCCCTTATTTCTTTTGAAGATTGCGCGGTAAAGGATATTGAAAACGGTTATCCATTTTACGGGTTGGCATTGATAGCGGCCAGAAACGGCGAAGACGATCGTTTTTTTGAGAACCTTCAAAAGGCAACCGAAAAAAATGAGTACCTGAAACAGCGTGCCATGGTTGATCTGGAGTTCCTTTTCTATCGGCAGGAGGATAGGTTCAAGGAAATTTTCCGCTAATTGCCGTCTCCGGGTTGAGTATGCAAACCAAGAAAGTAGTAGGAGTAGACGTGGGAGGTTCCCACATTACAGCCGGCTGGGTCGATCTACAGGAAATGAGATTGGATGATTCTTCAGTTGTTCGAAGCGATGTGGATTCTCTCGGCAGCAAGGATCAGGTACTTGATGGTTGGATACAGGTGCTTTCTCGCTTTGAGTTGAGCCCATCCGATTGTATTGGAATCGCCATGCCTGCCCCCTTTGATTATGAACGGGGTATTTCCCTTCTAAAGGAGCAAGGGAAGTTTAGGAGCCTCTACGGAGTCAATGTGAGGGAGCATCTGGCGAAAGGCCTGGGTATCCATTCAAGACAGATCTTCTTTTCGAATGACGCGGCTTCTTTCCTTCAAGGAGAGGCTTTGTTTCAGCGTTTTCCACCGAACGAAAGAGTGATTGGCATCACCTTGGGAACGGGCCTGGGGTCAGCCTATCGATTTGGAGAGCGGGCAGTGGATGCCGAGCTTTGGTCATCACCGTTCAAAGCTAAACAAGCTGAGGATTATTTGGGGACCAATTGGTTTGTGAAGTGGGCAATGGATGTCTCTGGATTAAGCATAAGTGGGCCAAAGGAACTGGTCCTGACAGCCCCGGAATTGGCACATCGGGCTTTTACTGAGTATGGGAAAAATCTCGGTGAATTTCTGGCCAAGCCTATCCGAGAGCATGGAATAGAGCGTGTAATTTTGGGAGGGAATATAACTAAGGGCCGTAAGTATTTCCATGAGCCATTGCTTAACCAACTGAAGGAAAAGCAGGTAAATGTCGAAATAAATTTTAGCCAGCTGGGTGAAAACGCCGTATTGTTGGGAGCCGCTAGCAATTGCGAATATCCCAAGGGCAATATCTCCTGATTTTTGGTATATTTGGAAGTCGTTTTTAAAAAAAGTAGTTGTTTTATCTTAATTGAACCGCAGATCTATGAACATTGAGAAGGAGTTGACAAAGGAAGAAGTTTTTGGGCAGGTTCGCGACTTTCTGGCGGCAAGAGGGTTGGGAATCAGCGCGGAGGATTCAGAACGTCCGTGGGGTGGGTTTTTTGTTATCGAAGAAGGGCAGATTGGTTTGTTTCGATCTCTCTTTTTTCCGGAAGTGGAATTGACCGATTTTCAATTAAACAACAAGCTTAGCCCAAAGATTTTGTTAGTGGCTCCGGAAAGGAGGCTTTCTTGGCAATACCATTTTCGACGGGCCGAGATATGGAAGTTGATTGTTGGAGAGGGGGCAATCATTCGAAGTGATACCGATGAGGAAAATGAACCTGCTTCAATGGTACTAGGAGAAGTGGTACGCCTTAGACAGGGTGAGCGGCATCGCCTGATCGGCTTGGGATCTTGGGGTGTTGTGGCTGAAATATGGATGCATACCGATCCTACCTATCCCTCGGACGAAGACGATATCGTGAGGGTACAGGACGATTTTCAACGGAAATAAAATCAGTTATTTACAGGAGGGATTGCCGAGAAGGTGTTTTTTCCGGTGAGCGAAAGCACATAGTCCGCGATTTTATCACCTTGCCTTACACCCTCCTCGATTGCATCCCGGAAGTGAATTCCGCCATAGAGTCTGGAGATGGCTGCCTCATCCGCAGCCTGTAGGAAGGAGGTGAAGTCTCGTTCGGGAAGGCCAAAATACACCTCTGAGGTATCGGTAAACTCGAAGTTATCCCCAAAATAATCGGTCAATAGACGGGCGCTCACACGGGAGATCACGCTATGTCCGCTGGTGTATTCTGGAAAGGGAGGGGTTTGCAGAAGTGGCTGCCAGGACTCATCGATGTATTTGTTGATCGCCGTAATAGGACGTATTCGATCGCTCTGGTATTTCTCCGCCCAACAGCTTACGAAGGCGTCGTGAAGGGATAAAGCAAGTACGGTGTGTATTTGGACTGTTTCGGCAAAGCTGAGGCCGGCCTGTTGGCTTGCTATGCCCGTGATGCCCATCCAGTGTCCGCCGGGGGATATTTTTTTTATGCCTATTGCCATATGTCCGCTATAGGAAACAAAGAAGGGGTTGCAGTCCCAGAAGTTCGCAATCAACTTTTGCTCGTCAGTAAGCTGGCTTGTAACGCTATACACTTCGTTTAGGAGTTCAACGAATGGACTTTCTGGCTTGTCGGAAAAAGGTACCGGTGGAGCAGGGTAATAGCCGTCCAGGTCGGTCAGGAAAAAGGTGCGCAGTGTACGCCATTCAGGATCAATTGCCGCCATGTAGGCCGGAGGCGTCGGATACCACCGTCCCGGCCTAGGACTTGGGCTGTAGCGTCTCAGAGTACTTAATTTGCCGTATCCATCCTTGGACGCATAAGCGACCACTTGGCCGGCAACCTGTTTTGCATAGGCGATATGGCGCGAAATGTCTGACTTTCGAATTTTCCGATCTTTTACGTATTGGTCGATTAATTTTTCCTGGCTACTTATCAGATTTTTTCCTGAGGGCATAATGGACTTACCCACTTCCAGCATACAATAGGTTGCACAAAACTCAATATTTAGGTTCTTTTTGGACGATCCATCAATAGAAATGGAGAAAGGCTGGACAAAGCTTTGATAAAGTGCCCCATTGCCTCCGTCAGGATTAAGATCCGCCACTACGGCATAGGCACCCAGCGTAGCGTATGCGTAGAAACGGGCAGCTCCAGGGGGAGTGGCCACATCAGTCACCATGACCTCTGTTACAGAAAACAGATGATCTATAAAAACACCCGCCTCTTTTGGAGACGAATGGGTTAACGGAGTGAAGTTAGTCGCTTGGGCACTGTTTAGGTAAACCAAAAAAGCAACCAGCCAACTGAGAACGTTCCAACGCATAATTTTTTATTCTCTGATTAAATCAAAGATATCGGAAAAATCCGAAAATGGCCAGTATTTCAGTGGTTACCGGTTCTATTAGGATATTTCTGAGTTGGGTACGGGTGTGCCGCTACTACGTTGAAATTCCTGTTCATCAACTAGGGAAATAGCACCCAATATAGCTGAATCGTCGCGCTCGGATACATAAATTTGAAGATTGTCCGAAATGGCTTTGTAAGGAAAGGTGCCAATAGCTTCCATCATGGTTTTTTCAAACAGTGGAAACGCCTTTCGGATGGATCCACCAATCACGATGGCTTCAGGGGCATACGTGTACAAAATACGGGTTATTAGTGTTCCCAAATGGGTGCCGTAGGTTTCGAAAGCATGGATGGCAGATTTATTGTTTTCCGATGCTTTTTTGGCCAATCTTTTTGCTGTGTCTTGGTATCGCTCTTTGAAAAATTTACTGGAACAATAATCCTCAAACGTCTTGTCTAAGTAGCTAACTCCCCCCCATTCTCCCGCGCCACAGATAAATCCGGTGTACAAATGGTTATTCGCGATTACTCCTGTACCAATTCCCGTGCCGAGCGTCATTCCAACCACGTGGCGATGAACCCTCGCCGGCCCAAAGTGGTATTCCCCCAATGTGAAACAATTGGCGTCGTTATTGACAACTACAGGAACATTAAATCGCTGTTCCAGGAAATCTTTGAGCTTTACTTTTTGGAAGGAAGGGATGTTGGCAAGGTTATATACGATACCACGGTCGGGGTCCACTAATCCGGGTATGCCAATGCCTATGGCCTGGAAGTTATAGGGCAGATAATGGGCGATCTGATCCGAAATGGCTTCCAGAATATACTCCTGCGATTCGGAAAAAGGTGTTTTGTTTTCCAATCGTTCGAAGATCACACCTTCGTCATTGAGACCAGAGCTGATCTTGGTTCCGCCAATGTCTAACCCTACTATTTGGTTTTTAGCTACCATGCTGAAATTCTTTACCGAAATAATTACTGCAACCCACTTGTTATGAACTCAATTTCTGGCCGATGGGTCTTGGTTTTATAGATTTACGCTAGTTGGCAGAGAAGCACGTTATGCCTGAGATTTATCAGGCATAACGCAAATTCCTCTTGTTTCCAAGATGGGTTAGAGCATTCCCTCGGTGGACTTTTCCAATTCCCGCGCTTCCCGCAGGAACTCTTCCACATCCATTTCCCTGAAAAATATCAATCCATGGCTGGATCGTACTTTTGCTGTTTCATGCTGGTAGAAGTAGTTTTTGCCCAGTAACAGCTGAACGTCTGAGAGCTGATTGACCCAAGTATTTTTGGCGAGGGTGCTGAATTTGCCATTATGGGCATAGCTCGGGAAGGAAGCATTTACTTGGCTGAGGTAGCAGTTGGTAAAGGAATCCTCCATCACCGAAATATCACCCAAGGAAACGGGAACTATCACATTGGCCTCCGCTGCATCAAACTTAAACCAAACGTTTCGGTATCCGATTATCTTGAAGTTGCTAAGATCTTCTTCTTCTCCCCATTGGCGCACTGCCTCTGCCGTTGCCTGAAGTACTTTATAGTGGGTGTCAGGGCCACTGCCCTCCGGATCCAAGGTTAGGCTGAGCTTGGTGGGTCGGATATCCCGGAGCATGTTGAGGATAGGCTCTACGTCTCGTTTCTTATCCGGCTGCTCGGTAAAGATATCACCCGTGTAGAAGCCAAGGCGAAGGTGGTGTACGTTTTTCACCTGAACACCAAAGTGCGCCCAAACCAATTCTTCCTCAAACTCCCTTATCATGCCTTTCAGCGTTTGGATGTTCTTCGGGTTTTTCTCCCCGTCATAGGAGTTTTTAAGCACTGTGATGATCTCATTGATTTGATCCCTAAGTTCCATTGTTGATTTGACCCCGTAGATGAAAACAACGGCACGTACCACCCGATGGCAAAGTCCCCTTAGCCGCTCTTCTGCGTTTCCGGAGGCTACGTTGGTCAGGTAATGGTATACGTCCTTGTCCATTTTCAGCTTATAGCCGGTATCAAAAAAGTCATCGTAACGAACCATCTGTATACGTCCTTCATCCAGAAACCGCTTGGTGTTTTTCAGTGTGTCTATTACAAAGGTGTTCGTGACGGCCGTGAATCCAGAAGTCAAAACGGCAAAATGAGCGGTATTAGAGTTTTCGTGAAGCTGTTTGGTAATATGGGGCAATATACCTAGGGAGATATCATCGTGATGGGGTCCGGTATGCAGCAGGACTTCGTTTTTCTCTTCTGCAAGGCCCCGCTCTATTTTCTCGCTAATGCTTTTGATGACGTCGTTTACCGTTTTTTCGTTTAAATTCGGGATCAGCGCCGTATACCGATCATTTTTCAGATCCTCTAAGGTAACGCGATGGCCGTACTTTTTCAGTTTTTTGCATAGGTCCAAAACCGCTCTCTCTGATTTAAGTTCTGTCCATTCACCTTCGGTGTAAAATCGTTCTACACTGTCTTCCAACTTTACCCCAGCCCCTTTGGTAAGGTAAAACCTGCCAGCTTTCAGTTTTTGAAGCACGGTGGCGGGGTAGAGGTTCGTCATTTCCGATTCCAGTGAGGCTTTTACGATGGGAGCCTTGGCTTCACCGGCAGCAATGATGATCGCCACCGCGTCCGGATTATGAACGATAGTCTCCAAACCGATCGTGATTACCAGTCGGTTTGCGGAAATCTCAATTCCACCGAGGTCTCCGGCTGCTACGGCCTGGGTTTCAAAATTGGTTTCAGTAAGTCGAGTGGTTGAAAACAGATCAGAACCTCTCGTGTTGAAGGCAATGTGTCCATCAGGTCCAATGCCACCTAGGAAGAATCCAATGCCGCCTTTTTCACGGATTTTGGCTTCGTATTCTGCACACCATTTATCAATCAGATAGATGGATTCCTGCTTCAACTTTTCCGCTTCTGATTGCGCCTCCCTAAAGCGAAGCGACAGATCTACCTTGAAGTCAGGAAAGATTTCCCGGTAAGATTTCCCCTGTGCCAGGGGGATTCCATCTGAATTTATCAGTAAGGCCTTCTTCGGATCCAATCCAAATCCTTCGATATAAAATTTATTGACGTAATGGTAAAAGCTGTTTTTTTGGGAGGATGAAATCGGATAGAATTCATCGATCTGCACAAACTGCAAGTCCTTTAGGACGGGTTTTTTAACCTGGGAAAGGTTGTATTTCTCCCTGATTTCCATTCCCTTCTTTTTTTCCCAATTTTCGAGCAAAAACTGCGTCCATTTGATGAAATACTCGGGGGTTTTTCCGGTAGGAAGACTGATCACACCATTTGGGTTATCAGCTGCCCATTCCAAAAACCTGCAAGCGGTCATCAATCCCAATTTTGGAAAATTATCAACAATGAGATAGGGTATCTTGCTGGTGATTTTTGTAATACCCGAATCTCTTAAAAAGGCTTCTTCAGCAGGTGATAAAGGATAGTTCGTTAACATAATGGCGTTTATTTTTACTTACTTCTCTGTGTGGTTCAATTGTAGTTAATGCTATCTTCAAAAATATGCTCGTTTACGATGGCAACCGCTCCCATCAATCCGACTTCACTTCCCAGTTTCGAAAGTTGGATCTCTGTTTTCTCACGCAGTTTTGCCATGCTGTAAATGTTCAATGCCTGTTGAATTGGGGTAGTAATGTATTGATTTGCCTCTGCGATTGCACCTCCCAGAATAATCAGCTCTGGGTTAAGTAGTTGAATAAGGATGGCAATACCTCTTCCCAAATCAAGCCCCACGTCTGAAAGGATGCCTATCGCACGTTGATCGCCGGCAATCGCTGCCTCTACGATGGTCGAAGGATCCAGATCAGCCCCTTTACCCTGCGCCATCTTTGCCAATATAGACTCACTGTCCAGAGCAATCGCCTCCTTCGCCAGACGAATCACGGCTGTCCCAGAGGCTACCGATTCCAGACAGCCTCGTTTTCCACAGGAACAGGATATGTCTTTGTTATCGAACAGAGGCGAATGGCTGAATTCCCCGGAAAACCCCGAGAAACCGCGGTACAGTTTCCCATCTATGATAATTCCCAAGCCTATTCCCCAGTCCACAAACATGCCCAGCACATTTTTTAACTCCCCAGTCTGAGCAAACTTAAACTCCGCCAAGGTCTTCGCACGAGCATCGTTTTCGATAAATACTGTCCGGCCAATTTTTTTGCCCCAAATCTCTTTAAGACTCTTTTTGGCGGATTTTAGGTAGGTATGATTGAAGCCCTCTACTCCATCCACTAAGCCCGGCATGGTAATCCCAACTGCAATTATCTTTTCGCCGGGGATTCCCGATCCATTGATTACCTCCTGACCGAATTCGTATATCAGGTCTATGGTGGCCGATTCACTGTTCAGGGGTATGTTCTTGGTATACACCTCCGTTACACGTCGGTTTTTTGTATTAAATATGGCTGCCCTGCCGGAAAACCGGTTCAGGTCGATGGCTACTACGTAAAAGGAGTCCTCAGCAAGACCGTATAGGTCTGGCTTTCTGCCTCCCTGGGACTGTCCTCTACCTTCCTTTACAACAATCTTTTCCTCCAACAGGTCGGAAAGCAGCAGATTGGCAGTTGGAAGACTGATGCCCACCATCTGACAGATATAGCTGGCTGTGTTGCTCCCGCCAGTATACAATTCCTTAATAATCTTGATTTTGTTGATGTAGTTTTTGATTTCAACCACACCTTCTTTTTTGTCTAATACTACTTTCGGGTCTATTAGGTTCATACCTGTTCAAAATTAATGCAAGTTAATAAAAAATTTTATTAATTAATACATACTTAGTTTAAAATATTTTTCAACATTTATCACTACATTTGGCCTACAAGCAGGGCTCGCGAGTTTCATGAGTCAGATTAAGGCATAGGATAAGCGAATCTTCCTTGCTTGAAATGTTTCGTAAGTTGTACTTAAAATTAGTGAAACAAAAGCGATTTTCTAAAAAAAGTTGTTTTTTCACAGCCTTTTCTAACCATAACGATTAAAATTTGATTGATTGCCATGCAAGGAAGAAGAAAATTTTTGAAAAAAACGATTATTGGCGCTGGAATAGGCCTGCCTGTTTCGTTTGGAACGGACTCCTTTGGACTAACAACCGGCCCGGTTGGTTCCAAGCCCTTGGTGCTTTCCACCTGGGATCACGGTATGGCGGCCAATGAACGTGCGTGGGAAGTTTTGCATCAAGGTAAATCTATAGTGGACGCAGTTGAAGAGGGAGTAATGGTTACGGAGCGTGATATGAGTAATCTTTCCGTAGGACTCCAGGGGCTACCTGATCGGGAAGGGATCACCACGTTGGACGCCTCTATTATGAAAGGAGATGGGGCCTGTGGGGCAGTCGCCTTTGTCAGGCAGGTAAAGCATCCCATTTCCCTGGCAAGGTTGGTGATGGAGAAGACACCCCATGTCATGTTGGTAGGAGAGGGAGCTAGGCAGTTTGCTATTTCCGAAGGATTTCCGATCGAGGAGGAGGTTTTGAGTGAGAGGGCAGGAAAAGCCTACCATGAATGGAAAAAAACATCTGAGTACAAACCGATCATAAATATTGAGAATCACGATACCATAGGAATGATTTGCATGGATGCCAACGGTAATATGGCTGGATCCTGTACAACCAGCGGACTTGCCTTTAAAATGCATGGCCGGGTGGGTGACAGCCCTATTATAGGTGCCGGGCTTTATGTCGACGACCAGGTTGGGGCAGCTACTGCCACTGGACTTGGCGAGTCAATTATCCGAATCAGCGGCAGTTTCTTGATTGTGGAGTTGATGAGGCAGGGGAGAACACCGCAAGAGGCCTGCGAAGAAGCAGTCCGCAGATTGATAGCAAAAAGCAAAGGGATAGAGGATATCCAGGCTGGCTTTCTAGCATTGAACAAGGATGGGGAATATGGTGCATATGCGGTTCATCCCGGGTTTAATTTTGCGCGGCACATACCGGAGGCGAAGGGTATGATTGATTCTTCCAGCTACTTTAAGAAGAAATAGGCGATGATTAAATTAGAGGTGCCTGTTTACACCGTGGAGGCGGCAATGTTGGCTGCGCAACACGGCGCCGATAGGTTGGAGCTTTGTGCCGATATAGGGGAGGGCGGAACAACCCCCAGTGTTGGGCTTCTGTGTTTTTTAAAGGAAAGGGTCACCATCCCCATCATGGTGATGATTCGTCCCAGGGGGGGGGATTTTTGTTATTCTGAGGAAGAGGTACAGGTAATGGAGAAAGATATCCGCCTCTTGGATCAGTTTGGTGCGGATGGTTTTGTCTTCGGTGTTTTGACAGCAGATGGCTCCGTTGACGAAGCGGCTAATGGAAGGTTATTGCGGGCAGCAGGAGGAAAGCCCTGTACCTTTCACCGTGCTATTGATGTTTCCAAAGACCCCATGGAAGCTTTGGAGGCAGTCATTAGGTGTGGTTTTCAACGTGTGTTAAGCTCCGGCGCACGAAATTCGGTAGGTGAGGGGCTGGATAACCTGAAGACAATGATGTGCACCGCAGGCGATCGGCTCATCGTGATGCCTGGAGGAGGGGCGCACCCCGACCACCTAAGGCAGTTGGCAACTACCGGATACCTTCGGGAAGTCCACAGCAGTGGGAAAACCTATAGGCCTACTCTCAGCCGGTTTGAGTCGTCGGATGTGGAGCTATCTGCGGATCCGGAGAGCTTTCGTAGGATACTCACGGTGTCACCCGAAAAGCTTCAGGCCTACAGGCGGGAGATCGAGTCCCTTTATTTTACCGACTTGTAGGTTTATTTAACAGGATTCATCAATGATGATTGGTTGAAATTTGGTTTTTTCGGTTTAATTTTTTACATTCACAGAATACATTAAACCCAAAAAGCCATGGTAAAGAGTTTTCAAGGAGTACGGGAAGTTCCCGTCAAAAATGGAAAAGATCAGAAAATATCCGTCAAGGATTTCATGACGGTCAATGTAATTACCTTCCATCCGGATGACAGCATAGATCATGTGATCGAGGTTCTGACCAAGAAGAAGATATCTGGAGGGCCAGTGGTGGACAGCACCGGAGGATTGGTAGGTATGATTTCAGAGGGTGATTGCCTCAGAGCGATTTCTAAAGGGCAGTATACCAATACCCCCCGATTTCCGTCACCGGTGTCTGAACTGATGACAAAGGAGGTCATTACCATGCACCCGGACATGTCTATTTTCGATGCCGCCCAGGAGTTTTTGGAAATGAGGATACGAAGGTTTCCGGTTGTGCGCAACGGCAAGTTGGTCGGGCAATTAAGTGTGAGTGATATCGTCCGTGCCATGCCAAAGCTGAAGTCTGCCACTTGGTAAAGTTGGTTGGTTTGACATGTTTGATCCTGCTATAACTTTATACTGTGTTTTCCGGAAGCTTATAGATAGCCGGCTATTCGGTAAATGGTAATGCCGAGCCATTCCTTGACCAGTTTGTGCCAAATCAGCAAGGAACCCGGACTAGGCTGAATCAGTCCTTTCCAGTCAATTACGTGATCGTTTCCATAGTAATCGACTGGAAAGGTGTGCACGTTTATGCCTACTTTTAGGAAACATCGTTCCGCCCTGTATATGTGGAAGGCCGAGGTGATCAATAAGTAGGTTTCGTTAATGGAGTAGTTTTGTGATAGCAGTAGATCCTTGGTCAGCTGGGCATTTTCGCGCGTATTTTTTGCTTGATCCTCAATCAATATATCATCTTCAGCTACCCCGCCGATTACCATGAACTCAGCCAGCTTTCTGGCCTCGCGTTGATCGTTTACGGGAGCGAATCCCTGTCCTCCGGATACTAGGATTTTTTTGATCTTACCTTCTTTATAAAGTTGTACTGCGTGTGTCGCCCTATCCGCTCCCCTATCAAAAAAAGTTCTATCGGCAGCGGTTTTGCTCAGATTGGTGACTCCGGTAAGTACAATGCCCACTTCATAGGTGGGTAGGTTCGCGATGGATTTGTAAGGAGGTTCCCACCAATTGATCAGAAGATTGGCAACAAAGCCATTGCTGAAAACATAAAGTAAAAGCAACCCTAGGATTTGTAGCCGTCGTTTCCATACCCTGTTTGGGAAAAACTGGCCTGCCAGGAGCAATAAAAAGCAAATTGTCAATGGCATGACCAAAAAGGAGAAGAGCTGGGAAATAGCGAAAAACATGATTAATTGAAGTTGTAGTAAGTTGCGTAACAGCCGAACGGATGGAACCTAGGCAAAAATAGGTGAATTGGCGAAAATCAAAAATTTTCCGTTAGTTCGAAGGAACGAAAGCCGTTTGAAATGGTTTTGATTCGCTTAGGATACAGGCGCAACCAGATGGTGCCACTCAGACAGGAAAACTCGGATGGCTTTTATGCTACGCTACCGTTTGATAACGTATCTGCAGGGCACTTTAAATCCTTTTTTTAATTCATGCCTTCATGAGGTTTTTGTAGTGATTGGTCAGTTGGTTTCGGCAATGTGAAGAAGAACGTACTGCCTTTTCCAGGTTCAGAGGTGACGCCGATGGTTCCCTTGTGGATCTCGATGATGCGTTTGCAGGACGCCAAACCTATGCCGGTCCCGGGGATTTTGTCATGCGTGTGCAGTCTTTTCATAAACCCAAACACCTGCTCTGCAAATTCCTGATCGAAACCAATGCCATTGTCACGGACAGCCACTTTGATTTCCGATTCGCTTTCTTCAAATTCAACCTGTATCTGGGGCTTGGCCTCAGAGCGATATTTGATGGCATTGCCCAAAAGGTTCTGAAACAACCGTACCAGTTGCACTTTGTTGCCAAAAATCATCGGTGAGGTGGGGATAGTGATTACCGCATCGGTTTCCTCTACCTGATCTTTGATAAGTTCCAGTGCTATTTCACAGACCTCATTTAGTGAGACTTGGGTGAACTCAGTTTCTTTCCCGTCAATTTTGGCGTGCTCCAGCAGGTCCCGGATCATCAACTTCATTCGGGATGAATTACTTTTGATTATCGAAAAATACCGATCGAGGTCACTGCCCCCTTGAATCTGCCCCTTTTTTTCAATTTGCGAGATCATGCCTGTGATCGTGGTAAGGGGCGCTTGGAGGTCATGGGAGGTCGTGTAGGCAAATTGTTCCAACTCCTGATTTACCTCTTTAAGACGCTTTACCATCAATTCTGCTTCTTTTCTTGCTTTCATCAATTCCAGCTCATATAGTTTTCGCTGGGAAATATTCAAAACGGAAAGCCTATAGATAGACTGGGATTCTAAGGCAATCCCCACGCGTTTACCATTGATCAACGTGGGGATCTTGTTGCCATGCTTGTCCACAAAATCCAGGTTGATTTCGGAAATATCGCCATGCATCTGAAGTAATGGGAACAAGTGTGTTTGCATATAGATCTTGCCTCCGATGCTTAGAAGATCCTCCACTAGCTTTTTTTCTACGATCTCAGTTCTTTCATAATCCAGCCATTTCAACAAAGTGCTGTTTATGTTCACGACGACCCCATCGGATCGCATGGATAGGTAGCCAAAAGGTGCGTTTTGGTATAAGTCCTCTGCGTCTTCCGTGAATGTTTGGTTCGTTTTCAATAGGAAGAACGTAAGAAAATTTTCAGACTCTCAATAACTTGATCCGGGTCGGTAAGGTGAGGACAGTGCCCGGGCGACTTCAATACCACCAAACTACTGTTAGGTATTTGTTGATGTACGTACTCCCCTACCTGAATAGGCGCAATGATATCCGGATGGCACTGAATGATCAATGTCGGAGAGGAAACATGAGCGAGATCCTTCCGATTATCTCCCAAAAAGGTAACCTTGGCAAAATGCTTGGCTATTTCGGGGTTCATACTGCAAAAGCTGTTTTTGAGTTCCTCTGAATACTCCGGTTTATCCGGGTTGCCTATGATTACGGGCGTAATGAAACTCGACCAGCCCAAGTAGTTACTTTCCAGGGTATCCACCAGTTCATCTATATCCTTCCGGCTGAATCCTCCTATGTAATCCAGCTCATTAATATAACATGGTGAGGGACCTACCAAAACCAACCTATCAAAAAGGTCTGGCCTTGACTTTTCGGCCAGTACACCTATTATACTGCTAACCGAATGTCCTACAAAAACCACCTTTCTAAGATTTAAGTATTCGCAGATTTCAATAAGGTCATCTGCATACCCTTGAAGAGAACTGTATTTTTCAAAATTATAGGCACTTTGGTCAGATTTACCGGACCCCACATGGTCAAACAGGACCACTCGGTACTCATCTTCAAAAGCAGGCGCCACAAATCGCCACATGTTTTGGTCGCATCCATACCCGTGGGCAAATACCATGGGCTGTTTTTCATTGCTTGAAATTTTTATGTTGTTTCTTGCTGCGATGTTCATGATGTGGTTGTGGTTACTCAACGTAGAATATCCCTTCATTTCGTTTGTTTCATCCAAGATCAGCCCAGCGTGAAAACCGATTACATGGCCTTTTGCGGGGCTGTAGGACGTCCCAGGATTTGGTTGTGTTTACTGTTTGACTTCAACAGCTTGTTGGCTCGTTGCATGGGTGTCGCTTTAAATATAGTAAATTAGTTTTTCAATCCAACGGGTTTTCTGGCCAAATGGGGTTTTGTAAGAGAGCATAAAATCACCCCTTTCGCGAGGCCATAGGAAAATGAGTGGATCGATAAAGTTCAAAAATAGGCCTGCAAACAGGCTAACGTGGATGGGAAAAAAACATCCCCACATCATGTACGATGTAGGGATGATAAAATCAAAGTACCCCTTTGGTACTTGGCAATTGGTTAAGCCGGTTGATATCCCTGGCCACGGCCATTTGGATGGATTTGGCCAGTCCTTTGAATATCGCCTCGATTTTGTGGTGTTCGTTGTCTCCTTCCACTTTGATGTTGAGGTTACATTTGGCTGTGTCGCTGAAGGATTTGAAGAAGTGGAAAAACATCTCGGTAGGCAGATCGCCTATTTTTTCCCTTTTGAACGTTGCCTCCCAGACAATCCACGGACGTCCGCCAAAGTCGATGGCAACCTGCGCCAGGCTATCGTCCATTGGTAGCAGAAATCCATAGCGCGTGATGCCCTTTTTATCGCCCAATGCCTTGAGGTAGGCTTCTCCCAATGCCAGTGCGGTATCTTCTATGGTGTGGTGCTCATCGATATGGAGGTCTCCCTGTACCGATATTTTCAAATCCGTGGATCCGTGGCGCGCCAGCTGATCCAACATATGGTCAAAAAAGGCCAAGCCTGTCGATATATCGCTTTTGCCCGAACCGTCCAGATTGAGCTCTATTCTGATTTGTGTTTCAGAGGTGTTTCGCTCAACGGTGGCTTTGCGGGGAGGCATTCGGAGGAACCGGTAAATCTCGTCCCAATCCATGGTTACCAGATCTGCTCCATCCACCGGCTCTTTTCCTATGAATATGGCTTTGGAGCCCAGGTTTTTCGCCAGTTCCACGTCTGTTTTTCGATCTCCGATCACATAAGACTCGGCAAGGTTATAATCACCAGTCAAGTACTCGGTTAGAAGACCTGTTCTTGGCTTACGGGTAGGGGCGTTTTCATGCTCGAAGGACTTGTCTATATGAATGGCTTTGAAGAACACATTTTCCTGCTCCAGCGTCTTCAACATCTTGTATTGTGCTGGCCAGAAGTCAGCTTCCGGAAAAGAGTCCGTTCCCAAACCGTCTTGATTGGTGACCATCACGAGCTCGTAATCGGTTTCTTCCGCAATCTTGCGCAGGTTTGAAATAGCTTTGGGTATGAACTCGAGTTTTTCGAGGCTGTCTACCTGAAAATCGGTCGGCGGTTCTTTGATGATCGTGCCGTCACGATCTATAAATAAAAGCTTTTTCATTAGTTGAATATTTTTTCAGTCAATAACTAAGGTCTCGCGGGGTATGAGCCTCAAAAAACACGCCTGCTTACGAGTCGGGTGCCTTTTGATTGTTCAGCATCACGCCGCCTTCGTGCGCTTGACCCGCGCGGAAATCAAGGTGTTCACTCGTACCTCGAAAGCAAGGTCACCGGGTTAGCCTATCCAGCGCTTCCACCAGTTTTTCGTTTTCCACGGAAGTACCGACGGTAATCCGAAGACAATCTTCACAGAGGGTAACTTTTGAGCGATCCCGCACGATTATCCGCTGCCTAACTAGGGCATCGTAGGTTTCCTTTGCCCGATCGATTTTTACCAGAAGGAAGTTTGCCTGTGAGGGAAATAGCTTTTGGACACTTCGGAGTCCCAGCAGCTTTCCGGTGAGTTTTTCTCGCTCCTCCAGAATTTCGGAAATCATGGTGTCCACCTTTTCCAAATTGTCCAAAGCATCCAAAACCGTGGCTTGGGTCAGACCGCTGATGTTGTAGGGCGGCTTAATTTTGTTCAATATGGCGATGATTTCAGGTGAAGCGTAAGCCATGCCCAGCCGTAGGGATGCCAACCCCCACGCCTTGGAGAAGGTCTGCATTACGAGCAGATTGGGATACCGCGCTAGTTCAGAAGTAAAACTTGGCTCATCGCTAAAATCAATGTAGGCTTCGTCGATAACGACCAATGCCGGGAAGTTCCTGAGCAATGCATGGATATCCTCTCTCTTCATCCGATTTCCGGACGGATTGTTTGGGGAACAGATAAATAGAATTTTGGAATTAGGCGTTGCCGCTTCCAAGATCGCCGGTACGTTCAGCTGAAAATCTGCGGTAAGGGAGACCCGGATGGTCGCCACGTCATTGATACCCGCACTTACCTCATACATGCCGTACGTAGGGGGCAAAAGGATGACATTGTCCACTCCCGGTCGGCAAAATGCCCGAAACAACAGATCGATGGCTTCGTCACTGCCATTTCCCAAAAACAACTGATTCGGCTGGACGCCTTTTATTTCTGCAATCCTTGCCTTTAAATCTTGTTGATAGGGATCGGGGTAGCGGTTGAATGCCGTATCCGTAATCGACCCGTAGGGGTTTTCATTGGCATCCAAAAAAATCCCTTCTTTACCGCTATACTCATCCCTAGCCGAAGAATAAGGCTTGAGCGAAGCGATATGGGGCCTAAGGAGCCGGTTTAGTTCAAAGCCCATTTTGTTTGTTTCGGTTTATATGATCCAATCGAAGGGAAACGGCTTGCTTATGAGCTACTAGGGATTCATTTTCAGCCATTATCTCCACGGTGGGGCCGAGGTTTTGTAGCCCCTTTTCAGTGATTTTCTGATAGGTGATTTTTTTTACAAAACTGTCGAGTGAAACGCCGCTGTGGTTGCGGGCATACCCGTTGGTCGGTAGGGTGTGGTTTGTGCCTGAGGCGTAATCCCCCGCTGATTCCGGGGTGAAATTACCCAGAAACACCGAACCGGCATTTACGATGCGGGAACAGACTTCCTCTTCATCACTTACGGACAATATCAGGTGCTCGGGAGCGTACTCGTTTATTAGATCTATTGCTTTGTCCGCATTGGGGATCACGATTGCCACACTGTTGTCGAGCGCTTTTTGGGCGATTTTTTGGCGGGGAAGCGTTTCGACCTGGGCATCCACCTCTTTGAGGATCTTTTTTGCCAGTTTTTCCGAATCGCAGACCAGCACCACTTGACTATCCACTCCGTGCTCGGCTTGGGAAAGCAGGTCTGACGCTACGAAGGCGGGAACCGACGAGCCGTCCGCATACACCAGCACTTCCGACGGGCCTGCGGGCATATCAATTGCCACGCCTTTTTTTACAGCCAGCTGCTTGGCTGCCGTCACGTACTGATTGCCCGGGCCGAAAATCTTGTCCACCTTGGGTACAGACTGAGTCCCGTAGGTAAATGCGGCAATCGCCTGGGCACCTCCCGCCTTTATGATCCGGTCTATCCCTACCAAACCTGCGGCGTAAAGGATTGCGGGGTGAAGTTTTCCCGCGGGGTTAGGGGGTGAGCAGAGGACGATTTCTTCGCAGCCGGCTAATTTGGCAGGAATTCCCAGCATTAAAACCGTAGAAAAGAGTGGGGCAGTGCCTCCGGGGATGTAAAGGCCTACTTTTTGTATTGGTACACTTCTGCGCATGCAGGTGACACCGTCCATGACCTCCATTTCCAGGTCTGGGGTTTTTTGTGCCTCATGAAATTTAAGTATGTTCTCCCTTGCCTGTTGGATGGCTCGCTTGAGTTCATCCGAAACCTGCTGGTCTGCTTCCGCAATTTCCTCCCTGGTCACCAGCAGCCGGTCGATTTCCACGTGATCGTATTCCAAGGCAAATTTACGCAGCGCTTTATCTCCCTGCCGCTTGACCTTTTGCATGATGGGTTTTACGATTTTTTCGATATCCTTCAGCTTGATGGCCGGCCGTGCCAGTTCTTTTTTCCAGCTGTTTCTTGGAGGATTTACAAGGACTTTCATAGAATTACTAATGTCATTTCAGCATTGATACTTGCCATTTGGTTGGCAATACGTCGGGTTGTGGACGAATACCCAATAAAGAGGTTTTTATCTGTCATAACCGGTTTATCAAAGGACCATCTTTTCAATGGGAACCACCAAGATGCCTTCCGCACCTGCGGCGCGCAGTTCTTCGATGTTTTCCCAAAACTGGTCTTCGGCTATGACCGAATGAACCGAGGACCAACCTTCCTGTGCTAGGGGTAGGATGGTAGGGCTGCGCATGCCGGGAATCAGTGAAACGATTCTGTCCAGCGAACTGTTTGGCGCATTTAGCAGCACGTACTTATTGCTTTTTCCTTTTTGTACGGCATTCATGCGGAAAAGCAGCTTGTTTACGATATCCTGTTTCTCCGCGGAGATTTTTGGGTCTGCAATCAGGACCGCTTCCGATCGGAAAATCTCTTCTACTTCTTTCAGGCCGTTCATCATCAGGGTGGATCCGGAACTGACGATGTCGCAGATCCCTTCCGCTAGGCCAATGCTGGGCGCAATTTCCACAGACCCGCTGATTTCGTGGATCTCGGCTTGGATGTTTTTTGCAGTGAGGTAGTCACCAAGTATCTTGGGATAGGAAGTAGCAATGCTCTTGCCTTTGAAATAGTCAATGCCCATGTAGTCTTCACTTTTTGGAATGGCAAGAGAGAGTCGGCACTTGGAAAAGCCCAGCTTCTTCAACACGGTGACTTCCTTGTTTTTTTCGACTAATTCATTTTCCCCTACTATTCCCAGGTCTGCCACACCGTCAGCCACATAGCCGGGAATATCGTCGTCCCGAAGGAACAAGAACTCAATTGGGAAGTTGGTAGAGGTTGATTTTAGCTTGCCGGTTCCGTTGTAGAACTTGATGCCACACTCCTTGATCAGGCTGAGGGAGTCGTCACTGAGTCTTCCGCTTTTTTGTACGGCTATTCGTATGATGGTTTCCATGTGAATTTTGCAAGTGTTTGAAACAGGGTAGAAGAAAGGGAGGATTCGGGTGCCATTCTATCCCAGTAAATGGGAAATTGATCAGATTTGCCCCGAAACATGTGAGACACGATGATAATGCCCATGCACGACAGGATGTTGGGAAAAAATGCTATGCAGGACACGATAAGGGTGGCTTTGTCTCATACTTCTGGGCAAATTTAGCTACCTATTGCAAACATCCCAAATGTAGCTGCGATTTTATGCTTTGCCAGTAAACAAAAAATCCCCCGGGATACGCTCCCGGGGGAATTAAGCCTTCTGCTGTGACTCATGAAAAAATTGCCAGTTAAAAAAATAACCCTACTAACCAACTTCACTTACCCCTCAACCAACTTCACTCAACTGCACATCCACTTCACGTTCCAACTGCA
Source organism: Lunatimonas lonarensis (assembly GCF_000390185.1). GTDB lineage: Bacteria > Bacteroidota > Bacteroidia > Cytophagales > Cyclobacteriaceae > Lunatimonas > Lunatimonas lonarensis. The sequence goes on along the minus strand of NZ_AQHR01000029.1, from coordinate 9,387 downwards.
CAACCCTACTTCTATCAGCGATGAAATCTGTTTTGATTTCCTGCTGCTTGATGGAATAAAATTACTGCGTTCTAATCGGAATCAATGAATTAATCGATCAATGCGGTCATCAAGCAGGTGAATAGGGCGATTTGGTCGGTAAAAGGAAAGGGCGTGGTCATCGTGGTGATGTAGTTTTCTGCGGTATGCCTTTGCAAATGACGTGTGATAATTATGTGTCCATACCTACAATACTTGAAATACAATGGAGACTAAATTGACAATTAGGGTTGATGATCAGGTTATTAAAAGAGCCAAGATCTATGCAAGTAAAAACAAGAGCAGTCTTTCATAGATGATTGAATCTCACCTTGATGCCATCACCCAACAAGAGAAGAAACAGAAAAGCCTGCAATTAGCCATCTAGTAATGAGTTTGATCGGAGTGATTGATTTGCCTGTAGATAAAGGAAAACCGGTTTTGAGAAGGTTAAGGGTAATTCTGAAAATCTTGGCTTTGGATGATAAAATCATTTTTTTAACGCCTGGGCTGGGATTGGTTTCGCAGAAGATGTAAACTGTTTTTAGGGCTTACCATACTTATTTTTTAAAATAAAGTGAGTAAAGAGCATTATAGATAAACTTATATTTTGTTTCTATAAAAAATACCGTCTGTGAAATTTTGCGAAAAACATTTTTTTTAGAATAATAATGGGGTCATTTTCGGGTATAGTCTCCTCTTGATTTTATAACGCGACCGATTCTTCGCAAATGAGCATAAACCCAAAAAATAAAACCACCGTACCTATCATCCCTGTGCCTTATCGGCATGCGGCCACCATGGAAACCTTCAAAGATAAGACCGATGCCGAAATATGGAGGGCATTTGACGGAGGGGATGAAATGGCATTCAATTTCATCTACCGGGTATTTGCACCTGCCCTCTTTCGTTTTGGCAGCCAGTTTACCCAAGATCAGCCCACCGTACAGGACTGCATTCAGAATATCTTCATAGGCCTTCGAAAAAACCGGGGTAGACTAAGCGAGGTGAAAAGTATCAAATCCTACCTCTACAAATGCCTACAGCGGGACTTGATTCGGGAGTTGAACAAACGAAGAGAAACAAAGATCAGTCCGGATTCGCTTGACTATGGTTTTTTTGAAATAGAGGCATCCTTCGAGACGAAGTTGATACAGGATGAAAAAGAACAGGAGCAAAAGCGGACCATCCAACTGGCAATTGGTCACTTGACAGCAAGGCAGCGGCAGGCGATCCTGTTGTTATACGAGGAGGGGATGAGCTATAGGGAAATCGCGGAGGTCATGGAGTTGAACGAAGTTAAATCCGCCCGCAAGATCGTTTATCGTGCACTGGAAAGTCTCAAGCAATTTTTAAAGAAAGACGTATAGCCCATGCCATCTAATCTGAAATTTATCAAACCTATATGAGATACAGAGACTACAAGTTGGAGCATTTTCTTGCAGATGAGTTTTTCATTCAGTGGGTCAAGAATCCTGATGCCAACAACCGTCATTTTTGGGAAAAGTGGCTGCAGGAGCATCCGGAAAAAAGGGCCACGGTGCTTGAGGCTGCGCAGCTGATCCGGGCTGTGAAGTACCGTACGCATGTGGTTGTATCCGACTCCGTCTATGTGGAGGCATTTGAAAACATCCTGCGGGCATCTGGTCATGGGCTTTCGACGCAGGGAGACCTGTCAGGGATCTCTCAATGGTTCTGCTTTTTTACCCTGAGGAAGTTAGTGGCTATGCTGGTACTCGGCTTTTGTGCGTGGATGGCGTTTGTGCACATGATTCAACAACAGCAGGAGGTAGATCATGTAGTGGTGGAGGTTCCGCAGGTTACCAAGCAAAACCCCTACGGAATTAAGTCCTTGATTACCCTGACGGACGGAAGCAAGGTTCATCTCAACGCCGGCAGTTCCATTGCGTACCCCAAGGAGTTTGGCTCGGAGGCGCGGGTAGTCAGGCTGACGGGCGAAGCCTTTTTTGAGGTTGAACCGGAATTTGAGCGGCCCTTTATTGTCGAAACAGGCAATGCACGTGTCGAGGTATTGGGGACTTCTTTTAATGTCAATCAGCAGGACGGGGGCAACATCTCGGTTGCTTTGGTTACCGGCAAGGTGAGGGTAAAGGATGAATCGGGAAGCCTGGTCAACTTGGAACCCAATGAGATGCTCATAATGGAACAGGGCGGCAAACTGCACAAAACAGGATTTGATCCCCTGGAAGTGTTGGGTTGGAAGGAAAAAAGGCTTGTTTTCAAAAAAGATTCCTTTGAATCTGTCAAGCAGAAGATCGAGCGATGGTATGGCGTGGAGGTGCAGGTAAAGGGGAAATCGCCCCAAGGGTGGGCCTACACGGGGGTTTATTTGGACGAAATGTTGGAGAATGTGCTTACCGGGATTTTTTACACCTCCGGGATTACCTATAGGATAGAAGGAAAAAAAGTAACCATAACGAACCCAAGATAACTCAACGATGAAAAAGGAAGACAGCAGTTAACGACGAAGGCAGCATCCGTTCTGGGGGGAACGGGAAGCTGCCTCCTGGAGCCTTGTGTCCGTGGAAAGAAGACAAGGCTATGTTCAAGTACAATTCTTAAACGATTCAATATTATGAAAAAAAATATACTTAGGCAATTGCTTATGCTGTCTAAACGATTGATGTATGGTTTCCTGATTCAGGTTTTCTTTTGTTCGGTATTGCTGGCCAATACGGGCAATGCGCAGCGAAAGACCCTCGAAGAGGTCAAAATCTCGGTAAACCTGACCGAAAAGTCATTGAGCCAGTTTTTCAGGCTGGTGGAGTCAAAGACGGATTTTAGGTTTACGTATAGCAACCGGTCAGTTGATCTCAGTCAGAAGATTTCGATAGCGGCTACGGATGAAACCTTATACGAGGTGTTGGCAACTGTTTCAAAGCAGACCAACGCCAATTTTGTTCAGGTCAATAATAATATTCATGTCAATAGAATATTAGCTAACCAGCTCTATGATGGTGAAGGGGTTCTTGCTTTTTCTAATATTCAGCTGACAGGTGTGGTTGTTGACACAAAGGGGCAACCAATCCCAGGAGCAACAATATTTATCGAAGGAACGTCAACTGGAACAGCATCAGATATTGATGGGCGGTTTTCATTGCAAACACAAGAGGGAGCTGTCTTAATTATTTCATTTATTGGCTATCAATCGCAGCGAATAGTTGTTTCAAATCAAAGTACTTTAACAATAACATTGGTTGAAGATCAGTCTTCATTAGATGAAGTAGTTGTGGTTGGTTATGGTACCCAGCGAAAGGCAGATATTACAGGTTCAGTATCAAGTGTTTCTGAAAGTGTTATTCAGTCTAGGCCGGTTGCTAATTTTGAAGACGCCCTTCAAGGAAGGGCCAGTGGGGTTCAAGTTAGGCAGACAGGAGGAAACTTAGATGGAAGGTTTTCAATCAATATTCGTGGCGTTGGCTCTGTGACAGGCAGTAACGATCCTCTTATAGTAGTGGATGGTGTGCCATTGTTTAGCTCCGATTTTTCTACTATTAATCCTAAAGACATTGTATCAATGGATATTCTTAAGGATGCTTCCGCGACTGCTATATATGGTGCGAGGGCTGCAAATGGTGTAGTTATAATTACCACTAAAAAGGGAAAGGCTGGAAAAACCCAGTTTTCATTTAGTAGTGATATTGGGTTTGAGGAAATCTTCAATCGATTTGATTTGATGAGTACAGAAGAGCAAAGATTGCTTTTCGTTGAAGCCTTTAGAAATTCAAATAGAAGCACCTCCGTTTATGATGATCCCACTCACCCTACCTGGCAGGTTGATACTGATTGGCAGGAATTAGGGACAAGAACTGCATTAAGACAGAATTACAATTTGGGATTTAGTGGCGGGACGGATAAGACTCAGTTTTCTGGTTCAGTTGCCCATCTCGATAGACAGGGGACAATCATAAATAGTGATCTAAAAAGTTGGTTCTTTAGGCTAAATATCAATACAGAAATTAATGAACGGTTCTCGGTTTCTTCAAATCTTACGGGAAGCCATCAAAAACAAAATGTTCAAAACAATGATAGTTGGGGAGCAACCGGGTATAGAAGTTTAATTCATAATCATTCGTATACCCGGCCGTTTGATGAAAATGGTAATCTTACGGCAATTAATACCCAAGCTGCCCCGTATTTTGGCGCGAATGACAACCCATTGATAGATTTGATGTTGCCTACAAGGGAGAGTGATGTTACTAGGGTGCTCGGAAATGTGAAATTTGATTACAAATTAATGGACGACCTAACCATTTCAGCAAATCTAGGTGGTGATATTGTCCACGGAAAAGGGTATACCTATCTCCCTGTTTATCAAATTGGACTTTTTGTTAGACCGGAGGGCCAAGTAACAGTACCAAATAGACGAGAGATAAATTGGGTTTCAGATTTAACCGCAAATTACCAAAAAACCTTTCAGCAACATGATATTAAGATGCTTGTTGGATTTTCTGCGCAACAATTTATGTTTGATAACAGTACCGTTACAGGAATAGGGACGATAAATAATTCATTAAATCAACTCTCAAATCAAATCAACTTTAATGCAAGTGGTTCTAGAGTAAGTTCAGGGTTAGTCTCCTCTTTTTTCAGATTGAATTATTCGAATAGTGACAAGTACCTGGCAACCACCACTGTACGGAGAGACGGATCATCTAAGTTCGGAGAAGCTAGACGGTACGGAGTATTTCCATCTGGCTCCATCGCTTGGAGAATTTCAGAGGAGGGCTTTTTGAAGAGCAGTGAATTAATTGATGATCTTAAAGTTCGAACCAGTTATGGTCTAACCGGAAATCAAGAAATTGGGGATTTTGCATTTCTAACCCGTGCAATTGCCACTCCTTACGTTTTCGGTAATAGTCTAGTGGTTGGCAATTCACCCCAAAATATCGGTAACCCAGATTTACAGTGGGAATCGACTAGACAATTTGATGCTGGAGTGGACGTGTCATTTTTTGAAGGCAGGATTTATTTTTCTGCGGATTATTATAATAGAACCTCCCAAGATCTTTTGATCGCCACTCCCGTTGCATTGACAGCAGGTGTTAGTCAAAATCCAATTGTTAATCTAGGTTCTGTATTAAATGAAGGCATAGAGTTATCCCTAAATTCAAGGAATACGGTGGGAAAGATCGGTTGGAGTACAAATTTTAATATTTCTTTTAACACAAATAGGGTTTTAAATATCGGAACAAATTCCATCGGAGAATCATTGGAAATCCCGGGTGAGTTAATCCCTTTGTCTAATCAACCGGCAAATTTATCGAGAGCGGGTTACCCTGTTGGCGCATTTTATATGTGGGTATTTGACGGGGTTTGGCAGTTGGGCGAAGAGTCTATAGCAAGACAATGGGCAGACGCAGTACCGGGGGATCCAAAATATAAGGATTTGAATGGAAACGGGATATTTGATGTAGGCGATAAGACATTTGTTGGAAATCCTCATCCAAGATTTTTTGGAGGAATCGATAATTCGTTTGACTATAAAAACTTCAGTTTATCCGTATTTTTTGATTTTTCAGGGGGATTTCAAGTTTATAACACGGCAAGAAATCTATATGGTAGAGGTGTTCCTTTTGTTCAAAATCTTGCGGAGGTTAATGATTTTTGGACGCCTGAAAATCCAAGTACTAGGGTTCCAAGGCCGTCTCAAGGTGGCAACACGACAAATTTGGTTACTATGGTTTCTGATCGTTTTTTAGAGAATGGAGACTTTATAAGACTTAAGAATGTCGCTCTTACTTATAATCTACCATCTTATCTTTTTAGTGGTAAAACGATTGAGGCGCTCAAGTTTTCCTTGACAGGTACTAATTTGATAATGTTTACAAATTACTCCGGATTGGATCCGGAGGCATCGAGTAGGGCCAGTTTATTGTCCGCAGGTATTGATTATACTCCTTATCCACAGGCAAGATTGGTCTCATTGTCAGCACAAATAACCTTCTAAATTTAAGTCTTACATTTATGAATATTTATAAGAAAATTTCAAGGTCATTTATATTACTAGTACTAATTCAACAACAAGCCTGTAATTCTATTCTGGAGCCATCTCCTGAAGGAATTGTTTCAATGTCAGAGCTTTATACAACGGAAAGTAATATAATTACGGCATTAAACGGCGTTTACAACCCTTTGCTTAGTCTTTACCGTCAAAATATGTTGAGCCTTACAGAGCTTGCTAGTGACGATGGGTGGACCTGGAGGTTCGAAAATCAACCTGATTTGTTTATTGTAGACCCTACTTCAGGTCCGATTCAACAAGTTTGGGCCTCGAATTATGAAGGAATTACTAGGGCCAACGGGGTAATTGACAATCTATCTATGGTTTCCGACTTTTCCAGTGATGAGATGGGAAGACTGATTGAAGGTCAGGCTAGGTTTTTGCGCGCTTTTTACTATTTTAATTTAGTCCGGTTTTTTGGAGGTGTGCCTATTATCACAAGCGCTATAGTCACTAAAACTGATGCGGAACGTCCAAGAGGTAGTATAGAGGAGGTTTATACCCAAATTAGATTAGACCTTAACTCAGCGATTCAGCTATTGCCGGTATCCTATGGTGGTGGAGTGGGTCGAGAGCGAGGGAGGCCTACGTCCTTATCAGCTAAGGCATTACTCTCAATGGTTCTACTAGAGCTGGAAGACTGGTCTGGTGTGGTGAGTTTGTCGCAAGAACTGTATGGAACAGGAATTCTTTTAGCAAATTATCATAATAACTTCAATGGTTCACAAGAAAACAGTTTAGCTTCTTACTTCGAGGTGCAATATGGTGGTGTAATTGCTCAAACAACTACCAATAAAAGTGTTTCCTTAGCCCCTCCAGATTTTGAAAATGGGCTTGCGTTTATTTTACCCACAGACGATGGACTTGGTGGAGAGGGGGGAGGCCTATCTTCGGGTAACGGAATTGTGCAGGCATTTGAAGATGGTGATCTTCGAAAGGACGCTATCATCGATAACTATGGACTTTCTAATTTCATTGATCCTTCTAAACCAAACGGTAGCCTTTATTTTGTTAACAAGTACTACAACACCTCTGACCCGAGGGGTCTTAGTACATGGAATTTTCCTTTGATTAGATATGCGGAAATTTTATTGAACTTCGCAGAGGCGTTAAATGAATTAGAGTATCAACCTACAGGAAAGGCTTTTGAACTATTAAATGAAATACGAGTCAATGCAGGTTTAGAGCCGCAAACTTCTACATTGCTCAGTAATAAAAGTCTTTTCAGAGAGGCGATACGTAAGGAGAGACGGATTGAACTTGCATTTGAAACAAAGCGGTATTTCGATTTAAATAGGTGGGGTATCCTTGCCAACGTTGTTCAAGTACAAATGGATCTTACTAATCGGGTTTTCCCAAGGCAAAAACTAATAGCCCATCCGATAACAGGAAAGGATTATCATTTATATCCCCTTCCAGCAATTGAATTTGTCAATAATGTACAGTTAGGTGAGCAAAACCCAGGATATTGAGAATTCATGATATGAAAAAATTCCTTTATGTGATAGGGTTATTCACTTTAATATGTTGGGGATGTAATTCCCAAACCAATGAAGCGGGAAATTCAAATTCGGAACGGACAGCACCCAATATAGTACTTATAATGGCAGATGATTTGGGATACAATGACTTGGGCTGTTATGGCAGTGTTTCGATAAAAACGCCAAATATTGATCGGCTTGCCGCTTCTGGTTTCAGGTTTACCGATTACCATTCCAATGGTGCGGTTTGCAGCCCAACCCGTGCCTCTCTGCTAACAGGGCTATATCCCCAGGAAGCAGGAGTTGAGGGGGTGATTACAGCCAAAAGCCATAGAGAAAAAGGAATGTCTTTGGATAAATTTACCTTGGCGGAATATTTAAAGGAGTCAGGTTATTCTACAGCCATATTTGGAAAGTGGCATCTGGGGTATAAACCAGAATTTGGCCCCAATGCGCAAGGTTTTGACCAATTTGTGGGATTTGTAAGTGGGAATGTCGATTATTTCAGCCATATCGATCAGGAAGGATACGAGGACTGGTGGAATAATCAAAACCTCATAAATGAAGCCGGTTATTTGACTGATTTGATCACTGATAAGGCACTTGAACACTTGGATGAAATAAGGCCTGACAAACCATTCTTCTTGTATTTGGCCCATGGAGCTCCCCATTCTCCCTATCAGGGTCCCAATGATAAAGCAGATAGAACTGTCGGCGGTGATTTTCCGATCCAAGGCAGCCGCAAGGATAAAGAAGTTGCCTACCAAGAGATGGTTGAATCACTTGATGAAAATGTGGGTAGAATAATGGAATATCTTGAAAAAAACGGCTTATCTGAAAATACTATTGTGATTTTCTGCTCTGATAATGGAGCCTCTCGAACCGTTGGCTCAAATGCACCTCATAGAGGCTATAAAGGACAACTTTACGAGGGAGGACATAGGGTGCCGGCTATTTTCTATTGGAAAGACAGAATTCCTCAAAATGTTTATGAGAAATTGGTATTATCGATGGATTTGTTCCCGACAATAGCAGGCTTGTTGGGTTTAGAGGTTCCAGTTGATTTGTCTGGAAAGAACTTAGCAGGAATATTTGACGATACCAAGCCTATTACTTTGGAAGAAGATAGGGTAGTATTCTGGAGATTTGGAAATCAAGTCGCTGTACGGAAAGGTACTTGGAAATTGTTGAAAATTGGTGAAATATCCAATTTATACGATCTGTCTACCGATTTTCAGGAATCAACTGATATTAAAGAAGCTTATCCTGGTATTTTCCAAGAATTAGAAAAATCCTATGAAGATTGGGAAGCTGGTTTGACTGAGGAGATAATTTCGTTTTAATTGATCACACATTGTAGTGTAACATTGCAAATGGTTATACCAATATATTCCAATTTCCCTTATTGCTAATATTTGTGCTGTAATTTCAAGTATAAAAGCTCAAGCTCTTCTGGATGATTTCTCGTTGGGCGAGTTTAATCAATGAGTTCTCCATTTTTTTTAAAATGGGGCTCAATAGATGTTTTATCCATAAAAATTATGAATCAGCAAAAATTGAAAGACTAGTGTGTTCCCTTTACAGGGAAGCGAACAATTTTAAACCCGTCGTCACTTAATTTTATTATTGAAAGTGACCTTTCTGAAACGCTAGGTATACCCTAGGGTATGGTAAATAATATAAGAAATTAATTATTTGTAAATAAAAATTCGGCATGCTTGAAGTAATAGAAATTCGAACTTTATTTTTAATAGTCTTATTTGGCACCTCTATGCAATTAAAGGGGCAATCATCCAATTTATCCAATTTTCCTAATATCGTCTACATTCTAGCCGATGACATGGGCATTGGGGATGTGTCCAG
>NZ_AQHR01000028.1 GCF_000390185.1 Lunatimonas lonarensis | reverse complement strand
AGAATCGGGTTTTAATGCCCGCCTGCTCTTAGCCTTGGCCGTTACCACCAATGCTAAAAAGACAGACGACACAGCAAGACAATGACTAAAAATGGACTCAACATACAGACCATATCAACCAAGCGGACAGACTTTCAAACTGACCGTGTTTTGCTATTGGGACAAGTGACAGAAAATAAAGAAAAAGCCCACCCTTCGCATTTTTTAAAATTTCTTTTAGCCAGCAGCACAAATGGCACATTTGGTTTTGCCCAATACACAAGCCAACGCTTCTCAAAACCAAAAGAGCCGTTTTTTGCCAACGCACTATTTAATCGACATGCAAAATGAGACAGTTTCAGGCAGGATATATTGTCGATGGCTTGCAAGATGTTTTTGAGAAAAAATCATCGAAACAGGTTGCTTTTAAAGAGCTAACAAATTGGTGTTCCTATTTTTCATTTGAAAGTAGAAGTAAATTTGAAAATACTGAAATTGAGTACCCATCAAGAATAGCTATACTTATTAACCTTATTCAAAGAGGGACACCAACGAAGCTAAACAAGTATGCACTTGATTTTATAATTGATAGAAGTGGCTTTCTAAAGTATGATACTGAAAATGATAGTTCTATTGTTGTTCAGTACAACAAGCTAACCCCTGAAGCTAAAGATTTAATATTTAGATGTTTACATCTAATTGAACCTAGATTAGATATTCAAACTCAAAAACAGAATTATGAACAATCACGGGAAAATTTAGGGAGTAACTATGAAGAGAATTTCGTTTTTGAAGGCTTGCCTAATGCACTTGGAAAAAATGGAGTCGCATTTATTCAACTATTAGCAGCACAGAGAACTATTTCCAGTATTGTTAAAGACATAAAAGACTTAGAGAAAGTTCAGACAAGAGTAAAAAACAACTTTGAACAACAACGAACTGACTTTTCAATTCAATTTCCATATACATCAATTGAAGGTGCTAATGGAATTGTAATTGAAATAGATGGATCTCAACACGGTTCGCCTGAACAAATATTTCTTGATACGGAAAGGGACAAAATTGTAGCAGAATCTGGCTGGCATAATACTCTTCGTATACAAACATCAGAATTCGGTAGCCAACAATTTATAAATAAGATTCGGAACATTCTTGTTCCTGCGATAAATAACGATTATGTAAAAAATTGTATAAATAATTTTAAAAACCCGATTTGGGAAACGGAAAACGGGAAAAATATTATACAAATATGCTTAATACCATTTGCTGTAGCAAGACTCCAAAGAGCTATACTTGAAGCAATAGCCAAAAGCATACTAGACTTGAATAATCAAAAATGGTCAATAGCAATATTGGAGAGAGATGTTCCATGTGCTCAATTGGCGATTGATGATTTAATAAAAACCACGGAAGTATTAAGCTCCCTATCAGAAGACCCATTCATATTGCCTAAAATTGAGTTGAGTGTTTTTTCTACTCAAGAGTTTATAAATAGCAATTATCACGTTTCTAGCCCTGAGCTAATTAGTGAATTCAATTCGACAAAATTTTTTGATCTGGTTATTGATATCTCGGTATTAGAAAGATTTAATAATAGTGGAAATATCGCTTCAAATGCAAAAGAAATAATAACCATTCGTTCAATACATTATAAAGACACAAAAAGGAAGATTGCCACAGCTGAACTTATTAAATACAGGCCATTCTGTGTTAACCATAACGAAAGCGGGGTTTGGAGTATCGAAGATTTAAGAATTAAAGAAGGTTTGGTATATCTCTTACAATCCTTATTTCGAAAAAGAAGCTTTCGTGAAGGGCAATTGCCAATTATGCACAATGCATTACAATGTAAAAGTGTTATTGGTCTTTTACCAACAGGGGGTGGCAAATCATTAACATATCAACTATCTGCTTTATTACAGCCTGGTATCTGTTTAGTAATTGACCCCATAAGGTCTTTAATGAAAGACCAAGTAGATGGTTTAAATAGAAATCTGATTGATTCGTGCGTGTACATTAACTCGACTTTGCATGGCGAAGAAAAGAGAAAAGCAATGCGAAAGCTAGCCACCGGGGAAGTTCAATTTGTTTTCATTTCTCCAGAACGATTGCAAATGGAGGAGTTTAGGAATTTGCTGGGTGATATGCATGATGAAGGTCTTTATTTCAGCTATTGCATTATTGATGAAGCTCATTGCGTATCTGAATGGGGCCACGATTTTAGAACAGCATATTTACGACTAGGTGAGAATGCGATAAGATATTGTAAGACCAAAAATCAGAAACATATTCCATTATTCGGATTAACAGCTACTGCCTCTTATGATGTACTTGCAGACGTACAAAGAGAATTGTCAGGCAATGATGAAAATAGAAGACTAACTGAAGAGTCGATAATCAGGTCTGAATACTCAAAAAGAAATGAACTGCAATACGTTATTGAAGAGGTCACCTACCCAACAGGAGCACTAAATAACATTTGGGACTTAAAAAGGGAATTAAGTGGTAAGAAACAAGCAAGAGTAAAAAGACTTTTGACAGATTTGCCTGAAACAATTTATAGGTTTTTAAGCGATCCATATTATGTTTTCAGTGAAACTGATTGGGTACTGAATGGTAAAGGAGAACAAGAGGCATTTAAGAAGATGCAAATTGAGAACTACTCACCTGCTGAGTTTTATTCAAATAACAAAAATGCCGCACTGATATTCTGTCCGCATACGAAAGGTTCTTTTGGGGTTACTGACAAATTCAAGATTGACAAAGCGGGTATGCCTGTTGTACGTGAAGGGTATTATGATATTCTTATTTCACAACCAGAAATAAATGCCGGTTATTTTATGGGTTCGGGTAATGATTCTGACACTATTGGTAAAGCCATCCAAGAGGAGTCATTTGAAAATCAGGATAAGTTCATTAATAATGAATTGAACTTGATGGTGGCAACCAAGGCATTTGGTATGGGTATAGATAAAGAGAATATAAGGTGCACCATTCATATTAACTACCCAGGTTCAATTGAAAGTTATGTTCAAGAGGCTGGTCGTGCCGGGAGAGATAGGAAAATCGCACTCTCATACATTTTGTTTAATGACCAAGAAGTTGACCTACCAACTGAAGAAGAGCTTGTTGATCATGACTTGGATATCAACATGTACTTCCATAAAAACTCCTTCAAAGGTATTGCTAAGGAATTGGCGGTGTTGGATGAATTGCTTACAGAAATCTATTTTCCAGATAGAACTTTTGAATTGGAAAATTTAATAAATAATGAATTTGATACTAATGTTAAATGTAACTACTGGGAGGGCGGCATAAATAAAAGACTCTATGTAAACTTTAATTTCTCGGAACCGCTAGGTTATCTTGACCTCAATACTTTAAACGGGTTTCCAGGCGGGTCTGTCAATCCTATGCTTTCTGCTCAAATTTTCCCACTTCTTAAGGAATATATTCAAAGCTTAAATTTAAATGAGGCTGCCTACTTATGGTTACAACGAAGTGACAAACAAATTGGCATAGAAAAAATAATCGAATCAAAAAGAGAGGGTGACGATTTTAGTATTACAGTGGGCTTTTACAACAACACGAAAGAGCGTGTAAAAACAATAACGGAATGGCTAAAGAAAGTTGTGCACCCTTCATTTACAGAACAAATAGTTCAAAGAATGCGAGCTAATTGTACTGAAGCAGAATCATTCATTGAGGAAGTTTGTGACAATTACGAACGTTTTACTCACGGTCAGGAATTAGACTTTGAAACTTTTTGCAATAGCAGAGATCTCTCAAAAGGCAATCCGACAGGTACTGCCTACAAAATGTTTATGGCACTTTACAATGGTTACCGTGATAAATTGGATACTGAGAAAGCCATCTACAGATTGTCAACACTTGGCATAATTGATGATTATACAGTAAATTTTTCATCCAATACTTTTACGCTTAAAGGCAGTAAAAAAGTAGCGAAAGAGTATCGTGAAAACCTTCATAGATATTTATTAAAATACTATTCAGAAAAAACGACTAAAGCTAAACTGCGTAATCTTGAAAGGATTGATGAACCAACTCCAATACGTAAAGCACTTTATTTTCTAGTAAATTTTGTTTACAGCGAAATTCAAAAGAAGCGGCAATTAGCTATTCATGACATGAAAACCGCTTGTCGAATTGGTCTTGAGAGAGGTAGTGTAGAATTGAAAGACTACATTGACCTTTATTTTAATTCAAAGTACGCAAGAGCAGGATACTCATATTTCAATGAAAAAGGGAAAGAAGTCAATGCCTCATTGCCAGACCTTACAGATAATGGCAAAAATGAAGATTTGAAATGGGTTTGGCTTTTTATAGAAATTGTTGAAGAAGACCCAAAAGCGGGCCAAATTGATAACATAAAGCATCTAAGAGGTGCATGCACAAGAATGCTTAATAACCAACCTGACAGCTACACATTACTCTTGCTTAACGCTTTCACCCTTTACATGCTCGAATATAAAAACCCACGGTATCTGCAAGAAGCTGAGAACCTATTACTAAATGCTTTCTCAAGCATACAAGAGAAAGAATCAAATTGGAGTGACAAAAAATTGGAAAGTGTATATAATGAATTTACTGCAAAATTGATTGACAAGAATGGGGAACTTGAACACTTCATGGAGTTAAATGGCTTTAACTTTGACTTTGACTCAATAATGATTAAACGTTTACTTAATCCTTTACAAAAAGCAAATACCACCTTAAGGAACTTGAATAAAATTTTAAACTAGTATGGCAAACCCAATAGTACAACAGATAAATGCGGAATTAGAGTCCCTTCAGAAAGAATTGGAACAGTTTAAGGCCACAGTAGAATACCTGAACTTGGCTGAAGGACATGTAAAGAAGGCTGTTCAAACTGTTAACCATGCCGAAGCCCATTTCAATAAGAAAGTGGAAGAGCTTAAGGCTACTTATGATTCTTTCATTAAACTGACAGATGCAGTAAGCAAAGTAGTTACCAAGATAGAAACCATAAATTTTCCGGATAGACTTGATAAAATTGAAAAAACAGTAGAGGAAACAATCGCTTACCTGAATGAAACAAGAAAGGCTACGCTTGAAGAACTTCAAAAAGCATCTGAAATAATTGTAAAAGCAGACTTAGATGGTCGTTTTAAAAAGTTGCAAAACACAATTGATGCTTCTGTGAAATCAAATGAAGCACTTGCAAATACTATTGAGAAACAAAAGTTGCCGGAGAAATTAGAAGGCTTTGAAAAAAGTGTAACCAAAAAACTTGAATCGTCAATTGCTGATCTTCAGAAAAACACCAAACAGATTGCCACTGAAACTGCGAACTCAATTCACGACCTGAATCTACCAGTTAGGATGGACAAACTCGATGCTAATATTGCGGGCATTCTTTCTGCTATTCAAAATGTTCAAGGGCGAATTGAAAGTGTAGAGCGAAATATTAGTGATAAGCTAAAGGAAGCAGCTGAAAAGCAATCCCTTTCATTTGCTACCTTTCAAGAAAAAATTAATCTAAGTATTTCTAGCTTTCAACAGGAAATTTCTGCGAATGCCAAAAAACAGAAAACGCATACGTATATCACTTGGACAATAATCACAATCGGGTTTATAGTAATTTCAATTTTAATAAAGTTCTAAATGCCATTCTTGAACTCCATATTGCAAGCACATTGCCAAAGCCGCACAAGCCAACGCTGCACCCAAAGCTTTGTCAAAGAGCTTGCAAAGCCAACCCAAGAGAAAAAGAAATTTTAAAAAATGCCCCACCGCACGACAAAAGACAATGAAAAACGTAGTATCAAATAGACCGACAAACCACGGCAGACAAGGAAGCACTGGTGGTAACAGCGTGTATGTGGCAATAGCGGGTGAAGTGGTTAATCAAAGGTCTGTGCTTTTAAGAAACTTTGTACTAAACCGACAGGTAAGTGCTTCTAATCCGCTACTGCACATACACGCCAACCGTTACCGCCAAGTGTAGGACGACAAACTGAATATAAACATAATACCAACATCTCTTAAAAAAATAAACAATTGAACATAGAGTGGAATAAATTACGAGCATTTAATGGCGATATTAAAAATGGCTTTGAAGAACTTGTTTGTCAATTAGCAAGAGCAGAACAAATTCCAAACAAATCTAAATTTATAAGAGTTGCTGCACCTGACGGCGGGGTTGAGGCGTATTGTGTACTTTCTGACAATTCAGAATATGGTTGGCAAGCAAAGTTTTTTACTACAATGGGCGATTCTCAATGGACACAACTTGATGAATCGTTTAAAACAGCTTTTGCAAAACATCCGAATTTAATAAAGTATTACATATGCGTTCCATTAGATAGACCAGACCCAAGAATAACCATCACAAAAGGAAAGCGAAGAGGGCAACAAGTGAACCATTTTATGGATAAATGGAATGGAAAAGTAGCAGAATGGGAAGCATTTGCAAAATCAAACAACAGAACGATTGAATTTGATTTTTGGGGAAATTCAGAAATTTTTGAGCGATTAAGTAAGAAAGAAAACGAAGGCAAACTTTACTATTGGTTTGGCAAGGAAGAATTTTCCGATGAATGGTTTAAACAAAAACTTGATGAGAATATTAAAAATCTTGACAAGCGCTATACACCCGAACTGAATTTTGAATTGCCAATTGCAAAGATATTTGACGGAATTAGCAGAGATAAATATTTCAACGAACAATTCAACTCATATCTTGATGATTTACTTAAACATTATAGAAAAGCAGTTACTCATTTAAAAGAAGCAAAAGTTAAAGACCATATTGATAGAATTGTCTCAACAATCACAACATTCAGACAACAATGTGAGCAAATTGATTATGTTGAAATAAGCACTATTAATAATGTTGGTTTAAGTTCGCTATTAGAAGATGTTAGAAAAATCACTGACGATTTAATCCATAAATTATATGAAATAGATTCTACACTCAAGAAAGAAAAAAAAGAAAAAAGTAAATACGAGAGTGATACAAATAAATTTGGTTGGGATATAGAGTATTTCAGAAAGCTCAATAGTTCAATTTATGAGTTCATTGAATTTCTGAATAGCACAACAGTTCTTCTTTCAAACAAACCTTTTCTGCTTTTAACAGGCGAAGCAGGAAAAGGGAAATCTCATTTACTTGCCGATGTGGCAGTGAAAAGAAGAGAACGAAATCAATTTTCAATTTTATTGCTTGGTCAACATTTCACAGAGGAAGAACCTTGGAGTCAAATCAAAAAACAACTTCAATTAAATTGCGATAGAGATACGTTTCTTGCCTCCCTAAATGCAAAATCCGAAACAACACAAAGCAGAATTTTAATTCTGATAGATGCAATAAATGAAGGGAAAGGAAAAGAATTGTGGAAAAATTACATTTCAGGCTTCATTTCCGCAGTTAAGAAATATCCGAACATAGGTGTAGTCTTTAGCCTTAGAACTTCTTATGAAAAACTATTAATTCCTGAATCACTAACCGAAAAAAAAGAAGTCATAAAAGTTATTCATCACGGTTTTTCACATCACGAATACGAAGCATCGAAACATTTTTTTGAGTATTACGGAATTAAACAACCAAGTATTCCTTTACTTCACCCTGAATTTTCAAATCCATTATTCCTGAAATTATTTTGCGAAGGATTAAGCAAGAAAGGATTACACGAAATACCCGATGGTTATGAAGGTATTTCTACTATTCTTAATTTCTATCTTGAAGCTATTAATAGTAAGGTTTCGGAAAAACACAGGTTGCCTGAAAACTTAAATCTAACTCAAAAAGTTGTAAAGAAAATTGCAAGCCAAATTGCTGACACGGAAAATACCTATATAAAATTTGACGATGCGTATGCTACCGTTACTCAATTTGCCAAAGACAACTCAATTACAGAACCCGCTCAATTTTTTGAAGATTTAATTCGGGAAGGACTTCTCACTCAAAACGTATATTGGGAAAGAGGTGGAAATTCTTTTGACGGTGTTTATATTTCCTATGAAAGATTTAGCGACCATTTAGTTTGTGCCTACTTGTTGGAAAATCATTTTGACAAGAAGAATCCGACTAATTCTTTTACTACAGGAAATAAACTACATTCACTACTTGAAGACCAATATAAATCTTATTACAACAAAGGAATTATTGAAGCTCTTTCAATTCAATTACCTGAATTGGTAGGTATAGAATTATTTGAAGCCGCACCACACGCAAAAGAATTTGATGTAGTCGCACAGACATTTGTTGAAAGTATCGTTTGGAGAAAGAAAGAAACAATCAATGATAAACTAAAAGTTTACATAAATGAAGTTGTAATTC
Source organism: Lunatimonas lonarensis (assembly GCF_000390185.1). Classification (GTDB taxonomy): domain Bacteria; phylum Bacteroidota; class Bacteroidia; order Cytophagales; family Cyclobacteriaceae; genus Lunatimonas; species Lunatimonas lonarensis. Next base: position 2,201 of record NZ_AQHR01000028.1, on the reverse strand, counting down.
AAAAACACGACTTGCACGACTATTTCATTAGTACAATTCTTTTAATCACATCACAGCCGAAACACTATTTCAATAGTGATTTTCTGCACAATCATTTAATGAGATTTAGTATGGCTGACAGAGATTCGTGGTGGACACTATTTATTCATCATCAATACCCAAGTTATCCTGATGAAATCACTTCTATCCAACGAATGATTGATTGGGCGTGGACAGATGATAAACGAGAAAACATTTCTGATGAATCAATTCGTTTAATGTGCCAAACATTGTTTTGGTTTACAACAAGCACTAACAGAGCGTTAAGAGATTCTACAACAAAAGCAATTATTTGTCTTTTAGAAGAACGAATAAACGTTTTGATGCAACTCATTGAAACATTTGAAAAAGTGAATGACCCTTATGTTTTACAGCGAGTATATGCCGTTGCGTTTGGTTGCGCTATAAGAACAAGCAAAATAGAATCATTAAAAGATTTAGGAGTTTTTATTTATGAATCTGTTTTCAATACAAAAAATGTAGTTCCTGATATTTTACTGAGAGATTACGCAAGAGGAATTATTGACTACGCTGTTTTCAAAGGACACAAGTTTGATTTTGATTTAAACAAAACGAAGCCGCCTTTTAAAAGCGATTTACCAACTTCATTTCCAAGCAATCAAGAAATTGAAAAATACGAATACGACTATAAGGCAAAAGATTTCAAAGACTACTATTGGAGTTTAAATTCTATTATTAGTTCTATGAAAACAAATATTGGGGGGCAGATGTATGGAGATTTTGGTAGATATACATTTGAAAGTGCTTTTGACAATTGGAGTGTGAATGCACAGTTACTAAGTAATTTGGCTGTTAAATGGATTATTGAAAAATATGGCTACGATGTAGAAAAGCACGGAAAGTTTGATAGAAAAATTCGCTACGATGGAAGACATTCGCATAAAACAGAAAGAATTGGAAAAAAATATCAATGGATTGCGTTCTATGAGCTACTTGCAAGAGTTTCGGACAATCTCCCCTTTTACGAAGACTCATATAGTAAAAGTGCAAAGCCAATTCCATATATGGGACCTTGGGAACCATATGTGAGAGATATTGACCCGACAATTACAATAAAGGGAAATCCAGAAAACAAGAATGAAAAGTTTTGGTGGAATCCTACTGATTACAATAATTGGAAACTTCCAAACAAAGAGTGGATTTTCAAAACCGATGACCTACCAAGTCCATTGGAAATGATAAGTGTGTTTGACAAAGATGGTGTTGAATGGTTGGTGCTTGAAATGCACAAATCTTGGACTGAACCCGCAGACATCGGTGAAGATAAATATGAAAATCCGCATAAAGATTTGTGGTATCAAATCAGAAGTTATATCACTAAGAAAAAAGACCACGTCAAAATTTTGAAATGGTCAAAAGATAAAAACTTTATGGGAAGATGGATGCCTGAATCAACGAACAGATATCAAATGTTTAGTAGAGAATTCTATTGGTCAGCAGCAAATGAAACTTTTAGCGACCCCTATTATAGTGGCGTAAGTTGGTCAGAAATTTACGACAACACAACTCATCAACTTGTCGGTAAAGTTGCAGTAACAGCAGTCAATTATTTATGGGAAGAAGAATATGACGCATCAAAAGAATCTACTATTAGTTTTTACAAACCGACAGAAATTCTTTTCAATGTTCTTGACTTGCAATATTCAAAAATTGAAGGACAACTTTTAAGCAAAGACGGACAAATGATTTGCTTTGACCCTTGCGCAACACAACCAACGCATTCTTGTCTTATCGTAAGAAAAAATGACTTGGTTCAAAAATTAGAAGAAAACAATTTGAATATATTTTGGACTGTTTTAGGAGAGAAATTAATTATTGGAGGCGACCATAGAAACCGAGACGAATGGTTAGGAAGATTAAACATTTCGGGCGTTGTTCATTACGACAAAGACAAACTAAAACACATTCCATATTTTGTTGAAGAAAAATAAAAAAACATATAGAAGATACGAAAGAACACCAGGCGGTAACAGCGTGTATGTGGCAATAGCGGGTGAGGTGGTTAATCGAAGGTCTGTGCATCTAAGAAACTTTATTCTAAGCGGACAGGTAAATGCTTCTAATCCGCTACTGCACATACACGCAAAACGTTACCGCCAATCCCGTATATTAGAAACTCATTTACTTTCAGAGCTAACGGT
>NZ_AQHR01000027.1 GCF_000390185.1 Lunatimonas lonarensis | reverse complement strand
ATTTCAAAGCTGGGTGAAGCTGGCCAGCCAACAAAAAGGGCCACTCAGGCCGGCCGACTTTTCTGATGGCCTCAAAGTCATCCCCTTATCCAATCGGGTTCGCAAAAGGTTCAACCCCTCGCGGGGTTGGGGGTTGGTGTGTTTGCCATTTCCGGGGTGCCAACCCCCGGTTATTGTTGTAGCGGCCCTTTAGGCCTGTGGCTAATCGGGTTTTGAAGTATGAGCGTTTGCCTGTTTGAAAACCGGCATTTGGATGGTCTCCGCATTCACCTGAGCCCGCGGCGTTCATTGACCGGTTGAGTTGCCGTTTTGTCTGGTGCGGGTGTGGAGTACTTTCCTGTTTACCCTATTGATCCGAATCCCCGGTTCTGTACATGCCGCTTTTTTGTCTGCTGTTTATTAGGTTGTGAATCCAAAGCCCGAAGGGCTGAAACAACAATAACCCTGGGCGGTAGCCCGGGGAACACCGTCTCCCAACTCCACCCAACCCCGAAGAGGGTTGAACTATCGCTACCATGCAGGGAAATTCCCCCATCCAAGGTAATCGCGGTTAACTCCCAATTGGAGAAAAATGCGATTCTTCCTATGTTAGAAGTGAAAACCCACACCATGTTTGTTGATAGAAAAAAGGAATTAAGAAGG
>NZ_AQHR01000026.1 GCF_000390185.1 Lunatimonas lonarensis | reverse complement strand
GATGGCTTGTCAAAAGTCCTTTACTATACCCTGGATGGGGAGTTTATACGGGAACAAAAGGTAGGCTACCGTTTTCTTCGTTTCGCTTTTATCAATAACACCCAAATAGCTGTAGACCTGATCAAAACATACAATGAACACTTGCAAGAAATTAGCAACAACCAACTGGTGCTGAGCGATACCGCTTGGAGGATACTGGCGAAAGGAGGTGACTACAATGCGGAAAAGGAGCGGGAACTTTTTTTCAGCGGGGAGGTGTTTAGTAGAACTGAAGACAAGCTGTTCTATCTACGGCCTTTTACTTATACTGTTTACCAGGTGGATAAAGAGAAGCTTCTACCCTACTGTCGCCTAGATTTCGGTAAAAGAACCCTTCCGGAAGATGTTAATTTTAGCTATACAAATCCCAGGAAGTTTGCGGAGAAATACGATGATTATTGTTTCCTAGTGGATAATGGTCATTTTTTAAAAGATGTATTCTATTTCAAATACTTTTATTTCTCTGGAGGGATGAAGGTTGGACACCTATTCCGGTCGAACACTACAGGGAAGGTGTATCAAGGAGGAATTAGCAACGATATGGATGCGTTAGGTTTTTTTGATGTATCAGCAAGCATCTTTAAGGAAAATGTG
>NZ_AQHR01000025.1 GCF_000390185.1 Lunatimonas lonarensis | reverse complement strand
AAATCAGAGCATCACGCTAATTTATTTTTAAGCTGAATTCCTGGATCTATCGATTTTAGTTGTAGATTTCGATGGTTTGGCCTATATTTAATGGTAAAAAATTGTCTGGCAATTTAACAGCTAAAAACCATGGAAAAAAAAGAATGGGTAGAACCAAAAATGGAATTGGCAACAATTGAAGGAGGGCTATTTACCTATACTGGCGAGGAAACGATGTATGTTGAATCTTAGGATCGTCTTTGTTGTCTGATGGTCAATGAGTTATTAATTTAGACTCAGTTTAGCGTTTTCGTAAAATGGATGAAAAGAGGTTGGTCAGATCTTTTGAACTATCCTGTTTCTCTGGTAAATCCGTGGTTATTGGCAGTGAGATTTAAGAATTTTGACCGAATGTAATCAGTCTATCTTAGGGTTTTTGAAGCTTAAATGTTAGTTGTTGATCGATGCAATAGATTGTTGTTTTATTTTTCCGATTGTAGTTTGAAAAAAGTATATGTATAATTAAAGTATACTTGTTTGATACCAATTTAGCAGCTAAAAATCATGGAAAAGAAATAATAGCTGGAACCAAAAATGGAATTGACAATTGTAGAAGGAGAGATGCCAAGTGTTATTTCTGGAGAATTTTTTTTACTTAGAAATTTTGTGAGATATCTTTATTTCTACAGTAATAGATGTGCGGTTTATAAAAAAAGCGGGATAGACGTTGTGGCTGATAATTTCGAACAGATTACTTCAATAAATTTTCCATGTTCCGGTGTCTTAAGGAAGGGCTCAGTTGGAGACCGATATGTATTCAAAGAAATCTTCGAGTCGGAGGTGTACAAGCTTCCTTTTCCTTATTCAGTAAAGACCGTGGTCGATTTGGGGGCAAACATAGGGTTGTTTTCGCTGTACGTTAAAAGCAAATTTCCCCAATCACGCATCATAGCGGTGGAGCCGGATGAGGATAATATAGCCCTGTTCAGCAAAAATACCCAACACCTTGAAGGGATCGAGCTGGAAGAAGCGGGCATCTGGCATTCGGATACCAAGTTGGATATCAATCGCAAATACAAGTATCCCTGTACTTTTTTTATGGAAGAAAATAAGATAAATGGGACCATCAAGGGAGTCTGTATGGATACTTTGGTCCATAAATATGGTCTTTCACGTATCGATTTGCTGAAAGTGGATATAGAAGGAGGGGAGCGCGCACTTTTTTCGAGGAATTATGCCGGTTGGCTCAAGCGGGTCAAAATAGTCCAGATTGAAGTACATGACAGTCGGGCTCCAGGTGCTGGTCAGGCCTTTTTTCAAGCAGTCATGGAGGTTTTTGGATTGTTCTATTATTTCATTAGGGGAAATGTGACCACTATCGTCAACAGACGGATCCCTTAGGCTGATCCATTTGTTTTGCTTAGCGCTAGGGGCTGATTATAAGGCGTTCATTTTTAGGTTTAGGAGTTGCGCCCACTTTGTTGCGTTTGTTTTGTATATCGGGTTTTGGGTTAACTCGGAAATCGCGTCGCAAAAGGCATCAATTGAACTGGTAGTTAGTAGAGATAAGCCAAGTTGATGGTATACCACACGTGCTGCGTTGCCTGGTTGGTCAAAAATCTCTCCCGGAGGGATTACCAACATTGGAACACCCAATCCAAGTGCTTCGTAGACAGATCCACCACCTCCATGGGTTATCAGCAAATCCGACATTCGTACCAATTCCAACTGGGGCAACTTTCGAACAAATATCAGATTTCGTTCTTTTCTTTTTACCGAGTTCTGAATGGTTTGGGGGAGTTTGGCGATAAATAGTAGGTGCCTAAACCTTTCTGCAAGATCATTTAATAGATCGAATATGTACTTGATGGTGTCTTCTTCTAGGTAGTTCTGAATGACCGATCCAAAGGAAACGGTTACTAATTTGTTTTTTGGGTTATTCTTAAGGTGTGCGGTTATAAGTTTTGTCAACAACGGGGCAATCTTCTCAGGCCTTGCAAGGTCTACCATGGGGCCTCCATACTTTTCCCAAGGCCGAATGGGCTGCCCACCAAAATCAAATAGCGCATCCTGTTGGTAGACTTTCCGGATTCCCTTAAATGCCGGATGTAGCTGATTGAAATTCCATATTTTATGATTTTCAGGAATCTGTTGCTCGTGGGATAGACGAAGGATCAGTGATTTGTTGGCATTGGATTTTTCACTCTCCGTTGAGATAACATCTTCCCAGATTTTTTGAACTTCCGGCCCCGGATAGGCAAATCGATTTTGGGGAGGGAATTGGGAGTTTGGGAAGGAGGGGAGAAAGGGCGTCAAAACCTGTGTTTTTGAAGCCCAACCAGCCGGAATCAAATACAACAGCTCTATGCTGCAGAACTCATCCAATAGGATTTGGTCAGGCTGGTGGGCGTTTACCATTTCCATCAGCGCGGATCCGGTTTGCGTTATCTCCTCCCGCACCGTCGCTTCGGTTTTATCTTTTGGATACTTATGGAACGCATGATACATGGGCGGTAAGCCTAATGTTTCATGTTCCGCGCCGGATGGCAACGTGCATGAAGGGTCGTTTTTTGCCAAGAAAAGGTAGTGTACCTCATGTCCTCCGGCAATCAACCGCTTGGTCAACGGATAGGTTCGGTACACGTGACCGGGGAATATCGTATAGATGAAGAGGTATTTCAACCGATTAAACGAATTTTTATAATTGCCAGAACCTGTTCTTCACGTCTTACAAACGTTTCACTGTCCGTTGTCTGAATCCTGCCGGTCGACCTTTGGTAGAATCTCTTTGTGATCGTGCACAAGTACCAAGTTTCGAAAAAAATGCGTTGCCTATCCTCCTGATTTTTTCGCTTTGTAGCCTCTTTGTTGCAGGTATCCAAGGATCTGCTGCCTAAAATCCCCCTGGATCAGGATTTCTCCATCCTTCACATTGCCGCCCACACCACAAGTGACCTTCAATGCCCTGCCCAGTTCTTTCAGGTCGGCATCGCTCCCAATGAACCCGCTTACCAACGTCACCTGTTTTCCTCCCCTAGCTTTCTTATCCAGTTGTACGCGTAGGTTCTGCTGCTGAGGGGGAAGAGTGACCTGGTCCTCATCTTTATTTGAGTCGTAGTCGAAGTGGTCGGAGGTGGAGTAAACCACCCCGTCACGTTTCTTCCAGTCGTTCGACTTCTTCTTGGTCATGCTTTTTATTTAAATTTCATCGTCCAAACCGGCCGCTTGGCTGCATTTACCACATCTTCGGCTATGCTGCCTCCCAATAGGTGCATAAGGCCGGTGCGCCCGTGGGTGGCCATGGCGATCAGGTCAGCGTCTACTTCTTCGGCATACTCCAGAATGCCCTCTTCCTCGGTCGCGGCATTGAAAATCTCCACGTTTACGTTGCTCAGTTCATTCGCTTTGATGAAGGCCTTCATGTTTTTCTTGGATACCAGGGTGTTTTCGAAGGAATTTGGGGTATTGATCTTTACCAAGCTGATTTCGGCACCTAGCAGGGCCTGGAGGTCTTTAAGCTCGTGGATTACCTTTTTGCTGTTTTCGCTGAAATCGCTCGCAAAAACAATGTTTTTGATACCCTCCGCCTTAATGGGGCTTTTTACCGTGATGACGGGACATTTGGAGTGTCGTACGACTTTTTCGGTGTTTGACCCGATCAGCAGCTCTTCCAGCCCACTGGACCCCTTAGAACCCATGACGACCAAATCGGCTTTGATGTCGGTGATTTCCGAAGCAATGCCCGCATAGGGGTTTCCGAACGAAATCTTGGTGCTAAACTGATAGGGTTTTACAGCATGCGCCTCTTCCAAGGCCTTCATCTGTTCCTTTCGCTTTTCCACCATTTCGGCCATGTAGATCTTGTCTACAAACGTATCTTCCATGTTTACCTCACCCATGGTGTTGAAATGCTGGGTAGTGGGGATTTCAATCACATGGACCAGCTTGAGTTTACAAGCCGATTTACCGGCCAACTCCTGGGCCAATTGAAAGGCGTATTCTGCTTCTTGGGAAAAATCGTAGGGAACTAGGATGCTTTTCATCTGTCTATAATTGTTTTTTAATGGTCAGAACTTGTCCCGGTTTATCGGGATGCAATCTCGCATGGTTGCCCCGGATAGCTATCGGGGCATCCCAGTGTGTGTCGCTTGCGTCATGCTCGATTTCATGTGTTTATATTTCTTTTTTTGTCATTAAAGTGGTGCCTCGCCTCGCAGGGGAGCATTTTTCGGGTAGAAGGATAAAGATGGTATCCTGGTTTTCGCACGCTTTATATCGGTCGGCGCATTGTATTCATTGATGCGTTTAAGCTACAAAAAACCAACCAAAAATGGCAATGTTTTGCCGGAATTAGTTTACAAAAGTAAATAGCCTACTCCAAAAGCGAGTACCCAAAGGAGTGTATTTATGGCCATTTTTTTAAGAAACGGGTCGGTATCGGCAGCAGACTTGGCCCGTTGTACTCCCATTCCCACGTATGCCATACTCGGAACCAGCACCAAAAAGGCAAGGGCCTGTGGCTCGGCCCAAAGCAGGACAAAGAGAATCATGCAGGCATTGCCCCCAAGTATGAGAAACCAATTGTAACGGACCGCCGCTTTACGGCCGATGCGTACTGGAATCGACTTCTTGCCTGCGGTTTGGTCTGATGCGATGTCCCGTATATTGTTGATATTCAATACAGCCGTAGCGAAAAACCCCAATGACGTGGCCGGAAGAAGAAGGGTGTTGTTCCATGTTTCGCTATGGAGGAAAAAGGTTCCCAACACACCGGTGAGACCGAAGAAAAGATACACCGATAGGTCGCCCAGCCCCATATAGCCATACGGATTGGAGCCGGAGGTATAGTTGATGGCGGCAAATATAGCCAGCAAGCCGAGCAATAAAAAGCCCAAAAAAACCCAAAGACTACTGAAGGCGACATAGAGAAGTAGTATGCCCGAAAGGAACGCCAATACACCACACAGGGCCATGGCCTTTTTCATTTCTGACTGAGTGATGATGCCCGATTGTACTGCCCGGATCGGCCCCTCCCGCTGTGCATGGTCTGCCCCATGTACACTGTCTCCGTAGTCATTTGCGAGATTGGAGAGTACTTGTAGCAGTATGGTAGTAAGGGATGCCAACGCCAGGATCTCCCAGCGGAATGCGGCATCTCCAGCCGCAAGGATGCTGCCGAGAAAAATACTTGAAAGGGCCAAGGGCAGGGTTCTCAACCGAAAGGCATGCAGCCAAGCCTGACGTTTATCTTTTAATGAAATGTCCAATGGAATCGTAGGTACTGGGTGATACAGATCAAAACGGAATGAGCGAAAAAAACAGCACCCAAGATCGAATAGACCTTGGGTGCCGTATCAAGTAAGGTGGCTACCTAGGCATTGATCAACGCCAATATTTCGGCATCCATCGGCTTTACGCTTGAGGGGAAGAATTTGACCAGTTCCCCTTTTTCGTTGATAAAATATTTGCAGAAGTTCCAAGATGGTTCGGTATTGTTCCAGCCATTCAGGTTTTTGTCAGATAGCCATCGGTATAGGGGGTGTTTATCCACACCTTTCACGGAAATCTTTTCGAATAACTGAAAGGTTACCCCATAATTTGCAGAGCAGAAGGCTTTGATGTCTTCGTGTGATCCGGGCTCTTGGCCACCAAAATTATTGGCTGGGAACGCCAAAATGGTTACTTTGTCCCCGTATTTTTCGTTCAGTTCCTGTAGATCAGCATACTGAGGGGTATAGCCACATTTGGAAGCAACGTTTACCAAAAGCAACTTTTTGCCTTTGTACTTGGAGAAATCAACGTCCTTACCGTCGATATCTTTCATTTTAAATTCATAGATGCTCTTTTCCATGGGGTTGGAGGGGTTAGTGGAGGAAGGGGAAAAGGCGGATTTCCCCAAGAAGGCTGTCATTGCCAACGCTGTCAGTGAGATAAATAGTGTTTTCATAGGGTTTATAATTGTTTTTTAAGAATCCATAGACCACCCCGATATTTTCTGCTAGGTCGTATGGTCAATACGTATATCCGTTTATACCAGCAATGAAATCAATGTCGGCCCATAACAGACCCTTATTACCATTACATCTTTTCGGGTACGTTTATTCCAAGTAACTTCATCCCTTTGCGTATTGTTTTGGCCACCTCTACTGAAAGTGCAACGCGAAACGATTGAATTTGCCCTTTGGTCTCGCTAAAGATAGGAAGTTCCGCGTAAAAACGGTTATACTCTTTTGCCAAATCGAACAGATACTGCGCGATCACAGAGGGGGCGTATTCTTCCGCGGCGGTCTTTAGCTTTTTCTCATAATCCTGCAACAGGATTATCAGGTTTTTTTCGGATTCTACCAGTGAGTTGAGACCGGATAGGCTGTTGGGCCCATATTCCAGCCCGATCTGGTCTGCTTTTCGCCGGATAGCTGAAATACGCGCATGGGTGTATTGGATAAAGGGTCCGGTGTTTCCCTGAAATTCGATGGATTCGGCAGGATTGAACAACATGCGCTTTTTAGGGTCCACTTTTAGCAAGAAGTACTTGAGCGCGCCCATGCCCAGGGTCTCATACAGTGCTTCTGCTTCTTCGTTGGAGAATCCGTCAATTTTGCCCAGCTCTTGTGTGTGTTCCCTGGCTGTTTCCACCATCTCGGCCATAAGGTCGTCGCCATCTACCACCGTGCCCTCCCTCGATTTCATTTTACCGGAGGGAAGGTCTACCATCCCGTAGGATAGGTGGTACAATCCTTTTCCGTAGGGGCGCCCCAGCTTGCGCATGATCTTAAACAAAACATCAAAATGGTAGTCCTGTTCGTTGCCCACTACGTAGACAGATCGGTTTATCTCAAAATCCCGGTATTTTAAATCTGCAGTTCCCATATCCTGCGTAATATACACCGAGGTGCCATCGCTTCGAAGAACCAGCTTTTCGTCAAGTCCCTCAGAGGTAAGGTCCACCCATACCGAACCGTTCGGTTTTTTGAAGAAGACGCCTTTTTCCAAGCCTTCGGAAACGATGTCTTTACCCAAAAGGTAGGTGTCGGATTCGTAGTAGGTTTTGTCAAAGTCGACGCCCATGGTTTTGTAGGTGGCGGCAAACCCTTCGTAGACCCAGCCGTTCATCGTTTTCCAGAGATCGACTACCTCGGGATTGCCTTTTTCCCATTCGATCAGCATTTGCTGGGCTTCCAGCATCCAAGGAGCCTGTTTTTTAGCCTCCTCCTTGTCCATACCTTTTTCGATGAGCTCTTCTATCTGTTTTTTGTACTCCTTATCGAAAAGGACGTAGTACTTACCTGCCAAGTGGTCACCTTTCAGGCCGGCGGATTCGGGCGTTTCTCCATTGGCAAGTTTTTGGTAGGCAACCATGGACTTGCAGATATGTATCCCCCGATCGTTTACGAGGTTGGCTTTGATCACTTCAAAACCGTTGGCCTTGAGTATTTCCGAGACGGCGTAGCCTAGAAAGTTATTGCGCAGGTGGCCCAGGTGTAGGGGTTTGTTGGTGTTGGGAGAGCTATATTCTACCATTACCCGTTCTCCATTGGGCGCAAACTGTCCAAAATCTGGGTTGGCCAAGATGGATTGGAAAACCCGTATCCAGTGGGATTCATCAACGGACAGGTTCAGGAAGCCTTTGATCACATTGTAGTCAGCTACCAGCCCGGCGTGTTCGCGCAGGTATTCGCCTATTCGTTTACCACTTTCCTCAGGAGATAGCCGGGTTACCTTTAAAAAGGGAAAAAGCACAAACGTGTAATTGCCTTGAAACTCTTTCCGCGTGGGTTGTAAAGCCAGCGAGTCAGGGGCTATTTCGTGGTTGAACAATTGCTGAAAGGCAGAGGAAATATGATGTAGAAGTTGTTTTTCGATATCCATAGGAATTAGTTCGGTCAGCTTACGCCCAAAATAAAATACCATTGGCTCTTTTGGAGCGGTGCAAATATAACGTTTTCCTTCCATTTGCGTCAGGGGAGTGCACGTAAATCACGGATAGGGAGGATAGCTAAAAGTTTTTGACTAAGGAGTGAGTGGTGGCTTCGAGGATATCAAAGGCGATTTCAGCCATTGTATTTTCGGTATCCAAGGTAGGATTCACCTCAACGATCTCCCAAGCGCATACCCGCCTGTCTTTGATCAGCTCGGCATTCAGGCCAATGGCCTGTTCCACATTGAGGCCTCCAGGCACGGGCGTACCGGTACCCCGGGAAATACGGCTATCCAGGCTGTCCACATCAAAGGAGATGTAGATTTGTTCGCAGTGGCTCAGGCGCTCGAGTGCACGACGGCTAGTGACTTCCACGCCCCATTCCTGCACATTTTCAACAAAAATACGGAGCATGCCATGGGTATGGATTAGGTAGTCCTCTGCTGCTTCGGTGTCCCGCAGGGCAATGAAAACGATATCTTCCGGGGCTATCTTGGGTTCGGACCCCCCGATTTTTTTCAACTTGTCCCAATAGGAGAGGGTTGTGCTATCCGGATGGTTTTGCCGACAGGGCAGGTTGTCGATTCCCAAGCACATCGCCAAGGGCATGCCGTGCATGTTTCCGGATGGGGTGGTATAGGGCGAATGCAGATCTGCATGGGCATCTATCCATATAACACCTAAGCGCTTTCTCGGATGGGCTGCTTTTATGCCCATAATGGTACCAGCGGCGGTGGAATGGTCTCCCGCCAATACAATCGGAAAACGGTGGTCCTCACGTAGCGCTTTTATAGTCCCATACACGTTTTGGATGACTTCATAGACCCCGTCTGCATGTTTGGCAAAAGGAAACTTGTTGTTTTTCCAGAGGTAGTTGTTAGCATCCGGTACGTTGATGGGTTCGAAACGGGTAAAAAAATCGGACTGTTTGTCGAGGCTCGCGATCTTTAGCGCATCAATGCCCATGCTCGCTCCCCGGGTTCCTGCTGCCAGTTCGGAGCGCACCTCCACCAGCTTAATGGTTCGTTTGACATGGTTCATAGAATCAAGGTTATTTTTGACCGGGTATTCACTTTGGTAGGTATACGTGTATTTTGCCTATGTGGCTATTTCTTGGACTGAATAAAGGGTAGACTATAACTATCCGAATCTTTGTGTCCAGATTTCAGTAACATTTTTGCGAATACAGGATATAGTGGTGTAGACGCTAAACCTGTTGCGCCCATGTCAACGAGCAAAAGACCGTTTTTTTATTTGGAAGCTCTGCTTCTTTTGACCATGATACTATTGGTAGCCTGGTTCACGTTGGATTGTTGGAGCAAAGCCAGTGCCCTACCCGTAGACCCTTCGTTTCGGGAATCCGTTGAACGGAATTTCTCTTCGCCCATCTATGAAATCGACATTGAGTTTCACCAAACACCAATGCTACAATCCCGGGTAGTATATCCCTCAATAAGGGGATATAGGGAAATGTAGCATCCATTCCCGCCTTTTTTTTAAAAGCAGGGGTAACAAATCGAGCCTTTTCAGATCTAGTATAAACCTGATAATGGTTTCAGGTTGGAACCTGCTTAATCCCTTATGCTAAGGCAACGAAATCAAGCCGGAATGTTGTTAGCCTCATCTCAAGGAGTGCCTTCGGATGTTTTTCCTCCGGGAAGGGCTAACGGAGATCCATCGGAAAGGTTGGTTAAGCCCCGTTCCGTTGGGGATTTTCTCCATGCAGATACGGAGCGGTTTGGACTAAACCCACCCATTTCCGTCGCTTTTTCCCAGGAAGCCGGTTTGGTTCATCTATATACCTTTCCTGGGTTTTACGGGGAGTCCGTGGGGGAAGTTGAAATGAACATTCCCATGGATCCCGAGGATTTTACCGGTACGATCTTTCGGGTTTTTATGTATGGAAGCCAAGGCTGGTTTGCTGCACCGGGAAGGAGCCTCTGCGGAAGGGATTTTTGGCGTGTCTTTAGCAGCTACGCTGCGGGTTGGGCGCGGGTGTTTTTATTACCTAGAGAAGATAGGCTCCGCTGCAGCCCCATTACAAAAATCCGTGTACTTGCAATAAGTGGATCGGCTGATGCGGATCCGATTTCTTCCATTGATTTCCGAAATTACCTGCAAGTAGTTGAATATTATGGGTTTGTAGGAAAATAATCGAAATTTTTCAAATAATAGGGTAACACTGCCTTTACCACTCGGATATAGACATAGAAATTCACTAAAACACGTTTAGCCATGAAATGTAACAGGCATTCCTTATCCTTTCAATTCCGATTGTTAGGCACCCTTTTTCTGATGGGTATCGTTGTCTCCTGTATGTGGGACGATGGTCAGCACCGGATAGACAGCATCCTGAAGGAGTCAACCGAACCGGATCTGAACCGTCCTGCCAGCTTTGTTCCGGTTCTGAGCGCACTGGCGACACCGCCAGCCTCAGGTTTAAACAGGCACTCGATTGCACATGTTTTCGCTACTGGTATGATAGATTTTCGGTTCCATACCGAGGTTCATATCGATTTGGGTAACTTGGTCCATTTGCAGGCAGAACGATACGAAGTGGTGTTGGTGGATAGCCGGGATAATTACTACAGGTTACCTGGATCGGGTTGGCAGCAGCAGTCAGTGTATGCGTTGGTCAAGATTGACGATGGAATGTTGTCATTACGGTTGGTGCAGGGGCCGGGAGAGGTGTACAAAGGGGTTTTGATCCGCATGCCAGTGGTTTCTATCACCACCGAAGAGGCTCTGCAAAGACGGCCAATTTCGAATGGTATAGCTGCCTCTAGTTCCACTTTAAGTATAGATACGGATCGATCGTGGTGAAGAGGGGTGCTTAATACCCCCTCTTTCTGTCGAAAGCAACTATTTATTCTAACAGAAAGCCCAAGTTATGTCGAAAAAAATAGATTTTCAGGAATAAAATTTGTTTTTTGGAATATATTTACTAGTATTATACAAAATAAAATCGATTTTATAGTACCTAAATTTTTCCTTCAAAAACTATCTTCTACCCTAAACTACAAAAACCATGTCTCCTAAAGGAAATTTTGAGCCTAATGGCAATCCGAGCAGCCCGTTGGATAATTGTTTGGTGGCTTTCAGACTAGAGCCAGTCCGTTACCATTCGTTATCAAGTGCAAGGCAGTTAAAAATTGAGGAAATTAAGTACACTTGGGATACTAACAGCCCTGAAGTTCTTTCTGACCTAACCATCCTAGAGAGTGAGTATTTTCCAGACGATCTGGTAATTCTTAAAACAAGGTCAGCCAGTCATAGAAGTTTGGTAAATTCGATGAGGGGTGGCCCTGCCGAAAAATCCTCCATTCTTCACTTTCAGCATTCGTTTGGATGTGGTTGTTTTGGAGCAGATGAATGCTGTGTAGATGAAGAGGGCAATCGCATTGAGGAACTTTCTCCCGATATCTTGAATGAATTGGAGGGTGGATTGAATAGTGGGAAGGAAAAGGAAATCATTGTGGCGGTGTTGGATACCGGAATAGTGGCAGAATTGATCCCTTCGGAATACCTATGGGTAAATCCCGACGTGGAAAATGCCGCTGAGCTGATTGGCGACACGACTTCCGGGGTGCATGGAAGGAATTTTGTCGTGGATCCAGAGCCTCAGGTTCAAACCAGGGACGGTATTCGATATCTTGGCGATCCGGTAACCATGGACCTTAGGGATGAACACCCGCAATTGCATGGCACGATGATGGCCGCCTATATCATCAATCAGTTCCGGAATTCTGAATATGCGGTAAAGATCATGGTTCTGAAGACACACAATGCCAATGGCCTCGGCAACTTGGATGATATTTATCGCGCCATCCATTATGCAAAGTACTACGGTGCCCATTTCATCAATGCAAGCTGGGCCTTTCCGGCCACAGACCCGGAAAGCTACAGTATATTAAAGGACGTTATACAACGGGATTTGGCCAAGGCAGGCACCATGATGGTGACTGTTTCCGGTAATGTATACATGGAGGATCCGACAAGGAAGTTTTATCCTGCAAAGTTTGGAAAGCGGTCGGATCATCCTGCGATGGGCGTTATGGTGGCTGCGACCGTTTCAAAGGACAAGACACACGTTTCTCCCTCAGAAGCGCGATCCAACCTCTTTGTTGACTTCGGTGTACCCTGCGATAGGGAGATTGGAGAAAGGTACGTTTTTAGTCTTCCGCTTGGTACGGAATCGGGAAGTCCTTGCTACCTACAGGGATCGTCGGTGGCCTGTGCGGTTGCTACGGGATTTCTAGCTGCTAAACTTCCCCAAATGTTGTTTGATCATAAGCCTGCCAGAAGTAAACTGGGCGTATTGGAATACGGGGATGCCGCTATGTTTTCCAACAGCTCCGCACTTGCCGAAGGAGTGATTGGCGGAAGGGTCCTAAACCTTTCCAATGGGGAGGTTCAAACTTTGGGCGACAATGGATAGAAATGCCATGTGTAGAGTGGTTTTCTGCTTGGTTTGCTGGATGGGCCATGTTGGTATGGTACTGGCCTGGCAGGTCACCACCGACTGGGAGGGAGAGCTAAGAGTGCTATTATCTAGCGAGCACAGCACTGGCAAATTTGAGGAGTTGGAGCAATTTCGTCTCCGGTATGTAGAGGAGATAGGGGTTGACGGAGGGTTCTATGGTGAGCTTTGCCATCGACTGGCTACCTATTTCGGGCAGAGCGGAATGTTCAATAGGTCATTGGAGTTATTTAAGGAAGCATTGGAGGGCCATCGCAGGCCCTCCGCTGCGGATCCGTCCATGATCGTAAATAGTTATTTCAATTTGGCGTTTTTTCATATGCAACATGGGTTGGGTTCTGATTTTCTTGTTTTTGCAGATAGCTGTATCAGAAATAGCCAACGATTTGACAGAAAGCGATCCATAGGCGTTCACATTTACGAACAGCTGGCTGCCTACCATTACGATGCAGGTGATTACCAAGAAAGCCAAAACAATGCAAACAAAGGTATTCTGCTTGCCCAAAAGGAAGACCTATACCTTGGTCTGCTTTATATTCAGGTAGCGCAGGCCAAATTGGCACAGGAAGAGGAGCACGGCAAGAGCGATCGGTTGGACGCAGCACATAGATCCCTGCAGCACGCCAAGCGAATATTGCGAAAAAATCCGGAGCTCGCTGCGTTGATAACATCCGTAGAGGCGAACTACTACCTAGCTGAAAAGAATTTCCAAGCGGCCCAGTTGAACTATGAAAAAGCCATTCAACTGTATCTGAGTCGCAATGAGTACGAAGGGGCTGTAAGAAACCTGATCAAGCTAGGGGATCTTTTCATGGAGTCTTTGAAAGACCCTTTATCTTCGTTCCAAACCTACCAGGAGGGTCTGCGAATCCTTGATAGGGTACATAGGATGGATCTGAGGCCCATTCTATTGAATAAAATTGCGTTGCTCTATATGAAAGATGGAGATTTTTTGTCGGCCATTGCCAACCTGAATGAAGCCATAGAGGGATTGAAAATAGCCGATACGCAACGAAACAGTCACCGGCCCCCAAGCGACTCAAACGTGCTTTATTCCAATGACCTGCTCGCTGAGGATTTTTTTTCCAATTTGGGCAGAGCGTATGCGGGTAAATTCACCCAGTCACTGGATTCTTCCGATCTCAGGACTTCTTTGCGGCACTTTAAGACCGCGTTGGCGGCCATGGATCGCGTACGTTGGAGCCATGCCTACGACCAATCCAAGCTGTATTGGAGAAAGCAGGCAAAAGCTACGTTTACCTATGCCTTGGATGTTTGTTTTCAACTCAATGACGTTGAATCCGCCTTTTTCTTTCTCGAGAAAAGTCGGGCTGTTTTGTTACAGGACAAATTGAATGATTCAGATGCCCGCAAATTCCTGTCGGAGGCTGAAAATCAACGTGAGAGGCATCTGAAAGTGGAGCTGGCGCTACTGAGTAGTAAAATAGCCCGGGAGGAGGAGGGCACCCATGCATATGATAGCGTATACCGGGAGATATTTAGGGTGCGCGACTTGCAAAAGGCCTTCATCACCGAACTGGAATCGACCCATCCGCTGTATGTTGAGGCCAAATATGGCTCAAATGTGATGGAACTGGCCTCGCTTCGCCCTGTGGTAGCCGCTGCCCGACAAAGCTATTTGGCCTATTTCAACGGGGTGTCCGAGCACAATGATCAGGCTTATATTTATATATTGGCGGTATCCGCAGGAGAAGAGAAGCTGGTAAAGGTCCCCATGGAAAGCTATCAAGAAAATATACAGGGTTTTCTTGAACTGGCATCTGATAAGGAGAAGCTTAACCGAAGCTTTGATCGGTTTCAGACCCTGAGCTATCGGCTCTACAGTAAACTGGTAGAGCCATTGGGACAATTGGAACAACGGTTGATCGTGTCACCGGATGACCAACTGGTGCCTTTTGATCTACTGGTTTCGGATCCGCAACGAGCCGGCAGCTACCTACTGTTGGATCATGCGGTCAGTTACACCTACTCAGCGGGTTTTTTTATCCGTTCCATTCGAAGCCAGCGAGCGGTAAAGCCTACCTTACTGGGTTTTGCGCCGGTGAGCTATCAGGAGCATCTCGAGTTGCCCGCCTTGGCAGGAGCGGATTTTTCTCTTGGGAAGTTTCAAAAATTCCTCTCAGGCTGTGAGTTTTTTTTACATGATAGTGCGACCAAAGAGCAGTTTTTGACCAAAATTTACGATCATCCCATGGTGGTGCTGTATACCCACGCAGATGCTGGGATCGGTGGGGAAGAAGGCAACCTTTATTTTCACGACGACAAGTTGAGTGTGTCCGATCTCATGCTGGTGGATCCTCTCCCCACCGAATTGATCATTCTCTCCGCCTGTAACACAGGGGTAGGTAACATTCGCCCGGGAGAGGGGGTATTCAGCCTTGCCCGTGGTTTTGCGGCGGCCGGTATTCCCACCATTGTTACCACCCTATGGGAAATAGACTCCCGCGCGACATACACCCTCACGGAGACCTTCTACGAAAACGTGGTAGCGGGTCTACCGTTGGATGTGGCTTTACAGAAGGCCAAATTGTCAATGTTGCATGGAACTGATCCCATGCATGCTCTGCCCTATTTTTGGGGGGGTAGCATTGTTTTGGGAAACGTCCAACCCTTGGAATTTGAAAGCCAATGGAGTGCGACGCATCGTTTTTGGTTGGCCGGTTTGCTCGCCCTTGGTTTCTATCTACTGGTTGGTTATCGAAAGAAAAAACAGCTGGGATAGAAAAAACCTCCGTAGAAGGGTGTTTCCTTTCCGGAGGCTTTTCTTAGCAAGGTACATGGCCGGCTGGTTAAATCTTTGGCAGTTCGAATCCTGCCGGATAATCCCGCTTTACGAATTCATTGGCCGGATCAAAGTTGGTAACCCGCATATTGTCACCATCCCAAAGCAACTTAATGTCTCTTCCGGGATAGTTGAAGCCGCCCCTGCCGTCCTCTCTGGCTACTCGGTAGTCGTAGCTACGAATGGCAAGGTTGCCCATTAACACCGTCTCGGTAAGAGGACCGGCTATGGAGAATGGCGAACTCAATTCTTGGAACTCCTTGGATCCGTGTCCCGCTATACAGGCATTGACCCATTGTGCGTAGTGACCACCTACATCGCCCGGCACGCGGGGCAGGGTGGGAGCTACGGAGATACTTTCATTCAGTGATAAGGGAAGTAGACGTGGATTCATACCATAGGTGTCGCACATCATTTTTCCACGGGTTCCTTCTATGATCACCCCATTGCCGCCATCGCCCATGCGTTCGTTGGCACCCAATTCATCGGGTCGGCTGGGCTTTATACCTCCATCCATCCAGTGGAAGTCAAGCAGGGATCCGTTGGGCCGTCGGAATTTGAGCGTGATATGGGATGAAGGAGGGCAGCTTTCCGGAAAGTAGCCGCGGGTAAACTCACCGGTATACACCGATCCGACGCTACATTCCGCTTCTATAGGGTAACCTAGATCCAATATGCGGTAAGGAGGCTCCATAATATGACAGGCCATGTCTCCCAAAGCACCTGTTCCATAGTCCCACCAGCCTCTCCAGTTAAAGGGGTGAATGTTTTCAGTAAAAGGTTTTAAGGGGGCGGTTCCCAGCCATAGGTTCCAGTCCAGGCTTTTTGGGGCTTTCCGGGTGCTTGGTTTGGGCCAAGCTACACCTTGTGGCCACACAGGGCGGTCTGTCCAGCACCATACACTTTTGGCCTCGCCGATCAACCCGGCTGCATACCATTCCCTCATTTTCCGTACGCCGTCTCCAGAGGCACCTTGATTGCCCATTTGGGTGACCACTTTGTATTTCTCTGCCGCTTGGGTAAGTATGCGGGCTTCGTAGATGTCGTGTGTCAGGGGTTTTTGGACGTATACATGCTTGCCCAACTGCATGGCTGCCAAAGCTTGGACGGCGTGATTGTGGTCTGCGGTAGAAACGGATACGGCGTCAAACTGGGTATGTTCCTTGTCAAGCATCTCCCTATAGTCCCGGTAGTACTTGGCCTTGGGGTAATCCGCTATACTTTTGGCGGCTCTTTCATCATCCACATCGCAGAGGGCTATTATCTCCGCATTTCCGCTGTCGTAAAAAGATTTGATGTCGGAATAGCCCTTGCCTCCAACGCCTATACCGGCAATACGAAGCTTATCACTGGGGGCTTTGAATCCAGGTCCGCCCAGAACATGCCGGGGCACAATGTAGAAACCGGCCAAAGCGGTTGCAGATGTCTTGAGAAAGGTCCTGCGTGTGTTTCCTTGTTCGGGTAAATTGTCTTTGTTCATTTTAAGTATGTAAATTGATTTTTGATTTACCGGCTCAATGTATAAAAAAAATCGTTTAAAGTTCAATACTTCCTGCTTGGCGGTTTGGGCTATTCCC
This sequence comes from Lunatimonas lonarensis, assembly GCF_000390185.1. Taxonomy (GTDB): domain Bacteria; phylum Bacteroidota; class Bacteroidia; order Cytophagales; family Cyclobacteriaceae; genus Lunatimonas; species Lunatimonas lonarensis. Next base: position 58,358 of record NZ_AQHR01000025.1, on the reverse strand, counting down.
GAAAAAGTACGATCAGGGAAACCGATATTCTTTTTCCACCCGACATATCCGTACCGTATACCGCTCGTACCAGCTTGTTTTTCCCATTGATTGCGCAATGCGGTGCTGGCTTTGTTGCCTCCATGCAGCAATAGCTTCCAGACTTTCCCAGTAGCTTACGGTAATGCCTATCCCATCACGCGCCGATTCGTGTCCCAAATACCCGGGTTGACTTGAAACCATCTCTTCCATCAGCTGTGCCATTTCTGAATAGCCAGCGTCGTCAGGATGTTTTACGCTCGTAAAAATCACCGCGTAATAGGGAGGAGTAGGTTGATGTTTTTCCATGATGTGTCTTTAAAAGTGGTGGATGATGATATCCTACTGTCCTAATCTTTTTTTATGGTGCCTTGGTATTTCCCCGTAGTTTTTGTTCAGACGGTTTTTTTGGAGTCGGCAACGAGTTCACGGATTTCTTCAAGTTCCGTGGGGGTAAGATCCCGCCATTTTCCAACCGGAAGATCCAACCGGATATTCATAATGCGTATCCGTTTTAACTTGACCACTTCGTACCCAAGGTAATCGCACATTCTTCGGATCTGTCGGTTTAGTCCCTGGGTCAGAATGATGTTGAAGGTTTTTGGCCCCATCTTTTTTACTTTGCAGGGAGCCGTAACCGTATCCAAAATGGGGATGCCTGATGCCATCCGATCAATAAAGTGTTGATCGAGCGGACGGTTTACGGTCACAATGTATTCCTTTTCGTGGTTGTTGCCTGCCCGGAGTATTTTATTGACGATATCGCCGTCGCTGGTAAGCAATATCAACCCCTCGCTAGGCTTATCGAGCCTGCCAATATGGAAAATTCTGCGGGGATGACCGACAAAATCGATGATATTTTTTTTTTCGTTAGCGGTGTCCGTAGTGCAAACGATGCCCACGGGTTTGTTCAGTGCAAGATAGACATGTTCCTCTTTTGGAGGGTTAACCACTTTGCCGTTTACCGACACCTTATCTCCTTCGAGGACTTTGGTGCCAACTTCAGGGATTTTGCCGTTGATTTTCACCTTCCCTTCCTCGATCAATCGATCGGCTTCCCGCCGTGAGCAAAATCCGATTTCACTGAGAAATTTATTGATGCGGGTTGCCATGCGCTAGTGCAGTTGCTTGATCCAATCGACCATGTCCTGAATTACCTGTACGTTAAAGGTTTCTTCAATTTCTCCATACTCGGAGACGGCACCCGTTTTTGCGGTCTGAAAAAGGTGGTTTAAAGCTGGGTAGCTTTTTATAACATGGCGGGCATTGTCCGGCAGGATTTTTCTAAGGGCATCCCCGTTTTCTGCGGCATTGACCTGCACGTCTTTTTCCCCAAATGCTGCCCATACCGGTAATGTGAGTTGCCTGATCAGCGTGCCGGGATCGGTGCGGATGAAATGGTAAAACCAGGGGTCTAAAAGCTGCTCGAAGGAGGAAAGTTGGTCGGTAACCTGCTTTTCCAGTTGGGATCCGCTTAGTCCCTGCTGGGTTCCGTGGATTTCCAGCACTTGCGTCAGGGAATTCTTGGCCGAGGCGGGGTTGTCAGCCTCTGCAATTGCCTGGTAGAGGCTACGATTAAAGGCTCCTTGGCTTTTCGCCAATGTCTCCGGTGCTCCGGTTGCCCGGATGGCGTCCTCCGTCTGCCGTTCCATCAATTCGGCAATGGGCACCACCGGAGGTGCCAGTGCCAGCACAAAATTGGGTAGCTGTTTCTGTTCCGCTCCGAGTATCCATGCAATAAGCCCTCCCTCGCTGTGTCCAATAAGGCCAATCTGGTTTGGGTCAACAAACTCAAAATAGGGAAGTCGTTCCATGGCAGCGCGGGCATCTTCGGCAAACTGCCACGAGGTAGTGCCATCAAAGGATCCCTCGGATTGGCCAACACCCCGTTCATCGTAACGAAAAACCACGATTCCCTGACGGGTAAGGAAGTCGGCGATAACCCAAAAAGGCTTGTGGCCCAATAGTTCCCCATTTCTGTTTTGAGGCCCGGATCCTGTTACCAGGACGACAGCCGGGAAGGGGCCCTCGCCAGCGGGTTTTGTGATCGTTCCCTTCAGCGCGATCTTTTCGGTGCCCGAGACGAAGGTTACTTCCATCGTTTCATAGGGGAAGGGACCTTTGGGTTCCTGCGGACGGTTGACTGTTCCACTACCTGAAGCGACCCCCGTTTGCTTTAGCAGAGTAAGCGGCAATTTAAAACCGTTTTGGTTAAACTGCCCTCTGAACTCCCCTTCCTGCAAAACACCTTCAAACGTTGCCTGCAGCGGTTCTATTTCCACTAGGAGCATCATTCCGTCAAACAACACCTTGGTTAGCGGAATTCCTTCTGCTCCCTGGCTGGGACTGTCCATCTTTCCCTTCCAGTTTCCGGCATTACCTTCAAAATGAAATAGAAGGGGAAGTTTTTGAAAACCCAGGTCTAGATCGCCCTTCCAGCTACCAACCAACGGAGCTTGGGAGTAGGCCAAAGGGCTAAGCGCAAAGAAAAGACCGAATAAAAGGCAAATGTTTTTACGGGAAAGATTACGCCAGGAAATAGCGAGGAAAAGGGAGGTCTTACGGTACATCGGATTCATAAACTAACCTAAGTGTGTCGGTGCCAACCGTGCGCACCCGAGTACAAAGCTATCGGATTATTCAGAAATTAGTTCACAAAGGTGTCAAAAATCCCCATTTGTCCGAATGATTTAGGTGAAATATATTTAATATAAACTTCATGAAATTTTTATCCGATAATATTGCATCGTGCCATATTATTAGTATGTTTAAGCGATTTTAGAATTCAAAACGGATATTAAAGTCAACATAAACGAAATAATAATAGCTGTTAGTCAGTTATAATGAACCCAGCCTAGAGGAATCTGAACACAGATTCCTTTTTTTATACCCTTTTTTTAAACCAATATTTGGGTGATTTTTGCGAAAATTCATTAAATAGGTTCAAATCAAAACCACTCCAATCGCAAGGTGATGCTGAAACATAGACTGGGATGTTTTGAAATTGACCTTGTTTTTGGGATATAATCCCCATTTTTAGCAACCACGTTTTTTTGAGAACCAGCAGCTACCCGCAATTTTTTTTAAACGGGTTTCCTCGCCGCCTATTTATTTCTATTTTTGGCGATGTCAATCAATCCCAACATGATCATGAACTACTTGTTTTCTACTCTTTTTGTTTTGATAACCCTACTCGCTCCGCTGAAAGCCCAGCAAAAAGTACGGGCAGAAAAAATTGGAGACCGCATAGATGTGTATATAGGTAATCTGTTTTTTACCAGCTATCATTTTGCCACAAACGAAAAGTACCCGTTTTTCTATCCCGTAAACGGGCCCTCCGGTGCGTCGGTAACCTCCAAGCGAAACGGTACCTATCCCCATCACAGTTCCCTGTTTTTCGGCTGCGACAAGGTAAACGGGGGCAACTATTGGCAGGAGGGTTTGGACCGCGGACAGATCGTTACCCTTCGGGCGGAAATAGAGCAGGTTTCTGAGGGGATGGTGGTCATTCACAATGAGAACATTTGGACAAGACCGGGTGCTAGCGCCCCCATCAAAGATGTAAGAAAAATATCCATCAGCAATCCATCGTCTTCTGTCTTCCAAATCGACTTTGACGTAGAAATGGAAATGCTTCAGGATGTGGTCATCGAAAAGACCAATCACTCCCTGTTCAGTGGCCGTATGGATCCGGATCTCGCCGTTACAAACGGAGGGACCTTGATCAACGCAGAGGGTGAAAAGGGAGAAAAGGACACCTTTGGCAAGTCCTCTGCTTGGATGGATTTCTATGGTAAGCGTGGAAACGGCATAGAAGGAATGGCAATTCTTCAGCATCCCTCCAATGCGTGGTTCCCATCACCTTGGTTTACAAGAGATTATGGTTTCTTTTCTCCTACCCCCATGTATTGGCCCGAAAATGACAAAGAGACCCGATTGGCTAAAGGAGAAGTCGTCAAACTGAAGTATAGGGTGTTGGTTCACAGCGGCGACCATATACAGGCCGAGATTGCCAAGCATTTCGAAACCTACGCCAAATGAGCCAACCTGCTAAAGAAAGTCAAGTTGATAAAGCAACTGGACTCCGGTAAAGGAACCTATGAATGTACCGGTGGCTACTTCTATCCAGCGGTGCCTGCCCAGGTGTACCCGAGACCAAGCCAATAGAGGGATAGCGGCCGCCAAAACCACCGACCAAGTTGGGTTGAGTGGGACCAGGCCCAAGGCAATGTAGCTACATACCGCGAGGTGAAGGGAGGATTTAAGGCGGAAGTTAACTAGGAATGAAAGGACTATAACTTGGATCATCAGCAGTGAACCGAGTCGTATTTCCCGAGGTTGTTCACTGAGGTAAAGGTAGGCGATAAGCAAGCCGGCAAGTAGGAAAACAAAGCCGAACATAGAGTAGCGCTGTTCGCGAACAGATACATCGAAATTATGGTAGACCCCCTGCTTAAGTTTTATCCAGTTCCAAAGGGTCAACGGGATGATGGTGAGTCCGATCATCGCAGCGATCGTTACAAGGGCTTGGGAAGACTCCTGAATCTTGATGTTACTGTAAAAGACAAAAAAAGTCAGGATTACCAACGGATGAACCAAACGGGAAATAAAAAGGGCAATTTGTTTTGTCATGCGTCTGTCATGGTTTTTTCAAGGTCATTAATTGTCCCGATAGACGACGGGAAAATCCTTGGTATTTCCCCGTTGGCGGGGCTCGGTTTCATTTGATTGGATCTTTCTCTGGTTAATCCGCCTCAGTCAGGATAAGTCAGAGTGCGTTCATGCCTACGGAAAGTCGCCTCGGTAAATCCTTTTAAATATAGGGTCATATCGCTATCTTTCAAAAAATCATTATCGGTACTATGCGTTTCTTTCTGATATTCGTCGCTATTGTTGGAGTTTATCTGCCTGAATCGATCGGCCTGGCCCAACAGGCTGCCAGGCCCATGGAGATATATCTGGCCATAGGGCAGTCCAACATGGCGGGTAGGGCTAATATCCCGCCCAAGCTTACTGGGGAGTTGGCTGGTGTTTTTTTGTACACAGGTGACGGGTCCACTCCCTGGGTTCCTGCAAAGAATCCGTTAAACCTGTACTCATCCATTCGAAAGGAGGAGTCCATGCAACGGCTTAGCCCGGCCTATTCGTTTGCGCGACACGTAGCAAAACGTACTTCGGCCAAAGTGGGTCTGGTGGTCAACGCGCGCGGAGGAACCTCAATCGCAGAATGGATGCCCGGTACAGATTATTATGAGCAATTGATTCAAAAAGCCCGCGAGGCAGCCGCTTTCGGGATCATAAAGGGGGTGATATGGCATCAAGGCGAATCCGATTTGGGGAAACTGGATACCTATATGTCTGATCTGGAGAAACTGATCCAACGCATACGAGCCGACATGGAGTTGCCCCAGTTGCCCTTTGTAGCGGGCGAAATAGCAGAAGATCAACCGGGCAGAGATGCCTTCAACAGGTTGCTCATGCAGCTACCGGGGCAGGTACCCCATACGGCCGTAGTTTCTTCGAAAGGTACCAAAACCTTTGATGAAGTTCATTTTGACACCAAAAGTCAATTGAAGTTGGGTAAACGATACGCGCAAAAGATGAAAAATTTAACCCACCCTACCCATGAGCTATAGTCTTACTATTTTGTTTATGCTTAGTGCCTGTTTTACAGCCTACCCTGCATTCACACAAACCAACGATCTTCCTTTGTTTTCCTTTGGCGTGATTACGGACGTGCAGTATGCAGATAAGGATCAGGCTGGTTTGCGGAATTACCGAGGGACACTGCGTACCTTGGAAAATACCATTAACGTGCTAAATGGGTATGAACTCTCGTTTACGGTAAACCTGGGTGACTTGATCGATGAAGACATTGATAGTTTTGCGAAGCCACTAGCACTTTTACAAGCCAGCAAATCTCCGGTGTATCATGTATTTGGTAATCACGACTTCAGCGTAACGGACGCCGAAAAAAGAAAGGTTCCGGGAATCCTTGATAATCCCCGAGGCTATTTTTCCTGGCAGCAGGGGCCGATACAGTTTGTGGTCTTGAATGGGATGGATGTAAGCTTGGATGGGCATGAAAAGGGTTCCAAAGGCTATCGTCATGCCGAAGCCCTGTTGCTGTCACTTGAACAGTCTGGTGCCAATAATGCCAAGCCTTGGAACGGTGGACTTGGCAAAAAGCAAATGAGCTGGCTACAAAAAGTCCTAAAGTCCGGTGAGCAAGAGGGATTGAAAACCGTCCTTTTTTGTCATTACCCAGCCCTGCCGGAAAACGGGCTTCAGCTGCTTAACCATGGGGAGGTATTACGAATAATAGCTGATTTTCCGGGAGTAGTCGCCTACTTTTCCGGGCATCACCACGGGGGCAACTATGTAGTAGAAGATGGCGTGCATCATCTAACCTTTTATGGGATGGTAGAATCCCCCACCGACGCCCTCGGAGCTGTGGTGGATGTTTATCCCGACCGTTTATTTCTCCGGGGAATTGGAAAGCAGGAGGATAGGGAGTTGGTGTTCCGATAAAAAATGTGGCCTGTAAATCCTTGGTTTATTGCAGGCTCGCGTATGGATTGGTGAAGTGGGGGAAATGAAACCGTTTTAATATTTATATTAGCGGCTTAATTCACCAAAAATATGTACGTTAGACTTGGCAAGGCATTTTATTTTCTGAGTGCAGTATTCTTTCTGATTGCTTTCCTATATATCTACTCGGCGTCCCCGGAATATGTTACCTATGAGCTTTCTGCACGCGGATTACCCCTAAAGCAAGTAAGTAAGGAGATCCTGTTTTACTTGGTCGTCGGGGTTTTTCTAGTCTCCAATGTTTTGCTGATCCTGCCCGCCAAACTGATAGAAACGCAGTACACGGGTTCATTGAAACGGGTTTTTCCGGTTGGTGATCCATTTCGCGATCAGGTGCTGACCTGGGTCTACACCTTTACTGGAGTCGTGAATATTTCCACCATCGTTTTTGTGTTTTATTTGCACAGCATTACCAATCAGAATGAGATTAAGAGTGAGGAGATCAATTTCTTTTTTTACCTGGTGCCGATATTATACGTCGTTTGGATCGCGGTTTTGTTTTACCTCCTAGCCGCTAAGATCAAGCAAGTAAAGACAGGCCCTACTAATTAGCAGCTATGGCAGATAATGTGAAATACACCGAAGAAAGTATCAAGTCCCTGGATTGGCGGGAGCATATTCGCCTACGTCCGGGCATGTATATCGGTAAATTAGGAGATGGCAGTGCACAGGATGATGGTATTTACGTCTTGGTGAAGGAAGTGTTGGACAATAGTATCGACGAACACATGATGGGTTATGGACGTACCATCGATATCAAAATATCCGAGCACTTGGTAGAAGTGAGGGATTACGGACGGGGGATTCCACTTGGTAAGGTCATAGATTGCGTATCCAAGATCAATACGGGCGGAAAATACGATTCCGGTGCGTTTCAGAAATCCGTCGGCCTCAATGGGGTGGGTACCAAGGCCGTGAATGCACTTTCTCAGTATTTCAGGGTACAATCTTTCAGGGATGGAGAGACCAAGATTGCGGAATTTGAAAAGGGAATTCTTACGGTAGATAAGCCGCTTGAAAAGACCACGGAGCGAAATGGTACCAAGGTTGTTTTCACTCCGGACGCTACAGTGTTCAAAAATTACCATTTTATTCCGGAGTACCTGGAAAACCAGATCTGGAACTATGCCTTTCTTAATGCCGGTCTTACCATCAATTACAACGGAAAAAAATATTTCTCCGAGCGGGGTCTATACGATCTACTTATGCGCAAAGTGGATGACGAACAGATTCGGTATCCGGTCATCCACCTTAAGGGCAAGGATATCGAGATGGCAATTTCCCATAGCAATCAGTATGGCGAAGAGTACTACTCTTTTGTAAACGGCCAGTTTACCACGCAAGGGGGCACCCATTTGGCGGCGTTTCGGGAGGCGGTGGTAAAAACGATTAGGGAATTTTATAAAAAGGATTACGATGCCTCCGATATTCGGCAATCGGTGGTGGCTGCCATTGCGGTAAGGGTACAGGAACCTGTTTTTGAATCACAGACCAAGACGAAATTGGGATCGCAGAGCGTGGGTCCGGATGGCCCGACCCTGCGGACTTTTGTCAATGATTTTGTCAAGACAGAGCTGGATAATTTTCTCCACAAAAACCCCTCCGTGGCGGATGCCATCCTGAAACGAATTCTCCAGTCTGAACGCGAGCGAAAGGAGATATCGGGAATAAAAAAACTGGCCAACGAAAGGGCCAAAAAGGCAAATTTACACAACAAAAAGCTGCGGGATTGTCGGGCACATTACGACGACACAAAGGTGGATGAAGAGCTTAGAAACAACACCATGCTGTTCATTACCGAGGGAGATTCAGCTTCCGGATCCATCACCAAATCCCGTGATGTCCAAACCCAGGCGGTTTTTTCCCTACGTGGTAAGCCCCTTAACTGCTTTGGTATGACCAAAAAGGTGGTGTATGAAAACGAGGAGTTCAACTTGCTGCAACATGCCCTGAACATAGAAGATGGCATCGAGGGGCTTCGGTACCGAATGATCGTGATAGCAACTGATGCGGACGTGGACGGCATGCACATACGGCTGTTGATAATGACCTACTTTCTTCAGTTTTTTCCGGACTTGGTACGAAATGGCCACCTTTTCATTCTGGATACACCCTTGTTTCGGGTGAGAAACAAGAAGGAGACCATTTATTGCTACACTGATGAGGAGCGACAGCGGGCTATCCATAAGCTGGGGAAAAGTGCTGAAATAACCCGGTTCAAGGGGCTTGGTGAGATTTCACCAGAAGAGTTTGGGAATTTTATCGGTGAGGAAATCCGGTTGGATCCGATTATTCTCAACAAGGAAACCAAAATTGCGGAGCTGTTGAGTTTTTATATGGGCAAAAACACGCCCAATCGACAGGCATTTATCATAGATAACCTCCGGATCGAAAGAGATTTGGCACTTGATGACCCCAAAAAGGCGCAAAGTGAGGAGGACAGCGAAGCCGCGTGATCCATTTATCGATATTTACCCGGTGGAATCATTTCCGTTCGTGAAAGTAATTGGTAATCAGCAGGTTTTCTACCCACAGGTTGGACTTGACCAACCGAATTGATTAATACGAAGTAGGATACAAACACATGAGTGAAGATACAAACGAGCTAGGCGACAAAGGAGGCGAAAGCCTGCACGATTCGGTGCCGGTTACCGGCATGTACAAGGATTGGTTCTTGGATTACGCCTCCTATGTGATCCTGGAGCGGGCCGTTCCCGCTATCGAAGACGGCCTCAAGCCGGTACAGCGGCGAATTCTTCATGCGATGAAGGAGATGGACGATGGCCGGTTCAATAAAGTGGCCAATATCATCGGCCAATCCATGCAGTACCACCCCCATGGAGACGCCTCGATCGGTGACGCCATCGTGAATTTGGGGCAAAAAGACCTGCTCATCGAAACCCAGGGTAACTGGGGTGATGTGCGTACCGGTGATGGCGCCGCCGCTGCCAGGTACATCGAGGCGAGGTTGTCCAAGTTTGCGCTGGAGGTGGTATTCAATCCCCAAACGACCGAGTGGCAGCTTTCCTATGACGGCAGAAAAAGGGAGCCGGTCACCTTGCCTGTGAAGTTTCCGTTGTTGCTGGCGCAGGGAGTTGACGGTATCGCGGTGGGGCTTTCCACAAAGATTTTGCCCCATAATTTCTGTGAGCTTATTGCCGGATCAATATGCGTCCTAAAGGGACAAAAGACCACTATTTTGCCCGATTTCCCGACAGGAGGGCTTGCGGATTTTTCCGAATACAACGAAGGCCTGCGGGGTGGAAGGGTAAAGGTAAGAGCCCGGATAGAGGAAGAAGACAATAAGACCCTACTCATCAAAGATATTCCATTTGGAACTACCACCAATTCCCTGATCGATTCCATCATCAAGGCCAACGACAAAGGAAAGATCAAGATCAAAAAGGTAGTGGACAACACAGCCAAGGATGTGGAAATTCAGGTTCAGCTGGCCCCTGGCCAATCCCCGGATATGACCATCGATGCGCTGTATGCCTTTACAGATTGCGAAGTCAGCATTTCTCCCAATGCCTGTGTGATTATCGACGAGAAGCCAGTTTTTTTGTCGGTAAACGAAATGTTGGCCTATAACACCCAACTGACCAAGGAGCTGCTGCGAAGGGAACTCGAGATTCGAAAGGGGGAACTGATGGAGAAGCTTCTGTTTTCTTCTTTGGAGAAGATCTTTATCGAAAACCGGATCTACCGTGATATAGAAGAGTGTACTACCTGGGAGTCGGTATTGGAGACCATAGACAGGGGATTGGATCCTTATAAGCCAGACTTTTACCGGGAGATTACCACAGAGGATATCGTACGTCTGACGGAAATCAAGATCAAACGTATTTCGAAATTTGATGCATTCAAAGCAGACGAGCTGATGCGTAGGCTGCAGGATGAACTGAAGGAGGTAAACCACCACCTGAACCATCTTACCGAATATGCTATCAGCTATTACGAAAACCTGCTCCACAAATACGGAAAGGGTAGGGAGCGAAGGACAGAGATCAGGGCCTTTGACACCATCGAGGCTACCGTGGTAGCGGCCAACAACGCCAAATTATATGTGAACCGTCAGGATGGATTTGTGGGATATGGTCTCAAGAAGGATGAATTTGTGTGTGACTGCTCCGATTTGGATGATGTCATCGTGATCCGACGGGACGGCGTATGCGTGGTAACACGGATTCAGGAAAAGGGCTTCGTGGGCAAGGATATCCTGTACGTGGGCATATTCCGAAAAGGGGATGAGCGAATGGTGTATAACCTGGTGTACTTGGATGGGGCTTCCGGCAGAAGTATGGTCAAACGCTTTCAGGTATTGGGTGTAACCAGGGATAGGGAGTACGACCTCACCAAAGGAACAAAGGGATCCAAAGTAACCTACCTGACTGCCAATCCTAATGGGGAGGCGGAGATCGTTTCCGTCAGCCTGACGCAGGGTTCCAAGGCAAGGGTCAAGGTCTTCGACTTTGATTTCAGCACCGTTGAGATTAGGGGCAGGGGTGCAGGTGGCAATATACTCACCAAGTATCCGGTCAGGAAGATTCAGTTTAAGATGCAGGGAGCCTCTACGTTGGGCGGATTGGACATCTATTATGATGCCTCCATCGGTAGGCTGAATACGGATCAGCGTGGTAGGAAAATAGGTAATTTTCTCGGTGAGGATAAAATCATCGTATTCTATAAAAATGGGGATTATGAATTGACCTCCTTTGAGCTGACCAATCGGTACGAGGCAGCGCAAGTGCTACTGATCGAGAAGTTTGACCCCCAGAAGGTGGTTTCTGCGGTTTATTACGATGGTGCCTCCAAGACGTATTACGTAAAGCGGTTTTTGATCGAGACCAGCACGATGAACAAAAAGTTCAACGTGGTTTCCGATCACCGCCAGTCTTATCTGCAGGTAGTGTCCACTGACAAGCAGCCACAGGTGAGGATCGTGATCAAAAAAGGCAAAGAATCCGAAGAGCAGGAATACGATTTGGATATGCTCATCGATGTGAAAGGATGGAAAGCCATCGGTAATAAAATATCCTCCTATCCTGTCGAAGAGATCTCCATGCTGCACAATTCGGAGCCGGAAGAAGAAGAGAATGATGAGGACGACGAAGAGTTGGAAATAGGGTCCCAGGTGGATTTTAAGATTGAAAAGGAAAAGGGAGAAAATGACGAGGAACAGCTGGGGCTTTTTTAGCAACTATAGGGATGTTATTCCTGGAAATGTACATCAAGAATCCTACTTTCGGTTTCGTTGATTTGCGGTTTTCGATGCTGCATTTGGAGATTATAACAATGAATGCAAGAGATCTACAATTTTTGGAATATCTCAAGGGATATATTACACCTCATAAACTCGGGAGAATCGAGGAGGTGTTAGCATTCAGGACACGGTATCTGACGGTCGTATTAGAGGACATCTATAAACCCCACAATGCCTCCGCGGTTTTGCGCACTGCGGATTGCTTTGGCATACAGGACGTACATGTGATCGAAAAGTCCAGTAGCTACAAAATCAATCCCTACGTGACCCGGGGGGCGGCCCAATGGATAGACTTGCATAAATATGCTGACTCTTCCCAATCTGCGGTAGCTTCTTGTTTTTCATCCCTGCGGGGCAAGGGCTATCAGATTTATGCCACCAGCCCAAACAGCGGGAGCGTATCCATCCGGGATTTTTTCCCCCGTCAGAAGACAGCGCTGGTATTCGGTAATGAGCACGAAGGTGTTAGTGACGAAGTGGTACGGGAAGCCGATGGCCTGATCCATATTCCGATGTTTGGCTTTACCGAAAGTTTCAATATTTCTGTTACCGCTTCGCTTTTCCTGTACGATTTTTTGGGAAAGATCCGACATGATTTGCCTGAAGGGTTTTTTCTGGGGGATTCTGAAAAACAGGAACTGCGCTTTCGCTGGTACCAGGAAATCGTGAAAAACGCTCACATACATAGAAAGAAGTTTTTTGGCGACGGCTAAAAAACCGCTAGAAAGCAAGATATCCCCATTGGGGCATTCACCGGATTTTTAAAAGCCATTGGCAATTGCCATATTTGCAGCTTGATAAAAGGTGCCTGTTTGTAAAGGTCGCCGTAACCAAACCAAATTTACATGTCTAATCAGGAAATTAAAATTACCTTCCCGGACGGTTCAGTCCGGGAGTTTGAAAAAGGGAGTACTGGCCTTCAGATCGCTTCCAGTATCAGCGAAGGTTTAGCAAGAAACGTGCTTGCGGCCAAAGTCAACGGCGATGTTTGGGATGCGACCCGTCCGATCGAGGGAGATGCTTCCATCGAATTACTTACATGGAACGACCGGGAGGGCAAGTCTACTTTTTGGCATTCATCGGCCCACTTGATGGCAGAAGCGTTGGAAGCACTGTATCCGGGCATAAAGTTTGGAATCGGCCCTCCGATAGAAAATGGTTTTTATTATGATGTGGACTTTGGAGATAAGCCCCTAGACGGGGCCGATCTGGAAAAAATAGAAAACAAAATATCCGAACTTGCCAAGCAAAAAAGTGAGTTTGTACGGAAGGAAATCGCCAAACCCGCTGCCGTAGAATACTTTAAGAACAAAGGGGACGAGTATAAACTTGATCTCCTTGCAGGATTGGAAGATGGCTCGATCACCTTTTATGAACAGGGTAACTTTGTGGATCTCTGCAAAGGGCCCCATATTCCCCATACCGGGTTTATCAAGGCGGTGAAACTCCTCAACATAGCAGGGGCCTATTGGAGGGGTGACGAAAAAAACAAGATGCTTACTCGTATCTACGGTATCACCTTTCCCAAAGCGAAGGAACTCCAAGAATACCTGACAATGCTGGAGGAGGCAAAGAAACGAGACCACCGAAAGTTGGGCAGGGAACTGGAGTTGTTTACCTTTTCCGAAAAGGTGGGGATGGGTCTGCCTCTTTGGTTGCCAAAGGGTACACTTTTGAGAGAGCGCTTGGTCACTTTCCTGAAAAAGGAACAGGATAGGTCGGGCTATCAGCAGGTGATCACCCCGCATATCGGACATAAGGCACTATACGAGACTTCCGGCCATTACGAGAAATACGGCAAGGACTCCTTTCAGCCGATTGCGACACCCAATGAAGGCGAGTCGTTTTTGCTCAAACCCATGAACTGTCCCCATCATTGTGAGATCTACAAGAGTAAGCCCCGTTCTTATAAGGAGTTGCCGGTGCGCTATGCGGAGTTTGGGACTGTATACCGATATGAGCAGAGCGGTGAATTGCACGGATTGACCCGTGTACGGGGATTTACGCAGGATGATGCCCATATCTTCTGCCGACAGGATCAGGTGAAGGAGGAGTTTGTGAAGGTTATTGACCTGGTGCTTTATGTTTTCAAAGCATTGGGCTTCAATGATTTCACCGCCCAGATTTCCCTTAGGGATCCGCAGGATAAGCAAAAATACATAGGCGAAGACGAGGCGTGGAACCTAGCCGAGCAGTCTATCATCGAGGCCGCGCAGGAAAGAGGCTTGGTTACCGTAACTGAGTTGGGAGAAGCCGCATTTTATGGTCCCAAATTGGACTTCATGGTAAAGGATGCGTTGGGAAGAAGTTGGCAACTAGGTACCATTCAGGTGGATTACCAACTACCTCAGCGGTTTGAGCTTGAATATGTTGGGGCTGACAATCAGCGTCACCGGCCCGTCATGATACACCGGGCTCCCTTTGGTTCGTTAGAACGCTTTGTAGCGGTTTTGATTGAACACTGTGCGGGTAATTTCCCCCTTTGGTTGGCACCGGAACAGGTAATTATCCTGCCTATATCAGAAAAATTTGTGGCGTATGCCGAGGAGATAAAGTTGACCTTGGAAAATGAGGGGATAAGTGGCAGCATTGATAACCGGGATGAAAAGATAGGACGTAAGATTCGTGATGCCGAAGTCAAGAAGATCCCGTTCATGATCATAGTGGGGGAAAAGGAACAGGAGGAGCGGAAGCTATCCCTTCGTAAGCATGGTGCCGGTGATCAGGGAACCTTTTCGCCTGAGGAGTTTGTGTCCTATTTCCAGGGCATTATCAGGGAGTCGCTGAGCAAATAATGAGGGGATAAAAAAAATGTTGGATTTTTTATAATTCAAAATTTATTCGATATTTGCAGCTTAAATCTAAAAACAACCATAAACATTTTGAGAGGAAAAAGAACCTACACTCCGAGACAAGAGGAGCCATACAAAGTTAATTCCAAGATAAGGGCCAGGGAAGTGCGGGTAGTCGGTGATTTTGTGGAGGGCGGCAATGCGGTGATGCCCACGGATAAGGCTATCAAACTGGCAGAGGAAAATGGACTCGATCTCGTGGAAATTTCTCCTTCCGCCGTCCCGCCTGTCTGCAAGGTGATCGATTATGCGAAGTTCAAGTACGAGCAGAAAAAGAAGCAGAAGGAAATCAAGGCGAACGCCGCAAAAACAGTCGTAAAGGAAATCAGGTTTGGCCCCAATACCGACGACCATGATTTTGATTTCAAGCTCAAACATGCGATCAACTTCCTTAAAGAGGGAGCGAAAGTGAAAGCCTACGTACACTTTGTTGGGCGTACGATTGTTTTTAAGGAGCGGGGAGAGATGTTGTTGCTTAAGTTTGCCCAAGCCCTCGAAGAGTATGGGCAGGTGGAGCAGCTACCCAAAATGGAGGGTAAGCGGATGAACATATTCGTAGCCCCTAAGGCTGGTAAGAAGTAATTTCAACTAACAGATAATATAATGCCAAAAGTAAAAACAAAATCAAGTGCGAAAAAACGGTTTACCGTCACGGGAACCGGGAAGATTAGAAGGAAACATGCCTACAAAAGCCACATCCTGACCAAGAAGTCCACCAAAAGGAAGAAAAACCTGACCAAAATGGGCTTCGTACACGCGTCGGATGAGGGCAGAGTGAGGGATATGCTCAAAATCTAGTTTTCCAACACAATCAAAGGTTATTTATTTCACCGGATCCTTGGTCACATAAGTCCGCAAGGCACCAAGCGTCAAAAACTAAAAAATCATGCCAAGATCAGTAAATGCAGTAGCTTCCAGAGCTAGAAGAAAAAAAGTGCTAAAGGCCACCAAAGGATACTTCGGAAGGGGTAAAAACGTGTGGACTGTAGCTAAAAACAAATACGAAAAAGGGTTACAATACGCCTATAGAGATCGAAAAGTCAAAAAACGTGAGTTTCGTTCACTGTGGATTCAGCGTATCAATGCCGGTGCAAGGTTGCATGGTGTTTCCTATTCACAATTGATGGGCTTGTTGAAGAAAGCAGATATAGAGCTGAACCGAAAGGTATTGGCTGATCTGGCCATGAATCACCCCGACGCATTTAAAGCTGTAGTTGAAAAGGTTAAGTAAGTATCGCACAGACTTACTTTATCATAAAAGGGCTCCCGAATGGGAGCCTTTTTTTATACCCCTTGCTGCTTACCAGTGGGCCCATCAGCTAAAACTTTTTTCATTGAAAAATAGGCAGCTGCTTTGTGGAAACGGAACCAAGCCCGGTTCTTAAGGATTAATTGCGTAAATTCAGGTTTTCCGATTTTCGACGCCTATGCTGCCAAGTCCGTTTACCATCTATAAATCCTCTGCCGGATCGGGCAAAACCTACACCCTTACCCTTGAGTACTTAAAGCTCGCACTGGTGCATCCGTTAGCCTTTCGGCAGGTGTTGGCGGTTACCTTTACCAACAAGGCCACTCAGGAGATGAAGGAGCGCATCCTGATGGAGCTTACTAGGATCAAGCGCAATGTGGATCCAAGTCAAACGATGGACCGCGAACTGCTCCTGCACTTGAATATAAGCCCCGAAGAACTGATGGTACGTGCAGCAGGTACGTTGTCTGCGATTCTGCATGACTATGCGGCTTTTTCGGTCAGCACGATTGATAGTTTTTTTCAGCGGATCATCCGTTCATTTGCCCGGGAGATAGATCTACAGGCCAAATTCGAGTTGGAGTTGGATCAGGAGGCCGTGTTGGATAGGTTGGTAGAGCGTCTGATATTGTCCGTCTCCGCAGACCCCTTTCTGCACCGATGGCTAGTGAACTATTCGATCGAGCAGATTCAGGAAGGACAGGTGTGGGATGTGCGGAAGAATATCAAGGAACTGGGGAGCCAGCTTTTTCAGGAGTCCTTCAAGCGATATCGGTTTACGATTCAGTCGTTTTTGCAACAGGATGAAAACCTGGAATCCATTAAACGACAGGTCATGGATACACGGCGCAAGCTGGTGTCTGAAGGTGTGGAATTGCGTAAGCAGGCTCAGGGAATAAGGGAAAGGCATGGGCTAAGTTGGCAGGATTTTAAAGGAGGCAATCGCACATTTGCGAATAAATTTGAAGCCTTGGGCAGTCCGGGGAATCCGTTTCCCACAGTATCTCCGAGTCAGATAGGATTGGAGGATCGTCCGGATGATTGGTATGCAAAGACCAGTAAGCTGATACCCCAGATTCAGGCGGCCTTTAATGAAGGCTTGGGAACCATTTGGGGCCGGATTAAGCCCTTGCAAAGATCCTGGAATACCAACGAGGCCATACGGAAAAATTTGGATGTATACGGCGTGTTTCGGTTTTTGCTCCACGAATTGGAATCCCTTAAGGAAGAGGAAAATATCTTGCTGATATCCGATGCAAATGACTTTCTGCGGGAAATAACCGCGGACAATGAAGCCCCCTTTGTATATGAGAAAGTTGGGCAAAAATACCGTCATTATTTGATCGATGAGTTTCAGGATACCTCCGGTTTTCAATGGGACAGCTTTCGTCCCCTTTTAATCGATAGCCTTTCGCAGGGCCATGCAAATTTGCTGGTGGGGGATGTGAAACAATCTATATATCGGTGGCGGGGCGGCGAACTAAGGTTGCTCCTTGAGCAGGTAGAAGCTGAAATCCATCAGTTTGGGATACAGGTTAAGAATTTGGATATCAATTTCAGGAGTCTTCCCCAGCTGGTTCGCTTTAACAATGCCCTGTTTCGGCGACTTCCCGGTCAGTTGGTAGGGGTTTTGGAGCAAAAGTTCGATATCTCAGACGCAGGGATTCTGGCAAAGGCTTATCAGGACGTGAGTCAGCAGGTGTCGCCGTTTAAAGAGAAATCCCCTTATCAAGGATTGGTGAGAATCGAGTTTTTGCGCTCCGAAGATTCAGAAGATAGGTTTTTTGACCAAGCTCTTTCCAAGATCCCGGAGGCGATCGTCCGGCTTCAGGGACAAGGCTACCGACCTCGCGATATAGCATTTTTGGTAAGGACCAAGAAGGAGGGCGTCGCAATTGCGGATCAGCTGATATCGTACGGATTGGCAAACCCAGGCTCTCCCTATTCAT
Organism: Lunatimonas lonarensis; assembly: GCF_000390185.1. Taxonomy (GTDB): domain Bacteria; phylum Bacteroidota; class Bacteroidia; order Cytophagales; family Cyclobacteriaceae; genus Lunatimonas; species Lunatimonas lonarensis. The sequence goes on along the minus strand of NZ_AQHR01000025.1, from coordinate 40,436 downwards.
TTGATGTGGTATCGGATGAAGCCCTCTTGGTAAGTAGGTCCAGTACCGTCGCCTGTGTGGTTTCAGCCCTCCGGCATTTGACTGAGATGGACGAGGAGATACACCTAAAGACCATGTGGTACCACTGGGCGGTGATCTCTGGCCATTCCGTAAGTCATGCGTTGTTTGAGAACGTTTCCGGGATTTCTGAGGTGGACGAAATGAAAGCGCGATTTTGTGCCCTGCAGGACTCCTTATTGCGGTTGCAGTTGCTGGATCTGATCGAGCGGATCATTGAAGTTCTGGGGCTTCAGGACTCAGGATACGAACGTGCTTACCTGGAGGCTTTTAAAGATGCCATCTATGAATTTGTTGCTACCAACCGGGCGGATTTACCTGGTTTCCTTTCCTGGTGGGATCTTCAGGAAAAGAAGCGTACCATTAAAATACCGGATGACCACGACGCCATGCGCATCCTGACCATACATAAATCAAAGGGTCTTCAGTTCAAAGTAGTGCTTATGCCTTTTTTGGATTGGCGAATATTCGATACCACCAAAAAGCCGATCGTCTGGACACCTTACCAAATGGAGGGAACGTTGGGAGAGGTGATCCTCCCGCTGACGATGAAAGTTGACTTGAAGGATTCGGATTTCAGAGAGGTATATCAAGAGGAGGCCTTGATGGCTCATTTGGATACACTTAATCTGGTGTACGTCGCGATAACCCGTGCAGAAGAGGTGTTTTGGGCCTTTGCTCCTGTTTCTAACTTGGAGAAAACAATGTATGGAAACCTTGCGCCTAATCTTGAACGGGTGCTGCGCGAGAAATCGGATTTGGGTGCTGGCGTTTCTTTGGGAGATTATTTCGATACGGTGGAAGATGTCTTTCAGGTCGGAGACTGGCCACCCTCAAAGAACCCCACCGGAGGGGCTTACCGGGTATTTCCGGTTCGATGGCAAAGCAGAAAATGGGAGGATTTGCTGAGCGTCAAAGCTACCGCAGCTGATTTTTCGGAACAAAATCTCAAGCTCCGCCAGAAAGGCTCCTTTGGTACCTTGGTACATGGCCTATTGGAAAAAGCACAAAGTACGGGTGAGTTGAATCTTAGGCTGGAAGAACTGTATTTTCAGGGCTTTGTAAATCAAGAGGAGATGGAAGCCCTACGGACTCAATTGGGGCGGTTATTACGATTGCCGTTGTTTTCCCGATGGTTCAGCGGGGAGGGAGAAGTGCTTAGCGAGCGGGGCATATTGTTGCCGGATGGCTCGCTGAAGCGTCCAGACCGCGTCATATTTTACATAGACCGGGCTGAGGTGGTCGATTTTAAAACAGGGCAGAAGCGGGAGTTTCATGTGCCGCAGGTTAGGGAATATATGCACCTGGTCAGAACTTTGACCAGCTTGCCGGTTAGGGGTTACCTCTGTTATTTGGATGATATGGAAATACTTGAAATAGACCAATGATGGATTCATTTCTGAGAGATTCGGCAAGGCGCTTATTGGCTGGGGAAATACCGCTAAAAGATATTACCGTCGTGTTTCCAAACCGACGGGCTGGGATATTTTTTCTTAAACAGTTGGGAACACTTATCCATGCACCTGTCTGGATGCCAAGGGTTTTGACCATCGAAGACTTGTTTTATGAGCTCGCCGGACAGCGGCCTGTAGACCAACTTACCTTACTCTTCGAGCTGTATGGGGTGTATGCCCAACTGTCCAATCACCCTGAAACCTTTGACCGGTTTTACTTTTGGGGTGAGCTGATTCTTAAAGATTTTAACGATGTGGACCAATTTCTGGTAGATGCAAAGCGGCTGTACCATCACTTGGCGGACATCAAAACCATCGAAAAGGATTGGTCGTATCTCACCGATCATCAGCTTGCGTTGATTCAGGCATTTTGGAAATCCTTTGAGGGTACAGGAAGTAAGCACCAAGAGAGCTTTCTTCGGTTTTGGCAGATTCTTTTTGAACTTTACGAAGGGTTTAGGGCCTCCTTGGAAACAACTGGCTATGCGTATCCGGGCATGTTGTATAGACGGGTCGCCGAAAGCCTCTCAGAGTTGTCGGCACCGGGATCCCACCTCGTTTTTATGGGATTCAATGCGTTTACCTCGGCCGAGGAAAAGCTGATCAGGCATTATGTACGGTATCACGGTGCGGAGGTGTATTGGGATATCGACGCCTATTATGTCGAAGATGCCAGGCAGGAAGCTGGTATGTTTTTCCGTCAGTACCAAAAGGACAGCGTATTGGGGCCTACCTTTCCAAAGGAGCTTCCTGTGGGGATACAGGACAATCCTAAGGAAATTGCCAGCTATGTGACGCCCCTGAAGGTCAGTCAGGCCAATCTCGTGGGCAGCATATTGGAGCAGGTTTCAACCAAAGAGGATTGGGAGCAGACCGTCGTTATACTTCCCGACGAACAACTGCTGTTTCCCGTACTGAACTATTTGCCCCCCGCTGTGGGCAGTGTCAACGTAACGATGGGTTACTTGGTAAAAAACGCGCCAGTCTATATTTTTTTGGAAGCAGTACTGGACTTACAACGATATACAAAGCGTATAGGGGATGACCTCTTTTTTTACCATAAACCGGCGAAAGAACTCCTTTCCTCCGTTTATTTACACCATTTGAATCCAGTATTTTGCAAACAGGTTATCCGGGATAGTACTCTTCAAAATCAGGTGCATTTGCCTGCGGAAGTGCTGGCAAACGGAGGCGAATTGTTTTCATTGGTTTTTCGTGCCTATCATCCCGAGACGGTATTGAGCGGATTGCAGGGGATTATGTTGGCATTATCGGGGCAATTATCGGAGGAAGCGCTGGAAAGAAGCTATCTTTTCCAATGCTATCGTCAACTCAACAGACTTAAGGAGGTGTTCGACGGGCGTGATGGAAAGCTTCCAGGTATGGAGCTGATGCTGCGGATTGTCCGGCAGCTTTTCAGGCAGATCCGTATTCCCTTCGAAGGTGAGCCTTTACGGGGCCTACAGGTGATGGGGGTTTTGGAGTCCCGAAACCTGGACTTTAAACGGGTGATCATTTGCCAGATGAACGAGGGCAGCTTCCCACCTTCGGGCAGTTTAAACTCCATGATTCCATACAATTTGCGGCGGGCGTTTGGGTTGCCGGTTCAGGAGCAAAACGATGCCGTTTATTCCTATACCTTCTATCGCTTGCTTCACAGAGCGGAGGAAGTCCATCTAATTTACACCATATCCGGCTCGGAGGGAAAGCCTGCGGAGAAAAGCCGCTACCTACTTCAATTGGCAGAGGAACTCACCGGGGAGCAGATTCAAAAGCGAGAGGAAGTTGTTTTTGCACCGGTGGATGCACGAAATGCCCCCGAGATCACTATCGCAAAATCCGATGCTGTCATGCATGCGTTGGATAGGTATATGTTTTCCCCGAATCGGGACAGCCCTGTGGCGTTTTCGCCCTCTGCCCTGAATACTTGGCTGGATTGCCGGCTAAAGTTCTATTTTATGTATATCGCCGGGATCACCGAGACGGAGGAGGTAAAAGAGGGAGTGGATGCGGCCGTTTTCGGCAATTTGATCCATGGTGCGTTGGAAAACCTTTACCTTGGGTTTATAGCGCGAAAGAAGAGAACGACACTGGAAGCCGCGGATTTTCCTGGTTTGAAGCCATTTGTGGATCCGGCCATCGAAAAGGCCATTCGAAAGCAGTACTTTTTGGAGGAAAGCCAAGAGGTAAAGGTGGAGGGACACCTGGCCATTGTCCGCGATCTGTTGCACAACTACATGTTGCAGGTTTTGAAATGGGATGAAGAGCAGGCTCCTTTTCAGATTATTTCATTGGAAGCGGGCAAAAGATATCGCGCCCAGCTGGAAATTCAGACCGCATTCGGACCTAGAAACGTGGCGTTGGGAGGCATCATAGACCGGGTAGATCTGCAAAACGGTGTGGTACGGCTGATGGATTACAAGTCGGGGAAGGACGAGAAGCAATTCTCCTCCGTAGCGAGTCTATTTGATCGGGATGACAAGAAACGAAACAAAGCAGCTATGCAGACTTTTTTTTATGGTTTCCTATTCAGGCAAAATTTCCCCGACAATACCCTGCCGGTCAGACCCGCCCTGGTTAATTTACGGGATATTTTCCTGCCCGATTTCACTCCCTATTTGGTTGAAAAAGAGGTAAAAGCGGATCCTTTGGAAGTGACTGATTATGCAGATTACCAAGAAGATTTTGAGGCGGGCCTGCGGGGATTGCTGGAGGAAATCGTTGATCCTGAGGTACCCTTTGATCAGACCTCTGACCTGCGTAAATGCGGTTACTGCCCCTATAGGACTTTGTGCGGGCGTTGAATAATGGAGTTGCTTGTACCAGGTAATAGGTCTATTTAAAAATATTATTTTTATCTTCAAGGCCTGAATGTAACCGTATGAGGCCTGAAATAAAATGTACCCTTCGGTATGGGACGTTGGCTGGGTTCTGTTTTTTAGTCCCGGCAGTTTTCTACGTGCCTATAAGGTCTTGGTTGAATTTGTCCGAAGGTATCCTGTTGACGATGATGGCCGTTTCATTGGTTGTTTTTGTGACCGTTCATGCCTACACTACCTCCATTCGGTTTATAAAGCTGGAGGAGCAATTGAGGAATCAGGCCCGAAAGGTATTGGAAAAGCTACCCAACTCGGTTTGGATTCTGTCTGCCGATAAGCAGGAGGTCTTGTTTTCAAATGAGATGGCTGCCCGGTATTACGGGACAATTGATGCCATAGAGGGTAGTCAATCAGCCTTTTTGGCATTCTTTCAGAATCCGGAGAGGGTGGATTTGTCGGCAGTAAATCAGGCGTTTACCGTACGAAGCCTAGTAATGGTCGATCGGTTTTATGATCCAAGACAGGTGGATTTGATCGTAATGCCTGTGGAATTTGAGAATAGGGCCTGCCTGCTGGTACTGGCAGTAGATCATTCCATTGTACAACAATCGGTAGAAGAAAATCTTAAGCTGAACGATTCCTTGGTTGCCCAAAACGAGCGGTTCAGGGATTTTTCTTTTTTGCATTCCCACCATATTCGTAGCCACCTGGCGAATATACTCGGAATTACCCAAGTTATAGGCGATCAAAAAAAGCTTTCCGCAGACGTGCTGCACATGCTCAAAAAATCGGCAAAGGCGTTGGATAGGGAAGTAAAGAAGATAAATAAAATATTGATGGAGAATAGTGGTGAAATAAACGGATCTTCACCTGCCGGAGACCGGGTGGGTAAGGTAATCATCTTCGTCGACGATGATAAGGTTCAGCATATGATCAACAAGCGGATTCTGATGAAGATAAACCCGCTTTTGGAGTTGGTCTTTTTTGAGAACCCCTATGAGGCACTCAGTTGGTTGGAGCGGAATGTGGCCGATATTTTGCTACTTGATATCAACATGCCCTTGATGGAGGGCTGGGATTTCCTGCACCTAATGAAGGAACGCGGAATTAATATTGAAGTGAAGATGTTAACTTCGTCGTTGGATCCCCGTGATATCCAGAAAAGTCAACGTTTCGATATGGTAAGCGGCTTTTTGGTGAAGCCGCTTCGTAAGGAGGTGATCGATGAGTTTCTCTAGGTTTTTTTGAGATAAAACGTTACTAAAAACCGAATAATAAAAGGATCATGTCAAAAGCAACCGCTGATGAAAAACTGTTTCTTGGCAAAAGACTGAATAAATTCTTTGTGGGTCTGGCGAGTGCCTTCGATTTTGTAAAGCGGTTCTTTGTGGAAGTTTGGCTTCCCCCTTATGAAGGCAAAGAGTTTATCCGGCAGTGTTACCAAATCGGGTACAATTCGCTGCCACTTATTTCGCTTACAGGGTTTATTGTAGGGATTGTGTTTACCAATCAGTCAAGGCCTTCCTTGTCCGAATTTGGGGCTACTTCTTGGCTTCCAGCCCTTATTTCCATTGCGGTGGTACGTGCGATGGGTCCTTTGGTGACCGCGCTGATTGCTGCGGGAAAGGTGGGATCGAGTATAGGTGCGGAGATCGGTTCCATGAAGGTAACCGAGCAGATCGATGCCATGGAGGTGTCTGCTACCAATCCATTTAAATTTCTGGTGGTAAGTAGGGTCTTGGCGAGTACCTTCATGATCCCTGTCTTGGTCATGTACACCGATTTCGTGGCGTTGATAGGATCCTTTATCAATGTAAACCAAAATGAGCTGGTGAGTCTTAGTACGTTTTTTGTTCAGGTGTTTGACGCCCTGTCTTTTTTGGACATAACCTCTTCCTTGCTCAAGTCACTGGTGTTTGGCTTTACCATTGGCATTGTAGGTTGTTATAAGGGATATAACTCTACCAAAGGTACAGAGGGCGTGGGCAAAGCTGCCAATGCAGCGGTGGTTATGGCCATGTTTTTGATTTTTATCGAAGAATTGCTTGCGTTACAGATCACGAACTTCTTCAGACAAATGTAGGCGATGCGAGAAAAAGTTATAGAAATTTCCAATCTGAAAAAATCCTTTGGAGATCTCCACGTTTTGCGTGGGGTCGATATGGAACTTTACAGGGGAGAGAATTTGGTTGTGCTCGGTAGATCCGGCACGGGCAAGTCGGTCTTAATCAAGATAGTCGTGGGTCTTTTGTACCAAGACGAGGGCAGCTGTAAAGTGCTCGGTCAGGAAGTGGAAGCCCTGCCCCTGAAAGAGTTGAACAAACTCCGTCTTAAAATCGGCTTCTCCTTCCAGAACAGTGCACTGTACGATAGTATGACCGTTCGGGAAAACCTGGAATTTCCGCTCACCCGAAACGTAAAAAACCTCACCAAGGCCGAGCGGGATAAGCGCGTCGAAGATGTATTGGACGGTGTGGGGCTTTTGGCTACCATCAATCAAATGCCATCCGAACTCTCTGGAGGACAGCGAAAGCGAATAGGCATAGCCCGCACGCTTATTCTGAATCCCGAGATAATGCTCTACGACGAGCCAACAGCCGGCTTGGATCCGATTACCTGTGTAGAGATTAATAACCTTATCAATCAAGTGAACGAGCGGTACCATACTTCGTCCATCATCATTACGCACGATCTCACCTGCGCAAAAATGACAGGAGACCGAGTCGTGATCTTGCTGGATGGGATATTTAGTTCCCAAGGCACCTTTGAAGAGGTTTTCCGATCCGAAGATCCGCGTATCAAATCCTTTTATGACTACAATTTCATAAATACATGAAAAACGATAATAAAAAAACCGTGATTGTGGGCATTTTTGTCCTGATAGGCATTATAATTTTAGTGCTGGGCGTACTTACGCTAGGTGCGCAGCAAAAGGCCTTTGTGAAGAGCTTTCGCGTCTATGCCGTGTTTGATGATATCGGTGGCCTGCAAACCGGAAATAATGTGTGGTTTTCGGGGGTGAAAATCGGAACCGTAAAAAAGATAAATTTCTACGGTGACTCCCAGGTAGAGATAGAAATGAACCTAGAGTCGAATGCCCGGGATTTTATTCGCAAAAACTCCAAAGCGACTATTAGTTCGGACGGGTTGATAGGAAACAAGATCATAGTGATCTACGGAGGAACGAACGAGGCGCCGATTATTGATCCGGGAGACCGATTAGAGGCAGTGATGCCCCTAGATACGGATAGAATGATGGAGACCCTTCAGGAAAACAATAAAAATCTCGTGTCAATTACGACCGATCTTAAAGTATTGACCGGAAGAATAGCCGCAGGTGATGGCATCGTGGGTGCCCTGTTGACAGATTCGTCGTTGGCAGTAAGTTTACGAGAATTGTTGGTTGATCTTGACCGTTCGGCCCAAAACAGCCGCATCCTCACTTCTGAACTGGCCAGTTTCTCCAAAAAGCTTAACCAGAAAGGAACGCCCATTGACGAGTTTCTGCGAGATACTACTTTGGTAGGCAGCTTGAAGGCTTCTACCTCTGGATTGGAAGAAACCATTCAACAGGCGAATGTGGCGGCAGAAAATCTTCAGCTGGCCACCAAAAAACTGGGGAGCTCTGACAATGCTGCGGGTATGTTGCTGAATGATAAGGACTTTGCCGCCTACATCAAAGGTACTGTACATAATCTGGAAGAGGGTACGGAGTCGTTTAATGAAACACTGGAAGCCTTGCGGTATCACTGGTTTTTCCGGCGTTCCTTTCGGAAAAGTGAAAAGGCAAGACAGGAAGCCTTAGAGGAATAAATAAATTAGCGGAGCCATCTCCGCTTTTTTTTTGTTTCGTGCTTTTGGTCTAAAATGTCGCTGATCAAGGAATCAAAGCCCTTTTTTTTGGGTTATTCTTATATCTGTCTTTTTTAATTCCACCTAATTCACTTCATTATGTCACAAGATCCATTTCGAGTCAAAAGAAAATTAGAAAGTGCTAAGGGTGCCTTGTATTACTGGAGCCTCGCTGAGCTTCAGCACCAAGGGCATGCCATAGAGAAGCTGCCATTTTCTATCCGTATTCTGTTGGAAAACGCCCTACGGAACTTCGATGATTTTGCCATAACAAAAGAAAACCTCGATACGCTCCTGAACTGGACGCCCAAGCCCTCAGATAAGGATATTCCCTTCAAGCCGGCTCGTGTGTTGATGCAGGATTTTACTGGTGTGCCGGCGGTGGTGGATATAGCCTCTTTGCGGGCGGAAGCCGTACGAAAAGGCAAAGATCCCAGCCAAATTAACCCACTGATCCCTGTTGACTTAGTAGTAGACCATTCCGTACAGGTTGATTTTTTTGGTACCAACTATGCGTACAAAAAGAACGTCGATGTGGAATATGAACGGAATGGCGAGCGCTACGAATTCTTGAAATGGGCGCAGAAATCCTTTGATAATTTTTCCGTGGTGCCCCCCGGCATGGGAATATGCCATCAGGTAAATCTGGAGTACTTGGCCCAGGGAGTTATAGCCCGCGATGGGGAGGTCTTTCCCGATACACTGGTGGGAACGGATTCCCATACCCCCATGGTGAATGGCATTGGCGTTGTGGGCTGGGGCGTAGGTGGCATAGAGGCGGAAGCTGCTATTCTTGGCCAGCCCATTTACTTTATCATGCCCGAAGTGGTAGGATTGAAATTGTCGGGAAAGCTTCCTTTGGGTACCACTGCCACAGATATGGTGCTGACCATTACCAAATTACTAAGAGATCATGGGGTGGTGGGCAAGTTTGTGGAGGTATTCGGCCCAGGGCTGGATAGTCTGTCCGTGCCCGACCGGGCCACGATTTCGAATATGTCCCCTGAATTCGGCTGCACGGTGACCTACTTTCCGATCGACGAACGCACCCTTGATTACATGGAGAAGACCAACCGCTCCTCTGATCAGATCGACTTGGTGGAGGTATATACCAAGGAAAATCTTTTGTGGAGAAACAACGAGGAAGCAATTACTTACTCAAGCGTGGTAGAGCTGGATCTCAGCACGGTAGAGCCAACAGTATCCGGGCCGAAGCGACCACAGGACAAAATTTTGCTCCGAAACTTCAAAGCAAAATTTGGAGAGGAGCTGGAGAAAGTTCATGGTCGTGCATACATCCCCATCGATCAGCGGGATGAAAGCCGCTGGTACGCTGAGGGCGGTGGTGGTCAGCCCATGGGTTCCGGAGAAGGTACGGGTTCAAAAGACATCGAGATCGAAACCAACATAAAAAATGGTTTGAAAACCGTGGTCGTGAAGCATCAGAATGAAAAGTTTGCGCTGCACGACGGGTCTGTGGTGATTGCTGCCATTACTTCATGCACAAATACCTCCAATCCGAGTGTGATGGTCGGAGCGGGTCTGATGGCAAAAAAGGCCCGGGAGCGCGGATTGGATGTAAAGCCCTGGGTCAAAACCTCTTTGGCACCGGGATCCAAAGTAGTGACGGATTACCTCCAAAATGCCGGCCTGTTGGACGATCTGGAGGCCCTGCGTTTTCATGTAGTGGGTTATGGGTGTACGTCCTGTATCGGGAATTCGGGGCCACTGCCGAGGCACATTGCCCAGGCAGTGGAGGAAAACGATTTGGTGGTCGCTTCCGTATTATCGGGCAATCGGAATTTTGAAGCCCGGGTTCATCCACAGGTGAAAATGAATTACCTGATGTCCCCCATGCTAGTGGTCGCCTACGCCCTTGCAGGGAGGGTAGATTTAGACCTACAAAAGGAACCGATCGGTTATGACCCCAATTTGGAGCCTGTTTATCTGAATGACATCTGGCCCTCGCAGGAAGAAATTATGGAAGTCATCAGTTCCGTGTTATCCCCTGCGGATTTTGAAAAGAATTATGGGCAGATTTTTGCCGGAAACGAGCAGTGGCAGGCACTTACGGCGCCCACGGATCAAGTATATAGATGGTCTGAGGAATCCACCTATATCAAAGAAGCTCCTTTTTTCAAAGGCATTGCAGAGGAGGTAACCGATCCCAAGGACATTGCTGATGCCAGGGTTTTATTAATGCTGGGGGATTCAATCACCACGGATCACATTTCCCCGGCAGGTTCTTTTAGGGCAGAATCAGCGGCCGGAAGATACCTGACCGAGCGGGGCGTTCCGGCAGACCAGTTCAATTCCTATGGGTCTAGGCGTGGCAATGACGAAGTGATGGTACGTGGCACCTTTGCCAATGTCCGTATCAAGAATAAACTCGCCCAGCAGGAGGGCGGCTTCACTGTTCATTTGCCCAGTGGGAAAGAAATGAGCGTGTACGATGCATCTATGGCCTACCAAAATGACCAAACGCCCCTGCTGGTATTGGCGGGGAAGGAGTACGGTAGCGGTAGTTCGCGGGATTGGGCGGCTAAGGGTACCAACTTGTTGGGAATAAAGGCAGTATTGGCGGAGAGTTACGAGCGTATCCATCGGAGCAACCTCGTGGGTATGGGTGTGTTGCCACTCCAGTATGCAGACGGACAAACAGCCGATTCGTTGGGTCTGACCGGGAAGGAATTGTTTTCCGTCGAGGGTATTTCTGGCGGATTGACCCCGCTAAAAATATTACAGGTGTCCGCTACGCGGGAAGATGGAACGACGCAGAGCTTTGAGGCCATTGCTAGGCTGGATTCCGAAATAGAGATCGCTTATTATACGCATGGAGGCATACTTCACTACGTCCTGAGGCAGTTTTTGGCGAGGTGAATTACTTCATTCTGACGCCTCATGCCTAATACCTCTGGAACATGCTTCTACCCGGTAGACAGGTTCGGCTATGTTAAAATGATATATGCTTCGCGATATAAGTGGATATATGCCTTCGGCGATATAGGGGGGTACGTTTATGAGGTTGGGTTCGCTTCGGTTTTTTGGCTTTGGAATGGATGTAGGATTCTAAATTCTTACGTACATGGGTCTTACATAAATCTTATGTCTTATGTCTTGTGTCTCACATCTCACATCTCACATCTCACATCTCACATCTCATCTCTCATCTTGCGTCTTAAGTCTTACGTCTCGAATCCTACGTCTCTCAAAAACAACAATTCCCGACCCACATTTGCGGCATAGGCAAACATTTTTGTAAGTTTAGGCCTATGATAAAATTTACGGATAAGGAGGTACGCTGGGGCGTGCTGGGCGTGGGGGCGGTTTGTGAACGCAAAAGCGCTCCCGCCATGCAAAAAGTGGACAATTCCCGCTTGGTGGCTGTGATGCGACGAAATGGCGAATTGGCCCGAGACTACGCCCAGCGACATGGTGTGGGCAAATGGTACGACGACGCAGATGCGCTCATTGCAGATCCCGAGGTCAATGCCATCTACATTGCTACTCCGCCAAATGCACACCTCGAGCTCACCCGAAAGGCCGCGGCGGCAGGAAAGCCGGTATATGTAGAGAAACCCATGGCCCGTACCCACGCCGAATGCCTGGAGATGATTCGGATCTGCGAGGCAGCAGGAGTGCCCCTTTTCGTGGCCTATTATCGGAGGACCCTACCCAACTTTTTGAAAATCAAATCCCTGTTGGAATCTGGTGTGATCGGTGACTTGCGCTATGTGCAGGTTCTGATGAATCAGCCCGCCCACCCGGACGTAAAGACCGGTCCGGATGAAAACTGGCGCATCAATCCCGATATATCCGGAGGAGGGTATTTCTACGACCTAGGTTCCCATCAGCTTGACTTTCTTGATTACTTATTGGGTCCGGTAAAATCCGTACGGGCGTTGGCCAAGAATCAAGCAGGTTGGTATGGGGTAGAGGATATCGTTTCGGCCGGTTTTGAGTTCGAAAGCGGCGTGATGGGGTCTGGTGTTTGGTGTTTTACTACTTCGGAGGTTGCCAAAACGGACATGACCACCCTCGTCGGATCCAAAGGACAGATCAGCTATCCCTCTTTTTGGGATACCTACGTGGACCTAGAGACGGATGCGGGCGTAAATGAGCGGTTCACGTTCGAGATGCCCGAGCATATTCAAACGTTCCTGATCACCTCTATCGTGCAGGAATTGCTAGGTGAGGGAAGCTGCCCCAGTACCGGACACAGTGCTGCCCGCACCAACTGGGTCATGGAGGAAATGACCGCTTCCATGCGAAAAATATAATGGAAGAATAACGCCACGTCTATTTTAGTTTAACTTAATAAACCATCACCTATGTCGGAAACTATGAGTAAGAAAGAACTTGGATTTGGAATCATCGGTACTGGAGCCATCGCCGGTATGCATGCGGCCGCGATCAACGCCTGCGAGAGCGCTAGGCTGGTAGCCGTATGCAGTTCAACGGCCGAAAGAGCCAGTCAGGCAGCGGAGAAGTTTGGGGTGCCGGCCGATCATCAAATCGAGGAGTTTCTGAAACGGGAAGACATAGACATAGTAGCCATTTGTACACACAGTGGCAATCACCTCGAGCCCGCCCTCGAAGCGGCCCGGGCCGGTAAGCATGTGCTGTTGGAAAAGCCCATCGAGGTCAGTCTGGATCGTGCCGACCAACTCATAGCAGCCTGTGAGCAGGCGGGGGTAAAATTGGGGGTGATTTTTCAAAACCGCCTGAAACCAGGCTACCTAAAGCTTAAGCATACGGTGCAGGAGGGCAGACTTGGAAAACTGCTTTTGGGAACAGCGGCCATCAACTGGTATAGAGACCCATCCTACTACAGCGGCAGCGACTGGAAGGGAACATTGAAGGGCGACGGTGGCGCGGCCCTGATCAATCAGGGGGTGCACACCATCGATTTGTTGTTGGATATCATGGGCGAAGCCCAATCCGTCTTTGGTCAGGTCAGAACGGTTGTTCATGCGATCGAGGGGGAAGACTTGGGGGCAGCGTTGGTGAACTTCAAAAATGGTGCACTGGGTACCATCACCGGTGGCACGGCCCTTTTTCCAGGCAATCCCGAGCGCCTGGAGGTCTACGGCGAAAAAGGGAATATCATACTGGAAGCCGGTAAGATTGTCGTGTGGAACGTGTCCGGAAGCGATGCCGGTGTGCCTGATTCTGATGTAGGTGGCAGCGGCGCTTCTGATCCCATGGCCATTGATTTTCGCCTTCATCAGGGACAGGTGGAGGACATGGTCGAGGCTGTATTGGCCAATCGAGAGCCGATGGTTACCGGCAGGGATGCCAGGCGTTCCCTGGAGCTTATTTTGGGAATCTACGAGTCCTCAAAAAGCAATTTGCTGGTTAAATTTTAACCTTTATCCCAACCGCACCGGCCGGTTTTCAGCGATGGAGCGCATGGCTGCTTCGGCAATCTCCATTGCCTTTAAGCCGTCATACCCGGTAGCAGGCATGGGGCTGCCCGAGGCGAGCGCTTCGAAGAAAGCGGCTAATTCCAGGCGGTAAGATTCTGCGTAGCGATCCATAAAAAAATCCAGGTTTTTGCCGCCCAGGGTTCCGGTTGAACTGGAAAGGAGGGTGCTGGTTTTGACGGGATTTTCGACACGGATCATGCCCTTGGAACCAAATACTTCCATTCGCTGATCGTACCCGTAGGAGGTTTCCCGGCAGTTTTCAATGGTAGCAATAGCCCCATTGGCAAAGGTGAGCACGACGGACGCAAAATCAATATCTCCAGCTGCTTTGATGTCTTCGCTGACCATATTCGCGCCTTGGGCATACACCTCCACCACTTCGGAGTCCAGTTGGTGGCGGGCCATGTCAAAGTCATGGATAGTCATATCCATCAGCATGCCGCCCGACCGCTGAATATAAGCAATGGGAGGAGGGCCTGGATCCCGACTTATCAGTCGAAGTGACCGTATCCTACCCAGATCTCCCGAGGCGATCCGCTGCTTTGCCTCCGCAAAACTGGGGTCAAAGCGTTGGTTGAATGCGAGCATTAGGGGAACGTCGCAATCCGATACGAGGGCTAGCGTTTGTCGTACCCTATCCAGCGAAAGATCCAGCGGCTTTTCACAAAACAGGGCCTTTCCGGCCTTCGCTGCTTGTTCCACGTAAGCAGCGTGGCTGTCTGTGGCAGAACACACCAAAATGGCGTCGATATCGGGATGTGAAGTAAGTTCGGTTGCGTCCTCTGTCACCAACGGAACACCCATTTGGGCTGCATAATCCCTACCGGATTGGGAGGGATTCATGGCCCCCAATACCTTGACTTTCCGAAAATGGGTCAGGCAGTTTTGCAGGTGGATTTTTCCGATTCTTCCAATTCCGATAATGCCGATGTTCATAAGTGGGTTTGTTTGCCCTAAAAATAGCCTTTTTTTTAGCTTTTTGGATAAAAGGTATGGACTTTTGATGGATTAAGCCATAAATTGGAAAACAAACAAAGAGCTCAAAATCAATCGGTATGTTCAGTTGGAAACTCGGTCGTCTTCCTTTAGCGTTTCTTGCCTTAGTTGGTGCGTTGCTAGCCTTTGCTGTAGGCTGTGGAAGTGGAGGGAAGGAATCCGAAGTTGGTTTACCCGAGGTGGTGGATTTCAATTTCCATATCAAACCCATCTTGGTGCAAAAATGCTACCTATGCCACGGACCCGATCCCAGTAGCCGGGAAGCTGATCTAAGATTGGATTTATTCGATGGAGCTACGGCCAAGCTGGAGAGAGGAAAACAGGCTATTGTGCCTGGAAAGCCAGGTAAATCCTATCTGTTGGAGCGCATCACCCATCACGACTCGGAGCTGCGGATGCCGCCGGCGGCCACCAATCAGGAGGTTACAGCGGAGGAGGTCGCCCTTATACGGAAATGGATCGCCCAAGGAGCGGAATATACGCCTCATTGGGCTTTTGTCGGGCCGGATGCATCCAAGTTGGAGCGTTTTGCCACGTTGACGCCCACCCAAGCCATCGATAGCCTAGTAGGGGAAAGCATACGGCAAAAAGGGCTAGCGATCGCAGCAAAGGCAGATAAAAACGCCCTTATTCGCAGGCTTTCCTATGTATTGACCGGGTTGCCCCCCAACCCGGAGGAGGTGGAAGCATTTCTGGAGGATGATGCCATATACGCCTATGAAAAGCTGGTGGACCGTTACCTTGAGGCTCCCTCTTTTGGAGAACGCTGGGCAAGGCATTGGATGGACGTGGTGCGCTATGCCGAAACCCGGGGTCATGAATTTGATTATGCCATACAGGGTGCTTGGCGCTATCGCGATTACCTCATCCGTGCTTTTAACGAGGATGTTCCCTATGACCAATTTATTAGGGAACAATTGGCGGGCGATTTGATGGAGTCTCCGAGGTTTCATGCAGAGGCCCGTACCAACGAATCCGTACTTGGCACGTTGTTTTATACCTTGGGGGAGGGAACCCATAGCCCTGTGGATACCCGCAAGGACGAATCAGACCGCATCGACAACATGATCGATGTCACCAGCAAGGCCTTCCAGGCACTGACGGTGGCCTGCGCAAAATGTCACGACCACAAATTTGACCCCATTCCCACGGCCGACTACTACGCGCTTTATGGAATCATGGAGGGAACTCGGTTTTCACCCCAGCCAGCCAACCAACTGGAAATGAGAAACGTGTCCCTTCGGGAAGCGCAAAAGCTTCAGGCTCACATCAGGCAGCAGTTTGCATCGTCTTGGGAATCCGCCCAGGGAAAACAGGTGCCCGTTCAGTTGACCAACCTTCATACAGTGGATGAAGTGGTTGAAGGCGGGGTAAAGGTGCTGGGGGATTTCAGAGGTCAGGATTTTGGAGGTTGGAAGAGTGATGGCATGGCCTTTGGTTCCAAGACTACCCTTGGCAATCCGGTGTTGACCGAGGATAGAAAAGCCTTGCAGAAACTGGACGAGGGTATGGCATCCAGTCGATATTTTGGTCTGGGCAAGTTTGGGGTATTGAGATCGCCGGATTTTGTCATCGATGCAAAGTACGTGGGGGTAAAAGCGAGGGGCAGCTTAGGTACGGTTCGGGTAGTGATGGACAATTTTCAACTTATCCAGTATCCCATTTACGGTGGGATGAGCCAGCTGGTACAGTCGGGGGATTGGAAAGAGCTGGTGTTTGATGTAGGACAATGGAAGGGCCACAAGGCTTACTTGGAGGTGATGCCGGGACGTTTTCAGTCCCATAATTACGTGCAAGGTCACCAGGACTTTGTAGAAGTGCAGTATGCCATATCTTTTGACAATTCCTGGCAAGAGCCTAGTCTGAAGCATACAGAAGGCACGCCGCCTATGGGGACAATTATCAAAAATTGGGTTGGTTATCGATCCTCTCCCCATGAAATCGAGCATCTAAACCACTGGATTGCGCAGGGTAAGGAGAGGAGAACCGTGGAGGGATTGGAGAAAATGGCCCGGCAATGGGCGGACTTGACCGATCAGGTCAAAGATACAGTGTTTTTCAGCGGCGTAACCGAAGGGTACAGAACCGAAAGTCCGGTTTTTATCCGGGGTAGCCATACGGATCTTTCTCCCGATAAGGTACCACGCAGGTTCATGCCAGGAATTACCGGCAGCAAGCCGGTTTTTGGAGACGCCGGTAGTGGTCGGCTTGAAATGGTGGATGCTTTGCTGGGTTCAGAAAACCCCTTGACCAGCCGGGTAATGGTAAACCGTATTTGGCACCATCTCTTTGGTCGCGGCATCGTGGAGACTGTGGATAACTTTGGATTACAAGGCAAGTTGCCCAGTCATCCGGAATTGTTGGACTACCTAGCACTGGTATTCGTCGAGCAGGGATGGTCCGTGAAAGAGTTGATTCGAGCCATAGTCATGACCGAAACCTTTCAGCGGGATTATCAACCCGAGGAAATGGCCAGAAAGTTGGATCCAGAAAATATTTTTCTTGCCAGTTACCCTGTAAGGCGGCTGGAAGCAGAGGCCATTCGGGACGGAATGCTTCGGGTAGCCGGAAATCTACGCGAGGAGTCGTTTGGCAAGCCGGTACCGGTGCATCTGACCGGATTTATGCAGGGTCGTGGCAGGCCCGGTTCATCCGGCCCGTTAGATGGCGATGGCCGAAGAAGCATCTATATAGAAGTACGTAGAAACTTCATCAACCACCTGTTGCAGACATTTGATTTCCCAACTCCCTTCACCTCTTTTGGTAAGCGGGATGTTACCAATGTACCTGCCCAGTCCTTGATGCTGATGAACGATCCCTTTGTGGTACGCCAATCCGAAGTCTGGGCACTACGTGTGCTGGCAGCCGGAGACAGTACCTTGGCCCAACGTATTGACCGTCTTTATTGGGAGGCTTTTTCACGTAAACCGACGGCCGAGGAACTTCAGGTGGGCATTGACCTGATTCGGGGGTGGGGTGTGCGGCAGGGTATGATCAGCGACCTAGATCTATTGGGAGATAATGGATTATGGTCGTCCTATTGCCACTCCCTGTTTAATTTGAAAGAGTTTATTTACCTGATGTGATTATGTCGAAACTACCGTTATACCACCAATTGAACCGCCCGATTAGCCGAAGGGAGATGCTGGAAGTCTGCCGATGTGGCTTTGGGTCCCTGGCCTTTATGGGCATGATGGGAGGGATGGCAGCTGCCTGCAGACCTGCCGCCAAGCCTGCTTCGCCCAAGGACGTATTGGATCAATTGGCGAAAACACCTCATTTTGTTCCCAAGGCCAAAAACGTCATCTTTTTGTACATGGATGGCGGGGTATCCCAAGTGGATTCGTTTGATCCAAAGCCCCGCTTGGAAAAGGAAAACGGGCAAGATCCCAAATTCAAGGTGGATGCCACCCAGTTCAACGACAATGGCAAAATTCTGATGAGCCCATGGAAGTTTAAACAGTATGGTGAATGTGGCATGGCAGTTAGCGAGCTTTTTCCACACATTGCTACCTGCGTGGATGACCTGGCGCTTATTCGTTCCATGGTTTCCAATTTCCCGGAGCACACCAATGCCAATTATTTTCTCCATACCGGAAGTGGCCTTCAAGGAAGGCCCAGCATGGGAGCCTGGATCAATTACGGCCTCGGTACGGACAACAGCAACCTTCCGGGCTATGTGGTGTTGGACGGCGGACTTATTCCTCCCGGCGGAGTCGACAACTTCAAAAACGGATTTTTGCCGGCGGATTACCAAGCTTCGATTATGAAAGCCGGTGATGAACCAGTCGCCAATATCAATCCATACGATGCAGAGGGCAGGCCGCAGCGGGAGAAATTGGACTTTATTCGGGCCATGGACCTGTCCCGATTGGGAGACGTCGGGGCAGTAGATGCGGTCGAGGCTGCGATTTCGAATTATGAATTGGCCTATCGCATGCAGTCTTCGGTGCCGGAACTTACGGAATTTGATGCCGAGTCGGTTGCTACCAAGCGCCTTTACGGGCTTTTTTCAGACGATCCGAACACGCGAAATTATGGCGCCCAATGCCTGATGGCCCGACGGCTGGTGGAGCGGGGCGTTCGCTTTGTAGAGCTTACCTGTCCCATGGTGGGCAGGGGAGTGGACCGATGGGATCAGCACTCCAATCTGAAAGATGGGCATGAGCGGAATGCCCACGCCGTTGATCAGCCGATTGCGGGGCTTCTTAAGGACTTGAAGTCGAGAGGCCTCTTGGAGGAAACCCTGGTGGTTTGGACGGGGGAATTTGGCCGCACACCCTTTGCGCAGGGGAGCGACGGCAGGGATCATAACCCATCGGCCTTTAGTATGTGGATGGCAGGTGCAGGGATAAAGGGAGGTACCATCTACGGGCAGACCGACGATTACGGATACCGTGTGGTGGAAAATCCGGTTAGTATCCATGACCTTCATGCCACCATTCTTCATCTATTGGGGGTGGATCATTTTCACCTTACCTACCATTTTGGGGGAAGGGATTTCCGCTTGACCGATGTACACGGACACGTGGTAAAGGCAGTCTTAAGTTAGACAGATGAAACGAACCGTGCTTCAGAAAGCTTTTGCGGATGGGCTCATAGAAAGGGCAGAAAGGCTGGAGGCTGGGCTGGTTCCCCGCTGGGGTACCATGACGCCCGCCGAGATGCTTCGGCACTGTACGGTAACCAACGAGCAGATTCTGACTTGGGAGGGCACTCTGCGCCCGGCGACCCTATGGCAGCGAGTGGTCAAGTGGTATAGCCTCTACCTGCTTCCGCGCTTTCCGAGGCATGTGAAAGGGCCGAAGCGATACGATATGAAGGGGCAGGTGGCAGATGGGCAGTTTGAGACTGAAAAGAGTCGCTTAATTTCACAACTTAGAAAGTTCCCCCACTTGCGAAAACCACTGTATAGCCCCCATCCCTTTTTTGGCCCCTTAACTACCCGTGAATGGGGATGGGTAGTCTATAGGCATTTAGATCATCATTTTAGGCAGTTTGGCGTCTAAAGATATACGCTCTTGGATTTAGCTTCTGATTGGGAAAATAGTTCATCAGGTATGGGAAAAGGATTCGATAGGCTTATTTTGAGGAGATGCCTCTGTCCCTTGTTTATTGCGCTTCTGCCCGTCTTCCAAGGCATGGGACAAGGTCAGCGCGAACTTACCTCGGTATCGTCACCACATGCGGCCACCCTTGGGATAGATGCCGATTTTCCTGGGGGCAACGTGCGGGTCGAGCAGATTATAGCTGATACGGTGTATTTTGGGCCAGATCTAAGGGATACCTCCGGTGAATGGTTTTATTGGAATTTCCGGGCACTTTCGTCAATTCCCAAGACTTGGTATTTTAAAGCAACAAAAAGTAACCTGATGACGGGGCTCGGGGCGGCCTACTCCCTGGATGGGGGTGAAACCTGGCATTGGCTTGATCGCAATGATCACCTTAGCGACCGCCTGTTTTCGTTTACCTTCGATCGGGCAGACCAAGCGGTACGGTTTAGCATGGGCATGCCCTATACCCAACGGGATCTGGCTCGGTTTTTGACTGGTTTTCAGGGAGATCACCGGATCGCCTTGGACGAGCTTTGTATCTCGGAGCGTGGAAGATCGGTGGAAAAACTGGCGATAGGAAGCCGTTCGGCCTCGCCAAGCTATAACGTGCTGGTTACCGCCCGCGCCCATGCCTGCGAGATGATGGGCAACTACGTGATGGAGGGTATGATTTCGGCCCTGCTTAGCGAAACTCCCGAGATGAAGGCCCTGGCTGAACAGGTTTCTTTTTGGTTTATCCCTTTTTTGGATAAAGATGGGGTGGAGGATGGCGATCAGGGAAAAAACCGGATACCCCGCGACCACAACCGGGACTATTCGGGAGAGAGTATCTATGCGAGTACCCGATCCCTACGGGAACAGGTGCCCAAGTGGGTAGGTTACGTTCCGTGGGTGGGCATTGACCTTCATAACCCTTGGATCAAGGGTGAAAACAACGAGTGGATCTATTTTGTAGGGAATGCAAATCCTGCGATTTCTTCGGAACAGGAGCGTTTGGTAGAGATACTTGCCAAAGGGCACCGAGGGCCGATGAAATTCACTGAAAATGAGGGCTTTCTTCCCTTTGGGGTCGCGTGGAATACCGGATCAAATTACGATCAAGGTGCTTCCTTTGGGCAGTGGGCAGCGGGATTTCACGGCAGAGGACTGAAGATGGTCACCACATTGGAGTTTCCTTATGCGTTGAACCATGGACAGATGGTAACAACCGAGGGTGCCCATGCTTTTGGTGTGGACCTGATGTATGCCTTGGGGGAATACCTGGATATCGGGAAATGAAAGGGCAAAAAAAATCCCCGACGTCTCTGCCGGGGATTTGAAGTATGGTTTTTTTGGAGACCTCAGTTGGCCACATCCATGATTTCCACGTCAAAGACCAAGATGGAATTGCCAGGAATATCGGCTCCGGCACCCCTCGTGCCATAGGCTAGGGGTGATGGAATGATCAGCTTCGCCTTGTCGCCTTTTCGAAGCAGGCTTAGGCCTTCATCCCAACCCGGAATAACCTGCCCCACGCCTACCTGTAGGTCGAATGGACTGTATCCTCCCGCCTGATCTCTCTGCTCATTGTATATATTGTTTTGCTGCGCCACTTCCTTGATACTAGTATCGAATATTTTCCCATCCAATAGGTAGCCGGCATAGTGTACAGAAGCTTGGCTTCCCTCTTCAATCTCAGGACCCGAACCTCTCTTTTCGATTACATAGTACAAACCCGATTCGGTTTTGGTCGCATCTAGGTTGTTATCCTTCACGTATTTTGCAATGGTTTCATCCTCAAGGATCAAGCGATCGGCAGCACCGGCATTTTCAGCATCCATAGCTTTCTGCTGTAGATCATTGAAATAAGCCATGATGTTTTCTTCGTCCAATACCTCAAACGCGCCAATTCGGATTTTAATGGTTTCATCTGAGGTCAAAAATGGAGGCGTATTGTCTTCAAATACTTTGGAGGCTTTCGCTTCCACAAGTATGCTGTCTCCTTTTTTAAGCCCCAGAAATATTTCATCCATAAAATTGTTCTTAGGTATGGAGTCGGAGTACCTCAGGTATCCAGGCATGCCCTGATCTGCTGTGGAGATAAAAACACTGTCTTTGCCGGTTCTTACTTCCAGGTTGTAAAGGACAAATTCGCCCTCTAACGGTTTTTGAGTACCTTTTTTGATGTAAGTAAATTCCTGTCCATCGGATGTTTTTCCGGTCTCTTTGCAGGAAACATTAAATCCCACTAAGGTGGAAAGTGCTAGATAAAAAAATGGTTTGATCGACTTTTTCATAGATATTTAATTGTTTTTAAGAAGCTGTTTGAACCCCAACATCGCTACGGGCAATCTAGATAATCAGCATTATCCATTCCCGATTCCATGGGGATAAGTTTATTTTTTGGTCGGTTGTCGCTGTTGCTCAAATACAAAAACGCCCTTCTTGTTTGCCACTATTATGTCTATTAGCCCATCACCGGTAATATCCTCGGTAATGACGTGCACGCCCACTCCTGAATCATCGTCTACCGGATGGCCTATCCAGTTAGGCGTTTCTCCCGGTTCGAATTCATACCAATACACGAAGGGAGTGTCGAATTCTCCCGGATCAGCACCCATGTGGGCAAAATACCTTTTGCCGGTTACCAGATCGGGATTCCCATCGTTGTTGATGTCTACGAGTTCCAACGCGTGCGTCTGGGTGAATGCGTCATCAATATCATGGGTTTTCCAGGTTATATTGCCCTGACTGTCCCTGATTTGCTCGTGCCACCACATGCCCAATTGGTGGGCAGAAGTGGAGATAACATCCTGTAAACCATTTCCGTTCACATCAAACGCATACATCTGGGCACTGGCTTCTCCCAACGCAGCTGGATGAAAGGCCCACGGCCCTGTGGTAGGGTCGGCGGGTGCTTCCCACCAGCCTTCCTTGATGATGATGTCCGGGCGGCCGTCCAAATTCATGTCGCCCACACCCAAGCCGTGTGCAAATTGAGCTGTTCCAGGGCTGTTGGGTTCGCTGATCACAAATTTTTGCCAGGTAAGATCTTCCGAAGAAGTGGGTGCTTTGAACCACACCATTTCACCTGTCTCGGGAATACTTCCGACCAATTCTTTTCGACCATCTCCGTCGATATCATAGAATCCAGCAGATTCGTTGCCCAAACTCTCTGTGATCAGATGGGTCTTCCAATGGCCCGGGTTATTTTGGGGATTTTCGAACCACTGAACCTCTCTTCCCGGGAAGCCGATGCGAACGAAGTCTATCCAGCCATCGTGATTGACATCCATTCCGTAGCTGATAAAGGCATCGCTGTACCCTTTGTCGTAGTAGAATGTTTTCACGGGAGCTAATTCATGAACGGTCCAGTGGGGAGCTTCAAACCAATAAGGGCCTGCCATCACGTCAATAAGGCCATCCTTGTTTACATCACCAACCGCTACCCCTTCTGCAATAAAATCGGTAAGAAGAACGTGTTTCTTAAAACTAACTTGGTCACCGGGTACTGCTTGCGGACCTTTGTCCGAACACGCAGCCAAAACGCTGACAAATATAAGCAACGCAGCGAAAGGAATACTTTTTTGGAGCTTTATTTTTGGGTTTTGTGCATTCATGTTTTTGGGAGGCTTTATTTTACGCTTAATAGATAACCCATTAAGCTGTTGAATTTATCCTGGTCAAGGGTCTCGCTGAAGGTGTCTGGCATTAGCGTCATGGTGGACGCAGTCTGCTCGCTGATTTCATTTTTTGGTATGCTGAATTCCTTCCCGCTTTGGTCGGCCAGGACGATTACCTGTCCCTCTTCCCGTCTAAACAGGCCTGATTTTACTTCTCCATTGTTTAGACGGATGTTGTACGTGCGGAAGTTTTCCGAAATATTCCGGTTTGGATCGATGATTTTGGTGGCCAACGCCTGAATTCCCCAGTTGCCCACACCGTCCAGCTGGGGGCCGATCATCCCTCCTTCGTTGTTCACCTGGTGGCAGAGTGCGCAGTTTTCAGTGAACAGTTGTTTGCCGGAGGCAAGCGCGTCTTCATTGACCGTATAGCCTTGGATTCGTTGGCTTATCAGACGTTCCCTTTCCTCACTGATAGGCATCAGATTGGCGGTCAGAGATTCAAAGGACTGCCGTTGCAGGGTGTTTGCGTGGTTTCGAAACGACTCTTCTACATTTCGGGTCTTCAGGACCCGTGCGGGGGCGTACCCTTTGCGGATTCGCTCGATCAAAATCGAAATCCCCGGTTCGGAGCGGGCGAGCTGGGCAGCGATGGAAGTCTGTAATTCCATAGGCGCATCTTTGAGACCGTCCGCCAAAATCGCGCGCGCCTGCGGGGTAGCAGATTGACCGATTGTGTTCGCCATTCGTTGCCTAAAGGAGGTTTTTTGGTCGGAATCGTTCATTTGCACCGACAAGAAATCCATATGCGCAGTTGGTGAAATGCGGATCAAGGCTAGGGCAGCCTCTCCGCGTAGAGCCTCGGGCACTGGTTCGCTTTGTACCAGTTGCTTCAATGGACCGGTGTGGCCGGTAAAACGGTACCTACCTGCCGTACTAGCTGCAAACTGATATTTTTCTTCCATGTCTGCCGACCATCGGCCAAGGTCGGATTCCAGTCCGGAAAGGGTTTGCCCGCCGATATCCTGAATCCACGATACCAACCGGGCAGGTGTTTCCATTCCCCGTTGCTGAATCCCATCCTGTAGCGCCAACGCCCACTTAAAGGAGGCAAGGTTGCTTTCCCCGGACTTTTCAATTGCCAGCTCCACTACAACAGGCAATTGACCGGGCGGAACGGATCTGGCGGCACTGCGTATGTAGCCAATCCATCGATCTTCCGGTACCTTGCGTTCCCTGAGGTAATCCAGCAGGTATTGGCCGGCCTCGGGGCTGTCGGTGTCGGAGACTACCAGCGCGATCAGTGCGGCCTGTTCTTCTGTCCACATTTCCTCCGCTGCAAGACGTATCAGGGAAGGATCCCCCAAATGGGTAAACAGGGCCATTTTAAGGGTATATACCAAATGGGTGTCCTCGGCTGGAGCCAGCTGATGGGCCTCTACCAGTGCCTTGTAAAACGCGGCATGCGGATGCCGGTTGATTGCCTCTGCGGCCGCTCTACGAACATGGGGGTTTTCGTCGCCTAATCCCGCCAAAGCCCATCCACGATGCACCTCGTCCCATTCGGGCAAATTGGCGAAGACACGGAAAGCATGCACCCGTACCATGGGGTCTGCGTGTCCAAGGCCAGATTTCAACTCCTCAGGTGCCAAACTTTGTAGCCGGTGCAAAGCCCAAAGTGTCTGGATGCGCTGATGAGGGCTGGTAGGATCCGCTTGTAGCAATTTTTTGAGTTCAGATGTGGCCCCTTTTCCCTTATAGTCCACCAGTGCATCGGTGGAGGCCAGTCGTGTAGCTAGGATGGGGCTGCCCATTTCTTTAAGCAACTCGCTCATGGAAGCCTTGGACCAGTCCCGTATTTCTCGCTGCTTTCCTTTGTAAGTGATCTTCCAGATCCTGCCGCTTTTCCGATCCCGGTCAGGATGGTCTAGGGGTACTTCGTAATGACCTATAATGGGGTTGTAAAAATCCGCGACGTACATGGCTCCGTCCGGCCCGATTTTGATGTCCACGGGTCTGAACCAGGGATCCTTGCTGACCAAGAAATCCCGTTTTCGGGTAGCTTTCGGCGTGGATCCGCTAAACGCCATCACGCTGCGACTGATGCGGCAGGTGACCACGTCACCGGAGTAGAAGCTATGCTGGTATTCTTCTGGAAACTGATT
Source organism: Lunatimonas lonarensis (assembly GCF_000390185.1). Lineage (GTDB taxonomy): Bacteria > Bacteroidota > Bacteroidia > Cytophagales > Cyclobacteriaceae > Lunatimonas > Lunatimonas lonarensis. The sequence continues at coordinate 15,008 of NZ_AQHR01000025.1, read as the reverse complement.
GTCGGTATAGTACACCAAGCCGGATAGGGCGGTGGAGTTAAGTCCATAATCCATCATGGTGGGGGCAAAACCCATGTTGGGATCTTTTTTGCCCCATTGGGTATAATTGCCACCCCAGATAAGCTGATAGATGGGGAGGGTATGGCAGTCTGCTGAATAGTGATAGCCCCACTCGTCCAGGTCCGAGCCAAAAGGGTTGATTCTACCATCGGTGGTTTTTTCCACCCGGCTGCCATCCATGCGGAACCGAAAGGTGTTGCCGGAAGTCATGGTGATGGAATCTCCGTCTGATCCCGAAACGGTGGAAATGTTGGAAAACCCATGAGAGGCGTGGATCCAGCCATCCAATCCACGGAACAGGTTGTTGACCATGCCATGGGTATCCCTGTGTTCAAAATCGGCAATCAACACCTCCCGGGCTTCGGATTTGCCGTCGCCATCACGGTCGTAAAACCGGTATACGTGGGGAATGCTATAGCCAATGGCCCCGTCCTTTACGGGGATGATGCCGATAGGGATATTCAGGTCCTCGGCAAAATGGGTGATTATATCGGCTTTACCGTCCCCGTTGCTGTCTTCTAAAATGCTGATCCGGTCCTTTCCTTCTCCAGGACCTGCTTTAATGGGGTATTCGCCCGACTGGGTAACCCAGAGCCTGCCTCTGTCATCAAAAGCGATATTGATGGGCTTGCTGATATCCGGCTCGGAGGCGAAAAGCGTCACTTCAAAACCGGGAGGGAGGGTAAAATCCGCCATTTCCTTCTGGGGTGTTTGAAATCCGGTAGTTCGTACGTGCTCGGCATAGATGGGATCCGGCTCCTCTTCCACATAGGTGGTGTCGTAATCGGAATCAGTAGTAGCTTGGCAGGCAAAAGCCAAAGCCAGCAAATAGGCCGACCACGGCTTGGGGTTAATTGGGCTGGGGTGGTTCATGGACTGTATAGCAGCAATTTAGGGGCTTGTAAGATCTTAAACATACCGCTAATTCGCCAATTATGCAATAGGTCGCCTTTTACTTTGACTACCGGAGCATGAATTGGACCTAAGGATTCCCCATACGCCTATTGGAAATCCTTAGGTGTTTATAGCCAGAGGAGCAGGGTATCCTGCGGAGCCTAGGGAAGGAAATCGATCAGTCTGCTACCTGTATGCGGTAGAGTGCGCCGTCCCCTTCATCGGTCACCAAATACATCGATCCATCTGGACTTTGGCGAACATCCCGGATTCTTCCGATCTTTTCCGTCAACAAGGCTTCCTGATGTACTACCTGTTCATTCTTTATTTCCAGTCGGTACAAAGTCTCTTTCAACAGGGAGCCTGCAAAGAGATCCCCGTCCCATGCATCGATCGTCTTTCCGGTATAAAAGGCCAGTCCAGAAGGTGCCATACTTTCTTCCCATACCCACTTTGGTTCCGTAACGCCGGGGGCCTCCTGCCCAAGACCAATTTTTTCATCGGTATCGTATTCTGTTCCGAAGGCTACTTGTGGCCATCCGTAGTTGTTGCCTTTTTCGATCAAATGAAGCAGATCCCCGCCGTTTGGTCCATGTTCTGTGGCCCAGAGGTTTCCGGTTTCTGGGTCGATTGCCAAGCCTTGGTTGTTGCGGTGGCCGTAGCTGTATATCTCGGGTCGCAGGTTACCGGGAGCGACGCCGATAAAGGGGTTGTCATCCGCTACCCCGCCGTCTTCCTTCAATCGGATTACCGATCCAGCCGGGTCGGTAAGGTCCTGCGAGTTCCAACGAAGACCCCTGTCTCCAATCGTGAACCAGACGGTGCCATCGCCGGGAAAGACAATGCGGGATCCGTAATGCCTGCCGGGATTGGTCCGCGGCACCTGTGCGTAGAGGGTTTCCAAGTCGGTGAGCTTTCCTTCTTCAGTGTCTATTCTGGCTCTGGCCAATGCGGTGCCGGTCCCATGACCATGATCACCTGTGACCGAGTCGTCATCGCCTGGGCTGGAGTAGGTAAAGTAGATCCAACCGTTTGTTTCATAATCCGGATGGACGGCTACATCCAATAGACCACCTTGGTTTCCGCCGTCAGGTGCCGAAAGTTGATCTTCATCCGTGTCGATTTTTGGAAGACCGGTTAGTTGGGTAATCTTTTCCCCGCTGACTAGGTACAGCTTACCGGGCCTTTCGGTAACCAGAAGATTGCCATCTGGCAAAAACCCTACCGCCCAGGGGTGGTTCAGTCCTTTTACTACTTTGGTGATTTTAATGGTAGCTTTTTCGGTTTCCATCTGGCTATCAATGGTTTTATTTACCATTTGTACCTGCGCGAGCCCTTCTTGGGAAGGATGCAGGAATCCCCAAAAGAAGGCCGCCGCTACGATGAGTATTGTTTTGAAATGGGTGTATATCATGGCTCGTCTGGTTTGTTGGTTTGAAATTCCCTAGCTAAAATTCAAACGCTGTTCCAAACCTCACCAACATCAAAAAGCCGTTGCCTATCCTGTATTTACCAGGGTAGACAACGGCGATTTTAGCAGTTGATGATTCAAAAAAAGTTCTATCTCAAACTTCGTTTTTACTACTTGACTAGAAGTCGGTACTTGGCCCAGAAAGGTTTAGCGGCTGAATCCAAATATTTCGATAAAGCACATCGTGGCCCTCAGCCTGTAGCTTGATGCCTCCCGGACGATCGGTGATTCCCTTTCCCGCATCGTTCCCTCCGTCCATGCCCGAATTGGGGCCGCCCCAAACCTGCTGTATGGCCTGGTCTTCGTGGATTTTGATGCCATTGAAATAAATGGTGGTGCGTGCCTTTTCGGTTAGCTTGCCGCTGTCATCAAACCGGGCAGCTCGAAACTGCATGTCGTAGGCATTCCATTTCCCTACGCCGTTGTAGGCCCGGTAGGGCGCGGCGTGTTCATTGATGATGGCGGCCATGCCGTGGTCGGTGCTGTCGCCGTCCAAGATTTGGATTTCATAGCGATTCTGTAGGTACACGCCGCTGTTGCCTCCCGGATTGGCGATCAGAAACTCTACATGCAGGCGAAAATCCCGGAATTCCTCCTTGGTCACGATGTCTGCAGCCCCATATTTTCCTCCGGCTGCTGCGGGATCATTTGAGCTCACAGCGGTTCCTTTGTCCACAGGATCTTTTACAATCGCCCACTTGATGGGTGGCTCTGCGGCCAAACGGGGGCCCTCCCAGTATTGCCAATTCCCATGTAGGGATTTTTTGGATCCGTCAAATAGCTGTTTGGCCCCTTTTGGAGCCTTGGCTCCTACACCAATTTGGGCATGTGATATCCCTTGTATCAATAGGAGCAGTACGATAACGGATAGGTATCTGATCAATTCCCTGCGGTTTTTCATGGTCATAAATGTGGGTAGGTTATTGGTGTACATCCCGCAAGAGGTCATTGATGGTCTTTACGGGGTTAAATGTAATCAAAGGTACCTCGACAAAGATGGAGTTCCAATGGGCCATGGAGCCATTCCAAAGTCCGGGTAGCTCCTGGGCTTTCAATTCCCGCCCGCTTTTGGATTTCTCGGTGATAAATCCCGTTTTCGGATCTCTGAATTCCAATAGGTTGAACTTGTGGCCTTTGTAGTCTTTTACGCCACAAACCAGGTCGGTGGGGTTGAAATGGGAGGACTGCTGAAACAAGGCTTTTTGTGTGGGATTGTTCAGGTCCAACTGGGCGGTTTCGCCGATCTGCAGCGAAAGGGACCCGTCTGCTTCCCTGACCCAGAACGGGCCACCTCCGGGTTCACCGGTGTTTTCCACCATGCCGCAAACACGGATGGGTCGGTTGAGTTTGGAGCGAAGAAAATCCGCTTTTTCGGATAGCGTCATGGACTCAAAAGCGGAGGGCAATTTGGAACCCAGTTTGCCGGTATAAACGGATTTTGCCTGGTCAACCGAGCTTTCTGTTATCTCCTTGTCCAGCGCTTCCAATGCTGCAAATACGGCCTCCTGGGCATCCAGAAGTATGCCCCCAATCGCTTTTTTATAGGTATTGGTGGGATCTTTGATGCGGTCGGGAACCACGTTGTCGATGTTTTTGATGAAAATTAGGTCCGCATCGATGTCGTTTAGGTTTTCAAGCAGGGCCCCATGTCCCGCCGGGCGGAACAGGATCTCTCCATCTTCCTCCACAAACGGGGCATTGGCTATGTCTACCGCGATGGTGTCAGTGGATTTTTTTTGTTGGGAAAAGCTGATGTCAAACTTAGCGTTGAAAGTTGCTTCCATCTGGGGCTTGATAGCGGCTACATGGGCCTCAAACTTCTCTTGGTGTTCGGGAGAAACGGTGAAATGCAGCCGTATGGTATTTCCCTCGCCCAGTGCGTAGGCCGCACCCTCTACGAAATGCTCCTGTACCGGCGTGCGGCTGCCGTCGGGGTACCGGTGAAATTTGAGCAATCCCTTGGGCAGGGACCCATAATCCAATCCGTCCGGGTTTAGTAGACGGGCAACGATCAATGGATAGTTCTTTTGTTCCAAGGCAGCGGCAATGCTATCTCCGGTTTGCTGAAGGCTGCTTTCAAGGTCTTCAAAAAAGGCAAAATCCGCCAGCTTTTCAATAAACTTGCCCGTAAACGCATCTTTGGAAAGATCGCTTCCATTTTTTTCCAAAAAGGAGAACAGGTCCTTGAACATGCGGCTTGCAGCCCCACTAGCCGGGACGAATTTCACGATTTTTTTCTCCGGGGATTTAGCGTCATAGGTTTCCAGGCAATTTTTGAGAGAGGCTTCGTCCAAAAGCTGTATACCATCACCGATGGCGGCAGCGGCGTGGATTTCCAACGGGGGAAAGCCTTCTATGAAATTTCGGATTTGTTCTTCTACCAGCGTCAGGTCCATGCCTTGGCGGGTGATTTGGTCTTTCTGTTCTGTGGTAAGCATATCGAATAAAAATGGTTAGTTTTCCTTAGGTTTTTAAACCATCCAATATAGCAAATCGCCCCCTTTCCCACCTAAGAAATCCCGGAAAATCCTGCAATTACTTCCGTTTCGCAGGCCAAATGGTGGACGGGGAGAATCAAATCTGTTCATTTTTGGGAAAGGGCGGGGTATTTTCCGTGCAATCCGGCGTATTACCCCAGAAAACCATTGTAGCTATGTGGGTGAAGTTTTTGAAAATACTGGCTTGGATTGTAGGTGTTTTGGCCCTGTTGGCCTACGGCCTATTTCTGTATCCTTTTTGGGGAGTTCCGTTTAACAAGCAGCGGCATGGGAATCCGCCCCTGACCCCCGCGTGGGCCTTGGAATGCTGGCTTTGGGAGGATGATGTGAATACGGCCGTTTATGTAGATGAGCTGTTGGAGGGATATAGGGCCCATGATATTCCGGTGCGAACGGTGATACTGGACAGTCCATGGAGTTTTCGATACAACGATTTTGAAATTGATACCGTCTTGTATCCCGATCCTGACCGGTGGTTTGCCAAGTTGAAAGAAGACGGCTACCGCATCGTGCTTTGGATGACCACCATGGTAAACAGCTACAACAAAGGACTGCGTGAGCCGGATTCGGAGCTGTGGTACCGGGATATCAAATCAAAGGGCTATCTAGCTGGAGGGAAAGAGAATAAATGGTGGAAGGGTAGGGGCGGATTCATCGATTATACCAACCCGCAGGCCATGGAGTGGTGGCGGGGTCTTCAGCAGCGGGTTTTTGACCTCGGCATAGACGGGTGGAAGCTTGACGGTACAGCGACCCTGTTTTCGACGGATTTTTTTGGCATTCCGATTTTCTATAAGCGTACAGCGGCCGGCTGGATGAGTGCCCGTACCTATATGGATCATTATTACCGGGACGAGTACGCCCACGGGCTGAGCCAGAATCCGGAGTTCGTCACCTTGTCCCGGGCCATTGACCGCTGGTACCATCCCGAGGGCTTTGCGCCCATAGATGCTTCGCCTGTCAACTGGGTAGGCGATCAGGTACATCAGTGGAAATCCCGGGAAATGTTGGAGGATCCCGATCAGGGCAAGGTAGACATCGCCTTGAAGGGAATTCAGGGATTTGAATCTGCCATTGAAAGTATTCTAAAAAGTGCGGATTTGGGCTACAATGTGATCGGTAGCGATATTGCCGGTTTTTCGGGAAGTGTTATCCCTCCCAGGCTGTACATGCGGTGGACGCAGTTTTCGACCTTTTGTGGGCTGTTCATGAACGGAGGCCATGGAGAGCGGGCGCTTTGGAAGCGCACCCAAGAAGAACTGGAGGTGATCCGCAAGTTTTCTTGGCTGCATACCGAGTTGGTGCCTTATATGTACCATTATGTGGTCACCGGTCATCAGGGAGGTACCCGCTTGCAGCGTCGTATGCCCGGTACCTACCACTACCTTTTTGGGGATTACCTGTTGGTAGCCCCTGTTTATGAGGACCGTACGGACCTGGAAGTGACTTTGCCGGAGGGCACCTGGTATTATTGGCTGGACGACCGGGAGGAATTTCAGGGGCCCAGGCAGATTTCAAAAGACTTTCCCATGGACGAGTACCCGGTTTTTGTGAAGGCGGGAGCGATCATTCCCATGCAGATCAGCCGTGGGTATACCGGCTTTGGCAACGATGGGGACGAGGGACTGCTTACGCTACTGCTGTATCCCGATGGGGAAGAATCCAGCTTTACCATTTACCGGGAAAACGATGCTCCGACCGATGTGCGTATGAAGCTGTCCGGAAATCGCCTCCGCATCGGTATTACAGGGAAGCAGGTTCCCCATGTATTGCGTATCCGGTCTGCCGCCGCACCTCGGGAAGTGGTGGCCAATGGCGTACCCCTGGTGGCACAGGAGGGGTATTTCTTTCATCCGGCAAAAGGCCAACTGGAAATCCGATCAGCGTCGGGGACCCTAGGGGAATTGGAGGTGGTTTACTGATTGATAGTACGAACCTGCCTTTCCTATGCCGGAGGAAGCTCCGGTTATCCAAACTACCTCTTCTTTGCCATCAGCTAGGTAACAAGGGTCGAGCTCGATTGCGTTTGGTTTTCCATTAGTCTTTCCTGGTAGTCCAATACCGCTTTTTTGAGTAAGAAATACTTCCTAGATAAGAGATACGCATAATTGTCCAGTGCGGTAAATAGCAACGCTATATTTTCCTCCTTGTAAATGGTCACACCAAAGTAATCCCAGGATGCCGACGTGTATTTTTCAAGATTCTCTCTTATCTCAGGGGTAATCTCGGATGTTAGCATATTGTCAACCAATAGCTTATTAATCTCATTCTTTAAGGTTTCTTCAATAGGTTTTATTCTTTTGAAGTTTGAATTTATCTGTTCAGTGGGTGTCGTAACATTTATAAACTGTAATTCATTTTGCAAGGTGATAAAGATGCTGATTTTTGCCTCAAATTCCCCATCAAAGTCAAAAAATTCGGTGTATAACTTTTTCAGTTCATTTGAACTATTTTGTTTATTTTCCATTCTTTGAAAGAATTGGTAAATGTTTATATCGTTTCCTTTAATTTTCTCATTGATGTTTTCAAGCTCTATACTTAGCTGTTTAATCAGGTTTTTTGCTTCTTTTCTCCTGTATTTAATTCCATCGTAATCAAATGTCTTAATGGAAATAGAGTTGTTTGCTATGTTCTCAAGGGTTTCCGTGTCATTCTGTAGTGCGATCGAAGTATAAACCAAGTCAATTTTATCATCGGAAAATAATTCAGAAATATTCAGTTCGTCAGTATAGGATTGGCTTGGAGTCAATTCAACATGCACCGGATTTTTATTGTCATAATAACCGTTGTACATCTTGGAAAATGAATTCTTTAGCGTTTCTTGCCTGTATTCTTCCATGAATTTCTCGGAAGTGATCGGATAGGCTTCCCCCTGATAGGTTGCGGTTTCAAATAGTACGTTGGTAAATTGTTTTTGGATCCGAATTATATCTGAAAAAACACTGTTCGCGAGGCTGTCTGTATGGGTTTCCTTTCTATATCCTGTTTGTTCTAATCTCTTAATCCTTTCCGCTATGGAAGGGTGTGAGGCCCACTGGTCTTTAATAACCAGCTTAGATTTGTCGAATCTGATTTGTTCTTCAAGAGATATATCCGGGAGATTATCCGTTATTTTTAGATTGTTCACTTCTGAAAGGAATTGGACAAGCGCCGATTGGTCATCGTACAAATTTTCACTTTTGATATTTTCGGAAATTTTACGATTATAGAAGTTCAGCACGTTATCGAATGAACTGTCGGCAAGGTTCATTCTAAGTAATGAGCGCTTTAACGGTAGATAGCCTGTTACGCTGGCAGCTATTTCATCCGCATGAAATTCCATCTCCCTTGACAGTCCCAAGTAGTTTTTGTTGACCAGCTCATACAATTTTCTTAAAACCCACTGGATTCCCATGATTATTTTTACGGCGATGGAAACAAACAGCGAGAAATAGCCGCTTACCTCTGCCCATTTTTGAATAATTTTTTCGTATGCGTCATTGTCAAAAAGCATGTTGTAAATCACTTGGTTTACGTTATATACATAACTTCCCACCTTCATCGTTCTTTGCGAGAAGTGACCAAATTCATGGGCTAATATTGATTTTAGTTCTTCCTTTGTTACGGTGTTAACCAACCCCAATCCTATTTGTAAGTTCTTTTTTACGGGTAAAAACATACTCCAGAAGCTTGAGTCATAGAATACAGATGCATTTACGTCAGAAGATAAATACACCTTTTTGGGGAAACCAGTCCCAACCTCAACAACAATTTCATGAATCATGGCAAATAACCTGGGTTCCTTATCTTGAGTTATTTCCATTAAATCAGAGCGATCCGTTTTGCTGTTTTGGAAAACAAACTTCAGCAAAAAAATCAGGATCAGAATCCCCAAACTGGCTAAACCAATTCCGAGTGCAATCGTGAATAACATTGGTTTTAAAGCAATCAATAAAACGCCGCCTGTGATGCATAGCGCGGTCAGGCCGATTGTTACTAATAGAATTAACAAGTAGGTGACTACGAAAAATGCAATTGAAATAATAGCTTTTGTTGCCTGTTTTTTAAACTCCTTAGAGAGCTGAATTTCCTTCTTTTTCATTTTAAAGCATAGTTTTTAAAAGTTACAAAATACGTTGCTTGCAATGGGGGATTTTGAGGCATCTTGGCCTGAGGGGAGCAAGGAAGCATAAAAATCCGATCGGAGATCTGAACCCCCATTTACAAGCCGCTCTTGTCATTGAGCCGAAAACCGGTGGGAAAAAAGCATCGCCAGACTTGTGGGTTCGGAATCCACGCCAATGTACTCATTTTTTTGTTCAGGAAAATACCTTTGCCGATGTAGGTTTTTTTAATGTGTACATGAATTGCTTTTCAGCGGTCACATTGAATCTCGCATTTTTTAAGATCATCTTTGCATGGATCATAATTCACAACCGGGGACAGGATCGATTATGGCATTGGAAAACTGTTGACAAAGGAATTAGGGTAGGACTCGAATCAGAAAAAGATGTCGGCGTACGGAAAACCAAGAGAAACCATGACAAGATGGAACACGGCAATGTGGTGTGCTTTTATATGGAGGTGTTGAAGAAGGCTGGATAACTGGCAAAACTCTACCTGATCATTGGTGGCTAAAAGCTGATCGAATCGTGGAATCTGAAATGGCCAAGTTGAAAAAAAGCTGAGGGGTTTCTATAATCTGCTAATTTATCTCAACTGTTTACCGGCTTATGGATAGAAATGGAAATCCTTTTTTCGGACGGTAGCCGGGAGGAAAAAGATTGGAATGGAAACGAAGTGGCACCATTTGATCGAAAACGCTGGCATGGTCCGACCGAAATATCCAAGAGGAAGCCCCGTATTCAACTAAAGCATTTATTCTTAACTTTTTTAAAGACTGTGGTGTGAGGATGAAGTTCCAATTTAAAAGAAATCAGAAATCAAATCGGGCCCAATCAACTCAATAAAAACTAAGGCATCCGTAACAGCAATCCTCATCAGATGATCCTATTTTCCTTCCTAAACTCCGCCAATTTCTGATTTTTCAAGGCAGCTGCCTTACTGATGCTGATAAACTCTTCTGCCAAGGCTCTGAACAAAAGCTGGGAAAATCGATTGGAATGCTCCATTCCTTCATAATCCACCGGTTCAGTTACCCGAAATCCCAGCTGATTGAAAACTATGTAGAATTGCTTGAGGTAATTTTCAGAGATCAGCCCGAGATTTTTAGCCCGATAAACTAATGCCTGCATGGAAATCCCATATTGCTGCTTGATGGCTCCCAATTCAATCATGGACAATTTGCTTCTTTTTCCTCCCAGTTCTTCTCTTAAGGTTTCTTTGGGGATCAACATAGCGGATGCAAAAGCACGGCAGAATTTTTCCTTTTGCTTCTCTTCGTATCCATTTACATCAAGAAGCAAATGTCCCAATTCATGTAAGGCAGTGAAACGCTTCCGATCAAGTTTATGCACAAACTTGGCTTTATTGAGTACGATTAAAGGAATGTCTTTCCCATTCACCCAAGTAGCGAAACCATCAAATGACTCCTCAGATTCAATTTCAATCACCTTGACATGATGATCTTCTAAAAGTTCGATTACATTGGAAATGGCATCAGTTCCCAAGCCCCAAGCCTTTCTTAAGGTTTCAGCCGCTTTTTCAATATCCTCTAGAGAATTAATAGTCATTCCATCAAGCGGATTGTGGAACTTGGTTTCAATACCCAATATTTCCTCTAACTCAATGTAGCGGCTCAATTCATTTTTGGCTATTTCTACAATCCTGTTCTTTTCTTTGACTGGGTAAGAATCCAGTTTTCTAAATTCTATTTCCCCAAATTTTATGATAGTATCGGTATGAAAATAGTCCGGTCTGACATGCAGGGCTTCTGCCAAGATGCCTATCATTTCTGAGTCAGGAACTACCTGCCCCTGCTCATACTTACTAAGTGCTTGTTTGGTGATACGGTTCTCTATCCGGTCTGCCAGACCTTGCAAAGATAAGCCATTCATCAAACGGGCTGATTTGAGACGGGAAGCGAGGTGTTTCATTGATTATTAGATGTTTGAACTTATGTAAAAATAAGTATTTTGGTTGACAAAATATATAATTTTATATAATTTGTCAACAAGTTTTCGGGCTAGACAAAAAGAAAGTAAGATATTTCATGGCTTGTTGAGGCATATTGTATTATTTTACGTTTACATCTAAGAGTATGGATTTTTAGTGATTTAAACAATGGCAGCTGCAGAACAAATAAAGACATTGATCAAATCATTTGGAGAAGGGGATGAATCCCGCTTCTACGCTACTGCTATGCAAATTGCTGCTTCTGAAGCTAGAAAAGGGCATGTTGCACTGGCTGAGGAATTAAAAAAATTGATTGATAAGAGTAAATCTTCCAAAGCTGTTGTCAAAAGATTACCTGTCAATGCAGCTCAAAAAGAACTGAATGACCTACTGGAATTGGTCAGTCCGGACACTAGATTGAAAGACATGGTGCTTTCCAAGGATATTCAGGAGACCTTGGCTAAAGTCATTCATGAACAAAGGCATTTGGATAAGTTATTAAGCCATAACCTGCAACCTCGAAGGAAATTGCTTCTTGTAGGTCCTCCCGGTTCTGGAAAAACCATGACTGCCCATGCATTGGCTGGAGAATTAGGGCTTCCCTTATTTGTCATTCGTTTGGATGGCCTGATTAGCAGATACCTTGGTGAATCTATAGCGAAGCTAAGATTGATTTTTGATGCTATGATGGACTTTAGGGCTGTTTATTTGTTTGATGAATTTGACAGCATTGGTAGCACCAGAACTCAGATTCAAGATGTGGGAGAAATAAAAAGGGTATTAAACAGTTTCTTGCTGCAGATAGAGAAAGATAAGTCCAATAGTTTGATTATTGCAGCTACCAATTTACCGGAAAGCTTGGATACCGCCCTTTTCCGAAGATTTGATGATATCATCCTTTACACAAACCCTTCGGAGGCACAAATCAAACAAATTTTCTCCGCTAGGTTAGCAGAGATAGGAGTCCTAAAAGAGATGGACCTAGATCAGCTGTCCAAAAAATCTATGGGGTTGAGCTATGCCGAAGTGCATAAAATATGCGAAGATATCTGGAAAGATTATTTGCTCTATGGAGAAATTCAGGTAACCGAAGAAAAAATAATTCAGTATATAATGGCTAGAAAGAGAACCTACTAATCAAAACACATGGATGGATTTTTTAAGCATATATTTTTAGAGAATAAAGCCAGATCCATAAGCTTCACACCATTAGGAAGGGTTAGGTTTGAAACAAACAAAAACATCGATCAAACCAAACACGGGAATAAACTAAAGAATGAATTTGAAGAAGCTTTTTTAGATTTTTGGCAAGGTGAACCAGGTGATTTCGTGTATGTGGAGCTTGAAACTTTTCCCGGTTTTGAACTCGATATCAAAAAATTTGAAAAAAAAGCAGGAGATATCAGAATTGCTTCTTTAAAACAGGTAATCGAGAAGGATGGTCAGGAAAAAACAATCAGCTCGATCTATCTTTCCAAGAAGGGAGTTAAAGATTTTCTCGAAAAAATTAATGATTACTCTCAAGTAGAAAGAAATTATGATTCAGGAAATCCTAAAAACGCAAGCCTTTTATCCAACCTTGAATCCATACATCAAGCTACTTTAAAGTCCTTTTGGCAGGAACCTGAAATCCCTTTCCCTGATCATGAACAGGAAGTATGGTGGGAAGTTTGGTTAGATATAACGACCACATCAGCGGAGGCTGTCCATTCGGAGATCACAGAGCGATTACAAGCATTCGGTGTACAGGTATCCTCTCGATTTTTGGTTTTTCCAGAACACTTGGTGATCCTAGTAAAAGGAAGTTCCAAACAACTGGCTGAACCACTGCTATATTCTCAATACCTGGATGAATTAAGAAAACCAGTGGAGCTATCCGATGTCTTTACTTCCATGGATATTCCTGAACAAAAGGACTGGATCGCCAACTTGGCTCAGCAATTAGAAATTCAGGAAAATCCAAACTTGTCAGTATGCCTTTTGGATTCTGGCATCGATGAAAGCCATCCCTTACTGGCACATTTGTCATCAATTATCCATGTGGATACGGTTGACCCTTCATGGGGGACTAATGATTCTTGGCGTTTCCCCGGTCACGGAACTGCTATGTCCGGAATCATCTTTTTTTGGGGATTTATCGGAAGCCTTAGTATCTAGGGAAAGCATTAGGATTTTCCACCGATTGGAAAGTATAAAGTTGATTCAGCAATCAAAACCAACAGATCCAGATCAATATGGTGCGGTTACAGAAGAGGCCATTGCCAGAGCGGAGACGAATCCCATCGACCAAAGAGTATTCTGTATGGCAATAACTGCTGATGGAGATACCCACTTTGGCAGACCTAGTGCATGGTCTGCTGCAATAGACAAATCAGCCTTTGGAGAAGAAGATTGGAAACGGTTAGTATTGGTTTCCGCAGGAAATATTCCCAATCATAGATGGCTGGAATATCCTTTATCCAATCAGGATTACAGCATACATGATCCGGCCCAAGCTTTCAATGCCCTGACCATTGGAGCATATACCTTAAAAGACAGAATTGATTTATCCAGATATCCAGGTGTAAGTCTTTTGGCGCAAAGGGGGCAGTTAGCTCCTTCAAGCAGTACAAGCACAACTTGGGAAAAAGAATGGGCATTTAAGCCAGAGGTTGTTTTTGAGGGAGGAAATGCGGCAGAATGGAATGGCGGTCTTTGTGATCCTGATTCCTTGATGCCTTTAAGTATTTCCAAAGGAGGAATGGCAAGTTCTCTATTCTGCACTTTTGGAGAAACGTCCTCAGCCACGGCATTTGCCAGCAAATTTGCTGCAAGCATTTTGGATAATTATCCTAACATTTGGCCTGAAACAGTAAGGGCACTTATGGTCCACGCTGCCCAATGGACAGATCAAATGTTGGGTGACAGGAAAATTGAAGACCTTTCCACAGTTGAAAAAATGCAATTATTGAGGACAGTAGGTTACGGTGTGCCATTTTTGCCAGCTGCCTTGTACAGTTTACAGAACTCCGTTTCCTTAGTTGTTCAAGAAACCATTACACCTTACAAATTTGAAAGCAGTAGGGTTCAGGCCAATGAATGCCATATATTTACCCTTCCATGGCCACAGCAACAATTGTTGGAAATGGGAAATACACTGGTCAGGTTGAATGTAACGCTCTCCTATTTTATAGAACCCAATCCAGGTAATAAGAGGTATGCCAAGGCAAACAATTATGCTTCTTTCGGTCTTCGGTTTAAATTGAAGGATACCAATGAAACTTCCACAACTTTTTTGGCAAGGATCAATAAAGAGGCTAGAAAAGCCTTAGAGGAGGATTATCAGCAAGAAGGAAGTGAAAACTGGGTAATCGGTCAAAAAACACGAGACAAAGGATCCATCCATAGAGATATTTGGATCGGCAATGCAGCTGACTTAGCTACCAAAAACGAACTGGCCATCATTCCAACTGGGGGTTGGTGGAAGACAAGACCCATTCATCAACGCTATAACAAATCCGTCCGATATAGTCTGATTATCAGCATAGAAACAGATTCGGAGGATCTGCTTACTCCGATTTTGAATGAATTGAGGGTGGGGGTTGAAGCTATTTAAAAAAGAAGTGATTAAAACATTTCTTTATGAAGATTTTCAAGATTTTCGGAAATCAATGTTGAACTTAACATTTCACAAATTTCAATAACTTTTTCACTAGGATAAGGATTTACCATAAACGAGGGCTTACTTTTATAATCAAAATTCTTAAAAATAATATTATTGATTTCTGGATATTCCGGAGCATGTTGACCCCTCTTAATCGGAATGATTTTGGGCAGTGAGAGTGACCTGAATGGCCAGAATCGACTGGTTCCGATTCTCGGGATTGACCCCTTAAACAGGATATTCAGGATTATTCCGGAGCATATTGACCCCTTTTGGTCTAATTCCGGAGCATGCTGACCCCTCTAACGAATGGTTTTGGTTTCTTAGCGGACCTTTTATTTAACCGTAAGCAGCCGCCCATCCCCATCTGTTTTTTCGGGTAAATGGT
>NZ_AQHR01000024.1 GCF_000390185.1 Lunatimonas lonarensis | reverse complement strand
CCGTTAGCTCTGAAAGTAAATGAGTTTCTAATATACGGGATTGCCCATAACGTTTTGCAGCTACCCGAAGGTGGCGATTTCGAAGCACTTCACTGTCAACCAAGCAGAAACTTTAATAGAAGCACAAAGCTTGATTTAACCACTGAACCGCCACTTTTGGGTAGGTGCTGTTGGCAACTGGCTTTTCCTTTATGTCTAAATTTCAATTACGTATGATGTAATTGATTTTAAAATATTTGATTTAGTATTCTTAAATATATAAAAATCAGAGAATGCGTATTGTTTTCCGTTTTGCATTTTCATAATCCCGTTTGATGCTCCTTCTTTTCCGTGTGATAAAATTTGGTCAATTATTAATTCAATAGCCTTTTCAGATTTCATTTTTTCCAATTCCTTAGTAAATCGTTCTTTTCCTTCTATCTTTTTGTCGCCAATGATATCCCATACAATGTCATCTGTTACGCTTTCGATTATAAATTCCACTTTTCCCTCTGCAAAGGCAATATTGAATTCTTTTAGAAATTCCATTTTTGGTGAGTTTCCACAATTTGGACTTGAAATAATTTTTGTCATTTTACCAGAATTTGTTTTCAGTACGATTTTTTTTAAGCTTGTTGCCAACGTGGTTCAGCTTGGAGACGGCGGGCATTCGGAACACCTCTCTTCCAACCTACTCCTAACTTCTTAAAGATACTAAACTTTCAATTTACTTGGAACCGCCCGCTGTCTTCCAAGGTGATGTTGTAAGACGTTTTTATTTCATTCTCGATATCTTCTAAAAAAACTTTATCCATTGGATTTGTATATGGATCAGACATTCTAATTCCTTTTTCATATAGTTGTTTTGCCAACTCCAAGTTAGATTTATATTCAAGTATATCTTTTAGTTTCAAAAATGTTAAAGCCATATAAAACTTGTTTTCGGCTAAATCATTTATTAAAGCTTGTTTTTTAAACATTAACATTGCATTTTCAAGCTGTCCTGTTTCAAAGTACAATACACCAAGGTGTAAATAATCATAAACTCCAACGAAATTCATCTCTTCGTTTTTCGCTATTTGACTTTCAATAATTTCAATAGCCATTTCTTTTTTCCCTAGTCCTTTGTAGCTTAAACCTTTAGCTATATTTAAGTGATATGTTCCATTTTGTGACTGACCTATATCATAGTTAACTGATCTGGATAAGAGTTCAATATCATTTATTGCACCTTCATAGTCACGGAAAAATTGATACCTACACCAACCTCTATAACCCAAGTATTCTTTAGGATTAAATTCAACAGCTTTATCAATTAGCTTTTTCCAAGTTATAAAATCTCCACTTTTTAAATAAGCAATTGATTTAGCCCAATATGCATAGTCAAATGTTGGGTCAATTTCTAATGATTCATCCAAAATTGATTGATATTCCTTACTAAATTGATAATGTTCACTTATCTCCATTGCTTTAACACAAGCATTATATTTTAATGTGTCTCCATAAAATTTGTAAGCTTCACAATTGAGCTGTGCAAAAGCATTTGAAAAGATTATTATCATCAATAATAGGCAAAAACTTTTCTTCATGGCAAGATTTCTAATATGTGACCATCTGATATTTTAAAAACTAAATACATATAATAATCAATAGGAATTCCTTCACTATACAATATTTCCCAGTTTTCAATTCCTTTGGCTATTTCTATTAATTGTGTTATGATTTTACGGTCAAAATTGAAGTCTTCATAATTATTATCTGACTGTAAAATCCTAAATCGACCTGCATGCCCCTCGCAATTCACTATAAAACGTATTCTAATCCATCCATTTTGTTTTTTTTCTGTAACAGGCTCAAAATTTGAATTAAAAGCATTAATTAATTTCTTTTTTTCACCTTTGTAAACGGGCCCCATACCAATGTTGAAATATTGCAGCACTTGATAATCTTCATTGCATAGTTTAAAATCGATATTATCAATTTTACTATCATGCTCAATATCTCCGACCCACCGAAGATATTCCGTCTTTTCAAAAATTTTATTTTCTGAATTACAACCTGAAAGGGTTAATATAAAGACTGGAATAAAAAGTAAATGTTTGTTCATAGTTTTTTATAATGTCTTACAACGTTTTGCCGCTTTGCGTAGTGGCGGATTTTTAGCACAAAAGTTCAATCGAAGAACTGCACTTGAACCTACCACAAAACTGTCATACGAAGCACTGCACCCGCCATTACGCCAAACGGCTGTTGAACAAAAGCTTCGCTAGCCTTACCGGTCCGGAATCCATTCCAATGTACTCATTTTTTCGTTTAATACGGTATACCAAGACATCACTGTCATGACTTTTAAGAAGGAAAATTA
>NZ_AQHR01000023.1 GCF_000390185.1 Lunatimonas lonarensis | reverse complement strand
ATGAGTCAGATAAAACAATTATTGATACTTAACAGGCAGGGCAAAGGAATCAAAACCATTGCCCGAACTCTTGGCATGAGCAAGAACACTGTCAAGACCTACCTTTTCAAGCTTGATAAGCTGTTGTCAGGCAATGGGACTAATCAAACGTTGGATGCGCTCCTCAGCCTTGATGAGCCTGAATTATACCCTTTGTTCCATCCCGGTAATCCCTCCTATAAAGACCCGAGATACGAGTATTTTAAGGACAATCTTGAAACGTATCAAAAAGAGCTGAAAAAAACAGGCGTTACCAGAACCGTTCTGTGGGAAGAATACAGACAGTCAAATCCGAATGGGTATAGCTACTCCCAATTCTGTTTTCATCTTGACCAGCAAGAGACTGCAAAGGGAAAAGCGAAGCCCAGTATGGTTCTGGACCATAAGCCTGGGGAAAAGCTCTACATAGATTTTGCAGGAAAGACCATTCCCTATATCGACAGGGAAACAGGAGAAGTTATACAATGCCAGTTTTTTGTGGCCTGCTTACCGTATTCGGATTATGCTTTTGCCATGGCCATACCATCACAGACCACCTCTGATTTTCTGTATGCACTCGGGATGTGCCTGCAGGATCTTGGAGGAGTACCACAGCTTTTGGTTCCCGACAATCTCAAGGCTGCCGTAACAAAAGCAGACAGGTACGAACCTGATATTAACAAGGCTATGGAAGATTTTGCCAATCACTATGGCACGGCTGTCCTCCCTGCAAGGGTAAGAAAGCCCCAGGATAAAGCACTGGTTGAAAACCAGGTCAAAATCCTTTATTCCAGGGTATATGCCAAACTCAGGAACATGCAGTTCTTTGATATAACCTCGCTTAACGAAGCGATAAGACAGCGGGTGAAAAGCCATAACCAGACAAGGATGCAGAAGAAACCGTTCTGCAGGGAAGAGAAGTTTATTGCAGATGAAAAACCATTGCTCCAACAGCTCCCTGTTGAGCCCTTTGAGCTCCGCTTTTATTCCACCCACAAAGTTGCCAAAAATAACCATATTTATCTTTCCCAGGACAGGCATTACTACAGTGTTCCCCATACCCTTGTCGGGTGTGATGTTAAGGTAGGCTGTACAAGGTCCATGGTATACATCTATCATGAAGGTAGCAAAGTGGCCGTTCACCCCAGATGCGATAAACAGGGGCTTTACTCTACTGTAAAAGAACATCTTTCTTCCCATCACCAACACTACAGGGACAGAAGTCCAGACTATTATAAAAACAAAGCCTTAAAGATATCAAAGGTGTTCCATGAGTTTGTCTGTCTTCTCTTTGAACAGCAAAAATACCCCGAGCAAGTATACAGGTCCTGTGACGGCCTGCTCAGTTTGGCAAGACAGTATGAACTTGATGCCATCGAAAAAGCATGCAGAACGGCAATAGCGTATAAAAAATTCTCTTACAAGTTCATTCAGAATATCATAGAGAACAGGATGGAAGATGAACGTATCCCTGAAAAAAAGAGGGAACTTCCAAAACACAATAACCTTAGGGGGAGAGACTATTACGACAATCAACAACAAACACTTGATTAAATCCAAACAGTTATGGCCAATCAGATCGAATCGCAGTTTGCAAAACTTAAACTGCACGGCATGTCCAAAACATGGACTGCACTCAAAGAAACAAGGAAAACCCAGGGACTTTCCTTTAGCGAAGGTCTTGAGCTGCTCTTACAGGCAGAAGAACTTGAAAGGGACAACAGAAGGTTCAAAAGGCTCGAAACCAATGCCGCCTTCAGATACAAAGCATCACTTGAAGAACTGAAACTCGATAAGAACAGAGGGCTTGATGACCTGATGCTCACCACACTGGCCACCTGCGGGTTTATTGACAGGGGAGATGCGGTACTGATTACAGGAGCTACAGGCTGCGGTAAAAGTTATCTTGCCTCAGCACTCGGCCACCAGGCATGTCTCAAGGGGTATAAGGTAGCCTACTTCAATACACAGAAACTGTTGCTCAAAACCAAAATCGCAAGATTGGAAGGGACTATCGTGAGATTCTTCGATAAGCTTGCAAAAACAGACCTGCTTATCTTTGATGACTTTGGACTTACACACCTCGATAAACAACAACAAATGGATTTTATGGAAATGATAGAGGACAGACACAGCAAAAAATCAACAATCATCGTCAGCCAGTTACCGGTACCAAGTTGGTATGATGTTATAGGAGAAGAAACAATTGCAGACGCTATCCTTGATAGATTGGTTCACTCTTCTTACAGAATAGAGTTGAAAGGAGAAAGTCTGAGAAAAAAAATGTAAAATTGTCAGTCTAACAGATTATAGAACCAACCCCATTTTTAAGGGGGGTCAATATGCCCGGAACGGGGGTCAGTATTGTCCGGAATATCCAT
>NZ_AQHR01000022.1 GCF_000390185.1 Lunatimonas lonarensis | reverse complement strand
CAGGTTTAGCTATATTGAATGTGTGAGTTTTTAAGCAGACCCTAAATAGAAGGGATATATCTTGTACTGTATTGCCCATGCCCTTGAATCGTAGGAAAAAAGGTGAAACCATGATTTATAAATTGGGAATTTATATGAAGAGAATCCTTTAATCGAAAATGCAATCAGGAAAGTCAACGTAAAAAATGAGCGATCAAGATAATAATACTGAAGGCTTTATCCCCTCCCATGGAGGTTACCGCAATCTGTTCAGTTATCAGAAAGCGGAAGTCATTTATGATGGTACAGTGTATTTTACCAATCGCTTTTTTCACAGGTATGACCGTACTATTGGTCAAATGGTGCAAGCTGCCCGAAGTGGTAAGCAAAATATTGCAGAAGGTAGCATGGCTTCGGCTACATCTAAAGAAGCAGAAATCAAGCTAACCAACGTAGCTCGTGCCAGTTTGGAAGAACTGCAGTTAGATTATGAGGATTTTTTGAGAACCAAGAAGTTGCCGCTATGGGATAAAGACCATCGCTTGGTTGCTCGCTTAAGAGAACTCAACAAAAGCGTACCTAACCCCTCCTACGAAACTTTCCAAAAAGCTATTGAGCACGAAAGCCCGGAAATCTGTGCCAATACAATGATTACTTTGATAAAGATTTGTACTTATCTGCTTAAGCAGCAGATAAAACAATTGGAAGCAGCTTTTATCAAAGAAGGAGGATTAAGAGAAAGAATGACCAAAGCGAGAATAGATCAGAGGAATAAAAAGAAATAACTATTTGTGGAACCTTGGTGACTCGGGCGACAGTGTCCCACAAGGTCGCACATGTCCCACGAAACAAAGCAAAAAAGAACCAATGAACGAAGCAGAAACCAGAGCAGAACTCATAGACCCAAAGCTAAAGGCTTGTGGTTGGGGCGTGGTGGAAGGCTCTAAAGTCCTTCGTGAATACAACATTACGGCAGGTAAAATCCAAACAGGCGGTGGCAGGGGAAAAAGGGAAATTGCCGATTATATGCTGGTTTACAAAGGGATCAAGTTGGCTGTGGTGGAAGCCAAAAGTGCAGCACTGGAAGTAGGCGAAGGTGTCATGCAGGCCAAGAAATATGCGGAGAAACTAAAATTACAAACCACCTACAGCAGTAACGGAGAAGCGATATACCAGATCTGTATGAAAACAGGGGAAGAAGGTTTGGTGACCGATTTTTTTAAGCCCTGAAGAATTTTGGGAAAAGACTTTTTCCCAACAAAACGAATGGCGGGAGAAGTTCGCAAATGTTCCTTTTGAAGATAAAAGTGGCACTTGGCAGTTAAGATAATATCAGGAAATAGCTGTTCAGAGAACGGTTGAAGCCATTGCGCAAGGCAAAGACAGAATTTTGTTGACCCTTGCCACAGGAACAGGTAAAACGGCCATCGCTTTTCAGATTGCCTGGAAATTGTTTCAAACCCGGTGGACCCTTCAGCGGGACGGTAGCCGCCGGCCTCGGATTCTTTTTCTAGCGGATCGAAATGTATTGGCTGATCAGGCATACAATTCGTTCTCTTCCTTTCCTGAGGATGCTCTGAAAAGAATCAGGCCAAATGAAGTTACACGTACAGGACGGGTCCCAACGAATGGTAGCATCTTTTTCACCATTTTCCAGTCGTTCATGTCGGGAAGCGATGCAGAAGGTAAACCAAAGCTCAACTTCGGGCAGTACCCCTCGGATTTCTTTGATTTCATCATCATTGACGAGTGCCACCGTGGCGGAGCAAATGACGAAAGCAACTGGCGGGGCATTTTGGAGTATTTCAGTCCGGCACTGCAGTTGGGGTTAACCGCTACACCCAAGCGAGCTGATAATGTGGATACCTACAAATACTTTGGCGAGCCTGTTTACATCTATTCCCTGAAGGAAGGTATCAATGACGGTTTCTTAACACCATTCAAAGTTAAGCGCATCAAAACTACCTTGGATGATTACCGCTACACTTCAGATGATACCGTAGTGGAGGGTGAAATTGAAGAAGGCAAACTCTATGAAGAAAAAGACTTCAATCGGACCATCGAGATTGTAGAGCGGGAAGCCAAGCGGGTAAATGTCTTTTTGGAGGATGCCAACCAAAAGGAAAAGGCGATCATTTTTGGTGCGAATCAAGCGCATGCAGCGCTGCTTCGTGATTTGGTCAACCAATATGCCAAAAGTAAAGATCCATTTTATTGTGTTCGGGTTACCGCCAATGACGGGGAAGAAGGGGAAAGACTGTTGCGGGAATTTCAAGACAATGAAAAAACCATTCCAACCATTCTGACTACTTCGCAAAAACTATCCACAGGGGTTGATGCACGGAACATCCGTAACATTGTCCTGCTGCGTCCTGTCAATTCCATGATCGAGTTTAAGCAGATCGTTGGTCGTGGTACCCGCATGTTTGAGGGCAAAGAGTTTTTTACTATTTATGACTTTGTGGATGCTTACAAGCATTTCAGCGATCCTGAATGGGATGGGGAACCCTTAGAGCCTGAAGCCAAAGAACCCAAACCTTATCCAGCAGCCGGGCCAAGTGAACCGCCCGTGGTTGCAGACCCTGAAGAACCAAAACTTATAAAGAAGAAGATTAAAGTTAAGCTTCGAAACGGAAAAGAAAGAGAAATCAAACACATGGTTTCGACTTCTTTTTGGAGTGCAGACGGCAAACCCATATCGGCAGAAGAATTTTTGAATAACCTTTTTGGGGAATTGCCCAAGCTTTTCAAAGACGAAGAAGAACTACGGAAACTTTGGAGTAATCCAATGACCAGAAAGACCTTGTTGGAAAATTTGGACACAGCAGGTTTTCCGAAAGATGATTTGCTGACTTTACAAAAGTTGGTGGATATGGAAAATAGCGACCTGTATGATGTACTGGAATACGTTTTCAATGGGGACTATATTGCCATGACCCGGGAAGCAAGAGCCAAAGCAGCGGAAGCCACCATCTTCGCTTTGCTCAATGACAATCAAAGGGAATTTATCTCCTTTGTGTTGGACAAATACATTGAAACAGGTGTGGAGGAACTAGATCAGGAGAAACTACCCATCCTGTTGACCAGCAAATATCAATCTTTGGAAGACGCAAAAGAAGTTTTGGGAGACGTGGCAAATATCAGCAGGTTGTTTATAGAATTTCAGGAACACCTTTATAGTCAAAAGGTAGCATAATTACCGGTCAACATTTTTTCCTCAATGAAAATTTTTTTCAGGGACTGTATGTTATTTTGTAGTGGACATCATGATGGCGTAAATGCCTAAAAGGAAAAACTATGACTCGTCTAAGAAAAGCCAATGAAATTGTTTTGTCAGTTTGCCTAGTAGTATGCATTGGGCTTACCGCATCCGTTTTTTCTGAAGCGATTAGCATTCCAACTGCAATATGGGTAGTGGTACTGGTAGTGGGATCGATCTCTTTTGTTACCCGGGCTATTCTGATGGAGAAAATGGAGGAATAAAAGAAGAGAGTGATGTGCACACCTATCTCTCCCTCCTTGTTTTCTATACCTGCTCAAATCTATCATGGAATTGGCCGGGGAGACTATTTTGTATTTAATTTCTGTATCGGCGAAACTCCACTTTATAGCGTTTAGTGACCAGGAGGATCCCGCCAGGGAATGTGAGGTAGTGCTCGTGGCCGGGGATGACGACGATATCCGATGTCTTTTATGAATATATATTAAGAGTTGGCTCAAGACGCTTTCGGTTTTCCCTAGTTGACGGGATTATGAAATTGGATATGTGGGCATCCGACGGGCCAATATATACTTTGGTAAGGGTTACGTGATCCTTTCGCCGTGAGCGGAGACTCCTAAACATCCCAGCATCTTCAGGGTTTGGATCAAAACTCCACCCGATAACTCAGCACAGGAATCAAAGGAACCAGATAAATCGTATTGATGCTGCCTTCCATCGGTTCGAAATACTTGCTGTACACATTTTTCCGATTGGTGGTATTTTGTACATCCAAGGCCACGGTCTGTGTGGACTTGGGACGGTTCCTTTTCAGGCTTACCCGGATATCGGTCCTGAAATAGGCCGGATTCTGCTCGGTATAGGCCATCGATTCCACTAAAACTGTCCCTCCCTGGGCAATGGATGCATCCAGATCAATGGGGGTATTCCAGAAGCCGCCGCCATAGATGGTCCTCAGGTTGATGCCAAAAGTGCGGTTCTTTCGCCAGTGATACTCCTTCCCCGCTGTCAAGGCCAGGTTGGCCCTGCCGTTTAAGCGGGTGTTTCTCCATATATTTTCTTCTGTCTTGTACTGGGAACTGTATAGCGAAGCGGATAAAAGGAAATAGAGGCTACGGTGGGTAAACTGCTCCAAGGTAAATTCCGTTCCGTAGTTTTTTCCAAAACCCCTATTGACCAAAGGATCGGTCATCAGGGACCATTCCTGGTTGAGGATTGAATATGTCTGATGGGTGCCCGGCATGACCGGAATGTCAAACAAGTGTTGGTAATAGGTCTCCACCTTCATCCTCAGGTAGGGGTTGAGCGAGCGGTCATAGCCCAACACCACATGGTGGGACCTGCTCAGTCCCAAGTTTTTGTTGGGGAAAGTAATGGTCCCTTCTTCCTCTTTCTGGGCAAAATAGGTTCCCAGAGGCTGCACCTGACTGTGTAGGCCATAACCCAGGTTGATCCTTTGTTTTTCATCCAAGGCAAAGGAAGCCGAAAACCTCGGTTCCAAAGCGGTGGAATTGTTCAGCATCAGCTGTAGGTAGTGCAGCCCCATATTCAACGTGAGGCGTTGGCTGGCACGGACGTTGAGCTGGGAAAAGGCCTGCACACTTTGCGTATACCCTTTTTCATCGATGTGGGTCTGCATCTGTCCGGTGTTTTCCTCAAACCCCCGTTCGTATACGTTATAGTGCAACTGGTTGAGAAAAACACCGCTCCTGAGGCTGTATTTTGGAGAAATCTTGGTATTGAGGACCGAGCTGAAGGTGATCTTCGACTGGCCAAAATCCGAATACAACCGCTCTTCATCTTGGTATTCCCGGTTGAGTATGCCGTATTTATCCCCCATGCTGCTTCCTGAGGCTAAAACAGTGGTCTGGAGAAAATTCGATTTGTTCAGGATATAGGCATGTTTGATGCCCACTGCTCCGGTGTTGGAAAAGAAGGTGGAACTCATCCGGTCAAATTCCGTCTGCCAGGTCAGGGAATCCTGAAGTGCATTCCTGTTCTGATCACTCAACCCGCCAAACCCAAAAACCGTAATCGTGCTTTTCGTTCCCGTGGGCAGGAAAAAGTTGAAGGACAGATCCTGAAAATTGGTCACAAAATCCCCTAGCGGTACACCCAAACTCGCCAACATGGACAAGGTAGAGTACCGATAGTTGATCAGGTAAGAGCCCCTGTAATTTTTTGAAAAGGGTCCCTCTACAGCGATGTCGGTACCCAATAAGCTGGCCTGTACGGTAAACTCCCGCTTTTCATTGTTGCCCTTTCTCAGATTAAGGTCAAACACCCCAGATAGGGCGTTGCCATACTCTGCCGGGAAAGCCCCGGTGATAAAGTCGGAATTGTCCAGCAGTTGGGCACTGAGGATGGCCACCCCTCCTCCTGCCGCAGCTGCGGCGGCAAAGTGGTTGGGGTTGGGGATATCTATTCCTTCCATTCTCCACAGCAGGGCGCTGGGGTTGTTTCCCCGGATGGAAATATTGTTGTTCCCGTCATCAGAACCGACCACACCTGCAAAGGAAGTAGCCATCCGTCCGGGGTCATTGATGGCTGCGGCATATTTCCGGGTTTCCTCCACCGAAAAGGTCCTCCCACTGACCGTGACCATGTCGTTGATGGTCCGGTCTTTTTCGGTAGCGGACACCACCACTTCGTCCATTTGGTTAAATTCCTCCTCCAAGACAATGGTCAGCACGGTTTCCTTACCGGAATTGACTTGAATCTGGGAGAGAATGGCATCCCTGTAGCCTACAAAGCCAATGCGCAAGGTGTACGCGCCTACAGGCACCTGTGTGATCTTAAAATCTCCAGATTCATCAGTGACGGCACCAATCAACGGATCAGAACCCAAAACCATGACGGTGGCCCCCGGTATGGGGGATTTGGTGATGTGGTCGGTTACTTTTCCCCTAACGGTCTGGGTCAAAGTCTGGGCCGAAGCGTGGAAAGTACCCAACAAGGCGAGTAAGATCAACGTGCTGATCGATGGTATCATTTTCATAATTCAGACGTGCGAAAGGGTATATTGTACTGGTCAGAAAAAGCGGACTCCGGCTTTAAATCCCCACCAAAGCTGGCTGGCCAGGTCTTCCACATGGGTCCTTTCCCGGTGTATTTGAGGTGTAAAAGCAGTAAACAGGGTCGGGTGTCCGGTGTATCCGGCATCATATATCCGGTAGTTCAACGTAGGTCCTGCAAATACCCCCACCTTATTGGCGGCCTGAAAATCAATTCCAATAAATAGCCGGTTGACCAGGTTCAATGCCTCCACATTGCCACGGTTCAATTGCTCAGAACTGGCTTCGATATTCACATGCAACCTGGTCCCCAATCTGGGCGAGGTTCCCACACCGTAGCCAAAAGCCCAGGTGACATCCTCGCTGATTTCCGGCCGCATGCCCGCAAAAAGGATGTTGTAAAATTCCCGCTTCCCGGTTCGGAGGGCGATATTCAAGGGCAGCACCTCGTTGTAGCTCAGTTCTACGGTATGGTAACCGCCACGGACAAAGCTGATCAGCCCCACGGGGACGCCGCTCATGCTGTCTGCATAGTTGAAGACCCCAAGCTGAAAGCCCTGCACCTTTGAAGCATAGTTGATGGGAGAAATCTGGCTTCCCTTAATACGCTTCGCGGCGAAATTGGCCAAACCTGAAATCTGGGTTCCCTCCATCTCATTTGCGGTGAAATTGAGCGCACCGGCTACCTGCACGCCTTTGACACTTTTGGGGGTGAAGTTCATCACTCCGGCAAGCTGAACTCCGTCCACAGATCCCGTGGAGAAATTGGCGGTACCGGCCAGTTGCACACCTTTTACGTTGCTGAGGTTGGAATTGAATACGCCGGCCAATTGTATGCCGTCTACCTGGCCTCCTACCTGATTGAACGTTCCGGCCAACTGCACTCCGGTCATGTTGCCCCGGTTGATGTTGAAAAAACCACCCAATTCAACACCCCTGGTTCCAGCAGAGTACCCTCCTAGGATGTTGATGGAGACATCATTAATAGCCTGACCGGATTGCATACCATTGGTTCCCATAAAGGGAACAAGGGAAATCTGAACAGGGACATGAATGGTGTCCCCAATTTCCGGTTGGAAGGCTTCCCACCAAGTCTTGGATGCTTTTTTGGCGTCAGGTACTCTGGCAGTAGAGTCCCCTTCATCCACCGAAGCTGGGATTTCTTGGAAAGCGATTTGTGAAGAACTAGCTGCTTCAGATGCCATAGGACAAAAGATCAGCCATGCTGATAAACAGAAAATTTTGTTGAATGTGTTCATGATATTGGCTTTGTTTCCATATCATGACAAGTAATCGGAAAGCGACCCCTATGTGGGAGGGAATTATTTTAAAAAACTTTGGATTTATTGAAATAGAAATTGGGGGATATTGGTAAATATGATGGAAGGACAACTTATCCCCGACATTGGTCTGACGATGTTTTGATAGGAACTACCTGTTAGCCATTGTGATTTTTGGGCCGCTTTATCTTTGAGAATATGCCGTCTATATGTTCGAAAAGATGAGGTTTTATAGGATTCCACATTGGGTCTAATAGAAAATCAATGCCTTCCCTACGTGCCAATTTTGCAGCCGGAACGAAATCGCTATCACCAGAAATTAAAATGATTTGATCTACCTGACCTTTTAGGGTTATAGATGCAATATCTAATCCTATTTTGATATCTACCATCTTTTGGTTAAAGTCGAATTGCACGTCATCTTCTGTTAGGTCGTCTATTGTAATTTGCTTTGAAAGTAGTTCCTTGGTTTTGGATGGTTTGATAATCCACCTTTTCCGATCTTCTAAAACCCCAAGGCGTAGGGCAATCTTTCTCTTCTTTTTTAATTCTTCAAAAAATGCATATTGAAATTTATATTGATCAGTCTTAGAAAAATCAATAGACTTACCAGTGATTGGGTTATGTTGTTTTTTCTCATATGGCAGACAATCATATTAAAAAATCCTATACAAGTCGTAAGTCTCTGCCTTAGCTTGGGACAGATGTTTTAAGCACATTTCCCAAAGATCTTTTGCCGTCCTTTCAGAGTCAAGATTCTTAACTTTGTTTATGGAGCGATACCGTTTAAGAAAGAAACCTCCATCAACTAAAATCGCTGTTCTTCTTTTCATTTTATAAAAAAAGCCCTAGGGTCGGCATTCTCTTTATTTTAATGAAGAATTGAGAATACGTTGCCAAGAGCGTTATAAGTAGCAAAATTATAAATTTTTGTCCAAAAACACAAATAAATGGTGTTTCCATTTGAGAATTCTTCAAAATCGACTGATTGTTCATTTGGCCATAGACCACAAAGGGACACCAACCATTGATCTAGTGTAACAAGCAGTAATTTTAAAGAAATTTACCTTCCTTGGCAGCCCAGAGAAGTCTGACAACCAGGCAACAATGTCCAATTCATAACCTATCGTTCTCAACCCAAGTTATACAGATCCAAAAAACTACCCCTCCCTCAAAATCTTTTCCATCTTTCGACCCTTTGCCAACTCATCCACCAACTTATCCAAATACCTTACTTTTTGGGTGAGTGGGTTTTCGAGTTCCTCTATTCGGTAGCCGCAGATCATCCCTTTGATCAGCTCTGCATTCGGGTGCAGATTGGCCCGCTCAAAAAACTGTTTAAAGGTGACTTGCAGGTCAATGAGCTCTTTCACCTTCGCCTCGTCAAATCCCGTCAGCCATTCGATGACCTGATGCAACTCTTCTTTTGTCCTGCCTTTGCGCTCCACTTTGGAGACATAGTGGGGGTAAACGGTGGCAAAAGTCATTTTTGCCATTCTTTCATCGTGTTCGGGTGTAGCTTTCATGGTTTGGGCTTGGATTACAGATTTCTACTGCCAATATACCGATTCCTGTCCAGAACCTAAAAATGCTGCATTTCAGAAAAACCGCAAGCCTGCCCTACCCCCAAACCACAATTGGCTGGCAACATTGCCCACCGGAAAGCTGTTCTCTGTCTGAATCCTCGGCTGCACATAAGTAAATAAGTCGGGATGATGCTGGAATCGGGTATCATAAATCCGCCAATTGAGACTTGGCCCAAGGTACACGCCTAGGTTTTTACCAAATGGGTACTCAAGCCCTACATACACCGTATTGATCAAGTTGAGGGCAGCTACATTGGCTAGGTTCATCTGCGAGCTGTTTACTTCGATGTTCATGAACAACTTCTTGCCCAACCGGGGTGCGGTACCAACCCCATACCCGAATGCCCACGTCACCGAGTCTGTAAAATCCGGTCTGAATCCTGCGGTGAGGATGTTGTAAAATTTCCGCGTACCTGTTCTAAAAGCAAAATTCAAGGGCAATACTTCATCTGCACCTACCTCGACCTGTCGGTAACCTCTTCTGACTATACTCAGCAGACCTATGGATACACCGCTGATGCTATCCGCATAATTGAACAGTCCGATTTGGGAACCATTGATCCTGTTGCCTACGTTCAGTATCCCGGCTACCTGTATGCCGCTGAGATCGGAGTGCGCATAATTCGCTATACCTGCCAATTGTGCTCCTTTACCTTCCATGATAGCTAGATTCACTACTCCGCCCAATTGTACTCCTTGAAGGCTTCCAAAGGTGACGTTGCCCACACCGCCACCCTGAACCCCATGGGTATCTTCCAATACCACATTGGTAATGCCAGCCATCTGAACGCCTTGCATGACCCCACCTACCAAGTTAAAAAGCCCCGCCATTTGCAGGTATTTCACGTCTCCTTTGTTGGCATTGAACCAGCCACCCAGTTCCACTTTGTTGGTGCCCGCAGAAAAACCTCCCCAAACATTGAATGAATAGTCGTTCACCACATTGCCGGATAACTTGCGGTTTGTTCCTATAAAAGGGAGAAGAGACACCTGAAATTTCCGGTAGATGGTATCGCTCACATTTTCCAGGTTGGTGGATCCTACGGATTGTTTGGTCCATTGCCAGGCATCTTTCATGGGCTTTGCCAGACTTTTGCCCACTCCTTCTAGATCTACCTCACTGGTTTTCAAGAGAATTTTTTGGAAGGGATTCAGCTGCTCATTGACCAGTAGGGTATCTCCATAGTTCTTCTTGTTGACCACCAAGCGGACACTATCCATGTTGGGATTCTTTATTGCCAGTTGAAAAAAGCCAAATTCGTCCGTAATGGAGGATTTCAATGTGATTGGATCATATACAGTGGCATCTCTGATCGGTTTTCCGGTGGTTTCATCCACCACATAGCCACTTACCACCAATTCGTTTTTAGACTGTTGTCTGGGGCTGAGGATGACATAGACCCCTTTTTGTTTGGCTTCTACCCCTCCAGAAAATGCCTCCTCCAAGATTGCCCTCATAGGCTGTTCGACAAAGGTGCCACTGAAGGTTCTCTTCACATCGATCACCGATGAACTGTAGGAAAAAATGCAACCTACCGTTTGGGACAAGCGCTTCAAGAAGTTTTCCAGAGATTCATCGTCAGCAGAAATACTTACCTTTTTTTCCAAAATAGGCAGCTCCTGAGCCCGTAATGGAGACAGGGTACCGATCAACATAATCAGCCCGACCATGCGCAGAATCCCCTGCCGAGGGGTCATCTC
The DNA here is from genome assembly GCF_000390185.1 of Lunatimonas lonarensis. Classification (GTDB taxonomy): domain Bacteria; phylum Bacteroidota; class Bacteroidia; order Cytophagales; family Cyclobacteriaceae; genus Lunatimonas; species Lunatimonas lonarensis. Next base: position 200,794 of record NZ_AQHR01000022.1, on the reverse strand, counting down.
CGTCCTTTTACTGGCATCCATCTCCCCTAAGCCGGATCAAATTTCCTTCATCTAATACCTCAATCCCCAAGGTTTCGGCAATGATCAAAAGTACCGCTTCCAATGTTTCGTTGACAAAGAAAACCGTGAGTCTACAGGAAGCTATCTCCCCATCCAAAACAATTCGCTTGCCATAGACGGACTCCAGTCTTTTGGCCACCTGCTGTAGTTCCTCCTCTTGAAAATCAAGCACTCTGGTCTTGAAAGCTGCTACATTGGCATCTGCGATAGTCTTACTGAATGCCTTAGTAGCTGGATCGTAGGTTCCCTGTTCCCCTGATTCCAGGATGATCCCCTCTCGGTTTTCAGCATAAAAACGGACGATGCCCTCCTTGACGCTCACCTCCACCAAGGGTTGGTCTGGGTAGGCCTGCACGTGGAACACCGTACCGATGTCTTCGATCAATACGCCGGCAGCCTGCACGGTCCAAGTGACTTTCTTGTCTTCCGGTATGCTGATCAAGGCTTCCCCGGTAAGGTGGATGGTGCCGGTTTTTTTACCGGGATGATAGTCCACCCGGATTTCGGATTGTTGGTTAAGGGAGACCTCCGTCAGGTCGGGCAATATTTCTGTCAGCACCTCATTTTCGCTCTGAAATAGAAACTCCTGCCGCTTGGGCATTTGCATATAAAACAAGTATGAAAGACTCAATAGCAGTACCAGTCCCGCCGCAAATTTCCAGAACAGTGGGAACAACGGAATGGTTTTTTTGTGGGGTTTCACATCTCCTGATACCTTTTCCCAAGCCAAGTCGGCGTCGAACGCTGGGCCATCGGACAATTGGGCGTTTTCAAATACCCACCGGGCATCCTCGATGCATTTTTGGTTTTCGGGGGATGCGGCAGTCCATTCCTCCAATTCCCTCGTTTCCTCTGCTGAGGCTTCTCCGACCAGGAACTTTCCGATCAATACTTCGATATGTTCTGGTTCTTGGCTCATGGTTTCAACAGGTGAGCAAATAGGATGGTTATCAAAGGTAGGTAGTCTTTCAACCTTAAACGCATCAATTTTAGGGCTTTTCCCATCTGGTTTTCCACTGTTTTGATGGAAATCTGCAAGGCATCTGCAATTTCCTGGTACTTGAGTTCCTCCATCCGACTCATGCGGAAGATCAAGCGGCATTGTTCAGGGAGGCGCTGAATAGCCTCCTGTATTTTGGTTTCCAGTTCATCTTTTATAACCTCATGATCTGCAGCGAGTGAATGCCCCTCCCCTTCAACCAGCACAGCCTCGGCGTGAACCTGCCTAACCTTGAGCCTTTTGAGTTCATTGAGACAGGCATTGCGTACCGAGCGGTAGAGGTAGGATTTTAACGAAGCATCTATTTGAATGCGTTCCTTTTTTTCCCAAAATCCAATAAAAGTCGATTGGACAACTTCTTCCGCGACATCTTTGTCGGACAGATAATGATACGCAAACCGGCAGAGCGGGGAATAATGGGTTTTGAAGAGTTTCTCAAACGCAGCTTCATTACCTTGAAGAATGTCAGTGAAAACCTGCTGATCTAGAGCCTGCATGAGATTTTGGTATTTTCCCCCACAAGATAAGATTTTGGTTTTGCTTTGTACTAAAGAAAACCGAAAAGGTGTTTACCCCCATGGGTAAGGGGAAATATATTGAAATAGCTTGAAATAGACACTAATAGGTAAAAAAAGATTAATCCATATTCTTCTTATCCCACTTCCAACCGGTTAATTCAGAAATTCCAGGGTTTTTTCCTGTGAAATAATTCCCTGCCTCCTTGTCCCCTTTCAGCTGCCACTTGTACCATTGGGTAGCGACGCGTGCAAAATCGCCTCCAAAGGGTTGGGCATAGGTGCCGCCATGGCCTACATCGAGGTTTCCGACAAAGATGGGAACCTGGTTGATACGATTGAAATCATCCATGCCGTTGTCATAGGCTATATCAGACTCGCCCCCTAGCAGATACAGCGTAGGGACTTTGATGTTTTTCAGCTGGTTTTTGGTCACTTGGGGCATGCCCGGCATTCCACCACCTGGATTGGGCAGTACCCCGCTGTTGAATACGCCGACGGTGGTGATCCGTGGGTCTCCTGCCACCTCAAGTGTCTGTAGTCCGCCACAGGACATGCCACTTACTGCGATTTTTTCCGTATCCAGTTTTTGGTAGTAGGGGCTAGTTGGATCTGCATTTTGAGCAATGGCCCAATCAATTGCATCCAGTAATTTATGGGATTTGGACCGGACGTCGGTTTGCTTGGGCATATTGCCTATAGCCACCACCAAAAACCCATGGGAGGCGACTTCATTCAGGAAATTGACATGCTCAAATGGTGAATCGAAGCAGGCACCATTACCCCAGGCAATGATGGGGAGCTTATGATTTTGTCCAAACTTTGTCAGATCCTGAGGTTTGAATACCGTATGGGTAGGAAGAGTGGATTCGGAGGTCATAACGGCAGGGAAATCTCCGGTGCCACCATTTTCGATGATTTCAGAGAGGGTATTTTGGAACATGAGGTTGTCAGAGAAAAAGGGAAGCACTTTGGTTTGAATCCGTTCCGCAATCCGGTTAAGGTGATCCCCTTCATAGCTCTCGTAGAAATGCGGGATTTGGTATGATTCCAGGATCTCATGCAGTTTCTTGGTCGCCTCGCTAATACCTCGGTCCTGAAGCCCTGCATCCAGTGCAATAGCCTTTAGCTTTTTGAGGTTTAGGATGTACTGATCTACATAGTTCAATGTTCGGTTGGCGATGATCTTGTTGATCACATCCTGGCGTGGTTTACCATTTTTTGCAGGCAGATCCAGGTACAAAGGTGGATTCTGGGGATTAGGGGCAAAAGCGGCAGAGGTGGCGAAAGCAGCAATCTCGAAGAAGTTTGCCCCGTCCAGTTGCTCCGGGGTAAAGGCTTCCAACCTGGTCATCAATTCCGCATTGGTATTGGCCCCGCCATCCATGCAGCAGGGACTAAGGGCATAAATGGCCGCATACACATCCGGGTATTTCATGCCCAAGCGTAGGGTGCCATACCCTCCCATGGAGTGGCCAGCCAGTCCACGACTGTTTTTATTGGCAAGGGTACGGTAATTGTCATCAATATGCTTGACCAATTCCTTGGTGACAAAAGTTTCCCAATCGCCTATGGTGGCCGAACTGGCATACATGCTTCCTTTGAAGCGGTTATAGGCGTTGGGCATTACCACGATCATTTCTTTGGAAAGGCCGTCGGCGAGGGACTGCTCGATGACGGTCTGTAGGTTGATCCAGTGGTCTTCCCAACCGAACCATTGGGAATCGGTGTCGGTGAATCCGTGTAGCATGTAGAGCACGGGGTATCGGCGATCCGGGTTCGAATTATAGGAAGGTGGGAGGTAGACCGTTACCTCTCGCTCGGCAGGATCGCCGATGAGGTTGCCCTCCAGGGCCTTGCTGTATAGGTTGATGCGCTCTTTGCTGCCTTCTTGGGCAACTGCCGCGTAGCTGGTAAGGGAAATGAATAGGGCAATAAGGTAGATAGGGTTCATAGGTCTAACGTTTTAGGTCGTACGGGCTGGAACTTGCCAAAATGTGAAAATAAGAAAGAGATAGTTTAAATCCTATTTTGGTATTCACTGGCTTGAAAGTGGTGAATGGTAGGCGGTACAGCCTTTTTTTTGAGATTATTTCCATTATTTTAGCGCAAAGAAACGTTATGGCGGAACAATTTGGAAAGACCTGGTGGGGTCAGCAATGGCTGCAGGCATTGAATAACATCGATTACAGCAATCGCCTGCCCCGTGGCGCCACCTATGCCCGCAAAGGGGCCGTACAGCAGATCAAAATCGATGGCAACCAGATAAAAGCCAAGGTTTCCGGAAGTAGGCCATCCCCCTACAAAGTGGACATCATCCTCCCTCCGTTTTTTGACCCTGAGCTTGGGGTTTTCTTGAAAGCGATTATTGAAAAGCCGCTGATTATTTCCAAACTGCTAAACCGTGAACTGGATTCCTCCCTTTTGGAGATGGCTGAACGGGCCGGATTGAAGGTTTTTCCCAATCAATGGACAGACTTCAAAATGCAGTGCAGTTGTCCAGATTGGGCGGTGCCCTGCAAACATTTGGCGTCGGTGATCTACAAGTTGAGCGCTGAGATAGACAACAATCCCTTTTTGGTGTTTGAGCTACATCGGGTAGATTTGATTCAGGAGCTGAACAAGCTGGGCCTATTTGTGCATTCCAAAGCCTCCCATATACCTACGCTGCTTGATCTGTATTTCGAAAAAGGGAAACCAAAAAATAAAGCCGAAAAGGCGGCCTTTGATCCGAAAGATGCTTACCAGAAGCTTTCATTTTCCAAACTTACCCCTCTTCACGAACCCCTGTTTTCCCTGCTATCGGAGCGACCGGTGTTTTATCCCGGTTCCGGGGATTTTAAGGAAAAATACTCCCAAGCGGTAAGCCGCTTTGTTCGGAACGGTCAGCGAATTTTGCAGGGAAAATCGACGTTGTCTGATGCCATTAGGCAGGCAGAGAACGAGTCCCGTAAATTGGGAACCCACAGTACAAACTGTGTTTCGATCGACGAGGATTTTAAGGCTTCGGTGCGGGTAAACGACGCAGCCTTCTCGGTACGGGACTTTATGATGGAGATCAGTAGGTTGCCGGCCCATAAGCTGCTGGATTACCAGCCTTCTACGGCGGCATTGCATAGCCTATTTCAGCTTGCCCTGCACCTTACGGCCAATGGTGCGATTGTTCCTCAGATTGTAATGAAGCCATCGAAGCAGTACGCCATCCGCTGGCTTCCTGCCTTGATCAGCAAGGAAGTGAGGGCGTTGGTCGAAAAGCTGGGCTTGATACTGCCCCCCGATATCTTTTGGTGGCAGACTCCCAAATCGGAGAAGGTCATTGAAAAGGACGTTTCTTCCAATTTACTGGCTGTTTTCATCACGGAATTGGTCGCGGTCCTTTCCTCGGATGCAGGAGCGGACCTCTTTTTTAGGTTGTTTTTCAAGGCTGACGAGTACGCCTTTCAAGGACCGGGGGAGGGGGCACTTTCGGGAGGGATCCATACCTGGCTTCAGAAGTTCTATTTGACGCAAGGCAACATACGCCCACAATTGGTGGTCACGGAGGAGCTAAACGATCGGTTTCAGGTAGACATCAACTTAGCGAATGTACAACAGGAAGAAGAGGCCTACATTTCGCTTCGGGATATTCTCAGCACAGATCGGTTTGTGGAAGCGCGCATGGAAGTATTGCAGACCATGGCTACCCTCAGCGATTTCGTTCCTGGATTAGAGCAGTTCATCAACTCCAACGGGAAAGAGGCCATCCTGATGGATATGGATGCGTTCACGCCTTTTTTGCTCCGGATGATTCCGGTGATCCGTTTGCTGGACATTGCCATTCTATTGCCCAAATCACTCCAGCAAATCCTTAAGCCCAAGCCCAGCGTCAAGGTAAAGGCAAAGCCCGGCAAATCCTATTTGCGACTGGATCAGTTGCTTGATTTTGAATGGCAGGTGGCTATAGGTGACACGGTGATGAGCGAAGACGAGTTTAAGAAGTTGCTTCGGCAATCAGATGGATTGATCAAGTATAAGTCCAAGTATATCTATGTGGGTAAGGAGGACCTCGAAAAGCTGCATCGGCACTTCACCTCGGATGGTGGGCTCAGTTCATTCGAACTACTGCGTACCGCCCTGAGTGGCGAGTACCAAGGGGCCGCCGTGACACTGGATGAGGAAGTAATGGGGCTGATCCGCGAACTAACGGAGGTGAAGGATATTCCGCTGCCAAGCGGTATTCGGGCAACCTTGCGGCCCTATCAACAAAGGGGTTTCTCCTGGATGTACCGCAACGCCAAGATCGGTTTTGGATCTGTCATCGCCGACGATATGGGCTTGGGAAAAACCCTTCAGGTGATAGCAACCTTGCTTAAGTTCAAGGAGGAGGGGCTATTGGATAAAAAGAAGGCGTTGGTGGTCGCTCCCACGGGATTGCTGACAAATTGGCAAGCGGAGATCGAGAAATTTGCGCCCACCTTGTCTACCGCGTTGTTTCACGGTGCGGGTAGGAGCCTTCCAGATGAATACGATGTGATGCTAACTTCCTACGGCATCGCCCGATCTGATACGTCCAAGCTCAAGAAGCTGCCCTGGCAGGTGGTTGTCATTGATGAGGCCCAAAACATCAAAAACCAGGAAACCGCCCAGACCAAGGCTGTCAAAAGCATTAAGGCAGACAATTTTATCGCTATGAGCGGCACTCCGGTGGAGAATCGGCTGAGTGAGTTATGGAGCATCATGGATTATAGCAACCGGGGGTTTTTGGGAAACGTGAAGCAATTCAAGGAAACGTTCGGCACGCCCATAGAGACCTACAACGATCGGGAAGTGGCCGAAAAGCTAAAGCGCATATCCGCACCCTTTATGATGCGGCGTTTGAAGACCGACAAACGGATCATTGACGACCTTCCTGACAAGATTGAGATGGATGCCTTTGCCGTTTTGGCCAAAGAGCAGGCCAGTTTGTACGAGAAAACCCTCGAAGAGGCACTGATGGCCATTGAGGCCATTGACACGGCAAACAGCAAAGATCTTTTTGTGCGGCAGGGGCTGGTACTTCAGATGATTTTGGCATTAAAGCAGATATGTAACCACCCCACGCAGTTTCTGAAAAACAATCGAATGGATGCGACGCTCAGTGGCAAGCTGGATTTACTGTTTGATAAGTTGGACGGAATAATTGAGAGCGGGGAAAAAGTGCTGATTTTTACCCAGTTCAAGGAAATGGGCAATCTATTGGAGTATTTTATTTCCGAGCGGTATGGAGAAAGTCCGCTGTTCTACCACGGAGGCTGTTCCCTCAAGCAGCGGAACGAGATGGTGCAGAATTTCCAAACCAACCCGGCCGACAAGATCTTCATCCTTTCCTTAAAGGCGGCCGGCACGGGACTTAACCTGACAGCTGCCAACCATGTGATCCATTATGACCTGTGGTGGAACCCGGCCGTGGAGGCGCAAGCAACGGATCGTGCATTTCGGATCGGCCAAAAGAAGAACGTAATGGTGCACCGTTTTATCACCAAAAACACCTTCGAGGAGCGTATCAACGACATGATTCAGTCCAAAAAGGCCTTGGCGGAAATGACCGTATCCACGGGAGAAAACTGGATCGGAAATCTCAGCAATACGGAGCTGAAAGATCTGTTTTCCATGCGATAGGGGTCTGTTCTGCATACGAGCTTGATATTTACACCGGTCTGCGCCCAAAATTAGTATATTTGTAGTTGCGCAGCATGAAGCATTTATGAGAGAAGATTATTTGCGAGGAGACGACGAACACCTGAGCTCATCGGACAAGGAAATTGAAAAAGCCTTACGTCCCCTGAGCTTTGACGATTTCACGGGTCAGAAGAAGATTGTGGAAAATATCAAAATCTACGTGTTGGCTGCCAGAAAACGCGCCGAATCCCTGGATCATGTGTTGTTGCACGGCCCTCCAGGCTTGGGCAAAACGACGTTGAGCCACATCATAGCCAATGAGCTGGGATCCAGCTTGAAGATCACCTCAGGACCGGTGCTGGACAAGCCCTCCGACCTGGCAGGATTGCTGACCAATCTGGATGAAGGGGACGTACTCTTTATAGACGAAATCCATCGGCTCAATCCCATCGTGGAGGAATACCTGTATTCAGCCATGGAGGATTTCCGCATTGATATTATGCTGGATTCGGGACCCAATGCCCGGTCGGTTCAGATTTCCCTTCACCCCTTTACCCTGATCGGTGCCACTACCCGGTCCGGGTTGCTGACTTCTCCGCTTAGGGCCCGCTTTGGGATCAACGCCCGCCTAGAGTATTACGATGCCAAACTTTTGACCGATATCGTTATGCGATCGGCGGGGATATTGGGAACTCCCATCCACGAGCCAGCGGCCTTTGAGATTGCAAGGAGGAGCCGTGGTACGCCCCGAATCGCCAATATGCTGCTACGACGAACCCGTGATTTTGCCGAAATCAAGGGGAATGGTACCATTGACCTGGCCATCGCCAAGGTAGCGCTTGCGGCCTTGGATGTAGACGAAAACGGCCTCGATGAGATGGACAACCGTATACTTTCCACCATCATCCATAAATTTAAAGGAGGGCCGGTGGGCATCACCACCATCGCTACGGCATGTGGAGAGGAGGCCGAGACCATAGAAGAAGTATATGAGCCCTTTTTGATTCAGGAGGGCTACCTGAAACGTACCGCGAGGGGACGGGAAGCCACCCCCTTAGCTTACAAGCACCTTAATCTGAACCCCGATGCCGGCGCCAGTACCGGCAGCCTCTTTGGCTGATCCACGCTAGCTTCGCAATCCTACACGCATGGCCCTTCCCGAACAGCATGCAGCAATCGTCAAACAAACCGCCAAAAGGCTGGGGTTTGATTTTTGTGGCATCGCAGAGGCCGGTTTTCTGGAGGAGGAAGCCCCCAAGTTGGAGGCATGGCTCTCCCGAAACTACCACGGGCAGATGGGCTATATGGCCAACCATTTTGACAAGCGGCTAGACCCGACCAGGCTGGTAGAGGGAGCTAAATCCGTTGTGAGCTTGATCTACAATTATTTTCCGGAGGAGAGACTGCCTGAAGGAGAGGAGGATTACAAGATTGCCAAGTATGCCTATGGCAATGATTATCACTTCGTAATTAAGGAGAAGCTTAGGGGTTTCTTAGAGTCTCTCTGCACGGAAATAGGCGAAGTCGATGGACGTGCGTTCGTTGATAGTGCGCCTGTGATGGAACGGCAATGGGCGCAACGCAGCGGATTGGGCTGGCTTGGGAAAAACAGCCTCCTGCTAAACCGGCAAATGGGGAGTTTCTTCTTCTTGGCCGAGCTGATTATTGATCTTCCCTTGGCACCTGATGACCCTATGGTCAAGGATTACTGCGGTACATGCACCCGCTGCATTGATGCCTGCCCGACCGAAGCCATTGTGGAAGCTGGAGTGGTAGACGGTTCCCGCTGCATCTCCTACTATACCATCGAACTGAAAGAAGAACTGCCGACGGCGGTGAAAGGGAAATTTGAAAACTGGATTTTTGGCTGCGACATCTGTCAGGATGTTTGCCCTTGGAACCGTTTTGCTTCGCCGCATGGCGAGCAGGAGTTTTTGCTCCATCCCTTGTTGAAGGAGTTCGGAAAGAAGGATTGGGAAGAGATGACCCGGGATACGTTCGGGAGGGTATTCAAACAATCGGCCTTGAAGCGCACAAAATGGGATGGCTTGATGCGGAACGTAAAATTTATGCAGGAGAAAAGCCCCCAGGATGATTTGGGGGCATCTGATAAATTATCCGGCTAGTACGACGAAATACTTATTCAAGACAGGGCCGTAGACTTTGGAAAAGGTTCGGTAACACCATTCCCTGAATTCATCAAATTCCGAAGGCACTAGTAGGTTTAGTCCTTTGCGCAACTCCTTCTCGAAAAGCATTTTGTCAAAACTCACCTTGAGCAAAATGGTCTTAACATACTCTATCATGGTCTTATCGTTTAATTGGGTTCGTAAAGGTTAAATAATATTAAGGTTGTTTACGTTAGGTAAAATACATTTGTTACGTTTAAAATATACTCGTTTATTTGTAAATCTGATTCTGAACGTGTTTCACATGCCTATAACGAAATTCAGCTGCCTTTTCTTGTTTCTTTTCCCGATAAGTTTGTTGACCGCAACGGCCCAGGAGGTAAAGATAGAACTGGGGCCGGATGAAGTTGCACTGAACGAGACCTTTACCATTAAGATTACGGTTTCCGAGGAAAAAATTCGATCCTATGACCCCCTTCCTGAGATTCCCGGCTTTCAAAAGCAGGGGGTGTCCCAGAGTTCTTCCATGAACATCATCAATGGGCAGATGAGCAGCTCCAACAGTCTGATCCAGTACTATAAGCCTATTCGTAAGGGGCAATTTACCTTGAATGGGTTTAGTATTTCGGTAAATGGCAGGAATGTGTCGGCAGCAGGGAAGACAATCAGCGTGGTGGATGCCCGTGCTAGTGCGGGTGGGCGTAGCCGTGCCATTGATCCCTTTGATGATTTTTTTGGAGGGGGCAGGGAAGAACCGGAGTACGTAGAGGTGGATGACGAGGCATTTTTCTCCCTGTCATTGGATAAAAATGAAGTCTATGTGGGAGAGGGAGTGAACGTTACCCTCGCTTTTTTCTTTTCCGAAGACAATCAGGCTCTTTTTAATTTTCACGATGCGGGCAAGCAGTTGGAAAAAATCATCAATCAGATCAAACCTGCCAATGCGTGGGAAGAAAACTTCAACATAACGAGCATACAGCCCGATAAGGTGGAGATCAACGGAAAGAACTGGACCCGGTTTAAGATTTACCAAGCCACTTTTTTCCCGTTCAATAGCGGGGTGATCGATTTTCCTTCCGTGGGCTGGGAAATGATCAAGTACCGTGTAGCCCGCAATCCAAGCTTTTTTGGCAGCAACCGACTGCAGGATTTCAAGACATTCTATTCACAGGCAAGGCAGGTAAATGTGAAGCCGCTACCTCCACATCCCCTGCGAAATGAAGTGAGCGTGGGTAACTACCAGTTGAGGGAGAGCGTAAGCAGCGATCAAGTGGCAACAGGGGAGGGCTTCACCTACACCTTTGGTATCACCGGAGAGGGGAATATCAGTTCTATTCGTGCCCCCAGAAAACGAAATGCCCAAAAGCTCAACTCCTTCGACCCGAGCGAACGCATTCAGGTGAACAAGAATAGGGGAAGGATCACGGGAATGAAGGAGTTTGGGTATTTCATCACCCTCAATGAGGCCGAGGAGGTAGCCCTATCCGATCACTTTGAGTGGATTTATTTCAATCCCTCCTTGGAAAAGTATGATACCTTGCGCCCAACTCTGACAGTTAATGTGATCGGTGACAGCAAGATCAACCAAGCGATCTCCACCTCCCGATTAGGGGGGATTTACGATTTGATCGATGTGGAAGACAATACCCTTTTAAACCAAAAATATAAGTACTATTTTTCGGTTGCTATCAACCTATTGCTCTTAGGGGCAGTGGTGTTGCTGGGTTTTCTAATAGTTAAGAAACAATAATTCATGCGAAATACATTTGGCAGAGTCTTTGCCATCACCACGTTTGGCGAATCCCATGGTAAGGGCCTCGGAGTAATAATAGATGGCTGTCCTGCGGGGGTAGAAATTGACGAGGACTTTATCCGCTCGGAGATGCAGCGGCGCAAGCCCGGCCAATCCAAAATAACTACCCAGCGGAAGGAGGAAGACGAATTTCAGATACTTTCAGGAGTGTTTGAAGGGAAAAGCACGGGTACACCCATTTCGATCGTTATCCTGAATACCGACCAGAAGAGCAAGGACTATTCGCATATAGCCGATAAGTTTAGACCTTCCCACGCAGACTATACCTATCATCACAAGTTTGGCGTGCGTGACTACCGAGGTGGGGGAAGAAGCAGCGCGAGGGAAACTGCCGCCCGCGTGGCAGCGGGTGCTGTGGCAAAGTTGATGCTGCGTAGTTTTGGCGTAACCGTTCAGGCTTATGTTAGCCAAGCAGGACCTATCAAGCTCGAGAAGCACTATTCTGAGTTGGATTTAACTTTGACGGAAAGGAACATCGTTCGATGCCCAGATCCGGAGCTGGCCGAAAAAATGATTGCCTACATCGATGAGATCAGAAAAGATCGCGACACAGTGGGTGGCGTGGTTTCATGCGTGGCAGCCGGCGTACCCCCAGGTTTGGGAGAACCGGTATTTGACCGCCTGCATGCAGCACTGGGTCACGCCATGTTGAGCATTAACGCCGTCAAGGGCTTTGAATACGGTAGCGGATTTGAAGGTGTGCAGATGAGGGGTTCCGAACACAATGATGCGTTTTACAAGGAAGGGGATCGCATTCGTACCCGCACCAACCATTCAGGCGGAATTCAAGGTGGCATCTCCAATGGCGAGGATATTTATTTCCGGGTTGCCTTTAAACCCGTTGCTACCATCATGCAGGACCAAGAAAGTGTAAACGAGGCTGGGGAAAGCACAGTCGTTTCTGGAAAGGGAAGGCATGACCCCTGTGTGGTTCCAAGGGCCGTACCCATTGTGGAGGCGATGTGTGCCTTGGTTTTGGCCGATTTTCTACTGCTCAACCGACTCAGCAAACTATAGACTATACCACCACTAACCACTGATTTATGAAAAAAAGGCTACCGCTGCACACCCAGATCATCCTAGGGTTGGTTTTAGGACTTGTCCTGGGCCTCATCATCGTCAAATTCGGCATTTCACCGGACTTTGTCATCAACTACATCAAGCCTATTGGGACGGTTTTTATCAATTCCCTAAAGATGATAGCCGTGCCTTTGGTACTGGCATCATTGATTGTGGGAGTGTCCAACCTCGGAGATGTTACTAAGCTGGGGAGAATTGGTGGTAAAACCATCACGGCCTATATGATTACCACAGTGCTATCCGTGACGCTGGGCCTGCTGTTGGTAAACCTTTTTAAGCCAGGTAAAAGTTTGCCGGTGGACACTCGGGATAACCTGATGGCACTGTATGACGAGAGTGTGGGTACAAAAACCAGCGCTGCGGAATCCCTGAAGCAACAAAGTCCGCTACAGCCCTTTGTCGATATGGTTCCGGAAAATGTTTTCTTGGCAACAACCAATAACGGGAGTATGTTGCAAGTGGTGTTTTTCGCCATTATTGTTGGGATAGCACTTCTGAAAATACCAAAGAGCAAGGCCAAGCCGGTAATTGCCTTTTTTGACGGGATGAACGACGTGATCATTCAGATCGTAGGGTTTATCATGATGATTGCACCCTATGGGGTTTTTGCCCTGATGGCGTCGCTAATTGTGGAAATTACCGGAGACAATCCGGACTCAGCGGTTGCATTGCTTTTGGCACTGTTAAAATACAGCTTGGTAGTAATTGGAGGGCTCCTCGTGATGATTATGTTGACCTATCCGTTGATACTGATGGCTTTTACCAAGGTGAAGTACATGGATTTTTTCAAGGCGTTGCGACCAGCGCAACTATTGGCCTTTTCCACGAGCTCCAGTTCGGCTACCCTACCCGTTACCATGCGACAGGTAGAGAAGGAGCTGGGTGTCTCTGAGGAGGTAAGCAGCTTTGTGCTGCCTTTGGGAGCCACGATCAACATGGATGGGACCAGTCTGTACCAAGGAGTAGCTTCTGTTTTTATCGCTCAGGCTCTAGGAATGGACCTGACGCTCACGCAGCAGCTGATGATAGTGCTTACTGCCACGCTGGCTTCTATCGGCACGGCGGGTGTACCAGGGGCAGGGCTTATCATGCTCATCATTGTACTGGAGTCCATCAGCGTTCCCGCAGCGGGTATCGCGCTGATTTTGGCTCCGGATCGGATCATAGACATGTTTCGTACGGTAGTAAATGTCACCGGTGACGCGATGGTCTGCACGGTAGTAGCCTCTACCGAAGGGGAACTTCCTGATGGCATGATCCGGGCTTCCAACCCCTTGACCCCCGATCCAGAAATTTGAGCAAGGGGAATAGTTGCTGATTGCTTTCAATAGATTCAATTCTTTTTCTACGGAAATTTTGCTTTGGGGGAAAAAGGGCATTTTTGCCCGATTGCTCACCCAAGTGCTGGCGTCTTTGGCGATAGTGCTTTTTGGTGGGTTTTTTTAACTGGATAGCATCTAACAGTCCAAATTTTATGAAATAACTCGTTTACTATTTTCTGATCCTGCTCGTTTTTGCAGCCTGCGTCACCGAAGAAGAACCTTTGGGAGGAACTGATCCTACCCAAGTCACACCCGATCCAGCGGATCCTGAATTACCGCGGGATCCGGAAAAGCCCGTAGTTAATCTCAATTCGACCGACACAGACGTCATGGTCCATTAGAAATGTTTTCCTGATTCCCTCGGAGCGAGCCTTCGAGGGAATCAGGCTTTTTTGAGAAATGGATGAGTTTTTTATTCTTTTTTTTCAGCAGGGTATTTTGCCATGTACTCCTGCGGCGTGGTATGCCATTCCGAATACCGGCTTACCCCTGTTTTGATTGCATGATAGGTCAATTCGTAGAGGAATTCACTGATGTTGACAGGAAGTCCTCTATGGCCTTGTTGTTCTGTCCCTAACGACTCCCACGCCTCCCGGCCTACTGCCCGGGCAATTTCCAAACGGGCATAGATCAGGGGGAGTTTTGCCGATGTCACACGTTCCAGCAAAACAGGATCATGGCGGACGGCATAGCTGGCTTTGGAGAAGATTGCTTCGTAGGCGTTGATCAGTTCCGGCGTCAAAAAGCTGTCCTGCTCCTGAATGGGAGATCCGAAGATAGAGAGTTTGCGGTTCTGGTATCCTTGGTTGTGGTCATGCAGTAGGTTGATGTACTGCTTGATATGGCCTGCGGCCTGTCCATAATAGGCCAACAAAAAACCATCCATTTCTGCCTGGATATTCACATCCGGATTTTTAAGCAATTTGGACAGCATGTAGGCGCGGAGTTCGGCGAATTCTCCGCCATGTTGAATGTTTCCCTGCGCAAATACCGCGCTCACCCGGTTGTCTCGGAGAAACTGGATGTTTGGCTGCAGAGTGAAAAGGTTCGGAAACGGGGCCAGCAGGTGGGAAAACTGGATGTTATAGTCCCATACCAAGATGTTGTCGGTGATTTTTCCCCAACCGATCAGATCGCTCGCAAAATCCGGATCTCCGCCCTCCAATGGCTCGTTGCGCGTGCTCTCAATGCTGCAAAGCATGATATTGACGTTTTCCCGGGGCACAATGTCCTTTGGCGGTACGCGGGTGTATTGGTAGGCTAGGGTGGAAATGGTCTTGTCAGGAAAGCGTTCGGCCACCTGATTGACAAACCACAACATGGATCCCATGCCCAGCGCAGGGTACTTGCTGCCGTGGGTGGTGTACATTTTTTCCTCCGGGGAATAAGCGGCGTATTTTTTGTCCAAGGCGGCACAGTGCTCGCATTGGCAATAGCGCACATTGTCGTTTTGGCTTACCGACCAGTAGCGCGCTTCAGGCTTCTTTTCAATAGCCTTTGCCAAGTTGGCACAGACGATATCCAATACCTTCGGATTGCTGAGGCACAATTGTGACTCCGGCTGCACGCTGAAACCATCCCAGGAGGGAATCAGTCCGGCATGCCGCTGCCCATCGTAAAAGCTAAAGTATTCCGGGTTTGATTCGCCGTATTCCGCTGGATCCAGCAGGTTGTGAAAGGTGTGGACCCAATAACCCCACTCGGTGGGGGAAGAGCCCTTGCCACCGAAGGAGTGCAGCCCGTGCCAATCCATAAATTCCGTATCGTACACATCTTGGTAGTAAACGTCCCGGAATGAAAATACCGGGATAGTCGTTTGGTTGATGCTGCCGAGCTGAATGGTTTTCATAGTTGGCACCTGAGTCACCCGGGAAGTGTATTTTTTGCATCCCAACTCCTCCTCCAAAAACGTATAGACGGCATTGATTACTCCCTTTTTCGGCCCTCCCGCTAGAACGAGCTTCTGCGCCTCGGTTCGTACGGTAAGGCCTTCTTCCCCCAGTGTCGCGAAGTCGATTGATTTCGATTCGGGTCGGTTGGTGCGGCCTATAAGTATCTCCCTATCTGTGGAGGGATGGTTGTCGTGCATCAGGGGGAGTAGTGTGCCTGAAATCCGAAACAGGTAATCCTGAAGAACTTTTGCGGCTTGGATCTCCTGCACATCAGGCTGGTGGGGCAGCACGATTCGGTAATTTGATCGGCCCTCATGGACTAAGGTGAGGCCTTGGGCGATAGATGCAAAAGACACAAGGTAGAGGCATAGGGAAAGCAATAAGGATAGTCCCCGTTTCTTGGTAGATAGGGTGCCATTTTGAACAAACTCAATGGTGGATCTTTGCGGAGGGTGGTGATTCATGGCTATCTGGGTTTTGGGCAGCACTTATTTGATGATAAAAAGTACGACCCTTTCCGGGTTTATGCAAGGGGTTGATTGGGTTGATTTTAGGGATTGGTGTCTTTTGGTTTTATCCCTATAAAATATTCAGTGTGATCATGTAGCGTTTTCCACATGATTTACGTCTTATTATTACCGATCAACAATTATAATCATATGAAAACCTACAGCCTACTCCTTCTGATTTCACTGATTGCCGTGTTGTCCTGTGTTCCCCAAGACGATGTTGAGGATGTGCTCGTTGGCCCTGTTACTGCCAATATCCGGGAGTTGGCGGTTCATGAGCAGCAATTGTCAGACGCCAGCACACTTTTTGCGTTGAAGCTGTTTGGGCAGGTTGCCAAGAGTAATCAAGGCACTAACCTGTTTATCAGTCCTTACAGTGTACATCAGGCTCTTTCCATGACCATGAATGGCAATAGAGGAGAGGTTTTGGAAGAGTTCAAAAGGTTGTTGGAGGTGGAGGATATCAGTTTGGATGCGGCTAATAAAGCGGCAAGAGATTTGACCGCGTTTCTTTTGCAATTGGACCCTCAGGTAAAACTGGCCATAGCCAATGCAATCTGGTATAGGGAGGGATACCAAGTCAAGCCGCCATTCAAACAAGCCGCACGGGAATACTATGGAGCGGAAATAGCACCTCTGGATATGCTCAACCCCAACTCGGTCAACATTATCAACAACTGGATAGCGCAGCAGACCAATAACTTGATCAAGGACATGCTGGACAATATTCCGGCAAACGCGGTGATGTATCTGGTCAACGCCATCTATTTTAAAGGGGACTGGACCTATAACTTTCCCAAAGCGAACACAAAAAAGGAAAGGTTTTTTCCCCAGCCGGGCCGGGAAGTGATGGTGGACATGATGGATTTAGGGGAGCCGGCTGCTTTCCACGTTTTTTCAACACCGGAGTACGGCTACATTGAACTCCCCTACAGTTCGGGTCAATTCACGATGGGGATAGTGTATGGGCAAGATGGAAATACAGAGGCTTTGGCCGAAAGGCTCACTTTGGAGAACCTTACCATATGGAGAAATCAGGGCCAGGAGCGTAACATGATACTAAAAATGCCCAAATTCAAATTTAGTTACAAGATCCCCGATATGGCAGCAGATCTGGTCGATTTGGGTTTGGAAAAGCCATTTGATTTTCATCCGGATAATTTTACTGAGCTTTTTTCAAACCCAACAGATCAACTCAAAATAAGCAGGGTGATCCACGAAGCACTTATTGAAGTAGATGAGAAGGGTACGGAAGCTGCCGCAGCCACGATCGTCGAAATCATTGAGCGTGTCAGCATGCCGCCCAGTGGGCCCTGGACGCTCGTATTGGACAAGCCCTTTGTCTTTTTCATCCAAGAGAAGCACAGCGGAGCCATACTTTTTATGGGGAAATTGGAAAATCCCCTTGAATAATTAGGTGCCGCCGCAAAGTAATCGTGGGCTGATCTTTGAGCTGGCCGGAAATTTGTTCCGAGTAGGAACTAATTGCCGGCTTTGCTGTTAAAAATGGGTAAAGAATCAATCAAACCATGTTGCAAGCACAGAAAAGGCCCGTACACCTGTACATGGAGGCCAATCCCAATCCAAATTCGCTGAAGTTTGTGGCCAATTTCATGCTCTCCGACGAAGGCCTAAGCTATGATTATCCAAACGCGGAGAGCACCGATAGTTCACCATTGGCGAAGGAACTCTTTAATTTCGCCGCGGTTGAACGCGTTTTTATAGCTTCCAATTTTGTGACCGTCACCAAAAGCGAGTCGGTGGAGTGGTCAGATATACAGGATTTTATCAGAAACCATATCAAGGGCTTTTTGGAGTCTGGCAAAGCAGCGGTACAAGTAGTAGTCAACGAAGATCCGTTGTTTGACGAATCAGATAGCGAGACGGTAAAGAAGATAAAGGGTATTTTGGATGAATATATCAGACCAGCAGTAGAGCAGGATGGGGGAGCCATCGTCTTTCATAGTTTTCATGAAGGCACTGTCAAGGTGTTGCTTCAGGGATCCTGCTCCGGCTGTCCGTCCAGTACCATTACGCTCAAGGCCGGTATAGAGAACCTCTTGACACGTATGCTTCCTGAAGTCAAAGCCGTAGAAGCTGCAAGTGCGTGATGCAGCATGTTCCGCCGCCTGAAGGGGTCGGGATAAGGCTGACTGGAAACTGGACCTGGAGTGTACTGGGTGTTTTTGCCCTATTGATACGCTACGTGGCTGGACGCTTTCCTGAAGGTACGGAAGAGCTGTACTCGAGGACTATTTTTCCGGTGATCCGAAACAGCCTGGACGCAACCTTGTCTACCCTTCCTTTCCCTACCGTTTACCTGTTTGCAGCGTCGGCATTGGCTGTGCTTATCCATTTTTTTTGGTTGTTCTTCCGTCGTTACCGGGGATGGAAAGATCGTTCTTGGTATACAGTTCGGTCTATGTGCAATGGACTGGGCCTATTGGTGTTTTTCTTTTTGGTGCTTTGGGGTTTTAACTATCAGCGTTTGCCGATTTTTGCCCAGCTTGACCTGCGGCCGGTTCCGTTAGACGAAGCACGACTAGTAGAGGAAATGGAGCTTACCCGAAACCTACTCGCTCAGTACAGGCCCTATATTCGAAGGGACACTGCTGCCATCGAAGAGACCGTGGACTACCCGGAACTGGAAGAATTGGTAAGGCGTGAGGTAGGAGAGAACCTCTATCTTTTGGGCTTGAATTATTCGGGTAAGCCCAGAACACGCCAGTTTTATCCTGCTGGATTTATGCGGCACATGGGTATTTATGGCATTTATTTCCCCTTTACTGGTGAGAGTTACCTCGATCCAAGTTTACATGCCTTGGAAAAGCCATTCACCATCGCCCATGAAATGGCACATAGCTACGGAGTCACCGATGAAGGGGAGGCCAACTTTATTGCTTGGGTTATCTGCACCAATAGCGAATCTATGCTGCTCAAATATTCCGGACAACTTAAGCTGTTACGATATCAGTTGAATGACCTGTATAGGATCAATCCCGATAGTTACCGCGATTTTACGGCGACACTACCGGTAGGTGTGGTAAACGACCTTGCTTCCATCCGTAGAAACATCCTTTCCATTACCCCACTTTTTTCCGAAGTGAGCAGAAAATCCAACGATCTTTACCTCAAAACCCAAGGAGTAAAAGCGGGAGTGCAGAGCTATGCGCAGTTGCCCATGTTGGTGTATGCCTGGCGAAACCAGCTCAAAGGGATCTAGTGGGTACCTGCTGCCCTTTAGTTTTTCGCTTGGCTTTGACATAAAGAAATCCAGCTAGTAGGGTTGTCAGAAAAAGCAGAAAGGCCGCCCGTTCGTTGGTAAGCAGGTCTGCTTTTGCCTTTTCAAGCTCCTGTTCTTTTTCCGACAGGACCCGTTTCAGGATGTCAATGTCATTTTGCTGTTTTTGGGCAATGTATTTATAGTCCTCTTTCTCGTGGGAAATTGTAGCGGTCTCTACATCTTTGAGCAGTTGCAGTTCCGCCATTATCTGATTGTCTTTTTCGATGATTCGGGACAGCCATTCATGGGTGGTAATCATGTCCTTTTTTGTCCGGTTTCCAAAAATTCCAGATTTTTGGCTTTCGGACTCCTGCCATTCTTTATGGAGGATTTCCCGTTCTTTTACAAGCCGATTGAGCTTTTCCTGGGCAATCAGGGAGTGGGACAAACAAAACCAACCGAACATACAGATCAGAAAGAAGACACCTACTTCTCTTGAGGCAATCAAAGACTTCATCGACAGGATAATTATTCTTTTGACTTAATCCACCTTTTGCGGACACCGGTGTCCGAAATGGCCCGATAAAATAGATTCTCAAAAGCTGTGCCGTATATTGGCAGCATCCTTCATAGTTTCATGCGTTTTGCTTTTTTTCGTTTGTAGGCTCCACGTTTCCGTTTGTTGTTAGAATAAAAGTTATACATAAAGTTCAAGCCTAGCACGGCCAATGTAAGCGGAACAAATAACGAGGGCAACATGGTTTTGACCCCCAGTAAAATACAAAGGGCGGCGATAATTCCGATTTTGAACGAGGTGTGGCTTTCAGGATATACCTTGGAAATGACCATTAGACTCACGATTTCAATAGCGATCAACGCCACTATCATGATGGTCAGTATATACGCGAAGTTGACCGACGATGTCAAGGAATACCATACGGTTAGGGCTATCATCAGCATCAGGCTGATACTGTGTAGTGAGGTATTTATTCGTTCATTCATGGGTTATTGGGTTAAATGCTAATGAAGTTAACCATTTGTCCTCTAAAAACAAAACATCCCGAAAAGGTGATTTTTCGGGATGTGGAGTTTTGATGTGCCAGAGGTGGTGCCTATAGCTTGCGCTTGATAAAATCCGTCATCATGTTGTAAAGGTGCCACGTAGTATTCCCCCCTCTTATTCCGTGATTTCGGTTGGGATAGTAAAACGATTCGAATTGTTTGTCCGCAGCTATCAGCGCGTCGACTAGGTCTACAGCGTTTTGGAAATGTACATTATCGTCCCCTGTGCCGTGGATGATCAGGTAGTTTCCTTTTAGTTTGTCCACGTGGGTCATGGGGCTGTAGTCGTCGTAACCTCTCGCGTTCAGTTGGGGTGTTTGGAGGTACCGTTCGGTATAGATGGTGTCGTAGTAGCGCCACGTGGTAACCGGGGCTACCGCAATAGCCGTCTTAAATACATCGTTTCCCAGCATTAGCGAGAGGGAAGACATGTAGCCTCCATACGACCAGCCCCATATACCTATCCGGGCACTGTCCACAAATGGCAGGCTTCCTAGGTACTTCGCTGCGGCAATTTGATCTTCGGTTTCCAATTTCCCAAGGTTGGCGTAGGTACTGTGTTTAAAGTCCCTACCACGACCCCCGGTGCCCCTGTTGTCTACACAGGCGACTAGATACCCTTCGGCTGCGAGATGTTGGTGCCAAAAATCCCGTATGCCTCCCCATGCATTCCGTACGTTTTGGGATCCCGGCCCTCCATACACATACATCAGTACGGGATATCTCTTGCCAGCTACAAAGTCTGCCGGTTTGATGAGGTATCCGTTGAGCGAGGTTCCGTCGATGGTATTGAAGCTGAAGAACTCTTTTTCTCCCAGCGCATACTCCGTCATTTTTCTGCGAAGGGGTTCGTTTGTCTCCAATACTTTGATGGTTCGTCCGTTTACATCGTGCAGGCTTACCTGTAGTGGCTGTGAAGCACTGGAGAAGTTGCTGATGTAGAATTTGAAATCGGGACTCATATTGGTGCTATAGGTCCCCGCTTCTTCGCTCAGTCTTTTTTTCCCTTTCCCGTTGAAGTTTATCACGTATAGGTGCCGTTCCAATGGCGACGCTTCGGTGGATTCGAAGTAGATTTTTTTACCTTTTTGATCTATACCTATCAGGTTCGTTACTTCCCAAGGGCCCGCTGTAATCTGACGGATGAGCGTTCCCTCCATGTCAAAATGATAGATATGTTTGAACCCGTCCCTTTCGGAGGTGGTGATAAAGCTTTTGTTATCGCTAAGGTATTGAAGGTTATCGTTAAAATCCAGGTCCACGTAGGTGTTGGATTTTTCGTTTAAGACCACCTTACTGTCACCGCTTGAGCTCGCGGCGTGGAGGAGATCCATCTCATTCTGAAGTCGGTTTAGGCGAATAAATGCGAGGGTCTCGTTGTCGCCCGTCCAGTAAATACGGGGAAGATAGATGTCCGATTCCTCGCCCGCGTCTATGAGCGTTGTTTTCCCTGAATCCAGGTGAAAAACGTGGATACTGACTTTTGCATTTGCTTCTCCTGCTTTTGGATATTTAAACAGGAAGTCGGTAGGGTACAAATCCCCCCACATCTGCATGTTGAACACCGGCACCTCAGATTCGTCAAATCGGATAAATGCGAGTTTGTCTCCTTTGGGCGACCAATCAAAGGCCTGTGCCATCGAAAATTCTTCTTCGTATACCCAATCAGCTGCACCGTTGATGATCTCGTTGGTTTTGCCATCTCGGGTAACCTGAGTGATTTTGCCGGAAGATAGGTCTTTGTAAAACAGGTTGTTTTCTTTTACAAACGCTACCTTGGTATTGTCAGGTGAGAGGGTGGCATAGGAGACTTTCTCTCCTTCCAGCAGCGGCTGAGCCTCACCTGTTCGCCTGTCAAAGACGTAAAATAGGGCCTTGGAAGAACGGCGGTAGATTTTCTCCACGTCTGAGATCAGCAGTACGAAGCTTTCGTCGGGACTGAATGAGTAATCCGAAAACGTTATTCCCAACTTATTCCCATCCACCAGGATTTCTTCTGATTCTCCGCTAGCAAGGTTAACTCTCCAAATCTTGGATCCGTCCTCGTTTGATAGGGCACTGTAGTATTTTCCATCGGCCATCCAGTTGATTCCCTCAACGGTTTTTTGGGTGAAGGTGGAGGTTTTGAAAATATCTTCCAGGGAAATTTTTTTCGTTCCCTGTGCATATATGCCGAAGCTTGCCAGCAAAAAGTAAAAAACAATAAGTAGTAGCGGTCTTGCCATAATTGGTTTTTGCCTTCAAAGGTAGCCATTTATGCCTTTATTCGAAAAAGTATGGGACGAATGGGTAGGCCATTGACAGTCCTTTTTGTGGGAAGGTGAGAGGGGAATAATTTTGTGTTTTTATTTTTTGATCAGGGGTATTTTTGATTGAAAATCATGTAATTCGCAGATCATTACTATGTACATATGAAGAAAAAAATCGCATTGGTGACCGGCGGATTCACCGGAGAGTCTGTAGTTTCTCTCAAAAGCGCAGAAGTGGTAGCCCGTCAATTGGATGATCGTTTATACGAGATATTCAAGATTTTTATTTACCCGGGTGATTGGTATCACCTGACGGACGGTGGTGAGCGGGTTTCTGTTGACCTGAATGATTTTTCACTGACGATCAATAGTGAAAAAATTAGATTCGATGGGGTTTTTAACATCATCCATGGCTCACCCGGCGAGGATGGCAAGCTAGCAGGATACCTTGATATGCTGGACATCCCCTATACCACCTGCGATTCACTTACATCTGCGATAACGATGAATAAAGCCTACACAAAGGCGATCGTTGCGAGTATTGATGAGCTTTTTTTGGCAAAATCCTTTCAGTTGATGGATGGTGGATCCGAAACCGTTGAGAGGATTGTGAGGGAGTTGGCGTTTCCGGTTTTTGTTAAGCCAAACAACGGAGGCAGTAGCATAGGCATGAGTAAGGTACTTGAACCGGTGGATTTGGCAGCGGCAGTGGAAAAAGCCTTCAAAGAGGACGCCCAGGTTTTGGTGGAAGAGTTTGTCGATGGCCGGGAGTTTTCGATAGGCATCTACCAAATGGAAGGGGAGGTAATAGTTTTGCCGGCTACCGAGATAATCAGCTCCAAGGATTTTTTTGATTTTGAGGCAAAGTATACGGCAGGAATCACAAAAGAAATAACTCCCGGAAACATGACAGAGGAAGAGGTGTCAAGAGTGAATCGGATCGCTAAGGCTGTTTATCAACGTCTGAACTGTCGTGGAGCCGTGCGCATGGACTATTTTTTGGAAAAAGGATCCGGGCGTTTCTTTTTTATTGAACTTAATACCGTCCCTGGTCAGACGGAAACCAGCCTGATTTCCCAGCAGGTAATGGCTACCGGCAAGTCGTTACAGGAGTTTTATACCGCACTGATAGAAGGCATGTGGGGGGGATAAAAAAAGGCGGGCTCGGTATTTACTGCCGAGCCCGTTTTCTGATCAATGAAGCCCAAAGGCTTCCCGTATTTTAGCGACATAGTCAAGCTTCTCCCACGTAAACAATTCCACATCCAGGGTAAGGGATGCGTTATCGGGAGAATAGAACGTCTTGGTAACTACTTCGTTTTCCCGACCCATGTGTCCATAGGCTGCCGTTTCCTCGTATATCGGAAAACGTAGCTTCAGACGTTGTTCAATGGCATAGGGCCGCATATCGAAGATCTTTTCGATGACACGTGCAATTTCCCCATCTGTAAGATTGATCTTGGCAGTACCATAGGTGTTGATGTATATGGCCATTGGATGCGCTACTCCTATCGCATAGGACACTTGGACGAGTACTTCGTCGGCTACCCCGGCAGCCACCATGTTTTTGGCAATATGTCGGGTAGCGTAGGCTGCGGAACGATCTACTTTGGAGGGATCTTTTCCAGAGAAGGCACCACCTCCATGGGCTCCCTTGCCCCCATAAGTGTCAACTATGATTTTTCGTCCCGTGAGGCCGGTATCGCCGTGTGGGCCACCAATTACAAATTTTCCGGTAGGATTGATGTGGTAGATAATGTCCGGCGTGAATAAGCGCTGTATGGATTCGGGTACCTGGGCTTTGACCCGGGGAATGAGAATGGACAACATATCCTGTTTGATCTTTGCCAACATTTCTTCTTCCGGCCCAAAATCGTCGTGTTGGGTGGAGATAACAATGGTGTGGATTTTTTCCGGCACGTTATCATCGCTGTATACGATCGTTACTTGGGCCTTGGCGTCCGGTCGCAGGTAGGTGATATCCCTGTTTTCTCTTCGAATCTCGGCAAGTTCCTTAAGTAACCTGTGGGACAGATCCAGGGCGAGTGGGATGTAGTTTTCGGTTTCTTTGGTAGCGTAGCCAAACATCATGCCCTGATCTCCGGCTCCTTGATCCTCGGGATGGTCACGCTCCACGCCTTTGATGATATCCGGGGACTGTTCGTGGATGGCGGAAAGCACACCACAGGAATTGCCGTCAAACATATACTCACTCTTGGTATATCCGATTCGGTTGATTACGTCGCGGGCGATTTTCTGTACGTCCAGGTAGGTAGAGGACTTGACTTCACCCGCCAGAATTACCTGACCGGTTGTTACCATGGTTTCGCAGGCTACTTTGGCATTGGGGTCAAAAGCTAAAAAATGGTCGATTATAGCATCCGATATTTGATCTGAAATTTTATCTGGGTGCCCCTCAGACACAGACTCTGAGGTAAATAAGTATGCCATATCGCGCTCAATTGAAATTAGTCCGTAAAGTTACATCTAAAGGGCAAATTTAAAAACTTATTACGGCATCTGAATGGCGACACCTGTCGTATCTGCTCCGGGCAAGTGCCTTGATGGCCATCTACTCATTTGGATCGTAGGTAGTTGGGAATATAAAAGGCTATGCCAAAAACAAGAAACATGATTCCTGCAAAAAACTGGACAAACACCTGTATAAAACCTAGGTCATACAGGTTTCGTGGAAAAAACAAGCTGGAAAAAAAGTAGAAGATAAAGCTCTCGCCGAATGAGAAAAGCACAAAGGTAGCTATCCAGAAGTAGGGGAGTGAGAGTAAATTGTCCTCCTTGAACTTACTTTGTCGGATGATGTCTTTGAAAAAGATCAGGGAAAATACCAGCACCATCCCGTTACCAAACATCTGACTGTAGCTTTGGATCATTCCTTCCATAGGTTGTAAAAACAAGCTGTTTAGTAGTGCAACCCCAAGATACACCAAAAGCGATGCGGCAATTTTGTCCTGGATTTGGCAGCTGAATGGAAGGAAGTAGAAAAATACCAACATCAGGACTATCTTCTGATGGACAAAAAGGAGGTTGTAAAGGAGGAATCCATCCAGTTGTGTTTCGGTAGCAATCTTCCATCCTATTTCTGCCAAAAATGTCAACATCAACACGATGAAAGCGATGCGATGTGTACGCCGATACTCATCCTTTGGCTCACCCAAGAAGAAGTGAATCGTTGAAAATAGAAGGCCGAAAAAGAGACAGATTTGAAACAGGTTTCCTTGCATTTCTGTAGTCAGGTTTCTTAATGCAAGGTAGCCACTGTACCTAACCTACCCAATACCGTGATCGGGGTATTTTTTGTTTGAAAAAGAATATATAATCGTTAAAAAAGGCAATTTTACAGGTTTGTTGGATAGGTAGTAAAGATAAATGGCTGGCACTTCATTGTGCCAGCCATTTAATTAGGTTCGAATCAGCCCGTAATTAGGCGGGCTTTTTCGCCGTTTCTTTGCTTTCATTTTCAAGCTCCCGCTTCATCAAATCTACCACTACCGGCGTAGCAATGTAGATGGAAGAATAGGTGCCTACCAATACCCCGATCAGCAGGGCGAACGAGAAACCGCGCAATACCTCACCTCCAAAAACCAGCAACACCAACACCACGATCAGGGTAGTGGCTGAAGTAATCAGGGTCCTTGCCATGGTTTGATTGATGGCATCGTTAAATAGCGCAACCAACCGATTGGTGCCTTTGTTTGTGATGTTTTCCCGGATTCGGTCAAAGACGATTACGGTATCGTTGATCGAATAACCTATCACGGTAAGCACCGCGGCAATAAAGACCTGATCGATTTCAAACGTAGCACCCAGTGCACTGGCTATGGCAAATGCAGCAACGACAAAGAAAGTATCGTGAACCAACGCAATGATGGAGGCCAGTGAAAACTGCCATTTTCTAAAACGTAGCAGAATATATAGGAAGATGGCAACCAGGGCAAAGAACATGGCTTCCATAGAAGAGGCCTTGATGTCGTCAGCTACGGTGGCACCTACTTTGTTCGATCCGGTGATGGCGAAGTCTCCGGAGGATAGTTTGGTCGCATCTGAAATGAAGGTAAAGCCGGTTACAGCGGCAATACCCTCCCGAACGCGTACTTCGACTTCCCTGTTTGCTTCGTCAGAGTCTTCGTTTATAAGGTACGAAGTGGTGACTTTCAGAACATTGTTTGCGCCATAGGTTTTCACCTCCACGGCACCATCGAATTCGTTGTCCAAACCTACTTTCAATTCAGAGGCCGGAACGGCTTCACTGAATTCCACAATGTAATAGCGTCCACCCGTGAAGTCCACACCAAATTTCAGCCCGTTTACAACGGCAATCAACAGACCCAATACGATAACCCCCGTGGAGATAAGGTAAGCGAACTTTCGCTTGCTCAGGAAGTCGATGTTCAGGTTGTTTAGCAGGCCCGTGGAAATAGGCGTAGAGAAGGATACTTTGCTCTGATCGCCTTTTTTGCTCATCCAGTGTACGATGACCCGGGTAATGAAAACCGCAGAGAAAAAGGATGAAGCAATACCAATCATCAATACGATCGCAAATCCCTTTACAGGACCCTGACCTAGCGCATAGAGTATCGCACCCGTAAGGAAGGTGGTTACGTTGGAGTCCAAAATCGCACTGAAAGCCTTGTCATAACCGGCACTGATAGCCTGTAGCATACCTGCTCCGTTTCTAAGCTCCTCTTTGATACGCTCAAAGATAAGCACGTTGGCGTCAATCGACATACCGATGGTAAGCACGATACCTGCGATACCAGGTAGGGTCAGTGCCGCTCCCAGCTGTGCCAAAATTCCCAATATAAAGAAGATATTGAAGAGCAACGCCGCGATGGCCACGAATCCGCCTTTGGCATAGTAAGCGACCATGAAAAGTACTACCAACAAAAGCCCGGCAATCATTGAGTTCACCCCTTGCCGTGAAGCCTCTTTGCCGAGGGTAGGCCCAACGATGGCCTCTTCGACGATTCGGGTTGGAGCAGGCAACGCTCCGGATTTCAGGATATTTGCCAAGTCTTTGGCTTCTTCTATGCTGAAGTTGCCGGTGATCTCGGACTGTCCAGATGGGATTTCCCCCTGTACGGTAGGAGCTGTATACACGTAGTCGTCCAATACCACAGCAATACGACGGCCAATGTTCTCAGAGGTCAACTTTCGCCACCTTCTTGCACCGTCTGCGTTCATTTGCATGCTTACTGCGGGCCGGGAGGCTTGGTCATACGACTGTCGGGCATCGGTGATCACATCTCCTTCCAAGGGAGCTTGGTCGGATCCACGCGGTGCTTTGATCGCATGAAGCTCCAGAAGCTCCATATTATCCGCTCTCTGTGGCTTTACAGACCATAAAAGTCGGATGTCACGGGGCAATATGGCCCTCACGTCCTCTCGGTTTAGGATTCGGTTGATTGCGAGGGTATCCCTGATTTCATAAACCAGTCCATAGTTGGCTTTGAGCAGCGAAAAGAGAGGGGATACTTCCAAGCCAAGATCGTCGCCGGAATCACTGCCCTCTGCCAATTGGCGGGCCAGGTCACTTTCCAGGTCAGTGGTATCCGCCAATGCTGGTTCACTGCCGGAAGCAGGCTTGTTGGCCCGAGCCTCAGCCACTAGAATGGCATTTACTTGTTGAAGGGCATCACCAAATTCGTTGATTTCGGCCACTTCCCAGAACTGCAGTTTGGCAACCCCCTGAAGTAGATTGCGTACGCGCTCCTGATTGTCAACTCCCGGGAGCTCTATTTGGATTCTTCCAGAACCCTGAATACGCTGTATATTGGGCTGCGACGTTCCAAACCTGTCGATCCTGGTTCGAAGGATATTAAATGAGCGGTCGATGGCATTTTCGACTTCCGTATCGATAATGCCAAGGATATCGGCATCGGAAGTTTCAAGAGAGATCCGGCCACGGTTGGCAGCCGTAGCAAAGATGGTATTGAGGTTTTTACCGCCGGAAACTTCTCGCCACGCCTGTGAAAACAGATTCACGTATTTGTCATTGGTGGTTTTGGCACGTTCAGAAGCCAGTTCAATGGCCCGGTTAAATTCGGCATCTTTGCTATTGCCCGCTAGACCACGGACAATCTCTACGGGAGATACCTCCAATGTGACGTGCATACCGCCCTGAAGGTCCAATCCAAGTCCAAGCTCGGTTTGTTTTACCTCTTGGTAGGTGAACCGGAAACCTAGAAAGTTATATACCGGCTCTCTCCAGACGGAGTCAAGGTAACTTTGCCGTTTGGCAAAATCCACATTACCGGAAGCATCCGTGGCATATTCGGTAGCCCTTTTTTGGACCCCGTTAGATACCAGAGTAAACGATAAATAATACAGACAGAGTGCTGTGATTATCACCGTGAAAAACACTATTACGCCTTTATTTTGCATGAGTATACGTGTAGTTTATAAGCTTATTGGATGGTTGAGTACAGGTTGTGACCCAAAGAAAACAGACCGTGCAAAGCACCGCCTATACCTTGGGAAAATGGTAGTTAAATCTACGTACGAAGTAATAGACTAGGGAGCGTTTGCCGAAACGATATGTTCGAAAAGCACTTCAAAGAAGCCGCTACTAAGTTGAAAAAATGGGGAGGAATAGAAAGATTGTGGCTGCTGGGGCAGGGATATGTCGTAGATAAAGTGAAGGACGTGCTCCACAGCGACCATGACAAAAGGCACTACGGCATCAACGACCGTATGTATGAAAGTCACATCCTTTTCCGTACTGCCGGAATCTTCCGTCTCATCCAGACTGTGTTGCAATGATTTGGTGTCCGCAACGGTATGCTGCATAACGTAGTCTGCACTGGATACCAATGCACAAAAGAATACTACCAATGCGATGGCCGCACGCTCCCTCCAAAGTCTATATGTTTCGGATTGCTTCACAGGGTGCAAATATAGGAAAAATTGTTAATTACAAAACAGAAGACGGGCAATATGTTTGTTTTTAGTACTTATAAATCAATCAGTTAGTGATTTTGGCGAAATGGTATTTGTAGCGTACATGGGTTATATCTTCATTTTTAAGAACGATTTGACCACGTCAAGGGCCTTATCGAACCCATGATTGTTTGGCACAATCAGGTCTGCATCG
The DNA here is from genome assembly GCF_000390185.1 of Lunatimonas lonarensis. Lineage (GTDB taxonomy): Bacteria > Bacteroidota > Bacteroidia > Cytophagales > Cyclobacteriaceae > Lunatimonas > Lunatimonas lonarensis. The sequence continues at coordinate 171,192 of NZ_AQHR01000022.1, read as the reverse complement.
TGTTTGAAAGGCTCAATGTATTTTTCGTAAGTCGGCATCACGTGCATTTCGTAGCGGTAAAGTACATCGTCCAGGTCATACCCTCGTTCTACTTTGTCCCGAACGATCCGGCGCTTTAGTTTAATGTAGTCTTTGGCGTCTATGAAAATTTTTAGGTCCAGCAAATCAACCAGTTCAGGATAATAGAGCACAAATATACCCTCTACAACAACGACAGAAGCAGGCTTAAATTCCAGCGTTTTTGGTGTCTTGTTTGGATTGTTGAACGTGTATTCCAGGCGTTTAACGGTCTCGCCCTGCTGCAGCTTGCGGATATCTGCCGCATACTGCTCAAAGTCAATCGAATGGGGCGTGTCAAAATTATGGATACCTTTGGTATCAACAGGCTGAAGGTGGCGGGGCTTATAGTAGTTGTCCTGCGAGATCAGGCAGACCTCGCTTGGGTCAAATGCTTTCAGCAACTTCTCCAAGAAAAGGGTTTTTCCAGATGCACTGCCCCCTGTAATCCCGACGATGTATGGTTTCTTCATGCGAATAGCTATGATTTAACTAATAAACTGGATTATTTTATGATTTTATCTGTTCCGCTCAGGCTTTTTCTACGGACTTGGCAAGCTAACGCTAGGATTCATCGTGGAAACTCTCATCGTTCGGGAACGTTTTGATAAAACCTACCCCTGACTTTTAAAAGAATGTGAATTTTCCTTTTTCATTGAATAACCCGCTGAACGCAAGGAAATTTTAGTGCCTGATCATTTTAGCCCCTTCTCCTCTAAATGATTTATTATCAAATTGAATATTGGCTTAAGTCTATAAGGAATTTCAAAACTTGTTGTTGAAAAGGAGATTGACTCGTTTTCATTAAAATTAACATCAATCTTTAGAAACCAACCATCTACAGCTATTGGAACCCATTCCGGGTCAAGTTGCTCTATGTTTGACCACTTGAATAGACTATCTACTTTATTAAGCAATTTTTCATTCAATTTACTTTTCTTTAGGCCAATCGTTTGGGTATTGTATTTGCCTTCAAAAACCTCAAAACCGCTGCTATCTAACCTGTAATCGAACTCCCAACACAAATCCATACATTTGTAGGAGGATATTGAAATAGAATTAAATTTTAAATCTTTATCATACTCTAATCTTCGTGAATAGTATTGACGGACATCTCCATTTATTTCAATTTCTAAACTATCCTCCGTTAGGTTTTGGACTGAGAGTTCAAAAATCCCATCAAATTCTTTTGTAATTATGCGATTATCAATAATTGAATAAGGTCCCTTTACCAATAACCCGAAATCACTTATTATATATGCTGTATCATTCTCAAATTTTAGTCCAGACCAATCATAAATCCATTCCGTATCTTCACGTACCTCTATCCAGTCTCCTTCTATAGATATTGGTGAACCTAATTCCTCTTTGGGCGAACACAGGAGGAAGAGAAAAAAATGAATATTTGGCACTTCATCATCCTATTGGCTAGTAACCCTAAGATTGCTCCAACAGGAAGGCAGCCAATTGGGACACTGCCTTGCCCCGGTGGCTCACGGCGTTTTTTTCCTCCATGCTAAATTGGGCAAATGTTTTGTCGAACCCTTCCGGGATGAAAACGGGATCGTAGCCAAATCCGCCACTTCCAGAGCGTTCGGTCGAGATTTTTCCGCTAACCTTTCCTTCAAACTGGTATTCTTTTCCGTTAAGGATAAGGGCAATGATAGTACGAAAAGCAGCGTTTCTGTTTTCCTGGCCTTCCATTGTTTCTAGCAATAAATCCACGTTTCGAACGTCATTTCGGGGCTCCCCGGCATACATGGCGGAATAAACCCCGGGCGCACCTTTGAGTGCTTCTACTTCCAGCCCGGTGTCGTCGGCAAAACAATCGATCCGGTAATGATCGTGGAGGTATCGGGCTTTCTCGAAGGCATTGTGCTCTAGGGTATCTCCGGTTTCCGGTAGCTCCTCGGTACAGCCAATTTCCCTTAGGGAAATGATTTCAATTTTCCCGCCCAAGGCTGCCCGGATTTCCTCCAGCTTTTTCGGGTTATTACTGGCAAAGCAGATTCGTTGCATAGCTTTCTAACAATTCTTTGGTGGTCATTACTGGCTTGGCGTCGTTGTTCGGCTGCCCCCACGATTTGATTTCCGAAATTATCAAAAAAAAGGAAGGTGGGCAGAAACAAAGTGAAATTTCAGGCTTAAAGTCCTAGGTACCTACAGGCAATGCACTGCGATTAGTTCACCGGCCAATTTCTCCAGGTACAGCCTGTCTGTTTCGTCAAATGCATTTAGCTCGGAGGAATCCACATCCAAAACCATCGTGACGACATCCTGATGGATAACTGGAACCACAATCTCAGATCGGGAGGCGGAACTACAGGCAATGTGCCCCGGGAATGCATCCACGTCGGGAACAATCAAGGTTTGTTTTTCTTTCCAAGACGTTCCGCACACTCCTTTTCCGAAGGCGATTCGTGTACAGGCTAGCGGCCCCTGAAATGGCCCCAATACCAGTTCGTTTTCTTTAACCAAATAGAATCCCACCCATAGAAACCCGAATGCCGTTTTCAGTACGGCACTTATGTTGGCCAAATTGGCAATTAAATCCGGCTCGGCTTTCACCAATGCTTCAAGTTGGGGCATGAGGGAATCGTATATTTCCTGTTTCGAGGTTGTCTGTGGAATAAAAAGTTCTTCGGCCATGGTAGTAATTAGGTAATTGATAAAGGTGTGGTTTAAATCATTCTGATTTCCTCGTCCAGACGTTGCAATAAAGGTCTAACCGATCGTCTTGAATGGCGCGCGTCTCCGTAGGGAAACGGTCTAGTAACGGTGCGGGTATTCCCTGCCCAAACCGACCGTCTCCCGTAAATACCCTGGCTTCATCCCAAAGGTCGGTCGAGATAAACTGCCGGAGCAAGTGGCTACCGCCCTCCACGATCAGGCTGTGGATATTTCGATTGTAGAGATCGGTAAGCAGCTGCGCAAGGGAAAAGCCGGGCACCATCTTCACAAACTCCAGGTTTTCCATTTTTTCGGCAAGCAGTAGGTTATAGCAAAGCGTTGGCTGGCTCTGATCAAACAGGTGGAGAGTCCGGTCCAATTTAAGGTGTTGGTCGATGAACAGTCGTACGGGGTTTTTTCCGATCCAATCCCGTACGTTTAATCTGGGATTGTCATGGTGGGCGGTATTTGTGCCTACCATGATGGCATCTTCCTCAGCACGCCATCGATGCACCAACTGTCGGCTGAGCCGGTTGCTGATCCATTTACTGTCGTAGTTGGTTCTCGCAATAAATCCGTCCCTCGTTTGTGCCCACTTTAGGATCACGTAGGGCCGTTTCTTTTCGATGGCCGTAAAAAATCGCCTGTTTTGCCAGCGTGCTTCCTGCTCCAGCACACCGGTTGTGACGGAAATTCCGGCAGATCGTAGTTTTTCGATTCCTTTGCCTCCCACGAGGGGATTGGAGTCCTGCGCGGCGATAACCACCTCTTTTACGTTTTTGGACACCAGGAGATCGGCACAGGGTGGGGTTTTCCCAAAATGGGCACAAGGCTCAAGCGTCACGTACACGGTGGCGTTGGGCAGAAGGGCGAGATTTTCTACTTGGGAAAGGGCGTTTGGCTCGGCATGGGGGCCTCCATACTGTTTATGAAACCCTTCGCCGATGATTTTGTCATCGGCAACGACTACACAGCCGACGAGCGGATTTGGGCTTACCCTTCCTGCTCCCCATTCGGCAAGTTCCAAGGCTCTCCTCATGAATTTTTCGTGTCGTTCCATGGGCGTTTTTTAGGGGACTGTGGCAGGTCGGGCGGTAAGGGGGATATTACCCAGCGTATAAATAGAGTCGGCAGCGGCTGTTAGGGAAAATACACTGTCCAAATGTGACATCCGGGGCTGTATATGTATCCGGTAGGTAGCCGGAGGAAGTCCCCTTAGCCTGAATTCACCATTGGTGGTCGTCAGGGTGGCGAGGGTGTCCGTACCGTTGATGGCAAAGATGTGTGGTCTGGTAGCGGGCGGTTGGACATTGCCTCTGATTTCAGCCCGGTTGGCAAGGGAAAAGGCCCTGACTTCCGGTCTAAATAGATATCCACCCGATTGATTTCGCCGTATAGATTTGGCCAAATTTACATCGATGTAGACATCCCAAGCAAATCCGGCACCGGCCTGGAGAGAAAGGTTCACTTGAAGCCGTTCGTTGATATCGGGTTCGGTTTGAAGCATAAATTGTTGTCCCCCTTGCACAAGGTAGTGGTTGGTTCCCAGTACCAATCTAACTTGGCTCACCTGTCCGGCCCTGATTTCCATTCTGCCTAGCAATAGGCGTTGGCTCCCCACCAGGTCGGACACCTTGACCATCTTATTGGAAGGGGTGTAAGGAATGAACACCCAATCCGCATTATCCAATCCACGGGTACCGGCCGGAAGAATTTCCACACCTGTAACCTCTAGCCATACCTCGTCAAAATCTCCAGGGGCATCGATAAGAAGGACATTTATCAAGGCCTTTTCGTTTCCATCGATGTTTTCGCAGCCCAATACCAGCAGGCAGATACCTACGGCTATCACAAAAAATAAGGCGGTGTTTCGCAGGTTGGAGAGCAACGTTTGTGTCATGTATAGGGGTAACCAGTCGTTGGTTAAACGCAAAAATAACAGAATCGTTGAAAACGGAACCTATCTATCGGGATATACTTCCCGTCACTGCTTCCAAACCCGTCCATCTTCTACGATGTGCCAGCTCCTTCCGCTGTCTTCCAAGGAAGGCAATGATATCTTGAAACGGGTTGCCGTCACTTCAAAAGCAGCCTGAGGGTGGGGATTTTTTATCGAAAGAATCTCGGGAGTCAGCGCATATGCGCCATTTTCTTTAAAGTGCGCTTTCTGTGCATGGTAGTAGTCCCTCAACCAAGTTTTTACCTGTTCATCGGGGCGGAGCTCAAAGGCTACATTTCCTTTTCCCACCTCCTCGGTACTGAACTGTACGAAGCCCCATCGGTCGGGCACATGCATATTGATGACGCCCTGCGGCGACCAAACCCAGTTGTCTTCAGGAAAAGCTTTTCCGGTTTCAGGATTGATTACCTTTTGGTATGAATTATCCGCCACCTCCAACTGCCATTGTACCCGCGAAAAATTGATTCGCCATTGCTGTCCGTCTTTTGGTACGCCATAGGAGAGGGACGCCCATGGGATCGCCATTTCTACAGACCAGTAGTCATCGATATTGCTTGGATCGTTTAGGGTGCCCTCCACATGGACGGCATATTCAAAATCGTTGATATTCCAACCGTTGAGCGGTTTGCCTCCGTCTTTGTAGGGTTTGGTAAGCAATAGGTCCCATAGCGTACCCAGGGCATTGATTTCCCATTCGTAGTAATTATGGGTGTCGCCATTTGGGTCCAGGAACACTTCTATGTCGTTTTCGTGAAAGATCACCGCTTCTCGTTGGGTGTAGGTGGCCCAAATATGAGGTTCGTTCAGTTTGACCCCAATGTAAAAAAAATCCTCGTCCCACATCATTTTCATGCGGGTAAGGTGGGCGGGTTTCGGGCGTATGTCACCCTCTATGTCGACGAAAGCCTCTGACCAGGGAGCAAGCTGCCAATAGGTATCGTCCAGTTTTCCATCTATGATGGGTTTTTCGGGTGTGCGATGGGCAACATAACTGCGTGGGGAATGTTCGGTTTGTCCCCATGCCATCGGACCGATGCAAATTGCCAGACACAAGCAAAGGAGGGTTTGTTTTACATACATGAATTGGGTGTGTTAATAGTCTATTGGATGGTTCAATTGGCTGTTCCAAGGAGGCTATTGATGGGTTTATTCGGTATTTTTGCAGGGAAAGGCTGCGTGTTGTTTGCACCTATTGAAAACAGCTTTATATCTTTTTTTGGCCGTTTATAAAATCACAGACAGTTCATTTCAGGGGATTGAATAGATTTAGCGTTTTCAGACAGTTCAAAATAGAGGATTTTTGTAGTAAAAGTAAGGTAAAAACAGTCAGAAAGCATCAATGAGTTTTACTTGCTTTCGGTTAAATGGATAAGTGGTATGTTGATGAATAAACTATTCTCCCCTTGGGTTTCTTTCTTGGTCTTTCTGCTAGGCAGTGCTGCCTGTGGGGTAAAGTCTGAGCAAAAGCAAAGCTTGGGCCAGGCACCCCGTGAGGTGCCTGTAATAGAGGTAGTGGCTAAAGATACTGTGTTGCACCGTCAATATGTGGCAGATGTCATGGCGGTAGAGCACGTGGAGTTGCGTGCCCGTGTGCCCGGTTTTTTGGAGAAAATCTACGTGGATGAGGGCAAGGAAGTGAAAAAGGGGCAGCTCCTGTTTAAGACCAATGACCAAGAATTTATGGCGGAACTTGCCAAGGCCAAGGCAAACTTGCAAAGTGCACTGGCCGAAGCCAAGGTGATGGAGTTTGAAATTGAGCGGCTGAAGGTGATGGTAGACAAAAATGTAATTTCCGAGTCGGAGCTGGATATGACCAAAGCCAAGTATGAAGCTATACTTGCAAAAATTGAAGAAGCCAAGTCGGCGGAGCAAAATGCCGCTGTACAGGTGTCCTATACAGAAATTCGTGCACCGTTTGACGGGATTATAGACCGACTCCCGCAGCGGACCGGCAGTTTGATTGATCCAGGGACTTTGTTGACCACCGTTTCCGATGTCAGTGCCGTTAATGTGTACTTCAACGTATCCGAGCGGGAATACCTCGAATATATCAAGTCCAATGCGGAAGAAAGGCTCAAGCATAACATGGTGAGGCTGATCTTGGCCGATGGATCCCATTATCCCCACGAAGGTTTGATAGAGACCATGGAGGGCGAGTTTAATGTGAATACCGGATCCATCGCTTTCCGGGCGAAATTCCCAAACCCAGCGTACATTCTCAAGCATCGGGCGACCGGAAAGATAATTCTTTCCAACTCGGTCCGAAATGCAATCATCATTCCCCAGAAGGCCGTTTTCGAAATCCAAGACCGTAGCTTTGTTTACGTGGTAAGACAAGACAACCAAGTGGAGATGCGTAGTTTTGTGCCGAAGGCTCGTTTTTCGCATTATTACATTGTTGAGTCCGGTTTGGAGCCTGGAGAGCGGTTGGTCTATGAAGGTGTACAGAGCCTTAAAGACGGCATGTCCATAACCCCCAAAGCATTGGCGGTTGACCACGGCGAAGGAACCGTATCGGAAGAAGAGGTGTCGCTGATCAATACCTCCTTTCCGTAACCAGTAGAATCTATTGTCATGTTTGATATTTTCATTAAAAGACCAGTACTTTCTATAGTCATCTCCCTTTTTATAGTCCTACTGGGGTTGCTGTCATTTTTTAGTCTTCCGGTTGAGCTCTTTCCTGACATTGCCCCTCCATCTATCGCGATTCGTGCCAAATATCGAGGAGCCAATGCGGAGGTATGCGCCAAAACAGTCGCTACACCATTGGAAAAGGTGATCAACGGGGTACCGGGTATGACTTATATGACTTCGGTGTCAAGTAACCGGGGCACCAGCATCATAAAAGTGTATTTCGAAGCGGGTACCGATCCGGATCTGGCGGCAGTGGAAATCCAAAACCGGATTTCCACGGTAGTAAATGAGCTGCCCGAAGAGGTGGTTAAGGCGGGTGTAACCGTTGAAAAACAGGTGGAAGGACTGCTGATGTACCTGAATGTGTATAGCGAAGACACTTCTCTTGATGAGGCGTTTATATATAATTTTACCGATTTGAACGTACTCCAAGAGCTACGCAGGGTAGATGGAGTTGGCTTGGCAGAGATCATGAGCACGAAGGATTACTCCATGCGGATTTGGTTGAAACCGGACCGAATGACGGCCTATCGAGTAGCCACGGACGAGGTGGTGGAAGCCATAAGGGCCCAAAACATCGAAGCTGCACCCGGCCAAATAGGTATCAGTTCCGGCAGAGAATCCCAGATGCTTCAATACGTGCTGCGCTATACGGGTAAGTTTTTTGAGCCAAAACAGTACGAAAATCTCGTCATTAGAGCAAATCCGGACGGATCGATTTTGAGGCTCAGTGATGTGGCCGAGGTAGAATTCGGCTCCTTAAACTACGGCCGCATCTCCAAAACCGATGGACGTCCAGCGGCTTCGATCATGATTATACAACGTCCCGGGTCCAACGCATCTGAAGTGATTGCGAATGTAAAAAAACGGATCGCCGAAATCAAGCACGATACCTTCCCTACTGGGATGGACTACAAAATTTCATACGATGTCTCCCGCTTTCTGGATGCTTCCATGCAGGAAGTACTTAAGACTTTGATAGAGGCGTTTATATTGGTATTTATCGTTGTTTTCATCTTTCTGCAGGATTTTCGATCCACATTGATTCCCACGCTGGCAGTTCCGGTTGCGCTGATCGGTACCTTGTTTTTTATTCAGATGATGGGCTTTTCCATCAACTTGCTCACCCTTTTTGCGTTGGTGTTGGCCATTGGAATTGTGGTGGATAACGCGATCGTGGTCGTGGAGGCTGTCCATGCCAAAATGCAGCAAACGGGTTTGGAACCTATGCCTGCTACCTTTGCGGCTATGAAGGAAATCTCCAGTGCCATCATAGCGATTACTATGGTGATGTCTGCAGTGTTTATCCCTGTAGCTTTTATGTCCGGCCCCGTTGGGATTTTCTATCGGCAGTTTTCGATTACCCTTGCCATTGCGATTGTGATTTCGGGGATCAATGCCGTCACACTTACGCCGGCCCTGTGTGCCATCATGCTTAAAAACCACTACGGAGAAAACCATGTAAAATCTACCGGCCCATTGCAAAGGTTTTTTGATTGGTTCAACAGGGTGTATGGTTATTTTGAGAAGAAATACTTTAGCTATGTTGCTTATCTAGCACCCAAGAAGGGACTCACTACCTTGATGCTACTGTTTTTCTTTGTAGGAACCTACGGAATCGGTAAGATTTTGCCGACTGGATTTATTCCTACAGAGGATCAGAGCATGATCTATGTAAATGTGACTACCCCGGTGGGAGCCACCGTAGAGCGGACAGAGCGGGTGCTTGATGAAATGCAGCGTATGATCGAGGAAGTGGACGCCGTTCAGTCGGTGTCCAGTCTGGCAGGCTACTCGCTGTCAAACGGCTTGTCCGGTGCTTCTTTTGGTATGGCCATGATCAATCTGAAGTCTTGGAACGAACGGGCGGAGACCATTCAGGAGACCATGAACGAATTGCGAGAACGCACTAAAACCATTTCAGATGCCAAGATAGATTTCTTCCTGCCACCAACAGTTTCTGGTTTTGGAAACTCCAGTGGTTTTCAGATGCGGGTATTGGATCAAACGGGTACAGGCAATCTGGATAGACTAGGCTTGGTGACCAACGAGCTGGTCGCAGCATTGGAGGCAGCACCGGAAATTAATAATGCCTTTTCGGATTTTGATCCCAATTTTCCCCAGTTTATGGTGCATGTAGATCAGGACATGGCAGCCAAAAAGGGAGTCACCATCCAAAAAGCCATGAGTACGCTACAGATCTTGCTGGGCGGAATGTTTGTCACTGATTTTGTCCGCTTTGAGCAAATGTACGATGTGATGGTACAAGCCGCTCCGGAATATCGCTCCAAGCCGGAGGATGTGATGAACCTACACGTAAAAAATAACCTGGGGGAAATGGTTCCGATCTCAAGCTTCCTGACCATGGAAAAGGCCTATGGTCCCGAGCAACTTACCCGCCACAATATGTACAACTCTGCTACGGTTAAGGGTAGTCCTTCGCCGGGGTACAGTAGTGGGGATGCGATCGCAGCTATCGAACGTGTGGCCAAGGAAGCCTTGCCTCAAGGATACAGCTTCGACTGGTACGGAATGTCTAGAGAGGAGGTGCAGTCGGGCAATCAAGCTATTGTTATTTTCATCATTTGTCTGCTCTTTGTTTATTTGTTGTTGGCGGCCCAATATGAGAGCTTTCTGCTACCCCTTCCGGTAATCCTTTCCCTTCCTACCGGGGTGTTTGGAGCGTTTTTCATGCTATATCTGGTTGGGCTCCAAAACAACATCTATGCTCAAGTGGCCTTGATCATGCTGATTGGATTGCTCGGTAAAAATGCCATTTTGATCGTGGAGTTTGCGATTCAAAAACGGGGGGCGGGACATTCGGTCGTCGACGCCGCCGTTGAGGGGGCCGTAACCCGCCTTCGCCCAATTCTGATGACTTCCTTTGCATTCATTGCTGGTTTGATCCCCTTGGCTATTGCCACTGGTGCCGGCGCATTGGGTAACCGTTCCATCGGTACAGCCGCAGCAGGGGGCATGCTGATCGGAACCATCTTTGGGTTGGTTATCATTCCGGGGTTGTACGTAATCTTTGCCCAGCTCTTTGTGAACCCTAAATCGTCCTCCGAACCAAAGGAAACTGTGGCACGGGAAGAGGAAGTAACGGTCTAGGCACCTAGTTTACTATCTATTAATGATTTCATGTTGACTACAAATTTTCGCTTCCTGATTGTACTTTTTTCCGGGTTATTGGCGGGTACTGCCTGCAAAACGATTGAGCCCCATACATTACCTCGTTTGGATCCGGTGCCGGATGTCTTTCTTCAAGTGTCGGACAGCAGCTCCTTGGCGGATATATCCTGGCGGGATTTTTTCAATGACCCCAATCTGATTGCTTTGATTGAGTTTGGATTGGAAAATAACCTGGATCTCTTGGCGGCGTTGGAGCGAATCGACATAGCCAACGCCCGGTTTCGGGTAAGTAACGGATTGCGGTATCCAACAATGGATGCGATCGTTCGGTACCGGTCTGGAGATATTCGCCCCAACTTGCTAAATGGTACTGTAAATGGTGATCGGAATGTAATCAATCGGGTAGAGAATAATTTCGTGGGTTTTCAAAGTACCTGGGAGATCGATTTATGGGGAAAGCTGAAGGATCGGAAGGAGGCGGCTTTTCAGCAGGTGCTGGCAACTGAACGGGGCAAGCAATTGGTCATAACAAATCTCGTAGCTGACATTGCCACGTTGTATTATGACCTTTTGGGGATGGATATCGAGTTGGCTACCATCAACCGAAATATTGAGTTTCAGGAGATGGCATTGGAGCTGATTCGCATTCAAAAAGCCGCCGGACGAGCTACCGAGTTGGCAGTGCAACAGTTTGCGGCACAGTTGCTTTCCACCCGAAGTTTGCTTTACGAAAAACAGCAGGAAATTTTGGAGGCAGAAAACCACCTCAATTACCTGCTGGGGAGGTTTCCGACCGGAGTTCCCCGTGCCGAGTCCTTGATGCAGATCAAGCTGCCTTTTATCGCTGAAGTGGGTGTACCCTCCGAGATGCTACTTCGCAGGCCGGATATCCAGATCGCAGAGTACGAATTGCGCGCAGCTGAATACAACGTGGAGGCAGCTAGAAAGGAATTTCTGCCCTCGTTTTCGCTTACACCCTATATTGGCTTAAACGACCGGAGCATCCCCGCCGCCTTTCAATTCCCGGGAGCGATCTCTGTCGGGTTGTTGGGTGGGATTACCCAGCCTTTGTTTGCCCAAAACCGCATTCGGGCAGGATACCAAGAGGCGAGTGCCAGCAGTAGAATTGCCCTATTTGCCTACCAAGAGGCCATCATAAATGGTTATAGGGAAGTAATGAATAAGCTGCAGCGAATCGAAAACCTGCGTAGTGTATACAGCCTTCGGGATGAGGAAACAGCCGTACTCCTCAACGCTGTCTCCACCTCCAACGAGCTATATAGGGGAGGGTATGCATCCTACCTCGAGGTTATTACTGCCCAGTCTAGGGTATTGGAAGCCGAGCTTGGCATGACCAATACGAGAAGGCAGATGTTTTTTACCGTGGTGGACCTGTATAGGGCATTAGGTGGCGGTTGGGAGTAGAGGGCACGCTAACGCATTTGGGTATAGTAGCTTTGGGTAATCAATCGGTAACTGCATGGGGCATAAAAATGGTACCTTTTATAGCTACATGCAGGCAGAATGATCAAAAACAAACGTGTGTCATAATCCATAGCCCATAAAAAAAGCTATGAAACAATGTCCCATAGCTTTAGTCAATTAACAATAAACCCAAAATAACCTGCTGTAGGAGAAGGAGTCGAACCTCCACGGGGCAGTTAGGCAAAACACGAGCTCAATGTTTGCTTTGTCCTTAGCTCCCCACCCCCGAGACCGGAGGGCATGTCTGCCAGTTTCATCATCCTACAGTATGTCAACAAACGTCTGAGATTCTTTTATCCTCTGTTTGATTTTTCAAAGGTAGCGTGGTTTTTCATATATTGCAAATAATACAATAAAAATAAATAAAAAATGTGGTATAGTTAAAATATCGGTGAATATGTTATTAAATACGTAATTTCGGATCAGTTGAGGCCCGATTTTTAGAAAATTGTTAATCCGAAGTATGCATTTGGTAATTTTACAGAAAATGTAACGATGAGTTCAAGTTTTATACCGCCTGCCGTGTATCCACTGATGGGAACCTCTCTGGTCGAAGAGAACGCCTTTTGTATGGACTTGAGCATGGGGAATCCACGATTGTCCGCGGAGGTTTATATGGAAAGTGACCGTTTCGTCGGTTTCATTGCGGCCTGGATGGCCACTGAACGTCGCCCATTTGCGTTAGGGGGTTATTTGGAAAACAGGGTGATCTACAGCAGGAGCGAGGTGTTCGCCTTAGGGACAGATGAATACCGGAACATCCACTTGGGGGTAGATATTTGGGCACAGGTGGGCATGCCTATTTTTTGTCCTTTCGAAGGCCAGGTGCATAGTTTTCACGACAATAGGGGACTTGGTAACTACGGGCCCACCGTTATTTTAGAGCATTGGTTTGAGGGGAAAAAATTCCACAGTTTATATGGTCATTTACAGCGGTCAGATTTATCCCGCCTTGAGGTAGGACAGCCGTTTCAGCCGGGGGATTGTATCGGCCATCTGGGAGCTCCCATCGAGAATGGAAATTGGCCGCCCCACCTCCATATTCAGCTGATTGTCGACATGGAGGGGTACCTCGGCGACTATCCAGGCGTGTGCCGGCAGCGTGATTTGGCACATTACCGGCGCAATTGTCCCGATCCCAATCACTGGATCCAATCGCCGCTGTTGCTCAGGTAGGCTCACGGATTTATGGCTAGGTTACGAATCGGAACAGGCTTTGAAAGGGTGGTCGTTTTTTGTCTGTACTTCAAAAAAGTGAGATCCAATGCAAGTTTAGAACGGTATTTGATTGTATATGGGTGATTCTATCGAAATGTGGTCCGTCCCGGTAACAGATCACCTTATCTTTCAACCCATAAAACATACTTGTTATGAAGAGCTTACAATCTATCCCTACTTTTGTCTTTTTGTGCCTTTTCCTTTTTTCTGCGTGTAGTTCAGAGCCGATACAGCTTTCAGATTACGACTGGAAGGTCACCCAGTTGGCAGGATCCAATGCTCCCAAAGCTAAATTGGAAAGCCTAACCCTTGAGTTTAAAGAGGGGCAGGAGATTGGAGGTTTTGCGGGGTGTAATGAGTTTCGTGGCGGTGCTACCTACAACCAACAACAGATCAAATTCTCTACCCTGTATACCAACAACCAATCCTGTGAGGACGCAGCACTGGAGCGTATTTATTTGAAAAACCTGGAAAGTAGTGTCAATTACATCTATAACGCCAACAAGTTGGTGATGCAGGATCAATCAGGAAATATCCTAGTAGAGCTGGAAAAACTGTAATCATTAAAAAACCGCGGGCAGGAACCATAAGTTGGCGCCTTTCCGCGGTTTTATATTTTTTGGCCAATTACAGCAACCCGAAGATAGTTCGGAAGCTGCATGCCGCGGTCAGTCTGACATGTAATTCGCTGATGGATACACGCTCCTGTTCCGTTGTATCCCTGTGACGTATCGTGACGGTGTTGTCTTCCAAGGTTTGGTGGTCCACTGCGATGCAGAATGGCGTGCCGATCAAATCCTGGCGGGTGTATCGCTTTCCTATGGAGGCAGCATCCTCGTAGATTATGTTGAAATCGTACTTTAACGCCTCGACGATCTCCCTGGCTTTTTCGGGCAGACCATCCTTTTTTGTCAGAGGAAGTATCGCCGCTTTTACAGGTGCTACCGCAGGATGAAGTTTCAGGTAAGTACGCTGCTTACCGTCAACTTCTTCCTCCACATAGGCATTACATAGCGTCATCAGAAATAGCCTATCTGCACCAATCGAAGTTTCGATAACGTAGGGGATATAGTTTTGATTGATCTCAGGATCAAAGTACTGTTGTTTCTTTTTGGAATACTCCTGATGGCTTTTTAGATCAAAATCCGTTCGGGAATGGATGCCCTCAACTTCTTTGTATCCGAAAGGGAATTCATATTCGATGTCGAGGGCAGCGTTTGCATAGTGCGCCAGTTTCTCGTGGTCGTGTCTGCGTAGTTTCTCGGTGGGTATTCCCAGTGCTTTGTGCCAGTTGAGCCGTGCTTCCGCCCATGTTTTATACCAATCCAATTCGGTGCCGGGACGAACAAAGAATTGCATCTCCATTTGTTCAAACTCCCGCATACGGAAGATAAACTGTCGGGCCACAATCTCGTTTCTGAAAGCTTTGCCAATTTGGGCAATACCAAAGGGCACTTTCATCCGCGCCGTCTTTTGGACATTGAGGAAATTGACAAAAATTCCCTGGGCAGTCTCCGGACGTAGATAGATCGTGCTTGACTCATCGGCGACGGATCCAACTTGAGTTGAAAACATCAGGTTAAACTGGCGTATATCCGTCCAGTTGGTGGTTCCACTGATGGGGCAACTGATATTTTCATTTATTAATAGATCCCGAAGGGCAGCGAAGTCTTCTGCTTCCATGAGTCTGGCCATCGCCGACAAGAGTGACTTTGCCCGGTCGGTATCACCGGCATTTTCGAATTGTGCGGCTTTTTCCTCGATGAGCACATCGGCCCTATACCGCTTTTTGCTGTCCTTGTTGTCTACCATGGGGTCGTTGAAACTATCCACGTGGCCGGACGCTTTCCAGGTGGTCGGATGCATGAAAATTGCCGCGTCAATTCCTACGATGTTTTCATGTAGCCGAGTCATGGACTCCCACCAAAGTTTTTTGAGGTTGTTTTTCAGCTCAACTCCGTACGGACCATAGTCATAGACGGCCTGCAAACCGTCATAGATTTCTGATGAAGGGTAGACGAACCCATACTCCTTTGCATGGGCGATTATATCTTTCAACTGATTATTTTCCTGCGACTGGTCTTTTTTTGTCATAGCCGCAAAATTAGTTAAAAAGTGATATTGTACAAGGGTTTAGTTTTTGGGACGCTGGGAGGCCTATTGGCTGGGAGGCCTTTCCCAACTAGGTTTTTCCTTCCTTTGGATGAGTGGCCGGATGCACCTGGTCCTGGTGTACCAATACCGTGGAGGTAGGATAGGCGATGCGTATATTGTCTTCGGGGCCCAGTCTTTCCAAAATCGATTCGGTAATCGCATGGGTCAGCATTCTCCGCTTCTTTGGGTTGCAAAGGTACCGCATGGAAAGCTGGATCCCACGCTCGGTGATACTGGTGAATACCATGGGAGTAAATTGCTTGTATACAATCAGGTGTTCGTGCTTTGCCCGTTTAAACTCCTTTTCCGCCTTTATGATTTCATCCTTGAGGTGTTCGTTTAATATCTCCAAAAGAATTGTTTTGGCTTTTTTGAAGTCACTGCGCAGCGTAATGAAAATGGTCTGTTCATTCCAGATGAAATTAAATCCAATGGTATAATTCGCCTGTGGATCTAGAAAAACCCTGCCATTTGGAATATGGATCACCCTACCTGTGCTCTGGTCGGCGTCTACCCAGTTGCCGATCTCCAGCAGGCTAAACTGAAAAAGCCGCAGATCGATCACATCGCCCCGGATGCCGCCGATCTCGATCCGATCGCCTACATCGAACGGTTTTCGGAGGTAGATAAATGCCCACCCGGCAATGTTCACAAAGATATCCTTCAAAGCAATCGCTATACCGGCGGACAGCAACCCCAAAAAGGTGGTAATCGACTGAAAGTTGCTCACCCATAAATTGCCGATAATGAGCAGCCCTATCACGGAAGTCGTGTATTCGACCACCTTCCGCCAGTGATACTGCTTTCGCATCTCCTCCGAATCACCGCGGTAGATGAATTTTACCGATAGTTTGTTGATCAGTAGGATTACGATTATTACCAAAACCGTCTGTATCAGTCGGTTGAGGATTACTTTGTCGATGTTCAGGAAATTTTCAAACATGGAATTTAAAAGTAAACATTAATACAGACACTAACCAATTTCCGCTAGGACTTTGGCAATTTTGGTCTCCGATTGCCCACCCACACACCCAAAATTACCGCTGCAATGCCAATATAATGCCAAGGAAGTAGGGATTCGCCATCCCATACCCCCCAGGCGATGGCAACAATTGGTATCAAGTAGGTAACGGTACTCGCAAATACAGGAGATACCAGTTTGACCATCGTGTTGAAGATGATAAGTGCAAGTGCGGTTCCCACTACGCCAAGTGTGGCAATGTAGCAAGCGGGCAGCCAAGCCCCCTGTACATGGACAATCTTGAACGAAAACCGCGTAAACGCAAAAAGATAAATGGCCGCCATCGGCAGAACCATCATCAATGAAATTGCTGTAATGGCCACAGGCCTGAGTTCTGCCAGCTTAAATTTGATGATGTTTACATTAAAGCCGTAACAAACCGTGGCCGCCAATACGAATAAGGCATAGTGGTTTATCCCTGCAAACAGGTTCCACCCGCTGTCCGCCCGGTAAAGAATAAGGATGGCCACTCCAACAAAAGCAATCAGGAGCCCGAGCGCATTTCTACGCGAGATTAGGGATCCAAAGAGCCAAGCTCCTATCAAGACAACCATCAAGGGGGTAAGTGCGTTCAGAACGCCGGTCAGCGAGCTTGGCAGTCTGGTTTGTGCGGTAGCGAAAAGGAAAGAAGGGATGAAACTACCCACCAAGCCGATGATCAGCAGGAACTTTACCTGCCTACGGTTCAGTGTTTTTACCAAGGGCATGGCTACAGGTAATAATACCAATCCGGCAGCTACAATGCGGAATGCACCCACCTCTCCGGGGGAAAAGACGGGCAGGGATTTCTTAATCAGAATGAACGAGCTCCCCCATATCAACGAAAGCAGGACCAAAAGAAGCCAACTCTTTAGCTGATGGTTATTCGGGTCTGATTTTGTCATAAAGAGAAGACCATTCTTTGTACCGATCGAAACGGCAAGAATTAAGTGGTTAACGTGAAGAAAAAGCTATTCATCGGTACAGCTTGCAAAAAACACTATTGGAACTCGTAGTCTGCGTATGCATTTCCTATGGTTTCGAGCAGTTCCAGGACATGCCCATAATCCTCGGAGGTTACCAACTCGGTACGGAAGGGTTTGAAATTTGGCATTCCACGGAAGTAGTTTGTATAGTGCCTTCGCATTTCGAGCAGGCCAAGTTTTTCGCCTTTCCACCTTACACTGAAATCCAGGTGGTTTTTGGTGACCCGGATCCGCTCATTCAGATCGGGGGCAGGCAACAGCTCGCCGGTAGCAAAATAGTGCTTGATTTCATTAAAAATCCAAGGGTATCCTATGCTGGCCCTTCCGATCATGATTCCATCCACCCCGTACTTCTCTCTGTATTCCTTGGCACGTTCCGGGGAATCTACATCACCATTTCCAAAGACAGGAATTTTGACCCTCGGGTTGTTTTTTACCTCTGCCAAGTATTCCCAACGGGCCTGTCCCTTGTACATCTGCTTGCGGGTGCGGGCATGGATACTGATGGCCTGAATACCTACATCCTGTAGTCTTTCGACCACTTCTTGGATTCGGATGGTATGCTCGTCCCAACCGAGGCGGGTCTTGACGGTAACCGGGATATCAACGGCCTTAACAATTTCTGCGGTCATGGAAACCATCTTATCGATGTCCAACAGAATACCCGCGCCGGCGCCTTTGCAGGCGACCTTATGTACCGGGCAGCCGTAGTTGATGTCCAGGATGTCGGGTTTTGCGGCGGCCGCAATGGCCGCTGCCTCGCGCATGGATTCAATTTCGTTTCCGAAGATCTGGATGCCTATAGGCTTTTCGTAGTCGAAGATGTCCAGTTTCTGTACACTCTTTGTCGCATCCCGAATCAGTCCTTCCGAACTGATAAACTCCGTAAACATCAGATCGGCCCCGTTTTCTTTGCAAACTGCCCTAAAGGGAGGATCACTCACATCTTCCATAGGGGCAAGCAACAGCGGAAACTCTCCCAACGCTATATCACCGATTTTTATCACCTTTCGATTTTTTTTGGCAAAGTTCGGGCATTTTGGCTTGAAATCAAGGTTTTACTCAAAACTAATTCGCCCGTGTTGGATTAATATGAAGGGTAATTGCCTCCTTGCCTTGTAGGGACGTTGATTTGATGTAAATTTACTCCGAGATATGGAAATCTACGAAAACAAAGCAGGAAGACCGATAAACCACCACTGGATCCTTTCATTCGTGATCTTGTTTTTGATCGTGTTTGGGGCACTGTTGGTGACGCAGGGAATCGCACTCGTATTGGTGCCGCTGATTTTTGAACTGCCTTTAAAGGAGATCATGGCGGTGATGGTGGGCGAATCTACCCATGAAAATGCTCGCATGGCCCTACTTTTTATTCAAGCTTTAGGAGGCGGAGGCGCCTTTCTGTTGGGGGGCTGGATATTTGTCCGTTTCGTGGACAGAAGATCTTTGGATTTGTCCAGGCAATTGGAGCGCGTGCAGCTCAGGGGATTAATGGTGTTGCTTCCGCTCGTTGGTGGCTTTATCATGGTCAACTCTCTTTTTGTCTATTTAAATGCCCATGTACAATTTCCCGATGCCTTGGCGGGGCTGGAGCGTATCCTAAAAGAAAAGGAAGACGAATTGATGAAATTGACGCTGTTCATTACCGATTTTGCCAGTACCGGAGAGTTGCTGATGGGTGTATTTGTTATAGGTATCATGGCAGGAGTAGGGGAGGAATACCTTTTTCGGGGTATTATGCAGCCCAAAATAAGCCAGTATACCGGAAATCTCCATTTGGGTATATGGATTACAGCAGCCGTATTTTCCGCTATTCACTTTCAGTTTTATGGGTTTGTACCCCGGTTGATGCTTGGAGCGCTTTTTGGCTATCTTTATGTCTATTCCGGAAGTCTGGTTTATCCCATCATTGCCCATGTTTTGAACAATACCTTTACCATTTTTATGATTTTTGGGGCAAAACTGGAAATGGTGGACTTCAACTTGGAGGAGACTACCGAGTTGTACTGGCACTACATACTGTTGGGAATGGTCGTTTTTGGAATCAGTGCCCGGTATTTTATCCGAATCTACCCCCAAAAGAAACCAAATGGCGAAATGGCATAAGGTGTACGAAACCGATTCACCTATTCGGGCTGAAATCGTCAAAGGAGTATTGGCAGAAAAAGGCATAACAGCCGTAATCTTGAATAAAAAGGAGTCCGTTTGGCATATCCACGGAAAATATGAGGTCATGACCTCGGTCGATGAGGTGATGCAGGCGATAACCATCATAACCCATGAGATCACGTTTTAATATAAGCAACTATAGTAATCTTGTCCAACGTGTAATCACCGCAATTGTAGGGGCGGTGATAATCATAGGAAGCCTAATTTACAGCGAGTGGGCGTATTTTGTCGTGTTTGGTACCATTTTAGGCTTTACCCAAATGGAATTCTATAAGTTGTCGGGATTGGATGGCATGCTGCCCCTAAAGAGCTTTGGTACCTTCATAGGGGTGATGATCTTTATGCTGACATTTTTGGAGGAGATGAAGCTTATACCCATACAGTATTACTTTCTGGTTTTCCCCTTGGTTTCCATGATCTTTTTTATCAAGCTTTACCGTAAGTCTGACAAAAAGCCCTTCACTGGAATCGCTTACACCATTTTGGGTATATTCTACGTGGCGGTGCCGTTTTCTTTACTGACGGTAGCGGCTTTTGCCGTTGATAAGACCTTTCATTACGAAATTATCGTAGGTTCGCTTCTGATTCTTTGGGCCAGCGACTCGGGGGCTTATTTTGCGGGTACCCGATTTGGCAAGACAAAGCTATTTGAGCGGGTTTCCCCTAAAAAATCCTGGGAAGGCAGCTTGGGAGGGGCTTTTACCGCGTTGGCGGTCACCTATCTCATTTCCCGACATTTTCTGGTTCTGGAGCCTTGGCAGTGGTTTAGCATAGCAGCCATTATCATTATTGCGGGAACCTACGGTGATCTTATCGAGTCCCTTTTTAAGCGAAGTATCGATATCAAGGATTCCGGTCGCGGTCTTCCCGGCCACGGTGGTTTTATGGATCGCTTCGATGGACTCCTGCTTTCTACTCCCTTTATTGTCGCATTTTTGAAAATTTTTTAAACAACTATAAAAAAAGCCATATTTTTGCACAGGTACTACCTAGCGATTCGATATAAACATGACCATACATAAAGAAGGAAAATCACTGCTGTTTTGGATGCTGATCATCCTGGCGGGCGTTAATTTTGGGCTTCACCAGCTCTTGGGGGAAAATGAAACCCTGCTGAACGTGATCATGTTGATCAGTATTGTTTTTTACTTGCTGGTTTTGCAGTTTTTCAGAAACCCCACCATACCTATTCCCGATGACCAACAGCTTGTCTATGCGCCTGCGGATGGAAAAGTAGTAGTGATAGAACGGACAACCGAGGACGAGTTTCTAAAAGATGAAAGGATGCAGGTATCCATTTTTATGTCTCCTATCAATGTGCATGTAAACAGGTCCCCAATCACAGGGATTGTCCGTTTTTTCAAATACCACCCGGGCAAGTACCTCGTTGCTTGGCATCCCAAGTCCAGTACCGAAAACGAACGGACGTCCATGGTTGTTGAACATCCCAACGGTGTACAGCTTATGGTGCGGCAAATAGCCGGCGCACTGGCGAGACGGATCAAATGGTACGTCAAAGAGGGTGACCCGGTAGTTCAGGGACACGAATACGGGTTCATCAAGTTTGGGTCTCGGGTAGATGTCTTTTTACCTCTTGATGCAGAGGTATTGGTGACCCCAGATCAAAAGACCCGTGGCGGCATTACTCCCATCGCGAGGCTGAAAGGCGCCTGATCTCTTGATCGCTGCTGGCGTAGCAATTCTTTGGTTAATGCCGAAGGATCACTCTAGCCCCATGTCGATGGCCTTCTTGATAAGTTCCGACATGTTGGTTACCCGTAGTTTTGTATGGATATGTTTTCGGTGGGTTTCGACGGTATGAATGCTTAGGTTTAGCTTCTCCGCCACCTCCCGGTTACTCATGCCCTTGGCAAAAAATCGCAATAGTTCGATTTCCCTGCGGGACAGTTTAAACTTGAGCCTGTAAGCATCCAGTTCCTCGTAGGGACTTTCCTCCGCCTGATACAGAACCCGCTGAAAATCGGCGATATGCCGGTTTTCCATCACTTCCCTTATCGTATAGATTAGTTCATCAGGATCTGCATTTTTCAATACATACGCGTCAACGCCGTGTTTGAGGCATCGCTTGAAAATCTCTTCATCGTCGTACATAGACAATACGATGATTTTTATCGTTTTATTCGTTTTCTTTACCTGCTGAATAAGCCCGATGCCATCCATACCCGGCATGTTCATGTCCGTGAGCAGTAAATCCGCGGAATATCGCTCTAAATCAGCCAAGGCGTGCTTACCTGAATTGTGAACGGCCACAACCTCCAGATCCGGTTCTCTTTTCAGGATGTTGGCGATACCGATGGCAAACATCTTATGGTCATCGGCCATCACTATTTTGGTCGTTGTTTTGGTCATCGTTGTTTAGGTGAATTCAGGGGTTGCTATATGGCCAGTGACATGTGTATGCGGGTTCCAAGCCCCGGCGTCGAATCGAGGGATAGGCTTCCCGCGATGGCCTCCATCCGTGATTGAAGGTTTCTCAGCCCGAGTCCGCTCGAAGCTTTCGTTAGGTCAAATCCCTTGCCATCGTCGGAAATTTCGAGGTGAAGCGTACCCTCTTGCTCGGCCACATGGATTTCAATAAGACTGGGCTCGGCATGTTTTATGGAATTATTCAGGCATTCCTGTACGAGACGGATCAAAATAAGCTTTTTGTTATCATCCTGGAGGACAATGGGTTGGGTTGGGTGTCGTAGATTCGTCCTGCAAAAGCCACTTCTTTCTATCTTTGTCAATTCCTCCGAAAGAAAGTCTAAAAAGTCCACGTCTTTAATATAGTCTCTATTGATTGATTTGGATAGGCTGCGCACCTCTTTGATGATGGAATTGATGAGTTGCTTGCCCTCTGAAATGGAAGCCGGGTCCGGGTTACTTAGTACCAGTTTCGTAAGGGACAGCATCTGTCCGATGTTGTCGTGGAGTTCCTGACTTACATAGTGCAGCGTGTCTTCTCGGATTTCTTTTTCCACGTTCAGTAGCGTGTTTTGATATTCGGCCTTAAGTAAGGCCATTTTATGTTGGGATTTGACCTGGCGCTGCCTATGTATCAATACCATGGCAACTACAAATCCAGCCATTAGGAACAAGCCCACAATGCCGGCGACCAGCATTATGAAAAGTTCAAATGAAATCTCATCAGTTGCCATGGGCGGGGAATTGCAGGACGCGAGAATCGAAAGTCTATTTACCTGCAAGATAAGTCCGTGGGATTAAATTATCGTCCCCTTTCTGCTAAAAATTAAGTTGCGGGATGAATGTTTTTTGAATGGGAAAAAACCGGCGTCAACTGGGTTTTAGTTGGTTTTTAGGGGCAAGGATGCGGGCAATCCAATAAGAAAATCCCAATACAAGGTATAAAAAACCAGCAAGAAACTGATTTAGATAAGCTAATAGCATGGTCAGAAAACGCTGCTGTTCCTCGATAATTAGTTGAATCTTGGTTGCCGAAAGCGCATACAAAAAGCCGGCGGAAAAAAACGCTAACAGGGCGGCAACATTCCAAAAGTGGGGCATTGCGTAAAGAGGCTTATCTATAAAAAGGTTGTACCGGATGATTTCCCAAAAATAGAGGCAGCAAAATAAGCAGATCCCGATAGCCGCTACGAAAAAGGAATAGGATTGGTAGGAGGTCAGGAAGGGCTGCCACAAAAAGTGGTTGAGTAGGATAAAAAGTAAAAAGACTATTGGAAAAACAATCGTATATTTTTTTAGTAAGAGAGAGGTACTTATCTGTCGGAAATAGACAAACAAAATCAATGTTTCCAGGAATACCGAACAGATATTGTAAACGATCAGGTTTGACTTTTTCTGACTGAAAAGGTGGTAGGCGTAGAACTCAAAGAATACCACGAACAAAAGTAGCCCAATAATAATCCATTGAACTTTATCCTTTTCATGAAAATAGCGGATCCTATAGCCGATAGCAGCCAAAAGACCAATCAAGAGAGAAAGGTTGTAGGGCTTGAGTAGAATTTCAATCATGGCAAATCAACCGCAATTTGGAGGGCAGAACCAACCGTTGTTTATTACTTGGGTCTCTTCTTGCGGATCTTTGTTTTCGTCAGATGCTGCTAATATGACCGTCAGCCGTCCGTCCATTTGCTTTTTAGCTTTCGTATCGTCGATCTCCGGCAGGGTTTCCTCGTCATACTGCCCGAAGTAAATTTTGATGCCGCCTTTTTTCGGGTCTGTCAAAGCCAGCAGTTTTTCTATCGTCGCCCTGTCAAACCATACCGACTTCGTTTGCTGTATGGCATGCTTACCATGTATATCTCTTTCGGCAGTTTCAATAAACTCCTCGTAGTTTGCCCTTAACCTGTTGAATTTTTTAAATTCCATTGCCGTTGAATTTTTAGCTGTGTTGTTTGTCAAAAGTAGGCAAAGTATTTGGTTTTTTAATGAATTGCAGGCTCATACGCCGAGGATCCTAAACCTTCCTGGTTGTTTTGCAAGGGCTAATTGCCATTTATCAGCTCGGTTTTTTGCTCGGAGTTTCGTTTGTCTTCTTCATCGAAGAAGCGTTTTTGAAAAATCAGAATGATCGCCACCCCCACAAAAATGGAAGCATCAGCGATATTGAAAATGGGCCAAAGTGCCGTGTAACTTCCACCAAACAGGGGTACCCACTCTGGAATGAAACCTTCCCAGATGTCTATGTAAAACATGTCAATCACCTGACCATGAAACCACGGACTAGGCGCGTCGTAAGGGGCGTTGCCAAACCAAACGCCATAAAAAACACTGTCAATCAAATTCCCGATCGCCCCTCCCAAAATCATCGCTATGCAAATAATATAGCCAGGATGGGATTTTTTTTGGATAAGCATATGTAGGTAGTAGCCTATTCCAAACATCGCGATCAGGCGGAAACTGGTAAGAATCAACTTGCCATACTCCGATCCAAGCTGCATTCCAAAGGCCATTCCGGGGTTGGTGGTGTAATGCAACTTGAACCAATCGCCAAGTACCTTGATCTGCCCGGCCGTTCCAAAGTCCATTTGGTAGTGAACTACCATTTTTACGATTTGGTCAACCACTATCACCGCCAACGTAATGGCAAAATATTTTACGTAGTTCATTTCTTTATTATTGTCTTTGAATAGCCAAATCCTTTGCAAGCATAACTTTTGGCACACCGCACCCCAATCATACGGAGAAACACTTACAATAGCTAGCCACTCCTTCGATTATCAGCTGCAAAATGCTTTGTTATCCTTCTAGCCTGATTGGGTTTTGGGGAATAACCTTGGGAACGGCTACCCCACCCGCTGGGGCATATTACACCTTTCTTACGCGTACACTGAGTACAAATTCATCCATATCCAGCACCAACCCATCCTCCAAATGTTCAACAAAACCAAGCTCCAATGCCTGTGTTTCACGCTGAATATAGGAAGCATAGGTGGCGATAGCAGTATCCACCTCCTCGTTCAATTTTTCAAGTTGTATGCTGATCTTGTCCTGAACCTCCAATCCAAGATCCTTTCGGAGGTTTTGCACTCTGTTCACCAGATCCCTCGCGATCCCTTCTTGTTTTAACGATTCGGTGACGGTAACATCCAAGGCCACCGTGACACCACGTTCACTGGCAACCGACCAACCGGGAATGTCCTGCGAACTTATAAGTACTTCTTCCAGCTCAATAGTGATGGTTTCTCCGTCCAATTCCACCGAAAGCCGTCTATCCCGCTCAATTAGGGCAATTTCGTCCTTACCCCATTTTTGTATCTGCAGGGTTACCTGTTTCAATTTGGGGCCATATTTTTTACCTAGCAAGGCGAAATTTGGTTTTACACTCTTTACCAAAATGCCCGATGTATCGTCGATGTACGAGATCTCCTTTACGTTTACCTCTGATCGAATCAGTTCCTCTACGTGTTGGATTTGGGTTCTGGTCTTTTCACTCAGCACGGGTATCAGGATCTTTTGCAGCGGCTGCCTCACTTTAATGCGCTCTTTTTTCCGCAAGGAATGTACCAAGGAGGAAATGTCCTGCGCCAGTTCCATGCTTACCTCCAGATCCTCGTTGATATATTCCTGTTTAGCTACGGGCCAATCAGTCAGATGGACAGATATTGGGAGTTGCTGGCCGGAACTGCGGTTTATTTCCGTTAGGTTTTGGTAAAGCCAATCCCCATAGAACGGAGCAATGGGTGACATGGTTTGGGCGATGGTCAATAGGCATTCGTACAGGGTCTCATACGCTGCTTTTTTGTCTGCGTTCATGTCGCCTCTCCAAAACCTTTTTCGGGACAGCCTCACATACCAGTTGGACAGTTGGTCCACAGTGTAGTTCATAATGGCTCTGGCTGCCGGCGTGGCATCGTAGTCGTCCAAGGCACCGCCCACTTCATTCAATAGTGTTTGAAGTTTGGAAAGTATCCAGCGATCCAACTCCGGGCGTTGGTCTATCGGGGTGGCAGTTGCCGGGTCATAAGTAAAAGCATCCAGATTGGCATACAGGGCAAAGAAGTTGTAAGTGTTTTGAAGGGTTCCGAAGAATCGGCGTTGCACTTCCACGACCCCGTCTACATTGAACTTCAGGTTATCCCAGGGGTTGGCATTACTGAGCATGTACCATCTGAGTGCATCTGCCCCATATTCTTGGAGGGTCTTAAAAGGGTCGACGGCATTACCCAGCCGTTTTGACATCTTATTTCCATTCTTGTCCAGTACAAGCCCATTGGCGATGACATTTTTGAAGGAAACGCTGTCGAACAACATAACCGCCAGTGTATGCAGGGTAAAGAACCAGCCCCTGGTTTGGTCTACCCCTTCTGCAATAAAATCAGCGGGGTAGTTGGCGTGAAATACATCTTGGTTTTCAAAGGGGTAGTGCCACTGTGCGTAGGGCATTGCCCCAGAGTCGAACCAAACGTCTATCAGATCTGGCTCCCTAAACATTTTTTTACCTGTTGGGGATACCAATACAACCTCATCCACATAGGGTCGGTGAAGATCAATTTCTTTGCCTTCGTACGGGGAAACCTCCATAAAGCCCTTGGCGATTGATTCGGAGATTCCCGCTTCCAATTCGGAGATGGAACCGATACATCGGGACTCCGAACCATCTTCCGTCAGCCAAATGGGAAGGGGTGTTCCCCAGAATCGGGAACGGCTGAGGTTCCAATCCACCAGATTTTCCAGCCAGTTTCCAAACCTTCCGGTTCCGGTAGCCTCCGGCTTCCAGTTGATCGTTTTATTGAGGGCTACGAGTTTGTCTTTGTAGGCGGTTGTCTTGATAAACCAGCTTTCGAGCGGGTAATACAGGATAGGCATGTCCGTTCGCCAACAGTGCGGGTAGCTGTGTTCGTATTTTTCTACCTTAAAGGCTTTGTTCTCGTTTTTGAGAATGATCGAAATGATCACGTCCGTACTTTTGTAGTCGGGGTGGTTTTCGTCGTCCTGTGGGTAGTTTTTTACATAAAACTCCGATGGCTCCAGATCTTTGTGGGCGGTGATACCGTGCTCCACCATTTTTTCCCTGAGGTAGTTCCCCACGACCGGAAGAAATCTGCCTTGTTTGTCCACTACCGGCAGCTCGTTGCCACGTTCGTCGGTGACAAATATGCCCGGGACTCCCTTCTGCACCAAGGTGCGAAAGTCGTCTGCTCCAAAGGCTTTCGCCAGGTGCACGACACCTGTTCCGTCTGCGGTGGTAACGTAATCTCCTGCGATCACTGTAAATGCGGGGTGGGGCAGGGCAAGTGCCGGGATCGGAAAAAGGGTCTCGTATTCAAGGCCTAGTAGATCCTTTCCTGAAAGCGTTTCAATGATCTGGTATGGTATCAGCTTATCTCCCGCTTTATACTCTGCGAAATCCAAGCCTTCCGCTTTTGGGTTAAAATAGGCACTTAGTCGATCCTTCGCCAAGATTACCTGTTGGGGCAGATGGGTGTAGGGATTGAAAGTGGCTACTTTTACATATACCAGACCTTCGCCAACTGCAAGGGCGGAGTTGGAGGGAAGTGTCCACGGCGTGGTGGTCCAAGCCAAAATATAGGTGTCCTCTGTACCGGTAAGTTTGAACTGTGCGGTTATCGAGGTGTCTTTTACATCCCGGTAGCAGCCCGGCTGATTCAACTCATGGGAGCTGAGACCCGTACCCGCCGCCGGGGAATACGGCTGAATCGTGTAGCCCTTGTATAATAGGTCTTTTTCGTAAAGCTTCTTTAATAAATGCCACAGGGTTTCTATATAAGGAGCTTCAAAGGTGATATAAGGGTCGTCCAGGTCGACCCAATAGCCGATTTTTTCGGTAAGATCATCCCATTCGTTTTTAAAACGCATCACCGTTTCCCGGCATTTTCGGTTATATTCCTCCACCGATATACTTTTCCCGATATCCTCTTTAGTGATGCCCAGCTCTTTTTCGACCTGAAGTTCCACGGGAAGGCCGTGGGTGTCCCACCCGCCTTTTCGTTTTACCTGGAATCCTTTAAGTGTCTTGTATCGGCAGAATACGTCCTTGATGGTCCGGGCCATGACGTGGTGGATGCCTGGAGTTCCATTGGCCGAGGGCGGCCCCTCGAAAAAGGTAAAAGTTTCTGCCCCCTGACGGTTTTGTACCGATTTTTCAAAAACCTGATTTTCCTTCCAAAATGCTAAAATGTTGTCACCAATTTCAGGGTATTGCACCTGTTTAAACTCCTGATATTTTTTCACCGTGGTTTGGTCTTTTTTGCCTGTAAGGATACGTAATTGACTGGCGAAGCACTTTTTTTGTCGCGCTTTGAGCCACTAACTCCCACAAAAGGAGGCGTAAAGTTAATAGAAAACCCATTGATGTTAACGCCAAAGTTGGAAAAAACCGATCAACTCCCGGGCAAGGTTATTCCCTTAACCCTCCGGTAGAGCAGCAAGGCATATTTGTCTGTCATGCCCGAGACAAAGTCCATTAATGCCCGAAGACGTTCGTAGGGACGTACTTCGCCACCCAAAGGGAAGCCTTGAGGTAATAATCTCAAAATGCTTTTATCCTTTCCCGAAAACTGGGAAGTAGTATGGAAACGATGGTAAATGGCCTTGGAAAACACTTCGAGTAACCCCTCAATGACTTGAAATCCGGCCGCCTCCTTTTCCAAAACAGGCTGGGATCGATAGATTTTTTCGACCGAAAGACGGCTGATTGCCGTAAGTACCGGGGAAGAGGGAAGTTCGTCCGTCAGTGCCCGGTCAAAATCCCCGCTCAACATTTGTGGTTCATGGGCCTGGAAAGCAGCCACCGTCTCAGATACGAGTTGTTGTATGGCCATGGCTCGCAAGATTCCCAGTTTTTGCTTGTCGCTAGGGTATTGGGTGAGTTTTAAAGGGGAAAATCGCTCCCCAATGATGGCTGCGAGTAATTCGATGACCTGCTCTATGGGCACCAATCCCAGCGTACAGCCGTCTTCCAGGTCGATGATGCTATAGCAAATATCGTCTGCGGCCTCTACCAAAAAGGCCAGGGGATGCCTCGCCCAAGAAGAAGGCCCCAACGAAATGATCCCGAGGTTTTCCGCCACCTCACGATAAGTGGACAGTTCACCGGAAAAGAACCCGAACTTCTTTTGGCTCCTTCGGTCAGGAAATTCCTTTTCCACATGTGCCGGTCTGGGGTATTTGGTGAAAGCTGCCAAGGTAGCTGCGGAGATCCGTATGCCGTTTTGTTTGTCAACTAGCATGCGAAACCCCTGGGCATTTCCTTCAAATCGGATCATGTCGGCCCATTCGGATTGCGATAGCCAGGGTTTCCAAGCCTGCCCATAAGGGTGGAACTTGAAGAAGTCTGAGATAGCTTCCTCTCCGGCATGGCCGAAGGGAGGATTTCCAATATCGTGGGTAAGGGCTGCTGCAGAGACAATCGCCCCGACATCGCCTATGCGGAAATGGGGTTCACTTATTTCGGGGTATTTTTCGACCAGGTACTCTCCGGCGCTTTTCCCGAGTGAGCGGCCCACCGATGCTACCTCGAGACTATGGGTGAGCCTTGTATGCACGAAGTCATCTTCCGGAAGCGGAAATACCTGGGTCTTGTCCTGCAAATTTCTGAACGGAGCAGAAAATATGATTCGGTCAAAGTCGCGTTCAAAAATGCTTCTCGACAGGGGTCCTGCGTGTGAAGTATGGCTGTTCAACTCCAAAGGCCTGAGTAGATTTTCCCATTTCATCATAAAGGCAAACATACGATTTTTTCGCCGGATCGCTTACCTTTGGTTCTCTAACTCCACACCTGTATGAATTCGGATATTACCCTTCCTACGCTATTGGAAATTCGGGCAGCCCATGAGCGGATAAAGCCCATGATCCATCGTACGCCCATACTCAGCAGCACTGCGATCAACACCCTCGCCGGTTGTGAGATTTATTTCAAATGCGAAAACTTCCAGAAAGTTGGTGCCTTCAAGGCCCGAGGGGCTGTAAATGCAGTCCTTAAGCTGGGAAAGGAACAGATGGAAAGGGGGGTCGCCACCCATTCGAGCGGAAATCACGCAGCTGCCCTTGCCCGGGCGGCAAGTGCCTCCGGTATTAAGTCATATATCGTGATGCCAACTACGGCTCCGGATATCAAGAAGAAAGCGGTGGAAAGTTACGGTGGTCAGATTATTTTTTGTGAACCTACCCTTGAGGCACGTAAGCGCACGTTGGATGAGGTGGTCGCGGACACTGGAGCTACTTTTATTCCTCCCTACGATCACTTGGATGTTATAGAGGGGCAGGCTACTTGTGCGCTCGAAATATGGGAGGACGGACTCTTATTAGATGCCCTGGTAGCTCCTGTTGGCGGCGGCGGCTTACTGGGCGGGACAGCACTGACCACGCACTACTTGGTGCCAACCTGCAAGGTCTACGGGGCGGAACCGGAAGG
Organism: Lunatimonas lonarensis; assembly: GCF_000390185.1. Taxonomy (GTDB): domain Bacteria; phylum Bacteroidota; class Bacteroidia; order Cytophagales; family Cyclobacteriaceae; genus Lunatimonas; species Lunatimonas lonarensis. The sequence goes on along the minus strand of NZ_AQHR01000022.1, from coordinate 140,866 downwards.
CGCAGACGATGCTTATCGCTCTTTTCAGGCAAATCGCCTGATTCCCATGACAAACCCAAAAACCATTGCCGATGGGTTGTTGACGTCGCTTGGTAATCTCAACTGGGCAATCATACGCCGTTACGTAGCAGATATTCTTACAGCGAATGACACAGAAATCATCGAGGCGATGCGTTTGGTCTATGAACGAATGAAAATAGTGATCGAACCAAGTTGTGCAGTTCCTTTGGCAGTGGTCCTAAAGAATCCAGAAACCTTCAAAGGAAAAAAAGTGGGCATTATTCTCTCCGGCGGAAATGTAGACCTGGGCAAATTACCCTTTTAGGAATATAGTGACTTTAATGCTGCTACGGTGTAATCGACCTCTTCCACGGAATTGAAACGGCTAAAGGAAAACCGCACCGATTCTCTTTCGGCAGTGCATCGTAAAGCCTGTAGTACATGGGATCCTAGCGTAGCCCCGCTGCTACAGGCTGATCCCCCTGACGCGGATATTCCTTGAAGATCCAGGTTGAACAATAGCATGCCCTGATTGCTTTCAGAGGGCGGAAAGCTAACGTTTAGCACCGTGTAAAGGCTTTGGTTCAGATCGGAGGATCTGCCGTTAAACCCTATACCCGGTATCTGTTGTTGAAGTTGTCGGATAAAATGGGATTTCAGTTGCTTGATATGGGCCGCGTGGCTGTCCATTTCTTGGTAGGAGATTTCCAATGCTTTTGCCAGTCCGATGATGCCGGCTACGTTTTCAGTTCCCCCCCTCATGTTTCGCTCCTGCGATCCGCCGTGCAGAAAGGGACTGATCTTCCGATCTTTTTTGATATAAAGAAAACCGACGCCTTTGGGCCCGTGAAACTTGTGGGCGGATGCCGAAATGGCATCAACGGGAATGGACTTTAGGTTATGGGGGTAGTGCCCCACCGTCTGAACGGTATCGGAATGAAAAAAGGCTCCCGATTCTTTACAAAGGTTTCCGATTGCATGGAGGTCGTTGAGGTTTCCGATCTCATTGTTGCCCTCCATAAGGGTTACAAGGCTTTTTGGGTGCTTTTCCAATAGCCTTGCCAATTGATTCAGGTCTAGATTTCCTTGCTGATCGACCTCCAATAGCGTAAATGGTATTTGAAGGCGTTCTGCATATACGGCAGCGGCATGAAGTACGGCATGGTGTTCTAGGGGCGAACTGATGACCTGCGTGAGATTCAGTGAAGTGATCGCTCCCAAAATAGCGGTGTTGTCTGCCTCTGTTCCGCCGGAGGTAAATACGATCTCACCGGGAGAAGCGTTTAGCAGGCCTGCCACCATCTTTCTGGCCTTTTCGATTGCGACGCGGGCTTCCCTGCCCTGTTTGTGTACAGAAGAAGGATTTCCGAATTGATTTTTCAGGAAGGGCAACATGGCTTCCAACACGCGATCGTCCAATGCGGTGGTAGCTGCATTGTCCAAGTAGATTGCAGTGGTTTTTGTCATTGCGATGGGGTCGCTAAAGGCGTTAGAGAGATGATGTGATCACCTCCTTGATATCCAATATGATTTTATTTGCCAGGTGTTCGGCGGTTACTTGGCTGTCAGATTCAGAATAGATTCGGATGATGGGCTCTGTATTGGATTTACGAAGGTGCACCCACTCCTTTTCAAACTCGATCTTTACACCATCTATATCTATGATTTGGTGCTTTTTATACTTTAGCTTGATCGCATCTAGGATACGATCCATATCGATGTCTGGAGTCAGCTCGATCTTGTTTTTGGAGATATAGTAATTGGGGTAGGTTGCCCTCAGGCGACTTGCCGATTTGCCAAATTTAGCGAGATGGGTAAGAAATAGACCTATGCCGACCAACGCATCCCGGCCGTAGTGGGAGGCAGGATAAATGACACCTCCGTTTCCTTCCCCGCCAATAATGGCATTCACTTCTTTCATTTTGTGCACCACATTTACCTCGCCTACGGCAGAGGCGTGATATTCGCCGCCCCGACGCAGCGTGATGTCTTTCAGGGCCCGCGAAGAACTCAGATTGGATACTGTATTCCCTATAGTCTGGGAGAGCACGTAGTCTGCTACGGCTACTATCGTATATTCTTCTCCGAAAAAACTTCCGTCCTCGCAGAAAAAAGCCAGCCGGTCTACATCCGGATCTACAACAATCCCCAAGTCGAAATTTCCATTTTCAAGCTTTTTGGCGATATCCCGGAGATTCTCGGGGAGTGGTTCGGGATTATGGGGAAAATCCCCGTGGGGCTCGCAAAAAAGTTCCTCTACGACAGTCACCCCTAATGCCCTTAGAAGTTTCGGAATGACGATACCACCTGTGGAGTTTACACAGTCGACGACAACCTTAAATTTCCTTGCGGCGATCGCTTTTACATCTACCAGATCCAGGCCTAGCACATGCTCAATATGCTTGTCCAGATAATCCTCTTTGGCTGTATATCTCCCGAGCTTTTTAACGGGAGCAAAAGAAAAATCAAGGTTTTCAGCTTTTGCAAGCACCTTTTTTCCATCTTCATCACTGATAAATTCGCCGGTATTTCCGAGTAGCTTTAGGGCATTCCATTGAATGGGATTGTGGCTTGCGGTTATGATGATTCCTCCGCCAGCCTTTTCAAGGGGAACTGCCAGTTCGACGGTAGGCGTGGTGCTCAGCCCCAAGTCAATCACTTCCACCCCTAGCCCCTGCAAGGTCGCCGTGATAAGTTGGGATACCATTTGGCCTGAAATCCGCGCATCTCTTCCTATGACGATCTTTGGATTATTGGATTGCTCAATTACCCAAGAGCCAAATGCGGATGCAAACTTTACGATATCAATAGGGGTAAGTGCTTCTCCACTTTTGCCGCCAATAGTTCCCCTGATCCCGGAAATAGATTTGATTAATGCCACAAAAACTGATTTATAGTGCCGTTAAAAATAGGTAAGCAGGTTATTTGAATTTGGCCAACACTTTGTCGACCTCATTGCCTGGGTTGCCGCAGGCATCTCCTGATTCCACCTTTTTGCCGCAATAGCCGCAGGTGCCCCCTTCCTTATTTAGGTAGGGGTTCTGGGAGGCGCAGGTTCCTTTGAACTCTCCATTCTTCAGGAAAATAAGCCTCACGGACATCAAGATGAAAAACAATGCAATAAAGCCTAGCGTGAGATATACAGTTGCCATATCAAATATATTTCCACAAATTTACGGATTACTTTCAAAACGTGTGTACTTTCTGAATAGTTTCCCGAAAACCTATGTCGAGCAAACCCGAGCGGAAATCCCAGCTGGAGGCCTTTGGCCGATTACTGGATATCATGGATGAATTGCGTGAGAAGTGCCCATGGGACAAGAAGCAAACCTTTGAAAGCCTTCGGCATTTGACGATTGAAGAGACCTTTGAGCTTTCCGATGCCATTCTCGATGCAGACCTGCACGAGGTCAAGAAGGAATTGGGGGATATTTTGCTGCATATCGTTTTTTATGCCCGAATCGGCTCAGAAACCGAGGATTTTGATATCGCGGATGTGATCAACAGTCTGAACGATAAATTGATCCGAAGGCATCCACATATTTATGGGGATGTAAATGCAGTCGATGAAGAGGAGGTAAAGAAAAATTGGGAAAAGATCAAGCTACAGGAAAAGGGACAAAAAAACCGGTCGGTATTGGGAGGTGTGCCCCGGTCTCTTCCAGCGCTTATCAAAGCCATGCGTATCCAGGAAAAAGCGCGGGGAGTAGGTTTTGACTGGGATGAACCTAGGCAGGTTTGGGCGAAAGTGGAGGAGGAGATGGCTGAGTTTAAGCTTGCTCATTCTGCGGAAAATGGGAAGATTGACCGGGAGGAAGCCACTGCTGAGTTTGGTGACTTGCTGTTCTCGCTCATCAACTATTCCCGTTTTATTGATATTAATCCCGAAGAAGCGCTTGAACGCACCAATCGAAAATTTATACAGCGATTCCAATACCTGGAAAGGGAATCAGCTAAGGATGGCAAACGACTGGATGAGATGACGCTCTCCGAGATGGATGTCTATTGGGAGCGTGCCAAAAGACAAGCAAAGGAAGAGTAGGGTTGGTTTCAAACTGATTTGGTTATTACGCAATGTGATCCATTGTCTCCACGCAATCTGTTGGCTTTATACAGTGAATGGTTCGTGTATGCTTGGAATGATTTTGAGGTCAGATAAGTGTAGGAGAAACGGCAAAAAAATGCTTTTCGGTTCAAGAGTCTTTTTTGTGTGCGTAAACGGCAATTAAAAGCGGTTAAAATCCGTTTTTTTACGTCCCGAAAATGTTTAGCTTCTCAATCCCAAGTGGTTATCCACAGATTGGATTTTTCAAATAAGATCATAACCTATTGAAAAACAAATAATTAACACATTACCTCAATGTTATGTGGATAAATGTGGATAAATGTGGATAAAAAAGCTTGTTTTTTTCAATGCCGATTTGGAGGCCATGGGGGCTACTTTTTTCGGAAATTGGTCTTCGATTCGATAGAATTTTTTGGCTTAATTTGTTACCGCCCCTTGCTTTTTATTCCGCGGCTAATGGTCAAAATTTCCTAAAATGGTATTATATCCATTTAAGGATTTCGTCGATATAATCTCGGTTGTTGGAGAGGCGGGGAACTTTGTTTTGTCCGCCAAGTTTGCCACGTGATTTTAGCCAATTCTCAAATGTTCCTGTGGGGGCAAAGTGGACTATTGGCATTTGGAGAACCATGTCATGGTAACGTTTGGCATCGTAATCCGAATTGATTTCACGGAGGTATCTGTCCAATAGGTCTTTAAAGGACGCTTCATCGGAGGGATATTTCGAGAATTCGATCACCCATTCGTGTGCACCCTTATTTTTGTGTTCTTCAAAGTAGATGGGAGCGGCGGTAAAGTTGGTAAGACTGGCGCCCGTGGCCTCGCAGGCCAGTTCAATGGCGCGCTCGGCGTTTTCAACGATGACCTCTTCACCAAAAGCATTGATAAAATGCTTGGTACGCCCGGAGATCTTGATGCGATAGGGGTGTGTCGACGTGAATTTGACCGTATCGCCAATGTTATACCTCCACAAGCCACCATTGGTGCTGATGAGGAGCGCATAGTTTTTGTCTTTTTCGACCGCCTCAAGCGGGATGATGTGGGGGGTCTCCTTTTCCCATTCATCCATGGGGATGAATTCGTAAAACACACCGTAGTCCAACATTAGTAACAGTTCGTCGGAATTTTTTTGGTCCTGTATGCCAAAGAAGCCTTCAGATGCGTTATAGGTTTCCATGTACCGCATGCCAGCAGAAGGGATCAATGCCTTGAAGATATTCCTATACGGCCCAAATGCTACCGCTCCATGAAAGAAAACTTCCAGATTTGGCCATACTTCGGAAATGTTTTTCTTGCCGGTCATTTCCAATACCCGCTGGAGTAGCACCAGTGTCCAAGTGGGTACCCCGGTTAGGCTTGTCACGTTTTCCCTGATCGTTTCCTCTGCCATCTTTTGAATCTTGGCCTCCCATTCATCCATAAGTGCGGTTTCGAGGCTTGGTGTACGTGCCAATTGTGCCCAAAGGGGGAGGTTTTGCATGATCACCGCAGAGATATCCCCGTATTTGCTGTTTTTGTTCGCGTCCAAGTGGTTGATCTGATGGCTTCCTCCGATAGACAGGCTCTTTCCGGTGAAAAGTTTGGTGTCCGGGTAGTTGTTGATGTACAGGGAGAGCATGTCTTTGCCACCTTTGTAATGGCATTCTTCCAGCGATTCCTCGGTGACTGGAATGAATTTACTCCGGGAGGAGGTGGTACCGGAGGATTTGCTGAACCAGGTGACCTCGGTTGGCCACAGAACGTTCTGTTCACCTTTCATCGTTCGCTCGATAAAGGGTTTTATGGCTTCGTAGTCGTGTGTAGGAACCTGACGGGCAAAGTCCTCGTAGCAGGAAATATGGCTAAAGCCGTGTCGTTTTCCGAACTGCGTCTTTTTGGCTGTATTGATGAGCTTTAGGAGAATTTCGTCCTGGACTTCGAAAGGATTGTTTTTGAACCGCTCGATCTGGCGGATGCGGTGTTTCAAAATCCAAGTCATCAGTGAATTTATCACTTCCATAGTTCTTAGGGATTAGATTTTTCTCTTAAGCTCAAAATGCTTGCCAAGGTATACCTTTCTCACTTGTTCGTCTGCTGCCAATTCCTCTGCGGTTCCAGATTTAAGCAGTTTTCCTTCATACATGAGGTAGGCCCTATCGGTAATTGAGAGAGTTTCGTTTACGTTGTGGTCTGTTATGAGTATACCGATATTTTTGTTTTTCAGCTTGGCAACGATGGATTGGATTTCTTCTACGGCAATGGGATCCACTCCTGCAAAGGGTTCGTCAAGAAGCACAAATTTTGGATCCACGGCGAGTGCACGGGCTATTTCGGTACGGCGGCGTTCGCCCCCAGAAAGAACCATTCCGAGGTTTTTCCGGACGTGGGTAAGGCTGAATTCCTCCAGAAGACTTTCGACTTTTTCTTTCTGCTCCTTTTTGGGGATCTTGGTCATCTCCAGTACGGCAAGTATGTTTTCTTCGACAGAAAGCTTTCTAAATACGGAGGCTTCTTGAGCCAGGTAGCCGATTCCGAGCTTTGCCCTTCGGTACATGGGAAGTGGGGTTATATCGGCTTGGTCGAGGAAAACTTTCCCCCCGTTGGGCTTGATCAATCCGACAATCATATAAAAGGAAGTAGTTTTGCCGGCACCGTTCGGGCCTAGTAACCCGACGATTTCTCCCTGTTCTACTTTTACAGAAATATCGTTAACCACTTTTCTGCCCTTATATACCTTGATGAGATGTTCGGCTTTCAATATCATGGGCTAGTCAAATTTGATGTCTTTTACGTAAAGCTGCAAGGTACTGGTGTTTCTAAAGGTATTTTCACGTACCTCGAAGGCGATATTGAACCTCATTTTACTATTCAGAAAGTCGTAGTATTTGCCGAAGCCAAACCCGATGCAAACGGGTCGCGTCAATTGGCCATCTTGGACGATTTCAAAGCGCAGGTGCTTTTCTTTTAGTATTCGTACATTGTCTGCGTACACTTGGTTTGCGCAGAAGACGGGTTCAGGGTTTCCTGGACCAAATGGAGCCATCTGCTTCAGGATATTGAAAAACTTGTAGTTGATCTGATCGAGTAGCAGTTCATCGTCAACCTCCAGTGTGGGTCTTAGGTGTTCTTCTTTGATACGGGTACTAACCACCTGCTCAAATTTCTCCTGAAAGGCGGGCACATTTCCTACCGAGAGCGTTAGACCTGCTGCATACTTGTGGCCTCCAAACTGATCGAGCAGGTCACTGCACTCCTGGATCGCCTCGTAAATGTCAAAGTCGTAAACCGAACGGGCACTTCCGGTGGCTTTGTTGTTTGATTCTGTCAGGATGATAGTGGGGCGGTAATATTTTTCAATGCAACGGGAAGCTACGATACCAATGACGCCTTTATGCCAGTCCTCTTTGAACAATACAGTAGTCCGGTACCTGCCTACAGCTTCTCTGTCTTCGATCATCTGTAGTGCTTCCCGAGTGATGTTTTCGTCCACGTTTTTTCGGGTAGCATTCACATCCTCCACAAGCTCTGCCCGCCGTATGGCACTCTCCAAATCTTTGGAAAGTAATAATTCCACGGATGCCTTCGCATGTTCAATCCGTCCTGATGCGTTGATACGAGGGCCAATCTTAAACACAATGTCGGTAATATTGATGTCTTTTTCGACCTTACCTTTTAAAATAAGTGCTTTCAGTCCGGGGCGGGGATTGTTGTTGATACGGTCTAGGCCGTAAAAAGCGAGGACTCGGTTTTCGCCGGTGATGGGTACGATATCAGAGGCTATGCTGACGGCAAGTAGGTCTAAATAGCCGTATAAATGACTTGGACTCCTGCCTGTTTTTTGGGAAAATGCCTGAATTAGCTTAAATCCGACACCACAACCGCTCAGTTCTTTGTAGGGGTATAGACAATCTGACCGTTTTGGGTCAAGGATAGCGATAGCCTTTGGTAAATGCTCACCTGGGGTGTGGTGATCACAAATAATAAAATCTACCCCCAGCGAATTGGCCAAATCGATTTTGTCCAGTGCCTTAATGCCACAGTCCAACGAAACGACCAGGCTGAAGCCATTTTCCGCGGCGAACCTAACGCCTTTTTCCGAAATCCCGTACCCTTCCTTATAGCGGTCCGGTATATAGTAATCTACCCGGTCGTAAAAGTCCTTCAGGAAACCAAAAAACAAAGCAACAGAAGTGGTGCCGTCTACGTCATAGTCGCCGTACACGAGAATTTTTTCTTCCTCCTCGATCGCTCGGATAATCCGGTCTACCGCCAGTTCCATGTCTTTCATGAGGAATGGATCGTGGAGCTTGTCCAAGTCGGGGCGAAAAAAGTCCTTCGCGGTTTGGAAATCTACCACACCTCTGTTTACCAGCATGTTGGCAAGTGTAGGATTTACATTGATTTCTTGACTGAGGTGCTCAACCTCGCTGGGACTTGCTTTTTGCTTGATTTTCCACCTAAAATCCATAGGGCGAAATTACGAAAGATTAGTCCTTAGGCTGTACTTGCCTAGGATTATAATTTGCCTGAAAAAAATAAAAAAACCGATCAATAACTTTCCGCGTACCCTCAATCACCCTTCAGTGCCACCTCCAATACCTCCTCCAAAGGAACCCGTCTACCATCTTTGTATGGGACAATCCAGGTCTCAGGAAAGCCGATTTTACGTAGGTATCGCTTCAATTTGTCCGCTTCCTGATAGGATCTAAATTGGCCCAGCACGTATTTGGTAAAGCCATCCTCGTTTACAAGTTCCAAATCAGGACTGTCTATTACCAAATCGCTTATGTCATGGCCTTTAAACGCTCCTAGTTGCACCCGGAAAGCCACTCCCTTATCCCAAGGGGATTCATTTTCCTTCTTTTCAACTTCACTGGCAAGCTGTCGCTTTAGTTCGTTTATCTGTTGTTCAAGTAGTTTTTGGTCGCTTTGGAGGCGGTTCACCTCTGCCTCCTTTCCTCCAAGTGCCTGCGATAGCCTTGCTGTCTCTTGGGTTAGGGAGTCTACCTTTGCCGCGAAAACCGCCCTTTCGTCGACCAATCTTTTGAATTCTTCGGGACTAGTCTTTCGTTTGGTTTTTTTCCAAGTTTTTCGTTCCTGTTTGGAGAGCTGGGCATTTGCCTGGTCTGGGGCGAGAAAAAACATTGCCGCCAGTGAAAGGAGAAGAAGGGGCTTGAGAAAGCGCATAGGCATAACTTTTTTTCGAGGTAAGATGAAAAACGAACGTAATGCCTACAAATTACAAAAAAACCGTAACAATTCTACTTTTAAAGGTAAATATCCAGTTTTTGAAGAAAAAGGGGTGCGGGATTTTCCCGCACCCATAGGTGTTTTTTTAGGACAACCCGCCAATCATCTGCTCAGGTTTTACCCACGCATCAAACTGTTCGTTGGTCAGGAGCTCGAGAGCTAGGGCGGCTTCACGGAGACTGGTCCCCTCTTTATGGGCTTTTTTGGCGATCTTGGCCGCATTTTCATAGCCGATATGCGGATTCAATGCGGTCACCAACATAAGTGAATTTTCCAGATGCCGCTTGATAAAGGTATCGTTGGGCTCTATCCCTACAGCACAGTGGTCATTAAAAGAAACACATGCATCCCCAAGCAGTCGCGCCGAGCTGAGCAGGTTATTGATCATCATTGGTTTGAACACATTTAACTCAAAATGACCATTTGCACCACCCACTGCGACTGCGGTGTCGTTTCCGATCACTTGCGCGCAGACCATCGTCATGGCCTCAGACTGGGTTGGGTTTACCTTGCCGGGCATAATGGAAGAGCCGGGCTCGTTTTCGGGAATTAGGATTTCTCCTATGCCTGAGCGCGGTCCGGAAGACAACATTCGGATATCGTTGGCAATTTTCATTAAGCTAACAGCCAGTTGTTTTAGGGCACCGTGTGTTTCTACGATCGCGTCGTGGGCTGCCAAGGATTCGAATTTGTTGGGAGCGGTCACAAAGGGATTTCCCGACAGTTCGGCGATCTTGGCGGCCACCTGCTCAGCGTACCCCTTCGGCGTGTTTAGTCCTGTTCCCACTGCTGTGCCTCCAAGTGCCAGCTCCGCCAAATGGGGAAGGGTATTTTTGATGGCGCGCAACGCATGGTTCAATTGCGCCACATACCCGGAAAATTCCTGCCCAAGGGTGAGGGGGGTAGCGTCCATAAAGTGGGTGCGGCCGATCTTAACCACATGCATGAACTTTTCGGATTTCTCTTTCAAGGTATCCCTCAGCTTTTCCACGCCGGGAATAGTAGTGCCGACCACCATTTGGTAAGCGGCGATATGCATGGCGGTTGGGAAGGTGTCATTCGATGACTGGGACTTATTCACGTCGTCGTTGGGATGGATGCTTTTTTTCGCGTCCGCGAGGGTACCTCCCATTCGTACATGGGCACGGTTTGCGACCACCTCGTTGACGTTCATATTGGACTGAGTGCCGGATCCTGTTTGCCACACCACGAGCGGGAATTGATCATCGTGGTCTCCAGCCAGGATTTCATCGCATACGGCCGCGATAATTTCCGCTTTTTGGCGATCCAATACACCTAGATCTGCGTTGGTCAACGCCGCGGATTTTTTCAAAATGGCAAAAGCGTGGATGATTTCCAGTGGCATTTGGTGTTTTGGGCCGCCTATTTTGAAATTGTTGATTGAACGCTGGGTCTGTGCACCCCAATATTTCTGTGCGGGAACCTCAACGGGTCCCATGGTATCGTGTTCTATTCGGTATTCCATAAGTGGTTTGGTTTAGCAAGACATCGTTTCGGGAGGCTAAATTACAACCTCACCGGCATAATCCATAGATTGGTTCCGAAAAACTGTACATGTAGCACCTTGTCAGATAGCCATTTTCAGCTTTTGTTTTTGATCGGCTGCTCAAGGAGACGATGAAGCAGTTCGTTGGATTCTGTGACTTTTCGTTTGAAATTGGAGACGGAAAAAAGCCAGTTTGCCAATCCTCCCAAAAAGCAAAGTGAAGACATGGATAGATCCTTTCCTACCCAGGCAAAGAAAAAACCAAGTAGCATGCAGACGATTAGCCAAAAAGCCAAGAAAAATCGGGCTCCTGGAAACAGCCTGTACTCAAGAAATACGATGCTTCCATGTTTGTTTGACTCAATATTGCCTACGATCAATGGAAGGAAGCTGTCTGCACGGGTGATTATTTTTGATATACGAAACCGATTACTGGATACCGTCCCATTGAAAAGTAGATTTTCTTCCTTTGGTTTGGCAAAAGAGGGATCAAGAAAATCCACCTGTTTTGTGACCATAGAGACCTTTCTTACAATCTCTGAGGAGGATAAGGGAGATACGATAACTTCGCTATGGGAGGGTAGCCAATTCACGGTGTAATAACTTTTGAAGGGAGGTAAAGTTTAGCTTTTTACCGCAATGCAGGAAATTTCCACGTTGACATTTTTGGGTAGCCTGCTGACTTCCACGGTTTCGCGGGCCGGAGGATTTGACTTGAAGTACATCCCGTAGGCGTCGTTTATGGTGGTGAATTCATCCATATTCCTGATAAATATCGAGCATTTTACTACATCTTGAAAGGAGTAACCTGCGTGGCGCAATACTGCCTCCAGGTTTTTCATCACTGCGTGTGTTTCCTCGGTTATGTTGTCGTTCACCAGCTCGCCTGTGACCGGGTCCAGCGCAATTTGGCCGGAAAGATATAAGGTGTTCCCGGCTATTACCGCCTGGCTATAGGGCCCAATAGGGGTGGGGGCTTCTTCAGTTAGGATGCATGTTTTTGGCATATAGTCGGATAGTTAACCTGTTTACAACGGTATTTCAGCAGGTAGATGCCCGGCAGGAGGTCGTTTGTCGGACGGTGAATTTTGTACGTTTTTAAGCCTCCCACCGGGCATCTCCTGACGCTCGGATTTATAAAAATACAAAGGGGCAGACGAATAAACCAATTGATACCTCAAAAAGAAAGGTTCTAACCCCCGGTTTCGACCAATTTAAAGCCTTCGCCATGGAGGGTGATAATTTGCACCTTAGGGTCGTCCTTTAGTAACTTCCTTATTTTGCTGAGGTAGACGTCCATGCTGCGGGCGTTGAAGTAGCTATCGTCTCCCCAGATCAGCTTGAGCGCATGCGAGCGGCTTACGGTTTGGTTGAGTTCTGAAGCAAGTAATCGGAGCAGCTCGTTTTCTTTTGAAGTGAGCTTATGTTCTCCGGTATTACTTTCCAAAAGCTGACGGTCGTAGTGGAGTGTGAAACCACCAAAGGTGTAGGTCTTTAGTGGTTTGCTTTCTGTTTTCGTTTGGGTACGCCGGAGAATTGCCGCAATCCGGAGCAGTAGCTCCTCCATACTAAATGGCTTGGTAATGTAGTCATCGGCACCGATCTTAAGGCCCGAGATGACATCTTCTTTTAGGTTTTTTGCGGTTAGGTAAATGATGGGCAGGTCTTCTTCAATTTTTTTTATCTCTTTTCCCAGCGAAAATCCGTCCTTTTTGGGCATCATTACGTCCAAAATGCACAACTGAAACGTATCTTTTTTAAAGCGGTTCCAAGCATCCTCTCCATCCCTGCACAAGGTGGTGTCGTATCCTTTCATGGTAAGGTACTCCTGAAGGATATCCCCTAAGTTAGGATCGTCTTCGGCCAGCAGTATTCTCGTTTTACTCATTGGGTTAGCGGGAGGTTTATGGTAAATAGGCTTCCTTTACCAGGTTCACTTTCTACCTGTACAGTTCCATGGTGTGCCTCTACCATGGTTTTTACGTAGGACAGTCCAAGTCCAAATCCCTTTACATCGTGGATGTTGCCGGTAGGTACTCGGTAAAATTTGTCGAAGATTTTTTTCTGGGCGTCCTTGGTCATTCCTATGCCGTTGTCGCGTATAGCAATATTTATCCTTCCGCCAGCGTCTATCAGCGTAATCTGAATGGTGGGTTTCTCTGGAGAGTATTTGTTGGCATTGTCCAGTAGATTGTTCAGAATATTGGCGAGGTGGAACGCATCCGCTTCCAGATAGGGTTGGCGTAGGTGGGAGGTGATTTGTATGGTTCCCCCTTTGTTTTCCACGATCAGCCCAATGTGGGACCGTACCTCTTCGATGAGTTTTATAAGGTTTATTTTTTCAAATTTAAGCGTGAATTCCTTACGGTCCAGTGCTGCGGCCTGAAGGACCTGCTCTACCTGTTTCCCCAGTCTTCTGTTTTCTTCTTTGATGATTCCCAAATAGCGGCTTCGGAAATGGTCTTTTTGTCCGATTTCCGGATCCTGCAGTGCTTCGATCGCCAAGCTTACGGTCGATATGGGTGTCTTGAACTCATGGGTCATGTTGTTGATGAAATCATTCTTGATTTCGGATATCATCTTTTGTCGAAAGATCACCCTTATGGCGTAGATAAAGCAATAAATGATAATTGCGAGGAACAGCAGCGAACTGAGCAGGGGTATCCAGATTTGCTGCAACAGGTAATTTTTTTCATAAGGAAAGCTGATTACCAAAAAGTTTGTCAGGCCTACCAGATCGCTGGGGAAGAGCTCGGCTCGTATGCCCGTTTCGGCCAAAAGTTTTAGGTCATCCACGGGGCCTATGCCAATTAAGTCCTCGTTGTTTTCCAAGATAGCAAGGGCAAACGGGGTGTCGATTCCCCTCCTAAGGAGCTGCTCCCGGATTTCCTGTTTTACCATCACGGTGTCTAATCTGCTCAATATATTTTGTTGGCTTTGGCTGAGGAGCTGATGGATTACTCCTTCCACCAAGCCAATCTTCATATTGGCCCGGACGATTTTCTCTGCTACATCCCGCGATACGTTGTATTCTTCCAGTATAACTTCCTGCCTATAGGAAGCGAAATTTCGTTTATTGACGTGTTGATCCTGATTGCTTAAGTATTCCAGGTGTTTTTCTTTTTCCTGGAGGAAAATAACCAGTTCATCCGGGGAGAAAAGGGAGGAAGCGTCTGCGGGGGTTAATTCCAGGTATTTTGCCAGCACCCTCGGGTCATTCAGCTCCCCTTCTTTGGTGGCAATCATTTTTTGAAATGTGGGAGAGATCTGAGGTAAAGGATAACTGAACATCGAATCAACCATTGAGGGTCTCCTTATGGCTACCTGATGTCTTCGTACGTGTAGCTGAATGGGTTCGATTGGCTGAAAAAGGGTCTGCTGAAATATCGTATCGACCATGAGGGAACTGAGTAGGATATCACTGGTTTCTCCTTTTTCAAGCTTGTCTACCGTCGCCATCAACGCTTGGGATACGTTCTGCTGGAAACGTTCCCGGTTGATTTTCAGCACGTTTCCAACCCAATAAAACTGAAACGCAATGAGGCCTAGGGTCGCAAAGGACATGGCCAGGATGATCGCGTTTATTCTGGTTTTTGACATTATACAAATTTAATGGATAGCTTAAAGAATGGGAGTTTCTTAACTATTTTTAACAGCAATACCTATATTTGCCGATTCAATACTCAATTCATGGAATTAACCGAACAGGCCTACCGAATTCAAGGCGTAGCGCTGACAGACCTAGCCCAAAAATATGGCACACCGTTGTATGTTTACGACGGGGAAAAGATTCTTAATCAGGTAAAAACCCTACAGGAAGCCTTTGCCGGGGTAAACCTTAAGATCAAATATGCGACCAAGGCACTCTCGAATATCAATATACTTAAACTTTTGAAAGGAGCGGGCACAGGTGTAGATGCCGTGTCAATAGAAGAAGTAAAGCTATGCCTGCATGTTGGTTTTTTGCCGCAGGAGATTATGTACACGCCGAATTGTGTGTCCTTCGAGGAAATCCAAGAGGCCGTGCAGCTTGGTGTGATGATCAACATTGACAATATTCCCATGCTGGAACATTTTGGGACGAGCTATGGTGGCGATGTCCCGGTCTGCATTCGGCTCAATCCGCATATCTTGGCAGGTGGAAACGCCAAGATCTCCGTGGGACATATAGATAGCAAATTTGGGATTTCCATCCTACAGCTGAAACACGTCCATAAGGTAGTGGAAGCTTATGGATTAAAGGTGGTGGGTCTGCACGTACATACAGGATCCGATATTTTGGATGCCGACGTTTTTCTGAAAGGTGCCGAAATTCTCTTTGAAGCTGCCACAGAGTTTAAGGACCTGGTATTTTTGGATTTTGGAGGTGGCTTTAAGGTCGCCTACAAACCAGGCGATATCGCCACTGATATGTTGGATGTAGGACAAAAGGTTTCCAGGGCGTTTCAGCAGTTTTGTACAGCTTATGGGAGAGAGTTGGAGATATGGTTTGAACCCGGTAAATTTCTTGTGAGCGAATGCGGATACCTGTTGGTCACGGCCACGGTAGTTAAGCCCACTCCTGCCACTACTTTTGTGGGGGTAAATTCAGGTCTGAACCACCTAATTCGTCCCATGATGTACGATGCATACCATGACGTCGTCAACATCTCTAAGCTGTCTGGGCCTGAGCGGGTGTATACCATAGTTGGTTATATTTGTGAAACAGATACCATTGCGGCAGACAGAAAGCTAAAAGAGGTTCAGGAAGGGGATCTTTTGGCGATACGAAATGCCGGAGCATATGGATTTAGCATGTCTTCAAATTATAACTCCCGTCTCCGACCGGCCGAGGTGCTGTTGCTCGAAGGCAAGGATTACCTCATCCGCGAGCGGGAAACCTTTGCGGACATACTACGCAACCAAACCGATCTGGTATTCTAGATTTTCTTGCCCGAAGGCTGAAGTGATACGTGTCGCCTTTTTTTGTGAATCTATATTTGTTTGTTAAAGATAATGGCGGGTTTGTTTGACCCGCTTTTTTTTTGCCTTTGAAGCTTCTTATTTGTACTTGCCCTCCCGTTGAAAAATTAGCGGAAAAATTTTCGAAGAATAAGTTGTGTAATAGAATAATATTTTATTCATTATATAATAACAACGAAAAGTAAAAATTTCATTTATATGTATTTCAAAAACAAAAAATAATATTCCAACAATTGAAATGCATAAAAATTTATCTGTAAAGCAAAAAAGTAATTAGAATCGGCGGTTGATTGTGCCGTTGTTAGTGCTTGGCGGTTACGCACTGAACCGGCCAAGCGCCGAAATCGGTAGGGTCTGTCATCTGATTGGGATAGGTAGGGATTGATTCGTATGGGAGTTTTAAAATCAAAAAGGAGTATGTCACTGATGGCGGTAAAATCAAAGGCAATTATGCAAGTCCAGTTAGATCAAAAAGATGCCGATAGGATTGCGGAGGATCTGTTGGAATATGCCGAAACCCTGTGCGGCGCATTGGGAATGGATTGCGATAAGGTATTGAACGAGTTAAAGGCAAAAGACAACATTCATCTGTTTCGTACCTTCAATCTGTATTTTGGCGAGTACATCGAGTTGCTCGACACCGAAAATTCGGTATTCACTGATTAGGTGTAAACGTATATTTTTTAGGTTTCTTCTAGTATTTTGCGGTTGCCAGGCCGTTTTGCCAGGCAGCCGCTAAAACAATTCCCTCCTCGAAATCGGTTATATGCCTACATCTTTGGTTAAGGCATATGGGTAAAGAGTTACGATTGATTTTGGGTGACCAGTTAAATTATCAGCACAGCTGGTTTTCGGAGCCGGATCCCGAAGTTGTTTTTCTGCTGATGGAAATGCGCCAGGAAACGGATTACGTCACACACCATGTCCAAAAGGTAGTGGCGTTTTTTTCAGCGATGCGTTCTTTTTCCCGGTTTTTGGCCGAAGGAGGGCATCGTTGCATGTACCTTACATTGGATGATCCGGCAAATGCCCAAAGTCTTACACAAAACCTGGATTGGATAATCTCCCGTGAAGGTTTCACTGCGTTTAGGTATTTGCTGCCCGATGAATTTAGATTGGACAAACAGCTCCATGACTATTGTAAGAAGCTTGGTATTCCCTCGCAGGTAGAGGATACCGAGCATTTTATTACCGATAGGTCGTTTCTCCAGACTTTTTTTGCCGGGAAAAAGACTTACTTGATGGAGAGCTTCTACAGGGAGCTTCGCAAGCACTACCAAGTATTGGTGAACGGAGATCAACCCATAGGAGATCGTTGGAATTTTGACGTAGAGAACCGGGAAGCAATCGCAGCCGTAAGCGAGGTGCCGGAGGGAAAAGGTTTTGCCAATGATGTCGCCGACCTGCTGCAACTTCTGGATTCGAGTGGGGTAAATACCATCGGCTCAGTTCCAGCAACCGGCTTGGACTGGCCTATAGATAGGCGGCAAAGCCTGGAGTCGCTACATTATTTTTGCGAAGAACTGTTGCCGCACTTTGGAAAGTACCAGGATGCGATGCATACGGAAAGCATTTATCTTTACCATAGCAAGTTGAGCTTTGCATTGAACACCAAAATGCTGTCACCTATGGAGGTGATCAGAAAGGTGGAATCTCTATGGCGTCAGCGGCCTCAGGCTTATCCACTAGCCGGAATAGAAGGATTTATAAGGCAGATTCTAGGATGGAGGGAATATATGCGGGGGGTTTATTGGGCTACGATGCCGGAATATGCGGAGCGGAACTACTTCGGGCATACAGCAAAACTGCCCTCTTTTTTTTGGACCGGAGATACAAAGATGAATTGCCTGAAGCATGCCATAAAGCAGTCGTTGGAATGTGCCTATGCCCACCATATCCAGCGTTTGATGATAACGGGAAATTTCGCCCTCCTCGCCGGGGTGCATCCGGACGAGGTGGATAGGTGGTACCTTGGCATCTACATAGATGCGATCGAGTGGGTGGAGATCACCAACACCAGAGGTATGAGTCAATTTGCCGACGGTGGGCTGGTGGGTACAAAGCCCTATGTCTCGTCAGCGAATTATATTTCAAAAATGAGCAACTATTGCGGGACCTGTTTTTATAAAAAAGATAAAAAAACAGGAGCTAACGCTTGTCCATTTAACAGTCTCTATTGGGCATTTTATGAAAGAAACCGACCCCTACTGGAGAAAAACCCACGTATTGGTTTTGTATACAGAACGCTGGACCGCATGCAAAACAAGCAGGAACTGTTACAGCAGGCCGAGATGTATTTGGCAAGTTTGGATGATTGTTAATTCGCTAGGAAAACCGGCTGAACAAGCGTATAAGTTTTTGTTTTTTGAGCGTATAAGGTGGGTAGAGGGTCTTTATTAGGTCAATTCGCGACGACTGCTGAAACACCGCTTTTTCATTGGAGAAGGCTATAAAGCCATGATAGCCATGGGCCTTGCCGATACCACTGTTGTTTACCCCTCCAAACGGAAGATTTGGATGCCCAAAATGGGCTGCACAATCGTTGACCACTAGGGCTCCACTGCTGGTTTTTTGGGCCAGTTGCTGAACCGGGTATCGGTTTCGGGAGAACACATACAGTGCCAAGGGCTTGGGTTTACCGTTGATTACATTGATTGCCTCATCTAGATCATCGTATCCTATTACGGGAAGTAAGGGGCCGAATAATTCCTCATTCATCACCTGCATGTTCTGATCTACACAGGAAAGTATCGTTGGCGCAAAGTATTTTTCGGTTTCCTGACCCTCTCCTCCATAGGTGATTTTGGCCCCCTCGGTAACGGCGTTATCCATAAGCTGTTTGAGTCGGTTCCAATGGGCCATATTGATAATCCGCCCATAGCTGTTGCTAGCTCTAATTCCTTTGTTGCGTGGGTTTAATAGTTGCTCGAAAGCAGCTGCAAGTTTTTCCAAAAAAGCACTTTCAATTGATTTGTTTACCAATACATAATCAGGAGCAATACAGGTTTGCCCACAGTTGATCGATTTGCCCCAGGCAATCTTAAGGGCAGCTTTATCCAGGTCACTGTTTGCATCTACTACTACAGGGGATTTACCGCCGAGTTCTAGCGTAACGGATGAAAGGTTATTTGCAGCAGCTTTCATCACCTCTTTTCCCACCCCGGGACTGCCGGTGAAGAATATATGATCGAATGGGAGTTCTAGGAGGCGTTTAGCTACTTGCACATCACCTAGAACTACAGACGCCTCCGCCGGTGAAAATAACGACGACGCCATTGAAGCTATCAAGGCGGAAGTGGCCGGGGAAAACTCGGAAGGTTTGATGATGGTGGTACAACCGGCTGCAATGGCCGATACCCATGGCCCGACGGTAAGGTTAAAGGGGTAGTTCCACGGAGAGATGATAAGCGAACGTCCTTTGGGTTCCGGTTGAACGTAGGCATTTGTACCCGTGAAATGGATGGGGTTTGGCGCCGTTTTGGGTTTCATCCATTTATCAAGGTGACGGATGGCATGGGAGATCTCTCCTAAAACCATGGATATTTCGGTAAGGTCGGTTTCAGGTCCCGGTTTACCCAGATCCTGAAAGGTAGCGTCTCGGATTTCCTGTGAATTTGTCCTTATCCAGGACTGTAATGCACGAAGCTTTTCTATGCGGTCCTGCTGATCTCCAGAGCGCAGCTCGAAGGCTTTTTCCTTTTGGTTTTCAAAAATACCCTTTAGGTCTAGGTATAGGTCAAATGTTGCCATGAAGGAAGTATGTGATTTTTTGGGAAAAGTAACCCATTCTTCTCTTTTTTACAATGGGTAACAGGGTACCGCTGATGGTTTAAAAAGTGAGAATTGTAAAAATAACATTAAAATATTTTCAATGAAACAACCATTTAGTTGAGAATTCGTCTTATATTTAGACGTAACCTAAATAATCAACTAAATGTACTGGAGTATTGACGGGTTGTTTGAGAGGGATTTGCTGCCCGAAAAACAACGAATTCGAGTTATTAAAAATTACATTACCAAAATCAAAGAAGATAAGAAAACGAAAAAGAGGGGATAACTTCCCCTCTTTTTCGTTTTAGACGGTTTCTCTTTTTTGGATCAGGCCCTCGGTGAGTTTATTTAGTGCTTCTACTTTGTATTCGAAGTCTCCTTTCAGGGTTTCTCTGTACTTGTGGATATTTTCGACCATCTCGTTGATATCTTCGGGGATAACCTCCTCCAGCAACTGTCTGAGCCTTTTGGCGGTGGTGGGTGACTTACCATTGGTGCTTATTGCTATTTTTACATTTCCTTTGGTTACAATGCCACCCAAATAAAGGTCGCAACACTCGGGGGTATCAGCGACATTTACCAAAATGGCCCGCTCCCTACAATCTCGGTAGATCGTTTTGTTCACCTCCGGGAAGTTGGTCGCAGCGATTACCAAGTGTCGGTTATTCAGGTAGTCCGGATGATAGGCATCTTCAATGAGTTCTATGTTGTCCCTTTGCGCAACCAATTCCCTTACTGGTTCCGATATTTCCTTCGAAAGGACGGTAACCCGCGCGTTGGGGCTGGACTTCAGCAGGAAAGTGAGTTTTTCTAGTCCAACAAAGCCTGCCCCCACCAGAAGCGTGTTCAGGTTCGAGACATTCAAGAATACAGGATACAATTCGTTCATGCCATTCCGTCATTAGGATGCAAATCGGTTGTTCACCAATGCCTCCTGGTAGATTTCCATCAACTTAACGCTCTCACGTACTACCTCTCCGATCACTATGACAGCTGGTGACGATAGTTGGCGTTCTGCGACCTTGTGCTCGATGTCGTCAATGACTCCGGCAGCCACTCTTTCTTCACAGGTGGTGCCATTCTGAATCAACGCAATCGGAAGCTGGCCCAGCCCCAGGCGTTGGTATATTTCTACAATCTCTTCTAGCTTGCCGGTACCCATTAGTATTACCACCGTGGCAGTGGACTGCGCCGCTAGTTTGAGATCGGCCGATAAGTGGCCCGATGAAGTGGTTCCCGTGATGACCCAAAAACTTTCAGAAACACCTCTTTTGGTGACGGGAATGCCCATCGATGCGGGCACCGCCACAGAGGAGGATATTCCGGGGATCACCTCAGTTTGGATACCAAAACGCTGGATATAATCGATTTCCTCCGCTCCTCTACCGAAAACGAAGGGGTCTCCACCCTTGAGCCGAACCACGTGCCCATACTTTTTGGCATAATGTACACATAACTCGTTTGTGTCCTGCTGCGGGTTCATTCTGCTTCCGTTTCGCTTGCCGACAAAAACTTTGAGGGCTTGTTCGGGTGCATGTTGCAGCAGTGCAGGGGCGATGAGGGCATCATAAAGGACGACATCGGCCTTATTGAGTGCCAAGACACCCTTTAGCGTAATCAATTCCGGGTCTCCGGGACCCGCACCTACCAGTGTAACTTTTGGTGTTGCTTGTTCCATTAGGCATTTACTTCTTTTTCCCGAAAGGCGTTGATCCCACTAAACACACGTCGAGCATCCTCTAGGTAGTTTTGGGCAAATGCTTCGGTAGGTTCGTTTGTCTTTATCTGGTAGACAATGTCGGATAAGGTGCTACCTAGGGATACCTTTCCGGATGAAACCAAGTGCTCATCAAAGGAACTGATGATACTCGCGTAACTGTTGGTGTTAATACTTTCAGAGGTAAGAATTGCTTTGGCTGCGTTCACCATCGCTGCGTAAGTATGGTATATTCCGTCAGACCACTTTTTCTCTGCCAGGCTTTCTTGTGCCAGGCTTAGCTTTTCTTCGGCTTCCAACAGGAGTGTAGCGACCAAGTCAATGACGACCCCGGCGCATTCTCCTACACCGATTGCTTTTACGTACTCTTCCTCATTGCCCCAATCGACAAAATCATAGGGAGCTAGGTTGTCTGTGCTGGAAAGCGGCTTGAGCAATTCATAAAAATACATCTGGCCTAGACGCTGATAGTATTCATGGAATGCTTCTTCCGCTTGTGCATGTTCTTCGTAGTCATCCAGCAGTGCCCTCAATGCCTCGGGGCCACGTTTGCTTGGGATTTTTATGACTTTGTCAGCAAAGATACCCTGACCACCGCCTAGGGTAGCCCCTCCCAGTAGGACTTGAAGGGCGGGCAGTACCAGTTTACCTGCTTTTATGGACATTCCCTGAAATCCGATCGAAGCCATATTATGCTGACCGCAGGCATTCATACATCCCGAAATCTTAATGGTCAGGTCACTGTTGTAGAGGTATTGAGGGTATTCGTTTGCGATAAGCTCCTCCAACACTACGGCCGCTCCTGTGCTGCTCGCAATGCCGAGATTACAGGTGTCCGTTCCCGGGCAGGCAGTGATATCGCCCGTGGTATTGTACCCAAAAGCTGCCATGTTCAGCTTTTTGAGTTCTTGGTAAAAGAACGCGATGAGCGATTCTTTTACATCACGGATGATTATGTTTTGGCGAAGGGTAAAACGTATTTCGTTATTGGCATAGGTTTTTACCAGGTCTGCTAGCTTACGTGCCACATCGGTTCGGAAGTCGCCGAGAGGAACCCGAATTCCCAATGTGTAGAAACCGGGCTGTTTTTGGGGAAATACGTTGGTTTTTCGCCATTTTAGGTAGGATTCGTCCGTAGGTTCGGCTACTTCTACCGAAGGAGGGTTGGGGAGGGTCTGGGCCTTTTCGTACGTTTCATGATCTATCGGGTAGGTCTTGAAAGGGAGCGCGGTTTTTTCCTCCTCTACCAGTTGCATAAAGGCTTCCAGTCCTATACCGCTGATCAGGAACTTCATGCGCGCCTTCATTCGCTTGGCCCGCTCTCCGTGCCGGTCAAACACACGCACAACGGCCTCTATGAAGGGTATCAGTTGATCGGTGGGAAGAAATTCGTAAACAACGTCGGCATGTCGCGGCTGAGACCCAAGCCCCCCCCCGAGCAATACCTTGAAACCTCTCACCTTCGTCCCGTTTTCCTCCCTGATTTGGGCGATGAATCCCAGGTCATGTAGATAGGAAAGCGCGGTGTCTTCTTCGCTTGAAGAAAAACTGATCTTGAACTTCCGGCCCATTTCTTGGCCGACGGGATTTCTTAGCATATACCGGAAAGCAGCATCTGCGTAGGGCGTTACGTCAAAGGGCTCTCGGGGATCCACTCCCGCGGTTTCAGATGCGGTGATATTTCGTACGGTGTTTCCACAGGCTTCCCGGATGGTCACGTCGTCTTTATCCAGTTCTGCCCAGAGGGCAGGTGTTCTGTCCAGGCTGACGTAATGGATCTGTATATCCTGGCGGGTGGTTATATGTAGTCTACCTGTAGAGTACTCATCCGAAACTTTACAGATTCGGTGCAATTGCTCGGAAGTGACTTTCCCGTAGGGCAGCTTGATCCGGATCATCTGTACACCGGGTTGGCGCTGTCCGTAAATGCCACGGGCTAGCCTTAAGCTTCTGAATTTCTCCTCGTCTATCTGTCCGGTACGGAACAGGGAAATCTTTTTCTCCAACTCGATGATGTCCCGTTCTACCACGGGGTTTTCTATCTCAGTTCTGAAGCTTTGCATGATAGTATGGTGTTGATTAGGTACGTCTAAAGATAAAATGGATTGATTTATTTTTCGATGGCAGGAGCTGCCTCGTGGAGCCCACATTCTTTTTGCGATGCTTCCCACCACCACCTGCCGGCCCTTGGGTCCTCATCAGGCGAAATCGCACGGGTACAGGGAGCGCAGCCAATGCTTACAAACCCTCTGTCATGCAATGGATTATACGGAATTTTGTGGTCTTGGATATAGTCCAACAGTTGCCCCATACTCCAATCCAGCAAGGGATTATACTTGATAATGCCATTGGCAGCATCCCACTCCAGCATTTTCATTTTTTGCCGGTTTGGGCTCTGCTCGGACCGAAGGCCTGTTACCCATATTTCGTTCCCGGCAAGTGCTCTTTTCAGAGGTTCTACTTTCCTGGCATGGCAACAGCTTTTCCGGTATTCAACCGATTCGTAGAAGCCGTTAATTCCCACCTCCGCGACCAATTTTTCCACCGAATCGGTTGTAGGGTAATAGGTCTTGATTTCTACCTGGTATCGGGCCACTGTTTTCGCCAATAGGTCATAGGTTTCATAGAAAAGCCTTCCCGTGTCTAACGTGAAGATTTTCACCGGCAATCGGTTTTTGGCAATTATTTCTGTGATGACCTGATCCTCTTGGCCAAGGGAGGTTGAAAACACCACCTTCCCGGGATGTAGGTCACAAAGCAATCGAAAACCATCCGCGATCCCGATTTGCTGTATCCGTTCCGAAAGATCGTCCAGTTGTTTCTTTTCCGCCATGATAGGTAACAATTGGTGTAAACAGTTGCTGTATGGCCATGTCAACGTTGCAATTGGTAAAAGCCTCGCCCTAAACCAACAAGCCCACGCTTACAAAATGGCAATACATTACAAAAGTATACAAAACCTACAAAAATTATAGAGTAAATGGAAGAAAAAAATCACTCTTTTTCCAAAATATCTTGTAGTGTCTTCATTTCCAGTATTTTGAGTGTTTCATCACGTACATTTGCCATCACTTTGTTTAAGCCGCAGGTGTCCTGGTTTTCGCACTCTTCACAGGGTTCATAGTAATTCAGGCTGACGCATGGAAGAAGGGCAATAGGGCCGTCCAGCAAACGGATTACACGGGAAAGAGGGATTTCGTGTGGTTCTTTGATAAGGTAGTAACCTCCTCCCTTTCCTTTTTTACTGCCCAAAAAGCCGGCTTTTTTGAGTTCCAGCAAGATGTTTTCAAGAAACTTGTGGGAAATCCCGTATTTCTCCGAAATTTCCTGAATTAAAATCGCTCCTTGTTCCTGATTTTTCCCCAAATAGATAAGGGCGTGGAAGGCGTATTTGGTCTTTTTAGATAGCATAGAGTTACAAAAATATCATTTTTTGCCAAACCAAGGAGGTTGTAAACGAAAAAAGCACTTGGAAACCCTGTCTCCAAGTGCTCTTATTGAGGGGGCAGGCGCTGCTTAGAGCATGCCTACACTTCTTTTTACAAAGTCGGTAAGATCTTTGCCGGTGAGCAGTCCCTGCGCCAACAAGGCCAAGTCAAATGCCTGCTTAGCCAATTTGGCCTGTTCTTCTTCGTTCTCTGCTTTTAGGATTTTATCAATCACACCGTGATTGCCGTTGATGGCCACTTTGTAGCTGTCTGGCAGGGATCCGTAAAAGGACATCCCGCCTCCGCCTGTTTGGGCCATGTCTTTCATACGCCGCATGAATTCGTCCATCGTCACGGTTACTGGAAGCTCTTCTGGGCTTAAGCTTTCCACCTCCACACTGTACGTTTTATTGGCGATGGCTTTTTCAAAAACCTCTTTTACCTTCGTCGATTGTTCCTCTGTAAGCAAATTGGCATAGCCGTCGTCTTTCTGGATCAGCTTCTCGGCTACATCGGAATCCACGCGTTTCAGGGATGTTTTTTCCAGTTTTCCTTCCAGGTGCTGGATGAAATGGCTGTCAATCGGGGAATCCATCACCAACACATCGTAGTCTTTCTTATTGGCTGACTGGATGAAGGCATCCTGCTTGCTGACGTTTGTGGCGTACAGGTAGATGGTCTGATCGTTTTTGTCGGTCTGGATCGCTTTTACTTTGTCGCTGTACTCGTTCAGCGTGAAAAATGCACCGTCGGTATTTTTCAAAAGGGTAAATTCTTTGCCTTTTTCGTAGAACTTATCCTCGCTGATCATGCCGTATTTTACAAAGAGGCCGATGTCATTCCATTTTGCCTCGTAAGCTTGCCGGTCTTTTTTGAACAGCTCCGAGAGTTTATCGGCTACTTTTTTGGTGATGTAATTGTTGATTTTTTTCACGTTGCCGTCCGCTTGCAGGAAGCTGCGGGATACGTTTAGCGGAATGTCCGGGGAGTCGATCACCCCGTGCAGGAGCATCAGAAATTCCGGAACGATGTCCTTTACCTCGTCTGTAATGAAGACTTGTCGGCTAAAGAGCTTGATTTTGTTGCGCTGTAGCTCAAATTCGTTCTTGACTTTTGGGAAATACAGCACTCCGGTTAGGTTAAACGGGTAGTCTACATTCAGGTGAATCCAGAATAGCGGATCCTCACTGAAGGGATACAGTTCTTTGTAGAATTTTAGGTAATCCTCGTCATTGAGCTCGTTGGGAGATTTGGTCCAAATAGGGGTGGTGTCGTTGATGATGTTGTCGACCTCTACCGATTTCCATTTTTTCTTGCCTTCCTCGTCTTCTCCGTCTTCCACACTTTCGGTTTTGGTGCCAAATTGGATAGGGACAGGCAAGAATTTGGCGTATTTGTCCAAGATTTCCTGGAGCTTAAACTTTTCCAGAAATTCCTCGGATTCGCTGTTAACGTAAAGGATCACGTCGGTTCCGCGTGTGGTACGGGTTCCGGGGCCTATTTCAAATTCCGTACTGCCGTCACAGGTCCAGCTAGCGGGAGCAGCTCCATCATGATAAGAAAGGGTTTGGATTTCCACTTTATCGGCTACCATGAAAGCGGAGTAAAAGCCAAGTCCAAACTTACCGATGATCTCGTTGGCATCCTTGGCTTCCTTGAATTTCTCTACGAATTCTGCTGCACCGGAGAAAGCAATCTGATTGATGTATTTTTTGATTTCTTCCGCGGTCATGCCCAGTCCGCTGTCCGATACGGTGATGGTTTTTTTGTCTTTGTCAAAGTTTACCTTCACGGTGGTATCTCCCAGCTCCCCTGCGTATTGACCCAATTGGGCCAATCGCTTGATTTTCTGTGTGGCATCAACTGCGTTGGAAACCAGTTCTCTTAAAAAAATCTCATTATCAGAGTAGAGAAATTTTTTGATAATGGGGAAAATATTTTCGGTATGGATCGAAATGGTACCTTTTTCCTGCATGGCTTTATATGATTTTGATTAAAACAATTTCGTACGTTAACTGAACCAGGGTAATCAAGACCTGTTCCAAAATCAAAAGGGTGTCAAAATGGCAGACTCCTAACGTTGAGCACTTTTAATCAACTCGATTATAGTTCGAGCTGTTTGGCTTTTTTATCAATCATTACGTGATAGGCTTCCTTCATTTTACTCGGAAGAAAGCTTATTTCCACAAACTCATGCCATTTGGGTATCGATTTTTTGAAACGCAGGAAAATGTTGTCAAATACTTTTTGATCAAGTTCGAACCTTCCTATAGCTGCTTCAAAATCCCTGCGGGTTAGTTTCCTTTTTTTTCCGTTAAGAGTGAGTGCCAATTCTTCGCTATCTCCTTCAACCACCAACTGGGCAGCTACCATGTCATAGGCGGGACTAAGGTTGTATCCCCTTTTCGGATCCTTAAAGAGAGAGAAGTTTTTCAGGTGCATGTCATTGTTACCGGTAAGGAAACAAAATACCACTTGCTCAAAGAAGTTGATGATATCAAATCCGGGATTGGTCGAAAAGTGAACCAGTGCTTTTCCAATCTGTTCATAGGAACCCCGATACTTCGATTCTGTTAACCGTTCGGTAAGTTGGCACATGTCTTCCATGTGGAATTTTTGCTTTCCTTTTCTATCAATTCGGCGGGTGATGTAAGCAAGTTCACCTGACTTTAAGCGGATTAAGGTATGCGGAACGGTTCTTATTCCGGCTATAGCTGCCAGATGCATCGTGAGGTCTTCTAGCTCGGGCAAACTTGGATAATGTTCACTCGGCGGTTTCAATATGTATCCGCCCCAAACACCCATAATAGTCAGTTTTTGAGGCTTATCTTTTTCGGTCATGTTTTCCAGCCCTAAGGAAAGCTTTGCCTGTACGCCGGTTACTGAGGACTGACTCTGTATTACCTTTTCAGCCAGTTCCAGCATTTGATCATTGGTATAGTCCAATAGGGGAGGAACAGGCTTACCAAATATTTTTTTGCTGCATTTTGAATGAAAATCCATTTCGCCTCCATCCAGTTCCTTATAACAATATAGACAGCAATTTTTACTCATCTTCTTTTTCTTCTTCCATTGGTTCAATGCTCACTGCACCTATGCAGTCGTGACAGGTTTTAAGTAACAAACCCATCCGATCACGTGCGCTTAGTTTCCAGTTTCTTTCAGCGATATTCAGTAACCACCCTTCCGGTATCAGACCGTCAAAAAACGGAAAAAGCACTTTATCCTGAAATGGTTTTTCTTGTAGCGGAAGGGTCAAACTTACAGGCTCTGCATCCTCTTTTTTCAGATAAACATCCCTATATTGAAAATAATACCCTTCCTCATCCTCTTTGAGAATTCCTGCCCAATCGGAATGCATATACACTTTAGCCTTTCTCATGGATCAGTTTACTGCGGTTTATTGGCACCGGACCGAGTTCATAACCAAACAATACCAATACCTGGTTTACCTTATCCTTTTGGAGGGAGGGTTTATCACGTTCCAATTCCCGTACAAAGCGTAAGCCTACACCAGCTTTATCTGCTAAATCGTTTTGAGTAAGCCCCAGTTCCTTTCTCTTGGCTTTTACAAAGCTGCTTAAGGGTGAAGCAGCATAGTTATTCCCTGTATTCATTCATAAACAATTTACCCGTTCGGGTACAAATATACAAATTTTGATTAAAATATACCCCATCGGGTATAGAAGAGTGTCTTTGACTATAGAGAGTACCCGTATGGGTATAATATGGTATAGAGTGCCTGTTCCATAAGTCGAAATCCAGTTCACTTTCCCCAGCCATAAAAACAAATGGCTCATGGGCTGGGAATTACAAGGGCCTAAGCGATTACGGCAATATTGTAAGTTATAATAAGGGAAAGCCTATATCGTATGTACTACCAATCACCGTAATCAAATATCACCACATTCGGATCCTTATCTGATGAAATACCGAAAAAGCGTTTGCTTTTCTCGTCTACCGCTATGGAAACCAGCGAATGATCCAGGGTGTAGGTCTTTACCAATTTGCCGGCGTAATCGAACACAAAGATTTCTTTTGACAATTCGCCTTTCTGATAATACCAATCCGCAGACTTTCCGAAATACAGGGCATAAATAAATTCATTTCCTGCCAAGATGTCCATATAGTAGCTGGAAAGGCTTCTATCGGTAAACTGTGCCATGGGGTAGCCTGCTGAGTAATCTACCTCAAACGCCGGGATATTGTGCTCCGGACCACGAGTGGAAATGATTTTCCCACTTGAAAGATCCAAAATTTCTATAAAATCCCTAAAACGTCCTCCCAATACATATTTTTTTTGAGCTGGGTTAAAGGACGTTCTCCCTTGGTGAATGGATTTGACTACATTGGGAGGGAGTGAAGGATCCGCAATCAGTTGGCTCCAGGTACCATAAGTGGTAAGCTGATTTCCAAGTGTATCGTAAAGTACATACTTATCATCCCCATCTGCCAACCGGCATATAAGTACCTCATCCGAAAACCAACGTATATCTGTAGCCAAATACATATTTTGTGGCTGACGAAAAGCTTTTTGATAAAGTTCATCCGGTGATTCCAAATCAAACAAGGCAATCAGTTTTTGGTTATGGTCATATACCCAGATCTCATTTACGGATTTACCTTTCTCTAATTGATAGGCGGTGGTTATCTCCCCCGGCCCGAAACCATCCTTTCCAAATGCTTTGATTAGTGTTTCTCTTGTAGGATCGACAACGTAAAGAAAAAAGTCTAGGGTTTTGCCCTCACCCACCACAAGGTATTTTCCAGTCCAAAGTATAGATTCGGGATTAATCAAGTTTGTTAAATTAAGTTTTTTACCTCTTAAGGTATCTGGTGCCGGAACATCTTCAAGGTTAAAGGTGCGGATGAAATAATCGGAATCCTGTGTTTCTTTGACAGGAGTACTACAAGATAGAAGAAAGGCGAAAACACAAAATACAATTAACTTTTGGGGAGTTATCATATTGGCTAATATGGTATTAATTAGTAAAGAGAGTTTGAGTGGAATTTTTCCACTCAAACATTTCAAATAGTTATTGGAGTGGGGAAGATTAAAAGCAAGTTTCATAACCACCATACCACAAAGATTTTAAAAAAGTTTGCCCAATAGGATGCTCGCATTCTCCCGTGTACCAATCTCAACATACCCCACCATATTGATTTGACCCCGCAATCGCCTTCTCCAACGCTACTTCGTTTGCAGAAAACGTCGCTTCCGTACCACTAATACCAAACTGCCAGCTAGCCACCAGGATAAACGCAAGTGCGCCCAGAGTCGCCATTCCTTTTTTTGAATTGTTAATCTATCTTTTCATGTTTCTTTGAGTTTAAGTAGAACATTGATTGAATGGCACTTAAATTGATAAAAAAAAACGATAGTTGCAACTATTGCCTTAGAAAATTCTGAAAAAACAACAAATAATCTGTTTTAAAGCATATAAGGGAGGGTAGTGCTTGAAAAGACGAATAAAATAATGTCCTAATCTATTGCGTATACTTTGCGTTTCCAAGCGCGTAGAAGATTGAATAGGATGAGCGGAGTTTGTGGGATTGATTGTCGCACCTTTGGTGCTTGCGGGTCATCGAATGCCATGCCTGAGTATCCCTCGCAGGCCGTGTGAATGATTACCGTACCGTCGGTGCTTATTTCATCACCGGCACCAAAGGTGCCAAATCAATAGCCTTGGGCATCGCCCAAGGGAGAATGAGACAACACCACTTAAGCGCCAAAGGCGCGGAATCAATAGTCTGGGGCTTCATTAGCAAATGGTGCCTACGGGACTAAAAGGGATAAGTCAGTTGTGCGGGTGGTTGAATGAACGACTTGTTACATTTGTAAAAAAGTGGTTTCAAAATTAAAAAAACTCCTTATCTGACCCGATAAGGAGTTTTTTCGATGAGACTTCCAAATAAAATTTATTCCCTATCTAAGATCTCCCCAATAGGCTGCCCGGTAGCCCCGTTAGGCAGCCGGGTATGTAGTAGCATGGCCAAGGTAGGGGCAATATCCGTCACATTGGCGTAGCGGGAACTGGAGCCCGGCTTAATGCCCCAGCCATAGAAAACTATCGGAACATGCGTGTCGTAAGTGTATCCGGTTCCGTGGGTTGTTCCCCTTGAAGCATCTGTAAGCCAGGCTGCGTCCAACACCAAGAGCACATCGCCCGAGGCTTTATGGTTAAATCCCATTTGGAGAAGGTGCCTTCTGCCCAAGGTGAATTCATGCCTTCGCATGTCTTGGGCGGTATAGGTTTCTTTGATGCCCTCAAAGCGCAGCAAGAAAGCAGCCACATCTTCTTGCATGGCATGTAGATCGATGCCTTTTTCGCGAATCAACTGATGATTTAGAAACACCTGTTCATTCGAGAAGTTCTCTATCCAATTACCCTCACCGTATTTTTGGGTAGTGTAGCCACGCAGTTGGGTAAGAACGAAACGGGTATTTAGGCTGCCAGCAGGCACATTTTCGCTTTGCATAAAACGAACCACGTCGGCTACGCCATGGTCTGCGGAGAGGAACACCAAGTACTCACCCACACCGATTTCCCGATCCAGGTGGGCAAA
Organism: Lunatimonas lonarensis; assembly: GCF_000390185.1. Lineage (GTDB taxonomy): Bacteria > Bacteroidota > Bacteroidia > Cytophagales > Cyclobacteriaceae > Lunatimonas > Lunatimonas lonarensis. The sequence goes on along the minus strand of NZ_AQHR01000022.1, from coordinate 109,619 downwards.
GAATGCGGCTAGCTCCCGGTCCAATCGTAGGTAAGTATCTTCCAATTCAATGGAGGATGGGCCGAACGCATGGCCAACGTAGTCAGTAGCCGAAAAACTGATGGCCAAAAAGTCAGTCTCTCCTCGTCTGCCCAGCTCCTCGGATTCCAAGGCGGCATAGGCCATGTCGAGCGTCAGGCTATTGCCAAAGGGAGTGCTGCTGATCATGCCCAGGCCGCCATTGTTTTGCATAAGCTCGGGCAATACATAGGGGAACACAGGAGCATCTTTCCCGATGGGCACTGCCTCGAATTCGTTGTCATCTGACACACTCTGCAAATAGGACGCAAGCGGGAATAATGGTTCCCATGTCTGCCTTAGGTAGTTTTGGGGGAGTTGGCGTTTGTTGAAGTCCACCACCCAGGCGGGTAACTTTTCTCCGTAATAGGAGGAATTCATGAATTCCCCTGTTTTTCCATCGTACCAATAAGCGGTACCCAAATGCCCGGCGGGGAGGGCTGCCCCTCTGTCCTTCAGGGATATGGCTACTACTTTCGAACGCTTGTTGGTGGCAAACCTTAGTTCGTCGGTAATCGTCGTTGTCAGCATATTGCGGGGGGAGATTTTTCCGGCAGATTCGCTTCCTCCCACATAGCTGACTGTACTATCTTCTGCACAATAAACAGTCCGGCCCAATTGCCGTACATACCAGTCGTTTGCTATGATCCCATGGGTCGCGGGTGTAGCACCGGTGTACACCGAGGCATGTCCGGGGCCTGTATAGGTGGGAATGTAATTGTAATGTCCGTTTTTCATCATGAAGCCTTCGTGCATTAGCCGCTTAAATCCGCCATCCACATATCGGTCATGGAACTTGTAAAAATATTCCTGGCGCATTTGGTCCACCACAATGCCTACCACCAGCTTGGGTCGGGTGATTTCGTGGGAAGGTTCAGAGGTTTGGGCACTTGCCACGAACGGCAACAGAGCCAAAAAAAGGCAGTAGATGTTTTTTGTCATGTGCTAGTATTTGATTTTTCAAAGGACGGGTACCCGCCCCGATAACGCCGGTCAGGGAATGCTTTTCTTAGTCACCCTCCGGCGTGAGACCGAATATATTAGGTGTTACATGAAAGCAGCGTGTTCCTTGGGAAAATGGATGGGCTTAGCCTTCTTTGATGACTAATCCCTGTTTCGAAGATCCCCTCTTTTGATGGATTGGATAAATTGGGACCAAGCAAATGGATTCAGCAGGGGCAGCGGGCGAGGCCCGTAGCGATCCATGGTCTGCATCATCTGCTGATTGGTAAATTGACGGAAATTCTCGTTGCCCGACGCCGGCATTTCTTCTGCCCACCTGAGCAGTAGCTGCGGGCTTAGGTTGCCCCGGTTTAGTTGGATTTCGTCCTCTATGTTAAGAGCGAGGATGGCATTTTTGAATTCTTCTTCCGTGGGGTAGGGCATAACTTCGATTTCGGAGAGCGCATACTCGTCCTCTACCATGGTGAGAATGTAGCTCACCTTGTCATCCTCTATGTTTTCAGGGATTTTTAAAGACTGTCTTTTGAGTCCAATAAACGAAAAAACGACGCTATCCCCAGCCACGACTGGCATGGAGAAATACCCGTATCGGTTGCTGCTGGTGCCCCTTCCTTTGCGCGGTACGTATATGTTGACACCGGGAATGGCTACGGTACTGTCTGAGTTGAGAATTACTCCGGACAGCTGCACAATTTTTCGTTGCGGCGCATCCTGCGCATAGGCTCCCGGGACAAAACCAACGAGAACAAAGAATATTACAAGGATGGATATATGGGTACTTTTCACGGCTGTGATCTTTTCTTTACTAATGGCTAACGGGATTCTTTTTCGGTTGTTCTGAAATTGTCACCGATTTAAACGTCATAGATACGGTATTTTCGCTTGATTTACGTAATTTGACTGGATTTTTAATTGTTAAAATTAATTAAATGCGGCTAAAAAACATAAGCTTAAGTTATGGAATGCGGGTTTTTAAGGCGCTTTCCGAAGAACCAAGGGTACGGATACTGCACCTTTTGCTGCAAAACAAGGAAATGAGTATCTCTGACCTGGAGCACATTCTGGATTTTACACAGACCAAAACCAGTCGGCATATCACCTACTTGAAAAACGCAGGTCTGGTAGGCAGTAAGAAGCGGGATCAATGGACGTTTTATTACATACTGGACGAGGCTGTTGAAATCATTCAGCAGATTTTTAAGTTTATCCAAAAAGACAGCAACTTGCTCCGCGACCAAGAGGTGTATACTATTCTCTTCTCTAATCGAGAGCTGGCCAAAAACAAGATTCAAGACACCAAGTACGGACTCTAGTCAACCTATGACAAAGAAATACAGCCACCTATTTTTCGATCTCGACCATACCCTTTGGGATTACGATCGGAACGTTCGGGAATCCCTGAGCGAGCTTTTTCAGCTTTATGACCTTGTTCACTTCGGTATTCCAGGGTTCGATGCTTTTTTTGATGCCTTCGAACAGGTCAACTATGAGTTGTGGGACCTGTACAATGTGGGGGCAGTTACGAAGGATATGCTCAGGTTTCGCCGGTTTAGAAGTATTTTCGAGCGTTTTGGATTGGATCCGAGCCAGGTACCGCAGGAGATGGAAACGGATTTTCTGGCAAGAACATCGTCAAAACCCCATGTGTTCGCAGATACCTTCCCTGTACTGGATTACTTGGCCACAAAGTATCCCATGCATATCATTACCAATGGGTTTGATGAAAGTCAGGGGATGAAACTAAAATCAGCCGGCCTTACAATGTATTTTCAGTTGGTCGTAACATCCGAAACGATGGGCTATAGAAAGCCCGATAAGCGGATATTTGAGTACGCATTATCTGCGCTCGGGACCCGCCCCCACGAATGCCTTATGATCGGAGACAATCCTCAATCTGATATTTTGGGGGCGCAGAATGCGGGGATCGATCAGGTTTTTTTCAACCCCAAAAATCGAAATAGCGGGATAGTGCCTACCTATATGGTCAAGTCGTTGACTGAGCTGAGGGACATTTTGTAGTGCGTATCTCCGCAATGGCGTGATGAAAGCGTAAATTGGGGGGCGAGTCCGGCAGGAGCTTGTCATAAGCTGTGCAGAACTTCGTATATTTGTAGGAAAATCAAGCTTTCAACTAAACCAAACATACCATGCTTAAAGGGTTTTTTAATGTTCCGGAGCCGATCAACGAACCTGTGAAAAGCTATGCACCTGGAAGTCGGGAACGGGTAGAACTTCAGGCCGCTATTGCCGAGGCTAGGGGGAAAGTCGTGGACATCCCAATGTTTATAGGATCTGATGAGGTACGGACGGGGAAAAAAATCAGACTCAGCCCACCCCATGACCATCAACATTTGTTGGGGTATTTTCACGAAGGGGATTCCTCTCATGTGGAGCAGGCGATCCAGTCTGCTTTGGGCGCCAAGTATGCGTGGGAAAACATGCAATGGGAGCAAAGGGCGGCTATTTTCTTAAAAGCGGCGGAGTTGATTGCAGGACCGTATCGGTACAAGATCAATGCAGCGACGATGTTGGGCCAGTCCAAGAATGTTTTTCAAGCTGAAATCGATGCTGCTTGCGAGACAGCTGATTTCTTGCGGTTCAATGTAAAATACATGACCGAAATCTATTCGCAGCAACCCTCGAAAAACGATCCGGGCGTTTGGAACCGACTGGAGCAGCGACCGTTGGAGGGGTTTGTGTTTGCGTTGACACCATTCAACTTCACGGCAATAGCCGCCAACCTGCCCGCTGCCCCTGCGATGATGGGGAATACGGTCGTTTGGAAGCCGGCCTATACCCAGGTTTATTCTGCCAATATCATCATGGAAGTGTTTAGGCTTGCGGGTTTGCCGGATGGCGTAATCAACTTGATTTACGTAGATGGACCAATAGCGGGTGAAGTAGTATTCCAACACCCCGATTTTGCGGGGATCCATTTTACCGGGTCTACGGCCGTTTTTCAAACGATATGGGAAACCATAGGCTCGAATATCAGAAGGTATAAAACCTATCCCAGGGTAGTCGGAGAGACAGGAGGCAAGGATTTTGTGATTGCCCATAAATCAGCAAATCCGAAGGAAGTGGCCACGGCGCTTGCCCGAGGTGCGTTTGAGTTTCAGGGTCAGAAGTGTTCCGCAGCTTCCCGTGCCTATATCCCGTCGAATAGCTGGGAGCAGGTGAAGGGGTATTTGTTGGCTGACTTGGCCGGTATGAAAATGGGAGGTACCGAAGACTTTACCAATTTTGTCAATGCTGTAATAGATGAACGAGCCTTTGATAAAATTATGGCCTATATCGAAGAGGCAAAGAATTCAGAGGGTGTACAAGTACTTGCCGGGGGAACCTACGATAAATCCAAAGGCTACTTCATCGCTCCAACCGTCCTGTTGGTTGAGGATCCCATGTACAAAACCATGTGTGAGGAGATTTTTGGCCCCGTCTTGACGATATATGTCTATCATTCGGAGCATTTCGAGGAGGCATTGGAACTGGTAGATCAAACTTCCTCCTATGGACTTACGGGTGCTATATTTTCCAGAGATCGGTATGCCATCGAGTTGGCGACCCAAAAGCTGAGGCATGCAGCCGGGAACTTTTATGTCAATGACAAGCCTACCGGGGCAGTGGTTGGGCAGCAGCCCTTTGGTGGCTCACGGGCCTCCGGAACCAATGACAAAGCGGGCTCAATGATCAACTTACTCCGTTGGGTAAGCCCCCGAACGATAAAGGAAACATTCGTCAGTCCGGTTGATTACCGATATCCATTTTTGGAATCAGAAGAATAAAACAATCTTTTACGCTGCTTCAAACAAAAACGGGCTGTTTTCCATCGGATCGATAGGAAACAGCCCGTTTTGTTGTAACCGCTTAGGCCAGGATGTGATTGTTTACCCAGTTGATTTCCTCCTCCCGTATGGTATGGTCGGTGTCGGGAGCGATGATTTTGTGTACTTTGGCGTTCATCGAAAGGAGTATCTGCTCGGATTCTTCAATCCGGGCAAGCGGAACATGAAAGTCCCGGTGGCTGGCAGCCAGAAGGACAGGTGTTTGACCAAAGTCTCCGGTATACACGTTGGTATCCAGCTTGTCTCCGATTAGCCCACCGGTGAAGGCGGCTATCCCCCCATACTGCGCTGCATGCCTCGCAGTGTATTCCAATACAAGACAGGCACCTTGTGAAAACCCAAAAAAATATAGTTGTTGGGAGGTTTTTCCTTGGGTAATAGCCTGTTGTACCACGCCGTGCAGCTGGGAAAGGGATTGGTTCAAAAAGGGCTGGTTTTGCTGCCTAGCTGCCATAAAGCTGTAGGGATACCAAGTATTGCCCGCGGCCTGAGGTGCCAGAACCGCAAAATCATCCAGTTTTAGATAATCGGTTAGGCTAAGAATTTGGTGGGCAGTCGATCCTCGTCCGTGAACGAGAATGGCTACTCTTGTTGCTTCTGTTAGTTTTTTTCCGTGTTGAATCATAGCTTCAGCGGATATAGCTACCTCATTTGTAGTTTGGGCAGGCTTTTTTCGATTCGGTCGCGGTGAGGTTCCGCCCATGTGGGCAGCTTTAGACCATTACCTAGTTCTTCGACAGTTTCATCAATGGCGAATCCCGGCTCGTCTGTGGCAACCTCAAAGAGTATGCCTCCCGGCTCGCGAAAATAAATGGAGTAGAAGTAGTTTCGGTCTTTGACCTCAGTCACTTGCTGGCCATAGTTTTGAAGTTTGTGTTGTATTTCCAGTTGGCTGGCCCGTGTGGCCGTCCTAAAGGCGATATGGTGTACCGTGCCGGCACTTTGTACAGAGCGTGAGGCCGGTTGGTTCAGGACGATGTCGATCAGGTCGCCGGGTTGGCCGGCAACGCCAAATCGAAATCGGTTGTTTTCTTCGCCGATAAACTGATAATCCATGGCCTCGGTCAATAGGTCAGTGGTCAATTCCATGGCCCGAAGGTTTAGCGTCGCGCTATGAAAGCCTTTTATGGCATGATCGGCGGGCACTTTACCTCCCTGCCATCCTGGGCGGGGGTCATTGGAGGAGGCAATTAGCTCTATGCCCATACCATCGTGGTCTTCGAATCGGAAGAGTTTTTCCCCAAACCGTTCCTGTTCATCGGAAACAATTAGACCATGCTCTTTTATACGTTTTTGCCAATAGGACAATGAGTCTGGTGGAATGGAAAAGGCAGTATAGGTCGTTTCGCCTACCCCTTTTTGGCCCTTTCTGGCACCGGGGAAGGGGAAAAACGTCAGTATGGTACCTGGTGTGCCGATTTTGTCACCGAAATAAAAATGATAAACATCTGGGGCGTCAAAATTGATCGTTTTTTTCACCAAGCGTAGACCCAATAGACTTGTGTAGAAATCTAGGTTTTTTTGGGGATCACTGGCCAAGGCCGTGATGTGGTGTATCCCTGTTATGAGTGTAGACATGACTGCGTGGGATTAGGGGAATTCCCCGGATCTGGCCATTGCAGGTCCGGGGAAAACATTGGTTACTGTTTTACCAGTTGGATGCTGGCGATTATTTTTACCTCGTCGCTTACCACTACGCTGCCAGCCTCGGTCACGGCATTCCAGGTAAGGCCGTAGGCTTTTCTGCTTACCTTGCCTGTCAGCTCAAAACCGGCTTTGGTATTTCCATAAGGATCACCCGCCACTCCGCCAAACTCAACAGCCAATTCGGCGGGAAGAGTAGTTTCACGGATTTGTAGGTCTCCCTTTAGTACATAATCATCTCCTTTTTTACTAAGGACGCCATTAGAAAAAACCAGTTTTGGATTGTTGGCTGCATCGAAGAAATCTGCTGACTTCAGGTGCGCATCACGGTCGGATTGGTTGGTGTCGATGCTGTCTATGTCGGCACTAAACTCGACTTTGCCGCCGATGAAGTCATCACTTTCCGTTTCGGCACTACCTTCAAACGTTCGGAAGTAGCCTGTCACTGTGGAGATCACCAAGTGTTTAACTTTAAAAGATACCTCGGAATGGGTGGGATCAATAATCCATTTTGATTTGCTCATAGCTGTGTTAATTTGTTGTTTGAAAATTTAATTTATAGATGGTTTAGTTTACTATTTATTCTCAAATCAAAACATGTATTAACAAAATATGTTTGTACATGTAATAGATTAAACGAATGTCTATTCGTTGCGTAGTTTATCAAGCAGTTCATTCAAGACGGCGACTTCTTCTTGGGAAAGAGTGATTATGTTCCGGTTGAATTGGTTTATCTCGTCCTCTAATACCTGCAGGAGGCTCAGTCCTTTTTGGGTGATGGTGATGTCCACCTGCCGCCTGTCCGCCGCACACTCCTGTCGGTTCACCAGTCCTTTCGTTTTAAGTTTCTCCACCAACCTAGAAGCGTTGGACATCCTGTTGAGCATTCTTTCCTGGATGGAGGAAACCGTTATCGGCTCGGGGTGCTTTCCCCTCAGTATGCGCAACACATTGTACTGCTCGGGGGAAATATCGTAAGGCCTAAACAGCTTGTTTTGGCGGGTTTCAATGTAGCTATTGGTGTAAAGGATATTTACAACCGCTTTGTTGTAGGGATCTTTGAACGCCTTTTGCTGGATTGATTCTTCTAACTTCGCCATTACCTTTCAAATGTATTTAATGTATATACATATATATCAATCAAAAGGTTTCAAGAGTGTGCGTTTTTTTCACTATTTTTTTCTATTCTTCAGTATTTTGCTGATTCCAACATCGACACTGCGATAAAACGAGCCTTTTCGACTATGTAGCGTGGCCGCGTATCCGAGGCCCAAATGTCCCCTAAAGAGCGTTTTTGACCGACCGCTCATCTGGAATCCTAGGTGAACGTTGGAAAGTAGGGTACTTCGTAGGTCGGTAAAATAAAGATCGCCAACATGGCTGCTGACATATCGAATGCGTCCTCCCAAAAAGGCGCCTCCGTTGTTGAAACACAATTCGCAGGTTTCGATTACTTTTTTCCGGTAAAAATAATATTTGGGGTTGGCGTAAAGGCTAATCGCTGGGTTTGTCAAACTCCAATAAGGATTCAATCCATCAAGTTCAAGATCCGTATACCCGCCTCCGAGCCCCACACCGGTATCAAAAACAACGATCTGATTCAGGGCAATCTCCCTCACAAGGTGTACTCCATGTCCGGTGAAATCAATTCTGGTTTGATTTGAAAGCAGCTTGTCATCATCGAAGTAGCGCTGTGCATACCCAACCCGAGCTTGTAGCGACCAAAAGGCAAGTAGGATACAAAACAGCGTTCGCATAGGCTTGATCAGGTTCGCAGCACTTCCATGGTGGGTGTTTTAAGGATATCTCTTCCGTTCCACCAACCCAAGATCACGGTAATACTGGTAATAGCTCCATATACAGAAATCAAGGGAATCCATTCCACCCTAAATGGAATTTCGAACACATAGAAACTCAGCAGAAAGGTGGCCAAAAGCGAAAGCAAAATCCCGCTTAACGCAGCGGTACTGCCCAGGAAAAGATACTCGACGGTATTTATACGAATTAAAATGGCTCGCTGGGCTCCGATGGTCTTGAGTAAAATCGTTTCCTTGATACGTTGGTATTTGCTGATAATCAACGAACTGATGAGTACAAGTAGGCCAGTAAGTATGCTGAACAAAGCCATAAATTGAATCACAAAACTGATTTTCCCCAGGATCTCTTCCAATGTATCCACGATAGTACTGAGGTTGATTACCGAGACGTTGGGAAAATGACGCACCAGTTGGTTTTGGATCTTTGCAGCTTCCTGGTCGCTATTGGTTTTGGTTACGACCACGTGGAATTTGGGGGCGTTGGTAAGAACGTTGTCTGGAAACAGCACGAGGAAATTGGTGGAGACCTGTCTAAAGTTTACCTCCCGAAAGCTGCCAATGTAAGTATTTAACGTTCTCCCCTGTACGTTAAAGGTCAGTTCATCTCCCAACTTAAGCCCCGTCCGCATCGCATACCCCTTGTCCAAGGAGATAAATATACTGTCGCCGGCCTGTTTATACCTGTAAAGCGCTCCGTCAGTGAGTCGTTCGGATTGAATAAGCGTATCCCGATAGGTCACTCGATATTCGCGGTTATACAGCCTCCTGGACATGCCTGATTCTTCGGAAAGGGATTCATTTTCCTTCTTGGTGACGCCATTGATGGCGGTCAGCCCCATGGTCACGATGGGGACTTGCTGAAGAATCGGCAGGCCTTCGTCTCTTAGCAGTTGACTGACGGCCTCTACCTGTTGGGTTTGGATGTCGAAAAAGAGCATATTTGGCTGGTCTTCTTTGTCTGCGAATTTCACCTCGTCAAGCAGTTGGTACTGAACGAAGAAAAGTGTGGAAATCATCGCCGTGCCCAGTCCAATCGTCGCTATCAGCGAGACGGTCTGATTATTGGGTCTATACAGATTGGCCAGAGACTGGCGTATGGGGTAGCTGAGCGAAATCGGAAGCCAACGTCGGATGCCTCCCATAATGCCTAGGGCAAACAACCACAGTACTCCGAAGGAAAAAACAACGAAGGCTGTAAACCAACCCGTCTGTATCCAGTCCCGCAGCAGGTAATAGCTGAAACCCACCAAAAAACAAAGAATGGCGGCCAATACGGCCCAGCGTAAGGGATCGTTTACAAAACGTGTATTTCCTTCTTCTGGGCGAAGGGTCATCATGGGCGATACAGTCCGGATTTTCAAGAGAGGGATAAGTGCAAAAAGTAGGGAAATCAGGATGCCTGTGAAAATCCCCAGAGCTATGGCTGGCCAGGATATTCCCACGGTGACGTCTACGGGTAAAAAGTCTTGAAAAACAGCTGGCAGCATGTATTGCAGGCCGGTCCCCAGTGCTGCTCCTACGACCGACCCGATGGTTCCCATGAGGAGTATTTGGCATAGATAAATGGAAAAGACAACACCAGCGGACACGCCTATGCAGCGAAGTACCGCCACTGCCGGGAGCTTTTCTTTGACAAAAACATTTACCGCACTGGCTACGCCTACACAGCCCAGGAGCACAGCGATAAAAGCGACCAGGCTGAGAAAATTGCCGAGGTTCTGGAAGGATCTACCTGTAGATTCCTTCCTGCTTTGCACGGTTTCATAGCGTATACTTTCTTCTTCCCAGCTATCTTTATATTCTTCTATTAGGGCATCTATTGCTGTTTCGTCGGCAAATGCGTAATAAAACTCGTAATTTAACCTACTTCCAAATTGGATCAACCCGGTTTCGTCCAATGTCTCCATAGGGATATAGACCGCCGGCGCGACGGTGGCCGTGATACCGGTTTGCCCTGGTACCCGTTGCAAGGATCCGGCGATTTCGAACACTACTTCGCCGATTTTGATTGAATCGCCTATTTCGGCGTCAAACTGCGCCAGCAGGATACGTTCAACCAAGGCTCGTTTTCCGCCCTTCCGGAAAGACTCTTCGCCAATGGCGGGGCTGGTTTCAAAGCTCCCATAAAAAGGGAAGTCTCCCTCCAGTGCGCGGATTTGGGTCAGTCGGCTTTCGTCCTTGCCCACAAAAGAAACCATCGAGGCAAAGTTGATCTCCTTTGCCCGTGAGGCTACATTGGTACCAAAATCGGGCTCTTCGAACGATTGGTTTTTGCTCAAGACCAAATCAGCGCCCAGTAGTTCTTTCGCCTGCCGTTCGATGTCTGAGGTGAGGTGATACCCAAACGAACTTATTGCCACCAAAGCAGCAATTCCGACCAATATCGAAGAGATAAATAGTGCCAGTTTGGTTCCGTTCTTTCGAAAGTCCCGCACGGCCATCAAAGCTATCCAGCCTAAATTATCCATGCGTAACCTCCTGGATTTTGCCTCCCTTGATGTGTATCGTCTGCTGCGTACGTTCGGCCAATTGCAGGTCATGGGTGACCAAAATCAGTGTGGTGCCTTTGTCACGGTTGAGCTGAAAAATCAGGTTTTCGATCAAATCCCCCGTTTCAGTATCCAGGTTGCCGGTGGGCTCGTCTGCGAAAAGTATTTTCGGATCGTTTGCAAATGCCCTTGCTATGGAAACCCGTTGCTGCTCCCCACCTGAAAGTTGGGACGGATAATGGGTCATCCGGTTCCCCAAACCGACCAATCCGAGCAGTTCCTGTGCTCTATCTCTGGCATCCTTTCGTTTTTTGAGTTCCATGGGGACCATTACGTTTTCCAGGGCAGTCAGCGTGGAAAGAAGTTGGAAATTTTGGAATATAAAACCTACCGATTCGTTTCTAACTTTCGCCCGCTCATCTTCGGATAGTGACTGCAACGCGCTACCCGCGAGCACTACGGATCCGGTGGTCGGGGTATCCAAGCCGGCGCAAAGCCCCAAAAGAGTGGTCTTGCCGCTGCCCGATGGCCCTACGATGGCCATGGTGGCACCGGGATTTACCTCAAAACTTACCTCATCCAATACGGTGAGGTGGCGGTTTCCGCTTTGGTAGGTCTTGGAAAGGTTTTTAACACTCAGTATGCTCATGGGAAATTTACCGAATAGGGTGGACGGACAGTAAACACGTTAGCCTTGCCATTTAGTTTATTTTGTCGTGATATTCCTGTATTTATCCCTATTTTATGTTCAAATTTACAGCGGTGTTACGATGATGGTTTATTATGAGCAAATGGGTCAATAAGTTCGTTTTTTGGTTGCTTTGCACGGTACTAGCGGTTACCGGCAGTTGTTCGGGGCCAAAGCAGCAGGAAGCAGGGGGGCGCGGTACAGGTTCTGTGGAGGAAATCATCGTACAGGAAGATCGTCCGCTAATCTTGTTTTTTGGAAATAGTCTTACGGCCGGTTATGGACTGGAGGAGGACGAGTCATTTCCTGCGTTGATACAGGAAAAGATTGATAACGAAGGACTGGCGTATCGCGTGGTGAATGGTGGTCTTAGCGGTGAAACAACGGCGTCTGGATTAAACCGACTGGATTGGTTTTTGGAGGAAGCGCCTGCCGTTTTTATCCTGGAGTTGGGTGGCAACGACGGACTAAGGGGCATCGCTGTTGGGGAGACAAGGGGCAATCTAATCGGAATTATCCAGAAAGTGAAAAGCAGCTATCCAGAGGTGCAGATTCTACTTGCGGGCATGCAAATACCCCCGAACATGGGTCAGGAATATACGGATGCATTCAAGGGGATTTACGAGGAAATAGCCGCAAGCGAGCAGGTTCATCTTATTCCCTTTTTGTTGGAGGGTGTAGCGGGAGACCCGGAACTGAACCTTCCCGATGGGATCCATCCTACCGCCGAGGGGCAGGCCTTGGTGGCTGCAACTGTTTGGCAGTACTTAAGGCCATTACTATAACTTCCTGTCGATGTTGGGAAAGGCCATATTACATGGCTAGACGGTAGTCCTTTTTTTGTCTACGAAGTATTACCGTTGGTGACAAGGATTTTTTTTATGTCAGAATTTTGTAGTAATTTTTGCAGATTTTAAATAAAAAACAAAAAAAGAATGAGTATACAGATAATGGCTTCCGGAGAGGAATACGATGCAATCATTGTCGGTTCCGGTGCCGGAGGGGGTATGGCCTCCAAGATCTTGGCAGAGGCTGGATTGGCTGTGGCTGTTGTAGAGGCTGGAGCGGATTTCGATCCTGCGCTGGATGAACATCGTACCCAGCTTCGTTTTCCTTGGGAATCACCGCGACGCGGAGCGGGTACCGTTCGTCCGTTTGGGGATTTTGACGCCGCTATAGGGGGTTGGGAAATCGATGGAGAACCCTATACCCGGGGCCAAGGCAGCGAATTTGATTGGTTTAGGTCCCGCATGCTGGGAGGACGTACCAACCACTGGGGCAGGATTTCACTGCGATTCGGACCGCTGGATTTTAAGCGGAAGGATCTGGACGGAATGGGCGACAACTGGCCCATTGGCTACGATGATATTAAGCCCTATTATGACCGTGTAGATAAGTTGATCGGTGTCTTTGGTTCCAAGGAAGGCATTCATAACGAGCCGGATGGATTTTTCCTTCCACCTCCCAAGCCCCGTTTACATGAGCTGTATATCCAACGGGGGGCCAAAAAGGCTAATATACCCATCATTCCTTCGCGCCTCTCTATCTTGACCCGTCCCGTCAACAACGATCGGGGTGTTTGTTTTTTCTGCAGTCAGTGTAATCGGGCCTGCCAGGTTTATGGAGATTTCTCCGCAGGTACCTGCTTGGTGAAGCCTGCGATGAAAAAAGGGAAAGTGGATCTTTACACGCACGCGATGGTGCGAAAAGTGACCACGGACGATAAGGGTGAGGCTACCGGCGTTTCCTATGTCAGCAAGGTAGATATGAAGGAGTACAAGCTTCGATCAAGGGTAGTGGTTCTTGGTGCATCGGCCTGCGAGTCTGCTCGTATCATGTTGAATTCCAAATCCAAATCCCACCCGAACGGCATAGGTAACTCCACCGGCTATGTGGGCAGGTACCTGCATGACTCTACCGGTGCCGACCGAATGGGCATCATGCCCGAGTTGATGGGACGTGAGCGCTACAACGAAGATGGTGTGGGAGGTATGCATATTTATACGCCCTGGTGGTTGAACGAAAAAGGATTGGACTTCGCCCGAGGATACCATATCGAGTACTGGGGCGGCATGGGTATGCCTTCGTATGGATTTGGCGGCGGAATGGATACCATGCGCAAATACATTAAGGATGAATTCGGAAACCCGAGCCCGGCAGGAGGCTATGGTGAGGGGCTGAAGAAGGACATCCGTACGTTCTATGGCAGTACGGTTGGTATGTCCGGCAGGGGAGAGAGCATCCCGCAGTATTCCAATTATTGCGAAATCGACAACAATGTGGTTGACAAGTATGGGATACCAGTGCTGAAGTTCCACTACAAGTGGACAGACCAGGAATTGAAGCAGGCGAAACACATGCACGACACTTTCGAGGAGATATTGACGAGCATGGGGGCGATCATCCTAGGAAACAAGCCCGGGCCTGAAAGCCAATACGGCTTGCATAAGCCTGGCAGGATCATCCACGAGGTGGGAACGACCCGTATGGGCAATGATCCAAAGACTTCTGTGTTGAACAGCAATTGCCAAGCCCATGACTGCAAAAATCTTTTTGTGGTGGACGGCGGGCCTTTCGTATCCCAAGCTGACAAGAATCCAACCTGGACGATATTGGCCCTTTCTATGAGGACATCCGAGTACATCATTGATCAGTTGAAAAAGAAAAACATATAAACTCATGAATAGACGCGAGAATTTAAAGCTTTTGCTGGCCGGCTCATTTGGCACCGGGCTTATTCTTTCCGGCTGCGGTTCCGAGACCACTGAGGTGGTACATCAGCCTACCATCGGGGACTTTGGGAGTTACGGAAGAACACCCGAAGAGATCAAGCATAATGATATGCTGAAATCAACCACCTTCTTTACCGACGAGGAACGTAAAAAAGTAGATGTGTTGGTGGACATCATCATTCCGTCAGACGATGTTTCGGGCAGTGCGACCGACGCAGGTGTTCCGGATTTCATCGAATTTATGATGAAGGATATTCCGGATTACCAGACCCCTATGCGGGGAGGACTCCTTTGGTTGGATCACAAGGCAGACGAGCTGTTCGGCAAGAAGTTTTTGGAGATTTCACAGGAACAGCGATTGCAGATAATTGACGAAATTGCGTATCCTGATAAGGCAAAACCTGAGATGCAGACGGGCGTTCGGTTTTTCAATACGCTCAGAAACCTCACGGCTACCGGATTTTTTACCAGCGAAATGGGGTTCAAGGATCTCGGCTATGTTGGCAATAGGCCTAACGCATGGGATGGCGTTCCTGAGGAGGTGCTGGCAAAGCATGGATTCCAAAACGATCCAAAATACAAAGATGTTTACCTTGATGTTGCTACAAGAGGAACCATCGCCCAATGGGACGACGAGGGAAATCTGGTAGGCTAACGCTAGGTCTCCCCAAAATAAAATATCCAGGCTGGTTCCATCTCGCCTGGATATTTTGTTTCTGCCACCTATCTTTTCAATGGGGCAATGTATACAGGGTATCTCCGATGCTCCATCTATTCAAATGAGTAGGAAATCTGACTGCCAGCTTCCGGATCCAACGTCACCTGTGCATACACTTCTATTTCCTGCTGTAGGTCTTCCACATGGCTGATGATGCCTACGATTCGGTTTTCCAACCGAAGGGACTTGAGGGTTTCAAATACAATCCGTAGGGAGGTCTTGTCCAGTGCTCCAAATCCCTCGTCCAGGAAGAAGAAACTCTGTTCGGCCCGGTTGAGCGATTTTACTTTTTCGGCCAGCGCTAGGGCCAGGCAAAGGGAAGCCTGAAAAGTCTGCCCACCGGAGAGGGTCTTGAGAAGGCGTTTTTTTCCTCCGTTCAAGTAGTCAATAACCCAAAACGTGTTGTTTTCATCTATTTCAAGGCTAAGACTGTTTTTGGTGAGCTTCCGAAAACGTGAATTGGCGGTATTACATAACTCTTTTAGGTAAATACTGCTTACATATTTTACAAAGCCGCTGCCCTTGAAGAGGCCTTCAAGTTGCTTTAGATTAGATTCACGCTTTTCCAAAGAGGCAAGTGAAATGTCCAGTGACTTTTTTGTTTCCATGTCCTGCATGCCAGAAGCCAGCTGTTGCTCCAAGATAGTGACCCGTTGTTGAGAAAGGTCGTATTTTGCCTTTTTCTCGGCTACCTGCCCTCCCATCTCTTGGTAGGCGTCTGGGCGAAAGTCGAGTATGCCGGGGCGGGATTTAAGCTGCCCGATTCGGTCTTCTATGCGAATGAATTTATCATCAAAGCGCTGTATTTCGGCATCCACTGCATCAGCGTCCAAGGACTTACGAAATAGGTCTACCACAGTTTCATGGTCGGAGAAGCCCTGTACTTTCATTTCCGCCAGGTACTTTTGTTCGAGTTCCGCCAGCTTTTCAGTCGTTTCGGCCAGCTGATCTGAAAACTGGGACAGACTGGCCTGATTACGGGCAGCCTTTTCTTTCAGTTCCTGAAGGTGCTTCCGTTTACTGTCATATCTATATGCGGTTTCTTCTATATCCCTTTTTACCTTGTCAATGGCAGCCAATATAAAGCCACGATCTTTTTCAAAATAGGGTGCACAAAATGGGGGATCACTGATCTCCTCCCGTTTGCTCTCTAAGGCACTGCTGAGCGTAAGGGTCTTCTCATGGACAACATCCCGTTTTGTTCTCTTTGCTTCAACCGCTTCGATGAACAGGTTCAACTCCTTCCTTTTCTCACCTATCCGGTTGTGGACTGCCTGCCACTCTTTATGTTGTTTGGAAGCGCGTTCGATTTTTTCAGCCAATTGCGCCGCGGAAGAAATCCTTTCGGTGACAAACGTTTTTTTCAGCGATGCAAGCAGATCAACGGTGGTGCCCAGTAATACCTCGGCATTCTCTACCTGTGTCTGAAGCTGCTCGCGTTTGAAGAGCTCCTGCTGGTACCGGTTTTCCAGCAGCCGTATTTCCTCCAGTCTTTCCTTTTCCCGGGTAATTCGCGTTGCGATGGTTAGCTGCTTTTCGCTTAGGTCGGATGGTTCCAACGGGTCCGGATGGTCGGCAGATCCACAAAGGGGACAGGGTTTGCCTCCTTCCAATAGGTGCACATGGGCTGCCAAGCCGGATTTGTACTGAAATTCCTCCCGTTCCTTCTCCAGATGGAGGATGCGCTCTGCTTGGGATTTAAACCAATTGCCAACTTCGTGGACAGAGGTAGGCATTTGACCAATCAACCGATCCAAGGATGCAGTGGACTCCTGCCCTGCCTTTTTCAGTGACGCTAGGTCATTACCATGCTTGATTTCTTCCTTTTCCAACCGAAGCCACTCGGCGTGGGAAGTCTTCCACTGGGCCAATTGTTCCGGATCAATCAAAGTGATGGCCTCCTGACGTATTTGCAAGATTTCGATCTCTGAGAGGGCATTATTCCTGTCCAACTCAGCGTTTTCGATTTCCGGGCGGAGCTGTTTGAGTTCATGCTGCGCTTTGTCTAAGGAGGTGATCAACTCCTGCACCTGCAGCACTTTTTGGAGATCCCTGATTTTGGCCTCCCGATCGGATCGTTGGTCTGCGCGGATCCTTAACTCTTCTACCTCTATCCCGTACTGATCGATCTCCTTCTTATACTCCTCTTCGTGTTTTTGGCAGTTAATGACCGAAACCCGGTATTTTTCTTTGTCCAATTTGAGGGACTCCACACCGTCGACTAGTGGCTTCAGGTATGTTTTTGCACGCCGGTATTCTTTGATCCTGGCCCGTTTTTGGTCTATTTCAATTTTGGTTAGCTGTAATAGCTTCAGTTCCTCATTCAATGCCTTCAAGTCGTTAAAATCCTTGCTCAATGCCTGCTGTTGCTGATAAATTGCTTGGATTTTGGTAAGTTCATTTAAGCTCTCCTGAAGAAGGGTTTTGGAGGACTTAACGTCATTTCTCAGATTTTCTAAGGATGCTTCTGTAAGGTCTTGGAAAGCGCCAAGCTGGGTTTCGACACGGATTTTTTCTTCACGCACTGTTTTCAACAAGCTGCCGGTTCGGGGAGCCAAATCAAACCGCTCCAACCCAAATAGTTCTTTCATCATGTCAGCCCTTGGGCCGGGTGTAAGATCTATAAACTCCCGGAATTTGCCTTGTGGAATAATCACGGTCTGCTTGAAATGTTCTTTTTTCATTCCAACCAAGGCCTCTGCCCGTAGTTCGGTGGGTGTGAGCTGATCACCGGACTTCTCATAAAATGTGTGTTCTGCGGGGCGTATCTCCTGAAAGTTTTTGCTGTTGCGTTTTACCGAATACCTGGCCACATACGTTTTGGCGTTTTTTGGACCGGCCTTGAATTCAAAAACAATCAAGAGTCCATCACTTTGAAGGTTGACCATGCTGTTTTTTTCTCCCCTATCCGCAAGGCGCTCTGTACTCCCGTAAAGTGCCAGCAGGATGCCTTCCAAAATGGAGGACTTACCGCTGCCTACTGCCCCGAAAAGGCCAAAAAGCCCCGCAGCGGTCAGTTGGCTGAAGTCAATGGTCTGTTTTTCCCGATAGGAATACAATCCTTGGATTTCAAGTTTGATTGGGATCATTGGTTTTGGGGCTGGCTGATAACTTCCTTAAAAAGATCAATAAGTTCGGCATTGGGTTCGTGCAGTTTTTCGCTGTGGTAATACATCCTAAAAAGGGAGACCATGTCCTTTTCCAAGTCTTCGACCTGTAGTCCAGTATTGGTTTCTCCGGTGGAGGAGCGAATCAAAGGAATCAGATTGACTATCCCATCATGGGCAGATAAAAGCGCCTTCCTCGTGGCTGCGTCAATTGCATGATCAGCGGCAAAGGTCAACTCAACATAGCAATGCGGGTGTGCTTGTAGCCAGTCAATCGCTTTTTCCAAGCGATCGAATGTTTTCCGGTAAAGAGGACGCCCTTTCGAAAGAGGGATCGGCCGATAGCTGACGGTTTTTCCCGGCTCAGCTTCCACTACGACCACTTGTTTTTTTTGATCTGCTTCACTAAACGAATAAGATAGGGGGGAGCTTGCGTACACCAATGGGCAGGGAATGTCGGAAACGCTATGATACCGATGTAGATGTCCCAATGCGGCGTATTGGATTTGGGGAGGGATGCTTTCGGCAAATAGTGCTTGGGTGCCACCTACATGAAGGATGGGCCGCTCACTTTCCGGCTCGGGCTCTGCTTTGGAACCTTCCTGCATAAAGAAAAAGTGCCCCAAAAACAGGTTTATACCGCTGTCATCGCAGTAGGATTCGGCGATGTTTTTCCACTTGCTACCCAGGATTTCGCGAAACGATGCTTCGCGGTCACCTTCTCCCAAATAGGTTTTCAGCAGGACTTCATTGGCATAAGGAGCCAGGATGATGCGGACAGGCACTGGAAGTCCTTTGCCGCTTAGTTCGATGAATCCCGGGTCGGATCTTGACACCGAGATGTCTTCGGTAAGGCCTCCGGGAGGTACTATCGTGTCGTATCGGCTGTAAAAGATAATCCCAAGCTGACGGGCCAGGGGATCGGGGGCTTCGATGAACTGGGTACTATCGTGGTTTCCCGAGATGACGATTACCGGGCGTTTTCCGGCTTGGGAGAGCTTGCGGAGGGTTTTGTAAAAAAGGTCTACGGCTTCATGGGTGGGGTTAAAGGTGTCGTAGACATCTCCGGCCAACAAAACAAGATCCACGTTTTCCGTATCGGCAATTTCCACAAGTTCCGCCAATACCTCTTTCTGCTCTTCGATGCGGGAATATTCCTGCAGTCGTTTGCCAAGGTGCCAATCCGCAGTGTGTAGTATTTTGAGCATGTTAGCAAATAATTCGGATAAATGACTAAATTTAGCTGCTTAAACTGGGACCTGCAAGGTTGCCTACTGATTTATCATATTGGCATACGATTTGCTAACCGCCGAATTATGCGAATTCTATTGATTCTAATTGTGATTGGGTTTTCGGGTCTTAGTACGGTAAAGGCCCAATCGCCTTTTACGGTACCCGATTCATTGCTGAGCATTCAACGTGGAGAGGCGAGTTTCTACGGGAAGCGGTTTCACAAACGTCCAACTGCCAGCGGAGAAGTATACGATATGTGGGACTATACAGCTGCCCATAAACATTTACCGTTTGGAACCCTGCTAAAGGTCACCAATCTTTCCAATGGCAATCAGGCGATTGTCCGAATAAACGACCGGCTGCCCGCTAGTTCCAAACGGGTAATCGATCTATCCCGGAAAGTTGCCGAGCAGCTTGATATGGTTTTGGATGGGGTAACGGAGGTGGACCTCAGGGTGCTGAGCCATCAGGTAATCGAGCAATTGCGGGCGTATTACGAGGGAGATTCAAGGGATCTGCGCCTCAGGCTTTACTATGAACCGCTATTTCTTGCCCGAAACGATGAAGTGATTTATAAATTAAAATTTTAAGTTTTAAGGCTTGTAAAACCAAATAGGGGATGGATACGCTGTATGCCAACCCTTTTTTATTGGATAATTGTTAATTTTTATAAAAAAGAGTAAGTTTTTGTTGGGCTGTATTTAAATTTTTAGTTACTTATAGGATCAAACGAGTAAGGGGGCGAAAAGGTCGCTTCCCTTCTATATAAAAAACCTTCCTATGAGCAAAGCAATCGTTTTTTGTGCCCTCCTTTTCGTGAGCAGTATATTTTTTGGCTGTAAAGAAGAAAAAGAAAAAGGAGAAGAGATTCCCATGGAATCATTTAGAGAAGAGGTGCAGCCCACGTCCGTTCAGACGGGCGTTTCCCAGCGAAAATCCTTTGACTACCTCATCAATGCAACCGGCAAGATTGAAGCGAGTAGCCACGTCATGGTAATAGTCGAAAGGCAGGGGTACTTAACCGACCTGACTGTTTCGGAGGGTGACCGGGTACAGGCCGGACAGGTAATTGCCAAGCTGGATAACAGAGATAGCAAGTTTGCGCTGGAAAAGGCGCGGGTCGAGCTACGTTCCAGCATGGCGGTATTTGAAAATGAAAAGCTGGGCTTTCCAACCATCTATGGAGATCCGGCCCTTGATTCCCTGGCCCTCGCCGAGTGGGATACCCGTCTTAAAGCCAAAAGCGGAGTGTTATCCGCTGAGATTTCCCTAAGGGAAGCTGAATTGGAGATTGAGAAATCTACCATTAAGGCTCCCATTACCGGCACAGTTGCTGATGTCAAACTCAAACAAGGCAGCTTGGTAAACAGCGGAGACGAGGTGTGCGAAATCATCAGTACAGGCCAGTTGGAGATTCGGGTTAAGGTGCTGGAGTCTGATATCAACTTTATAACTACGGGACAAACAGCGGAGATATATCCGGTGTCTGGCGGTGAAGAAGGCCTCCGGGGACAAGTGGTGGCCATCAACCCCAAAGTGGATGAGAATGGACTGGTGCAGGTGACCATTAAGCTTCAAAATCAAGGTAGGCTGCTGCCTGGAATGAATGCACGTGCGGTGATACGTGCGCCACAAAACAACAGCCTGGTAGTACCCAAGCAGGCGGTCGTTTACCGGTCGGGTAGGCCGGTTGTATTCACGATAGAAAACAATCAAGCCATTTGGAACTACGTGGAGGTGGGCAAGGACAATGGCAGGGAAATGGAGATTCTAGATGGCTTGACAGCCGATGTGGAAGTTATTGTGAGCAATAACGTGCAACTGGCCCATCAGGCACCTATCCGGATCCTAAACGACGCGCTGTGATGGTTAGATTTTTGCTCGCCAGACCCATTGCCGTTGGTATGACCTTTTTGGCACTGATCGTTTTCAGTGTGATTGTTTTTAGAACGCTGCCGGTGTCGCTTCTGCCGCCGATCGATGTGCCGCAGATCGTCGTCAAAGTGAATTATCCCAATGCTTCCCCCCAAGCCATCGAACAAAACATCCTCAGTACCATCCGGGAGGGGCTGATGACCTTAAACGGTCTCGAACACATGGAAAGCAAGGCGGGCAGTGAAGTTGGAAATATCCGCCTTACCTTCGATTTCAGCACAAAAATGGAGCTTGCCTACATTGATGTGAACGAAAAAATCGATCGCTTGATCAGCGGTCTTCCAGAGGATTTGCCACGCCCCCAGGTAATTCGGATCAACACCAATGATATTCCCGTAGTCAGGATTCAGGTGCTTCCAAAGGGAGAGATGGACTATGCGGAGGTTTCATTACTGGTGGAAAACGTTCTGAAGAAGCGGCTGGAACAATTGGAAGGGATCGCGTTGGTGGACATAAACGGTAAGCAGGAGCGCGTGATCACCGTAGAGCCCAACCGGGCGGCACTGGCCAGCTTGGGTATGACGGAACAGCATGTGATCGACGCGATCGTAGCCGGCAACAGCGAGCTCCCAGGCATCAGCGTAGAAGATGGTCAATTTCGGTATTACCTTAGACTTGCTACACGTATAGAAACCCCGGAGGACATCATGGGGCTTCCGGTAAGGAAGGATGGCCGTTCTTCGGTGAACTTGGGCAAAGTAGCCAATGTGGGGTACGAGATAGCCAAACCGGTCGGTTTTCACCTTTTCAACGGAGAGGAAGGTTTGGTCATCACCGTACACAAGCAGGCCATGGCCAAAATGAATGAACTGATGCCGTTGGTCAGAGACGCCGTTGATCAATTTAGGCTGGATTATCCACAGGTAAGGTTTGAGCTTACCCAAGACCAATCCATGTTGCTAAATGCCGGTATCAGCAATTTGCAGACAAGTTTGCTGTTTGGAGGGATTTTCGCTTTCGGAGTCTTGTTTTTCTTTATGGGCAACTACCGGATGCCTATAATTATTGGGGTGAGTTTGCCATCCTCCCTGATCATCAGTTTTTTGGTATTTTACTTTTTCGATATTTCCATCAACGTGATTTCCCTAAGCGGGCTCGCATTGGGTTTGGGAATGTTGATAGACAACTCCATTATTGTATTGGATAACATCAGCCGGAAGCGACAGGAGGGGTTGCCATTGTTTGAGGCTTGTGTGACAGGAGTGAACGAGGTAATGTCCGCATTGATCAGCTCCGTGTTGACGACCCTCGCGGTGTTCGTGCCACTGGTGTTTTTGAGTGGCATATCAGGAGCGTTATTCTACGATCAGGCGGTTTCGGTGGCGGCGATTTTATCCGTTTCCTTATTGGTTGCCTTTATCCTGTTGCCGTTATTGTATAAGATGTTTTTTGCGACAAAAGAAGGAACACCCCTACCGGAAGATAGTCGGGTGTTTTCCGTGGTTTTATCGCTTTACAAACGGGTGTACAGACGGATATTTGCATATAGAAAGCTGAGTCTGGCGGTTCTTTTTTCATTGATTCCGGTGATGCTTCTGTTGAGTCGGCTGCTTCCTGTGCAGGGACTTCCACCTATTGAGAAGTTTGACGCTCTGTTGCAGGTAGACTGGAATGAGCCGATTAACGCCAGTCAGAACCGCGAACGGATTACGACTATTATGCAGCAGTTGGAGGGAGCTTTCGTGCATGCAGAAAGTGATGTGGGCCTACGGCAGTTTCTTCTTTTTGAGGGGGAAAGTTCTATCCAACAGGCGTCTCTCTACCTTATGTTTTCCGGCGAGGAACAGAAGGACTCTCAAGTTGCCTTTCTCCGAAGGTATTTCAGGCAGTATTATCCGCTTGCAAGTGTCGAAATCCAGGATGCACCCAATGCATTTGATCAGCTCTTTAGCTCCGAAATGGCCTATTACGAGCTACGATGGAAGGATCTCGCCAGCAAGCGCCCCATCGAAGAGAGGCAGATGGACCAATGGCTGGAGGAGCTTCCTCTGAGGGAATGGGAGCGAGGCCCGGGCCTCCAAAAAGAGTCTGCAGTAATATTCCGAATTGACCAAGAAAAGCTTGCCTTATACGGAATCGGCGTAGACCAATTGCTCCAGCAGATTCAAAAGCTGTTTGGCAGCTACCTTATTACGGATATCAAACGCTTTGGGGAGGTAACCCCGATACGGCTGAAAGAAAACCCGGTTGACTTCCAGCAGGTGTTGCGCACTCATTATATTCGGGGAAATGACGATACCCCCTACCTGCTAAGCAACTTTGTAAGGGCAGCCTATGACAGTCATTATAAATACGTTACCGCTGACCGAAACGGTATCTATCAGTCGATCCTCGTTTTAGGTGACAATCCCGATGCCCATGAGGGTGATTTAAGGAAGTGGGGCACGGATAGAAATCTCGCAGTAGAGTTTACCGGGCAATTCTTTCAGGACAAGGAAACCATCCGCCAGTTGGTCGGCATTCTTTTTATTTCTGTGCTGTTGCTGTATTTTATCCTAGCCGCCCAGTTTGAAAGTTTTGTGCAGCCGCTTATTGTGATATTTACTCTGCCACTGGGAGTGGGAGGTGCATTTGTTGTGCTCTGGTTGACGGGCACCTCACTAAACGTCATGTCTGCTATAGGCCTGGTGGTGATGTTAGGTATTATGGTCAACGATGCCATCCTAAAGATTGATACCATCAATCGTCTACGAGTGAGGTACGACGAAGATGCCGGCAAGCTTGATGCCCGGCAAGCCTTGGAGCGAGCCCTGTATCAGGCGGGGGAAATTCGACTCAAGCCCATACTAATGACCTCAATCACCACCATATTGGCACTAGTGCCCGTGGTTTTCAGTTCGGGACTAGGGGCAGATTTGCAGCGTCCCTTGGTATTCAGTGTGATCGGTGGGTTAACCATTGGGACATTTACCGCGCTTTACTTTGTGCCGCTCATGTATTGGTTTTTGGTGAGGAAAAACCGCTTCGCATCTGTGCAGCCTGTTGCCTGATTGTCGCCTTGGAGACAATCAGAAAAAAAAAGAGCGGATACCCTTCATTGCCGAAAGGTATCCGCTGCTCGTTTTAGGTGGAGTCAGAATCAATCGATGCGCTCAATACTTGCTCCGAGTGCATTCAAACGCTTGTCGATGAACTGGTAGCCCCGGTCTATCTGCTCGACGTTGTCGATGACGGAAGTACCTTCTGCCGACATAGCTGCAATCAGCAGTGCCACACCTGCCCGTATATCCGGGGATGTCATCCGGATTCCCCGTAGCGGGTATTTCCGATCTAGCCCGATTACGGTAGCTCTGTGCGGGTCGCAAAGAATTATCTGGGCACCCATATCGATCAGTTTATCGACAAAAAACAAGCGGCTTTCAAACATCTTCTGATGTACCAAAACCGTGCCTTTGGCCTGTGTCGCGGTTACCAGCACGATACTCAACAGATCGGGCGTGAAGCCCGGCCAAATGGCGTCGGCGATCGTTAAGATGGAGCCATCTATGAAGGTTTCGATTTCGTAGTGCTTTTGGGAGGGCACGTGAATATCGTCTCCGATGATGTCAAGTTTGATCCCCATTCGACGAAAGATTTCCGGGATGATCCCCAGCTTATCCGCCTGTACTTGTTTGATAGTGATTTCGGATTGGGTCATGGCGGCCAGGCCAATGAATGAACCGATTTCAATCATATCGGGCAATAGCGTATGGGTGGTGCCGGCAAGGTAGCCTACTCCTTCGATTTGTAATAGATTTGACCCTACACCGGATATTTTTGCTCCCATGCGGTTCAACATGCCACAAAGCTGTTGGATATAGGGTTCACATGCCGCGTTGTAGATAGTGGTTTTTCCCTTTGCCATCACTGCCGCCATAATGATATTGGCAGTACCCGTCACGGAGGCTTCATCCAGCAGCATATAGCACCCGCGAAGATCACTGCCGTCTATGTGGTAGATTTCTTTCTTTTTATCGTAGCGAAAGGTGGCTCCTAATTTTTGAAAACCGGTGAAGTGGGTGTCCATCCGTCTGCGTCCGATTTTATCCCCTCCCGGCTTTGACAACTTGCCCGTTCCGAACCTTGCCAATAAAGGGCCCAGTATCATAACGGAACCGCGGAGAGCGGAGGCTTTATCAAGGAAATCCTGTGTTTCCAGGAAATCCAAATCGATGGCCGCCGCATTGAAGGTATAGGATTCAGGACCATTTTTCCTGACGGTTACCCCCATGTCGCTGAGAAGTTCTATCAGTTTATTGACATCTCTGATGTCCGGGATTTTGTCGATAGTGATATCCTCTGGACTCAACAATACGGCACAAATCACCTGTAGGGCTTCGTTTTTAGCGCCTTGTGGTATGATCTCACCTTTTAGTTTCAGTCCTCCCTTTACTCGGAATGAAGCCATTAATTTCGTCTCTTTTTAGGATTGGGGTTGTTGTTTCGGCGTTTGTTGTTGCCGGAAAAACCCTTTCTTGCGGACAGGTTGTTGTTTTCGTTTTCCTGGACAGAGGGTGGCTTGAAATCCCTCCGTGTGGAGGTTTCGAAAAGGCCGTTTTCCTTCACTTTTTCCAGGTCTATGTGCAGCTTGCCCTTGGAAAGTATTTTGATGTCGTCGATGATTATCCCGTCGTCAAAGTTTTCGCGGTTCCAGGTAGAATGAAAACTTCGCATAAGCCGGCCAATAAAAATGATAGCCGCCTCCTGCTCCTCGTCGTCCTCTATTTGGATCGCATTTTCTATGAGCTTTTCGATGTTTCGGCCATAATGTTTGAATTTGACCTCACCTTCGGGATATCCCACTACCTGGGGGCGTTTGCCAAGCAGTTCTTTTGGAGGCATGGGAAACGGAGCGTCTATGTCCAGTTCAAAATTGGACATGATATACAGGTCGTCCCATAACTTTTGATCACTCTCTAACTTGAGATTTGGATTGAGCTGCTTCATCAACTCTACCAGTGCATACGCGTATTCGGTACGCTTTTCTTTGCTGGGAACCGTTTTGATAAAGTCTACCAGCTTTTGGATGTTTTTTCCGTATTCTTTCAAGATAACTGTATTTTGCGTATTCGGTGAGACTGGCATGGCATTTCTGTCTTTTGGATCCTGAGTGAATCAATTTAAGAAAAATTTTCTGATTCAGGAAACCATTGCCACTACCACTCAAAGTGTTGACGAGCGTTATTCCACTATCCGGAGCTTTGCAAAGCTAAGTAATAAAGTCTTATCCCCAAAATTATCGAAATGGATTGAGGCTTTTCGGTTTGCCCCCTCCGTCTCTACTTTCATTACAAGACCAAACCCAAACTTGGGATGCTCCACCTTCATGCCTTCTGCCAGGTTGTTCGTATTGGAAGGTTTGAAATCAGGACTTGGGGTGTGCACCTTGGCCGTAATCCCTTCCCGGATGGCCGGCCTTTTTAATCCCACAAACCCATTTTTACCTTCTCTACCAGGAAACTGAAAGCCACCTACCGATGTGTCCATTTTTTTGGTCACCTTGATATAGGTTGGGTCTAGTTCTTCTAGAAACCGGCTTGGTTCGCAATTTAGCAGGCGACCGTAGCGGTACCGGGTCATGGCGTGGGTGAGATAAAGCCGCTCCATGGCGCGGGTGGTGGCGACGTAAAACAACCTGCGCTCTTCTTCCAGATCCTCCCTGCTTTGCATCATCATTTGGGAGGGGAAGAGATCCTCTTCTAACCCTACCACAAAGACAAATTTAAACTCCAATCCTTTGGACGCATGGATCGTCATCAAGGTTACGACGTCGTCGTTGTTTTTGTTTTGGTCTTCATCCGTGAGCAGGGCTATCTCCTGCAGAAATGCGCCTAGACTTTTGTTTTCGTTTTCGGGACCGTCAACGTATTCCTTGATTGCATTGAGCAGTTCCTGTACGTTTTCGTACCGGTTCAGCCCTTCGATTGTCTTGTCTTCGTATAGCTCTCGTAGGATGCCGGACTGTTTTGCTACCAGTGAGGCTACCTCGTATGCATCTTTTCGCTGCATTTCCATAGCAAAGCTGCGTACCATCGTGGTAAAATCTTCCAGGGAGGTGACTGCCCTGCCGCTAAGGAAACTTGAGGCATTTGTAATCACCTCCCAGATGGGGATGTCGTGCTCATAGGCGGCAATCAGGATTTTTTCCACCGAGGTATCCCCAATGCCCCTTTTCGGATAATTTACGATCCGCTTGAATGCTTCTTCATCGGACGGATTGACCACAAAGCGGAGGTAAGCCATCAGATCTTTGATCTCCCTGCGTTGGTAAAAGGACAGTCCACCAATAATCCGGTAGTTGATGTTCATTTTACGCAGTGCTTCTTCCAATGCCCTCGATTGGGAATTGGTCCGATAAAGGATGGCAAAGTCGCTGTTTCTTAACTGAAGCTTGTTTTTTTCTTCAAATATCGTCGTGGCTACCAGTCTTCCTTCCTCATTGTCGGATGCGGCCTTCATCAGTTCTATGGGTGCACCATGGTCATTTGCCGTCCAGATGTTTTTTTTCAGTTGGGCTTTGTTTTTTGCAATAATGGAATTGGCCGTATGAACGATGTTTTTGGTAGATCGGTAGTTTTGTTCCAGCTTTACAGTGTGGAGATCGGGATAGTCTTTTTCAAAATTTAGGATGTTCTGTATATCCGCTCCTCGAAAGGCATAGATGCTTTGTGCATCATCTCCTACCACGCAGATGTTTTGGTGTACGGCTGCCAGTTTTTTCGTAATAAGGTATTGGGATAAGTTGGTGTCTTGAAATTCGTCTACCATGACGTAGCGGAACCGCTGTTGGTATTTGTAAAGCGCGTCCGGATGGTCGCGAAAGAGCACATTTGTGTTAAACAGCAGGTCGTCAAAGTCCATGGCTGAGGACTTGAAAAGTCTTTCCTGGTAGGTTTTGTACAGCTCTCCCATTTTTGGCTTCATGGCAGCCTCGTCGTCGGAGCGGATATAGGGGTCGTTTAGGTACGCCTCCCAGGAAACAAGGCGATTCTTGGCACCGGAAATTCTCGAAAGAACGGTGCTTGGCTTATACACCTTATCGTCCAGCTTTTTTTCTTTTACAATCGAACGGATCAGGGATTTACTGTCCTCAGTATCGTAAATGGTAAAATTGGATGGATAGCCCAACCTGCCGGCTTCTACCCGAAGGATCTTGGCAAAGACCGAGTGGAAGGTTCCCATCCACGTATTGCGCGCCTCCAAGCCGATGAGCTTTTCGATGCGTTGCTTCATCTCATTGGCGGCTTTGTTCGTAAATGTAAGCGAGAGAATCTGAAAAGGGTCTACTCCTTTTTGGTGGATAAGGTAGGCAATCCGTATGGTCAGCACACGTGTTTTGCCCGATCCGGCCCCCGCAATGATCATCAGGGGGCCATCCGTGTATTCTACAGCCTCACGTTGTTGGGGGTTGAGATTAGACAGGTAGTCCATTCGCTTTTTTTGAGTTCACGCTATCCGGTCCTCAGGCCGGATTTGTCTGGTTCGGGTTCAAAGGTACTATTTCCCGTCGACTTTTTCTCCTTCCAGCGGTTGTGGGACCAGAGGTAGATGGATGGATTCTTCCGTATGTTGGCTTCTACCGCCGCAATATAGGCGTCGGTAATGCTGTGGGGAGCGGTATCTTTGTAAGGTGGAGAAGCCAATAGATGATAGGTATAACGATAATGTCCGCGCTTGGTTTTTTCAATTTCCCCGTAAATCACCGGTGAGCTAAACTTCTTGGCCATTTTCTCAGCCCCTTCAAAAAAGGGTGCTTCCCGGTTCATAAACGTCGCCCAATACCGGGATTCTGAAAATTGGGGTCGCTGGTCAGCTGCCAGCCCAATCATACGGGGCGTATTTCTATTGGCAATCAGGTGTTTGATGAAGGAGTTCCGCTCTACCAAGGAACCTCCGAACCTGCTTCGGATAGATCTCATCAGTAGCTCAAATACCGGATTGCTGACTTTCAGGTAAACGGTCTCACAGGCTTTGTTCAATTGGCGGTTCATGGCGACCACATGCCCCTCCCAGTTAAAGAAATGAGCCTGCACGCCGATGATTACTTCCCCCTGCCTTACACGGTCAGTCACCAGTTCCGGGTTTACCAGCTTGTAACGTTTGTCAATTTCTGACTCCGACAGGGTCAGCAACTTGATGGTTTCAACAAAAGAATCGGTCAAATTCCTGAAAAAAATCTTTTCTATTGCCTTTCTTTGTACCTTGGTTTTCTCTGGGAAGGCATACGCCAGGTTTTCGCGTACAACCCGTTTTCGGTAGCCGATCAGGTAGTATGCGATCAGGTAGAAGCAGTCGCTGATTAGGTATAAAACGCCTGTGGGCAGTAAGGAGAGGGCTTTGAAAAAGAGCATGGATGGCGAACTAACGGGGTTCAGACGGTACGCCGCCTAAATCCGGTCGGCAAAATAGTAAAAATCATGCGACTTTATTCCTAATTATTAGTTATAAATTACGTCAATTCGTAATTTTAATTCCTATGTCAGAGGTTCAAAGAAAAAAATATTCAGAACGCGATAAGAACAGCATCTTTGATCAGGAATTTATGCCCCACATAGATTCCATGTACAATTTTGCTTACCGGCTAACCTTTGATGAAGACGATGCCAAGGACTTGGTACAGGATACTTACCTCAAAGCCTATCGGTTCATCAACTCCTTTGAGCGGGGAACCAACGCAAAGGCATGGCTTTTCAGAATTTTGAAAAACAGCTTTATCAATGAATACCGAAAGAAAAGTAAGCAGCCCGCCAAGGTAGATTATCAGGAGGTTGAAACTTATTATAACTCGGATAACGTTGATTACAATATGACCTCCGACCTGCGGGTAGATGCTGTCAAAGATATGCTTGGGGATGAGATCTCCAACGCACTCAATAGTCTGGCGGTTGATTTCAGGACAGTGATCATTTTGTGTGACCTCGAGGGATTTACCTACGAGGAAATGGCCAAAATCCTCGATATCCCCATAGGTACCGTGCGTTCCAGGCTCCACAGGGCCAGAAACCTGTTGAAAGATAAATTAAAAGATTATGCTCAACACATGGGTTATGATACTGAAGGAGAGGAAGATTAACTAGATGTCAAGAACTTAAATTTACCAATGGACAAATTCGACCCATCTACACCACGTAAACTTAATTGCAGTGATGCAACCAAGTGCTTCAAACTGTTGGAAAGCATCTTGGACGGTGAAGCGGCCCTGGAGGATAGGCACGTATTGGATGAAAAGTTGGCCAAATGCCAGCCATGCTTCGAGCACTTTCACCTAGAACGGGCCATCCGGGAAGTGCTCAAGACCAAATGCACCAAGCACCTGGTTCCCACAGAGCTTGTGGACAGCATTCGGCAAAAAATCCAAGAGATAAAATAAACCGAAGTACTTCATGTCTACAGGCAAAGCCATCATTTTCTCAGCTCCTTCCGGGTCTGGAAAGACCACTATTGTTAGACACCTTATCCAGAAGTTTCCAAATCTGGGATTTTCCATTTCGGCCTGTACCAGAGACAAGCGCGGAAGGTTGGAGCAACATGGTAAGGACTATTATTTTTTGACTCCCGAGGAATTTAAGCAAAAAATCGACCAAGATGCGTTTATTGAATGGGAAGAGGTATACGAAGGTAATTTTTATGGTACCTTGAAAGAGGAAATTCAGCGGATCTGGGATAATGGCAAGCATGTGATTTTTGATGTGGATGTCAAGGGTGGTCTGAATCTGAAAAAATATTTCGGCGATAAGGGGCTCGCCATTTTCGTGAAAGTTCCCAACTTGGAAGATCTCGCCACCCGCCTGCGCGATCGAGGTACTGAAACCGAAGAATCCCTCTCCCGGCGAATGTATAAAGCCAAATTTGAAAGCAGCTTTCAGGATCAGTTTGATGTTGTATTGGTTAACGACGATCTGGAAAATTCTTTTGCCCAAGCGGAACGATTAATAGGTGCATTCATCAACCAGCCGTAATTTTGAAAATAGGACTATTCTTTGGTTCCTTTAACCCTATCCATATCGGCCATTTGATAATAGCCGATATCATGCAGGATCAGACGGATTTGGAAGAGGTGTGGTTTGTGGTCAGTCCCCAAAATCCCATGAAATCCAGCAGATCTCTGCTGCATGAGTTTGACCGGCTTAAGATGGTTGAACTGGCCATCGCCGACAATTTTAAGTTTAGGGTGTTGGACGTAGAGTTTCACATGCCCAGGCCGAGCTACACCGTGGATACGCTGGCCGTCCTTTCCGATAAGTATCCTCAGCATGAGTTTAGGCTCGTAGTGGGAAGCGATAACCTTACCCATTTCCACAAATGGAAAAACAGTCAGCAGATTCTCGATTTATTTGGATTGTATGTCTATCCAAGGCCGGGTAGATCCGGCGGCATTGAGCACCCAAACATTCATTTTATCGATTCGCCTTTGATCGATATTTCGGCTACGTTTATTCGGGATACCCTCCGTAGGGGCGGGAGCGCGAGGTATTTATTACACCCACACGTGTTGGACTATATCCGGGACAAGAAATTGTATTATTGATCCCCTCTAGCAGCCATTTTCGACGTTCTCGTTGAGATTTTTGTAGCGAGGTAGGCAGCTACGTGCTCCCCTTGTTCAGATCCGTACTCTATAGCAGGCATATAATGGATGCCACCGTAAAATCGGCTGATGGCCGCTTCTGCCGCCGCTTCATTAAAGGAATTGAATTCCCTCGTACCCAGTCCAAAATTTACCTCAGTCGTGTCCACAAAATGAAAGGGCTCTCCCAATAGGCCGGTGAGCACACGGGAGGCAGCGGTTGAAATCACGCTATGTCCACTGGTATACTCTGGGAATGGGGGGGTTTGAAGAAGGGGCACCCAATCTTCGTCCATGTACCGGTTAATATAGGTCTCGGGCCGTATCAGGACGCTGCGGTACTTTTCGTCCCAGCACGCTATGAATGCATCAAAGACATAAATGGAGGTTAGGGCTAGGGTTTCAGCGGTTGCCTTCCAGTCCAGGTTTGCATTTTTGGAGGCAATGCCAGCAATGCCCACCCAGTGGCCTCCGGGTGTTATTTTTTTTTCGGCATACATGACATGCCCCTTTACGTTCATTTTGTACGGATTACAGTCCCAGAAATAGGCGATTTCACGCTGCTCTGGAGTCAGTTGGTTACCAATGTCCATGACAGCCTTTGCCTCTTGAAAGAACTGGCTTTCCGGTTCGAATCCAAATTTTGTGGCGGGCTTTGGGATAAATTGGTTGGCCGAGTCCAAGGCAAAAGGACGGATCTTGTTCCAATGGGGTTCGATGCCCTCCATGTAGGCAGGTGGGGTAGGTTTCCAAACGTGTGCATCGTCACCTGAGGTGTATTTTTCGAATGAGCGGCTCTGGTGGTAATTGTCTTTCGACGCATACGCCAGTATGTGCGCGGCCACGGCCTCGCCTAATGCATGGGATTCGACTATGGTCTCGTTGGAGGCACCGAGCTTCTTTACTTGGGATAGCAAGCGATCCTTATCATCGGAAACCATGTGGGCAGAAAATACCAGGCGCGCACCAACTTCGTAATAGGCAACCAATGCTGCCAGTGGTAGGGAGACGTTTTCGGTTATCTGAAATGTGGCTCCTTCAAAGCCGTTGAGTTGCCCTGCCAGGGAGCGGTAAGTGGTTGGATCTCCAAGCACCGCCACTTCAAAAGCAGCTATGGCCGGGTAGGCATAAATTCTGCTTGCCACGGGAGGGGAAAAGATATCGTGTACCATGGCATTGGTAAGGGTACCCCCTGCCTCTACCAACCTGCCGCTTGATTCCAAATAGGCGATGTAGTCGGTTTTTTCGGTGCAGGCAAACCAAGCTGCTGCCAACAACAGTATGGGTATTATTCTTCTAGTCATTTATTGCGATACGAGTGATGGAATAAAGCTACTACTTTTGTTTGGGAGAAGATATGATTTTCGTCACCTGGGTACAGGCATGGCCATGCTTTTTTCGGCAAGCAGGTTTACTACCCATTTTCCAACTGCCTTTCCCTGTGTCTGCCCATTTTCGATCGCGTCCATAAAGTGTATGCCCCCGTATAGCCTAGATATACTCGCTTCGTTGGCCGCATGATAAAAGGAATCAAAATCCCGGGTTCCCAAGAAGTATTTTTCTTCCACGGTGTCGGTGTATTCGAATTCCTCGCCGAAAAAGTGGGTCAATATTTCCGCAGATGTGGTTGAAATGGTGGAATGCCCACTCAGATATTCAGGAAATGGCGGCGTTTGCAAAAGCGGGGTATAATTGGGGTCCAGGTATTTTCTGATGGCGGTCTCAGGCCTGATGCGGTTGCTTCGGTATTTTTCATCCCAGCAGCTCAAAAACCCATCCATCAGGCCCACCGCTACAACGGCAGTGATTTCCATTGCTTTGTTAAAGTCAATGCCTGACTCACGGCAGGCAATATCGGTGATTCCTATCCAGTGCCCTCCGGGAGAAATCTGTTTCAGACCCACCATGAGATGTCCTGTTTCTTCCAATGCAAAGGGGTTGCAGTCCCAAAATGCAGCGATTTGCTGTGTCTCCGATGTCAACTCCTCCTCATATACCTGGCGCATCAATTGGAAAAACTCCGAACTTGGGTTTTCTGAAAATGGTGCCGGAGGAACCGGCTTGAACTGGTCTGCTGATCGGAGCGTAAAAGGTCTAATGGTGTTGAAATACGGCTCTACCGGGGCAAAGTAGCCAGGTGGCGTGGGGTACCAGGAACCAGGGGCTTCCCTAGGGGTATACCTGGGATAGTTACTGATCTCTCTATACCTGTCTGTCTGTGCATAGGCAAGGACTTCTTTGGCGATAAAATCGGCATAGGCTTCCGAGTCTTTGATCGTCTTCTCTTGAAGCCCCCATGTCCTACAGGAATCCAAAAAAGAATCCTCCAGTTTAAGTAATTCTGAACCAGATGGTTGAAGGGTGGATGCTACCTTGATCATCGACAACGCTGCCGTTACTTGGGTATGCTGGTTTGGAAAATCATCTCTTTTTGGGATTTGCGGATAGTCATTCAGCACCAAGGCCATAGAATGAAACCCCTCATCCTCCTGGCTGACCACTTCGTATCCTGCCAGTGTAGCATAGGCATAAAACCTGGCTGCCAGCGGGGGATTGGTGATGTCATGCACCATGATATCGGTCATGGCTTCCGTGATCCACCCGATAATACCTGCGTCAAGTGCAATTTCATCTTGGTCGGAGCTGGAAGCGCAAGACGCACTTATTAAAAAAGCTGTCAGCAGGAACGTTGTCCGGATGCCTGCCCGGCAAACTCGATGCAACGGATTTGAATAATGGGATGGATAGATTAGACGCATGGTACCCTTACTTCGTTTTTTCATAGGCGACAATCCCTTTTTGGTTGATGCCAAAGAGGAGGAAATTGTTCAGTGATAGCATACTGCGGACATCTCCTCTGAGGGCCAAGCCGCTCTCCCGCTGGGGGATATATTGGAAGGTTCCCGTGCCGTTTCCTTTTAGCAAGGTTCCGTAGTTGGCATCGTATTTCCCAAAGCGTAATCGGGCGCGTTCGATGTTGCCTCCCAGCAGGATGTCTGCATAGCCGTCTTTGTCCACATCATCAACGAGTATGGAGAAAACCGGAGCGTACTGTGCCTCCAAGGGCAATGGGGTGGCTACAAGTTTCCCGCTAGGCTGGGAAAGAAATAGGGACGTATGCAAGTGGGTTGCCCTTGCGTACCCGGCATCTTTTAACTCGGATTCGGTAAATATCTCCGACAAGGTTGCATTGGCATAATCCGCGTAACTCGTAAAGCGTGTCCTCATCATAGAGATTTGATCCAGCAGTTCATCCCTTGTCAGATAGGGATAGCTTTTACCCTGTATGTAAAAGGAAAGGATGGGATCCACCGCACCGTTATTGTCAAAGTCCTTGTAGTGAAGCTCTGCAGGTTCGGAGCTGGAAACCTTCACCTGGCTGTTTAATCCGTGGTTTCCGATCAGCAAATCTGGCTTTCCATCCCCATTTAGGTCTCCCGCCCATAGGCAGTTCCACCACCCGGAATATTCTTCGTCCAGATAGTCCGTCCTGACGTCCGTCAGCCGATTACCGGCTTTCGAAAATATTCGAACGGGCATCCATTCACCAACGATGATCAGCTCGTCGCTGCCATCCCCGTCCAAGTCTACCCAGTCGGCATCGGTGACCAACCCAAGCTTTTTGATTTCCGTTGACCACTCATCTGTTTGGATTGAAAACGAGCCGTTGCCACCGTTGATGAGCAAATAGGAGTCCGGTATTTCCGGGTACCTTCCTGGGATTACGCGGCTGCCTACAAATAGATCGGGGAGGCCATTACCGGTAAGATCCGTGGCGGCAACCACCCCTGTGCTTGTAGGCATTTCCGGAAGGAGACCCTCTCCCTTTTTGAAATTTCCCTTTCCGTCATTCAAGTAGATTCGGTCCTGTAGCTTTGGGTCGCGGGGAAGAAACGCTCCGTATCCTCCACTAGCTACATAAAGATCAAGAAAGCCATCGCCATCTACGTCCAGAAAAAGGGCATACGTGTCTTCATGGTCGGCATCCGCTTCAAAAACTCCGGAAGAGGCTACCCGAAAAGAGCCTCCGGGAAGTTGGAGGTATAGCTTGGATACGTCTCCAGCATCGGATCCCACAAACACATCTTCCAGTCCATCTCCATTGACATCCGCTTTTGCCATCACCGGACCACCAAAGGATAGCGGGTTTACCAAAAGTGGCTGCCGTTTAAAATCGTTGAGGGAATTGGATCTTTGGGTATTTTCAAAAGGTGGCCTTACGGGTTTCAACAGAGAGCGAGGATTATCTGTCACTAGTTTCCCTTTAACGGCTTCTGATTCGCGCAGCGTGACCGTTTGGTTGGTAGATACCTGGTTGATTCGTTGGATTTTCTGGCTGGGCCACACGATGTGAAGGGAGTCGATTGTACTCACCTCTCCCAGGCCGAGGTGCAGTACGGGAGAAACGCTTGATTGGTACCCACGCGTGGGCATTTGTTCCAGAAATTGCTTTGTGTCGCCGTGGTAGATCGTGATTTTTGCACCAAGTCCAAGGGTGTTCTTCCCTTCGCCCTCTAGATTTATTTTCAGGAACCGATTGGAAGATTGGACACTTGATTCGTTCCGGTAGACAAATGCCGGCAAACTGACGTTATTGACAATCAAATCCAAATCCCCATCGTTGTCGAGGTCGGCGTAAACCGCCCCGTTGCTGTTCGCAACCTGATCCAAGCCCCAGGAGCTGGTCTGATTTTGAAAAGTAATACCCCCGGTATTTTGGAAGACATAGTTGACCACATTCGACGATGGCATGGAGTACACCAATTCCAATACGTTCTCGCGTTTGAGCCCTTGGTATTTTTTGATGTAGTCGGCCATATACTTTAAAAAGTCCTGATTGGTATAGTCGCGGTGGTATCCATTGGTGATATACAGGTCTTTCCAGCCGTCATTGTCGAAATCGGCAAACAATGCGGCCCAACTCCAGTCGGTATTGGAGATCCCGGCCAGTTGGCCTATTTCGCTAAATGTCCCGTTGCCATGGTTCAAGTGCAGCATGTTTCGCATGTATTGATGGTGGAACCCAACCCGAAGGTTGAACTCGAACTTCTCGTAATTGTCGGGGGCCATCAGCAGCTTCTGCCGTTTGTTGTCCTCTGGCAACATGTCGAGGGTAAAGATATCGACAAATCCGTCGTTATTGATGTCTGCGATATCGCTGCCCATCGAGAAGTTGGATATGTGCCCCATACTTTCGTTGATCACATCTGTGAAAGTGCCGTCACCATTGTTGATATAAAGGTAATCAGGTACGGTGTAGTCGTTGCTGACATAGATGTCCATCCAGCCATCTCCGTTTATATCTGATACAACTGCTCCTAAGCCATAGGAAAGGGATGAATGTTGGATGCCCGCTTTTTCGGTGATTTCGACGAATTTTCCATTATCATTCCTGAAAAGTTGGGGGCCAGCCAGGTCGGGATGCTTTAGTATTTCAGCGGTATTGGATTCATCCAGTATGGGCAAGGATTTTGGGTTGTGGTTCAGCAGAAAAAGATCCAAATCCCCATCATTGTCCATGTCAAAAAAAACGGCCTGCGTGGAGGTTGCCTCACTATCTATTCCATACGTAGCGGCTTCCTCTGAAAAAATCGGGATACCGTTTTCGTTGGTACCTTGGTTGATAAATAGCTGGTTTCGCCTCTTGTCTGGGGGTAGGCTTCCGGAATAGCATACATAGATATCCAATAGCCCATCCCCGTTTACGTCTGCCATGGTGACCCCGGTTGCCCAGGGCCCTGGGCGGCCTTCCACCTGTGCAATGGCCGTAACGTCTTCAAATTGCATGTTTCCTTTATTCAGGTACAGCTTATTGGGAACCATGTTGCCGGTAAAATAGATATCGTCGAGACCGTCTCCGTTCAAGTCGCCTACCGCTATGCCTCCACCATTGTAAAAGTACTCGTACATGAGTATGTTGGTGTTCAAGCCTTCGGTGAGGGTGTTTTCAAAGGTAATTCCTGTACTAGAGGAAGGCAACAGAGTAAACAGCGTGGGGGCAGCTAGGGCTTTTTGCTCGTTTGGTTCACTGGGAGAGGAACATCCTGCGAGAAAGCACATTCCCAAGAGTACTAGGCAGTTTCGGTGATTTAACAAAGCCATTATCATTTGTTTCTGCCTCAAATATAGGCAAATCCAGCGGTATGACGCCAATGGTGGCCCAAACAGGCCGCAGAGTACGCTAAATAGGGTCGAGGTGCAAGTTTCCATTTTTTGGAGAAGGCGTTTGCTGTTAAAACGTAAAAAAGCTGCCCGGTCAATCAGGCAGCTTCGGAATATTCCACTCTCAATTTTTGTTACGCCAAGCTCCAACCGTCCCGATAGGGTCGTGATATAAACTGGTTGGCATTGTCGTAGTTGGTTATCCGCATATTTGCGGCGTCCCACAGGAGTTTTTTTCGTCCTAGGTAACGTTCGTCACTTCTGCGCGCTTCCGGATTGTCCCGCAGCATCCAGCTTCTGATTGCCAGGTTTCCAATAAGGATGCTTTCGGTAAATGGCCCCGCATATTCAAATGGAGAGCTTGTCTCTGCGTTTCCGTAGCCTGCGAGACAGGCGTTGACCCAGTTTAGGTAATGATCCTGATCGGGAACGCGTTGGATGGTTTCGGGAATACTTAGGATCTCGTTGTCTTTTAGCGGGAGTAGGCGCGGGTTTGCTCCATAGCAGTCGGCCATCAGTTTTCCCTTGGTACCGATGAACAATACCCCACCGTCGGAATTCCCGAATGCCTCGCCTGGAAGAAGTTCTTCCGGTTTTTCGGGTAATATTCCCCCGTCGTACCAACTGACTTTGATGTCTCCTTTGGCGTCTTTGCGCGGGTAGTTTAGGTGGATGGATGTCGAAAAAGGCGTCCAATCGGGGTTGTGATCTTGCTCCCGTAGGGTAAAGGTCCAGGTTCCCGCTACGCTACACTCTACCGAATTTGGAAAATCGATCGGCAATATACGAAATACGGGATCCATGATGTGACAGGCCATGTCTCCTAGCGCGCCTGTGCCATAGGGCCACCAACCCCGCCAGTTCCAAGGCAGATAAGCTTCGTTATACGGAACTTTGGGGGCAGGGCCCAGCCACAGATCGAAGTCAAGCTCTTTCGGTATTTTAAAGGATTTGTCGGTAGGTACGGCTTGGGGCCATACGGGGCGGTTGGTCCAGCATTGGACTTTCTCGACGGTTCCGATGATCCCGGAATCGTAGATTTCTTTCATCCTGCGGACTCCATCCCCGGATCCACCTTGGTTCCCCATTTGGGTGACCACTTTGTATTTCTTTGCAGCCTCTGCCAGTACCCTGGCTTCCTGAATGTTGTGGGTTAGGGGTTTTTGGGTGTACACATGTTTTCCGAGTTGCATGGCCGCTAGGGTGGCTACCGCATGCGTATGGTCTGGGGTAGATACTGAGCAGGCGTCTATGGTGTCTTTTTCCTTTGACAGCATTTCCCGGAAATCCTTGTAAAACGTAGCCTTGGGAAAGTTTTTTTTCGATTCCGCAGTCATTCTGTCATCTACATCGCAAAGGGAGACGATGTTGACATGGGGGCTTTTGGCAAATGAGGTGAGATCGCTGCGTCCTTTACCGCCCACGCCGATGCCTGCGATGTTTAGTTTGTCACTAGGGGCAATGTACCCAGCACCCAGCACATGCCTGGGGACAATAAAAAAAGAGGAGGCCGCAGCCAGAGAGGTTTTCTTTAAGAACTCTCTCCGTGAATCTGTGTTTTTTGGGTTGTTTTCTTCTTTCATAAATGGGGGTAGATGGATTGAACGTACACGTATATTGTCTATACCACGTTTTGGGCTAAACCGACCATTTATCGGCCCAATTATTTGGGTGATTTAAAGCTTTTTCTGAATGTGCTCCTTGATAAATTTGATTAACGTTTCCTGGTTGATAGGCTTGGTCAGGTAGTCGTTCATGCCCGCTTCGAGGCATCGTTCCTTTTCGCCCATTACCGTGCCGGCCGTCAGTGCCAGAATAGGAACTGAGGCTCCATTTTCCAGATTGCGAATGGCCCGGGAAGTTTCATAGCCGTTCATCAGGGGCATTTGGACGTCCATTAGGATTAAATCTGGCGTATGGGTCGTAACGTATTCGTAGGCTTCCAGGCCGTTGAACCGCTCGATTACTTCGATGTTTGGACTTACCCGTTGTAAAATGGCTTTTGTCAGCTTCATGTTCACGGGGTTGTCTTCTGCTACCAACACCGAAAAGGAGGGAGTTTCAGAAGGTGCTTCCGGTTCCGAATGTCTTCCAGTTTCCAGATGGGAGGCTTTGTTTTTGAGCTTTCTGATCGCATCATTGATCTGCTCCAGCTTCACGGGCTTTACCAATTTTTGTTTGATATTTAGCTCGCTCAGACGTTTGACGTCCAGGTTTTCTTCACTGGAGCTGGATAGCAGAATGATGGGTATACCACGTTGGTCTACCGACTTTATCTGCCGGATTTTTTCAGCAGTTTCTAATCCGTTAAGAAATGGCATTCTGTAATCCATCAGAATGAGGTCAATGGTTTCATTCGTTTCCAGCGTCCGTAGGCAGGCGATACCGTTTTCAGCCAAACTTACTAGGATGCCGTTTTCCTGAAGCATTTCCTGCATTAGGGCCCGGTTGGTTGCGTTGTCGTCGACTACCAGAATGTGTTTGATGGTTGAGAGATTCTTGGAACTGGCTTTTTCACCTACTTCAACCGCTATTGGCAGGTCGAAATAGAATTCACTTCCTACCCCGACCGCACTCTTCAATTCCAATTTCGATTCCATCAGCCCGAGTAGCTTATTGGAAATGGTGAGGCCTAGGCCTGTTCCCCCAAACTTACGCGTGGTACTGGCATCCTCTTGCGAAAATGCCTCGAAGATTTTCTCCTGTTTTTCTTCGGCTATGCCAATGCCTGTATCGCGGACGGCAAACCGGTAGACACTACGTTGCTCTCCAAGTTTTTGAACCTCGCTGACCTTTAGCTCCACTTCTCCTTTTTGGGTAAATTTCACGGCGTTGGTGAGCAGGTTTACCAAGACCTGCCTTAGCCGTACATCATCCACAAAAATGAATCTCGGGAGACTGCGGGGTATGTTGACCACCAATTCCAACCCTTTGGAATGGGCTTGGTACTTGGTGATTTCAGCCACCTGCTCGCCAAGTTGGAATAGATCCGCCCGTTCGATGGAAAGGTCCATCTTACCCGCTTCGATCTTTGAAAAGTCGAGGATGTCGTTTATCAAGTCAAGCAATGAATGCGCTGATTGATGCACCGTTTCCATGTATTGCAGCTGCGTCTCGGAAAGTGGCGTTTTCATCAATAGATCCGTGAAGCCAATTACACCGTTCAGCGGTGTTCGGATTTCATGGCTCATATTGGCCAGAAAGGCGGACTTCGCCATATTTGCGTTTTCGGCGACTTCCTTGGCTTCTTTAAGTTGTTTTTCCTGCTTTTTGTGTGCGGAGATATCCTGAACGACCGAAAGTATTACCCATCGGTCTTGGTCGTCTTTGTATCGGACACCTTTCATCAACACGGGGATGGTTTTGCCTTCCCTGGTTAGGAATTCTTTTTCAAAAGGCCCATAATACCCCTTTTCGGAGAGATCTCCTCTAAGCTTTTGTTCAAACTGCCCAAAGTCATTCGGTGCCAATTGCCGGAAGTTTAGGTGTAGAAATTCAGTCTTTTGGTACCCTGTGGCAATCAAAAGCGCATGGTTTACTTCCAGAAAGCGGCCGGTTTCGTAATCGTTCAGGACAATTCCGATAGGTGAAAGGTCAAACAGCCTTCTGAATTTTTCAAGGTTTGATTTGATCTCTTGTTCCAGAATTTTCCGATCCCTGATATCCTGATGGGTTCCATACATTAATAAGGGCTCGCCGGACTCAGTCCATGATCCTATTTTTCCACGATCCATGACCCATACCCAATGGCCTTTTCGGTGTTTCAACCTAATTTCACATTGGTAGTACTCAGATTCTCCCCTGAAGTGTTCTTCCAGCAATTTATTCGATTTCGATAAATCGTCCGGATGGCAGATCTCACCGAAGCCAGGTAGTTCACCGTTTGCCATGTCAGCTTCCGAGTACCCGATGATTTCGCCCCATCGCTGGTTGTAAATCCTTTTGCCGGTTTGAATGTTCCATTCCCATGTGCCGGCATGGGTGCCTTTTATGATGTAGTCTAGCCGTTTTGTTTTTTCTGAAAGCAGCAGTTCGGTTTCCTTGCGGGGAGTGATGTCGTTGGTGATGCCAACCATTCCTTCGATTTGGCCGTTTTCGTTCAACAGAGGGATTTTCGAGATGAGGCAGTAGCGGGTGGAGCCATCGGCATGAACGAGGATTGTTTCTTTGTTGATGATCTTTTCTCCTTTTGCCAATACCAATTGATCCTCTTCAAGCGCCGCGACTGCTATGGAATCTGGGAAGAGTTCGTGATCTGTTTTTCCAAGCACCTCAGCGTCTTCTTCACATCCCATAAACTCAAGCTCGGCGCGGTTGACCAAGGTTTTTTGGCCATTTATGTTTTTGGTATAGATGTTTACGGGGATGTTGTCAATAATCGTGCGCAGCAGGCTTCGCTCTTTTGCCACTTCAGATTGCCGGTTGATTGTTTCCGTGACATCTATGCCGTGGATAAGCAATACCGGGAATTCGGAACTTCTACTGGTGACAGTGGCCCCCAGCTGAAAATGCTTGGACTGTCCATCTGAGGTGCCCAGCTCCAGTGGGCCGTAGAATGAGCCGAAATCCTTCAGGCATGTTTCAAAAGCGACACGAAGAGATTCCTCCGTTTTGATCATATTCCGGAACTGAACGCCTTTGAGTGATCCCGGGGTATAACCAAGCAGTTTTTCTCCTGCCGGGTTGATACTCATGATTTCACCTTCTAAGGTACATCTGCAAAGCAACGCCAAGTCTTTCTTGAGAAGGAAGTCAAACTCCCTTTCCCGCTCCCGAATGAAGGCTTCTTTTTTCTTCCGGGCATGAATATCTTCTACCATACAGTAAATGGCAGGTTTTTCACCCGGCAGCTCAATGCGTTCCACACTGATCTGGTACCACCTGCTGTGATCGCCCGCTTTAAAAAAATATTGCTCCCGTATCCGTCCAGAGGTAGCCCTTGCCTGCTGTAGTTGGCATGCCAGCTTCTCGCGTACACTGCCAAGATAAGGGATGTCGGCCGGACTCTTTCCCAAAAAATAGGATGGATCCACATAGAGCTTTTTTCCTGGGTTGGTATGATAGCAAATCACCTTGTTTTCGGTATCTAGCAAAAACGCCAAGTCGGCTGATTCAGCCAGTACTTTTAAAATACTTAATTTAGGCAAGGAAGGCTTGTTGGGATGTAAAGCGTCTTCTAAGCTCTGTATGTGGATTTGGCTCTGTTTGGCGATCAAATCGATAAAACGGGCTTGCGAATGGTTGATTTTAACTTCGGCAGCCACAATGAGTGAAATAGACCCAATTGGGACTTCATTTTCATCCAATATAGGCTTGCCTATCACCTTGAGTTGCTCCGGATCAACAAATTGGGTGTGGAGACCCATGGGTAGTGGTTCACCTAGTAGGTCACCAAAAAATATTTCCTTGGCATCTAGTACAGTGGAATGACAGACTGATGCGATTTCTTCCAAATCCAATGCTGATATACCAAGATCACTTACGTATATACCCGACGAGGAGGCTATCGAGGAAGCTATTATGCCTGCGCGTGCTCCTAATGAAAGGGAAAGCATTTCAGCCAGCTGAACAAGAGGTTCACACCCGTTTATCGGATGAGATCCGCCCTCTTTTCCAGAAAGGTTTGCCTGGGACACGAAGGATGCGTGTATTTGTACAGGATTTTGAAGCATGGCTGCCTTAAGGTGATAGAAGGGTTTCAGTCGCTAATGTTAGGGGAAATCTGAAATTTTTCCTAATAATAGTTAAGTTTATTTTTAAAAATAAGCGTTTAATTTTAAAAAATTTTTGAATACCAATTTTTATAGTTTATAACACAAAAAGATGTATTTGAATAGAAGGGGTTGGTATTAGGTTTTTTTGAGCGGTTTTGAAAAAAAAATCCGGCTGTCAGGAAAAAAGACCGTTGGTATGCGCATGCCTGTCTCCGCGGCTACAAGGAATTTTTAGGAAAAGCGCTAGGAAGTACCTATTTTCGTTTTCACGAATGGTATAATAGAAGTATGAAGGAGACAGCCGGGGTATTTAGCTTTTTTTTACGTCCGTTTTTTGGTCTTTTGCTTAGCAGCCTTTTCTTGATCTGTGGAATCGGCATCATGGATGTGTATGCCCAGCAAATCAGTGTATTGTCTTATAACATTCACCACTGCAATCCACCCTCCCAGCCTGGATTAATCGATGTAGAAGCAATCGCAAGGGTGATAAGGGATAGTGGCGCAGACTTGGTGGCACTCCAGGAAGTGGATGTTTTTACCGAGCGGTCGGGCAGATACCTGCATCAGGCGGCCCGATTGGGCGAGTTGACTGAAATGTATTGGTATTTCTATAAGTCCATCGATCACGCAGGTGGGGAGTATGGCAATGCGATTTTGTCGAAGTACCCAATTTTGGCAAAGGGTGGGTGGGATCTGCCCAATGATGCGGATACAGAGCCCCGAACGGCTGTCTATGTGGATGTCATGCTACCTGGAGGAGGGGCGATTACCTTTGCAGGAACCCATCTGGAGTTTAAGCGGGAGGAGGTCACCCTAAAGCAGGCGAAATCGCTGGCAGAGTTTCTTGGTGCACGATCAGATAGACCGCTCATTTTGGCTGGGGATTTCAATTCGGAGGCGGGTAAGTCGCCGATAAATTTCCTGGACAAGATGTTTTTGAGAAGTTGTTTGGTAGATTGTGCCCCGACGATTCCCGAGATTAATCCCGTAAAGGAGATAGATTTTGTGATGGTCAGGCCTAAGGATGCCTTTAGGATTATTTCCCATGAGGTGATCACAGAAACCTATGCTTCGGATCATTTGCCGGTATTGGTTAGGTTGATTTTGAATTAGTTAGGTTTTTTGTTTTGT
This sequence comes from Lunatimonas lonarensis, assembly GCF_000390185.1. Taxonomy (GTDB): domain Bacteria; phylum Bacteroidota; class Bacteroidia; order Cytophagales; family Cyclobacteriaceae; genus Lunatimonas; species Lunatimonas lonarensis. The sequence goes on along the minus strand of NZ_AQHR01000022.1, from coordinate 64,838 downwards.
TTTCTTATTACAACGAGCATCTTTGCATAATGAAATTTTATATATCACTGATTTAGTACACAAATTCTTATTTTATGCTGGTAGATTTGATAGCAGGGGCGCGTCCGAATTTTATGAAGATATCCCCCATCATTGATGCGGTGATTTCGGCGCAGGGAGAGGGAAAGGATATTGATTTCCGGCTGATCCACACAGGACAACATTACGACAAAAACATGTCCGACAGTTTTTTTGAGCAACTGGGGATACCGCAGCCGGATGTAAATTTGGGTGCCGGTGGTGGAACCCAGGCTGAACAGACCGCAGCAATCATGATCGGGTATGAAAAACTGCTCTTGGAGGGAGGTAAACCTGATATTTGCTTGGTTGTGGGGGATGTAACTTCAACGATGGCCTGTGCGATCACTGCCCAGAAATTACATGTGCGCGTCGCCCACGTGGAGGCTGGCATACGATCGGGAGACTGGACCATGCCCGAGGAAATCAACCGCTTGGTGACGGACAGCATCACCAATTTCTTTTTTACCACCTCGGATGTTGCCAACAACAACCTCAGAAATTCGGGTATTGGGGAGGATCGGATATTTTTCGTGGGGAATACCATGATCGATACGCTGTTAAAGCATAGGCCAAGGTTTCGGCAGCCTGAGGTTTGGAATACCCTGGGCCTGAAAGATAAGGAGTACCTGGTGATGACGCTCCACAGGCCTGCAAACGTGGATCAAGAAGAGAAACTTAAGTTTTTGATTGATGAGATTGTGGCAAATACCCAAGGATTGCCGTTGATATTCCCGGTACATCCAAGAACCAAAGCCATGCTCAACAGAATCGGTATCGCCCATGAGAGACTGCACATGGTGGAACCATTGGGGTACCTGGAATTCAATTACCTCGTAGAGCGATCCAAAGCCGTGGTTACGGATTCAGGTGGTATAACCGAGGAGACAACGGTAATGGGCGTTCCGTGCATGACCCTTAGGGATAACACCGAACGGCCCGAGACCATAACCGAGGGTACCAATGAGCTTTTGGGTACGGATCCAAAAGCAATCGCTCCGGCCATGAAAAAGCTTTTTGGAGACGAGTGGAAGAAAGGCAGCATCCCGGCACTTTGGGATGGCGGAACTGCACGGCGTATCGTGTCCATATTGCTTGATAAGGTTTAGTCCTTTTCCTCACCGTGGACAGCATGATGGAGATTCGACTTAGGGCATGACAAATACAGCGCAGTGACTATACTACTGTTGAAAGTCCCCGAGTGACAGGATTCATCCATACAGGCTATCCCGAAAAGCTGGGAAAAGTGGTAACTATTGGATTACCAATTATTGACACATGTAGTCCATGTTTTTTCCTGATCCCTTGATCGCTAGTTAATTTTGATATAAAAAAATTCGTTGAAAAAAATGAGTGCACCATTAAAACCGTTTTCTGATTCCACCATAGCCATCATTGGCTTGGGCTATGTAGGTCTACCACTGGCAGTAGAGTTTGCCAAAAAATTTCCCGTGATAGGATTTGATATTTCTTCTAAGCGGGTAAAAGAACTCAATGGAGGAAAGGATTTTACCTTAGAGGTGGAAGATGAGGATTTGCAAAAGGTCGTAACGGATGGATACACCGGCAAGCCCGGACTCTACTGTTCGGATCAGCCGGATCTGTTGGCTGAAGCGAACATTTTTGTGGTCACTGTGCCCACGCCTACCGATCGGTATAATCGCCCCGTCCTGACCCCGATGATCAAAGCCTCCGAAACAGTGGGCAAGGTTCTTAAAAAGGGAGACGTTGTTATTTATGAATCTACGGTCTATCCCGGAGTAACCGAAGACGAATGCGTACCCGTGTTGGAGAAGGTATCAGGGATGAAATTCAACGAGGACTTTTATGTGGGCTATTCCCCCGAACGAATTAATCCCGGTGATAAAGAACACACCGTGGCGAAGATTCTTAAGGTCACCTCAGGCAGCACGCCGGAAGTGGCGGATTACGTAGATGCCTTATACCAAACGGTGATCATAGCCGGAACCCATAAGGCTCCTTCCATCAAAGTGGCCGAGGCCGCAAAGGTGATAGAAAACTCGCAGCGGGACATCAACATCGCTTTTGTAAACGAGCTGTCCAAGATATTTGGTCTCATGGGCATCGATACGCAGGAGGTACTTATTGCCGCCGGGACCAAATGGAACTTTCTGCCATTTAGGCCGGGTCTCGTGGGAGGACATTGTATAGGGGTAGATCCCTATTATTTGGCCCAAAAAGCACAGGAAGTAGGGTACCACCCGGAAATCATCTTGGCCGGCCGTCGGCTGAACGACAGCATGGGCAAGCATGTCGCCACTGAGGTCATTAAGTTGATGATGAGAAAGGACCTGAAGGTAATCGATTCCAAAGTGCTGATTCTTGGCTTTACCTTCAAGGAGGATTGCCCCGATGTACGAAATACCAGGGTGATTGATATCTACCAAGAGCTAAAGACCTTTGATATGGACGTCGATGTGTACGATCCATGGGCCAATAAGGAAGAAGTGTCGCATGAATACGGTATCTCCATCTTGAACGGTGGAGAAAAGCCGAACTTGGACGACTACTCCGCGGTTATCTTGGCAGTAGCCCATAAGGAGTTCAAAAACTGGCCTATTTCCAAGTCGGACAGCAAAGTGGTCTTCGACGTCAAGGCTGTTTTGGACAAAGAACTAGTGGATGCACGCCTGTAAGAATGGGTTTTAATTTAAATTATTGGCATTGAGGAGCTTGTTGTGAATAGCTAGACGACAATCACCTCAATGCCTTTTTCTTCCATTTTCTCTATGTAATGCTGCGACAGGCCGGTATCTGAGATGATCGTATCGACGTCCTCAATTGCGGCGATCTTGCCAAATCCTTTTTTGCCAAATTTGCTGGAATCAGCCAGTACGATTGTTTTTTGCACAGATCGGATCATCTGCATGTTCAGGTGGGCTTCCATCATATTCGTTGTTGTAAGCCCGAATCCCAAATCGATCCCGTCCACACTTAGGTATAAGGTACTACAGGCAAAATGGCGGATCATTTCTTCTGCGTAGTGGCCAACGACTGAACTGCTGCTTTTTCGTACCACTCCCCCTAGCTGTACCAATTCTACATTTGGATTGGCGATCAGCGCCATTGTAACATTCATGGCGCCTGTAAGCACCGTAAGGGGTAGGTCTTTTGGAATCGCATGGGCAAACGCAACCACCGTGGTGCCTGAACCGATGATGATGGCGTCACTATCTTGTAAAAAGGAAGCGGCTTTCTGGGCAATTCGGGTTTTTTGGTCTACGTGTACCAGCTTCTTTTCGTCCACCGGTCTATCATTTACATAGGGTGCAGCAGGCGTGGCACTTCCATGGGTGCGGTAAAGCAGTCCCTTACCCTCCAAAATCCGTAGATCTTTCCGTACGGTTACCATGGTGACATTAAGCTCCTTACTGAGCTCTGCCACACTCACATAGCCTGCCCTGTGCAGGTTATCCAGGATATACTTATGTCTTTCTGCTATGGTCATGCGGTCCGTTAGTTGCCCAAAGGGATGATCAGTTTTAGTCTTGTATTGAAGGATTGATCTTTAGTTGCTGTATGGAGACCTAATATTAGCACAAAGTAAGTCAAAAAGAAAGTATTTTTACTAGATAATGTTTTTCTTTCTTTCTATTTGTTTCCTTTTGTGCTACTTTTGGAAAAATGATTCGGAAATGGACAGAAAAACCAACATAAAAAGAATTAGCGACGAAAGAACGGTTTGGGACCTGGCCATCATTGGTGGTGGGGCATCCGGACTGGGGGTGGCGTTGGATGCACTTTCGCGGGGCTTGCGTGTGGTTTTATTTGAAAAAGCGGATTTTGCACAGGGCACCTCAAGCCGTAGCACAAAGCTCGTGCATGGAGGAGTCCGTTACCTTGCTCAGGGAGAGATAGGGCTTGTGTTTGAGGCATTGAGGGAGCGGGGCAGGCTATTGAGAAACGCTCCCCACCTAACGGAAAATCAGCCTTTTATCATACCTGTTTACACTTGGATGGATAGGTGGAAATACTCCGTCGGCCTGAAAATTTATGATTGGATGGCCGGTAGTCTTAGGTTGGGAAAGAGCCGGTTTATATCCCGTGATGAAACCATCCTCCGACTACCCCAAATTAAGGCCAAGAGGCTAAAAGGAGGGATTGTTTACCACGATGGGCAGTTTGACGACGCGCGCTTGGCATTGGCCATTGCGCAGACCTGTGACCAGTTGGGTGGTTGCCTGGTAAATCACTTTCCGGTACTGGATCTGACAAAGGATGAAACTGGTAGCTTAAACGGTCTGATGGTTAAAGATGCCTTAAGCGGATCGAAGTACCGGATACATGCGAAAGCCGTGGTAAACGCGACCGGTGTATTTGCCGACAAAATTTTGCAAATGGATGAACCCGGGATTCGAAAGACTATTCAGCCCAGTCAGGGCATACATTTGGTGGTGGACAAGTCGTTTTTGGGCGGTTCGGACGCACTAATGATCCCAGCGACTTCAGATGGCAGGGTGTTATTTGCGGTGCCTTGGCAGGATAAGCTGGTGGTAGGTACTACTGATACCCTGCGGGAAAAGGCAAAGATGGAGCCGAGGCCTCTGGCCAAGGAGATTAACTTTATCTTGGAGACGGCGAGCCATTATCTGGTCAAGCCTCCCTCAAGAAAGGATGTGTTGTCTGTTTTTGCCGGTCTACGGCCTTTAGCTGCACCAAAGGAAGGGAGCCAGAAAACGAAGGAGATATCTCGAAGCCATAAGATTATTATGTCTAAATCCGGCTTGGTTACCCTCACTGGTGGTAAATGGACTACCTTTAGGAAAATGGGGGAGGATACCCTGGAAGCCATCGGTAAAATGGGTGCCCTTGCATTGAGGCCCAGTACTTCTGTAGATATCCGGCTTCACGGACATACCGACCTAGTGGAGGAAGGACATTGGAAGTGGTACGGGACAGATGCCGATGAACTGAGAAAGCTGGTGAAGGAAAATCCTTCATTGGGTCGTCGCCTGCATGATTCGTATCCATATACCGAGGCAGAGGTTGTGTGGGCTGTTCGACGGGAGATGGCGATGAGAGTGGATGATGTCTTGTCGCGAAGAATGCGCATGCTGATTTTGGATGCCCATGCCGCCATGGCAATGGCTCCGAGGGTGGCTGACCTGATGGCCGAAGAACTGGGAAAAGACCAGCCTTGGAAAGACAAAGAATTGGCAGATTTTAATAAATTAGCAGATAAATACCGAATAGATAGCCTTTGATTCATGACAAACCAAACCCAATTTATCCTCGCACTGGACCAGGGCACCACCAGCTCCAGAGCCCTACTTTTTGATCATTCCGGACGGTCCGTGGCGGTTGCTCAAAAAGATTTCGAACAGCATTTTCCCAAACCCGGTTGGGTGGAACACGATCCGGGCGAGATATGGACCTCCCAGGCAAGTGTAGCAACAGAAGCCATTACCAAGGCGGGCATTACGGCGTCCCAACTAGCAGGTATCGGGATTACCAATCAGCGGGAGACCACCATCCTTTGGGACAGAAAGACAGGCAAACCGCTGTATAACGCCATCGTATGGCAAGACAGAAGGACTTCGGCGTATTGCAACCAACTCAAAGACCAGGGGTATGCCGAGTTGATCAACCGGAAAACCGGATTGATCATCGATGCCTATTTTTCCGCTACAAAGATTAAGTGGATTTTGGACCATGTGGAGGGTGCAAGGGAAAAAGCCGAGCGGGGAGAGGTCTGCTTTGGCACGGTGGATACGTGGTTGATTTGGAAGCTGACCAGCGGCAAGGAGCACCTGACAGATTTTACCAACGCCAGTAGGACGATGATTTTTAATATCCACGAGTTGAAATGGGACGAGGAATTATTGGATCTGTTTGATATCCCGGTGTCTATTTTGCCGGAGGTAAGGCCGAGCAGTGAGCGGTTTTGTACCACGGCGGGTGATGTGTTTTCTGCCAAGATTCCGATAGCCGGTATTGCCGGTGATCAACAGGCAGCCCTGTTCGGGCAGCTTTGCCTGAAGCCGGGGATGGCAAAGACTACGTACGGAACGGGCTGTTTTTTGGTGATGAATACGGGAGAAAAGCCGGTGCAATCCAAAAACAAGCTGCTAACAACCATCGCTTGGGGACTTGACGGGAAAGTGAATTACGCCCTAGAGGGCAGTGTATTTATCGGAGGTGCGGCCATTCAGTGGCTTAGGGATGGTATTGAAATCATTCGCCAGGCAGGTGACAGCCAAGCACTCGCCGAAAGTTTGACGGATAACGAAGGGGTTTATTTCGTGCCTGCGCTGACCGGCCTAGGTGCGCCGTATTGGGATCAGGATGCCAGAGGGGCCTTTTTTGGGATCACCCGTGGAACCACCCGCGCCCATATGGCGAGGGCTGCCCTAGAGGCTATTGCCTATCAAGTGTATGACGTACTGAAGGCGATGGAAAAGGATTCAGGAGAGGAAACAAAAGAAATGCGGGTGGACGGAGGAGCCACTGCAAATGACTTTTTGATGCAATTTCAGGCAGATTTGATTCAGTGCCAGATTAAGCGGCCTCAGATGTTGGAAACGACGGCACTTGGAGCGGCCTATCTGGCTGGCCTGGCCGTAGGCTTTTGGAAAAGCGTGGAGGATTTGCGGGAACTGTGGGAGGCAGACGCTGCGTTTGAGCCGAAATTGGATCAGGAACAGGTGTCGAAAAACCTTCGTTTTTGGCATAAGGCGATTGGCAGAACATTAAACTGGATGGAGGATTAAACTATGACGACATTTGTTGCTGAATTTGTAGGAACCTCCCTGTTGATCGCCATGGGCTCCGGGGTCGTTGCCAACGTGGTCCTGAACAAGACCAAAGGGTTTGACTCGGGGTGGATCGTGATCACCACGGCCTGGGCGCTGGGGGTTTTTATTGGAGTGGTAGTAGCCGGCCCATACAGTGGGGCACACCTCAACCCGGCCGTAAGCGTAGGGCTGGCATTGACGGGTGATTTTTCGTGGAGCATGGTTCCTCACTATGTGCTTGCGCAGGTGCTTGGGGCAATGTTTGGTTCGGGCATTGCCTGGTTGGTATACAAGGATCATTTTGATGCCACACCTGATCCAGGCTTAAAGTTTGCTCCCTTTGGTACCGCGCCAGCCATCAGAAATTACGGTTCAAACCTTGTTTCCGAGATCGTGGGCACTTCCGTGCTGATCATTGTCATCCTGTATTCTACGGATCCTGTCATCAACGACGGTAACAATACGCCCATAGGTCTGGGTTCTTTAGGCGCCTTGCCGGTAGCCTTTTTGGTTTGGGTGATCGGTCTTTCGCTGGGTGGTACCACGGGATATGCCATCAATCCTGCGAGGGATTTGGGGCCGCGTATTATGCATGCCATCCTGCCCATCAAAGGCAAGGGCGGCAGCGATTGGGCCTATAGCTGGGTGCCCATCGTAGGGCCCATATTGGGGGCTTCCATCGCGGCGGGGATTTATTTGTTGTTGGGGCTCTGGGGGATGGTATAATTGTTTTTGAAACGGGGATTTAATTCGAACTTATGGGAAAAAGGATGCCGATATTGACCGAAGAGTTGATTGACTTTATACGGATTCAAAAGATCTTTTTTGTCGGCACGGCAGCGGCCGAGGGCAGGGTCAACGTTTCCCCGAAAGGGATGGATACGCTGCGGGTTTTGGACGATAACCGGGTTGTCTGGCTCAATCTTACCGGAAGCGGCAATGAGACGGCTGCGCATCTGCGCCAACTTCCTCGGATGACTATCCTATTTTGTGCCTTTGAAGGGAAGCCAATGATTTTGAGGTTGTATGGTACCGCCAAGGTATTTCATCCCAAAGACAATGAGTTTCGGGAGTTGGTGGGACTGTTCCCGACTATTTCAGGCGCCAGACAGGTGGTGGAGCTAGCTATCGAGCTGGTGCAGACTTCCTGTGGGTTCGCGGTTCCATTGATGGATTTTAAAGAAGAACGCCCTATGCTTGCTGCTTGGGCTGAGAAGCAAGGACCGGAAGGAATAGAAGCCTATTGGTCGGAGAAAAACACCAAAAGTTTAGACGGTTTTGAAACGGGGATTTTTGGAGATGTTTCTTGATCAATTTTACCAAGCTCTTAAACGAAAAAAGGGCGGCCAATCAATGGGCCGCCCTTTTTGATAATAGGAAGGGTAGGTTATACCAACACCTTCTCCGCCAATACGATGATTTTGTTGTCGTTTACTTCTACCACACCTCCATCTACTTGGAGGGTACGTGTCCCCTCTGAAGTGGAAAAGGAAACAGAACCTTTTGCCAACGCTGATACGATGGGCGCGTGGTTTTTCAATACCTGAAACGATCCGTCCGCTCCGGGAAACGAAGCTTCGGAAACTTCTCCTTCGAATATTTTTTTATCGGGAGTAATGATTTCTAGGTGCATAGCATATTGTTAAAATGGGGTGTCGTTACGGAGACCCCCCATGGGCAACTTATTTATTTTACTTCCGCCATCATCTTTTCGCCTTTGGCGATGGCATCTTCAATACTTCCCACAAGGTTGAACGCAGCCTCTGGCAGGTGATCCAATTCACCATCCATGATCATGTTAAAGCCTCTGATGGTATCTTTGATATCAACCAAAACACCTTTCAGGCCGGTAAACTGCTCGGCAACGTGGAAAGGTTGGGAAAGGAAACGCTGCACCCTCCTGGCTCGGTGCACAACGAGCTTGTCATCTTCGGACAATTCTTCCATACCCAAGATGGCAATGATATCCTGAAGTTCCTTGTAGCGCTGTAGTATTTCCTTCACGCGGGTAGCACAGTTGTAGTGTTCATCACCCAAGATGCTTGGCTCCAAGATTCGGGAGGTAGAATCCAAGGGATCCACGGCAGGATAGATTCCCAACTCGGCGATTTTTCGGGAAAGTACCGTAGTGGCGTCCAAGTGGGCAAAGGTCGTAGCCGGAGCCGGGTCAGTCAAGTCATCCGCAGGTACGTAAACGGCCTGTACGGAGGTAATGGATCCGTTTTTAGTGGAAGTGATCCGCTCCTGCATCGCACCCATCTCTGTGGCCAAGGTAGGCTGATAACCCACCGCGGAAGGCATCCTTCCCAAAAGTGCAGATACTTCAGACCCTGCTTGGGTAAAGCGGAAAATATTGTCAATAAAGAAAAGGATGTCACGGCCAGCACCTTCTCCATCTCCATCACGGTAGTACTCCGCCAAGGTCAAGCCAGTTAGGGCTACTCGGGCACGGGCCCCTGGAGGCTCGTTCATCTGTCCAAACACGAATGTTGCTTTGGAGTCCTCCAATTTTTTCACGTCTACTTTGGATAGGTCCCATCCACCATGTTCTTCCAGGGAGTGGATAAAATCTTCTCCGTAGGTAACGATGCCAGATTCAATCATTTCTCTAAGAAGGTCGTTTCCTTCCCGGGTTCTCTCACCAACTCCGGCAAAAACGGAAAGACCCGAATAAGCTTTGGCAATGTTGTTGATCAGTTCCTGGATCAAAACGGTCTTGCCCACACCGGCACCACCAAAAAGTCCGATTTTACCGCCTTTGGCATAGGGTTCGATGAGGTCAATTACTTTTATACCGGTATAAAGAACTTCGGTAGAAGTGGAAAGGTCTTCGAATTTGGGAGCGGAACGGTGGATAGGAAGACGTTTGCCACTTTCCGGCTGAGGAAGTCCATCGATTGCTTCACCGATTACATTGAACAAACGACCCTTGATGCCCTCCCCCGTTGGAACGGAGATAGGAGCCCCTAGGTCGCTCACTTCCATTCCTCTAACCATACCCTCGGTAGAGTCCATGGATATGGTTCGGACACGGTCTTGACCAAGATGCTGTTGAACCTCCAAAACTACTTTGACACCGTTTTCTTTAGTAATCTCAAGTGCGTCCAAAATATTCGGCAGAGCGCTTCCCTCAAAGGAAACATCGACCACAGGTCCAATGACTTGAGTTATCTTACCAGTATTCGCCATTTTGATATTTTAAGATGAAAAGGAACTGAACTTTTTTATTAGGATGCAAAATTAGTTAATAAAGATTAATACCAAAGGATGTTTTAAAAATTAATCCACTTTACCTCAATTTTTTATAAGTCATCGTATATCCCTGATTTTACGGTAAGATTATTTTTTTAAGCAGGCATTCCAGGGATTAAAAAACCCTTCTGGCGCGAATAAATCGTCGGGACCAGTAATTTGAAAAGACGTTGTCCTCGGTGACTCCCAGGGAGGTGGAGGAATGGATAAACTGCACGTTTCCCCGCCCTGTTTGGGTCACTATCCCGGCATGGGTTACCTTCCCTCTTCGGTTGCCCGTGGCAAAAAACACCACATCCCCTTTTTCCAATTTGCTCTTCGGTACATTTTTCCCTACTTTGCTCTGTTCCTCCGTAGTACGCGGCAGGGTCACGCCAACGCTTCGGAAAGATAGGTACACCAGTGCGGAGCAATCCATTCCAGCACGGGTAGTGCCGCCATACCGGTAGGGAGTGCCGCGATAGGACTTTGCGGTATCTACCACTTGTTGAATGTTTTGATTCCGTATTTTTTTGGTAGAAGAACAGGAGAAAGACCCTGCCAGCGAGCCCAGGATTATCAGCTTGATCAGGAGCGGGCCTATTCGACCGGTGTGTAGACGCATGGGGTGAATTTTGATTTTGGGTCAAGTATAGTGGTTAGAACCTTTTTTACAAAATCAAAGCAAGAGTAAATGTCCAAAATAGTATGGGTGGGGATTTGCCAAAAAATGGTCGGCCTGGGATGGAGGGTTAGGAACTATAGGGGAAAATTAGTTAATTTAGCACAAAACATATGTAGGCTGCTTCCAGTGTATGCCCATTGGAACCTAAAGCACCTGAAAAAGCTCTTGGACAATTCATATGAGTAGGGAGGACTTTAAAAGATTGTCGTTGCAACGGAAAATCCAAAAACTCTACGAGGAGGGCACCTTTGTGGTGGCTATACGGTACTATGCGTACAAAGTAAACCTGTATCTATTGGGACAGGAATATGTGGAGGTATTTTATAACCATAAGCATGACCGGATTGACAAAATCGATTTCCTGAATCATCGTCATACCCGAATGAAGTTTTATCTGGACCAAATTTCCCTTGAAAAAATAGCCTGATAGCTCATGGCTGCATCAGGAGCTGATGAATTTTCAGTACCTGGGGGATGACCATTATCCGCTCATCGTTTTCGATAATAAAGTCGGCATTTTCCTTTTTTTGCTGCTCAGGCCACTGCCTCTCCATGATTTTTTCTATGTCAGATTTGCTTCGGTGCGGATCCCTAATTAATACTCGGAATACCCGCAAGCTTTCAGGGGCGGTTACCGTGATGATTTTATCCAGGCTACGGTATGATCCGGATTCGAAAAGAAGGGCAGCTTCTTTCAGTACGTACGGATAAGGCTGGCTTTCTGTCCATTTTTTGAAGTCTTCTTCGACACAAGGATGCACCAGCTTGTTGATTACCTCTGTATTGGAGGGGTCGCTGAAAACGCGTGATGCCAAAAATGGTCGGTTTAGACTTCCGTCTGACAGGAAGGACTCCGCTCCGAAGGCAGCCAAGATCTGTTGCTTCAGCGGGGGATGGTTTGTCATAAGCCACTTTGCCCGGTCGTCGGCTCGGTATACAGGCACACCCAATAGCGCGAAAAGTTTGGTTACAAGGGTTTTGCCCGCACCTATGCCCCCGGTAATCCCGACCATTCGGGGTTTATTGTCAATCATAGACTAGTTTGAATTCAGGAGGATCAAAGCTGATAATTTCGAGGTAGGCAGGGTTGCTGCTTAGCGTTACCGACACGGTGCTGTCTTCCCGGTTTCGGTTATTGTAGTTGAGCACTGCTTTCAGATCCAATTTTTCAAAGTCCTCCTGTTTTGTTGCTTCTACCAAGTAGTTTAGCTTCACCTTTCCGTTTTCAGGCTTGGTTTTTACGTTGGCGGGAAAGAAGGTTTTCTGTACTTCCAGCACCCGGTCTCCTTCGGTGAATTCGATTACGTCGAATGCCACCAAGACCGACTCTTCATCTAGGGATAAGTAATCTCGGAGGCTTCGTGGCACGGTAAGGGGAAGTAGCTTAGAGAAGTTTTGGTTTATGTTTTGCTCACCCAGATCAACCTTCCAAACCCCCTCCAAATCCTGGATTTTGGAAATAGGCCCTCTGACCGTTACCTGTTGGGGGTCAATGGAAAATCGGGAACCAAACCGGATGTTTTTTGAAAGGATGTTTTCAGAGGTATCGGGTACGATGGTTACTTTTCTTGATATGATTTTGTCAATTCTAAAGGCAATGGTATCCTGGATGATGCTCACAAGCTGGGTGGGAGCCAGGTTTTCGGCCAACTCCCGTTGAAAGGTTCTGGCCAGGACATAGCCGTTCTTGGAGGGGTCTTCTATTTGGATGGTGAATGGCGTGGATTTGAATTTGAAGTATTTTCGGAGCAGATCCCATCCATTTCCATTGATCTCAATGGATACCTGTTCCGGTAGTGGTGCCACTGCCATGTACTCCGTTTGGTCATAGGACAAAGCGATGGGTTGACGAACTATCGTGGTATAGTCGTCTTTGTTAAGGGCATTCAAAAGCCAAAAAGTGGTAGCTGTGACCACGCACAATACCACCACTTTTAGGTTTGAAGATGCCTCCGGTTTCAGTTTTTCCAAAAACTTGCCAAACTTGCCCACCGTGACCCCTTATTTTTCTTCTTTGATCTTTTTCGTGTAATCCAGCGAAAGTGCGGATTTTTCAATCTTCAGTTTCAAGCCTTTGTCCAATTCAAGCAAAATGGTGTCACCTTCCACGGAGTAGACTTTACCGTGAATGCCACCGACGGTTACGACCTGATCACCTTTTTTGACTTCGTTGATGAACAGGGTGGTTTCCTTTTGCTTTTTCTGCTGGGGTCTGATCATAAAGAAATACATGATCAGTATGATACTGCCGAACAGGAAAACCTGCCCCATGATGCCGCCACCGGCACCGCCGGCCTGCAATAAAATTACGTTTAACATTTCTATCGTTTAACAGGTCCTAGGGATGGTTTTTCGGCAGAGGCAGTCCGCTGGTTTACGGTGCCCTTGAGTCGAAGACGGGTTACATTTGGCGTTGTATTTGCCTGAATCGTCACAGTTGGGCTTTGTACCCCTGTTTTGCCGGCTGAGTTGAACACCACCTTTACAAAGCCTTCGTCCCCGGGTTTGATGGGGGTCTTGGTCCAATCAGGGCTGGTACAGCCACAGGAAGCCTGTATGTTTGAAATCACCAAGGGTGCCTGGCCGCTGTTTTTGAAAGAGAAGACATGCTCTATAACTTCGCCCTCCGGGATGGTACCGAAATCGTACTCCATGGTTTGGAAATCAAACGCACCTACGGTACTGGGATCCGCAGGCTGTACGTTCTGGGCACTTGTGGGGGTAGCTATGGAAGTTTGCTCCAGCTGGGAGATTTTTTCTTCCAGTGCTTTGATTCGTTCGGATTCTTCCGTGCTTTTGCTGTTGCAACTGAAAGCTGCCAGCGAGACAGCCATTAGTGCAAAAGCTAGATAGACGTTTCTGTACATGATATGAATTAGTTGTTGTTTTCCTGATTAATTTGGTCAATCAATTTATTGACATCGTTCAACAGGTTTTCGGCTTTTGTTTTCGCTTCCGAAATTACCTTGTGCCCTTCTGACTTTGCCTCACTTGACGCCAGGGTTTTTCCCTCCACCAGTTCTTTGACGAGTTTCTCCAATTCGTCTTTGTACTTTGTCAACTGATAACTCAATTTGTCACGCGTATTGTTCCCGGCGTCGGGTGCGAATAATATTCCCAAAGTGGCACCGATTCCCGCTCCCAGCAGGAATGCGAAAAATGAATTTCCCTTATTGCTCATAGTTTTCTTATTTATTGTCGATAAGCCCTCTACCGCTTTTACGTATTTTGCCAGATTCGGTTAGTTCTTTTGCCAACACGTCCAAAAGCCCGTTTACAAACTGTTTGCTTTTTGGCGTGCTGTACGTCTTGGAGATGTCGATGTACTCATTGATCGAGACCTTGACGGGGATGCTCGGGAAGTTGACCATTTCGGTAAGGGCCATGGTAATGATGATCTTGTCCGTGAGAGCTATCCGTTCAATATCCCAGTTCTGGGCCTTTTGGGCAATTAGTTCACTGTAGTCCTTTTCAGAATCCACGGTCAAGTTAAATATATTCTGAAAGAATTCCTTGTCCTCGTCCCAATTAATCGCTAGTTCCGGTAATATGGCCGACGAGTCTTCCTGATCCATGTCCACATTTTTCAGCACTTTTAATGCCAAACTTCTGACCACTGACTTGTTTTCTGTCCAATTCAGATCCAGCTCTTGAAATACGCTCAATATGGCATCGTTTTTAAAGATGACCTTTTTGAGCAATGCCTCGCTAATGGCCCGATCCTCCTCGATCGTAGGTGCCATCAAACGGGTATAAGCTACATAATCCTCTTGGGGCTTTACATAATCCCTAAACCACTGTTTGATCTCCTCCTTCCAATCATCGAGCTTGACATGGTGACGTATAAACTCGCTTCGGATCGGCGAATCGTTTTCCAGATAGGCAAGAAGTTGGTTTTTCGCGAGGTTATCTTCACCCGGTGCCACCGTTGTCTCCCGGTCTACGGAAAGTTTCCGGCGTTTCTCAACGTCTTTTTCTACGTGCCTTCTGAATGCCAGAAGGATTCCGATCGCGTAGAGGTATAGGCCAGGGATCCGTTCCGCCGCTGTCACCATGTTGGTCCTTAAGAAGGACAAGTCGGTTTCACATCGCTTATGGTACTGGCCCAGTGCCGTTAGTGCGACATTTTTGATTTTGAGGTCGAGATTTTCTTCGCCAACAAGTGATCGAGAATCTTGGCTTCTGGTGAAAAGGGCTACGCAAAGCTCTGCGTCCTTCTTTAACTGCACCTTATCCTGTACTTCCATGCTGTTGAGGTCAGGCTGAAAGGATTCTTTAATCAGATCTACCGAAAGGTTGAAATTGGATGCTTTGCACTGATGGTAGGCGTACAAAGATTGAAAAGCCTTTACTCTTAGTATTCTTCGATTTAGCATTACAGGACGTTAATGATCGCAAATTTAAGTTATTTTCGGATAGAAATCGTCCGAAGCTGGATAATTCCGTATACAAGGGGCTTTCCGCCGGTTGGCAATAACCCAACTTACTCCATCGATAAAGGAAACGCCAAAAAGCAGAGCTACATCGTCCACCTTGGGCGCGACTCCGTATTTTTGCGTGTGCCCATTGCAACGAGGCAAATAGGGGTGGGCACCTTGGGTTTTAATTTGGGATGTGTGAACTTTGGTTTTTGGATTGTGTTATATTTAAGCCCTCGAACAGCCCAAAAACGGTTGTGAAATTATGTGTTTTTTGACTGTAATGTGAGTTTGTCGAATGGAACCAAATGAATAATTATGCTTAAAAACTAGATTTTTGTTTTGTGAAACCTCTTTGGCGATTAAATAAGTATTTGCTCAAGTACAAGTGGTACCTATTGTTGGGTTTCGTTTTTACGATCATTTCCAATGTATTTGTAATTATTCCTGCGCAGTTGGTACGCATTGCCATAGATTATGTGGTTGAGAGCTTTTCGTATTACCAATTGTTTGATCAAAGTCAGCTTGCAGGGGAGGCCCGGGCGGTTTTTTTGAAGTTTATCGTGGTTTTTGGTAGCCTGATTCTTGGGATGGCACTGCTGAGGGGATTTTTCCTTTTTCTTATTCGGCAGACCATCATCGCGATGTCCAGGTTGGTGGAGTATGACCTGAAGAATGAAATTTACGAAAAATACCAATCCCTTCCACTTGCCTTTTACCGCCGTAACAGCACCGGCGACTTGATGGCCCGCATTACCGAGGATGTCAGTCGTGTCCGAATGTACGTGGGCCCCGCATTGATGTATGGAATTAACCTAGTGGTACTTTTTCCCATGGTTATTGCCTATATGCTGACGGTAAACGTACCTCTGACCATTTACTCCCTGTTGCCGCTTCCCGTGCTCTCCATCAGTATCTATGTGGTGAACAACATGATCAACGAGCGTTCGGAGAAGATTCAGCGGAGTCTCTCCAATCTAAGCACCTTTGTTCAGGAGGCCTTTTCAGGAATACGGGTGATCAAGGCCTTTGTCAGGGAAGAGGACAGTGCCCATGAGTTTCAAAAAGCAAGTGAAGAATATAAGGAAAAGTCGATTCGGTTGACCAAGGTAGAGTCCTTGTTCTACCCGCTGATCCTGGGCTTGATTGGTCTCAGTACGATCATAACCGTATTTGTTGGAGGACAACAGGTGATGTCCGGGGCGATCGGCTACGGGGTTATCGCAGAGTTTATTCTGTATGTGAACATGCTTACTTGGCCCGTTACTTCCTTGGGCTGGGTGACCAGCATCGTGCAGCGTGCCGCCGCCTCCCAAACGCGTATCAATGAGTTTCTGGATGAAACAAACCCCATCGTGAGTAAGGAATGCTTGGCTACTCAGATTGAGGGGGGTATCGCGTTCAGAGATGTTTCTTTTGTATATCCCGACTCAGGCATAAAAGCACTGGATCGGGTCAGTTTCAATATAGGAGAAGGGAAATCATTGGCCATCATCGGTACCACCGGCTCGGGAAAATCCACCATTGCCAATTTGCTTATGCGCATGTACGACGTCACGGATGGGGAAATCCTTGTTGATGGTAGACCTATAGAGAGCTACGATATAGCCTCGTTAAGGCAGCAGATAGGCTATGTGCCACAGGATGTTTTTTTGTTTAGTGACACCATTACCAATAATATCGGGTTTGGCCTGGAACAAGCCGATGTGACCAGTCGGCTGGTGGAAAAGGCGGCCAAAGATGCAGATGTGTACCAAAATATAGTCGATTTTCCGCTGGGATTCAACACCCGGTTGGGAGAACGGGGAATTACCCTCTCCGGAGGGCAAAAGCAACGGGTGAGCATTGCCCGGGCCATCGCGAAGGAACCTGCCGTATTGCTGCTCGACGATTGCCTGTCGGCGGTAGATACCAAGACAGAAAATGCCATCCTCAATTCGCTGGGCAAGATCATGCAGGGAAGAACCTCCATCATTATTTCGCATCGCGTTTCTTCGGCCAAGTTGGCGGACGCCATCGTGGTGTTGGACGAGGGCAGGGTGCTGGAATATGGCACGCACGAGGAGTTGATAGCCCAGAAGGGATCCTATGCGGAGCTATACGAAAAGCAGACCCTGGCTGCCCAACTGGAAGAATAAATAGAGCGGGGCATGGCGAATGCCATTAAAAAATGATTACAGCTGAGTTATCGGGCTTCAACCCATCCACCCCAATTTTCCAAGGTTTCTATGTTTATTTTTGTCAAGCGTATTCTAAAGAGCTGAATGTCAGTGAGTGGTTTTTTCCTGTTTTCACCGCACTAGCGGTTTTTTTTTGATGAATCAATATCAAGCCGCGGCAATCCCCTTGCCGGAAGGGCGGGATTCCCTGTCTGCCGACCTTTGAAAAACAATTATAGACACATGAAAGATAACTACCTAGGCGTAGAAGGGACACCCGAAAGACACGCCAATGAGTATGAATTGAAAATGGAGGTGTTGGGCGAGATGATTAAGTCCACTAATAAAGAAAGAGAAATAATTTTTAGAAATCAGGAAGTAGAGAACTGAAAGCAAAGGGGGGCTGCCAGTTAGCGACAGCCCCTTGGGAAAAGTAGTTCAAAAAATGTCAGCGTGTTGGCTATTGGACTCTGGCCACACGATGCCAGGTGGGTTGGTTATCTGGAGCGGTCTCGGTATTGCCTTTTTTGGGGCTCTGTGGTTTTGTCCCCGGTTTTTTCTTTTTCATTTTATTGATCCAAATCAGTGTCCCGGTAATGGGCAGGCTGGTGGCAATGAGGCAGGAGATAAAATAGATGATCTTGCTGAATCCTCCATAGACGTCACCCATATGCAGTGCTTTGATTGATGAGGATACGCGTTCGTTGAACGGCTTTTCTGAAAATAGATCCAGTGTTTTCAGACCGGCATCGCTGGTTTGTAATGTAATCCGGTCTGCTGCGGCCGGCGCAAAGAATCCCACTTTCGACTTGGTCAGGCTGATTTCTGCTGCTCCGGGTCGGGGGAGATTGATGCGGTAATCTCCCGGGTAAGGGAGGTGTTTGTCGGCTTCGGCGAGGTAGGCATTTAGCGATAGCAGGGGTGCCTGTGGGCTGTCATTGGCGCTTTTCTCGCTACGTCCGCCCGGCCGTCCACCGGCAGGGGCTTCCTGGTAGGTTCCGAGGGATTTTTGCAGACCCTCCCTGTACCAGGGAAACGACCAAAAGGGGCCGGTTACACCCATAATAAATAGAATGATTGCGCTGTAGAAGGCGAGGGTATTGTGCAGGTCGTGATTGGTCCGCTTCCAGCTACCGCCCAATTTAACTTTCAGTCCCTGTTTCCAGTTTTTCACCTTTCGGGGGACCCAAATGACGATTCCTGTCAATACACCGAGCGTGAACAGGATAGTCGCCGCACCGGTGATATAGCTTCCCAGTGTCCGGTTGGGGAGCTCGCCAATCAGCGGTTTTTCTATCCGGTCAAGCATCAGCCAACGATGTAGACTAAACATCGTACGCAACCACTCATTAGCTCGGTTGGGATCCTTTGATGTGCCCAGGATCTCCGCCGTGTAGGGGTTGACAAAGTAGGTGGTTCCACCTCGGCTATTGTCGTTCTGTTCCCGTATGGAAAGTTGCAGGGTTCGTTTGGGATCGTGGGGAACCTGAACGGCCGTGAGCTCTCCTGGAAGTTGCTTGATAACCTTTTCCAAGACTTCGTCCAAAGGTAGCTTGGCCGTAGCGGCGGAAGCCTTGACGTGATACAAATGAGGAGCGCCCATTTCCCGTATTTCGTTGTGGTACACATAGACAGTGCCTGTGAAGCAAACGACTAGCAGTACCAAACCGCTTATCAGTCCCAGCCACAGATGGACGTCGTTGAAAAATTTCCGGGTTTTTGGCCAAATGCCAGGGTTGATCTGTTTCGAATTCATCTGTTTGTAATTTTTATCAGTGGTCTTAAACTTTTCTGCTAGGCTAAGGCATCCACCATACCTTGTCCCGAAGGGTAAAGTCGCTGCCTTGTGCGAGTACCTGCTCGTAATTGGTGCCACGTTCTGTCTCAGGGTACATAAGTCGCAGCGGGCGTCCCTCCACACCGGAGGCAATCGTTGCCGGGAATTCGGGCAAGCCCAGCCGTCGGTGGTCGTTCCAAGCTTCTATGCTGCTTATGCTGTTCAGTGCTAGCCATTTTTGAAGGATCAGGTACTCCAGTTTGTTTTCCGCACTGTCTAAGCGTGCGGCTTCTTGGAGCAGGTAGGCTGATTTTCCTGGTGCATCTACCTTCATGTAATCCAAGGATGACGCTATGGCTTCCTGTAGTAAACTAGTGAGATCGCCGCTTAGCCAACCCCGTAACACCGCTTCCGCCTGAAGGAACAAGCTTTCGGTGTCGGAAAGGAGCACGCTGCTTTGGTTGAAGCTATGAAATATTCCTGTGGGGCTTCCGCCGTTTTCTGCGGGGCCTCGGAATGCGGAGGTGTTTATTCTTGCATAGGCAGGATTCCCCGCATCCGGATTTCCAAACAAGACGCCGCGGTAGGTGCCATTTACATCAGTGTAAAGCCGTTGCAGCCGTGGGTCATTCAAGGATTCGTACTGACTGATTAGATAGACCGTAGGTCGAATATGCTGGTGATTGCTGGTAAAAGCGCCTTGGGCATCCCGGTAATTGCTGGCCCAAAAAGGATTCAGCTTGCCCGGAGTATTCAGGTAGCCTGGATTCACGTTGGCGGATTCACCCGGTTGTAGAAACCCGCTGCCCTCTTGCTGAATGGCTTGTATTTCGGAGTTGATGTAATTGGGGTCTCCTTTTTCGCTTTGGCGGATCAGTGCCCTGAGCTTGATCGTGTTGCCAAACTTTGCCCAGAGGCTTTTTTGTCCTCCAAACAGCACGTCACCATGGGTTTGGGAAGGGATAACGCCCGAGCTTTTTACATCCTGTATGCCCTCAGAGATCAACTGGACCGCCTTTCTATATACCTGCTCCCCCGGTTCGTAGGTAGGATTGAGGTAGGTATTCCCTCTTCCGGCTTCGTCAAAAGGTATATTGTTGTAAAAGTCCACTAGTCTCAGGAACAGCCACCCCTGCATGATTTTGGAGGAGCCTACGTAGAAAAGGTCTCCTTCTGCTTCGGCCTCCTCTTGGATGAGTTTGAAGTAAAGGATGTTGTTGTACCCGTTTTCCCAAATGGGAATCCCGCCCCGTTGGTCCCGAATGTCCAGTCCGTTGTAGGTTTTTAGGTCAAAGAATAGGTTGGCGCCCTCGTTGTTAGTGCCCCAATACCCTCCCCAAAATCCACCAATTTGGTTGATTGATCCCACCTCCTGATTTACGGTTGCTACCAGTGCCGCCGGGAGTTTGGCGCTAAGGGGTAGGTTTTCAGAAATGGGTGCGTTGGGATTTTCGTTTACGTCCAAAAATGAATCGCAGCCGATGTTAAGGACGATCAGGAAAAGGAATACGTATATTTTCGCGTTTATTCGGATAGTTTGCATCGGTAGAACTGAATTAGAATGTAACATTTGCCGTGAAACCGTAATTTCTCATAGGTGGTATCTGCCGAAAGCTGTAGTAGCCGTCAGTGGCATTGTACAGGTATTCGGGATCTCCAATGTTGTTGCTGGCATGGGTGATGATAAATAGGTTGGTGGCTACAAGCCCCACCGAAGCAGATCGGATAAAAGATCCCCCTAAAAACCACCCGGTAGGTAGCTGATAGCTGATGTTCAATTCCCTAAGTTTGAAGAAATCGGCTTTTGCGGCTGTATTGCTTTGCACGGCTCCTTGAGCGGTCCAGAATTCCTTTCCGCCTCCCGAGGTCATCAGGCTCTCATTAGGAATATAGGTGCCCTGATCAGTTTCGATGACGGAATTTGGCCAGACAAAGGGTTCTCTTCCGTAGGCAGCAGTGGTGGGGTGCGTACCGGCGGTGTACATGGGCGGAATCGTTTCCGAGTAGAAGTAGGCTCCCATACGCCAGTCAAATTGCAATCCCAAGGAAAATCCCCTGTACTCGAATAAGGAGTTGATACCTAACATATGGGGTGGGACCATGGGGCCCAGCAGCACGTTTTCCTCCGCTACCTTGGGGTCTCCGGTCTGCGCATCTACAATCACCCGGCCTTGCTCATCCCGGGCGTAGTCACTGACCCAGAGGGATGGGAATTGCTCTCCCACGAAGGCATAGGACTGCCGGAAGTTCTGCCGAAATTCCGCCCCACCGTAGAGTTCCCTCACTACATTGTTGGTATAGGTGTAGTTGAAGCCGAGGTTCCATTTGGTGTCCAGCGTGCGCAGGATGTCCCCGTTTATGCTGAGCTCAATGATGTTGTTGGTCATACGGCCGGAGTTTACTAGCATAGCATTATAGCCGGTAGCTCGGGATACGTTGGCGTTTGAGATTTGTCCGTCTGAATCGGCGTACACGTAGGCGGCTTCCAGGTACACCCGGTGATTGAAAAGCCCCACCTGCATGCCCGCCTCGTAAGAAGTGACAAACTCGGGTCGAATGGCCGGATTGGGGTTTGTCAGACTGGGGAGAAACCCGATGGTGCTGCCAAAGGGAAATCCGTTTGCCTGGGAGTAGGGGTTGTTGAGTTGATAGGGGTTTAGGGTTACGTTTCCGGTTTTGTTCCAAGAGGCATACAGCTTGGCATAGGATACTTGCCGGTTTTGCCGTAGAAAGGGGAGCGCTTCAGAGGCGATGAAGGAGCTGCTGATACCTGGGTAGAAGTAGGAGCGGTTTTCCCTGCTTAGCGTGGAATTCCAGTCATTTCTACCAGTAATCGTCACAAACAGGTGGTCGCGGTAACCCGTCATCCATTCACCATAGACCGCAAGCGAACGTTGTTCCATGATGGTGGAACCTCCGGATAGCTCTCCCGCCCGACTGCCGGGATTGATGATGTCTCGGTACAGCAGGTTGTTGGAGGAGATATTGTGTGCCTTGCTGTGATCCATGCGTATGTTTTGTCCTAGCAGCAGGCGGCTTTTCACGGCTCCCAGTTCCTTTTTCATGCTTAGGATAAAGTCCCCGTTAAACCGCTGAAAGTTCACACTCTGATCGTTTACAGACCCGGGCGTGTTTCGTGTACCTGGTGCTTCGAATTTATTGGTGTAGTTCCGGTTGCTTTCCGTGTTTCCATAATATCCTGCCCGGTACATGACGTCGATCCAGTCCGCTAGGCGGTAGTTTAGCTCGACCTTTCCGTTTAGGATCTGTTGGTTGCTTTGGTTACGCAGGTTGTCTATCAGGAAGTAGGGACTTCGGAGCCAGCTACCGTTGGGGATAAAATAGTTCAGGGGATTGCCGGGATTGTTTGGCTGTTCCCAGTTGCGGACCAAGTCATAATTGTAGTTGGCAGGCATGCGGTAGCTGGCTATCCAAGGACCGTCCGGTGTAACATCGCTCTTGTTTTGGATAAAGTTGATGTTATAGGATGTGCTCAGCTTGGAGAATTGCCGGCTTCCGTTAAAGCGCAAGTTGATCCGGTTGTTCTCATCCTTTGGAATGATCCCTTTTTGGTTTACGAGCTGTGCGGATAGGAAATACGTACTTACCTCGTCCCCTCCGGAAAAAGAAATGTCATTCTGCACATTTACGCCAGTCTGAAACAGGTCTAGCCGGTTGTCCCGAGCTGGGGCGGCATAATTTATCATTGGTTGGCTCCCGTCGGGTAGGGGAAGGCCAAACGGCTGTTGCGTACCGTCAAATCTTGGACCCCAGGACTCGTACTCCGTCGGACTGTAGACGCCGTTTTGGCCTTGGCCGTAGATCTTCTGCGCTTCGGGCAGGAAGTACACATTTGAAAACGTGGTGGTATTGGAGATGCTCACCTCCCCTTGCCCTGCCTTGCCTCTTTTTGTGGTAATCATAATGGCACCATTGACACCTTCTGAGCCGTAAAGTGCCGCTGCATTGGCCCCTTTCAGGACGGTGATGCTCTCAATGTCGTTCGGGTTTAGGCGATTGATGTTTGGGATGGGTACTCCATCCACCACGTAGATGGGCTCGTTGTTTGATCGTCCATCTATGCCTGTACCCCGCTGGAGGGAACGTGTGCCACGCAGCACGATCATGGCTGCTGGATCTACCTTGCTGTCGTATTGGTTGATCCGCAATCCGGCCACTTTGGATGCCAATCCAAATAGCGGGTTTATCGTACGGCCCTGATTGAGGTTTTCGGAGTCTATGACTTGTGCAGAAGACCCCAGCTCTTTGGAGGATCGGGAAAATCCCAAGGCTCCTGTCACCTGCACCTCTGCGAGCTGGTTAACATCCTCTTCCAATCGAAGCTGCAGGAGTTGTTCGTCAGAAGGGGCGATGAAGTAGGTTTCTTTATACCCCAAGAACCGGACAATCAGTGTATCTCCCTCATTTGCGTACATGCGAAAGTATCCTTCGGCGTCTGTAACAGAAGTGGTAGGGTTGGATTTCAATTGGATGGTTGCTCCGGGAAGGGCCTCGCGTGTATAGGCGTCTTTGACCTGACCGTTGACGTGTACCCGTTGGGCCGCCGCGGGACTTGCCATAGCAAACAGCACTATGGCGCATAGCCCACAAAAAAGCGTGTATGTGTGTGTCATGAGATTGTGTGGATTAAAATAATCTTACCGAAATTATTATTATTTAGATTTAATCTAAAAACGATTAACTTTACGGCTGCAAATCTAGCGGTGGGCTGGAAATGAAAATGACGGCAGGAGGAATTAAAATGACGAAAAGGGAAATTTATCTGACCAAGTGACAAGGGAACATCCACATAGCAGGCTTCAATTGGTGTACAACGGCTCTTCGGAAGGGGACCAACCACCTTTTCTTTCAGGTGCGGGGCAATTTTCTCCTCATACCGTGTACTGTTCTGAGGGCGTTTCCTTGGTGTATTTTACAGGAGAAGTGGGAAAGTTTCAGCAGATGGAAATCCAGATCGGAGCGGGCTGTTACCAGTTGTGGGTGGTACTCAAAGGGGGCATAGCGCTGCATTATTCGGAATCTGATCAGCCATTTGAATTGCTGGAAGGTCGCTGCGTATTGGTCTTAGCCGGAGAGGAGTTTTCGGCGGGGTCCTTACCGGGGAGCTCGGTGGATGCGATGCTGATTTCTTTATCTCCGGAACTCCTGGAGAAAGTCGCGCGGGGAATAGATGGGTTTCAGGGCTGGGAAAAGTTAGCTTCCCATCAGCAGGGCTATCAGATCTACTTGGAGACCAAGTTAGGTGAAGTGATGCTGCAGATTGTGCGCAACTTGGCATTTAACGAATACGAAGGCTGCTTTAAACGGCACTTGGTGGAAATGAAGGTGCTGGAATTTTTGTTGTTGATGTTGATGCAACACAGGGAGCAGGAAGTGGATGTTTCGGGAGAGCCTTCGCTAATGGATGAGAAGGCACTTCAGCAGATGCATAGGGCAAGAGAAATATTGCTAAGTCAGCTAGCCAACCCTCCCAGCTTGCGGAAATTGGCATTGGAGGTAGGCACCAACGAATCCCATTTGAAGCGTCATTTTAAAGAAGCTTTTCAGCAGACGGTTTATGGATTTGTCATGGACAAGCGTATGGAAAAGGCGTTGGCGTTACTCAAAGATAAAGACCTGAAAATAGCGGATATATCGGAGCAGCTTGGCTATAAGCATGCCACCCATTTTTCGGCGGCGTTTAAAAAGTACTTTGGGGGACATCCGAAGGATTACCGGTGATGGTTATCCGGCTGGAAATGGTTTCGTCCATTTCTTTGCAAAGGGCGATCAGGCGTTGGATATTGGTGTCGTCGATGTCTTCGAAGTGCGCATACTGAAACTCGAACACCTCCCCGATTGCAAACGCATCGTTGATTTCCTTTAAATGGGTTCCCATGGCCAAGCTGACCATACAGCCAAACGCCTTTACCCTTGCTTCCCAAAGCTCGTTGATGCAGTCAATGATTTGTTCTTTGTAGGTTTTCATGGTAGTTCTCGAGGTTAGGACCGTCAATTTTGAGCGTTGGATTGTTTCCATTCTAAGGTGGTGTTTGAATAGGAATGGTGATTCCGATCTTGAATACCTTCTCGTATTCCTTTGATAGTCACTTCCGGTAGCGAAGGGGAACTCTTTTTTTCTGATTCTATGCCTATTCTCCAGATTACCATTGGGTTGTATCTATTTACTATTAATATATTTCTTTCGGTTTAATACTTAATATTCATTCAGGATTTTCTGAATAGATATGGCTTACTCGATATGATTTACCAAGGATTCATGTATGTAGACTGTGTTTTTATGGATATGTCCGGTCTTTTAAACAGTATGATTTAAGAATCGCTTTTTATGAAATGCCAAGTGTATACATATGATTTGTTTTTATATTGTAAGTTTTCTACGAGTTCGATTTTTTCGAGGTGAATTTCTTTTTTGTGAAAGAGTATTTTGAAACTATCAATACTTTTTTTAATTACTTTACCTTCTGATGCTGCATAATCCATGAAACTTCCTTTCGCAGCCCGATTTAGCAGAGGATTAATTCTGACTGTAACCAAGGCATATCTATTCTGCGAATCTATGTAAGAGTCACTTGGTTTTTCTTTATAGAAAGCCTTTGCTAAAAATCTTCCTGGAACATCACCTGCCACTTTTGGCTTGGCTTCCTCAATTTCCACAAACCTATAACATCCTTCAATCATCGCTTCATCTGAAGCAAGATACGTGTAATTAGAATCATTTATCCAATTTGGGATTTTAATAATAGAAAATATGTCAGCAGGAGATAGGTTATTCATGTCTACTGGTTTACACCAATCACCATCGAAAAAGTATTCCTTTTCTCCATTCTTATTAATTCTGCTTGGGTACTTTGACCAATCCATAATTTTTGAAATTTAAGTTTATAATTAAAAGGTAACAAGCATCTCAATCTTATCCATCAATTTTTTCTGCATATCAGCCCCATCCTTCCAAACCGGTTAATGAACCCTTGTGAGCTAGAAAATTCCGACCCGGCATATTAGTTAATCTTCAATACCCTATACCCCACACCCCCAAACTCAAACTTGTCCCCTTCCATCTTACCCATCATAGCCTGTGCAAGCCCAGAGTCAGCTAAAATGACTTTGTAGCCATCTGCTGTGAAGCTGCCTTTTTCTCCGGTGGATTGGATAATGTATTTCATTTCCTTGGCTTCCTCGTTACGGATTGTGACCTTGGAACCGATGGCTATTTTCTGGTTACTGCCTTGGGCAAATAAGGGTGTGGTGGCAGCAAACAGGTCCGGTTGGTTATCGGCTGTCTTCTTTTTCGGTGGTTTTGAAGAGGAACCTTTGGACTTCCCTTTGCCCTTCTGAAACCACTTTGCCACTTCCTCAGGTACAGGCTGTCCTTTCTGTTCGTAGAAGGCTTCTACATTTTTCTGCTTATGCAGGCCTTGCTTGGCTTCTTCCTCGAAGTATTGATGGTTCAGTTCCAACAGTCGCTTAAGGATTTCCTTACGAGCATCGGGATGGATAGTGTAACGCACCCGGTCATTCTCAGGAAGATAATCCACTTCATAAAAATCATGGCGAAGTTGAATATCAGTCCAGCCATAAGCTTCCAATACGGCTTCGTCCATTTGTTCGTGGAGTTGTCGAAGCATTAGAATCCTTTTTATTGACTCTTCCCATGAAAAATTAAAATTCATCTTTTCAAAATGAGTCCAAAAACTCAAAACGTCCTTTTCGAATTTTTTTGAATCATTTTTTATAACACTGTAATCAATCTCTCTTAAATTGAATAAATTATAAAACTTAGTCAATCCAAGCTTTATATCAAACATCAACTTCTTTCTTTCCTTGTAATACCGTTCTCCTATTTCATTTAAATAATCCTTGTATTTAATATTCGAATTTTCCGGGAACGGAAATGTCTCGAAAACGTCTGATGGCTGATAAATCAACCTTGTTTCAAGTTTAGTGGAGAATTTATAAGCCCAGGCAAAATGAAGGCTACTTTGAAGAATTGAAAAATTATCAAACCCTTGAATTCCAAAAATTGTCAAATTGGCGTTCAAAACCTGATTATTTTGAACAATCTCAATTGCATTAGTATTACTTGTTCTCGCAGTAACTATAACCTCTTTAAAATCCTTAATAACAGAATATAATTTCGGTCTTTTCTCTCCATAAATCCAATATTTTTGGGGTAACGGATACCTAAGTTGATAATCAGTAGATTCAGATCCATCCTTATTTTTCTTCTTTCTTTGCCTTTCTGGTCTAACTTTTGAATCAATAATTTGAAAACAATCTGGATACATTTTTGCTTTTTCCAGCTCCCAGTCAAAAAAATTAATAATATACCTACTTGCAAGAGATCCGATTTGGCTATTTAAATCATCTCCATTTAAGTATGGAAAAATAACATCAAAATTTCTTTTATCTCTTGAACATAATTCTTCAGCTTCCTCCTTAGTTAAAATAAAACCCATTCCAGCAGGTTCGGAACCCTTAAAACTTAAATCAACATTCTTAATAAGTGTAAAGGGATGAACTTGAGACTCACTGCTATCCAAATAAGTTGAAATTCCAATAACTTGCTTACCATTAAGTATGTAATTTCCTTTCCACACACCACTATAAATTGTAACCAGCGAAACCTCAACTGCGGCAATGCCAGGCCATTTCATGCTTGAAACAGCATGGTTAATTTTTCCTCCTTTGGAAATTATTACATCAAGTCCAAACTCTCTGGCACCACCTTGAGATATTGTATTTGTTGATATCAATGATAAAAATCCATTTAACTTACAGATTGAGAAAATCCTTCTGAAAAAATATGTAACTAAATCCTCTGCACCTATAGGGTGATATTGATGTTTCAAGAACTCAAGAAAATTGTTTCCAAAAGTTCCAGTAATTTTTCTTCTCCCCAAAAAGGGAGGATTTCCCAAAATACAATCAAATCCTCCCTCCTGGAAAACCTCCGGGTACTCCAGAAAGTAATGGAAAAAGCCTTTTTCCTGAGCTAAGGTCTCTGCTTTGGCCGGTGGCATTCCTGTAGGGATCGTCTTTTCACGAAGGTACTTCCGATAGGTGGCATCTGTACAGATATAGCCTTTTTGATCAGCTGTCTTGGGGATAAAGAACTGCGCGACCTGCATATCCGCCAAGCTTTTCAGCCGGGCATAGGTTGTCCCCTTGTTCAGTTCCATAAACTTCTTCTGCTTAGCTTCGATCTCCTCAGGAGTTCGTTCAGGTAAGTTTTTGAAGAGTTGGAACTGCTCGATGGCCTTATTGACCGCTTCATTCACATCCATAGAATAGTCCATGGAGAGCTGATCTTTACGCTCACGCTCTTCTTTGTTCCTTTTCCTGAATTGGGAAGCAATGTTTTTGTCATCTCCCGGCAGGGCTTTGAAGGCATCATCTGCGATACCTCGCTCCAGTTCTTCTTTATGGGCCAGTCCTACGATGGCATCTCCACATTTGATTTTATGATCGAGGAAGTTCAGTGGTTCTCCCGGGTTATGTGCTTCCAGCCATAACGCTACTTTACAGAGTTCTACAGCCAGTGGATTCTTATCCACGCCATAGATACACTCCCGTATCACATCACGCACGGCCTGACGGATGGCTGTGGGAGTGGGCTGATCTTCACCGGTTCGGACCTTCGCCAATTCTGTACCTATCCTACGAGCTGCAGAAAGGAGGATATGCCCACTTCCACAGGAAATATCACAGACTTTGATGGCCAAGAGGGCACGTTCCTGAAGGGTGGGTTTAGTGGCGTTTGGGGCAGTAAGTTTCAGCCTTTCCTCGGGCTTCTCGAGACAGTCCTGAATGATGTACTCCAAGGAATGCTGGATCAGCGGACGAACCAGTTCCTCGGGTGTATAGTGGGATCCTGAAGTGGAACGTTCCGTACCTGCCATAAAACCAAAGCTTGGGGAGGTTTCCAATTCGGAAAATACCGGCTCGAACTCCAGGAGTCCCTGATACACAGAACCAAATTCTTCCACGTCTAAGTTACCGAAGTTTACTTTTACCAATTGCTTGCGTTCCTCATCCATAAAGTAGCAAAGCCTATGGATAACGAAAAGCAGATCTTCATTTTTCAGTTTGCTATCTCCCAAAGCACCTAATGCCGAGGGATGGAAAATCCCCGAACCGAGTGGTTTGATTCCCAGTTTTTCCCCATATTTTGCAGTCTCAAACAAACGGAAAGTAATCTTGATATTTTCCCAGAGGTCATGTTTGTACCCTTCCACAAAGATCTTGCGAATGGCGAGCTTGCGAACCCGATCCATGCTGTAGAAGTCATAATAGATCTTGCGCAGTCGGGTGAGTTCGGCATCCCGCTTTTCCGGATAGACCAGACTGCGGTCTTCCGTCACGAGCAGAAACAGGAATCGGTAGATCAGGCGCAGCAGGTAGAGGTAATATTGTTTACCCGTCAGCTCCCCGGACTGCACCATGGCCCGTAATTCATGGTTATCGGGATGTTTTAAGAAGCCGTTGCCCAACCGTTTGATGGAGCTTTCCACTGCTTCAGAGAGCTTTTCACGGATACGGGTTCCCGATGCCAAGGACTCCTGATGGTAATACTCCATGAAGGATGTTTCTCCTTCCCCCTTCTCTTTGGGCATACGGGAAGCATGAAGGATACGATAAAGCACTGCAAAATCCGCAAAGAGCTCTTCCTCCATCATCTTCTCCAAATCAAATTCCAGATAGGTCAGCCTCACCAATCTGGTAGCATCGCGGAGCAGTCTCAGGTGCTTGCCATTGGTGACCATGGCATAGAGGAAATTATCGGTTTTGTTCAGGTATTCCTGTACTAAGGCATGGGGAGAAAGTCTTGGACCACCTGTTTCCCTGCGCTTATCCAAGCTATCGTTGATGCCCATGATATGCACTGGAAAACCTGAAAGGTTGGAAGCACGATGACTGATGGCGTATGTCTTGCCATCCAGGACTTCTGCATTGGATTTATCCACCTCATAGCCCAAGGTCATCAGGAAAGGAAGCATCCAGAAGTTACGGGTTTCGAAAGTACCGCTTTCATCTTCGGCTATCCGTTCTCTACGCATCTTAAATGCCTGCCAGTAACCCCGCGCCGAAGCCCAGGCCAAACCGATCTCGTCCCGTACTTTGATATTTTTGCCCAGCCCAAAATCAGCTGGATTCTGGTATTTGATATCCTCTGTAGCGAGCTTGTCCAGTATCTCGCCTGAAACAATATTTCCTTGTATGGTTATGCTTGGGAAGGTCATGAATTCCTTTTGCGTTGCTTCTTGTTAAATTTTTTTCTCCGAACTTTTCTCCGAACTTTTTGACTATTTCTTCCGAACCTGAATATGATTTCTTCCGAACTCACTCACCTTTCCAACTATTTATTTTCCAATATCCACGTGTCTTACCAATCCTTTCCAAGACTCCCTTTTCTTTGAGAGAATCAAGGTGTTCGACCACCGTTGAATTATTTAATCCAAGTATTTCCGCCATCTTACAAATCGAAATCCGTGGCTCCGCCTGAAGGAGAGAAAGGACCTCCAATTGTTTTTCTGACAGCCCGATTGTATGGGGTATTGTATGGGGTATTATGCCGGGTTCATCACCTGATTGGGTGAGTTTTGGATAAGGGCCTTCCCCGCCTTTGGCATCCTCTTGGCGCTGCACCGATAGCTCTATGATTTGCCAAAAGCCCCTTTTTCCACCAATACGCGCTATAAACCCTAATCTTTTTAAGATATTGAGGTGCTCCTGCACCGTTGAAACGTTGACATCGAGCAGCACAGCAATCCTTCGTTTGGTCAGGCCAGGATCGTTTTTCAACAAATCCAGTATCTGTGCCTGCCGTTCAGTCAAGTGGATTGGACCACCTTTTGGACTACCTATTGGACCACCTATTGTTTGGTCAGATTCCTGTTCGATTTCATCTTTGATCTCCAACTTGTCTTCCAAAAACCATGGGTGGACAGGGAGGGTTGCCTGAAAGAAACTCCGTTCCTCATCGGTTAGGAATTCCGGCATGGGTGAACCATTCGTTTCCATTACCCTTCGGATGGTCGGAATTCCCGTGGCTTTCCCTTCGGTGAGATCAAGCTCTTTCAGAAAATCACCCAGTCTTCTGTTTCGATATCTTCTTGGAAATACACTGCCCTTTTGAAACTCAGTTAGT
The DNA here is from genome assembly GCF_000390185.1 of Lunatimonas lonarensis. Taxonomy (GTDB): domain Bacteria; phylum Bacteroidota; class Bacteroidia; order Cytophagales; family Cyclobacteriaceae; genus Lunatimonas; species Lunatimonas lonarensis. The sequence goes on along the minus strand of NZ_AQHR01000022.1, from coordinate 33,584 downwards.
TTGATGCTACGATCCGGGCCACCATAATTCAGTATGATCAACTTATCGGGATAAACCCTGATCTCAACCGGTTCGCGGGTCAAGTAGTCCCGATGATACAGCGCATTGGCGATGACTTCTTCCAAAGCTTCATAGGGATAGTTCCAAACACGTACTGACTCTGCTTGACCTTTGATTTTTCGGGTCATTTGCTTTGATACATTGATCCGCAGGTAGTCGAGCGTTCGACCGATCATATAATCCACAGCTCCGGAAATATTCGGGGCCTCAAAGAACTCAGGATCTGCCTCTCCGTTTGGGAAATGGACAATCTCCACTCGGGAATAGGGAAAGTATTTCTCGGGATTATCGGTAAACATCATCAAGGCTACATTCCTTGGATGCCGTCTTTCCGGTGGGCCATAGAGGAGCTGCATTTGGGAAAGTAGCTGTTCCTTTGTCAAGGAATCCATGGAGTCCAAAAGCTTGCTCTCCACCTTTCTCAGGTAATCCCGAACCAAGGTAAGCGAAATCTCATCAAAGCTTACCTGGGTATTGGGCCGATCATCGAAAGGAGTCTTTCCGCTAAGGGCAATCAAATCTTCCTTTTGACTTTTGTTGACTTTGATCGAACTGGAACCATAACGGATGTAGTAATGGTACTTCTTTTCCTTGGCTTTGATTTCGTCAGGAACTTCATACGGTCTGTTATCTCCTGCAAATACCCAAATCACCAGGATTTTTTCACCCTCTATTTCTTCAATACTGATTTTGGGATGATAGGCCGGATTGATCAGGTTGTTCATTTTTACCATATCCTTTTGGATGCCATCAATCTCTTCCTCGTTGAGTCCGGCAGGTGGCAGAACAGGTCTCCCATTTTCTTCGGCTATCCCCACAAGGATATAGTCACCGCCAATATCATAAACCCACCCAAAGGCATACCTCCGATAGGTCGGGGCAGCCAAATGCACGAAATGGTAACCTTAATTTTACTTGGCAGCTTCTGCGTCAAATCGTTTATATGATTATCTTTCGGGGAAACGTCCAACAGTCTCTGTATCCCGATGCGATTTCTAGGTGCTAATTTGGTTCTGGCTCTCCTTCTGCAGGCCGGTTGTCGCGAGAGGAGTACTTTTGAAAAGATATCTTCTGCCCATTCGGGTGTTTTTTTCCAAAACACCTTGCTGGAAAGCAGCGAGCTCAACGTGTTGACCTACGAGTATTTTTATAACGGATCCGGCGTTGGCGTGGGAGATTTCAACAATGACGGCCTGGAGGATTTGTTTTTTACCTCCAATATGGGGAGCAGCCGAATTTACCTCAATAGGGGAGATTTCCGGTTTGATGATATCACCGATCAATCCGGGATAGCTACCGAAGGGAAATGGGCAAACGGTGTTTCGATAATCGATATCAATCAAGATGGCCATCAGGATATCTATGTGTGTTTTTCGGGGCCCTATGCCAGTGAAAGGAGGGTCAATGAGCTGTACATCAATAATGGGGACGGAACTTTTACGGAGATGGCCGAGGCCTATGGGTTGGCGGATACCTCCCACAGCGTTCAGGCGGCTTTTTTTGACTTTGATTTGGATGGATACCTGGACATGTACCTCTTGAACAATATGACCGATGACACCGGGCCAAATGTGATTCGACGGAAGCGGGTGGACGGCCAAATGTTGAATACGGATAAGCTTTACAGGAATAATGGGGATAATACCTTTACGGACGTGTCGGCAGCGGCTGGGATCACGATTGAGGGCTATGGTCTTGGGGTGTCGATCGGCGACTTTAATGAGGACGGATGGCCGGACATCTACGTTTCCAACGATTACCTGTCCAATGACCTGCTCTACATCAACCAACGCGACGGAACCTTTAGGGACGTGGCCGCAACCGTGTTTAAGCATACCAGTTATTCTGCCATGGGTAACGATGTAGGGGATTTTGATAATGATGGCCGGTTGGATGTGGTTACCCTAGACATGCTTCCTCCGGATAATTATCGTCAGAAAATGATGTTCGGAAAGACTCTTCATGAGCGCTTTCGATCAGAGGTCTTGTATGGATACGCTCCCCAGTTTATGCGAAACACCCTCCAATGGAATCGTGGGTTGAACGCGGACAGCCTGCCAAGGTTCAGCGAAATTGCCTTTCTGGCAGGAATTGGCGCGACCGATTGGAGTTGGAGTTCGCTATGGGTGGATCTAGACAACGATGGTTGGAAGGATTTATTGATCACCAATGGTTACCCAAAAGATATTACCAACCGGGATTTTGTGGATTATAAGTCGGGTTTATTGGCCGGAGCCGGTGTTGATACGGAAAACTGGCGGGTGCTGTTAGGGGAGGCTATAAAGGATCTGGAGGGAGCGTTTGTTTCCAATTTCCTTTTCCAAAACCAACAAGGTCTACGGTTCAACGACGTTTCCGCCAAATGGGGCCTTGCTGAGAGTGCCTACTCCAGCGGAGCGGTCTATGCGGATTTGGACAACGATGGCCACCTGGATTTGGTAATTGCCAATACAGGCAGTGCTGCTTTTATCTACAGGAACAGCCAATCGGATTCGTATCCCGGTAATTTCATCAAAATTCGACTAAAAGGGCCGGAAAACAACTTGGATGGAATAGGTACTAAGGTGTTTTTGTATTCGGGATTGGGGGTTCAGTACCACGAGCACTACCTAACCCGAGGCTATCAATCCTCTGTTTCTCCGACTGTTCATTTTGGATTGGGGGGAGATTCCAAGGTGGATTCCGTGGTGGTTGTTTGGCCTGACCGACAAGTTCAGGTTGTTAAAGATCCGACAATCAACCAACTGGTAGGTATTGACTACGCTCCAAACACGACGATCAATCCGTTCCAAGTGAACCGAAATTGGGGATATGTGTTTGAGCCGCTTGTGGATAGCTTGTTGGGTGTTCAGTATCGGCATAAAGAGACCCACTTTTCGGATTTCAATGTCCAGCCGTTGCTGCCGCATAAGCTATCCCAACTTGGACCGGGGGTATGTGTAGCGGATGTGGATGGCAACGGTCTGGAGGATTTCTTTGTCGGGGGTGCCTTTAGGCAGTCAGGAGAGATTTATTTTCAACAGTGGGACGGTACTTTTACGAAGCAAACACTGGACAGCGGGGATGCCTTTGAAGAAGATATGGGGGCACTGTTTTTTGATGTGGACGGGGATGGAGACCTGGACCTTTATGTGGTTTCAGGGGGCAATGAGTTTCAGGCTGGGTCACCTTATTATCAAGATCGCCTCTATGTAAACGAGGGCGGGGTCTTCCGTTTGGATGCGGAAGTGCTTCCCGTTAGCCTTGTGAGTGGGTCCTGCGTAGTTGCGGCTGACTTTGATCAGGACGGTGACGTGGACCTTTTTGTAGGTGGGCGACAAAGTCCCCAAAACTATCCCCGACCGGGTATCAGTAAGTTGCTTGAAAACCGAAAAGGGAAATTGGTGGATGTTACGGATGAAAGGGCACCCGGTCTGAAAGAGATAGGCATGGTAACTTCCGCCATTTGGAGCGATATCGACAACGACGGGTGGAAGGATTTGGTAGTGGTGGGCGAATGGATGCCCGTCTCGGTGTTCAAAAATGATCAGGGCTATTTACGGAATATTACGGACGAGCTGGGCTTAACCCATACCCGTGGCTGGTGGAATACCATTCAGGGAGCGGATGTCACCAATAATGGCTACACGGATTTCATACTGGGCAACCTCGGACTGAATAGCAGGTATACAACTTCTTCTGACGCGCCCTTGCAGGTGCACATAGCGGATTTTGATAACAATGGTACGGAGGAGGGAATCATTTCCCATGTGATAGATGGTGTGCGGTATCCCATACACCCGAGGGACGACCTGTTTTCCATTATTCCGTCATTCAAACGGCAGTTCCCCGATTATCATTCCTATGCCCTGGCTACCATGGATGACCTGATGGATGGGATGAAGAAGGAAAAGATCACAACCCTTTCGGTAGATACATTTCGTTCGGGCGTATTGATCAATGAATCGGGCAGGACATTCTCCTTTCGGGCACTGCCCTATGAAGCCCAAATCTCACCTATATTTGGTATTCATGTAGATGATTTGGACGAAGATGGTGCGGTTGATCTCATTCTTTCCGGAAACAATCTGGGCGTAGAGGTACTTACAGGTCAATACGATGCCTCGTATGGGGCTGTGTTAAAAGGTGATGGTCAAGGTAACTTTAGATATCTTCCCTCCAATCTCTTTTTGGAGGGGGATGCAAAGGCGGTGGCTTCCCTGTACCATGAAAACAGCAGGCGGCCCATGTACCTGTTTACCAATACGGACGGCAAGCTTGATCTTAGGGCGGGATCAATACTGGAGCGTCCATATAGTTTCCCAAAGGGTAGCGAAGGAGGCTATGCGGTGATGCACCACGTAAATGGAACGGATCGAAAGCGTGAATTTTACAGGGGATCCGGGTACCTTACCCAATTCTCCAATCGGCTGACAGCCTCTGATTCCCTGCTGCGTATTGATTTTTTCGATTCGACCGGGAGATTGATTGGATCAAGTCCATAGGTCTTGTGGTCAGCCATCCACCTTTCTTCATGATAGGGTCGGTCACGTTCCTCGGTCTGGGAAGGGAAATTTGTCTATGGTACTTTGGAAAAATACCGGATCTCGTACCTGGTTTGGTTTTTGCCGCTGAATAGGGGGGTGTTTTCTACCTTAAGCACCAAATTGGATTTTTCAAGTTTGATGATACGGTAGGTCTCTTCCGGTTTGCCTTGCCCATCTAGGTGGTGGATCTCTCTACCGTTGATGGAGATAGGGATTTTAATATAAGCATCTACCGCACGGACGATAAGCTCGTCAGTGGGTAGATACTCATAGATTTCTTCCTGGTACCATCCGGTGCTGCTATGGCTAAAGTTGTTGTAGTGATAGTGGACGGAGTCCAGTTTCCATTTTCCCACCAGGTACTCTTGGTTCGGGGCTTGGCAGCTTACGTTTATCCATACAACCAGCACTACAAACAACCATTTTTCCATAAATCAATAACCGGGGTTTTGAGTCAATACACCGTTGCTTAGATCGATCTCCCGTTGCGGAATGGCAAAGTAATAGTGCTTTGGACGAACAAAGGTGCGGCCGGGTTTCAGAGGACCAAGATCCTTTGCATACATTGCCACGATGTCTACGATGCCTGCTTTGTCCCATCGCATAAGATCTTGGTGGCGTTCGTTTTCCCCAGCCAATTCTACCCTGCGTTCTTTGATTAGGTCTTCCATGGTGGCATTGCTAAGAGGCGTTCTTCCAGCTCGCGCTCTGACCACATTGATCTCGGCATCACCGTTTTGTCCGGAACGAATCTTTGCCTCGGCGACCATGAGGTAGACATCGGCGGTTCTGAGAATGGGGTTGTGGTGGCCCTCATTCAGCCCGCCAGTCGGTCTCCAAGAGGAATATTTTCTAAAGTGAAAACCGGAGGCAGAAAGATTAGCGGTATACTCGGTCGGTCCACGGGTACCGCCCAGGTCAACGATGTCTCCTACCTTGTAGACGGTATAATCCAGCCTGGGGTCGTTTTCGTCAAAGGTGTCGACCAAGTCGTCGATTGGCTGATGAAAATCCCATCCTCCCCAAGGTCTTGGCGTGGTGTAGATCACGTGGTTGTTTCCCCTCCATCCGTCTAGTGCCTGTACGGCAAACAGCATTTCAGCATTCCGTTGCAGGTTGATTCGGAAGTTGTTGTCAAAGCTAGGTGCCAGACCATAGGGGCCATCCAGTACACGCTGGCCAAACTCGATTACCTTGGGAAAATCTTCCATGTAAAGGTAGAGCTTTGCCAAAAGGCCGTTGGCAGATCCTCGATGCGCCCTGCCAAACTCCTCCGCAGGGTGAGCAACGGGAAGCAATTGTGCCGCTTTCAGCAAATCAGACTCGATCTGCGCCCTGGTTTCGGTAAGGGAAGCACGAGGCTTGTTATAATTGTTGTTGATCACATCATCTTCAAGGATTAAAGGTATCCCTCCATAGATGACAGACAATCTCCAAAAGACAAAACCCCTTAGGAAATGGGCTTCACCCAGAACCCGATCCTTTAGGGTTTGGTCCATTTGTATTCTTGGAACGTTGAGCAGTACCGCGTTTGCTCTCGAAATCACCTCGTATTTTGGTCTCCATCCGTAGTTCAACTGTGGATTTCCCGGGTCGAAGGTAAACGATTCAATCGCTTGGTCTTCAGCGTGGTCGCCTGCCCGCCATTGGTCATCAGAGGGGATGTCAAAGGTGTGCTCGGCATGTCCATAGAAGTCATGGAGAATCAAGGGTTCGTACATGGCGTTGGAGGCGGCGATTGCATCATCCGCGTTTCGCCAAAACTGTGACGAGGTGGATTGACCATAGGGAATGGTATCCAAAATGCTATCATCACAGGCGAAGGCTACCCAAGTAACCAATATAGCTAGGGTATATTTTGACAGTTTTTTCATTTCTCGATTGATTCGGCGATTAGAAAGTAATGGTTGCTCCCAGTGTCCACGTCCTGGCCTGAGGATATTGGGCATAATCCACGTTCAGCTGCAGGTTGTTGTTGATGTAGCCCAACTCAGGATCCATTCCCGAATAATTGGTGAACAGCAAGAGGTTTTGTCCTGCCACATAAAACCTTGCCCTGCTTATGCCCGCCTTTTGGGTCAAAGCTGTCGGTAACGTGTATCCGAGCATTAGGTTTTTTAACCTCATGAAATCACCTCTTTCGATGAATAGATCGGATGTTCGGTGATTGAGGTTGTCCCGTCGGGTGGTCATTCGCGGAATGGTATTGCTTGTATTTGGGCCTGTCCATCGGTTTTCGGTTTCCGCATACATATTGAATGGATAGGTGGGATCAAGTCCCTGCATCCTATCGGCATTGAATATTTCCACGCCGGCATTTCCCAAGAAAAACAGGCTAAGGTCAAATTGCTTGTACCCAAATTCGGCATTTAATCCGTACACGACTTTTGGATGGGGGCTGCCCAGAATTTCTCTGTCTCGCTCGTCAACGATCCCATCCCCGTTAAGGTCTTTGAACCTTACATCTCCCGGTCGGATTAGACCATTGGTTCGTCGGGGGTCGTTGGCAATATTCGGATCATTTTGGATTTCTTCGTTTGTTTGGTACAATCCATCCGCTCTCCATCCAAAAAAAGTAGCCATCGGATGTCCTGCATAGGTACGGGAAATCTCCTGGCTGGACCTGCCATAAAGTTGGGATCCAATGAAATTTCCATCTACCAGTCTGGTGACCTCGTTGTCGATAAACGAGGCATTGCCGCTAATCGAGTAGGAGAAGTCCCCTCTTGACTGCCTGTACACCAGCTCTATCTCAAGACCTCGGTTTCGTAACTCGCCAAGGTTTTGGTTGGGAATTTGTGCAAGGCCGACCGTTCCAATGGTGGGAGGGGCAATCAACATATCCCTTGTGTCTTTGATAAAATAATTGATGTTGGCCAAAAGGCGGTTCTCAAGGAAGCCAATGTCCATACCAAAGTTGGTCATTACCGCAGATTCCCAGGTAATAAACTGGTTTGGTATCCGTGACTGGGCTGCACCTACGGTCTGATTGCCTCCGAACGAATAGCGTCTTCCCGAACTTATCAATGCCAGGTACTGTAAACCCGGAACGTTTTGGTTTCCGAGTTGGCCCCAGCCACCTGTCAGCTTCAGGTTACTGATGAAATTGATATTTCTGAAGAAATCCTCCTCAGATACCCTCCAGCCCAGTGAAAAGGCGGGGAAATACCCCCATCTTCTTTCCGGGGCAAACTTGGACGAACCGTCCCCCCGAAAGGTGAGCGTGGCGAGGTACTTGTCTCCGTAGTTATAGGTCGCCCTTCCAAACCAAGACGCCAACGCATCGTAGGACTTACCACCGCCGATGTTATTGAGGGTTTGGCCCACATCCAAAAAGCGCTGGTCAAACGATTCGTCCGGGAAGTCAAGCTTGCTGGCATTGAATCCCTCCGAATTAAACGTTTGGGTGGTATATCCCCCGACAAACCCAACCGTACTCTTATTGTTGATTTTTTTGTCGTAGGTCAGGAAGTACTCAGACAGGATAGAATAGAATTCGTTGTAGCTGCGGGAAAGGTTATTTCGGGTGTTGGCTCTGATTTGATCGGCTACGATGATGTTAAAGTTATAACCATCCGCTATCGCACCGTCTATTCCCACATTCGCCCTCAATTTTAATCCATCCAAAATCTGGTATTCCGCGGTTACGTTTCCAAGAATCTTGTGGGTCGTACTTCTGGAATCCATCGTTTCCTGGGTAAAAATAGGATTGTTGATGTCACCAAACTCACCCGAAATCTGTGAGGAACTGAAGGATCCATCTGCATTTCGGACAGGAAGGCCCGGATGGAAGCGGATGGCACTCCACAACACCCCGGTTTGGGCAGAAAGGGTGTTGGGGGTTACCTCATTGATGCTGATCAATTGCAGGCTTTGTCCTATTTTCAACCGGTCGTTTATCTTGTGATCCGAGTTCATACGGAAGCTGATTCTCCTAAACCCGGAATTTTGGATCATCCCTTTTTCCTCAAAGAAACCTCCCGACAACATAAAGGAAGAATTCCTGTTGCCGCCTACCAAGGAGATGTCCATGTTATTGATGGTTCCCTGGCCGAGGAGTTCCTGCTGCCAATTGGTTAGCTGGGTTTGATAGGCCGGGTTCTCCCAGATTGGATTGATGGGCAGTCCGTCATTTGTGAACCGTTCACGCTTTAGCATGGCCAAGGTCGGTGCATCCAACACGTCGATGGTCTTTATGGCGTTGGACACACCGGTGTATCCATTGACAGAGAACTGTAGCGGTTTCTCAAAATCCCCCCGTTTGGTTGTGACGAGAACCACGCCATTGGCGGCCCTGGTACCGTAGATTGCCGATGCGGACGCATCTTTTAGGATTTCGATGGACTCAATGTCGTTGGGATTGATATCGTTCAGGTTTCCCCCTGGCACACCGTCTACGATGACAAGCGGATCTGCATTATTAAGCGTGCCTGTACCCCGTATACGTATGGAGCCCTGATTTCCGGGAGCTCCTCCGTTTCTGACCACGTTTACGCCGGCGGCCCTACCCTGCAACAGCTGTGAGGATCCCGAAGCGGGTAGGTTCTGGATCGCGGCACCTTTTACAGACGACACCGCACCGGTGACATCCTTCTTTTCCTGAGTGCCGTATCCTACGATCAATACTTCAGAAAGGGAGGATTCATCCTGTTCCATTCGAATGGAAAAGATGGATTGCACGCCCACTGGTATCAACTGGGTTTTATACCCAATATAGGAGATTACGAGGGTGGCATTGTCGGGCACCGTCAATGAGAAGCGTCCGTCGATGTCAGAAACCGTACCGATAGAGGCCCCCTGTACGGTGATCGTTGCGCCGGGCAAAGGTTCGTCAAGCTCATTCGTGATGGTTCCTGAGATACCTCTGTCAAGGGCTAATTCATGGTCAGCCCCTTCTTTGTTTGATCCCCATGCACTCGCGGTGAAAGAGAAACAAACAATGAAAACCAATCCGTAAAGAATGCGGATAGATTTTCGAAATTCAAATGAAATTCCGTTCATGTGTTCTTTTGGTAGATGTTTTTTAGCATAAAGTCGATAGGATGAGCGTTAGTCAGGGTTTTTTCATCTCGAAAAAACCGTCTTGGAACCTATTTTTCACTGATTTGGCATAGGCATCTTGTATAGTGTTAGAGGGAAAAGATTTTTTTTCAAGTTTTCAAAGCCGGAGAATGCCATGACAAACCACTTTTCTTTGTAGTTAGAATCTGGGGTTGCTCCAAAACTAAATCGATGTATTCACTGACGAAGGAATTGGGTGTTGATTCTTCCTGATTCAATGAAACATTCGGTAATTTGAGAAAAATATATTTCAGTAGCAATATAAGGAAGTTGTCATTAATGAAAAATAATTTATTGTTAATATAAAATTGTTTAAACAATAATAATTGATTTATTTCAAGTAATATTTTTGTATTTATGCCAGAATATCTGTGTTCATTAAAAAAAGCTCCCTCACGACCGGTCGTGAGGGAGCTTTTTTGGAGAAAAGACGTAAGTCGACTCTTAGGTGGCCATGGCACCGTTTACCTGTAGCACCTGTCCCGAAATATAGCTGCTCATGTCTGAACCTAGGAATACACAGGCGTCTGCCACCTCCTCGGGTCTTCCGCCCCGCTTCATGGGAATGCCGTCCCTCCATCCCTGTACGGTCTTTTCGTCCAGTACGGCGGTCATTTCCGTTTCGATAAATCCGGGGGCTACAGCGTTGCAGCGGATATTGCGGGATCCCAGTTCCAGTGCCACCGATTTGGTAAATCCGATAATACCGGCCTTGGAGGCTGCGTAGTTTGCCTGCCCGGCATTGCCCTTTACCCCTACCACCGAGGTGATGTTGATGATGGAGCCCGTCTTGGCTTTCATCATGGTTCGGGTGGCGGCTTTTACGGTATTGAAGCAGGATTTTAGGTTGGTGTTGATTACCTCATCCCAGTTTTCTTCGCTCATGCGCATCAGCAGGTTGTCCCGCGTGATGCCGGCGTTGTTGATCAGTATGTCCAAGCGACCAAATTCGGCCACTACGTCATTGATAAGTTGATCAGCGGCGCTGAAATCGGAGGCATCTGAGCGGTATCCTTTGGCTTTGACTCCAAAGGCCTGAAGTTCCGATTCCAACGCCTGTCCTTTTTCTACGCTGGATAAATAAGTGAAAGCCACATCGGCACCTTCTTCAGCGAAGCGCAGGGCAATGGCCCTCCCTATTCCTTTGGAGGCTCCGGTGATCAGAGCCGTTTTTCCTTGAAGTAATCCCATATCAAAATTTTAGCTTGGTTTTTTGGCAAAAATAGGTAATTATTCTTAAAAACCTCGAAGTGGCGGATAGTTGCCGGCTGGTTGGATATTTAGGTATTGCATCGGATGCCTTGGGTTAAATATCGTTTATTCCAGCTTTCTTATTCAAAACCAAATTTTTTTCTGAATATTATTATTATAAATTTGCATAGCAAAAAAGTAATCCAAACATAAACAATATGTCTTCAACTAAATTTGATGTGATCGTAGTGGGCAGTGGTCCGGGCGGATACGTGGCGGCCATCCGGGCGTCGCAGCTCGGTCTGAAAACCGCGGTGGTGGAAGCGGAATCCCTCGGAGGAATCTGTCTCAACTGGGGCTGTATCCCCACCAAGGCGCTGATTAAGAGTGCTCAAGTATTTGAATATATCAATCACGCCGAAGAATACGGCATCAAGGTAGAGAACGCCGAAGTGAGCTTTTCGGATATGATTTCCCGAAGCCGCGGTGTCGCAGATGGCATGAGTAAGGGGATTCAGTTTCTCTTTAAAAAGAATAAAATCGAAAAGCTCATGGGCTGGGGAAAGGTACAGCCTGGCAAAAAGGTCGAAGTGGAGGATCAGGACGGAAAGAAAACCGTTTACAGTGCAGACCACATCATCATTGCGACAGGCGGTAGGGCGAGAGAGCTGCCCAACCTGAAAATCGACAACGAAAAAGTAGTAGGTTACCGAAAGGCCATGACGCTGGACAAGAAGCCTGCGAGCATGGTGGTGGTAGGATCCGGTGCCATCGGGGTAGAGTTTGCCTACGTGTACAGTTCGATTGGTGTGGAGGTGACGATCGTGGAGTTCATGGACCGCATCGTTCCCAATGAGGACGAAGAAGTATCCAAGACCCTAGAGAAACTCTATAAGAAAAAAGGGCTTAAAATCATGACTTCTACCGAAGTGACCAATGTGGACACAAAGGGCAAAGGCTGCAAGGTCACCGTGAAGTCCAAGGATGGCAAGGAAGAGCAAATTGAATGCGATATCGTTCTTTCTGCCGTAGGAGTGGCGTCCAACGTGGAGAATTGTGGGCTGGAAGATGTGGGAATCCTGGTAGATAAAGGAAAAATAAAGGTAGATGAGTATTACCGCACCAATATGCCCGGATATTATGCGATCGGTGACGTGGTTCCCGGACCGGCGTTGGCCCATGTAGCCTCTGCGGAGGGAATCATTTGCGTGGAAAAAATTGCCGGACAACATCCCGAGCCCCTGGATTATGGCAATATCCCGGGCTGCACCTACTGTATCCCGGAGATTTCATCTGTGGGTCTGACGGAGGCTAAGGCCAAAGAAGCCGGATACGACATCAAAGTAGGTAAATTCCCCTTTTCAGCCTCTGGAAAAGCTTCTGCGGCGGGAGCCAAGGACGGTTTTGTTAAATTGATCTTTGATGCCAAGTATGGAGAACTGTTAGGTGCTCACATGATAGGGGCCAACGTGACGGAAATGATCGCTGAGATCGTTGCCATCCGTAAGCTGGAAACTACCGGACATGAGCTGATCAAGACGGTACATCCTCACCCTACCATGTCGGAAGCCATCATGGAGGCGGCTGCCGCAGCCTATGACGAGGTGATCCACTTGTAAAGTGAAAAATCTTTTCTATATTTACAGCACAGGCTACATTCCATAGCCTGTGTTTTTTTTACCCTAACCGATTGGAAGAACAGGAGATCATAGCAGGGCTGAAAGCCAGAAACCGAAAGACGGTAGAGTACTTGTATGCCAAGTATTCGAAAGCGTTGTTTGCGGTGATCACACGGATAATCTCCGATAGAGACCTCGCGGAAGAGGTTTTTCACGATGCGTTTATAAAGATTACGGGTAAGATTGATAGCTATGACGAAAGTAAAGGAAGGTTGTATACCTGGATGGCAAATATTTGTCGGAATGCAGCTATTGATAAAACCCGTTCCAAAGAGTTTTCTGAGAAGCACAAAACCAACACCATTGATGACTTCGTATATGGTTTGGAGAGCCAGTCTGGTACCGTGGAGGCGGTGGATGGTATTGGTGTGCGGGAGCTGATGGGCTCGCTGAACGACGAATATAGGTTTATAGTAGACTGCGTTTATTTCAAGGGGTACACCCACACAGAAATCTCGGAGGAATTCAACATACCCCTAGGTACAGTGAAATCCAGGATCCGTGCGGCTATTAATGTGTTGAAAAAGAAAGTGGACAGAATCTAGTGGATGTACAGGCCTACATATCGTCAGGAAAATTAGAGCTCTTTTTGCTCGGGGAACTCTCTGAAAAGGAGCGGGAGGAAGTGCTGTCTATGGCCAAGCAATACCCTGAGGTGCAGGAGGAACTTGATCAGCTCGAACAGACCATGTTTGAGTTTGATCTGCTTTCCGGTCATCAACCACCTTCAAATGAGATCAAGGACAGGATATTTCAGACGCTGGACGAGCAATTTTTTTCGGATCAAGAATCAGAGACCGGAGAAACAGCGGTTCCAACTGAGACACCGGTCAGACCGCTAAACCCCTGGAAACAATATGCCGCAGCTGCATCGTTGATCGCGGTACTGGCCTTTGCGGTGGCCCTGTTCTACGCCTTTCGGTATTTCGACGCAGAGCAAAAGTACGACACCTTGGTAGCCCAGCAGTCCCAATTAGCAGAGGATCTGCGGTCCAATCAGGTTCGGTTGGAGTCATTGGATCAGCAGATGGACCAATTGCTGTCCGGTAATTTTGAGCGCATTTTTATGCGTGGTGAGGGCCTTCCCATGCAGGAAAATGCACGTGTGGACGTATTTTGGGACAAAGGCAGCCAAGCAGTATTTGTCTCTGTAAACAACCTGGCAGCCATAGGGCCGGACAGCGACTACCAGCTTTGGGCGATCGGTTCAGATGGGCCTGTCGGTATAGGATTGGTAAACGCAGGAGAAAAGCTTTCCCTCCAGCAAATGCAGGCAACCGCCGAAGCCGGAGCATTCGCCATCACCATCGAGCCTAAGGGCGGAAGCCCAAGTCCTACGCTGGAAAAGCTGGTGGTCTTAGGGGAAGTTTAGCGTATTCACTCCAATGGACTGCTTTTATCGGCCCTGTGCAATAAATTATCCGCAGCCGGAAGCCGACCTTTTCAGCTAAAGTTGTGCGCGTTTGTTTGCTTATCTTATTACTTTTAATCCATGGAACTCCAATTATCTACGCCGGCCCTGTTGTTTTCTGCCATTACGCTGCTCATGCTGGCATACACCAACCGGTTTTTGGCGATGGCAAATTTAATTAGGGGTCTGCATAAGCAGTATTTGAAAGCACCGGATGAGAAAGTCATCATTGAACAGATCAAAAACCTAAAAAAGAGGGTGAATATGATCAAAAACATGCAGATTTTTGGTGTATTGAGTTTTTTGCTTTGCGTAGCCTGCATGTTTTTGCTCTACCAGGAAATCAACCAAGCGGCAAACATCACCTTTATGGGCAGCATGCTAAGCCTATTGGTATCCTTGGCTATCAGCCTGTCCGAGATTCATATCTCCACCAATGCGCTCAACCTTGAACTCTCCGATATGGTGGATGTGCTAAGTAAAAAGGCCGATAAATCATCCCGATTTTGATAAGAAGTAGGAACATGCTAACAATGTTATGGTAATAGACTTACGAAGTGATACGCTGACCCAGCCTACACTGGGAATGCGGGAGGCGATGATGCAGGCTCCTTTGGGTGACGATGTGTTTGGGGAAGACCCTACTGTGAAGCGGCTGGAAGATCGCCTGGCCCAGCTGTTTGGAAAAGAGGCCGGTCTGTTTTGCCCCTCGGGCACAATGACCAACCAAATCGCCATCCGCCTCCATACGCGTCCCCAGACGGAGGTTATCTGTCATAAAAATTCGCATATCTACCTCTATGAGGGAGGGGGTATCATGGCCAATTCCCATGCGTCTGTTCGGCTGTTGGACGGGGACTATGGGAAAATCGATGCGCAGTCGGTAGCAGACGCCATCAATCCGGACGATGACCATGCGCCGGAGTCTGTGCTGGTTTCACTGGAAAACACCATGAATAAGGGTGGCGGGAGTGTGTATACGTTGGACGAGGTACGGCCTATCCGAAAGCTATGCCGCGATAAGGGGCTAAAGCTTCACTTGGATGGCGCCAGGATTTTTAATGCGCTCACGGTAACAGGGGATCAACCCGAGGCTTGGGGGGAGCAGTTCGATACGGTTTCCGTGTGTTTGAGCAAGGGGCTCGGCTGCCCGATTGGCTCGGTGCTTTTGGGTACCAAAGAGGCCATCAAACAGGGACGTAAGATCCGAAAGGCCTTGGGGGGAGGCATGCGTCAGGCTGGGATATTGGCTGCGGCCGGGCTGTACGCACTCGATCACCATGTTTCCCGCCTCGCGGACGACCATCGTCGCGCGCTGATTCTCTCGGACGCAATGGTGGATCATCCGTTTTTCGAGGAAGTAATGCCGGTTAAGACCAATATCGTCATAGCACGCCTAAGGGGGATGAAGCCGGAGGAGCTGGTAGCTCGCTTGGCTGAGTCGCAGATCAAGGCTGTGAAGTTTGGTAAGGACCTGGTTCGGTTTGTTACCCACTTGGACTTCACAGACGACATGTTGGAGCAGTTTACCCGACGGCTAGGGAGCATGCGGGGCTGAGCATCCGGCTAGCTTTGGCAATAGGTCAAAGGCTGTATAGGTCAACGGTGCCCCCGTCTTGGGAACCTACGCCTTAGCACGCGAAGGCTTCCTACATCATGGCAGCAGATTTTACTTTTTTTGGGAATTTTTTTCGTTTCCTGTAACATTTCGCCAACCTGATCCTCATCCTCGTAAATGAACTCATTTTTCGAAAACCAGATCTGGCCACTCCGCAATAGGCTTTACCGACTCGCTTACCTTTGGGTAAAAGACCGGGCCTTGGCACAGGATATCTTGCAGACGGTTTTCGAAAAAGCGTTGAACAAAGAGGATATTCTAAAACAGGTTCAGAACCCGGCCGGGTGGATGGTTCGCACCCTCAAGAACGAATCGCTCCATCAAGTAAAGATTCAGCGGCGGACTTCCGGATTGGAGGGGCTTGAGATGTTCGAGGAACCTTCGGAAGAAGATTCTCCTGACCACCGTACCCAGTGGGTAATGCGCTTTGTCAGGTCATTGCCGGAAAAGCAAAGGGAGATTTTCCACCTACGGGAAATAGAGGGATTGACCTATTCTGAGATAGCCGACTATTTGGAGGTCTCGGTTGAGCAGGTGAAGGTGAACCTGCACCGCGCCAGAAAGGCACTTCGGGAATACCTAAAAGAGAAATGACATGGATGATAGGCTGAAGTATTTAGTCGAAAAGTACTGGGGGGGAGATACTTCCTTAGAGGAGGAAGGGGAGTTGAAGCGGCTCTTGGGCATGACAGACCAATACCCTGAGCTGCGCGATTTCCTCGCCGGAGCTGACCAGCTTGCCAAGCTCGAGACAGCGATGGAACAGCCAAAGCGCAGAGGAAAAGGTTTTTCATGGATCGTATTCATGCGCGTTGCAGCGGTCTTTCTGGGAGGGGTTTTACTGCTTGCATACTGGTACACTGTAGAGAAGCAGCGGCAGCAGGAAGCAGCCTACCTTCAGGTGGTGGAGGCTTTTCAGTTGATCCAATTTAACATGGCAAAGGGTACTGCCGAGCTGGAATTGATGGCGGATTTTCGCCATTTGAATACCGCCGGGCAATTGTTCAATATTACGGAAACGGGAGAAGAAAAATGAAAAAGTTACTGGCACTTCTAGGATGTTTTATGGTGCTGACCTATGTGCAGGCACAGGATGATGCGATTGAGCGGTTCTTTGGGAAGTACATGGAAGACGACCGGTTTTCGCGGGTCTTTATTAGTCCCAAAATGATGCAGATGGCAGGCGGTTTTTTGAAATCCGGAGCAACTGCAAGCGATCCCGAAGCAAAGGATTTGGGAGAGCTTATCTCCAAGGTCCGGGGCATTCGGATTCTAAGTGGAGAAAACGTGGAGGGGCAGAAGCTCTTTACCGAAGCCATGAATACCCTCAGCAAAAACCGCTACGAGGACTTGATGGACGTGGCGGATAAAACCTCCAGCACCAAGTTTATGATCCGGGAAGAAAACGGTTTGGTAAAGGAGCTATTGATGCTGACCGGAAGCAAGGAAAGCTTTACCCTGCTAAGCATGTTGGGGAGTTTTACTTACAAGGACCTGAATATGCTGGCCGAAAAAACCAATATGCCGGGCATGGACCAGTACGGAAAAGGGAAGAACCCCAAGAAATAAACCAAAGAAAATTATCGTCGCCTGAGCGACGGTACCAATGCCTACAAGCTGTTGACCTTTAAAAAAAACCAAAAATGAAGAAGCTGATTTTGTTATTGCTCGCCGTTTCCTACCTACAATCCGGATTTGGCCAAAGTAAAAGTGTGGAAGCCCTCTACCAAAAATATAAATCGTCCGAAGATTTTTTCCACCTGGATCTCGGAGGCAATTTTCTGGGCCTTGCCAAGTCATTTAATGTCAGCCTGAATGAAGCTGATAAAAAGAAGATCAGTCAGTCCATGGAAAAGATCCGACTAATTAAAATTCCGGGTTCAGCGACCGTATTGTCCACCGAGTTCAATGCCCTGAAGAAATCGCTGGAGAGAGAGCGTTTCGAGTTGATGATGGAGGCAGGCAAACGTAGCGAAGGCGTGCTGATCTATGGAAAAGGGGGAACACGAATCAAAGATATCGTGCTTATCGTCAGGGATGAAAAGGGGGAATTGATGGTGATTGAGGCTACGGGAGATTTTGATCCCGGATTGGTTTCCGGACTGGGTAAGTAACCAACAGTGGATGGCAAGGCTTCCGCTATACTTTCCCTCGAGGGATACCTGGAGGTGTTGTTGGAGGGACACGCAGTACCGCCATCCTTTTCTAACATCTTACCATGGGTCATTGGCGGGTGTTTTGTTATCCATGCCCATTTTGTCGTAAATTGGCAGGATGAACGCTATGCCACTTGCCGAGCGCATGAGGCCTTCCAAGTTGGAGGAGCTCATTGGCCAAGATCACCTTTCCTCTCCCAAGTCCTTCCTTTACAGGGCGATTAAAGCCGGGAATGTACCGTCCCTGATCCTCTGGGGTCCTCCGGGGGTAGGCAAAACGACCATAGCCAATATCATTGCCAACGAAGTCAAGGCTCCTTTTTATACCTTGAGTGCGGTCAGCGCGGGAGTCAAAGACATCCGGGAGGTGATCGAAAAAGCCCGGTTTCAGCAGGGCGTAGTGCTTTTTATCGATGAAATCCACCGGTTCAATAAATCCCAACAGGACGCGCTTCTGGGAGCGGTGGAGAAGGGGGTTATCCGCCTTATCGGAGCTACTACCGAAAACCCGTCCTTTGAGGTAAACGCTGCCCTGCTGTCCCGTTGCCAGGTGTTTACGCTGAATGCACTTGGTAAGGCGGAGCTGGAGAAAATGATCCAACAGGCGCTGTCCAACGATGCGGCACTGAAGAAGCTGCGGGTAGATCTGCGGGAAACCGATGCCCTGCTGCGTATTTCGGGTGGAGACGGGAGAAAACTCCTCAACCTACTGGAGATTGTGCTGGAGGGCATAGGGGAGGATCCGGTGGTGGTTACCGACGAAAAAGTAATGGCCATTGCCCAACAGAAGGTAGCCCTGTACGATAAATCCGGCGAGCAGCACTACGATATCATATCGGCTTTTATCAAATCCATACGTGGATCCGATCCCAATGCGGCGGTTTATTGGCTGGCAAGGATGATAGAAGGGGGGGAAGACGTGAAGTTTATTGCGAGGCGCCTGATTATTCTGGCCTCGGAAGATATTGGCAACGCCAATCCCAATGCCCTTCTCCTGGCGACCAATTGCTTTCAGGCGGTCAATGTGATCGGCTATCCGGAAGCCCGGATTATTTTGTCCCAATGTGTGACCTACCTGGCCTCCTCGCCAAAGTCAAACGCCAGCTACCTGGCCATCAATCAGGCCCAGTCCCTCGTCCGACAGCAGGGTGACCTGCCGGTTCCCCTGCACTTGCGCAACGCGCCCACCAAGCTGATGAAGGACCTTAACTATGGCAAGGAATACAAGTACTCCCATGACTATGAAAACAACTTCATCAGCCAAGAATACATGCCCGATGAGCTGAAAAACGCCAAATTGTACGATCCCGGTGCCAATCCCCGGGAAAATGAGCTTCGAAGGCACCTCCAAAAGTTATGGGGGAAGAAATACGGGTATTGAGAATGGGTAACGTTTTTTAGAGGAGGTATTCAGGCGGGCGGAAAGTTCCTGCCATTTTAGGCCAATAGAGGGGGTGTTTTCCTAAAAACCCTATGTTTTTTATATAATTTATATAAATGGTTGCACGGGCTATTTAAAACTAGTAGTTTAGGAGAATTTCTATCCAAACATAGCCAACCCAATGGTTAAAGATTCACATCGACACAGGGAGCAGCTCCTTCTTATTTTTTCGCTACTCGCATTCATATGGGCGGGTGTTGGCTGCGAACCTAGGGACAGTTCCGGATCCAGTGAGCGGGGATTTTATGTACTGGAGAAGGTGGATTCGTTTACGGTACATCGGGAGACAGACCTACGTATGTTGGACTATCATCCAGAAAAAAAGCAGTTCTTGGCCGTCGATAAGGTAACCGGGGAGTTTTTGCTGCTGGATCAAGGAGGCAACCTGCTGCAAGCCGTAAACAGGCGGGGTGAAGGCCCCCATGAATACAGCTCCAATCTGGTGGCACTTTCCTTTAATCGGGAACAAGAGGGCTTTCTTGCACAGAGTTCCAGGGAGCAAATTCGCTACAATGAGGCTTGGGAGGTGGAGCATCGCATCCGTTTCTCTTCCTATGCTGGGATCAATTTTTATACCGGTCCTAGGTATGCCGTTCCGTATTACCGGCTTCCGTCCGCAGCAGATCTCTATTTTTTCACCAGTTTCTTCTCAGGGGTCGGTGTTGGGTTGGGCGAAGCACTCCCTGAAGAAATTGCCACAAAATTGGTGGAGCAATTCAACCCTGAAAAAGGTGAGTTGGAGTGGGTAATGCCCTACGATACCGACCTGCTGCCCCATTTCGAAGTGGATGACACGCGCAAGGATGTCCGTCCGGTCCCAGTGTACCACTTGAATAGCGAAGCGGGAAGGCTTTACCTTACCTTTCACCGGTCTAATCAGGTAGGCGTATACGATCTTATCCGGGATTTTTCATTGTTGGAGCGGATGGAGTTTTCGCACCATTCCTTTTCGGCGGCCAACAATGCCAAGAATGTGGGCCTGTTCCAATTTGACGAGGAGAGTATCGGCATACTGTACTTCCGTGGACTTCCCGAACCGACGGTAGCCCTGCGCAAGGAGTCCGATTCGGGTTACTTTCCCTTTATGGACCCATCCCTGTTTTATTTTGTCCTACTCCAAAACGGTGAACCCCAAGAAAGGGAAGTGCCATTTCCGGTGAACTGCGACGTAAGGGAAGAGAAACTTCTCCTGCCGGGAGGGAGGCTTTTACTCAGGGAGCAGTACACGGGCGATGTAGAACAGGAAGACTTTGTCTATTTTGTTTATGAGTTAAGGTAGGCGAAGGTTTTTTCCCCTTTTAACTCTAGGATCAAATTGGTACATTGCACTAGTTGCAATGATGATAAATGGTTACTATGAGAGTCTTGATGGTTTGCGTTTTCCTATTGGTGTACATAGATGTAAGTGCCCAGGCCAAGAGGGATTTACTGGCGTCAAACTTCACCCGGAAGAAAATAAGCACTGTAATTGACAGAAGCCAAAGTTGGCGGCCATTTCCGGCATATCAAGAAAGAGAGGTGTGGGAATCGTTGCCAAAAGGGCTTCGTGAACACACCATCCAACAAGCCGAGCAATACATGGGGTTTAACTGGCCTACCGTCAAGGCTACTCAATACCTGGAGTTTACAAGGTCTGGAGACCGAAGCCAGGATGCCGGTACCATGGGTCAGCGAAGAAGAGCCCTGTTCAGCTTGGCAATGGCTGAGTTGATAGAGGGCAATGGCAGGTTTTTGGATGACCTTGTCAACGGTGTATTTGCACTTTGTGAGCAGACCTACTGGGGGAGTTCAGCCCATTTTTACCTCTATGGGTTTGAAGGTAATATATCCAACCCCACCACCGTGGTTCCTGATATGGATAATCCCATCATTGACCTTATGGTAGGTGATATGGGTACCGACTTGGCATGGGTTTACTATTTTTTCAAAGAAGCTTTTGATGAAATTAGTCCTGTAATTGCCAATAGATTGAAAAGTGAGATTTATCGGAAAGTACTAACTCCCTACTACAATAGAAATGATTTCTGGTGGATCACCGGATGGGATGAAGGGCGTGTGAACAACTGGACACCTTGGTGCAGCTACAACATGCTGGTCACGATTTTGATAATGGAAGAAGATCCCCGGCAAAAGCTGGATGGAATCTACAAGGCGATGCAGTCATTGGATTTATTCATCAATTCGTATCCTGATGATGGGGCCTGTAGTGAAGGGCCGGGGTATTGGTCTCATGCGGGTGGAAAGATGTTTGACTTTCTGGAGATTTTGAGCCTTTTCTCCGGTGGTGAAATTTCCATCTTTGACCATCCTATCATCAAAGATATGGGACGCTATATTTATAGGGCCTATATCTCCAATGGCAACTATTATCTCAACTTTGCCGATTCCCAACTGAAAATCAATCACGATGCAGGAAGGATTTTTCGATTTGGAAAAGCCATCGAGGACGAGACCATGGAGCAATTTGGAGCCTTTTTGCTGAAAGAGCAGTCCCATGGTGAAAGTATTAGAGAAAGCAGGCTGGGTGAAGCGCTGCTCAACTTATTTTATTTGGGAGAGTGGGAGTCCACCCCTGCTAATGAGCCCTTAATTGCCCATCATTATTTCGAAAACCTGGAGGCCTTTCTGGTGCGGGAAAACGAAGGCAGTACCGATGGATTTTACCTTGCCGCAAAAGGGGGGAACAACAATGAACAGCACAACCACAACGACGTGGGATCCTTTATGCTTTATTATGATGGGTATCCGGTTTTCTTGGATGTAGGGGTGGGAACCTATACAAGGGAGACCTTTAGCGAACATAGGTATTCCATTTGGACCATGCAGTCCAATTATCACAACCTTCCTCTGATCAACGGAATGGCTCAAAAGGCGGGAAGTCAGTTTAAGGCGCGGGACACGAGGTTTACCAAGAGTGGAAAATATCCCGTTTTTCAATCGGATATCTCAGGGGCATATCCCCCGGAAGCTGAAATAACGCATTGGCTGCGAAGCTATGAATTAGTGCCGGGGAAGAAAGTCACTGTTTCTGATGCGTTTGAATTGAAAAGCAGAAAGGGGGAAATCATCCTGCATCTAATGACCGGCCTACCATGTGAAGTATCTGAACCTGGTAGAGTGGTCATCAAAACCGAAAGTGCTGATCTTATGCTTTTTTATGATCCTAAACAACTCCACTTTGAGAAAGAAACCATCCCGATAAGTGACCCTAGGTTGGCGAGCAACCATGGCGATACGCTTTATCGAATTGCCTTTACCTATTTGCCGAACCGCCTCAAAGATACCATAACGTTGGAAATAAGGCCCCTGTAATCTTTGGGAGAGGATTTTTCCGGGGCGGCAGCCCCGGGTTATGGTGGTGGCAGCCCTTCGGGCTGGGGATTGCCAAGACAAAACAGTAGACATAAGTTGTTACATATTTTTTCCCACATCATTAAGGAGTTAGATTTAGGTACCCTTTCGTTCACAAGGTAAAACGCTCAATTCACGGGAGAATTTGGTCAGTTTACATTAATCTTCCTCAAACCTATTAAATTTTTAGTAT
This sequence comes from Lunatimonas lonarensis, assembly GCF_000390185.1. Classification (GTDB taxonomy): domain Bacteria; phylum Bacteroidota; class Bacteroidia; order Cytophagales; family Cyclobacteriaceae; genus Lunatimonas; species Lunatimonas lonarensis. Next base: position 10,897 of record NZ_AQHR01000022.1, on the reverse strand, counting down.
TTTTTTTTGGGAGTTATTTATTTGTTAAACCAAAATTATTAAATTCATGAAATCGAGCCTGCCTACCAGACTAGCAGGCATGACGTAGCCGTCACACACTGGGATGCTCCGATAGCTACACGGGGCAACCACGCGACCTGCCGGCATACAGAGATTCCCTGCCTGCCGACCTTTAGGCATGCATTCCGACGAACCGGGACTAAGTTGTGACCGCTAAAGAGCAAATTATAAACACATGAAATCGAGCATGACGCAAGCGACACACACTGGGATGACTATCCGCAATGCGAGATTCCATGTGACCTTTGAAAATCAATTATAGACACATGAAAAGGAGAATGACATTTAAAAACCCACATTGAGTGCAGGTGTGTTGGCTATGAATATAGGGGTGTTTAATCCCTTTTACGTGGAGGCGGATGAAGGATGCTCGTATGTTTGTTGTCACATCAAAAGTACTGGCTGTGTAGCTCGTTCTAGTGCAGAATTTCAGATTGAAAATGTCTGTTACTGTACGTTTTGTCCGTAATTACAGATTCGAACATCAGTCATACGATAGCATTTGGTTGATCTTCGAATTTAATAAGATAAGAGCGTTTAACCCAAGTTTAAATAATTCAGCTATTAAAATTTAAAAATATGAACAAGTATCATATATACACAATTACATTTTTATTTCTTATATCCTGTTCAGAAAAAAAAGAGAGTCATAATTATAAAATATTTAAAGAAACAGACCTCGAATCAATAAATATATCTTCAACCAAAAAAAGCTTTGACGAAATATTAAACCCAAGTAAAGTAGAAATAATTGAAAACTACCTTTTTATTCTTGAAAGTAATAGAGGGTCATTGGAAAACCCACCCATACATGTAATTGATACAAAAAGTTGGTCCTATTACCGAGCGAAAGGGATCAGAGGAACTGGCCCACTTGAACTAGCTGGAGCACAAGTTCTTTTTGAGGGAAAAAGCTCAGATAGCTTTTGGGCATATAGCTCGCAAGATAAGAAGTTTTTGGAATTCAATTTGCACGATTCGAGTAGACTAGCCAATAATGAATATAGGCAACCATCATCTATGTTTAAAGTAGTTAGAATCTCACCTTTATCAGACACAAGTTATTTGGGGATTTCTGTGGAAAATAAGCATAGACTAATTGAATTTTCTAAAGATGGAGTAGAATTGAATAGCTATGGAGAATGGGAAAAAGTGAGTCAACATCCCTACCTTGATTTTTTCGACCTTTTTAGATTGAATGATGGATGGTTCAAGGGCAATTCAAGATATAAAATTTATGCGCACGCATGTATTTTTAGAGACAGACTTGAAATCTTCGATTATCAGACTAAAGAATTTATCACCGTCGACGGGCCAGACCTAGAGCTGCCTACATTCAAAATGATGGGGAAGGATAATTCAGCTAGTCTATATATTCCACTAGAGGAAAATAGGTATCGATACAGAGATCTGACAATCACGTCAAGTTATATTTTTGCCTTATATGGTGGTATCGGTGAATTTGAATTCCGGGAAACTAGTGTATTGGCCAAAAAAATATATGTATTCACTCATACTGGAAAGCCCTTGGTGCAACTAAACCTAGACCGTTCGATTGAGGGAATTGTAGTAAATGAAACGACAAACCAATTGTATGGCCTCACAACAGATGAAAATCCTGGAATTGCAGTTTTTAATTTACCTTTAATAGAGTGATGTTTCATTATGAAAAATATAAAACCTTTCTATCTAATTTTATCCACAAACAACGCCTCTTTCACTCCTTAATTCCAAAATAAAAGTATGTATTTGAATCCACCAAAGGCATAGGTGTGTATCCGCATTCCTTTACCATCTTAACAACAATGAGCTCTATTCAACCCACGGTACAAACAGACACAGCGCCCCCCAACCCCGTGCGGGGTTGGACGCTTCCGCAGGACCGTTCGCAGGTTTCCATACACAACGTTCGGGTGAAAGGGACTCCCTATTCGAAGCATTTTCCTCGGTGGCAGGCATTCAATCAACCCACTTCGGGGTTGGGAGGGTGGGGGGAGAGGATTTTTCCGGGGCGGCAGCCCCGGGTTATGGTGGTGGCAGCCCTTCGGGCTGGGGATTGCCAACGTACACAATCTAGCATACAAAAGCAGTGTCATTCAAGTAGTTTGTAAATCCTTTGGAAACGCCACCTGAAAGAAACAGCGGCAACCTACGATTTCAATAATTTAACATGAGGCATACCAGATTTTTGTTGCTCGTTTTTCTACTGGAAAGCTGTCGAGATAAAGACATGTCAGATGCCGTGCTGTCTCCTCAAGCCATAGCGATCCAGAAGGATTTTTTGTTGGGCGATTCACCGGAATTGCAAATCGAAATTCTAGACACCATAAACCTTGAGGCTCCGGGAAATCCTCCACTTACAGGAGTCCAGGATATAGCCTTCTCAGAGAACTTCTTTCTCCTGTTAGACAATAAACAGGGACTTTTGAAATTTGACTACACCGGTAGTATTCTCCAAACAATCGGAGAGACGGGAGAAGGTCCCGCCGAATACAGTATGCCCTATGCGATTCACTTGGATGAAAAGGAAAATTTTGTATTTGTGGCAGATTGGCAAAAAAGGATGGTGATTTCCTATGACCTGGATGGTGATTACTATTCCTCAAGCCAAAGGCTGCCTGGACATCCAATTTCTTTTTTTAAGGACGATGACACCCTATTGGTCGTTCAGGAGACGCTCCATGGTACCAAGGAAAAACCTCGTCAGGTACTGGTAAGCTCAATTGAACCAAAAACCCTTGAAGTCACACACTGGGAAAGGCCGCTTTACGGTTATCACTCAAATTACACCATTATCCATCCAGTCCCTAGGATATTAAGTCGGGTAAAAAACGCGAACTTGTTTTATTTGCCAATCATACGGGAAGATATATCATCGCACAATAACAGCGATACTATTTTTAGAAAGGAGGAGGATTACTTGGTTCCGGAATACCTGCTTCATTTGACTGGATTTGACAAAATACATCAGTTGGCGATAAACCATGTAGTCATCTCCGATAGCTATGCATTTTTACGTGTTGTATATGAAAATCGTTCTTATTACGTGGTAATTGATTTGGAGAACAACCGTCCCCTGATTCATTTAAGGCAGCTATTTGATCGGGAGTTGACAGAAGAAATCATTCCAAAGCCGATGAAGGGGGACCTGTATTATTCTATTTTGAGGGTTCATGATGGGGAAGAGGAAAGAAATCCAATGATCCTGTTTTACCGGATACTATCCCAGAAATAGTGGACGTTCTTTTTTGCAGTGAAACGGATCAATATCTCCCGGTATGTTACTTTCCGTCAATGGATTACCCAGCCATCTAGGTGTTTTTACAGAAACGAAATGCCTGGTTTAGATTTTCGGTAATACCTATGACCTTCCCTTGCGTAATTTTACTCAGTATATTGAGTAAAATTTTAAAATATCCCTTTAAGTAATGATTACCAAGTGGGTACAAAATATTTTTATCCCTGATACACCCGATAGTTACAGCCACAAGGTCTGCCTTTTAAAACAAATCCAACACGTCCATTTGCAAAAATTCCTGCCATTGAATCCCCGTCTCCCCGATCAAGAGGGATTTTGCAGGTTTGAATTTTTCATCAAAAGCGCCCAAACCGGATAGCTTTCCTGTTTTTCCGGATTTCACTTCAAGGGCAATCACTTGGTTTTTGTAGGCAACTACAAAATCCACCTCGTCATTGCCTTCCCGCCAATAGTGGATAGTTAGTTTTTTGTTTTTAAATGCCTGATTGATCAGGTGAGCACCTACGGCAGATTCCACCCACCTTCCCCAGGCTTCTTGGTTTTTAAGGATGGTGTCAAGACTTTCGCTGGAAATCGCTGACATGATCGCTGTATTGTGAACCTGAAACTTGGGGCTGGAAGCGCGTTTCCTGATCATATTGGGACTATACTTTTCAATGCCTCCCAGTAGGCCGGCATCATGGAGTAATTCCAGGTAATTGGCCAAGGTGGTGGTGTTGCCTGCCTCGGTTAGTTGTCCCATGATTTTGGTATAGCTCAGGATCTGTCCGGAATAGGCTGAGCCCAACTCAAACAAACGCTTCATCAAGGCAGGCTTATCCACCCGGGTTAGCATAAGGATGTCTTTTGATATACTCGTTTCCAAAAGTGCGTCACGGACATAGCTTTTCCATCGGTCTTCATCTTCTTTTAGCGTAATTGCACCCGGATATCCTCCAAACCACACAAACTCCTCAGCTGTGAGACCAAATGCATCCTTCATTTCCTTGTAGGACCAATGCCCCAAGTAAGTGGATTCGAACCTACCTGCCAAAGACTCGGTGAGTTCCTGCTGTAGCATCAACCTGGATGAACCCAACAGGACAACCCTGATATCCCTGCCATCTGCGGTGTCTTTGTCCCATTCGGCTTTGACCTGCTCGGACCAATTGTTGATTTTCTGAACCTCATCGATTACCAAAAGAAAAGGTTTGTCAGCTTGCTGTTGCTGTCGGATCCGGACGGTTTCCCAATGCATTGCAATCCACATACCATCTCCGGCAGGAACTGCATCGGCGGCCACCGACAAGTGAGGGAAATCAAGATCTTCCATCACCTGCCTTACTAAGGTAGTCTTACCTACCTGTCGAGGTCCGTAGATGACCTGTATAAATCTCCTGGGTTCGTCTTTCAGCCGTTTTAACAAACCTGCTTTTTCTGTCCTTTGATAGGTCATAATATTTTACTCATTATATTGAGTAAAAATACTCAATATAATGAGTAAATTCAATATAATAGCTTTTAGATTTTTAACGAATTTTCACTGACAGACACCACGCCCCTTAAACCTGCCTTTATCACCACGCTCCATACAAAGTCAATAAAGGAATTGGATACAAGAGTCAAAAATCTAGCGAGGGCGAAGCCCTTGGTTTATCGGATGTATTTAACCTTTTTGTGTTGGCAGCGGCATTGATTGAAGTTGCAGCCCCATTCCGGCAAAACCGTACCCGTTACTCTTTGCCAATAGCAAACTAAACAAACTAAACGGAGTGAAAATAGCGCATGAATCAAATTCCCCTCAGTTAGTTGCGAAATTTTTAGTCCGTAATTTTTAATTCTTATTTTATGTTCTATATTTGTAGAACGAATTCTATAAAAATAGAGAATGAATCTTTCAAACGCTGAAGAGCAACTTATGAATTTGATTTGGGAAAAAAAAGGCAGAGTCTTTATGAAGGATATTTTGGAATCCTATCCCGATCCCAAACCAGCCAATACGACTGTGGCCACATTACTGAAGCGGCTGCAAGAGAAAGGCGCCATCTACTTTGAACTGTACGGCAACTCCAGGGCGTACTTCCCATTGGTAGAAAAAAACGATTATTTCTCCAAAAAGGTAAACACCATGATCAAAGACTTCTTTAACGATTCCCCAGCCCAATTTGCTTCCTTTTTCACCCAAGAGACGGAATTGGATATGAGAGAGTTGGAAGCACTGAAAAAAATAATCGAAGAACAACTTAAATCCCAAAAGCCATGATAGCGTATATCGTTAAGGCCAGTATTGCCTTGGTTATCTTCTATGTTTTCTACCGGGCCTTTTTGGCCAAAGAAAGCATGTTCCGGTTCAATAGATTCTACCTGCTATTTGCGCTCAGCTTTTCACTGATTGTTCCGTTTCTTGAATTGCCATTTGGTGTCCAAATCACGGAAAGCTTACTTTTTGAGCCTGCTGCGCCATTCACCTCTGTGGAGATAGAGGAGAGTCCCGCTGAAATTCAAACACAGCCATACGGCTTGGATCAGGGGGGAAATGAGGTGAACTCCCAAGTTCCAACCGTAACTACCTTAAACTGGAATGCTATATTCTTGGGCATGTATTTAATCGGATTAATCTTCTTTTCAATCCGCTTTATGCTACAACTGGCCCAACTCATTCGGTTAATACGAACTAATCCGACCCGAAAGGATACTGAATGCACCTATGTGCTGCTAGCCGATAAAACCATACCCTATACATTTTTGAACTTTCTGTTTGTTGAAAAGGAATCTTTCCAACGGATTGAAAAAGAGATCCTATGCCATGAACTGACCCATATTCGCCAGAAACACAGTTGGGATATTTTGCTGGTGGAATGTCTTAAAATTGTTTTCTGGTTTAATCCTCTATACCTACTTTATAAGCAGGCGATCCAGCTTAATCACGAGTTTCTGGCAGATGAGGCTGTTAATGCCACCTTCCGGGAAAAAGCAGCATACCAGTGGCTTTTGTTAAATAAAACTTCCGGCAAGCAGGGTGCGATGTCCATGAGCAGTCCATTCAATTTTTCCGCCACCAAAAGCAGGATAATTATGATGGGCAAAATCAGTTCACCTCTAAAATCCAGTGTACTCAAATCGGTCAGTATGCTGATAGCTGCTCTCTTGACCGTTTTTTTATCATCCAGCCGACAATTTGAATCCCCGTCATTTCAATCCACCCCATTTCAATCCACGCCATCTCAATACTCAAACAATTTTGAGCAATTGCTATCCGAGGGATTTAAAGACGGAGATCAGTATGAATTGGATCTGAATAAATTGGACTTGTATGCACTCCGGGAGGCCTATTTTGCTTTGGATGAAAATGAAAAGTTTACCGGTACAGAGTTTCCGTTTTTTGACGAATTGGCATTTGAGAAGATGGTAGCGTTGCAGCAAGCTTATCCCAAGGTAAAAACGAGCATTTTATATGAAAGGTCCCCCGAAAAAAAGGAAATCAAAAAGGAGGTTTTCGAAGAGTGGAAAAAAACAAAGAATATCTCATTGACCATTGATCATATAGAAAAAGAGGTGTCGGAGTTGACCAATTACCAACCGGAAGATTTTGCCATGTTTCTAGTTCGTGAAACGGAGAAAAGAGGTTTTCTAAAAAAAGCGGCCTACAATGTATCACTGATGACCCATGAATATTTTCATGGAAAATTTTTTAAGGCAGTGAAAAAAATTACAGCTGTCCAAGCTGAATATCCGAGTGCTCACAAGGTACAGGTATTCTTTGGACGCAACAACATAATTGAAAAAGATGGGAAAATCACCAAGATCGCTCCCGAGAACTTTGAAGCCATTATCTTTGAGCAATTGCGGATCATTGATCCCGCCGAATTGATTTCGAATATGGGACACATTATTCGTGAAAACAGGCAACAAAGCATTACAATTGCCATACTGCGTAACGAGGGAAGAGGGGTAACCGTAATGCCTTTACCAATCAACTGACACAATTCTGGGGGTTCTTTAGCGTGTCGTTGATGGAAATATTAAGACGAAGCAAATCCTTTTATCTCCGTTAGAGGCTCTTAGTATAACCCAAGTCCTAAACTTCATCAAGTTCATCAGATAAGCGGCCATCATTCCGGATCGCGTTAACAGCGTAAATGAAGTACCAAATATTGAATTAAAAATTAAAAAAAGGATATCTATGCGGTATCTATACTATTTGATTTTTGATCTCCAGGTTGGATATTTTTTGTTAACCACAGGTTTACACAGATTACCATAGATTTCCTAGATAAACCCATAGGCTTAACAAAAGGTGCAGTACCCGAGGAGTGGAAGACCATCTGGTTTAAAATTTTCAAGTTAGGCAATACCTATACGCCAAGTATTCCCGTTCACTACAGGCCCGAAGGGCCGTTCCAACAATAACCGTGGGTGCCAACCCACGGCAATAACAGGCACAGCGCCCCCCAACCCCGTGCGGGGTTGAACCCTTCTGCAGTACCGTTCGCAGTTTTCCATACACAACGGTCGTGTGAATGGGACTCCCTATTCGAAGCATTTTCCTCCTGGGTAGGCATCCATTCAACCTACTTTGGGGTTGGGAGGGAGGTAATAGATGGCTTTTCCGAGGCGGCAGCCCCGGGGTATGGTGGTGGTAGCCCCTCGGGCTACGGATTGCCAAGACAAAACAGGAGACATAAGCGGTCGCATATCGATTCCCTTATTTATCAAGGGAGGTAACTGTAGTAGCCCTTTCGTTTAAAAGGTAAAACGGTCAGTTCACGGGAAAAAGCGGTCAGTTCGCGGGAAATAGCCTTAAACCTATTTTTGTTTTTGTTTTTTATGTGTAGGTTTATCACATGTTAACTTTAAATAATTAAAACCATGAAAAAGAAAATGACATTGAAAAAAGCCGCCATGGCGACAGGGGTGGCAGCTATGAGTGTCGGGTTATTTAGCACCTTCCAAACCGAATTGTTTGGCGGAAGCTTACCCAACTGCAGCCACATGGGCTTTGAAGAATGTAAAAGTAGTTATTGTGAATTTGATGATAGTGATCGGTGCGATGTGGAGCAAGGCGGACACCCTGTGAGTTTCTGGAATTATAGAAGAAAATAAAGAATGAACAAAACAGTATTTCCCCCAATTGTTAACAGCGGGGTGCTTGATGACCGAGCGGATGCCTTGCATCAAGCCCGTCTTAGGGAAAATCCCGTAGGGATTTTCCCTAAGCTCAATTCTAGAGCAATCATTATTAATATCTTTGCCATTTTGATTTTATGGTCATGCGCGCGTGGAGACCCCAAGGAACAGCTTATCCAATTCCCCGAAGAAGTCTCTTTAGTTGTACTGTCAAATCATCCAACCTTTGAAATCCGTGATGACCTTAGATTAAGCCATATTGACGATTATCTAATCGTTTTGTCTTCGATAAACAGTAAATCCAATTTATCTATTTACAACAAACGCGATTTTTCTTATGTCATTGATGGAATACCTTTAGGGGAGGGACCTGAAGAAATCATGACGCCTATTTCATTACATACCCATAATAGAGACATCTACATCGTGGATGGATCCACAAAAATGGTAAAATACAGCCTGGATTCCATCCTAATGCAACGGGCCTTTCACCCCATAGCCTCTATCAAGCACCCTAGGGTACAAGAGTTCCTTTGGTACTTTTTGCCCGTTCCATCCGGTTATATCTTGACTACCTTCAACAAAAAAAGGCATTTTATCAAAATCGACCACAGCGGAAGTCCAGTTGCCGAGTTAGGTGTTTTTCCCGAAAATCCCCTATTGAAACAGGTTTCCAATATGTCGTATGGCGACTATTACACTGGAATTTATACCATCAGCCCTAGGCAAGATAGAATCTTCAAGGTATACAGGGATTTTGGGATGATAAGCGTCTACGATACGCTTGGCAATGAACTAAATACCAATAGATTGGACCTGGAGACCAACTATGAAGGTAAGGTCACATTTGAAGATGGCAGAATGATTAAGGGCCCCCGAAACTCAATGTATGTCAGGCTGAGCAGTGATGAGAAATATGTATATGGTTTGTTTTACGGGAAGGACCCCTCAAAAAATGTTCATAGGGCAACTATCTGTGATGAGATTCATGTATTCGACCACCTGGGCAACCCTCTAAAAAAAATAAAACTCGAAGTTGGGGTCACTGATATTAGTGTGGATCGTAAGGCAAACCGAATATATGGCATTAACTACTTGGAAGAACGCCCTTTGGTGGAATTTGATCTTGGGGACATTTTGCTTTGAGTCAAAGAGCCGTGCCAAGTTTTTAAGAAATCCACGGGAGTTGCGGGTGTGGTGGCCATGAGTATTGGGTTGTTCAGTTCGTTTGATGCCGAAGCAGATGGAGGATGTCAATTTGTTTGTTGCGCTAGAAATTATACCATTTTCTGTGAAGATAAAGATGGAAATGCTTGGGAGAAATCAAAAAAAATCGATGGAGTCACAACCTGTACCTGTCATGAATGGGATTGAAACCTTTAAGCACAGCAATTATTTTTATTTAAAGAATAAATGCTGTGCTAGTTTTGGCAAAAATCGGCTTACCTGGATAGGTTGTTTTTTCTTGATTTCTGCCTGCTCGGAACCAAATTCAGATCAGGGTTCCACAAAAAAAAAATTGACAGACCCAGTATTACCACAGTCTCTTCCCTTACGGGAGTAAAGCATGTTTTTGAAGAAATAGTAACGCCGGGAAGCATACTGTTTAAACAAAACAAGTTGGTGATTTCTGATGAATCGGAGATTGGATACCTTACTCATATTATCGGCACAGATAGTTGGGAATGCCTCTATCCTATGGGGATGGTTGGATATGGGCCTGGGGAGACGCCTTTGGTCTGGACGATGGAAAGTGGTCTTGAACCGGACTACTTTTGGACTTACGGGCTTTCAGCGAAGACCTTATCCCAATTCCCTTTGTAGGAAACATCTGAAAAGCTATCCGTTCGTCAAATAAAATAAAAAGAAGTTTTTTTTCTGGCCATGGGATTGACATGGAGCTCAGATAGTACACTGATGACCTATTTGGTAAGGGGTGAGGACAAATTTGTGGAATATAAAATAGATGGCACAAAATTAAATGGAAATGGGAAAAACCAATACCGGGAAATTACTCTTCCGAAATTATAGCTTCCTTGCACCAAGGGAAGTTAATGGGAAACCCAAAAACCAACAAATATCTGAAAGCATGTATTCTTAGGGATCGTCTGGAAATTTTTGACAAAAAGACTGGAGACATTATTTCCATCGACGGGCCTCCAAATCATATACCTCAATTCATAGTTGTAGGTTCACCAGGAAACCAATCTCCCATTGTTCAGTCGGATCAGCCTCTGGCTTATATGGACGCGCTTCTGGGGGATGATTTGGTCTTTGGGTTATATTCCGGAAACACAGACCAGGAAATAATGAAATTGGGAAGAGGATAAACCGAAATCTTCGTGTTTGATCAATATGGGGAAGCCCTGGCACTGTTTAACCTGAACACCCCAATCAGTGCATTTACCGTAGATGAAGCAAATAAAAGAATTGAATTAGGCATTTTGTAAATGATCAAAATCTGCCTATATT
>NZ_AQHR01000021.1 GCF_000390185.1 Lunatimonas lonarensis | reverse complement strand
CTGGACACATCCCCAATGCCCATGTCATCGGCTAGAATGTAGACAATGTTTGGCCGGCGATCCCCCTGCGCAAAGGATGTCGCAGAGAATGTAAACATCACTAATAAAATAAATAGGTACCTGCGGGTTAACCGACGAAAAGGAAGCATATCAAGTCAAATTTTACCCATACTAGCATTTTTTTTGATATTCACCGCTTGTTCCCTGCAAAACCGGAGAAAGGAATCCCAATAGATACAAATAGGTAACTACTCAATGGATTACTCCATGGTATATCGCTCCATAAAAACCCGATTTTGGAACCTTGCTGATTTTTGGATAACTTCCCCACCGCTTGATGATGCTATCGTACTCCGATAAGAAAGAGACGGCAAACGAAAGAAGAAATTCCAAGGCCGTTGAATCTGGGCAACGATTACAAATAAACCATCAAGTAGTTTTAAACTTAAATCTTAACATGACCAAAAAACGTATCCTATTTACAGGAGGATCCGGAAAGGCCGGAAAACATGTAATCCCCTACCTGCTGGAAAGGGGCTATCGCGTATTGAACGTAGACCTTACCCCCTTGAACCACCCTGGAGTAGATAACCTCCAAGCTGACATCACCGACTCGGGCCAGATGTTTAATGCCATGAGCTCATACGCCGGATTGGATGAGTTGGAGGGAGGGGCTGGTGTGCCCCCATTCGATGCAGTGGTCCACTTTGCCGCCGTTCCCAGAATTCTGATCAAACCAGACAACGAAACCTTCCGTGTAAACACCGTAGGAACCTACAACGTAATCGAGGCGGCGGTAAAACTCGGCATCAAAAAGATCATCATTGCCTCCTCCGAGACTACCTATGGAATATGCTTTTCCGATGGAAACACCGACCCCAAGGTTCTTCCGCTGGAAGAAGACTACGACGTGGATCCCATGGATAGCTACGGACTGTCAAAGGTCGTAAACGAGCAGACTGCACGGACTTTTCAGCGGCGCTCCGGCTTTGACATCTACGCGCTGCGCATAGGAAATGTGATTGAGCCACACGAATACGAAACGCTTTTCCCCTACTATTTCAAACATCCGGAGGTTCGGCGACGCAACGCTTTCTCCTACATCGACGCGCGTGACCTAGGGCAAATTGTGGATCTGTGCATTCAAAAAAACGGACTAGGCTTTCAGATTTTCAATGCCGGAAACGACCACAACGGTGCAATTATTCCCAGCAACGAACTGGCAGAGCGCTTTTTCCCTGAAGTGCCCCTTTCCAGGGAATTAGGAGAGCACGAGGCCTTGTTTTCCAACAGGAAAATAAAGGAAGTGCTGGGATTCAAAGAGCAGCATAACTGGCAGAAGTACGTATCGGACGGTTCCAAAATTGCCTAAACCCGACCCATTGCGGATCTATATGCTGGACGTTTTCGGTTACTACCACAAATAAATCGTTTGATTCGGTGACTCAAACCTGTTTACCAACATAAGAACAAGATGGCAGAAAAAGTAACTAAGCTGCAATTTATCGTGCATGCAGACAGGGTCGCGGTGATGAACTACCTAACGGATCCAGTTAAATTTGTTTCTGTCCACCCCCTCATTTATCAAATGACGGCCCTTCCTGAAGGCGACTACCTGGTACGTGAAAAGATACCTCTTGGCCCTTTCCCGTACCGCTTTTCTTATACGGCTTCGATAAGCCCGACCACAGACGAAATACACATAAGCGCCAGCGTGATGGGCCTAACCCACATCAACATGTTGTTCCGTTTTGAGACTGCCTCAGGTTCGACGCAGGTCACCGAGGAACTGAAAATTGAATCGGTGCTCCCCATCACGAATTTTATGGCATCATTTTTTAAAAAGCAGCATAGACAGCTTTTCGAGAATATCGAGAAAGCCTTGACCTAGCTTACTCCTCTATGTACGGAGCAATCAACCCGATCAGCAGGGTCGTGACGGAATCGATGGCCGCCCGGTCGGGAGCAGTACCTTTGGAAAGATAATGGGTCCTGATCCAACCCTCTGACACCAAAAAGACGGTTTGAAAAACCCGCTCCTGTGTCGGTCCATCAAATCCAACGTGAAACACACCCCGCTTCCCCAACTCAGAAAAGAGCATCAGGAATAGCTGTCTGCGGCTTTCCATCAATCGGGCATAGGCATGGATCAGCTCCGGATACTGCCCCAAGGTCTTGGGAGACTCCATGAAAAAAAAGCGGTAGCTTGCCATGACGCCAAATACATGCTCGATCTGACCTTTCAAGCGTGCATGGAGATCCCCCAAGTGTTCCTCCACCAAAGTTACCTTGGAGAGTATCTCCTCGTCCATTTGGTTGAATACAGCCAACAGCAAGGCCTCCTTGGTTCGGAAATAGTACCGCACATGCCCATCGCTTATCCCCAATGCCTCCCCAATATCCCGAAAGCTTGTCTGTATCAAGCCCTTTTCGTTAAACAAGGTAACCGCTGCCGAGATTATTTTTTTATCAATCGAACTATTGCTCATTGGAGCAAATTTACAAAAAAAACACCTATATTTGTTTTGCTCAGTTGAGCTAATCAATCAAACCGGTGTTACTCCGATTATGTTTGGGGCGTAGATTTAGAAGGCTCAAGCGATCTGTTTATCGTGCAGACAGGATTTCCAGGGAATGCAGATCGAAAATGACAGGGGTTTGGGGTTTGAACCACGCTATACCCATAATGATATAATTCCATGCGAATAAAGACAAAAAAGAAAATTGCCGTAATCGGGGGAGGAATTGCTGGACTCACCTTTGCCCATTGTCTCGGGTCAGACGGCTACGACATCGAAATATTTGAGCAGAAACCGTCTTTTGGCGAGGCGGGGGCGGCGATCAGTGTATTTCCAAACGCCCTATGTGTCATGGAGGAGATTGGGTTATTGGATCAAATTTTGAGCGCCGGCGGTCATTTCCAGCAGGTCTATATTCGAAACAGCAAAGGCAAAAAGCTCAGTCATTCGACCCCAAAAAGTGACTATCCCGTCATCTGTATTCACCGCGCTGATTTGCATGGGATCTTGCTCACAGGAATACCGGCAACACTATCCCCTGGCTTTGAATTGCAGGACTTTCGGGAAACCAAAAATGGCCAAATAGAAGTTCAGTTCACCAATGGAGAATCGCGGCTGGTAGATGGGCTGGTAGGCGCGGATGGACTTCACTCCCAAGTGCGCCGACACATTATCAACGACGGAGCTCCCATCTACAGGGGATATAATATCTGGCGTGGGGTAGTCGACACAACCTTTGCCACGGGTTATGCCAGCGAAACCATGGGAATTGGCCAACGCGTGGGAATAGTCCCCATTAAGGATGGAAAATACGGCTGGTGGGCTACCTGCAACGAATCCTTTCTACAAAAGGACGACCCAGAAGGCACCAAGGACAAACTGCTACGCCTATTTGGAGATTGGCATGATCCCATACCCGAGCTGATCCGAAACACAGCAACTATACTTAAAAATGGTGCTTTGGACTGGATTCCTACCCGAGGATGGAGCTTGGGGAACGCAACGCTATTGGGGGATGCCGCGCACCCTACCACACCAAACCTGGGACAGGGTGGCTGCATTGCGATAGAAGGAGCCTACCTGCTTGCAAAATGCACCAAAACCCATGGATTGGGCCCCGCAGCATTTCACCGTTACGAACAACTTCAGTTTCCCCGAGCAAAATCCGTCGTAACTGAAAGCCTGCAACTCGGCAAAATTGGGCAGCTTTCCGATCCCTTCTCTACCACGCTCAGAGATTTCATGTTTCAGGTAATCCCGTCAACCCTTGCCATGAAATTAGTAGATAAGTTTTTTTCCTATCGTGTAACAAAAATACCTGTCTGATTTCCCATAAATCAAAGTCCGATCTTTTTTATCTGCACGGTAAACACTAGATTGAACCCTAAAACCACGATCGAAAATGAAAATAGATCCAAGGTACCCCATAGGGAAATTTGAAAAACCAGACCTGATAACCTCCCAACTGTTAGCAGATTGGATAGATAGCCTGTCTGTATTTCCGGCAGCACTAACCCAAGAGGTGATAAACCTATCTGCTTCCCAATTGAACACACCGTACAGGGAAAAGGGCTGGACAGTCAGACAGGTAGTACATCATTGCGCAGACAGCCACATGAATGCTTACATTCGGTTCAAATTGGCTTTGACTGAACAAAATCCGGTGATTAAGCCCTACGAGGAAGCTTTGTGGGCACTGTTGCCAGATAGCGAAATGGATATAGCACCCTCTCTCTCCCTGTTGACCGGCCTGCATGCGAGGTGGTCGAGCCTACTTAAAGGTATGTCTGCCTCGGATTTTTCCAAAACGTACCAACATCCTGAAATGGGGGTAGCGGTACGTCTGGACGAGGCCACTGGCATGTATGCATGGCACTGTAAACACCATCTTGCACACATTCTTATGTTAAAAAGGAGTGCTGGATGGTAGGGATTCGAGTGGGCCTACAGCACCACGCAAAACCCGCCCCTGATATGTTGAGCTTAAATACCCTTTCAAATTCATGCATTTCAGGTGATTTATGTAAAATCTTAGGTTAGATTTGTGAAGTTGGTGTGAAAAAAGATTGGAACCGACAGTCGTTTTCTGCAACCCTTGGAATAAGGGATAGGCAGGTTAAGTGACTATTGAGTTTTCAGGATGGGCTGGAAAATCGGGAAATCCCTTTCAGACCTTCGCTTCGAAACACATCGTGACCACTTAAAAATTAATATAAACACATGAAACAACACATGAGCTACCTTGCCGCGGCGGGGTTTGTATTTGGGAGTTTGCTCCTAACTTCAGCTGCCCTTTGGCAGGAGGGCGAAAAAGGGTTTAAAAGAATATTCAACGGAAAAAACCTCAAAGGTTGGGTGGGAAACACGGAATCCTACCAAGCAAAAGACGGCATGATCGTTATTGAGCCCGTAAAGGGAAGTGGCGGCAATCTATATACCGAAAAGGAGTACGGAGATTTTATCCTGCGTTTTGAGTTCCAGCTTACGCCGGGTGCCAACAACGGGTTGGGAATCCATGCTCCCCTGGAAGGAAACGCTGCCTACCTAGGTAAAGAGCTTCAAATCCTGGACGATACCGCTGAAAAATACGCGAACTTAAAGGACTATCAAGCCCACGGATCCGTCTATGGCGTCATGCCGGCAAAGAAGGGGCACCTCAAGCCTGTGGGTGAATGGAATCAGCAAGAGGTTACAGTGGTGCATCCAACCATCAAAATAGTGCTTAACGGAACGGTAATTCTGGAAGGAGATTACCTGGAAGCGGCAAAAAATGGCACCATCGACGGCGAAGACCATCCGGGATTGCAACGTAGTCGGGGACACATCGGCTTTCTGGGCCATGGAGACGTGGTTCGATTCCGTAACCTGCGTATCAAAGAACTAAATTAAAACCCATCACCTCAACAATCTAATATGAAAGATACCTTAGCAAAAACAGCAAGGAGAGATTTTATCAAAAAAAGCAGCTTGGGCATCTTGGGCCTGAGTATGGCTCCCTCCCTTTTTGCCGAAGCCCGTGCCAATGGTCGCCTTCGTACCGCGCACATTGGGCTTGGGTCTATGGGCATGGCCGATCTGGATGCCATTTCCTCCCATCAACTCGTGGATGTGGTTGCCCTTTGTGACGTCGATAGCGATGCCCTCGCGAAGGCGAAGGCCCTACATCCGAATGCAAAAACCTTTGCGGATTACCGGGAAATGCTGAAGGAAATGAAAAGTGGGATAGACGCAGTAATTGTATCCACCCCAGACCACACCCACGCTCCGGCATCCATGATGGCGATGAAAATGGACAAGCCTGTCTATTGCCAAAAACCACTCACCCACCATGTGAGCGAAGCCAGAGCTATGAAGAAACTGGCCGAAAAGAAGAATTTGGTAACCCAAATGGGCATACAGGTTCACTCATTCTATGACTACAAGCTGGCGACGCTCCTTATCCAATCGGGCATCATCGGCAAGGTGCATACCGTGCGCGCCTGGTCGCCAAAAAACTGGGGATATGACGGGCCGGCTCCTAGCGGGAGTGATCCCGTACCGGCTAACCTAAACTGGAACCTATGGCAAGGTACCGCACCGGAACGCCCCTACAAAGACGGATACTACCACCCAGGCAATTGGCGGAAAATTCTCGACTATGGTTGCGGAACATTGGGCGACATGGGCGTCCATATCTTTGACACCCCATACAATGCGCTGGAGTTGGATGTGCCCAGAACGATTGTGAACGAATGCAGGCAGCCGACCGGGTTTGGATTCCCCGAGCACAACACCGTCACCTATGAGTTTCCGCAAACCAACTACACTGCCGAGACCCTAAAATGGGTATGGTACGACGGCATCGGAGCCCCTGCTGCCCACGAAGACCTTAAACTGCCCAATAACGAAGAATTACCCGATCAAGGTGCCATGTTTATGGGTGAAACCGGTCGTTTGTTGCTCCCGCACTTTCAGCAATTGCCCAGATTGATCGTGGATGGCAAGTACAAAGAGATGGACATCGAGAAGTTCAATTTAGGCGCGCCTGTAAAGGACTATGATTCAGAAAGCAAGAAGCACTACCATCAGTTCGTAGACGCTTGCTTGGGCAAAGACGAATGTTCCGCACCGTTTTCCTACTCTGCGAGGTTGACCGAAACCATTTTGTTGGGCGTAATAGCCGGAAGGTTCCCTAATCAAACCCTACATTGGGATAGCAAAAAGGCCAGGTTTTCTGAAAAAGAAGCCAACCAATTTTTGGATGGCAAATACCGGAAGTTTTAACGCGATGTATTAGTCACTGGAAACAGTCGTCAGAACAATATAGTAGATGTGCAAAATAAGCCCTCGGTGATATTACCGGGGGCTTTTGTGCTATAGTCCGCTGATTCCATGATATTTTTCCTAATTTTACGGACTGTATAGCATTATCCTACCCAGGAACTATGAACCAAAGAATTCCGAACTCGGAAATTATTGAAAAAATCAAGCAGTTGGAGGCAAAGTTTAGAGCATCGGGACAAGATCTGAGCTCGTACCTTGAAGGCCTGCTGCACGCGGATTACCTGAATTATTGGGATTACATCAATCTCGACACCTTACTTACCCTGCAACAGCCACGGACTTCGTTTAAAGACGAAAAAATCTTTATCATTTACCACCAGATAACAGAACTGTATTTTAACCTGATTATTTGGGAAATCGAACAGATATCGGGGCACCGAGATCTATCGCTTACGTTTTTCAAGGAACGCCTAAAGCGGATCAACATGTACTTTGACCTCTTGATTTCATCGTTTGACGTGATGGCAAAGGGAATGGAACGGGATCAGTTTATGAAATTTAGGATGTCGTTGCTCCCTTCGAGCGGCTTTCAAAGTGCCCAATACCGAATGATTGAGATCATGTGTACGGATATCCAAAACCTGATCCACCTACGGGAGAGAGAAGACTACAGAGACATCAATATAACGAGTATAGATTCCCTTTTCGAAATCCTTTATTGGCAGTTTGGTGCCATGGAGTTGTCAACAGGTGAAAAAACGTTGACGTTACAAACGTTTGAAAAAAAGTATGGAGATCAGCTTAAAGAGCTAATCTCTGACTTCCGCAAAAAGAACCTATGGCGTATCTACTTGTATTTTTCGGAAAAAGATGATGAGCTTGCCGATCTGATGCGTGACTTGGATGTAAAAGCAAACGTACATTGGCCGCTGGCCCATTATAAGTCGGCCGTTCGCTACTTGCAGCGGGATCCCATGGATGTAGCCGCTACCGGAGGTACCAACTGGCAAAAATACCTGCCGCCTCGGTTTCAAAAGGTGATATTCTACCCCGAACTCTGGACCGAGATGGAAATGGCCGAGTGGGGGAAAAGCTGGGTGGTCAAAGAGGTTTTTGGCTCCTAAGCTGTTAAAACCGTCCAATCTGCTGACCCTGGGATCGCAATTGAAAGCACTTCTGAACTTTTCTTAGGTAATTTTGGTAGGCTTATCATTGGATTTAAGGATAACTACCTTACCACGCATGAAAAAGGAAATACAACTCACGCTCACCCCTCGAGAAGCATTTGACGAGGAGGCATTTCAAGAGACCGTCCGAAGCCGATTGGGCCTGCCGACATCCGATGCCAGCACCTTGATCCGGCAAATCAGGCGCTCGATAGATGCCAGAAGCCGTCAGGTGAAGGTAAATGTAACCGCGCAAGTATTCGAAAACGAACCAGCAGCTCCGATACGAAACCTTCACTTTGACTACCCATTTGTGGGCAACGAAGATCCCCTTATTATCATCGGCGCCGGGCCAGCAGGCCTTTTCGCAGCCTTGAGGGCTATTGAGCTCGGAGTTAAGCCCATCGTAATAGAAAGAGGCAAGGACGTACGCAGCCGACGTAGAGACCTTGCGGCAATCAACAAGGAGCACATTGTAAACCCGGAATCCAATTATTGTTTTGGTGAGGGAGGGGCAGGAACCTACTCCGACGGCAAACTCTACACCCGGTCAAAAAAGCGGGGGGATATCCGTCGCATTTTGGAGATATTTGTTGCGCATGGTGCCAAAGAAGATATCCTGATCGAAGCCCACCCGCATATCGGCACCAACAAGCTGCCGCCAGTAGTGGCGGCACTCCGTCAGCGAATTTTGGATTCAGGAGGAGAAGTCCTTTTTGAAACCAAAGTAGTAGATTTCCTTTTGGAAGGTCAGGAAATCAAAGGGGTTATCTGTGAGGGAGGCGAAAAGATAAAAGGGATCGGTGTAGTGCTGGCCACAGGACATTCGGCGAGGGACATTTTCCAATTACTGCATCGACGGGAAATTCAGATCGAAGCGAAGCCCTTTGCGGTGGGCGTCCGAATCGAACACAGCCAGCAATTGATCGATCAAATTCAATACCACTGCGGCGCGGACAGAGGGCCCTACCTGCCAGCATCCTCCTACTCCTTGGTGGAACAGTCGACCTACCAAGGTATCCAACGGGGCGTCTTTTCCTTTTGCATGTGTCCTGGAGGGTTTATCGTCCCTTCTGCTACCGCGCCGGGCGAGGTAGTGGTCAACGGAATGAGTCCAAGCAGAAGAGACGGCCGATTTGCCAACTCCGGCATGGTTGTAGCGGTGGAACTAGAGGATCTTCCGGCCTTTGCCTCGTTTGGGCCTTTGGCCAGTTTGAGATTCCAACAGGAAATAGAGCGAAAAGCTTGGGAAATGGGTGGGCGAAGTCAGACGGCTCCGGCACAGCGTATGGTGGATTTTGTAAACAGAAAAGTAAGTACAGACCTACTTCCTACCTCTTACCAACCCGGGCTTCGCTCGGTAGATATGGACACGGTACTTCCTCCCTTTATCACTGAGCGGCTCAGAATGGCATTTGTTTCGTTTGACCGGAAAATGCGGGGCTACTTCACCAACGATGCACAAATCATAGGCGTCGAAAGCCGGACCTCTTCGCCCGTTAAAATCCCAAGAGACAGAGAAACGTTGGAACACCCGCAAATCAAGCGTCTCTACCCTTGTGGAGAAGGGGCTGGATATGCGGGTGGTATTGTAAGTGCTGCGATGGACGGAGAGCGCTGCGCAGAAAAGCTGATTGCCAAGTATAAATCTACCCAAGAGAAACAGGTACATGGACTATAAAAAAACCGTCATAATCGGGGCATCGCCCAACCCCGCCAGGTATGCCTACTTGGCAGCCAAAATGCTAAAGGAGAGAAAAATCCACTTTGTGCCTGTGGGTATAAAGAATGGCGAAGTTTTGGGCGAAGCAATTCTAAACCTGAAGGAAAAACCGCCGATTAGTGAAGTGCATACCGTAACGCTATACATCGGCCCCCAAAATCAGCCAGAATGGTACGACTATCTGCTCTCGCTATCGCCACGGCGGATAATCTTCAACCCGGGCACCGAGAACCCCGAATTGGCCACCCTTGCAAATGAAAAAGGCATCGAAACACTCTATGCCTGCAATCTGGTCATGCTAAGTTCCGGCCAGTTTTGAGCCTCTATACGACACTGACTGGTACCCTATTCAGCTTTTGGCCGCAACGTTATATCGGATCAACAATACCCCTCATTCAGGGTATGTACTTCCGGTATTTTTGTGTATTTTTGTGAATCATACAAGTTTTTAAGAATCCCCTTGATGACCATTGGGGACGCATGTTATTTAACATCCATGAGCAAAGAAAAAGAGTCTAACCGTAGCGATTATTCAGCCCAGAACATACAGGTTTTAGAAGGATTGGAGGCAGTAAGGAAACGACCGGCCATGTACATCGGAGACATCGGCGTCAAAGGCCTTCACCATCTGATTTGGGAGGTAGTGGACAATTCCATCGATGAGGCGTTGGCAGGACATTGTGACACAATAAAGGTTTCGGTGCTCGAAGACAATTCCGTCCGGGTGGAAGATAATGGCAGGGGTATCCCTACTGATTTTCACGAAAAGGAAAACCGCTCTGCGTTGGAGGTTGTAATGACCGTACTGCATGCCGGAGGGAAATTCGACAAAGACACCTACAAAGTATCCGGGGGGCTGCATGGCGTGGGGGTATCCTGCGTGAACGCCCTGTCCACCATGCTGTTAGCCACCGTACACCGGCAAGGCAAAATGTTTGAACAGGAATATTCCCGGGGCGTGCCCCAGTACCCCGTTAGAGAAATCGGTGTAACCGAAAAAAGAGGTACCATCATCCACTTCAAGCCTGACCACGAGATTTTTCAGGTAACCGATTACAAGTATGAAACCATTGCGAACCGGCTTCGGGAGATGGCATTCCTTAACGCTGGCATTCGAATCTTTTTGGAGGACTATCGGGATAAAGACGACGAGGGCAAACCACGTAGTGACGAATTTTTCTCCGAAGGAGGCCTGGTGGAATTTGTGGAATACCTGGACGAAAACAAGCAAAAGATCATAGAGACCCCCATCTACATCGAATCCGAAAAAAATGGGGTTCCGGTACAGGTAGCCATGGGCTATAACAGCTCGTATAACGAAAACGTGGTTTCCTATGTAAACACCATCAATACCTATGAAGGAGGTACCCACGTATCCGGATTCCGACGGGCACTCACCAGAACGCTGAAAGCCTATGCGGATAAATCCGGTATGCTTGACAAGGTGAAACTTGAGATTTCCGGAGATGATTTCAGGGAAGGCCTTACCGCTGTGATCTCGGTAAAGGTCGCGGAGCCTCAGTTTGAGGGACAAACCAAAACCAAGCTTGGCAATTCTGAAGTAATAGGAGCCGTTGACGGAGCCGTGTCTGAAACACTGCAAACCTGGTTGGAAGAACATCCTCGGGAGGCTAAGATAATCGTAGGAAAAGTCATCCTTGCAGCTCAAGCGAGACATGCGGCCAAAAAGGCCCGAGAGATGGTTCAGCGGAAAAACGTACTGGGAGGCGGCGGGCTGCCCGGCAAGCTCGCCGACTGTGCAAACTCCGATCCTGCGGTCTGTGAACTGTACCTGGTGGAAGGGGATTCTGCCGGTGGATCTGCCAAGCAGGGCCGAGACAGGGACTATCAGGCCATCTTGCCACTAAAAGGTAAAATCCTGAACGTGGAAAAAGCACTTGAGCATAAGATATACGACAACGACGAGATAAAGAATATCCTGACCGCACTCGGCGTAAAGATCGGTACCATGAACGATGAAAAGGAACTGGATCTCGCCAACCTTAGGTACCACAAGATCATTATTATGACGGATGCGGATATCGACGGTTCACATATCCGAACACTGATCCTAACCCTTTTCTTCCGCTACATGCGCACCCTAATCGAACGAGGGTATGTATACATCGCCCTTCCACCGCTCTATTTGTTGAAACGAGGCAAAGACGAGCGTTATTGTTGGTCTGAGGAGGAACGTAAACGTATCACCGAGGAAATGGCGGCGGACGGCAAAGTAGACAGCGTGGGCGTGCAACGGTATAAAGGTCTTGGTGAAATGAACCCGGAACAGCTTTGGACGACCACCATGGATCCTAACACCCGTACGCTGAAGCAAGTCACCATTGACTCAGCGGCTGAGGCAGACCATCTCTTCAGTATGCTGATGGGAGACGAGGTGGCACCCCGCAGAGAGTTTATTGAGCGCAATGCCAAATACGCCAAAATTGATACCTAAGGCAGGAAAGATACAATCAAAGTAACCATCTGCCTACAGATAGCGTTATCACAGCGAAGGACCGTCCGTCCATAGCAGGAAAGGAGCCAACGCTCCTTTTTTTATGTTTAGATTATTCGTTAAAATTACAGGGTACACGAAAGGCTTAATGACAGGAAAATGATTCAGAGCGATAAGATAGAGGAAATCATCAACAACAGTGACCTGATAAGCAGGGACCTGAGTTGGCTCAAATTCAATGAACGGGTATTTGATCAAATCTTAAAAGAGCGAAGGAATATTTTCGAAAAATTCAAGTTTCTGGCAATCACCGCATCCAATTTGGATGAGTTCTTTATGATCCGCGTAGGATCCCTTTACAATTACCTAGACTACGACAAAGTAAGGGTCGACTATTCCGGGCTGCGCGAAGATGCCTTCAAACGGAAATTGATGATCGAGTGCCAGAATTTTCACCGTCGTCAGCAAGATATCTTCATCAACGACCTACTGCCAAAAACGGAGGAAGCTGGTTTGATATTGAGTAACGTCAAAAACCTCAGCGATGAAGAGCAAGCAATCATTAAGGACTACTTTTTCAAAGCAGTCTATCCCATGCTTACGCCCATGGTCTTTGACAGCTACCATACTTTCCCGATTTTGATGAACAAACTACTGATATTCGGGGTAATAACCATCAGTGACGGCGACAAAAAAGACAACCGGAAGTTGTCTTTTGTGCAGATACCTTCAAACATACCCCGCTTTTTTGAGGTGGAGCGTGAGAAGGAGACTATTTTCGTTCCTATCGACGAAATCATCCGGGAGCATATATCCTCACTCTTCAGAAACGTCACCATTGAGCACATCAACCTGTTTCGGATTACCCGAAACGGGGATTTTACGCTGGAAGAAAGCGATGATATGGACACAAATTTCCTGGAGGAAGTAAAACGTAAACTCAACGAACGAAAGACCGGACGGGTAGTCCGTATCGAAATAGAAGAAGGGTACAGCAAATGGATGATTAACCTGCTGAAAGAACGCTGGACGATCAGCGATGACAGCATATTCAAGATCCCACGAAAAAGCCTGATGGATTTTACAGGGCTGTGGCAGGTCATAGGCGACAAAAGGTTTAAAGATAAAATACCTCCCACTCCGGATCCGGTGCCTCCTCTTTCCTATCCAGATGCGGCCACCGAAGACATATTCCAGGTTTTGAAGCACAAGGATATCATCCTGCATCATCCCTACAATAACATGGAGCCGATCCTTAATCTGCTAGAAAAAGCGGTGGATGACCCCAGTGTAATGGCCATCAAGATGACCATATACCGGCTGGCCAAAAATTCCAGGATTGTAAATGCATTGCTCCGGGCGGCTGAAAATGGCAAGCACGTATCGGTTCTCTTTGAAGTGAAGGCAAGGTTTGACGAGGAAAACAACATCCGTGAGGCAAAAAAGCTCCAAAAAGCGGGATGCTTCGTAATCTATGGAGTCAGCAATTTCAAAACACACACCAAGTTGATGCTAATTGTCCGGAAGGATGAGGATCGGGTCACGCGGTATGTTCACTTGGGATCGGGAAATTACAACGAGGAAACTTCGCGCATATACACCGACATAGGTTTACTGACCACCAACGAGGTGCTAGCAAACGACGTTTCCGAATTTTTCAATGTAATAACAGGGCACTCGGTACCTTCTACCTACCAAAACTTACTTACCTCCCCCAGGGAGATGAGAAAAAAACTGATCGAGTTCATCGAGGATGAAGCCGAAAACGCCCGCCAAGGGCTATGCTCAGGAATCTTCATCAAACTCAACTCGCTGGAGGATTCAGAATTTATCTATGCACTCTACAGGGCATCACAGGCGGGTGTGCCGATCAAATTGATCATCCGCGGCATCTGCTGCCTCCGGCCTGGTAGGCCTGGTCTGAGCGAAAATATTGAGGTGATATCCATTGTCGGGGATTTTCTGGAGCATTCCCGTATTTATCATTTCCACCATAACGGAAAACACCGCACCTACGTGGGCAGTGCCGATGCTATGGTACGCAGTTTTGACAAAAGACTGGAGTCCCTTTTCCGGGTTGAGACGCCATTTTTGGAGAAACAATTGATGAATATTATTCGATTTAACCTAAAGGACAATGTAAACTCCTATGTCATGCAGGAAGATGGCAATTATGTAAGCAAACAGCCCGGAGAAGAGGGTGAAGAATTCAACATTCACCAAGAATTCTTCAAGCTTTCACCCGAGCAAATTAAGGATGTGAAACTTATTGGTTAGCCAAACCCCTTTCTTGGAGTACTTTCTCAAACAGCAAGTTCATGAGCCCGTCTTTCAAGCCTACATCGGGAACAATCATCCGGGAAGAGCGGGCTGCATCCATCGCCGCCAAATATATTTTGGAAGCGGGAACGATGACATCTGCCCGATCGGCGTTGAGGTTTAGAATATGCATGCGCTCCTCATAGCTGTAGCTGATCAACCGCTCCTGAACGAGCTTTATGGTATGTTTATCCAAGTACCGCTTGTTTTTTCTCGGATTCGACAGCTCCATAATCTTGTTGATATTGCCACCGGTACCAATACAAGTGACGGAAGATTCCCGGTTTAGGTTGGACGCAATGAATTCCTCCATTTCCCGCCATATCGACAATGGAACATGCTCTTCGTCCAAGGTCCTCACAGAACCGATCTTAAACGACCTACTTCCGATCTTTTTGGATCTTTTATAAATATTAAGCTCGGTACTACCACCTCCCACGTCGATGTGAAGGTAGGTCTTTGCATCTATGCTGGACCAAAGCGCTTTGTCAATCAATTCCGCCTCCCGCTCCCCGTCGATTATTTCAATGTGAAGGCCAACGGTTTCGGCTACTTCTTTCGCTATTTCCACCCCATTGACCGACTCCCGCATCGCGGAGGTAGCGCAGACCATGTAGTGATCTACCTCATAAAGCTCCATAAGTTCTTTAAAAACCCCCATAAGGCGAACAAACTTCCGCCTGCTCGCTTCGCTGATTGCCTGATGAAGAAATACGTCCTTTCCCAAACGCAAGGGAAAACGCAGGTACTCCAATTTCTTAAGACCGTAAGTCCCCTGAAAACTGGTTACGGTTGTGATTTGAAGCCGAATGGCATTTGATCCGATATCTACAGCTGCTAACTTCAAGGACAATCGATTGTGATGAAACAACTATTGGAGCTATCAAAATTAAGAAAGAATCGCCCCGCAACGAAAGTTGAAGCAAAAAATAGCGGCATAACCGCTATTTTTTCCGTGCCATTGCCACTACCAGGAGTCCGGCCAAAACGGCAACACCCCCGGCATAAGGAGGCCAATTGACCTCGTTTTCCTTATCTGCGCTTACCTCTATGGGGCCCGCATCAATGATGGTTTCTTCGGTAGTATACGAAATACCGGTGACTACAAACATAATCACGCCAATGGCAATTAAGATAATTCCAAAAATCTTCATGGTAAATTCTAATTGGTTCTACCTACTTAGATCAAAAAGCTTACCAAGCCAAAAACAATGGAAATATAATTACATGGAATTATACTGTCCATCTCGTAGTTTTCTACGGAGACGGAAATAATTTAGGAACCCAAGGGCCACCAATAGAACACTGATTAAAAAGGACAGATAACCAAATTCACGGACGTTTTCAAGGTCTTCGACCTTTATCAATGCAACTCCAGACACCAAAAAATATAGGCTGGTACGAATATAGGCTAACAGCGTCCGGTCATTTGCAAGCTTGGTCCTTTGTCGGGCCAAAAAATCCCGAACAATCAATGGTTCTTCTTTGTTTCCTTCCACAAATTGCGTTTTTTTCATTTAACAACCACCTAAAAAAAATCATTCCATATAAATACGGTAAATTCGCTGCTTCATTTTGTTCGCGTTTCCTTTTTGGGAAAAGCATTCATTCGGAATAAACCATAGTCTAACCCTAATTTTAATACCATGAGAACATTGCTATTACTCTCAAATCTCCTTTTCCTTAACCTGCTAACCCCTCTGCTCGCTCAAATTAACGACTTGGCCGATGCGGTAGATGTGCTATCAGAGGAAGCGAAAAAAGACACCACCTATTGGGTGTCGGAATTTAGCGGGGGCATTAACTTTAATCAAGCAAGTTTCAGCGACAACTGGAAAGCGGGGGGTATCAACTCCGTAGCGTTGGGAAGTATCATTGCCGCAAAAGCCATGTACAAAAAAGACCGGCTTTCTTGGGATAATGAAATCGAATTTCTTTACGGCATTGTGAAAAATGAGGGACAGTCAACCCGAAAATCAAACGACCGAATGTTCTTTGACTCTAAAGTGGGGTACAGAATGTCGTCAAACTGGGGTGCTTTTTTCTCACTCAACTTTCTTAGCCAATTCACGGAGGGGTTTGAGTATGGACCCAACGAATCCCAAACACTGATTTCCGACTTCATGGCTCCTGGCTTTTTGACGTCCTCCCTTGGTTTTGAATACAGACCAAACAACGAGTTCAACCTACGGATCGGCCCTTTTTCGCCCAGGTTTACCTTTGTCAATAATCCCGACATCATTCTGGCGGTACCAAGCAACTATGGCGTTCCGGCAGGTGAAACGACCCGGATCGAGTGGCTCGCCATGCAAATCTTCGCTAATTATAACAAGGACATCAGCGAAAACTTCAACCTAAAGACCCGCTACATGATGTTTGCGAACTACGAAACCCTGAGCATGAAAACCATAGACCACCGGCTCGACGTCACCCTGACAGCCAAAATCACCCAATTCATCAACGTAACCCTTACGGCAATCAGCCTATATGATTTTGACCAAGATCCGGGCATTCAAGTCAGCCAGGCCTTGGCACTTGGCATTTTGTACAAGGTGAATAACAAAAAATAGCCATTCGCTCACCTTTTTTCGATTTGATTTTGAAAATTCCATTTTATGATTAAATTTGCCAATATTATGGTAGTTAAATAATAGTTGGTTTAGTTTTCAAAAATAAAAAGCAGGAGATGTTCTCCTGCTTTTTTATTTAAATCAACTATTTTATTTGCTCTATCATTCCAAATCCAAAACGCGGATATTTCGGAAATAGACCACATCTCCATGGCCGAGAAATCCAATATGCCCCCGCTCCCTAAACAATCCTGGATGCTCCCTTCCGTCGATGGTTCCATTTTCTTTGGCGTCGGAAATATCCACATCCAGAATGACCGTACCATTTAGCGTCACCTGAATTTTGTTACCCTTGACCACCACTTCCTGATAGTTCCATTCTCCAACCAGCTTCAATGCGCCCTTTTTGGCCGCAGCGATTCCATAAAGTGATCCGTGAAACTGGTAATCCTTGAGGTTTCGATAAATATCTGCCGTGTTGTCCAAAATTTGAAGCTCCATCCCTTGGTAGGCAGCGTCGCCTGTCAATGGGGCACGTATTCCCAAGCCATTATTTGCCCCTGGAGTAAGCTTGAATTCAAACCGAAACTCAAAATCACCATACTCTCTCTCGGTAAAAAGATTTCCGCTTCCACCGCGGTCTGGATAGATGGCAATGTAACCATTTTCTACTACGTAGTCGGTTTTGTTACCCGTCCATTTATCCAAATTTGTTCCGTCAAAGAGCACCTCAAAACCCGCCGAAGCTTCTTCTTCGCTAAGAACAAAGGGCTCCGATCCGTCCAATTCACGGATATAGAGATCCCTATAGGCCACATAGGTACCATGCGCCTGTAGTTCGATCATCTCTTTTGGGAACAATGACTGGGTTCGATCCCAATAGTTTTCCAAGGTGACGTTATCCACTACCAGTTCACCGTTCAGGAGGACGGTCACGTTTTCCCCTACCATCTTAATGTAAAAGGTATTCCATTCCCCAACCGGGTTATCAGCGACTTTTTTGGGCTTGCTCTCGTGCTTTGTATTATTATATAGGCCACCTGAGCCCACCTCAGCACCTACGTTCGTCCTGGCAATATCCCAAATCTGAACTTGAGGGGTACCGCGGAGGTAAATACCCGCATCTCCATCAGGCGTGATCTTCCAATCCACCAACATTTCAAAATCGCCATAGTGCTTGATCGTGCCTATGTTCTCACCCTTGCCCTTGAATACCAACAGGCCATCCTTTGCTTCCCAACCCTGACGCATTTGCTCGTTGGCCTTTGCCTGTTCCCGGTCGTAGGTTCTTTTGTCGAGTTGGAACCGCTTGATGGGATTGGAAAAAACCCCTTGCCATCCCTCCAGGTCTACTCCGTTAAAAAGTGGGTAGTACCCCACGCCAGAAGGCATTTCATCCAGAAACTTCTGTAGGGAGGTTTTATAATATTGGCTATCCTGTCCGCTGATTACATCCCTGGTTTTTTCCACTAATTTCCTCACTAACTCTCCATAAAACGAATCAGTTTGGCCAACAATATTCATCACCGCCCTGGCTGCATCCTGCTGCTGCGCCGGGGTATCCAGGAAATTACCAACAGTAACGAGGGATTGGAACGTCGGATACTGTCCCAACGCTCTAATTGCCTGGGACTTGGTCTGGTCGGCACCGGTGAGTTCCAGGGCATTCCGGAGGTGGATCACTTTATTTTCAGGGCTCCAAGACTGGTTAGGAATCAAACGCACAAAGCCTACAAGTGCTTCCTCTTTCAATTCACCGGAGGCAGCTCTGGCTATTTCCAACAGCATTGTGGGTGCTTGGCTATCTTTTGAATTATTCAATGCCCTAATGACTGCCAGCTTTTGCGCTGCCCCACCATCGCGGTAGATGAATCCAAGTTGGGTCATGGCCGCATCACCACCCGTTTGTCCCAAAACTTCGTATAAGTACAGCTGTTTGCTTTCATCTAGCCCCCGAAGGCTTTGTACTACCCAGCTCGTTTGTTCACGTTGGTTGTTCATTCGGGTTACGGAGGACACCAGTGCCTGCTGAATCCAATCCAGCTGCCGCGCATCTTGATAGGAGCGCAATAGTCCAAGCAATTGATCCGCATGACCGGCATTCGCCAAGGAACTCAGGGATCTAAAAGCGGCGTTTTTGACTGCTGGATCGCTGTCCCGTACCTCATTCAAAACGACTTCCATATGATCCTCCGCTGAACGCGCCGAAAGTACCTCTATCAATACCACTTTTGCCGGTGCATTCGCATTTGGGATTGCTTTCGCAATTTCGGGTGTAACGCGGGTTCCAGGCATGGTTTTCAATGCTTCCTGAATACGGATCAACGTCGGTTCATCGGCCTGATTCACCTGGGCAAGCAAATCATCCAACACAAGATCTCCGCCTGCTAACACTGCCGCATCAATTGCCGCAGCGCGCACACTGGGATTATCGACGCCAAGGAAAGGCTTGATTAAGGCAACGGTTTCCGCTCCCCTTACCCGCCCCAAGGCACCAATAATGGCGACTTGGGCATCAGGAGACGCGCCTGAAAGCAGCTGCCTCCAAAAAGCCATATCAGTGCTCAACCCGGATTTTAGTACTTGGCTTAAGGCAATACCGCGGTACTGCGCGTTGTTCGATAGAACAGCAGCGGCCAATAACTTAGGTGCTTTGGAAGGCTCCAGCATGGCCAATAAAGCGAGCGCTCCGCCCTGCGTATGGGGTTGGCCAGCTTTTGCTGCGGATTTATGAAGACCCTTTGCCAGCTTTAACGCTGTTTTCGAGTACCCTTTGTCTGCCAATCTGGAAACATACCGAAGGTAAGTGGCGGTAGCATTTGTGGGTTCATAACCCCAATCCGCTGATTTTGCCGCACGGGCCAAAACCTTTGCACTCTTTGGGTCAGCGATCTCCCCCAATGCGTAAAGCGACACTTTTTTAAGATCTTGGTTAGTGGAAGCAGCATAGGGATTGAGATCCGCCAATGCCAAACCACTACCAATTCCACCAAGTGCTTGGATAAAGTTGACTTTTTGGGCTTCATCGGTCGATGTGCGCAATGCCAACAATAGTGCCTGTTCGGAGGAGCTTGAACCTATGCTTTCCAGCACCTGGGAGGCTTTGGCGGAATGATAGGGATCATGCAGCAATGGCTCGACAAAGGGAGCCGCGTCTTCCTTGCCCATCCACTTCAACTGTGTGAGAAGAAAATCTTTTCCCTCTGGATAATCCAGCCTATCCAAGGCCTTTCCATAAGCCTGGATAGCTATTCTGGCATAATCATGCTTCGATGGGTGGCTCGCATAGGATGCAAAGCCCGCCAATGCATAGGCTAAATTTTCGTTATTGGCTGTGGGCGACAGCATGAGTGCCATTTGTAAAAGCCCTTCCTGCCCCAGCCCCCCCATTTGCTCCATTAGACCTTCATGGGCCGACGCATTTTGGGAGGGGAATCGATTCAATAAATCGGCGATTTTGGTATCTAGTGTCCTGGCGTCCTGTCTGCCTGTCTGCGCCATTGATACCACACTGTTCAATAAAAACAGGCAGCTAAGCAGTACGGTTTTTTTCGTTATATTCATCTGTTGTATGTATTTTTCATTGGATACCTGGCATGCCCCGCGTAATTAACCCTACTGCGTAGGTTCTTTTCCCATTGGGACTTCCAATATCCATGTTTTACTCTTGACTGGCATGAATGGTGAAAACTTATACAGTGTAAGGTGCTCTCATGGGCTGATCAATCAGCCGGTTGGCAGCAGGGTCGTTGATGAACTCCTGCTTTACCGGATTGAACTGAAGATTTCGTCCCAAACGCAACGCTATCAATCCCATATTGACCATCGTACAGGAGCGATGTCCGTTTTCTTCGTTCAGCGCAAATTTTTTGCGGGTCTTTACAGCCTCCAAAAAATCCGTCACCTGTGGGGCCGGATCCGGAAACTGGGCAAGCTTTCGCTTAAAGTCAGGGATATCGCACTCAAAACCCCGGTACAAATTTCCCTTGGGGCCAGAAATATAAGGAGATTCG
Source organism: Lunatimonas lonarensis (assembly GCF_000390185.1). Taxonomy (GTDB): domain Bacteria; phylum Bacteroidota; class Bacteroidia; order Cytophagales; family Cyclobacteriaceae; genus Lunatimonas; species Lunatimonas lonarensis. Next base: position 78,033 of record NZ_AQHR01000021.1, on the reverse strand, counting down.
ATCGTTCCCTCGCCGTCGAGAATAATCTGGCATCCATCTTCATAGGTATAGGTGATCTTGCGCCAAGTACCCACTGCATCCGGGTGCTGCTGAGGGGCATCAATCTCCACCTTTACAGGGCTCGTTTCGTCTTTTCCTAAAAAATATTGGATTGGATCCAGGTAATGCTGGCCCATATCACCCAGCCCTCCGCCATCGTAATCCCAGTACCCTCGGAACGTTCCGTGAGTACGGTGAGCATGGTAGGGCTTATAGGGAGCCGGTCCCAGCCACTTATCATAATTTAACTCTTTCGGCGGTGTTTCCGGTTGAAGATTGGTTCGTCCTACCCAGTAAAACTTCCAATCAAATCCGGTAAGCCTTCCCACCGTCACCTTAAGCGGCCATCCAAGCATCCCGGAATCCACCAGCTTCTTAATATTCTTTACTTCGGTATTCATGCCGTAAAAATTGGCATCGAACCGAAACCAGGTGTTAAGCCTAAATACATTTCCATGCGTCGTGACCGCTTCCACAACCCGCTTTCCCTCTCCAATCGTCCTGGTCATTGGCTTCTCGCACCATATATCCTTACCTTGTCGAGCCGCATCTATGGCCATGATACCATGCCAATGAGGGGGAGTTGCGATATGAACGATGTCGACCTCCGGTAGGCGAATAAGTTCCCGGTAATCCTCAAAAGTTTTGACACCCGTGCCCAACGTTTCCAAAGACCGTTGGATATGCCGGGTATCCACATCACAGATGGCAACTACTTTGGTCCCCGCATAATTAAAATGCCCTCTACCCATTCCTCCAACCCCTATGATGCCTTTCGTAAGGTGGTCGCTGGGTGCCAGGTAGCCCCTACCCAGCACGTGTCGAGGAACAATCGAAATCCCTCCCAACGCCAAAAGTGAGCCTTTGACAAAGCGCCTTCTGGATTCATTTGCTTTTTTATTCATTTTCTAAGGGTTATAATAAGCACAAAAAACCAACCTAGACCGCTGGGGCGGCATAAGGATGGCTCTAAACTTCGGTTTCGAACTATAGGTAGACTACCAAGATCCAAACCACGTTAATTGTGTGAATATATCTCCCTGATAAAGGATTACCAAATTATGGGGCGGGTTCTAAAAACTTTTTATTCAACTGGTCAGTACCCAACTGCCTTTGGCGATTTTTTTAAAAAAGAGGACATGGGTTAACTTGGTATTTTTATCAAAAAAAGGAGGCTCTCCTAGAAGGGCAGTCCTTTTTATACTGCCAGTCTTCCAGGCATCCAGGAAAAGACTTAGTATCCAACCATTCATAGAGTGGATGGTTTCGGGTATGTATCTTGGCTATTTTCCGGAAGGAATACAGGTTCTACAGATCGCTGTGAAACAGCTTCTGGATAGTCGTACGGGACGATTGTAGGCAATGTGGAAAATGCTGAGGGGAAAACTATAGGGAATCTTGTCGGTTTTTGCTTTCAATAACCAAAAGGACGCTGGCAGTAAATATGGAAAACGAAATCAGTATCCGGAGAGGGGGGGGGACAGTGAGGGCGATAGTCCTGAAATCTTTATTACCGGGGAAACGGGAATCCAAGCTGAACGCACCGTCCAAAGCTCGGAGAAGCTTGCCGCCGTACCAGCAGCTCACTCTGTCTTTGAGGCATCCACCAGCTCTTTCCAATTTGGGAAAGCATTGCTTAGTTTCCACTGTACTAGCGATTCTAATCCACTTTACTCACCCTTATTTTCACGCCTTTTCATGGCCCTCCTCCAAAAAAAGTAACCGATAAGCACCAAAGCAGGCAAAATAATGAACAGCACCAAATTGGAGGTCTCACGAAGATTAACAGGCCCCCTAGGTTGGGGAATATCTGGCTGCATCTGGGCAAAAACATTCCCTACTATCGTCAAACAAATGACCACAAGTGCAATCGCTGATCGGGTACAGTGTATCATGGCAGTATCGCTTTACGTAAAAAAGCCTATTGTTTGTAGGTAAACCCAACAAACAACAGGCCATTCACCCAAAAAACTAAACTCAGTTAGCTGTCTTTGGAAGGGTCAGCGATTTTGCCCATAAATAGAATGGCACCACTGTGCGCTTCCTGAATAAAAAACATAAAGGGCTTATCTACTCGATAAGTTACGGGGCCTGTCGGAAGGGAGGTCAGCACTACCTCAGCGATTGTTGCAGCAGCGGCCTCCGTCCCCTTTTCATCCACTTCTATAAATGCATCATGGATCACTCGACTAAGCTGTAGGTTTCCGGAAAGACCTTCAAATAGCTCAGAAAAATTGTCTGGATGGGAGGTGAAAGGCGTCGTCAGCCCCATTCCAGACAGCGCATTTACAAGCTCTTCTTGTTTCTGCCGCATTTTGAATTTTGGAAAAGAGAGCTGGATAGCACGCGGAAATGCACTTGACCTAAAACTTTCTAGTTGTTCAAGTGTCAGGTTGGATGCCAAATTTCCCAACGAAAAATCCTCACTAACCAGCACCCCCATCGAATACTGCCCCGTACTGTAAGGGATCTCCAGGTAGGTCACATCACCGTCCTGAAAAAAGAGAATTTCTGCTCCTGTATCCAAGGACATCATGTCCACCTCTACTTGGCTAGTTTGATTCAGTTGGAAGGAGGCTTTCGTCGTATTTCTGGCAGGAAACTGATACTTCCAGTCTCCTTTAAAATAAATGGCGTTTACCAAGTACATAACCGCATCCGCCGGAACATAATCCAACATGCCCTTTATTATCCCGTTGGTTTTGTTTTCTATCCACTGATTGATAATATCTTTGGCCTGCGGACTTCCCATATTAAGAGAGGCGATCTCTGCCGCATAGTAGGTTGCTAGCTGATCCCTAAAAGAAGTATTCAGACGTAACCCCTCCCTGAACCAGATGGCGTTTGCAATGGACATCCTCACTTTTGGATCGACCTGTAGCAGAAACTCGGTAAGCTCCTTTGCCGCCCTATTGGCATTCGCCAGACTCATATCGCCAAAACGGAGCACATCCAAGTATTCCCTCAATATTTCATCCCGGTTTCCATTCATCGCCATACTTAGTGCTTGATGAATGCTGTAGGGGCTAAAAAATTGGTTGGAAAGATCATCCTCCTGCAATTCTCTGAACAGGTCCAAGGCAAATAGGGAACTAGCATCCACCATTTGCCGCTCATAGGCCTGAAGGGTACGGATATTTGGCATCAGAGGTGATTCCGGCTCGCTGCCATCCGTGCAGCCCAAAAGGAGGCCTCCCAGTAGTCCGGTGATAACATAAACAAATCGCTTCATCTATAGATAAATTAAGGGTTATTGACTACCTCATAGACGGAAATCGGACGTTGATTGCTACACTTACCTCCACTTTTTTTTAAAAAAAGATTGAATGCCAAATCCCCCCCTCCCACAGCATTCGATGAAATATGCCCCTCACCTAGGGACTACTGTACAAAATACTGAAAGCACGTGCCTAGCCGGTACTGACCCTAAAGAAACCATGACATTACGCTAGAAAAACAAAAAAGCCCTTTGGCGTATCGAAACTCCAAAGGGCTATAGCTTTACTGGCGATGCCGCTATCCCGGCCAATGGGTTTCAATGCCCTGAGTTCTGATAAACTGCTGAAAATCGGCAAGCTTGGATCGGTTTTCCCGCACAGCTAGCGGCCGTTCACCTGTTGCCAAACAAAACGCTCCCAACATGCCCACTGCCTCACCTATACTCCACTCCACCGGATGCAGTCGGTAACAGCCATTGGTGATATGTGTGGTACCTATATTTTTATTTGCGGGCAGGAGGTTTTCGGTTTCCTGGGGAATCAGTGCACCCAAGGGAATCTGAAAAGGCAGGGATCCAAAATCGATGTAATTATCTCCTCCGCTACTAGGGTGCAGGTCAATGTGATAATAGCCTACTCCAACACTATCGAAGAAATCCGGTGCCTTAACAGGTCCCTCTCCCTTCATCACCATCTTTCTGTTTTCTGCGCCAACATGCTCCTCCAGCACGGTGAACAGCGCGTTGATCCGGCGGGCCTCGCGAACATAGGGATATTTGGCCAACCCATCTTCAGTCCCCATCACATCACCTCGTAATCGCAGCCCCTGCCAACCCAATCCCCCGTCGGGCCTTGGTGCTTCGGTCTGTAGCCAATATAGGAGCGAAAGGCTAAGCTGTTTGCCTTTTTCTACATGGTGATCAAAAGTAGCCTCATCCACATCCACGATGTTGCCAAGCATATAGTCGTTTTGGGGCCAGTTGACTATGGTAATATCCCCCGGATAGTGCCCTTCCACGAAATTTGTCTTATTGATGATCCTTCTGTAGAGCCAAAGGTTCAGACTATCGCCAGTGGGCAAGCCCTCGGGGTGAAAGCCCAAGGCCTTCGGGCTTAAATCCCTTGGATTGGAATAACTCAGATCAAGAATTTTTCCGGACCAGGGTGGATTTAAGGGTGGGGTGTGGTTCTTCCAAAAATCATATTCTCTGGGTTTTTGAATTACATGGTTTTCACCCGGAACGTAATCCATGGCAAAGCAAACGGTAAATGCCTGGTTATTGGTAGGATCTGCCTTATCAGCGGCGTGCAATTCCCTTGTCTGCGATTTGGACTCAGATCCCGTCACGTACACAGTATTGGTCATGGGCAATAAATCACCCAGTTCGGTCGCATCTACAAAATAGGGCGCTTCCAGCGAATATACCTTGCCGGATCGCAAATTCCTGACCTGAAGGGCTTTTACCTTTTTTCCGTTCATATGGGCCCCAGTAGCCTTATGTTCCAGCATCAAAACGAGCTGCCTGCTGCTAAGGTAGGGAGCCATCATATCCTGAAGCACGGCCAATGCTACCCTAGGTTCATGACAAAGCCTGGACACCGATCCATCTCCCGGATTCAAAAACTCTTTCATACCGGCAAACTTGGTCAGCGGATACAGCCTTCGATAATATTCCCGAACCTGTTTTCTAAAGTCGCGATAAAGCTGAGGCGCACCGTGTGTTTCGATCCATTGGTGTTCGTCTGGCGGCACACCCTGTTGGGTGATCTGCCCCCCTACCCAATCGGTTTCCTCCGTCAAAATTACCGTCAGTCCGTTTCTTAATGCTGCAAAAGCGGCTGCACATCCCCCCAAGCCCCCTCCGGCGATAACCAAATCAGCCGTCAGAGCTTCCGAACCCACCTGAACCTTTTTGGCTACCTGTGGCACCAAATAGGATGATGAGCCAAATGCAACTAGGGACGAAGACCCCAACATACCCCCCCCAAGGGCAAGGTTTCCGATAAAATTTCTTCTATTCATCTATATTTAATTATTTCGTGAACATCGTTTGCGAAACGTCATCGAAGGGAGCTGCAACGCCAGACTCCGACGTCAGTTCCCAATAGCTTTGGTTCTGCACTACCATAACTTGGGTTGCAACAATCCAACTTTGCGTCCAACCCGTCAGGGTACCCCACGCACCCCAGCCCACATCGGCATTGGACGCCCAAAAGTCCCAACGCTGATAATCAAACGCACGAAACCACGCGCCGTCAAGATCTGGAAAACGATCACTCTTCACCTGAATACGGGTGAGAAAATCGGAAAGTTTGCCCACTGCCTCAAAATACCGCGGATTCCCAGTGGCGTGGGCGGCTTCATTAAGGCTGAAAAACGCAAAGTTGCTCGTATAAAGCATATCGGCAACAGGGTCACCATTTTCGAAAATCAAAGGTGCCTCGTGAAGACCATACTCTTCGTTTGATTTGGTTCGACCATACCTTCCCTTTCCTTCTCCTCCCAGTTCCTCCCTGATGGCACCGGATGCCACCTGATTCTCTAGCAACTTACCCACAATCTGGTCAAGCCATTCACGGTGCTCCGGGGTATCCTCCACACGCACCAGCCAAGCAAGAGGCAAGATCATGCGGGCCCTTTCTTGCTGTATACCATTCGTCCAACGCCATTCATCCGGGTATCCCTCCATCGTGGTCCTTATCGCAATTTTGGACGTTTCGAGCAGCGGCTTGAACCCCGTTTTATCGTAAAGCCAGAGGTACAAGGCCCACATCCATGATTCAAAATGTGGTGCGGGGTTTACAAGGTCACGCTCCCAGTAATATCTCCAGCCGTTTCGGTGTAGATCCTTGTTTTCCAATCGGTTTGAACGAAACCCAGAACGGCCCGTGGTCCGGAAATTCGCCAAAATCGCCTCTACCATCTCCTTATCCCATTTCGATAAACTCAAATAAGCCGAAGCTCCCAAAATTCCTAGAATGGCCCGCGCATTGTCATCTCCGTAATACACATGAGGGTGTGTATGAGACCAGCCGATTAGCCCATAGGCGGCTGAATCGGGGTGACTTCTCGGCCCTGATCTCAGATTCTCCCGAAACAGGTAGTCAACTAAATTTACCGCATGAACCTTGTATCGGTCTGATTCATCCAAACTGGCAGCCGACGCCAGAGCAAAAGCTGCTTCTCCTTGCACATCTGCCCGTATCCAATACCTATATTGCTGGGATCCGTCGAAGTATATATTAGAGGAGTGCCCCTCCAGTAGACCAAGGGTACCATCACCAACGGGGGCTGATTGCGGCACAGGAGGGCCCACCGGATTCAACCCGTCGCTTTGATAATCAAGCCACCTTTCCCTCCAATCTGAATGAATAAAAAACCTTCCTCTGTAAAACCACTCAACCCCTTCCTTAACACTCTTACGTTTGGCTTCGAGGGAGACTTCATCGGTCTCTTTCAAGGTAGGCTGTAAAAACCGTGGCCAAGTAACAAATCGATAGCTGTCCCTACCGGTCAACTCCTTCATCAAACCGGAAAACAAGGCCCTCATATGATCCTCGGGGCCAAAACGCCCCTTCCCAAAATCGGATAATTTGGTAAACGAAACAAACCCAAACTCTGTCTTTGCCAATAACGGATAATTTGGCACGCCCCCAAGCCCATAGGAGGCTCGATCAAAACCTGCGACTTTGGCCAAAACAATCAATGGGTCACTAGCGTCAGAAGGTATCAAGTGGCAATCGTTCAACCCCAGTATCCGAAGGGAATCCAACGCCGGTCGAAAAAAGGACGAGGAGATAACACCCCTTTCAAGGCGTGTCTGCATAGGCTTAGCCTCCAACTTGATCCCTGGTACAAAATCCGGATACTCTACGTACAGTTTTAGTTTTTTCTCACGAACTAGGTCGTAAAACTCAGGAGTGACGACAGTTGGGCTTTCTGGATAGGCAGACGCCAACACGAAAAGCACTGCACCAGTGATTGCTCTTTCGGCAGCGGTGATGGGATTCTCATGGGAGACCATCTGAAAGTCCTCTCCGGCTAACCAAACCACCAAATCGGAAGAGCCAGAGCCTACATAGTGAATGATTTTGCCTTTTTCGACACATTGCCAATTGAGAAGAGAAAAAACAAGAATACACAATCTGCTCAAACGGTTGAAAATATGAGGCATAACAGGAACTTGGATATAGTAATAAGACGACAAAATACGGATTTGATCGTAAAATCACAATTTCCTGAAGGGCTGCTCGATCCAGGCAAAACTACCTTCGTCAAAAAGATTGGAATCGACTTACTGGCAAAAGGGATACCATTAAAGCAAAAATCTATGGAACGAAAAGTACTTAATTCAATGCAGTAAGAGCGGCAATGGCCTACTTTTCATCTACAAACTTTTTATCAAGTGCTTCAAATCGAGAGCTGGCGCTGATGTATTCAGGCACCATTCGTTTCATTTCCTGCACAAGGTTCCAATCAGTATTCGCTTCTGTCAACTCTTTGCACCGAGAAATACAAGTGTCTATTTCATCAAAGTTGCCGGGCAGCACATTGGCAATAAAAATCTTTTCATGCTTTTTAAAATTGTGGGTGGATTCTCCGTTGTTGAGCAGCTCCTCATACATCTTTTCACCTTCTCTTAACCCAACGTATTTGATATCTATGTCTACCCCAAGCTTCTTACCACTAAGGTGGATCAACTTCTTGGCTAAATCAACAATCTTTACCGGCTTGCCCATGTCAAAAACGTAGATTTCTCCGCCATCGCCCATCACACCTGCTTCCAACACCAGTTCGCATGCTTCCGGAATGGTCATGAAGTAGCGCGTCATTTCCGGATCGGTAACCGTAACAGGCCCTCCTTCTTCGATCTGTTGGGTAAAGAGTGGTATTACCGAACCATTAGATCCCAGCACATTTCCAAACCGCGTGGTAATGTACAGGGGGTGCTCTCCAGGCTGTTCAAGGCACAGGCGTTGGTTAAGTGACTGGATATACATCTCAGCCATACGCTTCGAAGCCCCCATTACATTGGTGGGGTTCACCGCCTTATCCGTTGAGACCATCACAAACTTCCTTGTCTTGTATTTCAGCGCAGCATCGGCCATGTTTTTGGTGCCCCAAACATTTGCCATAAAAGCTTCCTTAGGATACTTTTCCATCATGGGTACATGCTTGTATGCTGCCGCGTGAAAAACGTATTCAGGCCTAAACTGATCAAAAATCTCTTCCACCATAGGACGTCGCCTGACATCGGCCAAAAGCACCTCTACATCCACCTCTGGAGCGCAACGCTTCAACATATTTTCAACGTCATACAGAGCGGATTCAGCCATATCGAGAATCAACAACTTCTTGGGCTCTGCCCTAGAAATCTGCTTGGTCAACTCTTTCCCTATTGAGCCGGCTGCTCCACTCACAAGTACTACTTTTCCTCGTAGTTCCTCACTGACCAATTCATTTTTCAGCTTAATACTCTTTCTGCCCAAAAGATCCTCGATATTGATCTTTCGGATGGAGTTGGTTTCCAGTTCCCCACTGACCCATTGATTTACCGGAGGAATAGTGTATACCTTGAGACCCTTGTCCAGGGCTTCCTCCATGATTTCCTTTTTCCGATCGTACCCGATATCAAGCGCAGCCACAATCAATTCATCAGGCTGATATTTTTCGATCACCTCATCCAACACCTCCATGCCGCCAAGGATCTTGATGCTCTGTACATATTTTCCTTTCTTCCGGGGATCGTCATCCAAAAAGCCGCAGTTGATGTATTTATACAGGTTGTCCTTTCGAATGGCCTCGTGGGTAAGCACACCTGCATCCCCTGCCCCAAAAATCAACACCCTGCGAACCGGCTTTTCTTGCTGACTATCCTTAAGCCGATACAAAAAATCCTTTACGGCCAGTTTATACGAGAAGAGTGTGATGAAGGAAATCATGGTCGCGATAACCAATACAGATACCGGAACCATATACCCAAGGCCAGTATAGTGATCAATCGCTACGTTGGCAATGGCTATCAACAAAAACTGTATGGCCAGCGTCTGGAACAACCGGATACCGTCTCTAATCCCCGAAAAACGAACGATTACGTTATATATCTTTGTGAAATACATTACAGCAACGCCCACAAAACAATAAAACAGGGATCCTCTCAGAAACTGCATATCCAACAACTGGTTACTTTCGAAGTTGGACCGCACGAAAAACGCCGCCATTGCCGCCATCAATAGCACAAAGGCGTCGATAAACACAATGGCAAAACGGGGGACAATGTTGACTGACCTCAAAACTTTCGCTGCTACCTGAACCATAAAAATAAATTTAAGTACTGACCGTTTTCCTAATAATTGCTATTTCGAATACCAATCCGCTCTGTACATTACAACCGAAAACACCCGATGTCTCTCAACAACACATGCGACGCGACGGCGCAAACATTTAATCAGATACGTTTTGGTTATTTGGCTGTTACAATCACAAAGTAACTCAAACATGTTGAAATTAAGAATTTTTTAGAGTTAAAAAAAAGATATTTTTTTTTACCCCCTACCCCTAAATCCATTTGTTTCAAACATTCATTGATTTAGCAATAACTAATAATTCAATAACACCATTTTCTATACGAGTAAAATCGGCGTTGTAAGCATCTACAGGGCGGCACCTTTGCCTTTAATCGGTTATGACTTTGCTCCTACCGGATAATCTCCTTATGAATTCTTCCGGCCAGCGATTCATAGGTAGCCGTAGATACGGGACGGACGACCGACCAAAAAGGCACTTGCCTACAAACAATGGAAAGTAATCTGAACAATTCCCTTTCCTTGTCTAGGTATAGAAGCCAATTATGCATGTTGATGTTAGCCTTAAGAACCGCCATTCCTTGAACCGACGAAATCTTTTCAAAGCGTATTTCTTCTCCAAATTTCCTGATATGCAAAACGCCCGCCAACTGTTTCGATTGATTCACAAACCGATTGTGAAAAAAAACATTGGTTCTGCCCTCTTCGGTAATAGCGGGCATCCCGTCGCTTTCCGTAAATGTATGCTGGTACTCCATGGTACGTCGACGGATGCCCGCCACCGGATAGGTCGGAGATGCCATGACCATACCGTCCTCCGGCCGAAGGAGTACCATGTCATCCGAAAAAAACTTTAAACCACGTTCTGAAAGCATCAACGCAGTGGATGACTTCCCTGCATGGGACCGTCCGACGATCATCCAAAGCTTATCCCTGCTATCCACCACGGCGGATGAATGAAACGGAAATAAATTACGCTGGAACAAAATAACCGTCATGCAACGCCCATAGATATATCCTCCCAACAAGCGTTGATCACCAGTAAAAGGACGAACAAGTATTTCCCTCCCCTCCCGTATTAAGTAATGGGCCGTACCTTCAACCTTATAAAGCACTTCCCCTTCACCTATTTCGGCATCTAGAAAATCTCCCTTTTTTTCAGATTTCAATGTAAACCCATCAGTTGGGGAAACCAACCGAATAGAAACAGTGTCCACGGGCTTTGCCCCATCGTAGATGAGCATCCCCATAAGGAAAATATCGGACTCGATCACTAATCCAAATGCCGTGTATAAATAAGTCATAAAATACTCTCTTTCAACTAAACAACTCGACCTGGAGGCTAGGCGTCCAAAGACAAATCAACATTCGGAATCTAAAAACCATGTTGTTACCAACCTAGGGTCAGCATACCCATCCATTCATGAAACACCATCGTCCATAGATTGAGTCCTTCGATCGAAGGAATAACGAATGGGTGTTTTGGACCGTCAGGATGGGCTAAGCTTATAAAATGATAAGGGGAAGGCACCACCTCAATTCCTTGGCTTTCGAATATTTTTACCGCCCTCCTCATATGCAAAGAGGAAGTAACCAAAACCAGCTTCCGACGGTCTGGAAACTTCTCACGGTACCTTACAGCTTCTTCAAACGTGGTCCGAGGTGAAGATACCGTATCGACTTTGTGGAGCGGAACACCCAACTCGGATGCCGCTTGTGCATATACCTCCGCCTGCGACACAAAGCCGGGGCGTCCGGCACCCGATACGATCAGCTGCGAGTTCGGACTTTGCATCCACAGACGTATCCCTTCCAACAACCTCATACGAGCCGCGATATGCAATTGCTGAACCGGAGAGACCCGCTCGTCCGGTGTCGAGCCTGCACCCAAAACCAAGATAGGCAGCCCAACTTCCGATTCATGTAACGCTTTTACCGGTGTAAACTCCCTTTCCCAATTACTGATTATCCACTTGGGAAGGGCGCCATAAAAAAGAGGAAGCAGGATAACCGCTAGCAAACTCAGCCACTTGCGTCGCCTCCAGTTAAATACCGCTACGATAAGGAGATACGCAACCAACCAAAATGCCGGATTGATCAAAACATAGTGGGCAAATACCCTCATGATTTTTCAGTCTAGTGTCAATAAACGCTTGATTACCCGCAAAGCCTACAGGTAGTAATCACCTTGAACCCAATGGGGCTATGAGGTGCCTAATAGCAGAATGGTTCGAGTTAGTCCCTACTAGCTGTCCACTTCATCTCCCTCTCCGTCCACATCAGAACCCGACCCATTAGACACATCGATAATCCGTATTGTCGGATCAACCCACTCACGCTTTCTTTTCATATCGCTGTTTTCTTTAAATGCCAAAAATAGTTCCTAAAAGTATCGATTCCGACGCAAACATCCACCAATTCACTCCCATTTCTCAGTCAAAAAAATAAGTCCGAAAGCCCTTGAAATTTCTCCAGAGAGCATGCCGGGGGTTTCAAGGAAACGATCCATTTTTCGGATGAGTGATGGAATGTCAATATAATTCCGAACCGGGTGTGAAGGACCCAAAGCTGACAAAAGCTCCCGAAATGCCACTTGTTCCTTCTGGAACCGCTCCTGCCAATCGGCACTTTGAAGACCCTTTTTAGAATTAAACGCCACTTCGTCCGGAAGGAGGTTTTTCATTGACTGACGAATAAGATGCCTCCGCATGCCCCGACGATAAAACTCTTCAGGTATGCCCAGACAAAACTCCATCAAGCCGGCATCATTGGTCGGATCCCAATGGATCAATCCCTTTTTCTGAGATAACGTCTGCCAAAAAACACTGATTTGGTTGTTCCGAAGGCCCATTAAATCATATCGTGTTCTACCCACCCCCGGCGGGAGACTATTATCCAACTCGTCAGACTCCTCTCTAAGTAGGTCTCTAAACGAAAAGGAAGACAAAAACTCGCGGTTGATCACCGTGTCGTTAGGGTTATTCACGTAGCAGCGCGGGATTTTCCGAAAATCTACCAAGCTCTTACCACCCTGAATTTTATCCCAATAGACCTCTTTTGCCACTTCCTTCAGGGATGATTTCCATGTAGCGGCCTTTTCACCCTGCCAAGAAACCGTGGCATTTCCCTGTTGGCCCACAAGCATCAAGTTCACGCCCGCCTGTTTGGCACGATCACTGATTTCGTAAATCCAATGTAGATTTCCGATACCATGAGAAAGTTCCTGAAAAGTGTCCACACTGTAGCCAATGCTCTCCAAAAGAGGATAACTGGTGCCGGTACATACATGCTGCTCAATATTGCCTGCATGCTGCGCAGTCAACCCGGCGTAATACGCTTCGTCTTCAAATTTATACATACTCTCTTTGGGCACTGCACTTGTCGTTCCGGTAAACGAAAGGAGAGACCTACCTCTCACTCGAAGATGCTCGGCAGCCAGTGCAGAGACGGATCCGGAGTCAAGACCGCCACTCAAATGAGATCCCAAGGTCACACCGGGAATAATGCGCTCTCTAACGGCCTGCCTGTAGACCTCCAAAAAGGCTTCTAAATAATCCTCCTCCTTTTGGAATTCGACTGGCTTTACCCTATCGAAGAACCAATACCTCCTTTTGTCCACCGTTCCACTCTCAGAAACCCGTAGCACATGCCCCGGGGGAACCGGAAAGATCCCTTGATGACAGGTTTCGGGGCTGGAAATACGACTGATAAGAAGCCGTCTAAGAATGAATTGCCGATTCAGGGGCACCTTATCTCCAATGGCATCCAGGAGCACCTTTTTTGAATTTGAAAACAAGAAACCATCGGATTGTTTAGAAAAGAAAACAGACCTTGTGGCTAGATGGTCCACGGCTATCACCAGCTCCTTCTTCTCGGTATTGAAAATCATCACCGACCAATCCCCGTCCAAATGGTCGACGAATGATGCACCCCACTTCCGAAACGCATGGTAGACGATCACCGCATTTTCCACCCCAGGTTCCCATAACTCTCTTTCCCCTAGCTTCTTGATCAAAAAATCCCGGTTATCTAACCTTGATTCCGTCAAAATAAAAAGACCCCCTCGGTACAGTGTGGATATTAGCTTAAATGGTATTTTTCCATCCGCTTGGTCATGAACCAGCAACCCAAAACCACCACCCTGTAGATCCTGACCGAACTCCTTAAATTCCCGATATTCTCCCTTTGAAATCTCCCGGTAACGATCAGTTACGGCATATTGATTGGGGGAAAAACATCCTACATACACATTCATCCTGCAGACGTCGATTAAAATTTGATCTCAAGGTATTCGTCCAATCGGCAACGGCCACTGATAAAATACCCTCCAGCTATCACCCAGGCGTGGGCTTCCCGTTTACCGTTGGTTGGTATTTTTTTTAACCCAACGTGATAGGAGTAGGGGATTTTATACCTACGCAACAGCTTGATAGCCTGCCAAGCCTGATGCCTGCACACATTAAGCCAAGGTATGTATTTTACCCCGAGACGTACCGCTGCCGCGATATCAGCAATCAGGGCCATTTGATCCTCACTGATCGGTCCATTCAACCCAACAGCGTCTTGCTGATACATCCGTTCAGAAGAGGCAAGAGGACTGTTGAAGAAAACCAGGACGCCTCGGTATAACGACAAAAACACTACCTGAAAAAACAGTGACCTACGTCTTGCATTCAGCCTGAAAAAACTCCTAACCTTGTTCAGTATCCCCCTCATGGATATATCCCTTCTCTAGGAGCATGGCTACGGTCTTGGTAAGTTGACTTTCGCATGTCTGTTCATCTACCTCATACTCCTGCATCAGTTTCTCCTTTACGCCGGATAAATCCATGCCCTCCTGCAGATAGTTGAAAATACTACAAAACGTAGGGTTCAAGTTGAGGTATTGGTTGTTTTCTATATCGAAGAGAACACCTTCATCGTCCAGTTGGGTAAATAATACCCGCTCTTCATTCACTTTGTATACCTTATTTTCCATGTTTTTATATTGGTTGATTGGTTGTGGGTTCATTCTCTACAGAATCCTGCTTTCCCTTATTCGAAGTGAGAAATATGCTGGCTTCACTCCAATAGCCAAAGTACTTCATCATACGCTCATTACTCCGCATGATTTTTCGAACCTGCCCCACCGACAGTTCCTCCTTCCAACGGCCTGATTTGCCCTGATTGAAGAACCGCATACTTGCATAGGGCTTTTCTCTAAATCCAGCACGTTCTTCCTGTTCTCTGAGCTTTTCAAATTCAACCATTGATAGTGCCTTCTGAACTTGTCCGACCGAATAGTTCAATCCTACCGACCGAAGTGCTTCCGCAAAAGTCTCAGTAGGCCTACTCTTCATGTCTTCGTAACGAACGACTGTCACTGGAATTCGGTCTTGGTAGATCCAGCTCTGGGCGTGCAAGGACCAAGTCCCCAGTAGCTGATGACTCTGGCTGCCGGCTTTATTGGTCTTCACAAAACCAGCCTCTTCTTTACAGATAAAGTTATCGATGGTTTTGTCTATACTTTGGTGGTTATGGTTAGCAAGTGAAAGCACTACGTCAAGCGGATTGCGCACAAGGTAAAGAGCCTGCCCGCCGGGAACTTCGGGTACAAGTGGTATACCGTCCCACGTGCCGTAACTGTAGGCATCGTGTATCTTCAAAAATACGTTGCTTTTCCTTTCCTTCGCCATGTGGAGTACTGCCAATTTTCGCAATCGCTGGTATTCGCGAACCCCTAGGTCATCGAACTCGGTATCCAATATCTCCTCCCAAAGCTGTTTGGAGGAAAAGATCCCCCCAGTAGACAGCTCATTGATATTAACCTCTCCCTTTTCCAAAGCCGTCAGGAACGATCGGAACCAGGTATTGCCTGACTTGGGATAGGATGCCAACCAGACAAACTTACTTTCCATGATTTGAAAAGATCTGGTGGTCTATCGCTTCCGAAAACTCCGAAAATGTCTGCTTGGATTTGGGCCGGGAAGCCATCCAAAAAGGTACCGTCTTCGCTACCGCGCTAAGAAGCTTAAACTGCTCAAGTTGAAGATTCATGCCAATGACCAGTTGCCTACGGTAAATATTGTTTCCCAAGTGTTGCATGCCTTCACTGGGCTTTAGGGGTTTAATTCCGATCTCATCCCCTTCCTCTTTGAGGTATATAATTCCTTTTACTTTTTGAGGTGCATCCTGAAAATGCTCATGAAAGTGAATCCCGAACTTTTCCACTTCAGCCCGAATCTGAAACGCAGATTCCTTTGAGTACGATTGTTGGCTTTCCAGCGTACCCCGCCAAGCCCTTATCATGGGATAGGAAGGCACCGCCATGCACGCACCATTTTCGACGAATAGTAGTGCCGTATCATCGGTAAACACATGGTATCCACGCTCCTGCAATTTTAAGGCAGTGGTGGATTTTCCGGTACGGGAGGGTGCCGAAAGCAACCAAACACCGTCTCCATCCACCACACCGGAGACGTGAAAAGGTATAAGGCCACGCTGGTATAGCATAGCTGCGATTGCGTTGGAATAAAAGAACAACAGTATGCTGCTCCAATCTTCGCATTGAGGGCTTATAAAGATCGTAGACCCCTCTCGAACGAAATAAGTGGCCACATCCTCAATGTGGTACCTGAATTCCCGCTCATTGAATGAAGAAAGAGGCTTTATGAATTTAGGTGGAGCTTCAAAGTCGGGAACTTCATGTACACGTCGAACCAAAAAATCGGTGTCGCCGGGGGTACAACTCATAAACGCGGGTAACTCAACATCTGAGGCACATTTAAGGCCAAATACTTGGTAATAGTACATGAATAGAAGAAAATATGCTGTTTTATTGCCTTTTCAAAGATAGAGGTAAAAGCAAGTGAAAAGCAAAAACCCGGGGATATTTAATGCTAGTTAGGTAGATAGCTCGGACAAAAAATCAAAATAAAACCAGCCATGAAACCTACAGGTATAAGGTCTACTGGAAAAAAAGGAGTACCTTTCGGGCAAGTTTCACATGTACTTTTCATCTATACATGCGAAACACCTATACCCAAGGGCATTGACATCCAGCTGATTCCTCCATGTACAGGCGTTCAAACAGTTCCCTAAGCGTATGAAAAAATCCATGGTTATCTCTTCCCCTTTGGGCAATATCCGCCTTGTCTCAGAGGATGATTATCTACTGGCCTGCTTATTTACCGAAGACCATGAGTCCAATGACAGCAGCTCATCGTTTCTCTTGGAGGTCAAGGACCAACTAGATGCCTATTTTCGGGGAGATCTGCGCATATTCGACATTCAGGTGGGTATTGGTGGCACGGATTTTCAAAAAGCCGTATGGATGGAAATCAACAAAATCCCCTTCGGTTCGACCGCTACGTATCAGGAAATTGCCAAAGCACTCGGCAAACCCAAATCGGTGCGTGCTGTAGGCATGGCAAATCGCAGTAACCCGCTGTTGATTGTGATCCCCTGCCATCGGATAATCGCCCAATCGGGCGAACTCAGGGGCTATGCTGGAGGACTCTGGCGAAAACTTAAACTGCTCCAACATGAGTCCCGTGACAAACCAGGTAATCCCTACAGCCTAGGCTTCTGAGAAGCGGCAAAAATCAGTGGCCCACATCATAATAACATCGCCAACCTTGTAAGACAATCCTACAGGCCGTTTAACTTTGAATCCATGGAACAGCCGATACTATACACCTTTAGTAAGGAACTCGCCCCGCATTTTTTGGCGATCAACCAACAATGGATCGAAGCCCATTTCTGCATGGAACCGTTTGATTGGGAACAGCTGAAAAACCCGTACGAAAACATTGTAGAAAAAGGCGGTCAGGTATGGTTTGCAGCATGGCAGGGCAAAATAGTTGGAACCGTAGCTGTAAAGCCGATAGAAGACGGCGCATACGAACTCATCAAAATGGGCGTTCTTCCAGAAGCTCAGGGAAAAAAAATCGGCAGGTTGCTCGCTGAATCCGCCATCACATGGACGAAGTCCCAGGGTGCACAAAAAATCGTACTCTACAGCAATACGAAACTTGCTCCAGCCATTGGATTGTACCTCAAGATAGGATTTCGGGAAACACCCATAGAAGCAGGCAAGTATGCCCGATGTGACATCAAAATGGAAATGGAATTTTAGAAATTTGGTTTCATGCACTTGCAGGAGCGCATTTTACTTTCTACTTTTGCCAACTCATTCAACCAGCCGCGCACGTGGTGAAACTGGTAGACACGCCACTTTGAGGGGGTGGTGCCTTCGGGTGTGGAAGTTCGAATCTTCTCGTGCGCACATTGCCTTGCTTCCCAAAGCAAGGTTTTTTTGTTACCTTTGCCCTACCGTCTCCTAGAACGAATCCACCAACATTCAACCAATACATCATGCCTGAGGTAAAAATATTCGCCGGCACAAATTCCCAGCTTTTAGCAGAAAAGATCGCCAAAGCCTATGGACAGGAATTGGGGAAACTAACGATAAGCAAGTTCAGCGATGGGGAGCTATCTCCAAGTTTTGATGAATCGGTACGTGGCTGCAATGTGTTCCTGATCCAATCCACAAACCCTTCCGCCGACAATCTCATCGAACTTTGCCTGATGATCGATGCCGCCAAAAGGGCGAGTGCCTACAAAGTCTGCGCGGTCATCCCCTACTTCGGATATGCCCGGCAGGATCGAAAGGATCGTCCAAGGGTTTCTATTGCAGCCAAGCTGATCGCCAATATCCTCACCTCAGCCGGTGCCGACCGAATCATGACCTGTGATCTTCACGCAGGGCAGATCCAAGGATTTTTCGATATTCCTTTGGATCATCTAAATGGTTCAGCTATCTTTGTGCCCTATTTGCGAAGCCTGGATTTGGGCAACCTGATTTTCGCTTCTCCCGACGTTGGCGGGGTGGGTAGAGCCAGGTCCTACGCCAAATACTTTCATTCGGAAATGGTGGTCTGTGATAAGCACAGAAAACGAGCCAATGAGGTGGCATCGATGCAGGTTATTGGGGATGTGGAGGGTATGGATGTAGTACTGGTCGATGACTTGGTAGATACGGCAGGTACGATATGCAAAGCCGCCCAAATTGTCTTGGACAAAGGGGCCACTTCGGTAAGAGCTATCTCAACCCACGGCGTACTTTCGGGCAAAGCCCACGAAAACATAGAAAACTCGGTACTTTCGGAACTGGTGATCACGGACACAATACCATCTACCCAGGTTTCGTCCAAAATCAAGGTACTGACAGTAGCCGACTTGTTTGCCAAGGCCATTCATGCGGTTTCCGGCAATAGTTCTATCAGTGCGCTCTTTATATCTTGAAAGATCTAGAGGAAGGAAACACTGACACGGTGCGACGACCGTGTTTGATTAGCGATTGTTTTCCGAATGTTCGGGCAGGAATCCGCTAGAAAACAAGCGTCCCCAGGATTAAATTTTACATTCTAATAACTATATTTATTTATGAAATCAATTGAGATTATAGGGTTTAAAAGAGCAAATCTCGACAGCAGAGAACTTACCCAAATTAGGGAAGAAGGAAATGTACCTTGTGTGGTTTACGGCCCCGGCTTAAGCGAACAAATCCACTTCTATTCTCCGATCATCTTGTTTAGAGACCTTATCTACACTCCTGAAGTCCACATGGTCAACCTCAACATCGAGGGAAAAGAGATCAAAGCTGTCCTAAAAGAAGCACAGTACCATCCCGTGAGTGAAATGATCCTGCACGCAGATTTCCTGGCTTACAGTGAAGATAAGCCCATTAAGATGGAAATCCCCGTGAAGATTACCGGTTCGTCCCCAGGTATCATGAAAGGTGGTAAACTGGAAATGAAAACCAGAACATTGACAGTAAAAGGTTTTGCCAAAGACCTTCCGGACAACATCCCGGTAGATATCTCCAAACTTGACCTGGGAAAATCAGCCAAAGTGGCCGACGTTAAGGCTGAGAATTTTGACATCTTAACCAGTCCCAATGTGACCATCGTGACCATCGGAATACCACGGGCATTGCGAGGCAAAAAAGGCGGTGATGAATCCTAATTACCGGATTCAACCAAATCATGACAATCCTGTCCCCATCCGTAGGGACAGGATTTTTTGTTAACCAAGCAACGGAAAACATGAAATACCTGATAGCCGGCCTCGGAAATATTGGCCCTCAGTACGAGCTTACCCGTCATAACGTAGGTTTCCTCACACTCGATCGCTTGGCCGATGTGAAAGGACTGCCTTGGGAGTCTGACCGCCTCGCCTTTACCAGCTATTACAAACATAAAGGCCGGCAGATTCATCTGATCAAGCCTACCACCTACATGAACCTAAGTGGTAAAGCTATCAATTACTGGCTGAAAGAACTCAAAATTGAACCACTAAACCTATTGGTTATTGTGGACGACTTTGCCCTGCCTTTTGGCAGCCTTCGCATGCGCCCCAAAGGATCTGCCGCCGGTCACAATGGCCTTAAAAATATTGAGGAGACCCTCGGCACCCAGGTGTACGCTAGGCTTCGGTTTGGGATCGGAGACGACTTCCCAAAGGGAAAGCAAGTGGAATATGTACTGGGTCGACTAAGTGAACCCGAACTGGCCGAACTTCCCCTTATCATGGATCGCGCCATCAGCATGACAGAGTCCTTCTGCACGATAGGTATTCAACAAACCATGAACCAATACAACCAATAGATAACAATGAACACAATCAACCTTGGTATACAAATCGTACCAAAAAGCAAAACGGCAGACAGTTATTCACTCGTGGACAGGGCCATTGCTGTAATCCGCCAGTCTGGTGTAAATCACACCGTCACTCCCTTCGAAACCGTCATGGAAGGCCCTCAGGATTTGTTGATGGAAATCGCAAGAAAAGCCCAAGAAGCCGTTCTGGAAGCGGGGGCCGAAGAAGTGTTGGTCTACTACCGGATGCAGATACGAAAAGATGACGACGTAACTATGGCCGAGAAAACGGCTAAATACGCCTAAATTCAAGGCCTGCCTATATGAACCAAGGCATCTCCGGCATTGATGACCGGCTGATTGTTCAACCCGATTACGTATCCGTTGGCCATACTTTTGACAGGTACCTTTACCTGGCCATAGGGATCCGAAATCTTTGCCAATATCTGTCCCTTCTTTACCTGGTCACCAATTCCGACCGTTGGCATAAAGATCCCTGATACACGTGCCCTAAGCCATGAACTCTCTCCAAGGCGTAACGGGCTTGCAGGCACAATTTCGTCTTCGATCATATCCAAATACCGGAGCAGTCTTCTAGTCCCCTTAATTCCCTCCTCTACAGACGGATTATCCAACCGCATAGACTCGCCTCCTTCAAATACCAGTATGTGTTTTCGATTTTTGTAAGCTTCCTTACGAAAGGATTTATCGATATGCGGAGAATTGAGAATAAAGGGTGCTCCAAATGCCGTGGCCAACTCCAACCCACGCAGATCTTTAAAATCTACCCTGACCTGTGGGTGATTACTCAACATCCGCCCCCCAGTATGGAAATCAACACCCAGATCGATAAGAGGTATGATCTCGGTAGTCAACATATGCGCAATCTGGGACGCAAGTGATCCTCTACTACTTCCGGGGAAACTCCTGTTTAGATCCCGACCATCCGGAAACGTACGGGAGTTACTCAAAAAACCATACACATTCACCAACGGGATAAAAATCAGCGTTCCCATTTTAAGCTGGAAAAGGTTTTCTTCCAGCATCCTTTTCACGGTAACCACGCCGTTAATCTCATCGCCATGCAGTCCCCCGCTTACCAGAACCACCGGGCCATCCACTTTTGACCTGCGTATGAACACTGGCAAATCTATCAAGGTATGGGTAGGCAAACGGGCAATCGCAATATCTATATTGATAGACTGACCGGGCCGAACCCGCACACCATTGATAATCATCTCCTTCATACCAGATCAATTGAGGTTAATACACCGCATCAGTTAATAAATCGAAACGTTGAAGTCAGCCGAATACCCATCGGATAATTCAATTTCTGAAAATACTGCTCCCTCTTATCGAAGTACCAATGTACAGACACGTAATAAATGTAAAGGATTGTCCTGCATTCATACAAAGTTTTCTGGGTAATTCTTTACTATTCGCCAAAAACAGGCTTATTTCGAACCCATGCAGCTAGAAAAAAATGTTTCCCTTAAATCGTTCAACACCTTCGGCCTAGACCAACACGCCGAGTTTTTCACAGAGGTTTCCTCCGCCGCTGAATTGATCGAGACCCTCACGTGGGCAGATGAAAACAACCTACCGGTAAAAATCCTCGGCGGTGGGAGTAATATTCTGATCACGGGCGACATCCGGGGACTTGTCATCAAAGTCAACATAAAAGGCATAACCCCTATCGAAGAAACCGACACCAATGTATTGGTAAAAGTAGCGGCAGGAGAAAACTGGCATGACTTCGTTCAGTTCGCTATTTCAAAAGGCTGGGGAGGCATAGAAAACCTCTCGCTGATACCCGGAACTGTGGGGGCAGCCCCGATACAGAACATTGGTGCATACGGGGTGGAGATAAAGGATGTATTTCAAAGCCTGGAGGCAGTTGACCGAAGCACGGGTCGGCAAGTTGTTTTTGATGGCCACTCGTGCCGCTTTGGCTACCGGGACAGTTTTTTCAAACAAGACGGACGAGACCGGTTTGTTATTTGCGCCGTAACCTTTCGGCTTTCCAAAACCCCCGCTTTCCAGCTTTCCTATGGAACTGTAGAGGAAACCATGCACGAGTTGGGATACGTTGAACCCACCCTAAAGGCAGTGGGCGAGACTATATGCTTTATCCGACAGCAAAAGCTCCCAGATCCATCGAAAATCGGGAATGCGGGAAGCTTTTTTAAAAACCCGGTGATCGAGAAAACACACTATGAGAAAATCAAAAATGAACACCCTACGCTGCACGGTTTTCCCGTAGGAGATGGAATAAAAATCCCTGCCGCTTGGCTTATAGAACAAAGTGGCTGGAAAGGTAAGCGTTGGGGTACCGTGGGAGTACACGAGAGGCAGCCACTTGTACTGGTAAACTATGGAAGTGGAAAAGGCAGGGATCTTCTTTACCTAAGCCAATCCATTCAGAAATCCGTTTTTGAGAAATTCCAAATCAGCCTTGAACCAGAGGTTAACCTATGGTGATCAACCTATTAATGGATCATCTTTCATAAGCTGCTTCGGGTATTTCTGCACGCCGATACCAAATTTTCTCAAAAAATCAAGGCCTTCATCCGAGGGGAGTCCCTTGTATTCAGCATAGGAATAAAGATAGATCACCTTTTCTATTCCCATGGAGTAAATAATACGGGCACAGGGCAAACAAGGCGCCAAGGTAACAAATAGTGTAGACCCTTCCACAGTTGCCTTGTTTTTCACAGCGTAAAGAATGGCATTTTGCTCGGCGTGTAGCGCGAGGGAACAGCTACCCTTGCTATCCCGGCTACATCCTTCTTCCGGAAACTCCTCGTCACAATTATGCGTTCCGGACGGCGGTCCATTGTAGCCGATTGAGATAATGCGTGTATCCTTTACCAAAACGGCCCCTACGTGTCGCTTTATACAATGGGAGCGCTTAGCCAAATTAACGGCTAACTCCATAAAAATATCCTCAAAATCCGGCCTTTCCATAGTTACGTTACTGCGCACCATTCGATCACTTAGGTGGTAAAAATAAGGGTAATTTGCACGAATGTAAAACCGAAATAGGGACTATCCATGCATTTATGCTCCTAGTTCCGCAGAAAAAGTCCGCCATGAACACGGTATCAACCCGTCGCTGAAGAAAAAAACTTGTGTTTTTATAGCAAATACAAAGTTAAATTGTATTTTTGTACCAAGTTTAATGCTTTTCAAAAACACCTTTTTGCAATTCAATGGTCAAAATAATACTCATTGACGATGACCCAATAAGTACCTTCGTCACCGAAAAGCTTATTCATAAAAACATAAAAATTCCTTGCGAAATTTTTACGTTCGACAATGCCAGGGATGCGCTCAGTAATGTTGACAAGATTCGCCCCAATTACCTTTTTTTAGATTTAAACATGCCGGAAATGACGGGATGGGATTTTCTGGAGGAGTTTAATCCCAAGAATCAAAATCCAGAAATCTATATCCTTAGCAGTTCGGTAGACGAACGGGATATTAAGAAAGCCAATCAGTACAAACAGGTAAAAAGATACCTCTCCAAGCCACTGATTAAACAGTACATCAAATCCATCTTTGGTGGAGATGAAAAGCCGAGTTGATCGCCAAAAATTCGCCGGTTAGCCTAAACTACTTGTGGAAATTCTTGTTTTAATCATGAAGCAAAAACACAGCTATGGCAACACCAAATCCACATCTGATCAGTAGTATTCGGAAAACCATCCAAAAACTAAAAAACGGAAGCCCTTATCAATGGGGCCATATGGGGGCTTGCAACTGCGGAAACCTGGCACAAGAACTTACTAATCTAAACAAAGGAGAGATCCACCAACTCGCCATGCAAGGAGTGGGGGATTGGAGCGAACAACTTCGCGACTACTGTCCTACCAGCGGGTATCCGATGGATAGCATGATCACAAAGCTTTTGGAATCCGGCCTCACCCTCGATGATCTCACCCATTTAGAACGTCTTAGTGACCCTAAGGTACTCGCAGGTATCCCAGAGGCCCACGTCAAGCAGCTTTCGAAAAACAATCGGCTTGATGTGATCCGTTATATGGAAGTATGGGTAAAGCAAATAGAGAACCAGTGGATTGAATTAAATACGCGATTCGACAAGATGCATTCAGAAAAAATAAATCACACTGGCGTATTGAGTTAATAAGTAATTTTTCATTAATTAGCATCCAAAAGGACAATCTGCGCAAACATTAACGGAAAGAAATATGGAAGAATTCGACGATGATTTTGACGACTTTGATGATCAGGAGGATGAGTTCTCCGAAGAGTTTGGGGACGAAGTTTTTGATGAAGACGAAGAGCATGGATTGGAAGACGACGTCTTTACGGATTTCGACGATGATTTCGACGATCTTGATGATCTAGACGACGATGAATTCGAAGACGACGAAGAGGATGACGATGACGATGATTTTTAAGCCCAAAAAACCAATTGGTTGGGTCTATAGACAGCTTATCAAAAAATAGACAAGCAGGGTGCCAAAGCATCCTGCTTTTTTTGTTATAAAACCAGACTATAGTATATTGCGTAAAAATTTAGGAAATCAAAAAACCTTTAAATATGCTGTTAGAAATTTTCAGTGCTCCGATTGCATCTGGAGCTCAGTTGTTTTGGACTATCGTTTGCATACTCGTCGGCCTTGGAGCAGGCCTGTCCGCTATTGACTTCCGAAGTACGCATTTCAAGAAAAACGAAGACTGACTTCGTCGCACAGGGGTATACAAAGGTCTTGGTTCGGCATGAACCAAGACCTTTTTTTTATTTCACCTCTCCCATGAGTTTCCGGATCGGAAAACTCAGGAAGAAAAGGAGTAAGCCAGCACCTGCGGTTACCCAAACAATCAGCAAGTACTGGCTTGGCATATCCTGCAATGCCTCGGCTGACCCCCCTCCAGCAACGCCCGCAATTCTGCCTGCGATCAGATTGCCCATTGCTATGGACAAAAACCACATGCCCATCAACTGCCCCGCATACTTTTTAGGTGCCAGCTTGGTGGTTAGACTAAGACCTACAGGACTTAGGCTCAACTCGCCAAACGTATGGAAAAGATAGGTCAATACCAACCAGGTTGGAGCGGCTAGCTGACCAGATGCCGCAACCTTGGCAGCAAAATACATAATTAGGAACCCGATCGCGAGGCAAAACAGGCCCAAAGCGAACTTTAAGGGCGAGCTTGGCTCTAAATTCCTTCTGCCCAGCAATACCCAAAGAGACCCAAATAGTGGAGCGAAAACAATGATAAACAGCGAGTTGACCGACTGAAAATATCCGGTTGGAATCTCCCAGCCAAAGGCAGTTCGGTCGGTAAAGCGCTCGGCAAACAGGTTTAGAGACGAACCTGCCTGTTCGAAACCGGACCAAAACAGTGCGGTGAATACAAACAAAATCGCAATCACGCCAACTTTCTTCCGATCGACCACCGAAAGCCCCCCAAACAATACCAGATACCCGAAATAAAGCAATGCAACCAACAAGATAATATTGTTGGAGGCTGCCGCAACCCTCGGTGCATCCACGGTAAACACCCCAAGAAAAAAGAGTAGAACGATAAAGGCAGCAACTCCCGTCAGGCCTGTCGCCCAACGGGCCAGTATTTTCTTCTGACCAATTTCCTCCGCGGTCACTGCATTCGGAGGCTCTCCTACCCCATCTAAATGATGACCGGTGACGCGATACTGTACCAACCCCAGCAACATGCCCAAACCTGCCAGCCCAAATCCTAGGTGCCAATCGTAAACCGCCATAGTGCTGCAGGCAATGGGCGCAATGAAGGCCCCAAGATTGATTCCCATATAGAATATCGAAAAGCCCGCGTCCCGTTTGGAACTACCCTCCGGATACAATTGTCCTACGATCGAGCTGATGTTTGGCTTCAGAAGCCCAGTACCCACCACAATCAGCACCAACCCGGCAAAAAACGAGTAAAGATCCAACCCGGTCAGTTCACCTTTTGGCATACTTTGATCCCCAAACAAATGAAGAAGACCAGGGAGTGCCATTGTGAAGTGACCGATCGTAATGATAATACCCCCATACCACACAGCCTTCTTGAGACCGAAAAGCCGATCGGCAAACCAACCTCCTGGTAATGCAAACAAGTACACCCCCATGGTATAGAGTCCGTAAATGGCCCCAGAGGTAACGTCATCAAATCCAAGGCCACCGTTTACCAGAGGAGCGGTCATGAAAAGAATCAAAAGGGCCCTCATCCCGTAATAGCTGAAGCGCTCCCACATCTCTGTGAAAAACAATGTCATCAGCCCGCGGGGATGTCCGAATAACTGAGGGCCCTCTATTTCGAGGGTTTGATTGGGGATGGCATGTTTGCCAACTGCTGCGTCTTTCTTTTCCAAGGAACTAAGATTTTTCAGAAAACCACGATTTATAAAACCAACCTCACCCAAAATGGGCAAAAAAAATTACAGAAAGCCTATTTTTGAAGGGGGCTATTCACCTCCTTTCATATAGAATCCAGCCGTAAAGGTTGGTTTTACAAGTATACACCATTTTTTTATTTCCTATTTCAGTTCCCAAAGTTATTCACGACTTTCTCCGTTTATTTGGTTAATTTCGCCTGCGAAAAAAAGATGATTACCAACTACCGGAGTTCTACATCTAACCAATAAATCGTCCTCAACTGGACAGGCGTTGGCAGAGAAAAAAACCCGAGAAATATATCGAGCCCTCCAAAGGATGACAGGCGTTACGAAGCTTTCACGTTTTGGATGACAATCAACCCTGCAATATTCCTCCGAGGGAACAGAAAATGCTGTCCAGATAATTCGAGGCAAGTTATGACCATTAAAAATCAATTATACAGCCGATGAAAACAGGAGAAATCCACACCGTAAAAGGTGTGATGAAAGTAACATTCTATGACGAAGACGCCCCGGCTACCGTTGCCAACTTTGTCAAGCTATCCAAAGAAGGATTCTATGATGGCCTTACCTTTCACCGGGTGATCCCGAATTTCGTGATACAAGGTGGATGCCCCATTGGAAATGGTGCAGGCGGTCCCGGATACACGATCAAATGTGAGCTTACAGGAGAGCTTCAATACCATGACCGGGGTGTACTTTCTATGGCCCATGCCGGTCGCAACACGGGAGGTTCCCAATTCTTTATCTGCCACAGCAGGGACAATACCAGCCATTTGGATAGAAACCATACATGCTTTGGGAAAGTGACAGAGGGCCTGGAAGTAATCGATGCGATACGGCAAGGAGACAAAATAGAAAAAATCGTCATCAACGAATAAGCATCAAACCCTTTCACTTTTCCAACTTGCCTTGGAAGCGTGAAGGGGCTTTTTTTAAAATAATGCCCCGGCAATGGTAGCCGTCATTAAACAGGCCAACGTGGCTGCCAACAATGCCCGCATTCCGAGTTTCGAAAGGTTGCCCTGCTGATTGGGGGCAATGCTCCCTATTCCACCGACCTGAATCGCAATCGAGGAAAAGTTTGAAAATCCGCATAGTGCATACGTGGCTATCGTAACCGATCTATCGGACAATAGGCTAGCGGCCTTCATTTCTGCCAGGCCTAGATAAGCCACGAACTCATTAATGACCGTTTTTTGCCCCAGCAACGATCCAACAGGCAACGTTTCGCTCCAGTCTACCCCGATCACCCACGCAAAGATCCGAAATACCTGCCCAAGCAAATACTCCAATGAAAGGCCGGAAAACTGTCCTTGGGTTGATTCGATGATCAATCTGTTTAATCCGAAGACTTCTCCCGCTACATCCAAGAGGAGGTAATTGATGGCCGCAATCACCGCAATAAAAGCCAACAGCATAGCACCGACATTCAATGCCAGTTTTAAGCCCTCCGAAGCCCCTCTAGACATGGCATCTATCAGGTTAACGTCGGTATTCTCTGCATTGATTACCAGCTTGTCGTTGACCTCCTCGCGATTGGCCTCTGGAATGATGATCTTGGCCATGACAATGGCAGCGGGTGCATTCATGATAGATGCTCCCAGGAGGTAGGTGGCAAAGCGGCGTTGTTCCTCCAAACTGTCACCTCCCAAAAACGCCACGTAACCCGCGAGCACGCCTCCGGCTATCGTCGCCATCCCTCCCGTCATCAAACACATCAATTCGGATCGGGTCATGGTAGGAATAAATGGTCTAACCAACAGGGGTGCCTCCGTTTGCCCCAAAAATATATTGCCGGCGGCAGACAGACTCTCCGCTCCCGACAACCTCATGGTTCGTGCCATGATCCAGGCGATGCCATATACCACTTTTTGCAACACCCCCAGATAATACAATCCAGCAGAGACCGTAGAAAAAAAGATGATCGTAGGTAGTACCTTGAACGCGAAAATAAAACCAAAACTATCCGTAGCTAAATCCCCAAAAAGAAAGGTCGCTCCGTCTTCAGAAAAACTCAAAAAACGTACGAACACGCCACTGACCGCAGAAAACCCTGTAGCTACAAACGCCACTTTGGTAATCAACACCCCAAATAGCAGTTGCAGCGAAACACCGATCATCACTAACCGCCAATCGACCGAATTCCGCTTGGCTGAAAACAGTGCCGCAACAGCAAGCAATACGACTATCCCCAGCAATCCCCTGAGATATTCCATAAGCTAGCGCGGAAAAACACTGGGTGACACCTTCATTTCGTTCTAATTTATCGTAGCAGCAGGATCAACCACCCGGAAACCCCAATGAACCGGAGCTTTCTCCAAAGCGATCAATTACGCCTATTAATTTCGTCCCGCAGCCGGGCAGCCTTTTCGTAGTCTTCATTTTGGATGGCTTTCTCCAACAATTGATTCAGCTTTTCGAGGGAAAAATCCTTCAGGCTGGGTTCCTTTTTCTTAGCAGGGCTCTTTTCCCTTGCCGATCTCACCTCACCTCCATCTGCATCCTCCGCTTCTTCGATCCCTGCTTCCTCCATCACGGGAATAGAACAATAGACAGGTGCTTCAAAACGTACCGCTATGGCTACCGCATCGGAAGGTCTAGCGTCGATTTCCACCCGTTTGTAGGCTCCTTGGCATACAATTTTTGCATAAAAAACACCCTCCCGCATGTCGGATATCAACACATGCTCCACGGTAAAGTCAAATTCCTTTGAAAAAGACCTAAACAGATCGTGGGTCATCGGTCTATTTGGTGTGATCTTTTCCAACTCAATGGCAATCGCCTGCGCTTCAAACATACCGATGATGATGGGAAGGCGTCTACGTCCTTCCGTCTCTCCCAGTACCAACGTGAATGATCCGGACTGCGAATGGCTGGCTGTTAGCCCGATAATCTCCAACTCAATTGCGTTTTCCACAGCCTTTATTTTATCGCTTTGATAGCTTCAGTAAGCTTTGGAAGCACTTCGAATGCATCGCCTACTATTCCATAGTCAGCTGCCTTAAAAAACGGCGCCTCGGGATCCTTGTTGATCACCAAAATATTCTTGGAGGAGTTAACCCCTGCTAAATGCTGTATGGCCCCCGAAATCCCTACTGCTATGTACAAACTTGGAGACACCTTTACACCTGTCTGTCCCACGTGCTCATGGTGGGGCCTCCAATCCATATCGGAAACTGGTTTGGAGCATCCGGTAGCAGCTCCTAGCACGCCTGCCAAATCCTCGATAATACCCCAGTTTTCCGGACCCTTCAGCCCCCTTCCTCCAGAAACCACGATATCGGCCTCAGGCAGGGATATTTGGCCGGCAGCCTTATCGGTACCGGTAATCTTCACCTGAAACAGTGAATCTTCCAACACGGCAGAAAAAACCTCCACTTGGATTTGCCTATCCTCCATCATGGGCTCCACCGTGCTTTTGCGAATCGCTAATATTTTATTCTCGGTCGAAATCTCACTGACCGCAAATGCCTTCCCCGTATAGATACTTCGTTTAACGCTAAATCCATTTTCCACGGATGGCAAGGAAATCACATTGGTGACCATCCCAGCTTTCAGCCTGACAGACAACCTGGCAGCCACTGCGTCTCCTAAAGAAGATTTGGCTAGAACCAAAATCTTCGCTCCACAGGATTCAAAGGCCTGTCCAACCGCAGATGCGTGAGCTTGGATTATGCCTACATCGAGGCGCTCATCGACAACGTGAAGTGCATCAGCGGCTCCCGCTTGGGCTACCCTATTCCATTCTTCCATGGATATGGAACCCAAACCCACTGCTTTGACGTCAGTCTTCAGAGATTCTGCCAGCTTCTTCCCATAGGATACTGCTTCCAAGGATGACTTCTTGACCACCCCTCCTTCATGCTCTATATATACAAGTACAGCCATTAATTCAGATAGATTAAAATACTTTTGCTTCGTTTTTCAATAAGTTCACCAATTCTCCTACGTTGTCTTTGTCGATAAGTTTGACGGCTCCTTTGGCCGGAGGCAACGAAAAAGAAACGGCCTTGGTAAGACTGTCCTCCGGCGTGGCCTCTACGACCTGTAACGGCTTCGTACGTGCAGACATAATACCGCGCATGTTGGGAATCTTCCATTCGGCAATGGGTTCCTGACAGCCGGCCACAAAAGGAAGTGCCAATTCCAAGGTTTCTTTGCCTCCCTCTATCTCCCTAACGACCGTTGCCTGACTTCCCTGTATATCCAACTTCATTACCGGAGAAACCGACGGGATTCCCAACAACTCCCCGACCATGCCATGCACCATACCTCCATTGAAATCAATGGATTCACGTCCCATAAGGATCAGGTCATAATTGCCGGATTGTGCCACGTGGGCAATTTGCCGCGCCACAAAATAGGAATCGGTAGGGAATGCATTGACCCGGATCGCTTCATCTGCGCCAATTGCGAGTGCTTTCCGAAGGGTTGGATCTGTCTCCGCCTCCCCCACGTTCAGCACTGTAAGCTTACCCCCTGTTTGATCACGCAACTCCACGGCACGCGCCAACGCATAGTCATCATATGGTCCAATCACAAACTGAACACCGGATTTGTCCAATGCGGTATGGTTGTCAGTGAACGCTATCCGCGAAGTGGTATCCGGAACATGGGTAATGCATACGAGAATTTTCATATTTAAAATTTGTTACTTTCTTTAAATTTTCGTGAATTTAGCGAATCAGATGCTAATTCAAAAAAAGAATCATGGCCAATTTGAACCGTATCAGCCAACTGCTCGACTATATAAACGAAGATCCAGACGACCCTTTTAATTTCTACGCGTTAGCGATAGAATACCAGCAACAGGACAAAAACCGTGCAAAAGAATATTTTGAGTTGCTTTTGGAACGGTTTCCGTTGTACCTACCCACCTATTTTCACGCAGCTGTGTGTTTTATTGAATGGCAAGAATTCGCTAAAGCTGGGCAAATATATAAAAAAGGAATCACCCTAGCCCAACAGCAGGGCAATCAACACGCCGAACGGGAGCTGAGAAATGCCTACCTGAACTTTCAGCTCGAATACGAGGACTGATAGGTCAGTGGCGAATTTGTGCGGAACCGCCTGTCCCAACACCTAGCATTCGATCAGGGCACACCTCGGACAGGTGTTAAAAAGGTGCCGGATCGCTACCTCCAAATCCGGATGTGAAATCATCGTCCCCTGCGGTGGAAGGGCCAACATCCGGGCCGTTGGCTTTACTGGCCATACGTATCATATTCCCCTGATCAAAGTCACTACCTCCTGCCCTACTAGGAAACCGGCTTCCATAGAGTGCGTCCTGGGCCATGTACGGTGTATTCAGCTCCAAATCCGTGAATTTGGTGTATTTGCCGATAAAGCGGAGCTTTACATTTTCAAGTGCACCATTACGATGCTTTGCTATGATCACCTCTCCCACGCCCGAGGTACTGTTGCCATCTTCGTCCTCGGTGATTCCGTAATACTCCGGGCGGTACAAAAACATAACAATGTCGGCATCCTGCTCGATGGCACCGGACTCCCTCAAATCGGAAAGCTGCGGTCTTTTATCCCCGCCACGCGTTTCCACTGCCCGGGAAAGCTGCGACAGGGCAATCACCGGCACATTCAGCTCCTTGGCGATCTTTTTCAAGGCTCGGGAAATACTTGAGATCTCCTGCTCACGGTTGCCGGGGCCACTGTTCCCACCCTTACTGTCGCCCGACATCAGCTGCAAATAGTCGATCACGATCAACTGTATATCGTTCTGCGCTTTAAGGCGGCGGCACTTCGCCCGCAATTCCAAAATGGAAAGCGCAGGGGTATCATCTACGAAGAGGGGGGCGGTAGAAAGTTTGCTGGTCTTATGGATCAGCTGTTGCCATTCGTAATCCGCCAGATTTCCCTTTTTGATTTTTTCGGAATCCAGCTCTGCTTCTGACGATATGAGACGGTTCACCAATTGTAGAGAGGACATCTCCAGCGAAAAAATGGCGACGGGGCGGCTATGGTCTACGGCTGCGTTTCGCAAAACGGAGAGCACAAAAGCCGTCTTTCCCATCGCCGGACGGGCAGCGATGATTACGAGATCCGATTTTTGCCAACCTGAGGTGACCCGATCCAATGCCGAAAATCCACTTGGTACCCCGGTGAGCCCATCTTTTTGACCCTTTTTGCTCTCCAACTCCCCGATTGCCTCTCGCATGATGGAACGCATGTCAGCGTAATTCTTTTTTATATTCGTCTCGGACAACTCAAACAGAGATTGCTCCATCTTGTCCAACAACTCGAAAACGTCTGTGGTATCCTCAAAAGCCTCCCGCTGTATATCCGAAGCTATTTTGATCATGTTGCGTTTCATGGCCTGTTCGGTCACGATACGGGCATGGTATTCTATGTTCGCTGCGGAGGAGACCCGCGTAGTCAGATCGGTTACATAAAACGCCCCTCCCGCCAGTTCCAAACTGCCATTCTTGCGCAATTGATTGGTAACGGTAAGGATATCAATGGGCTCTCCCGCATTGAAAAGATCCAAAATGGCGTCATAGATGACCTTGTGGGCGTCCTTATAAAAACTATCGGGCGACAGGATATCCACCACAGCGGTAAGCGCATCCTTTTCCAACATCAGTGCTCCCAGCACCGCTTCCTCCAAATCTACCGCCTGAGGAGGGAGTTTTCCCAATAAGGCGGCAGGCTCGGGTAGCCGTCTCCTTCCCAACGATCGCTCTCCTTTACTTACGTTACTTTCTGCCATATATACAAATGTACCCTGTTTGGGACAAAGGTTTTGAACATTTTATGCACCCACTTATCCACACCAGAAAAGCAACCCCAAAAACATTTGTGCTAGAGGATGTTGCACCGCTTATTCCGATCGGAACCCGCATACGTATTCCAAGTTACCACATGGAATGGGAGTAAAATCAGGTTCTGTCTTGATTTCAACCCCTTCACTTACCACTTACTGGTACAACGGATTCCGCGCTGTATTCATTCCCTAGGGTTCGGATTTAGGATTTGCATGTTAAAGTTGGCCAAGATGACCGGAACTCACGCAAAAATCCTATATTTGTATAAAAATAAATCAACCTAGATGAAACTCAGCCTAAGATCACCCTTGGCATTTTTTGACCTGGAAGCAACAGGAATCAACATTTCTACCGATCGAATCGTGGAAATCTCTGTACTGAAGTTACATCCAGACGGAAAGCAGGAAATCAAAACCTCCAAAATCAATCCCACCATTCCAATTCCAAGGGAATCTTCATTGATTCACGGCATTTATGATGAAGACGTAAAGACCGCCCCTACCTTCAAGGAACTGGCCCCCAGTCTTTATAAATTTTTCGAAGGAGCAGATTTGGCAGGTTTCAACGTACTGAAGTACGACATCCCTCTTTTGGTGGAAGAGTTCCTTCGGGCGGGACTGGACTTTGACATCGAAAAAAGAAACCTACTGGACTCACAAAAGATTTTCCACTTGATGGAAAAAAGAAATCTCTCCGCTGCCTACAAATTCTATTGCGGCAAACCGTTGGAAAATGCCCATAGCGCGGAGGCTGATACCATCGCAGCATACGAGGTGTTTGTGGCACAGATGGAGCGCTATCTTGGCGAGCAGGTTGAGGATCTTCAGGGCAACGTAATGGGCACCATTGAAAACGACATGCGAAAATTACATAACCTGCTTAACGAGAAGATGGTAGACTTGGCGGGTCGCTTTGTCTTCAATGACAAGGGGGAGGAAGTCTTCAATTTTGGGAAGCTAAAAGGCAAAACCATCGAACAAGTACTGGTGGAAGAGCCTGGCTATTACGATTGGATGATGAAAGGGGACTTCCCCTTAGATACCAAACGGAAATTCACTCAAGTTAGGCTTCGGAGTTTCAACAAGAAGCGATAAATCCAAGCGTTGGGTAGCCCATTTCTTCTCAGGTATTTACTTCCGGATGTTATAAATTAATTGCACGGGCTCTCGCTTTGGAAGATCCTTATCAACCCTCAAAAAAAAGAGCGTTATCGAATCGATAACGCTCTTTTTTTAAATGCTATCATTTTTATATCAGCATCCTATTGTTTACTCTTTTCGTAATGAACCATCGCATCCGCCATTTGTTGGTTTAGTCGATCAATTCTTCGGTCAGGACCAGGGTGGGTAGACAAAAACTCGGGAACCCCCGCGCCGCCAGCACCAGCGTTCATTCGCTCCCAAAACCCAGGGGCCTCTCGGGGATCATAGCCGGCCATAGCCATAAACAACAGCCCCAGCTTGTCTGCCTCCAGTTCCTGGTCCCTAGAGAACCGAAGCATTCCTACCTGCCCGCCAAAACCGACCGCCTGAAGGAAAATGGTCCTTGTCAGGGACGGGTTCTCGCCCATCGCAACCTGGAGACCTCCCAGCAGGCCGTTGGCAACGAGCCCTTGGGACATACGCTCTCTGGCGTGATTGGCAATCGCATGGGCCACTTCGTGCCCCATTACTACCGCAACGCCTGCTTCATCCCTGCAAATGGGCATTATTCCTGTATAAAAAGCGACCTTTCCCCCGGGCATACACCATGCATTCACCTGGTCACTTTCGATCAGGTTAAATTCCCACGAAAAGCCTTCTGTTACATTTTTCAAATTGTTTTCTTTCAGGTACAGCTCTACTGCAGATGCAATTCGCCTGCCCACCCTCACTACCTTCTGTCCATCTGGCGTATTGGTGACGATGCGGCTGTCCCTGATCACCGTGGAATACTGGTCATAGGACAGCGGAAGAATTTCACTGTTTCCAACTATACTCAATTGCCTCCGCCCGGTCAATGGCACCGTTGCACAGCCGTAAGCAAACAAGCCAAGGCAGAAAAGGACGATAATTTTTCGGTACATATCCATACTCATTGTTCGAATGACAAATTACCAAAAAAAATGCCAGAAAAATTTCATGCCAATAACATTTATGGAAATTGAGACCACCCATCGCTTCGCGAAATCGACCCAAAATACATAAAGGGCCAGACCCCAACCCCACAAAAACAGACTCTTGGGTTTTCGGCAAACAAATCGGATATTGACGACAAAATCCAAGCTGATGAACCCAATCCAAGAAAAATTCGCACGCAACATGATGAACCCGCTGAAATTCCGCTGGTTTCTTTTGACCAAACTCCCATCGGTATTGTTTTGGGGCGTCAAGGTCAACAGGCTGGATCAATCCTACTGCGAACTCTCGCTCCCCTATCGATGGAGTACAAAAAATCCTTTTCGATCCATCTATTTTGCGGCCCTGTCCGGCACCGCAGAGCTGGCATCTGGAATACTGTGCATGCTACACCTCACCGGAACGGGATCATTTTCCATGTTAGTGACGGGTTTTGAGGCTAATTTCTACAAGAAAGCCACCGGAACCACTCGTTTTATTTGTAAAGACGGGGATAAACTTCGTGCCATGCTGAACACCCTCAAAGAGCCTGGACAAACAGCTACCTTCATCATGGAAGTGGTAGGGCTCAACGCAGAAGGGAACTCCATTGGGGCCTTCAAGCTTACCTGGTCTTTTAAGAAAAAGGGGTAGCGTAATTGGGCTAAACCCGCTCCGCCACAAACTGATCCACCACCCTCACCAATTGCTGGGCGGGGACAACGCCGGATTGCCTCCAAAGGATTTTACCTTTGTGAAAAAGAATCAGGGTAGGCACACCCCTAACCTGATATTTGTTGGCAGCCATCGGATTCTTGTCCACATCGACTTTTACAATTTTTACCCGGCTACCCAATTTTTGGGAGGTTTCCTGAAGGATGGGCTGCATCATTTGGCAAGGCCCACACCACACGGCGTAAAAGTCTACCAAAACAGGGGTATCCCCTTTGATCAATTCCGAGAAGCTTTTTGTTGTTGACATCGTAGTATCTGTTAATCTGGCACAAAAATAGCTAAATGCCGCCCCGGAAATCAGTAATATATATCACAGATCAGTCGGAAAGATACCGTTCTAACAAATACAGATGGTGCTGCATGTGTCCACAAATGATGAAGTATAGCGCCCTTACAGAGATCGGGTGCCCATCTATGGTTCCCTTAAGCAGCGTTTGGTCTTCATCCAGGCCATCTAGGAAAAAACGCAACAGGTTTCTGTTAAGCAAAATCCCGTTCATGTTTGATTGAAACGTCTCGACCCCCCGAAAACGCCCCCGCTCCACATAGGCGTCTTGGTCAAAGCCGGTCAGGGCAACGCCCGGATCTCTGCAAATCGCCAGTATTCGGTAATGCATGATCTTTTCGGTGTCCAAAATATGGCCCAAAACCTGATTCAAGGTCCACTTCCCCGGCGCCATCGGCTGATCCAATTGGTCTTCTTTCAAGGCTTTCAACAACTCTTCCAGCAAAAACCCCTGAATGGACAATCGCTCCGGGATCGAGTAGCCTTTCATCTGTTCTATGTACCCTTGGTAGAACGCATGATACTCCGTTGTATCCGGCATTATTAATTCAGCCATGCTTACAATATTTACTATTTTTGTGATGACAAGAACAAAGCTAAAGAAAGATATGACAAATCCATTGCTAGGCCCGTTTCAAACACCTTTCCAAACTCCCCCTTTTGACAAAATAAAAGACGAAGATTTTTTACCCGCAATCAAAGCAGCCATCGAAGAGGCTAAGGCTGAAATCGAACAGATCAAAACCCATGAAAGCCCGGATTTTTCCAATACAGTGGAAGCTTTCGAATTTGCAGGGAAACGGCTGTCCCAAATCTCCTCGATTTTTTTCAACCTGAATGCGGCTGAAACCAGTGACCAAATTCAGCAAATAGCCAAAGAAATTTCTCCGCTGTTATCCGAGTATGGCAACGATATTCTCTTGGATGAGCAGCTTTTTTCCCGCATCGAGGCTATTTACAACCAAAAAGAGTCATTGGAATTGGATGAAGAACAGGCGACCCTACTGGAAAAATCCTACAAGTCATTTATCCGAAATGGGGCCAAGCTAACTCCGGAGCAAAAAACCAGACTCCGTGAAATCGACCAAGAGCTCTCCAAAAAGGGGTTGCAGTTCGGAGAAAACGTGCTGAAAGAAACCAACCGGTATGAATTGATTGTAGAAAACGAGGAAGATCTTGCCGGACTGCCCGCCAACGTGATCGAATCAGCGGCACAGACAGCACAGGAAAAAGGCAAGGAGGGCAAATGGGCGTTTTCCCTGGCCCTTCCAAGCTATGTGCCGTTTATGACCTATGCAGAAAACCGTTCCCTAAGAAAGGAGCTGTTTATGGCCTATAACACCAAATGCAGCAAAGGCGACGAATTGGACAACCGGGAGTTGATCCAATCGATCGTACAGCTCAAAAATGAACGGGCCGAGCTTCTTGGCTACCAAGACTATGCCACCTTTGTGTTGGAAGAGCGGATGGCGACCAAACCTGAGCATGTTCTTTCCTTCCTCCAAGAGCTGCTGGATAAATCAAAGCCAAAGGCAGAGGACGAAATGCGGGAACTGGCTGAATTTGCCAGGCAACGGGATGGCTTGGAGCGATTGGAAAAATGGGATGTCAGCTATTATGCCGAAAAACTCAAAAAGGAAAAATTTGAAGTGGACGATGAACTGCTTAAACCCTACTTCGAGCTTGAAAACACGGTAAATGGCGTCTTTGAAACCGCCAAAAAACTTTTCGGTATCGTGTTTGTGAAAAACCCTTCCATTCCGGTTTATCATCCCGAGGTATCCGCCTACGAAGTCCAAAGCCCTGAGGGCAATCACATAGCCGTGTTTTACACCGATTTCTTTCCCAGACCCGGAAAACGAAACGGGGCCTGGATGACCTCCTACCGGGGGCAGTACAAGACGGCCTCTTCCGATCAACGCCCCTTTGTTTCCATCGTTTGCAACTTCTCGCGCCCCACAAAGACCAAACCCTCTCTGTTAACATTCAACGAGGTGACTACGCTGTTCCACGAATTCGGACATGCACTGCATGGCATATTGGCCGACGGAAACTATGAATCTCTATCAGGTACAAGTGTCTTCTGGGACTTCGTCGAACTGCCCTCCCAAATTTTCGAAAATTGGTGTTATGAAAAGGAATGCTTGGATCTGTTTGCCAAGCATTACGAAACTGACGAAAAAATTCCTGCCGAGCTGATCGAAAAGATCAAAAAAGCATCCAATTTTCACCAAGGCTATCAAACGGTGCGCCAGGTTAGCTTTGGCCTACTGGATATGGCTTTTCATAGTTCAACTCCGGATGAGCTTCAGGATATTGCCAAGTTCGAACAAAAGCTCATGAAAAAGACGGAGTTGCTCCCTCCTGTTCCTGAAGCGCTGATGAGCACCTCCTTTTCCCATATTTTCCAGGGTGGGTATGCGGCCGGATATTATAGCTACAAGTGGGCCGAGGTTTTGGACGCAGATGCCTTCGAACTATTCCAAGAAAAAGGAATCTTCGATCACGAAACCGCTTCTTCCTTCAAGAAACATATTCTGTCGGCTGGGGGGAAAGTACATCCGTCGATACTCTATCGAAGGTTTAGGGGTAGAGACCCAAAACCCGAGGCACTGCTAAAAAGGGCCGGCCTGCTGGCATCTGTATAATTATCGAACCTAACTTGGCGGGGATAATATCCCAGCATAAACGAAGACCAAATAGTCCTTGCTGTAGCGAACGACTCTCGTCACAACGTGAAAAAAATACAAGGCACACCAAAAAAAAAGGGGCATTTCGGTGCCCCTAAAAATACTTGTTCAAAATCACGACTTTCAGGCCTTAAAAGGTCAGGTAAACAAATGGGAAATTCTCCTCGTGCGCTAAATGATGATAAAACCTATTATCACCAACCATAAGATCGCTGAAACCGCGATAAGCAGGGTAAACTGTTTGTCTTTCATGG
This sequence comes from Lunatimonas lonarensis, assembly GCF_000390185.1. Classification (GTDB taxonomy): domain Bacteria; phylum Bacteroidota; class Bacteroidia; order Cytophagales; family Cyclobacteriaceae; genus Lunatimonas; species Lunatimonas lonarensis. The sequence goes on along the minus strand of NZ_AQHR01000021.1, from coordinate 38,602 downwards.
TGTTCCTCCTTTCATTCTTACCATTTAACTACCTCTAAGGTAAAAAATTTATATGTAAAAAGCAATTATATGGTTAATAAAATTTCGAATGATTAAATTTTACAGAATATAATTTTTCAAAGACCATTAGAAAAATGGTGGTTTAATTGTGAAAATGATAACCATTCCCTAAATTATTTAAAAAAATTCAACCAATTCGGTGAATTTATGAACCGACAGAAATGGGCACCATTACCTTGATTTACCTTGAAAATGAGATGATTGAGCTATTAATTTTCTTTGGAGCTGTGTGGCTACCAGCCCAAAAATAGATCAAGAGGTTGGCTCCAATGGATTCGCGGAACTCAATTCATGGTAGTGTTTTTGGTTTTTGGCCATGTTTTGTTCGTCCCATTTGATCTTCTTTGATTTGGGAAACTTCCTGACCGGACAGGCCTTTAATTGACAGTAATGGCAGCATGATTCCGGGATGCAGGGATCGGCGTGAACGAAAACCTCCACATATCCTGGAAGGTTTTCTTCCAGTACTTCCTCCACGCGGTGGACTTCATCGTGAACCTTTACCAGATCGAAATAGTAAGGTAACGTCAGGTGCAAATCGATGTGACTATCACCGCCATATTGCTGAACACGCATATTGTGGATATCAATCCAGTTTTCCTTTCGGTGTTTGTTGAGAATCCGAACGACCATGCCCATAGCCAATGGGTTGATCTCATCCATCAAGCCCCCGACGGAATGCCTCACCAGGGTATACCCGTTATAGATAATATATGCGGCAAACCCCATGGAAAATACGCTGTCCAGAAAAAACAGATCGGTAAAGTAAATAATAGCTATGCCCAGAATCAGCACAAAGCTGCTGATTGCATCGGTCGATAAATGCTTGCCGTCGGCGACCAGCGTCAGACTGTTAAGCACCTTTCCCCGTTTCTGCAGCAGATAACCGAGAGCACCGTTTGCCAGACCTGAAAAACCGACCAGTATCATACCCACTGGCAATTCATTCAGAGGCTCGGGAAAGAAAAAAGTATAAATTGACTGGTACACGATAAAAATTCCCGCAATAATTATAAGGATGCCCTCGATACCAGCACTAAAGAATTCGATCTTTCCATGGCCATAGGGATGGTTACTGTCCTTCGGCTGTGAACTCAGATAAATGCTGTACATGGCCACACAGGAAGCAACGACATTGACGATACTTTCGAGTGCATCGGTCAATATAGCCGTGGAACCCGTTATGTAGTAAGCATAAAATTTAAGGCCCATCAGCACTACACTCACCGCAAGTGACAGCCTGATTAGCCTCCATTTTTCTTTATCCACCCCGCGTGCAGTTATTTTTGGAAAAGCCCAAAAGTAAGAAATATACGGCACTTTCGAAAACCCATAAAAAAGGGGCAAGGCGGCCCACACCCCGGCAAAGTCAAAAAATGCGAACCCAAAAAACACCTAAATCCCCAACCTGTCAGCCCTCAGCAATAGAAATGGTGCAAGTACATGTGAAAAAGAATGGTTAGCTTTACATTGATGATTATCTCTGTGCGGCATTTTTAACAACCTTTCTATTTGAAAACGATTCAGCCATGAACCAGTCAACTATCCCGGGTTATCTTAAAGTACTTTCTGTGTTATTATTGATCATCGTGGTTGTGTTTATCATGATCCTGGGTAGAAGCTTGCTTATTCCACTTTTTTTGGGTGGGTACATCGCCATGCTTATGATTCCGGTATGCAACTGGATGGAATCGAAAAAACTTCCTAGGACGCTTAGTGCCGTAATCGCCTTATTAGGATCCATTACCGTCATTGTGGGAATCGTTCTTTTGGTGATTCTACAGGTTAAGAGCTTCGCCAAAGACTTTGAAGACGTCACCGATCGCCTCAATAACTACCTCGCAGACATAGACCGGATTGCCACGGATACCTTTGGCGCAGATTTAGGGGTAAAAGAAGGCGTGGACAAATCCCAGTTGTTTGACCTGCTGGAATCAAACAGCGAAACGGTATCCAACTTCCTACTGGGCACCATTGGTTCCCTTTCCGGGGTTGTTCTGGTTCCGGTTTTTATCTTTTTTATGCTTATCTACCGTGACCACCTGGCCGAATTTATCGCCAAAATATTTTCAAAACATGAGAATGAAGACGTCAAATCAAAAATCCGTTCCCTAAGGAAGGTAGTACAGTATTATATCCTAGGGGTCCTTAAGGTGATGGCAATTCTGGCGGTCCTAAATACGGCTGCCTTGTATGCCATCGGCGTAAAGCATGCCCTGTTCTTTGGCTTGTTTGCCGCACTGTTGAACATCATCCCATATCTTGGGCCTTTTCTGGGCGCCATTCTGCCCTTCCTTTTTGCATTTCTAACGATGGATGGACTTATCTATCCGTTTGCAGTGGTCGCCTCCTTTACGGTGATTCAGCTGGTTGAAAGCAACTTCCTGACCCCCAATATAGTCGGCAGAAACGTAAACCTGAACGCGCTCGTGACGTTTGTGGGGCTGCTGGTAGGCGGTGCAATCTGGGGAGTGGCCGGAATGATCCTGATCATTCCCTCCCTTGCCATCATGAAGCGAATTTTTGAACTAAGTGAAAGCACCAAACCCTTTTCCTTTTTGTTTGGAGAAGAAGACCAAGTGAAAAAATAGCATGACGCAAAAGCCAAAGTCACTTCTTTTCCTTTCCTTCCTGCTACTAGCACTGTTTGGAAGCAGCTGCGACACAGTGGAGAACAAAAAAGGTAGATTTCTACTCAAGGGAAACGGGAAACTCCAAGAAGGAGACCTGCAGGGGGCCATTCGGTTTTACGAGGAAGCTATTCGTCTGGACAATTCGTACGCAGATGCGTTCTACAACCGGGGAATTGCCTATCAGCGGCTTGCCAATTTCCAAAGAGCTATCGGCGACTTTGAAAAAGCCCTAGAGGCAAATCCGAACTACGAAGACGCCCGCTACCAAAAAGCCGTTGCGCATCTCGACTTTGGGGAAAATTACCGGGCGTTAGAAGAGGCGAAGAAACTAACCCAAACGGAGGAGTATGCGGCAAAGGGATACTTTATACTTGGGCTGACCTACGCTGAGCTTTCCGAATACGGGCAGGCCCTAAACGCGTTTGAGATGGCCATCGAACGGACTCCGGAAAATGTGGATCTGTGGGTAAACCGAGCCACTATCAGGTACTATCAAGGTGACTATGGTAAAGCCCTTTCGGATCTCGCACAGGCAAAGCAACTGACTGACAGGGAACCAAACATCTACAATTTATTGGGCCTGATAGATTTTGAAGCAGGTAAATACCAAGAAGCACTGGAAAATGTAGAGCTCGCCATCCGACTGAACCCAAACCAGCCCTATTACTACAACAACAGAGGGCTCTTTAGGTTGTTTGACGATCAATTGGAAGAGGGCCTTGCAGACATCAACTACAGTCTAAGTGTAGATCCAGCAAATTTGCATGCACTACGAAACAAAGGGATCTACTACTACCTAAAAGGCGAGAAAGAGTTAGCAAGCCAATACCTGCGGGAAGTCGCTGCAAAAAACAACAAAATCCCCATGGTAATGGAATACTTGGAGAAGTTAAACTAAGAACCAACCATTCTTCCCATTTCCCGAACCCTCATCGGCATCGCATCGATTACACCAAAAAGTTCATCCCAATCCGGGAGTGACCCTTCCCTGCGCATTTTGGATCCGCCATCTTTTCCAATCAGCACCCAGCAAAGATCCTTGGAACCCAACACATATTTCTTTCTTAAGAATTCCCGATACAATGGCTCGAAGGTATAATCGGAATTGGATAGCACACTGTCTTCAAACACAAAATACAACAAATCGCGCTCAGAAAAGGAAACTAGCAGGCTATCGGATACCTCCCAAAAAAAGGAATCGGGCTGCTCCTCTGGAGGGAATACAAACAACACCCTGTGCTTCCACCTGAGATCCTCCAGAGTAATCGTGTCAGCATACAGCACGAGGAGGAACACAACCAAACCGAAACCCTTCATAATACATGTATCTAGTGCATCTTAACGAAGCTAAAACCAAAAACAAGCTATTTTGGTTTCCTAAATTAAACTATTTAATGGGTATCTTAGTAAAATTTTATATAAATTAACCTAATTATTACTATTTAATAATATAATAACTAAACTTTCCTTAAATGGCCTTCGCAGGTCTTTCCATGCGCTATGGGGAGCAGCTACTAAATAGCAGGAGTTTCAGCTCACCGTGGATCCCGGCTTTACCGATTGATGGGGCTGAAGCAGCTTGAGACTTCCATCGGCATCCTCTGCCATCAGAATCATTCCTTCAGATTCGATGCCTACCATCTTTCGAGGTGCCAGATTGATCAGCATCACTACTTGACGGCCCACCAGTTCCTCAGGCATAAAATGCTCTGCCACACCACTCAACACCGTTCGTCTATCAAGACCTGTATCCACTGTCAGCTTAAGTAGTTTTTTTGATTTTTTTACGGGCTCTGCCTCCAAAACCTTTACAATGCGGATATCCAGTTTCGCAAAATCATCGTAAGTAATAATATCTTTCATCGGCACCGCTGCGGCATTGTTTACTTCATTTTGCTTTTTGGATTCCAACAGCTTTTCAACCTGTTTTTCCACTACGACATCTTCTATCTTTTCAAACAAAAGCCCCGGATCATTCAATGGACTACCGCTGTCCAGTAAGTCGCGCCGTCCGGCTTCTTCCCATCCTACAGGTTTCAAGCCAAGGGCCTGCTTAAGCTTGGCAGCCGTAAAAGGTAAAAATGGCTCTGATACGATGGCAAGGGAAGCTGCAATCTGAAGGGCCACGTTTAATAACGTACCAGTTCTGACAGGATCCTTTTTGATCTCCTTCCAGGGCTCCGTATCCGCCAGGTATTTATTGCCAAGACGGGCCAAGTCCATCACCAAACTAAGTGCCTCCCTAAACCGGAACCGCTCCATTGACTGGGCTATCCGATCCGGAAATGCCTCCAACTCCTTTAAAACCTCTTCATCGTAGCCAAAGTAACCGCTAGGAGCCGGTATACTCCCTTCAAAATACTTTTGGGTAAGGACCACTGCCCTATTGACGAAATTACCGTATACCGCCACTAGCTCCGAATTATTTCTCGCCTGAAAATCCTTCCAAGTAAAATCATTGTCTTTCGTCTCAGGCGCGTTTGCAGTAAGCACATAGCGGAGCACATCCTGCTTACCGGGAAATTCCTCCAAATATTCGTGTAGCCAAACAGCCCAATTCCTGGACGTGGATATTTTATCCCCCTCCAGATTCAAGAACTCATTGGCCGGTACATTTTCGGGGATAATAAAATCACCATGGGTTTTCAGAATAGCCGGGAAAGTGATGCAGTGGAAAACGATATTGTCCTTACCGATAAAGTGCACAAGTTTGGTTTCCTTATCCTTCCAATAAGGCTCCCAGTCTATTCCTTTCTCATTGGCCCACTCTTTCGTAGACGAGATGTAGCCGATCGGCGCATCAAACCAAACATAAAGCACCTTTCCAGCCGCATCGGGCAGGGGAACAGGAATGCCCCAATCCATATCACGTGTCATGGATCTTGGCAGCAGGCCATCTCCTGCTTCCAACCAGCTGCGGCATTGACCCAGCACGTTATTCTTCCAGTCGTCTTTATGGTCTTCGAGTATCCATTTTTTCAGAAATTCGCTATACCTCCCCAAATCCAAAAACCAGTGCTTGGTTTCTTTTAGCACAGGTGTATTTCCACTCAATTTTGACTTGGGTTGGATCAATTCAGTAGGGCTTAGGGAGGAACCGCACTTTTCACACTGATCTCCATAGGCCCGCTCAAAGCCACACTTGGGACAGGTCCCCTCGATGTAGCGGTCTGCAAGAAACTGCCCCGCCTCCTCGTCATAGTACTGTTCTGTAACCTGTTCTACAAATTCTCCCTTGTCGTACAGATCCTTGAAAAGCTGAGCGGCTGTCTCGTGGTGGATAGGTGCAGTGGTTCGGGAATAATGGTCGAAGCTGATGCCAAAATCCCGAAAGCTGGCTTTCATCTGTTCATGGTAACGATCTACCACCTCCTGAGGACTGATGCCCTCGTTCTTTGCCTTTATGGTAATGGCCACACCGTGTTCGTCCGAACCACATACATACGCCACATCCCTTCCCCTCGAACGCAGGTAACGGACGTAGATATCGGAAGGAATATAGCATCCCGCCAAATGGCCGATATGAAGAGGGCCATTCGCGTAGGGAAGTGCTGAAGTAACCGTGTAACGCTTGAAGTTCTTTTCGCTCATAGGGCACAAAGATAGGCAAAATTGCTTTTTCGTACCCCCGGCGAAATAGATTTATGGCGGCTAGTCGTCTATTGCTGCACCCATCATCAGCTTGAATTTCCATCCAGTCTGATCCCCGGTGCCTCCTTGGGTTTGTTTTAGGATCACGCCAATCAGCCGCTCTTTGGGATCGGCGAAGTATTGGGTATTGAAATAGCCGCCCCAGTTGAAAGTACCTTCGCTGAGGTCTCCTCCCCGGCCCTGCCCTTTTTCGGTCAAAACACCAAAGGCCAAGCCATAATGTGCATTGCCTCCACCATATAGGTCTCCGACGTGGTTGGCCATGATGATGTCTACCGTCGTCCGGCTGAGGATCCGCTTTCCGTTCAATTCTCCTCCGTTTAGGTACATTTGAAGGAAGGTCGCGTAATCCTTGGCAGTACTAGACAGGCCCGCACCTCCTGAATAAAACTGCTTGGCTCCTTTTATGGGATAATCGACTTCGTAAAACGTATCGGGATAATTTCTCCAGTTCCCGTCCACGCGCTGTTGGATGGATACCAGTCTATCTGCCTTTGAATCAGGGAGGTAAAACCGTGTATCATTCATTCCAAGTGGGTCAAATAGCCGCTCTCGGAGGAACTGGTCAAACGACATTCCGGAGACTACCTCTACAAGATATCCCAACACATCCAATCCCATGCTATAGGTATACTTTTCTCCGGGATCATGGTGCAGGGGAAGCTTGGCCAGCTTCATCACTACGTCCTTTATTGTGACAGGCTCTGTCGTAAACAAATCAGTGGTGCCAGCCTTTGCGTACAGCATCTTCATCCGCTCGTCCCCGTCTATCACGCCGTAGCCTAGTCCGGAGGTATGGGTTAGCAGGTGCCTTATGGTGATTTCGCGGATGGCAGGACGGCCCACAAAACTGGTATCGACGAAGCGAAAATTCTGAAGTACCTGAGGATTCTTGAATTCGGGAATAAATTTCGAAATAGGGTCATCTAAGCGGAACTTTCCCTCCTCCCACAGCATCATGACCGCGGTAGCGGTAATCGCTTTGGACTGCGACGCAATCCGGAAGATGTCGTCCCTTTTCAGCGGTCGGGAGGAACTGGCATCCGCGGTGCCAAACGCCTTGTGATACACGATTTTTCCGTCACGGGCTATGAGGGCAACTACACCCGGAATGTCTCCGTCCTGTACCGACTGGGCCAGCATGGCATCTATCCGCTGAATGCGCTCCGGCGACATGCCCACACTTGCCGGGCTGGCTTCTGTGAGTGGGGGAGATTTTTTGGCCGTAGCCGTCTGGGCCTGGGAGAAATGATACGGCCAAGAGAACAGTAAAAGGATCAAGCTAGACCTATAGATGGTCTTGGCAATCGGCCGCGTCAGAAGTAATTGGGGTACGTTCATTGGTATAGGATATAATTGGGTGGTTTTATGGCGTTCATTCTTAGGTACACGACGAGCTGTCCCCTGTGGTGGGCAATATGGTCTGCTGCAAGCAACAGGAACTGCCTACCGGTGCGCTGCAGTTCACCGTAGCTGTTTGTCTCGGAAAGCCGGGCTGGATCTGCGTTTCGTATTCGCTCGGCGGCTTTATCCATTTCGCGAACCAAAACAGCCTTAATTGCCTCCTTATCCAGGCCTGCCGCTTGGTACTCCTTCACCCGGTAGGGTGTATTCAGGCCCTCAAACCGGCTGGCGATATGCCATTCCACGGTAACAGCTATGTGCATCAACTGCTCCGCGAAAGTCATTTCCTCCTCGGAGGGTCTAAAATCATACCGCTCGGCGGGCATAGCATCGGCCATTGCCACCAGATAGCGCTTGGATCCGTCCCATCTCTCCAAAAACTCCTCGACGAAGGGATCGCTTTGAGCGTGGACGGACAGGGCCATCAAACAAAAAGCGGTCATAAAAAACGCAAGGGAATTCCTGTTCATGTCCAATTGTTTGTGAAAATTGGGTATTTTTAGCAAATTTTACGCGTAAAATCCGGTTAAAATAAACATTTATTATGAAGCAACCCATTTTCAGAACGTTATTTTCGGCATTATTTTGCCTGTCGGCCTTGTATGCAACCGCACAAAGCGGTGTACCCGCCGACTGGAAACTTGGCAGTCAGGCCTATACCTTCCGGCTGTTCAGTCTGGAAGAGGCTCTTGAAAAACTAAACAGCATTGGGGTAAAGTACGTGGAACTCTACCCCGGACAGAAAATCTCCAAGTCGGGTGAAGCTACCACCGCATTTACCGCCAGCCCCCAGGAACTGAACCAAATAAAGTCCCTTTTGAGCAAATACGACATTCAGGCGGTGGCTTACGGCGTGGTCAGCCCCAATGACGAGGACTGGCCGAAGGTCTTTGCCTTTGCCAAAGCATTGGGGATTGAGGTGATCACCACCGAACCTCGTGCCAACCAATTTGACCTGATCGAAAAGCTTTGTCAAGAGCACAAAATAAAAATTGCATTGCACAATCATCCCGTGCCGTCATTCTATTGGCATCCTGAGGTGCCCGCCAGACTTTTGGAGGGTAGATCTGAGTGGATGGGGGTATGTGCCGACATAGGCCACTGGGTCCGTTCCGGTGTAGATCCCATTGAAGCACTGCAGCGTTTGGAAGGACGCATCCATAGCCTGCACATGAAAGACCTAAACGGGCGAGGAATCCGGTCGGCCCACGATGTGCCCTGGGGCACGGGCACCTGTAACGTGGCAGGTGTGTTGCATGAACTAAACCGACAAGGTTTTAAAGGGGTATTTTCTGCGGAATATGAGCATAACTGGGAAAACAGCCTGCCCGAGGTAAAGGAAAGTATGGACTACTTCAAGCGGGTTTCGGCGCAATTTTAGCCCACCCCTTGGAGGATCACCCCCATGGTTATCAGACTTTGTGATGGAAAGCGGGATACCCTTCGTTCCATTACAAAGTCTGAATAAAATATTTTGCGCAAAGCACCAATTTTTTAGAAAGTTATTCGGACTTTTACGAGCAAATAAACTAAAAAATGAATTGCCGCTACAACCATCTTTTTCAGGTCAATAAGGCAGCTGTTGCCGAAAGATATGGCCTGTTTTTTTTCACTGCCCTTACGTTCCTCTTCGCCTGTGGCCCAACGGCAACCCATGAGTCCCCGGGAGGCGAACAGGATTCGTTCCGATTTTTGGAATGGGAGATCGAGGACTTCCAAAAAAGCTACGAAGACGGCTCGCTGACGGTGGAAGAAGTAGTGAGCGCCTACCTACAACGCATAGTGCAAATCGATCAAAATGGACCGACCCTGCGCTCTGTCCTAGAAATCAATCCAGATGCACTTGCTATCGCCAGAGAATTGGACCAATTGGGCAAAAACGGTGGAAAAAAAGGGGCATTGCACGGTATTCCCGTACTGCTTAAAGACAATATCGACACCCACGACGCCATGCATACCACTGCCGGGTCAAGGGCGCTGGAAGGATCCAAACCGCTTCAGGACAGTTTCGTCGCGAAAAAACTACGGGAGGCAGGGGCCGTTATCATCGGCAAAGCCAATCTGAGTGAGTGGGCAAATTTCAGGGGACAACTTTCCAGCAGTGGCTGGAGTGGCATGGGCGGTCAGACAAAAAACCCTTACATCCTGGACAGAAACCCCTGTGGAAGCAGTTCCGGATCCGGTGCCTCCATCTCAGCCAACTTGGCCGTAATGGCGATCGGCACAGAAACAAACGGTTCCATCGTTTGTCCCTCCACCGCAAACGGCATCGTCGGGATCAAACCAACAGTAGGACTTATATCCCGTTCCGGAATCATCCCCATTTCCTATACCCAAGACACGCCGGGACCCATGACCAGAACCGTGCGGGACGCCGCCATCAGTCTCGGAACAATGGTGGGCGTGGATGCCAGGGATAACAAAACCTCCGGAAGTGAGGGCCACTACCTCACCGACTATACCCCATTCCTGAACAAAGATGGTTTGAAAGGCAAAAAGATCGGTTGGATGAAATCCACTGCGGGCGTCAACTACAAAGTAGACAAACTCATGGAAGAAGCCATCGCCTATATGGAGTCCCAAGGCGCAGAGATTATCCCAGTGCAGGAAGTGTCCCCCGCAGGCACCGGTGCTTATTCTTTTGAAGTTATGCTTTATGAATACAAGGAGGGGTTAAACCAGTATTTCCAGTCCCTCGGGCCCAACGCCAAGATAAAAGATATAGAGGAGCTGATCGCGTTCAACGAACAGGATCCTATAGAACTCGCCCACTACAACCAGCACTACCTGGAACTGGCTGCTAAAAAGGGTGACCTGAACAGTCCCGAATACCTCGATGCATTGGAGAATCTCCGAATCAACAGCCAGGATAAGGGAATAGACCGTGTACTGAAGGAGCATAAGCTAGATGCGATCATTGCCCCTACCGGCAGTCCTGCCTGGAAGACAGACTGGACCAATGGGGACTATTATCATTTGGGCAGTTCATCCCCTGCGGCACACGCCGGATACCCAAGTATCTCCGTGCCCATGGGCATGATCGATGACCTTCCAGTGGGGATCTCCTTTTTTGGCACCGCATGGTCAGAGCCCACACTCATTGAGCTGGCCTATGCCTTCGAGCAGGGCACCAAAGCCAGGCGAGCCCCTAAATTCCTCAACCAACACTATTGACAAACCAGCCACGCAGAAAACCAATTTTTACTACTCCTTTTTCGACCAACTGATGAGGCGGATCTGACACTTTAAAATGCTTTTAACCAGTTAGAAACAACTTTATACATATGCGACTTTATTTTACACTTTTACTGCTGTTGGCCGCTATGCCACTCTTTGCCCAGCAGTCCGACCTCAAACGAGAACTATTGGAAATGGAAGAATCCAAACCCGAGTTGATCAGCCGGGGAAGACGCCTCCTATTGGAGCGATTCGAAAGCCGGGATCTAGCGAAAATGGCCGAAGTGAAATCCTTTTTGGTCAACGAAGTAGAAGACCAAAACCACCTGGTCCTGTTTCTCATCGAACGGATACTGGTCAGCTATTGGATCGGCGATTATACCGATGTACTTAGCCACTCCCACGTCATGGAAACGGAAGATTACATTCGGATAGCACAAAAAATAAAACCCACAGGTGATTTCCTAGCCAAAACCTTGATCACGGAATCGCGAAGAGAGCAGCCTGTACTGACCAACAAACTGAAAAACACGCCAGATCTGAGCAGCTTGGAGAAGGAATTCCTAGCCCTAAACTTATTGTATTTGCTGGAAGGGCCCGACTATCCCGAAATCAGCCAGGAAGAGCTGAATTTCTTGGCCGATAAATTTCTCGCCTCTTACCCTGCAAACGACTACGAAGCCTATACCCGGGAATATATCCGGCAGCGATTTGAGGCCTCCAAGTGGGGGTTGAGCGCGGAGTTCTTTACAGGATATGGTGTGTACACAGGGCAGCTGGAGAGCGAATTCAAAAACAGCATCCCCTTCGGCATAGCATTCGACGTCATCTATTCCAATTGGGTCTTGTTTCTCCGCAATTATATAGGCATCACCCGCAACAAGAACGACGTGCCCATTACCGGAGGGGTATGGCCGGCCCGTTCTCAGGCCAGAATGTTTCTTCCTGAGCTCAGCATTGGGTATCGGGTCGCAGACACGCCTACATTTGGGGTCACTCCCTTTGCAGGATTTGCCTGGATGGACTTGGGCCCCACCATACACGACATGCAGCAAAACCAATACTTGCAAGAGGCTGCCCTGACCTTCAGGCGAACACCAACCGTCGGCCTAAACCTTGACATTAAGATGGGCAGCGTAAATGGTCTGGTATCGCCCGGGCAGGAGCAAAGTTTCTGGTTTATCCGCCTTCGCTATGCCTACCAAACCCCGCAGTACGAACGCAAATACAATGCGTATGCCGGATCCCTGCACAACCTTACGGTAGGTGTAGGCGGCACAGGCCGACGGGTAAAAAAAGTCTACTGACCTCTCTCCAGTAACGAAAATGGTGCTTGGAGAGAACGGGGCCAATCTCCGCTACCTCGACTTCTCCAGTGCCCGCTCGATATCTGCAATAATGTCGTCCACATGTTCCAGGCCCACAGAAAGGCGTACCAGACCATTTAGTATTCCTACCCGCTCACGCTCTTCTTCGGTTAGCTTGCTATGGGTCGTGGAGGCCGGATGTGTGACGATGCTGCGGCTATCCCCGAGGTTGGCCGTGACGGTAATCATCTGGAGCTGATCAATAAAGCGCTTGGCCCGCTCCAATCCTCCCTTTAGGGTAAGGGTTATAATACCACCGCCCTGCTTCATTTGCTTTTTGGCCAAGTGGTACTGGGGATGGGAGGGCAAAAACGGATATTTGACAAACTCGATGTCCCTACTTTCCTGAAAATACTCGGCGATCTTCAGTGCGTTGCTGCAATGCCTGTCCATGCGAACCGCCAAGGTTTCCATGCTCTTTGCCAGTACCCAAGCGTTGAAGGGGGACAGGGATGGGCCGGTGTGGCGCATAAAAAACTGCACCTCATCAACGTACTTCTTTTGCCCCAGGATCAAGCCCCCCAAAACGCGCCCCTGTCCATCAATAAACTTCGTCGCACTGTGGCTCACCAAGTGTGCACCCCACTTTGCCGGCTGCTGTAGGTAAGGCGTAGCAAAGCAGTTGTCGACCACCAATAGTAGGTTGTGCGCATTCGCCAGGGCAGCAATGTACTCGAGGTCAATGATCTCCAGGCCCGGATTGGAGGGGGTTTCGATAAAAATCATCTTGGTAGTGGGCTGTATCAACTCCTCCCACCGGTCTATATCCTTGATGTCGCCATAGGTATGCGAAATCCCCCACTTGGGAAAAACCCGGGTCAGTAATTGGTGGGTAGACCCAAACAGGGACCGAGATGCCAGAATATGATCGCCCTGCGACAAAAGGGATGCCATGCTGCCAAACATCGCTGCCATTCCGGAGGCGGTTGTGAGCCCCGCTTCGGTACCCTCAGCGGCGCATACCTTGGCGATCAAGTCACTGGTATTCGGGTTGGCATAGCGGGAATAGATATTTCCAGGGATTTCATCCGCAAACATTTGTCTGGCCTGTTCAGCCGAGTCAAACACAAAACTGGAACTTAGGTAGATGGGCGAAGAATGCTCACGCTGATCTGAAGCAGATTCGGCGATTCGAACGGCCTGTGTCTCGAAATTTTTATAGGACATGAATACTCTGATTAGATACGGTGGAAAATGGATACATGCAGACACACCCAAACGCTGGATAAATCCCGGACGTGGTGCTGCACAAAAGAAGATTATACGGAATGGAAGGAGTCATACTTGCCAATTTATCGTTCCCTCTCGGGCAGGTATTGGCACCTTTCCGCCGGAGGAAGGTTGCCAGAGGTTCTCAGAGCCTGTTCTCTCCCCTCTTCTAAATAAATCAGTTGCCTGAAGTGTACCGCAAAATAAATGCAGCCGGACTGCATATCCAAATATTAAGGGTTAAATAGCGCGCAATTAGGCCAGGTTTTCGGTTGGAATGCCAAAACCGGAAGCCAACTGATTCGCTGGACTTTTCGAATCATAGACTGACAGTCAATCGTCGCGGCCCTATCGCATTCCTAGGTCTGCTCAATGCGGGAAGTAGGATGCCCATAAGGTAGTACCGAAGCGAGCAGGCATTGGATTCCATCAGTGCACAGCCAAAAACTATTCCTGCTTATACGCATGGGAAATCAACTCGCTGATATCGATGTAATCCAACGTCCTTTCATTAGTAGCTTCCAAAACCACAAATGGTGCAACACCTGCTTCGAAGGCTTCCTTCCAACGTAGGGCACAAAGACACCATTTATCTCCTGGCTTTAGCCCGGGGAAAAGGTACTCGGGCCTGGGCGTAATCAAATCATTGCCACGGCTACGCGAAAATTGCAAAAACTCCTCGGTGAGTATCGCGCAGACTGTATGACTGCCCTGGTCAAATTGATCGGTTCTGCAAAAACCATCTCGATAAAACCCGGTCAACGGATCCTTGCAACAGGTCTTCAGGGGTTCTCCAAATACATTCTTAGCCATGAGATACTATTTTTTTGAGACATAATACGCCCAATACATCAACAGGGGATGAATAATTATCAAACGAACCCACGCTACCCACAGGGGAACGCACAGTCCATCGGCAACACAGCCCCCAAGCTGAATAAGGTACACGTGGGAAGGAATGAACAATACCAGAAGAAAGACGATGCCCAACGCTGCCCGTTTGCGGGTTTTACGAAACAATACGCCAAGCCCGACCAAAACTTCCAGCACACCGGAAACATAGTTGATGAGGCCGGGGAATGGAAAATAGTCCGGGATTAACGGCAGGTAGAAACCGGGATTGACAAAGTGGTTAGCACCAGCCACCATGTAGAACAATCCCAAAAGCCATATGGTGGCCTTTCGCATCAATGTAGGGCCCATCTATACTCTGTATGTACCTTTTTCAAAATAAGAAAAAACGGAATCCACCATATCAAATCATTGGTTATCAACGTATAGCCAAAGCTGGCTGGTGCCTCCCCGGTAAGGTAGTTAACCAAAAAGCCAATTGGCCCAAATAGCTTACCCAAAAAGCCTACCGCAACGATAGGCCAATGCCTGTAGGGGTTATAGCTTGCCCACCAATAGCCAAGTCCGTACACCCCTATCACCATACCCATGCCCTGCCATACCATCGGATGGTTGATGGGTTCCATGCCAGTTAGGTGGAAGAACTGCTGGGGGAACAAAACCACCCACGCACCCCATAGTACATTGTATACCGCTGCAAGTCGTAGTGTTAGCATTTTTTGAACAAGTAACAAGGAAACCCTCGCTGCTGTTTTTCGGTTCGCTCCGTTTTGTTGTAGAACACCTAAAAATACATTACCCAATGAGCTCATGTTTTAAAGGGCGGACGCACTATATCCCGATATTCGTGGCAGGTCGCATGGTTGCCCCGGATAGCTATCGGGGCAACCCAGTGTGCGACGGCAACGTCATGCTCGATTTCATAGGTATACTAGCTACCGTTCTTCCTTCTTTCATGTCCAAGATACGATTTAAAATCTCTAAATACTGGCCCCATGTAGCCGTCATATGGCCCGGATGATATAAATTCCCCCATAAATTTTTCGTCTGATAAAGCTCTCAAAAAAAGATAGTGTAGCTTCAAGTCGTAATATTTTGAGGTGTCAGTAGTATCATTCTTATAGAACTCTACCAAACCAACAAGTTCATTAAGGTATTTTTGTTGAAAAAATTTGGGTGGTAAAGCTATTAAGGTGTCAATCCCGATTCCGTCCTGTGTTTCTTTGTATTGGTATTCGAGTAATGTAGTTGGTTCGTATTCTAAATTTTCCGCTTTGGGAAAATGAGAAAGTCGAAAATGTTTGAATCCTTCGTCCGAAACACGAATCGAATCAGTGTAGTATTCTTCCACGACAACCAAAACACTGTCATTCGAGCATTGAATAATTTCAAACGCTGTGCGTTTGAAACCGAAGTTATTTTGAGTGTTATCTATACTGTCAAGCTCATAATAATCACCTTTGTAGCCGCAAAATATGACGAGAATTTTCCCAATTCGAGAATGGGCTATTGGTAAGGCATTTCTGGAAGAAAATACGCCATCTACACAGTTGCATGAAACTTCCATTTTCTCTTCCGCAGTTACTCCACTACTATCTGTTTGAGAGCAGGAGCAGAGTACCGACAGAATTAAAGTAACCATAAGTATGAACTGTTTCATTCCAACGGTGGCAAAAATCGGCTGCTAAGAGATGTGGGGCTATTCGAGGCGATTTCCTGACCTCCACCACAAATGTCTATTAACTCTGCACAGACCTTGAATTTACGATTTAACCCGCGATTGCTTATAGCTTGCGACTAGGCAGATTCCTTCCCGCTTCGCCACAAGCCATAACCAGCTTGCTCGCCCACTTTTTCAGCTTATGGGCTTTGGGCCACGATTTACTGCTAAAGATAGCCCTAAACTACCACGCAAAAAACACCCTGTTCCGGGTATTTCTTACCTATTTCGACGGCTTGTGCACATTAAATCAGGCTACAGCCACCTCCTACGCCTAAAAAAGTACATCATGCCCAGCACCGCCACAAACATCAGCCCCAATACCACAAAGTATCCGTAACGCCACTTCAGCTCCGGCATATAGTCGAAGTTCATCCCATAGACCCCTACAATAAAGGTGAGCGGAATAAACAGCGTCGCGATGATCGTAAGCACTTTCATCACCTCGTTCATCTTGTTCGATACGCTGTTCATATAGAGGTCCAGCAGGCTCGTGGCGATATCCCGTAGCACCTCGATGTTTTCTATGACCTGTATGGTATGGTCATACAGGTCCCGGATAAAAACCCGCGTGCCCTCGCTCACAACGGGTTCTTCCATTTTCTCGAAGCGTCCCACTACTTCCCGCAGCGGATACACCGACCTGCGCAGCAGAATGGTCTCCCTGCGCAGGATATGGAGTCGGCCCAGCGCGGCCCGCGTGGGATTGTCCAGCAGCTCCATTTCCAACTCCTCGTACTGCTCCCCGAGGGTTTCCAGTATAGGGTAATAGTTATCCACCACCGCATCCATAAGCGCATATAGGAGGTAGTCGGCGGGGCGCCGGCGTATCTGCCCCTTGCTTTCCCGCAAGCGCTTCCGCACCCCATCAAACACGTCACCCTTGCGCTCCTGAAAGGTAAGCAACAGATTGCCCTTCAGAATAAAGCTGAGCTGTTCGTCTGTGGTTTCCCGGATTGTCCCATCCATCATAAACATGCGCAACACCACATGCAGGTAGTCGGCATGTTCTTCCACCTTGGGTCGCTGCCCCACGCTCAAGATATCCTCCATGGTGAGCTTGTGGATATCCAACCGTTGACAGATCCGCTCCACGGCATGCTCTTCGTGCAGCCCGTCCAGATTGACCCAGGTCACCGGCCCGCCCGGTCGCAGCTCCGATAGCACCTCCTCGAGGCTGCCGGGAAACGATTCTTCGTACAAATCCGCGTCGTACCTCAGTACGGACATTTCCAAGCGCTCCATCTTCTGCTCCCCGGTGAAGAGTGCCGTGCCCGGAGCCAGCCCTGCCTTCAGTTTTCGCTTTTGTCGTTTCCTTGCCATTCAGTCCTCGCTTACACCAACGATCTCTCAGGGCTTAACTTTCCAGATCTTTTCGGATGCCTCCAGATACAGGGGCAGCGCCGCTGAGCCGTACCAAGGATACAGCGAGGCTTTCAAAAAACCCTCTTCAATGGCAGGATCGCCGGCCAGCCAGCCCTTTACCTGCTCCACATCCGCACTGTCAAAAACAAACAGGCCCCGCATCGCATCGCTATTTGGCCCAAAGGGGCCGGCCAGCAACAGCTTCCCTTCCTTAGCCAGCCGGTTAATGTTGGCCATGTGGCCGGCAAAGGCAGCTGCTACCACCGCCTGATCCTCCGGAGTATGCTCACCGGAGGTCAACAGCACAAAGGTGTACATCTTCATGCCATAATCGTCCGCGCCGAGGGCGTTGGCAAGGGACTCATCGTAGACGCTGTTCTGCTGCTGTGCCTTTCCAAAAAGGGGAAACAGTGCTACCACCAGAAATAACAGTAAATGGACCGTGTTTTTCATATATAATGGACTTTCAAAGCATTTCCTTATCGTTGGTGAAAAGCCTCCGACACAAACCCCAGTACATCGGGCAAGGAGGTACGCCAATACCCCCAAGTATGGCCACCATCCCGGATACGGAACTCATGGGGAACCTCTTTTTTCCGCAGGGCTATGTGTACGAGGCTGTTGCCTTCGTAGAGGAAATCGTCGTCTCCACAGTCAAAATACCAGCGGACGGACTTCATGTCTTCCAAGGAACTTACCTCGATCTGCCGCAGCGCTTGGTGCCTATCGTAGTAAGCATCCAGCGAGGTCGAATTCTTCACCTTGGTACCGCTGTTTTCCAGGGCCTGCCGGAATTCTTCTTTTGTCTGACTACGCAGCGCAGCACTCAGTGGTGCAGCAGACGAGAACATGTCCGGCCGGTGCATGGCATAAAAAAAAGAACCTCCCCCACCCATGGACAATCCGGCTACGGCGCGGTATCGCTTCTCCGCCTTGATCCGGTACTTACCTTCAATAAATGGGATGAATTCTTCGAAGAAAAAATCCTCGTACCGCCACACGCCGTTTATATCGTTGAAATAGCCCCGTCTACCCGTATTGGCGTCAGGCATCACGATAATCATCGGGGTTGCCGTGCCCTCTTTGATCGCTTTGTCCGCTATGTGCTGCACCTCGCCAAACTGTACCCATCCGGTATGGTCATCCCCGCCGCCGTGCAGGAGATACAGCACAGGGTAGCTTCGTTCGGAATGGTCATAACCCGGAGGTAGATAGATGGCGTAGTGACGCTCCATGTCCAACAGCTCGCTCTTCAGCGTTAGGTTGTCAAATACCCGGCTATCTTGGGCATGGGCTATCGTGGCGGAAAAAAGAAAAAAACCTAAGGCTACGTAATGGCTCGATTTCATAGGGGTATTGGCTGGGTTTGGATAACATACGGTTTAAATTTACGCCAACAAGATACAAAAATACCCTGTTAAGAAAGCCCCTTGTTCAGAAAATGACAACAAACCCACCTGCCCGTGTTGGCACACCTAAGGATCAGAATTGGCAAAAAAAAAACCGGCTGGGTTAGCAGCCGGTTTTCGAATGGTTCTATTTGATAAATAACATCTCTCTGTATTTCACCAGTGGCCAAGATTCGTTGTCCACCAATAACTCGAGCTTGTCAACTGCATAGCGGATTTTATCAAAGTAGGCATCCTTCACATCGGTGCTGTAAAGTTTTGCCTTCTTCGCGATATCCTCTTCTTTGTTGATTCGCTTTCTGGCTTCGATCATCTCCCCTACGTTCAGCTTCAAGGATTCAATGTGCTTGCTCACCTGCTCGATGGTTTCGATGGCCGCACGGTGATCCAATCCCAGGCCTTTCAGTCCGTTTGCGTTTTCGATAAGCTTGTTCTGATACTGGATCGCGGTAGGAATGATATGGTTCAATGCCAAGTCACCCATTACCCTGGACTCGATCTGCACCCGCATGATGTAGTTTTCCAAGCGGATCTCATGCCTAGCATGTAGCTCCTTTTCGCTAAGTACTTTGTGGCGCTTGTAAAGGTCTGCCGTCTTCTTGGTCACCAAGGTATCCAAGGCAAATGGCGTGCTCTTCAGGTTGGAAAGGCCTCTTCGCGCTGCTTCCTCCGCCCACTCATCAGAGTAACCGTCGGCCTCGAAGCGAATATCCTTGCTCTCTGTGATGTATCTGCGCAAAACGTCAACGATGGCGATTTTCTTTTCCTTGCCTGCTTCCATCTCCTTGTCGATGTCCACTTTCATCTCCTTCAAGACGTCTGCAACGATCACGTTCAGCGCGGTCATTGGGCCGGCAGAGTTGGCACTTGATCCTACCGCACGGAACTCAAACTTGTTGCCGGTGAAGGCAAAGGGAGAGGTACGGTTACGGTCGGTGTTGTCCAGTATGATTTCCGGGATTTTGGTAAGACCCAGCTTCATATACATGTTGTCGCCTTTTTCGATCTTCACGTTTCCATTGTGCTCCAACTCGTCAAGCACAGAGCTCAGCGTAGAACCGAGGAATACGGAGATGATCGCGGGCGGTGCTTCGTTGGCACCCAATCGGTAGTCGTTGCTGGCGGATGCAATGCTGGCCCTCAGCAGGTCTGCATACACATATACCGCCTTGATGGTGCCGACCAAGAAACATAGAAACTGAAGGTTTTCCCTGGCAGAGTTGCTTGGCTGGAACAGGTTGACCCCTGTGTCGGTGATCAATGACCAGTTGTTGTGCTTACCGCTACCGTTCAGTCCGGCAAATGGCTTCTCGTGGAAAAGCACCTTGAAGCCGTGTCGGTCGGCCACCTTTTCCATCAGGTCCATAAGGAGCAGGTTGTGATCGCAGGCCTTGTTGATTTCTTCAAACAGTGGCGCTACTTCGTACTGACCTGGAGCTACTTCATTGTGACGGGTAGAAACCGGAATGCCCAATTTCCAGGCTTCGATCTCGAAGTCCTTCATGTATTCCTTCACACGCTGTGCAATGGATCCGAAGTAGTGGTCATCCAACTGCTGACCACGGGCAGGGTTATGTCCAAAAACCGAACGTCCCGACATGACCAAATCAGGTCTGGTAGAGTAAAGAGCTTTGTCGATAAGGAAATACTCCTGTTCCACACCCAAAGAAGGGTATACCTTGCGCACATTGCGGTCAAAGTACTGGCATATATCCACTGCGGCTTGGTTTACGGCTTCCGTGGAACGGATCAACGGGGTTTTGAAGTCAAGCGCCTCGCCGGTGTAGGAGACGAAAATGGTAGGAATGCAAAGTGTTTTGTCGTAGATAAAGATGGGCGAACTTGGATCCCAAGCGGTATACCCTCTTGCCTCAAACGTGGTACGGATACCCCCACTTGGGAAAGAGGAGGCATCTGGTTCCTGTTGCACCAGGGCGGAACCTTTGAACTTCTCCATCTTGGATAGTGCATCAAAGAAGGTGTCGTGCTTTTCGGCCGTGGAACCGGTCAGCGGCTGAAACCAGTGGGTGTAGTGGGTGGCACCTTTGGCCAACGCCCAGCTCTTTACCGCAGTCGCTACCTCCTCCGCAGTGGACATGTCTATTTTAGATCCCTTTTCTATGGCACCGGCAACTCGCTGGTAAACGGAGGGAGCTAACGCTTCCTGCATTTCCTTCAGACCAAATACCTGAGACCCAAAGTAATCAGAAACCTTAAGAGAGGGAGCCTCGGAAGTCACGTAGGATCTTTCCTGCACCTTCATTAACGCTAATTGTCTTAATGTTGCCATCGTAGATTTTTGTGGTTTAAATTTGATACACAAAATTAGAAAATTATCTCACAAAACAACATTTTTGGTGAAAAATCGATCTATTTTTCGCAAAATACGCACCATATGACGGAAAATAGCGCAAAATTAGCAGCGAAAGACCCTGTTCAAGTGGTTTTTCTGAAAAATGCCCGAAAATTGAAAACTTCCATATTATGCGTACCTTTGCACCCGTTCTATCCATCCATTTGTTTTGAAAAAAGTCGCCTTCTACACCCTGGGCTGTAAGCTTAACTACGCGGAGACCTCCACCATCAGTCGGATGTTTGAACAAAAGGGCTATTTAAAGGTGGGGTTTGAGGAAAATCCCGACATTTTTATCATCAACACCTGCTCGGTTACCGAAAATGCCGACAAAAAGTGTAAGAAAATCGTGCGGGAAGCTAAAAAGATTTCCCCACACTCCTTTGTGACCATTATAGGCTGCTATGCCCAGCTCAAGCCTAAGGAAATCGCCGAAATCGAAGGCGTGGACGCTGTACTGGGTGCTGCCGAGAAATTCCGGCTGATCGAGTTGCTCGACGACTTTGCCAGTGTGCAGGAAACCAAAGTGCTTGCTTCCGAAATCCAGGAGGCCAACGTGTTCCATGCCTCCCACAGCATGCATGACCGTACCCGTACCTTCTTAAAGGTGCAGGACGGCTGCAACTACGGCTGCGCATTCTGCACCATCCCCTTGGCACGTGGCAAAAGTCGCAGCGACAGCATAGAACACATCGTGGCAGCCGCGCTCCGGATCGCCGAATCCCCGGTAAAAGAGGTAGTCCTAACCGGCGTGAACATCGGTGATTTCGGCATTCAGGACGGGAAACGAAAAGAACGCCTGCTAGACCTGCTGAAAGCGCTGGACGAAATCAACGGGATTCCGCGCTTTCGGATATCCTCCATCGAACCCAACCTGCTCACCAACGAGATCATCGGGTTTGTGGCCGGTTCCAAAAATTTTGTACCCCATTTCCATATTCCGCTGCAATCCGGCAGCAATACGATCCTGCGTGCCATGGGACGGCGCTACCTCCGGGAACTGTACGAAGACCGGGTGTCCAAAATCAAGACCCTAATGCCCCACTGCTGCATCGGCGTGGATGTGATCGTAGGCTTCCCCGGCGAGACGGACGAGCTGTTTCTGGAAACCTACCGGTTCCTGAACGAACTACCGGTGTCTTACCTGCATGTGTTTACCTACTCGGAGCGGGCAAATACCCGCGCAGTAGAAATGGAGGGCGTGGTGCCCATGAAAAAACGAAACGAGCGTTCGAAAATGCTTCGGATACTTTCCGAAAAGAAGCGGCGGCAGTTTTACGAAGAAAACCTGGGTAAAACCTGGCAGGTGCT
Source organism: Lunatimonas lonarensis (assembly GCF_000390185.1). Taxonomy (GTDB): domain Bacteria; phylum Bacteroidota; class Bacteroidia; order Cytophagales; family Cyclobacteriaceae; genus Lunatimonas; species Lunatimonas lonarensis. The sequence continues at coordinate 16,091 of NZ_AQHR01000021.1, read as the reverse complement.
TTTTGAGGAAGACATCGAAGAAGGCATGATGCACGGATTTACCGAAAACTACGTACGCGTCGCGGCCAAATACGATCCCCTGCTGATCAACGAGATGAAAACGGTGACCCTTACCGGCATCAACGAACGGGGCGTGGTGGAAGTGGCGGAACCCGAAGTCGTGTTCGAATGATTTCGCACCCTTGGCGCTTGGGTGGCAATTCGCTTTCTTCCTTGGGCGTTGCCCAAGGCTAGTGATGTTCAATTCCCCAAATTATCAACCTGTATGTTCATTGTATACAGGGATCCTTGCGGTACCGCGCAGCGGACATATTCAGGAGCGAATTGATTTAGGGGGGACAAGTCAGCAAAACAAAGACACTCCACACCAATCGATCTGGGATCAAATTGCGCTATTCAGGAAATCAACGGCAAGGTGGCTCAATGCACGCACACCCAGCACAAACCCACTTTCATCCAGGTAAAAATCCGGCGTGTGGTGAGCGGGTGCTTTTAGCGGATCTCCCGCTGCCGGCATGCCGCCCAAAAACACAAACAGCCCCGGCTTGGCCTGCTGGTAAAAGCTGAAATCCTCTGCCCCGGTGATCAGTTCATGCTCGACCAGCTTTCCCGGCCCGGTAACGCGCTCCAAGGTGGGCAACATCTTTGCCGTGAGACCAGGGTCGTTGAACGTGACCGGATACATTTTTCGGATGTTGACTTCTGCCTGCGCCCCTGCGCTTTGCGCTATGCCCGCGGCTATCTCAAAAATCCTTCGGTGAACCAAGTCCTGTTGCGCCGCGCTGTACGTGCGGATGGTACCGATCATCTCCACCTCCTCGGGAATGATGTTGTGCCGTACGCCCCCATGGATGGAACCCACGGTCACTATCGCTGGGATTTCGGTGACATTAACGCTGCGGCTGACCACCGTCTGAAGAGCAAGCACCACCTGCGACGCGGTAACGATGGGGTCTACCGAAGACCAGGGATAGGCCCCATGGGCCTGCTTGCCGATTACCTTTATCTCAAGGTTGTCCACGGCCGCCATGGCCGGACCCGAACGGTACTTGATGGTACCTACCGGCGTCTGGGAGTTGATATGCAGGCCAAAGATCGCGTCCACGTCGTTCATGACACCCTCCTCTACCATCTGTTTTGCACCCCAGGTGTCGAGGCCATCCATTCCTTCCTCGGCAGGCTGAAAAATAAACTTGACCGTGCCGGGCAGTTCAGCCCGCAGGGAAGCAAGTGTTTCCGCCACACCCATCAATATGGCCACATGGGAATCGTGGCCGCAGGCATGGGATACCCCCACTTCCTGTCCGTTGTAGATCGCCGTCTGGGTGGATCTGAAGGGCACATCCGCCCGCTCGGTCACGGGAAGGGCATCCATATCCGCCCGCAGGGCAACGGTAGGCCCGGGCTTTCCGCCCTTCAATACGCCAACCACACCGGTGACAGCCACCTGTTCGGTAACCTCCATGCCGAGAGACCGCAAATGCCCCGCCACAATGGCCGCCGTACGGGTCTCCTGATTCCCCAACTCCGGGTGCTGGTGGAAATCCCTGCGCCAGGCAATTACCTGGGCTTCCAAAGCCTCCGCCTTTTGGTCGATGGCGGTCTTCAGGGCCTGCTGTGCTGCAGCCGGCCGGATCCAATCCATACCCACCACTACCAGTAGAAGCAATAAAAAGGCAAATGATTTAGTCCTAGTTTGCATATGTCTATACTTGTTTTTTCAATGGTCACAACCGCTTCCGGATCGGGAATGTGCCGCATATGACTGAACAGGGCAGTTGATTATCAGATTTCCAATCGCCTATCCTAACCAATAAGCATCCGACAGGTTCGCGTTAAGCCGACCCTTCATGCGCGAATAGGAAAGGTACGCATTGATCCCAAAAATTCCTCCAACTTTTTTTCCAAATTAAAGGATGTTTTAATCTTTTTATAAGTAGATTAGCGGTTGTAACTACGCAGATTCCTTAAAACCGCATGACCCCTTTTCGCATTCCCTTCTGTTTTTTTCTGTTTTTCGTTACCGTGGCCTCTGGATGTGGGGGGCAAAGGGAAGCCGATGGGAAAATAGTGGACGCGCCGGTGAAAGACTATATCCGGGCCATTCCCGGTGAGGACGAGGATGTGCCCGAAGAGATTATCCATCGGGGGGAGGTATTGGTAGCGTATACCAACTGCTACGAGTGCCACAGAAGGGACAGTCGGGCGAAGGGGCCGGCCTTTGCGGATATTGCCAAAAGATACCCCCGCAGGCAGGTATATATCGACTTACTGGCGCGTAAAATCATCTCGGGCGGTACCGGTTCCTGGGGCTACCCGGTGATGCTGCCCCACCCCCAGGTCTCCTTTGAGGATGCACAGGCCATGGCCACCTATGTACTATCCACCGATAAACACTAAAAAACCACCCATCGGATCCTTAGCCTGTTGATCCGGTGGGTGGTTTGGAATAAGGGCACTGACTGTCGCTAGGATGCGTGTGCAGACTACCCGGACTACTGCTTGACAAACTTGCGTACCAGCAGGCGGCTGTCTACCTGCACCAGCACTTGGTACATGCCCTGACTGTAGCCACGAAGGTCCAGCACGCGGGTAAAGCTTCCCTCCTGTCTGCTGTGCTCTTCGTAGAGCAGCCTGCCGCCTGCGTCAAACACCCGGATCGATACCTCTGCGGGGTCGACAAACTGCACAAAGAGGTTGGTCTCCATCCTGGCGGGATTCGGATAAACCCTCAGGTCTACCGGCAGATCCCGATCCCGGTACAGGGAAAGCACCCGGCTGATGGTCTGTCCGGCCCGGTCGGTACTATGTACCCTGACCTGCGTCTGTTCAGGAACCGCAGCGGTTCCCCGCCAGCGCAATTCACCCTCCTGAAGATACACCTGTGGGTGCTCATCCATGGAGTACCTATGGACTGCATCCACGGGATCTACCGTACTCAGCTGTCCGATGACGGCTCCTGCCTTAATGGCCTGGGGCAAGCGGTCATTGCTCAACAGGATGTCCTGCGCCGGTGGCTTGTTTTCCACCAGTACCTGTAGCAGGAGCGGATCGGGCCCCGGAGGGGCTGAACCGTCCCGCAGCGAGCCCCGCAGGGTGTAGGCACCCGGAATCCAGGGCGTGTACCCCGTCGCGTCCCAGGCCACATCGAGCTTGCCAAACACTTCGCCCGCCGAACGCAACTGCAGGTCATAATCCTCCAGATCGGCAAAAGACGTATCCCAGGGGACAACGATGGACGGCCTATCCGCCAGGCGTTCTATCTCCTTCCAGAGTCCCCCTTGCTTGGTACGCAGGTGCAGCATCACCGTTTCGCTTACTTTGTTGTCACTTGCGTCGGTCGCCACCAGGGCTATGCGGTAGTCTCCCTGCTCTTTGATTAGGGTGCCGGGTGCGGGATGCTGCTCATAGCTATGCACCCCGCAGTTGTCCGAGACGGCGAATAGGGGCGTAAAATCAGGAACCAGGTAGCCCCTGTCTTCCCGGAGTAGGGTCACCATGGGCCGCATCCCCTCGATGACGGGGGGTATATCGTCGATCACCCGGACGTTGAAGGTGGCCTTGTGCTCGCGGCCGTCCGCATCCACCACCCGCAGGGTCACCAGGTTGTCGCCCAGTTCACTACAGGTAAACAGCGTTTGGCTTAGGTCAAACTCCATCTGATCGTTTTGGCAATGGGCGGCCGCAGCCGACACCACATCCTCAATCCGCAGGGTGGCCCGACCGTTGTCGCCCAGCCTGAGTACCCTATCCTCCGGACTAAGGTCAACGCTACATTCCTTTTGAATGCAGGGATCTGAATAAAGTCTGGCGATTGCTTTCTTTGAAAGGCCATACTGTGAAAAGCTAAACCCTCCAACCAGAATTTTCCTATCTGGCTGAAGCGATAGTGCCCTTACTGTTCTACCCACCGGTGAGATGAAGCTTCCGTCCACCGTGCCATTTGCGTTTAATCGAGCAATCCCTTCTAATGGCACTCCATTGATACTTTGAAAACTACCTCCAACTATAATTCTTCCATCACTTTGGGCGGCAACTGAATGTATCCCGCCTCCTTCCAAAACCTCAACTTTGAATGTTGGAACAATCAAGCCAGATTCAGCATTGAATTTTAAAGCGAAATTTGAAGCTGGCACGTTCCCAAATACACTTCCTTGTCTTATCCCTGAAACAAAAATTTCATCATTTGGTAGGACAGAAATATTTGTAATCGCATGCGATGTAAAATCCTGTATTCTTTGCGCTGAGATTCTCTGTAAAAATTCGATATCCAATGTTCCGTCTTCTTGAATTCTTACCAAGTTTCTGATTCCTTCGTATTCAAAAGAGCCGCCAACATAGATATTTCCTTTAAAATCCTGTTCGATTGTGTGTATTGTACCCGATAAGATACGTACTTTAAATAGTGCATCAGTCGAACCATCCGCATTCAAAAGAGACAATCTTCCAGTCAAATCCCTATTGGTTGAATAATACCCGCCCAGCATAATCTTACCACTTCTTAAGAGAATAATCGAGTTAATCTGAGCTCTACTACCAAAAAAACCAATGATATCGTTCTCTAAATTAAAAGTTCTGTCACGACTACCCGATGATTCTAATCTAACTATCGAAGTGGCTCTTAAACCGTTAAAATGTGTAAAATCGCCACCTACTACGATTTTTCCGTCGGGTTGCAAGGCAATGGTATTAACTACCCCGTTTATACCTAAACCAATATCGAACCCCTGATCCAAGCTCCCATCTGAATTAAACCTTGCGATACGTCTCCACGTTCGTCCTACATCTGAGATTGTAAAGTCTCCTCCAATCAATATTTTTCCATCAGGCTGAACAACCATAGTATTTACCTGATAGTCATTTGGGAAGATCTCTCTACCGAAGCTAAAGAAACTACCGGAACCAAAACCCAAATGGTTCGTGTCAAAACTCAAATCCAATTTACCCGGACTGGCATCTATGCCATAATCCTCCACCACGTCCACTTCCTGCACCAGTGGATCCGATTCGTTGCCCGCGGCGTCGACGGCAACCCAGGTGACCGAGGTAGTACCTACCGGGAAGGGATCCTCCATCCCCAACCCATCGGCACGGGTGCCCCTTACCTCACCAATGGCGCAATTATCCACAGCCTGTGGCGGTACGATCTGAACGGTCGTAGTACATACCCCCATGGGGGTTTCTACCTGTAGGTTCTCGGTTGGCAGAAAAAACGGCTTTTCCGTGTCCTGCACTACCACCTCCTGCTGTGCGGTGACCGTATTGCCCGCCCTGTCCCGAAGTGTCCAGGTAACGGTCGTCGTTCCCTGGGGAAAGGCTTCCGGTGCGTCGTTCGTGACGGCATCGGCACCAAGGTCGCCGGTCACCTCCGGCATCCCCAGATCAAGGCCCGACGCTCCGCAGCTTCCCGGATCTGTTGTTGCCAGGATGGTGGCGGGTGCCTGAATGGTGGGGAGAACGGGTGCCTGCTCCTCCGTCACCGTGATCCGCTGCTCCGCCGTAGACCGGTTGCCCGCAGCGTCCTCGGCCGTCCAAAGCACCACCGTCAGTCCGGGGGCAAAAACCTCCGGTGCGTTGTTGGAGACTTCCCCGAGGAGACAGTTGTCGGACACCTCCGGTATGCCCAAATCCACGTTTTCTGCACCGGCGCTTCCTAACTGTATGGTCAGCGACAGGTCAGCGGGTGCAGTCAGCACCGGTGGGGTAAGGTCTTCTAGAACCACCCGCTGCTCTTGGGTAATCTCCAGGCCGTTGGCATCCGTGTAGGTCCATACCAGTACCGTGGCGCCCTGCTGCGTGATGGGAAATAGGCTCTCGTCTAGGGTTCCGGTTAGGCTACTGCCATCACTTGCCGTCGCGGTCGGCGGAGTCAGGGACTCGAATTCTACGGCACACTCGGCAACCAGATCAGGAAGGGCTTCCAGATCGGGAAGGGGAGGATCCTCCGATTCGGGGGCGGTGACGGTAAACTCCCGGGTCTCTACCACGCTCCACTTCCCGCCCGTATCCCGGATCCGCACCGAAAGGGTATGCGCGCCTAGTTCAAGCCCGGACACGGCGATCAGCGCTTCGAGATCGATCGCGGCGGCCTCCTCCAGGGGTATCTCCAGCGCCCGCCCCTGCCCGGGATCCTGGTCATCAAAGAAGTACTCCAGGTACTCGACCATCAGGGGCTGTCCGCGGCGTTCGCCTTCCACCAAAAAAACCCTGGCTGAAGCCAATCCCCAAATACCCTCCTGATTGCGGAAGCGGACAAACAGCAGGTGAAATCCTCTCGGCAGACCCTCCACACTGATATCGGCTTCTATACGGGGCCGAAGACCGGGGGTAACCGGTAGGGCCGTTCCGTTCCCAAAACCCGGATCCGTATTGATAAAATACTCTGCCGCAACCAAGGGCGACTGCTGCGCACGGGCTTCCCCTGCCAGCCAAAAAAGCATCAGAAGAATACTTCCCAAAAATCGAACTGTCCTCATATCCGATCCGCTAGTTGGCACGCCCTTCAATCCGGACTCTCAGGCTGCCGTTTTGGGGCACCATGGGATTGAGTATATCAAAACGGGTCACCACAGGCAAATCGTCCGGTTCTCCGGTAATCGAAAACCCAATGCCCCCGAATATTCCTATATCCGTACCGTCGGTACCCGCATTGACCCCCGGAGAGCTTGGCTGTAAGCTGTAATCGAAGGTATACCTAAATGAATTTTCCTGCACATTTACAAATTGGGGATTTGCAAAAATATTCCCCTCTCCTTCAATGCCGTGTTCCATCGGCAGGGAATTGGGGTTACTCGGGCCATAAAAGATATTGTTGAGAAAACTGCTAAAGGTAATCCGCGGGAGGTCAAAATCTGCGCTCAAATCATTTTGGAAAAAGATATTGTTTAAAAACTGACAGTTACGAACGCTTTCGAACGCGCCGACTACAGGATAGGTGAAAACATTGTTTATAAAATCCGAAAAAAAGATATTGTTTACAACACCTGTGATGATGTTGTTTCGGATTACGTGCTTTTGTTCAAGAGAGAGATCGGTTGGGTCGATAAACTTAAATATATTGCCAATAATATTTTCCTCGATAAACCAGCGTTTCGCAAGACTAGAAAGATATAGTGTGTTATTAATCAAATAATTACGAGATATTTTAACGTCCTCTATTTCGGAAACTATCCCGATATCGATCAAATTGATGCTGAACCCGATGATCTCCGTTCCCGATGACCCCATGTCCAAAACAACCTTATTCAACTGGCTGACAAGCCCCCCTGCACCCGAGGGGTTATGCCCCGTTCCAATCAAGACAACTTTTTTTCTTATTGTAAAATCATCGTATAGGATCGGCGATCCACTCACGTAGATGACATCCCCATTTTCTGCCGCATCAAGGGCTCCTGCCATGGTGCTGTGGTCGGCGGTGGCGCCCTCCCGATTATTTACGGTGATCACCTTGGCCTCAACCTGCCAGACGGCCAGCAGGCATCCTAAAACCAAAAATCTGTACATATTCTTCATAAAACATCTAGTAGGTATCCTAAAATCATAAACTGCGACGAGCACATGGCTGAACCCAAAAGTCAGCTGCTAAATTTCCCCTACCTGCGGCAATAAAAAAATACCCCAAAAGTAGTATTATCAACTAAATCCACCCACTCGAAACGTAGCCCTGGAACCGAATGATCCAAAACAGCCCTCCAAAACGATCTAAGAACAGGACCCTCGTCCAACAGGCGGAGAAGGTGCACTGCTATACGCCTCAAATGTACCGATAGGGTATACGAATGCTACCACGATGAGGCCCTTGGAACGGGAGACGTCCGAATCAGCGCCAATAGCCCGGAGAGATTGTGTACTTTCAGCTTGTAGAATATATTCCTTCTGTGGGTCTTTACCGTAAGGGGGCTAAGCCTCAGTGCTTCGGCGATCTCACAGGTGGGGGATTGGTGCAGTATCATCTGCAGAACCTCCGTTTCCCGATCCGACAGCCCGTAGGTATCCCGAAGACTACGACACAGGCTATACTGCCGGGCATTCCCATTACTTTCCATCAAATTTACCGGCTGAAAATACTCCCCTCCCGCAGCCACCACCTGAAGGGCTTCCTTAAAAGTGTCCAGGCAGGCACCCTTTCCCACAAAACCATTCACCCCAAGATTTCGGCAGATCTGCATGGTTCCTCGGTCGTGGTAACCGGTCAGCACCATTTTTTTAAGCGCGGGGAATTTCCGGTTAAGGTGGGGAAGCAGCTGCATCCCATCCATTACGGGCATATGCAAGTCCAGCACCAGCACATCGACAGCTTGGTTTCGCTCTAAGTAAATGATGGCCTCCTGCCCGTTTTCCACATGCCCTACCAAGTCGTGTCCGGGCAATTGCTCCATTAGTTTTCGAATACCAAAAGCCGTCAATTTATGATCATCGGCCAGCAAGACGGATACACCCATACCAATTTAATTTTGGGAAAAAACGGCTTGTTAAACAATACGCTGGTAAAATACACAATCACCTACCCAAAAAATTGTAAAAAAGCGCAGCATCCGGCATTATATTCAAAAAAATTCTCCTAACGCCTACAAGATGGAATAGCTAGCTATCATTGCTGAACCGACCTCGGTTTTTTACCAAAACCCGCTCCACCCGTTGGTTAATCTCGAAATGGGTTCTCAGGTACTGCCTGGGAGTTAGGGCGGAGAAATCCTTAAAATCCTTGTGCAGGTGGGACCTGTCCGTATAGCCGTGGGCAACCACCAATTCGAGCAGGTCAAACTTTTCTGCGGCATGCATGGCGTCTATCAGCGCATTGAAGCGTACGATGCGGCAAAAAAGTTTTGGCGAGATGCCCACTTGCTGTTTGAAATGAATCTGAAAGGTACGCTTTGACACACGACCTCCACAAAGCTGCCCATCGAGGGATAGATTCCCTTTAAGGCGGATTATTTCATCGCATATCGAAGATACATCCAAGTGCTGCTTTTGTGCACCTCTCCGCAAAAACCAATCTGACAACAGGGCATCCAGTCCCATTGCCCAACCCTTAGGGCACTGGGAAGAGGCAAACAGGGTCCGAAGTTGCTCCTTCACCCCGGACAACCCAAGCTGTTCCAAATCCACGATTTTGTCCGTCAGCTTGTCGACCGGCCTTCCTAAGAAATGAAAAAGACCCGTGGGGGTTAACACGATAATAAATAACTTAAACCGACCCAAGGTGGAAGCATAGCCCACCCGGCTCATCTGGCCAAAAAGGAGCGGAACGCCCGCTTCAAAATAATGCCTGTCCAAGGGTGTGGGGTAGGCAAGGAAGTTACCTTCGGATACATCGATGGGGATCGTCAGGGCTGCCGTACCCTTTGGAGAAAAAATCGGACGATCAGGAACAAGGAAATCGTGTTCGAAGAGCATGTAACCGCTCACATAGGGGCGAAGGGAGGGGTGTACGGGAAAAAAGGTTAGGTTATGCATCGTCAGTAGGCATTAAATAGATTATCGATTAAATGAAAATAAAGAAACAACGAAACAAATCCAATCAAAAAAATAACAGATACCTTTAACTGATCCGGTTTTTGCAAATCCAACAGCCTATAAAAACTGAGTTTACCCTGATCACTAAACGAGCCGTTAGCCATTCCCGCCAAAACAACTGGCCTAAATATTGATAACCATCCACCCAAAAACAATGACAAACCTATTGATTATTGTAAATCGGGACCTATCTAACCCATTGCCGCAAATGGGTGCAAATCCGGCCTTTCGTCATTTTAGTATTTAAGCCCCTATGCTTTATAAAAATTATTTATACTTACCATGAAGGGATGGCTTGGAACCTTGTTGTTTGCCCTGCTGCTCGGAGATGGACTGGCACAGACCATGGATACGGTTTTTTTTGGCCGGGCAGGCCCCTATTGTCGGGAAGCTAAAAAGAATCCGGTACGGAACCCTCCATTTCAAGGGCGAAAACTTTGATTATGGCATGGTGATCCATATCGGCTACACCTTCTAGCCTCTCAAACCACCGCTTCGGTTAATCCAAAAACCAAAGGGGAACGACGGGGAATCTATCCGATGATGAAGGTTATATCCACCCCTCGCTGATACTTCTGGCAACCAATTCGGCGGCTGTGGTGCAGCCTGCTTTCCGAAATATGTTCTTTCGGTGTGACTTGACGGTTTCGGGACTGATAAAAAGCCGGTCCGCTATATGCTTCGAGCTGGTTCCCGCCGCAATCAATTTGATGATCTCTATCTCCCGTCGGGAAAAATTATTGACCCCTAATGATTCATTTTCGCCTGCTTCAAAAATTGGCAAATTCAAAAAAGAAGGCAGCCCGTTAAGCCCAATAATTGAAAAGGTATAACTGTTTTTGCTGGTCAAGTGGGAGATATTGGTATGGATATTCAGTGCCTTGACAAAATTATTGTGCTCATCGGTAGTCAACACCAACGACTGGTGATTGTACATGTCGTAGGCTCCAGTTGCATTTCTAAACCGAAAATTGTAGGAGAATTTATAGGACTTGATGCTGGAAATACCGACGTGATTTTGCATGTATCCAAATGCTCCCTCCTCGGCCTTGGCCACCAAGGGCAAATCGTCCGGGTGCACCAATGCCAAGATATCGTTTACCGTATAGATTTCCTGGGGATTGACACCATGTGCTTGGGCAAAACCACTGCTTATGTGGGAAACGCTGAAATCAAAAAAATCGATTAGGTAATAATAAAACGGTCCAGTCGCAAATACCGCACTTACTATCTGATTAAAGTCAATTTCCGGCAACTCCGTCTGAACCTGCTCCTCTAACACCAAGCTTTCCCAAACCTGGTGCATTTTCTCAATTCCATCTCTCATGTGTTAATTATTTTCCCAGCGCGCAACGTCTCCGCCAAATCCAGGAAAGGCACTGTTTCAGGCGTCTTTCAATGAACCAAAGGACAAAAAAATAGAATCCAGGCTATTTACCAAAACTTGCTCCTACTGAAACTGATACACAAAAAAGCAAAAAAAAGGAAAATCATTCGTTAAAAACTAAATATGACGTTCAAAAAACAAATTCATGAGTCTAAAAAAAGTGCTTTTTTTTGACACATGAACCGTCAAAAATAAAACCAATTTATTCAGAAATCTATCGCATGACCTATGTTCAAAAAAATGCCTTGGCAATTTTCTCCCCTCCAAGGCATTTACGACTTGGATATACTACTGCACCGCTCAATATTAAGGAAAACTTTCCCCAAGATATATCAAACTAACCTCCGAACCCAAATAAGCGTCATGGTTGCATCTACCATGTTCATATTTACCGGTAAACGACTTCTTGCTAGGATCTAACCGATAAATTCGGAAACTCTCCGACAAGCATCCACCGGTTGATATTGAAACATTGATTTCAGTTGCACCGTCCTCCCCGTCCATGTACGATGCAAAAACGGTCGCCCTAAAACCTACGGGGTCATTCCATTCGTTTTTCCCAGGGTCAAAATATAGCACATCCCCAAGCGAATAGTTAAAATAAGGTACATTGATACGCAAAATAATTTGCTCTCCCCACGCATAATCGACCAGATAATACCCCTCAAGGAGTGGTATGTCCGTTGCCGCTTCGATATCAATTGACACTTCCCTCTCATGGAAAAAAACTCCATCATCGTACCTTACTTTTCCGGTGACCTTCCTTGGAAGTGTTTCTTCCTCCGCACGGACTTGCAGCTTGACCGTATGGTCTGACTCAACGACCGCCACCACCTCCACATCGGCGGGGAAATCCACGAATGAAATATATTCGCTCTTCCCAACATCTTCTTTTACGGTGGGGGAAGATGGCAAATCTTCGAAATCGTCGGTCAATAGATCAAACTCCGATTTTGGCTTTGAAAACCAACTGTAAAACCAACTGGTGGTACGATTGAGTACGGAATTGACCCCGACAATAATCGACTTGAGTTTTATTCCGATCAATCGAAAGTTGTTTGCTGCATTGGATAGATAGGGATTGGGGCTATCGATATCCGCTAGGCTAAGCAATTTGACACGATTGATAACGGTAAATCGCTGCTCGGATTGGTTTTGGAAAGAAAAGTCGTTTCTGGATCCATTTGCACCCTGAATCATGGTTTCAAAAGGAAAGAAACATTCATTCAACAGTTTGCGTTGAGCCTCTCCGACCAGTGCCTTTGTAGTATAGGAAACCACAATCATGGCCCCCAAGGCAGCCAGCATAGATTTAACCCTGAAAGCCGCTAGTACACCAGCTTTCGCACCGGACGCCAATATCTTTGGAAGCGCAGCTACCAACATGGAAACCACACCGACCGAAGCAGTGATAATACCCACATTCATCTGAAAACAATCCTGTTCCTGATCCATGCTGATCCTAGCAGAGGGTGCGAAAACCCCGGACAAACCCAATGGATTGGCTTGAAAAATCTTGGCTACCTCCGCTAGCTCAACACTGGACAAGGATTCGAATTCTTCGAGCAAACCAGAAATCATTTCCACCGATGACAAAGCCTGCATTTTCATCGAGGGGGGTAGGGAGGGATCGGACACCATTGCAGTGATCATACTTTGCAATCCCAATAATGGAGCCATGAGCTCTTTGTCAATCACCTCGGAGGGATTGGAAACGCTATTTTCAACGACCACGAAAGAGAGTAACGCTCGTTTATTTCCAACGACCATTTCCAATTCGCCCGCACCCGGAGCGACATCGGGAACAACAAACAGCAACTGGTTATCTTCCATGATATTTATGAGATCAACCTCCATTCCCTTGAAAGTAGCCTTATAAGACTCCTCGGAAAAAACCAACTCCGAAGTGGTAACCGGCACAAACTCAAAGGGCTTTACCGTGGTCGTTTCGGCGTACAAATCCACCCGCTGCAAAGGAGGGTCCGGCATCAGCTCCTCTTCTCCTTTAATACAACCTAAAGCCATCCCAAGAATCAACACATAACAAACTACTTTCATTGGAAATTTGATCTGTTTACCCAAATGACACCTGTGAAACCCAGAGAATATGGACGAAAAGTGAAAAAACTTCCGGCAAATAACCGTACAAAAACGATACGCCTTGCCCCTCTGAAAATCACCTCCCAAAAGTATGGGCGACCGTTCATTGTATCAATCCCCCAATTGGGGGATTTTACGATTGCCACAGAACATAAAAAAAGCCCCTATATCAGGAGCCAATAGAAAAAATCACTGAACCACCACCAAGAACCGCCTCATTACCTCATCAAGACCCAACCTTCCGCTTCGGTACCGAACGACCACCGGATAGGTTCCCACCGTGATGGGTCTTCCATTCATCTGCCCATCCCAGCTGCAAACAGGCTCCGTACCGCTTCCCACCCTACTCGTAGCATGGAAAATCAGCTCTCCGGTCCGCTGATAGATAAATACCTCCACCTCGTCTATGTCGGGGTGGGCATATATCCGGAAATCCCGCTGTGGGTCGCCCACCACCATCGCATCCGGCATCCGGATCATCAATGCACAACCTTCCAGCACCTCAAAGGCGGAAACCATCTCACAGCCTTCCTCTGAAACCACCCTTACCTCATAATTTCCAGGAGACATTACCCGGTAACTGGGTTGATCGGAAATGGGCTGTCCGTCCAGGAACCATACTACCTCCGCATATCCTGCCGCTTGGAGGGTGGGGAAAATCCCCTCCTCGCTGCAAATCTCGTACGAATCCTCCAAGCCAAGCGGTTCGACTTCCGTACGTCCTACTTCCAAGGTCGCTGTGCCCAGCCTACAACCGATTTGGTTTCGAACCACCACCTGGTACTCGCCCTCGTCGACCACATCGATCGATTGCTGGTCGTTAAATTCCAGTAGCCAAACCCATTCCCCCTCCTCGTTTCGCTGAAACCATTCTATGGCCCGGACTGCCTCCGGGTTTCCGACGTCAAGGGTCAGCGTGGTGAACGCATCCTCATTGCAAAAGGGGCTGCCTTGAATCTCCACCTCCGTGGATCTCAGGGGCACCACTACCTCAAAGGGGATTGGCGATACTTCACAGGCACTGCTGGCCCTAGGCTGAACTTCCAGGAGGTAATTGCCGGTAAGCGGCGGAAAAAACTGGGGATTCCTGCCTACAATGGTTCCATTTTCAGAATACCAACGTATAATCACCGAATTCGGATCCCGTCCAAACAACTCTGTGGTGTACATTTGCCTTCCCGAACAATCAATCTGTTGGAAAACCGGCTCAAAACGAACCGGCTCATTCACCACCACCTCCACTTCCCGGGTGCGGGGACAAAGATTTGGGTCAGTGGAAATGGCGGTAAACTGATAGGTGCCCGTTTGGTCTACCACGAAACCAACTCCCGAGGAACCTGCTACGGAACTGCCATCCGGACGAACAACGGTATAGGTTAACTCTTCCGTACTGGACGGAAATAGCTCAAAGGATTCGCAGACCTGAAGCGATGCCGGAACCGAGAAGTTTACCTGCCTGTTTCCCTCTACCTCATACATCACCGATCCCGGCTGTGCACAGTTGGCCGCATCCCTGATCTCCACCTCATAACTGCCCGGCGGCACGTTTACTGCCACTTCTGTCTCGTTGTCAAAGGTACCCGCAACCACTGCTCCATTGGAGCGTACCACGCGATAACTACCCGATTGGGAAACCCCTCCAAAATCTATCCGCAGTGCCCCCACCCTTACGCCGGTTTCCGAACAGCTTTGGTCTATGGCTTCTACTGTAAATGGAATGGCTTCGTTTGGATTTTCATTTTCTATGCGGATGGTTCGAGACACCGTACAGGTACCAGACCTCCCGGTTACCGTGTAAATTCCAGGCACCAACCCATTGACGGTGCGGACGCTTCCTGCGGCCAGGTTGGCGAAGTTTCCCGCCCCATCCGACACAGTGATGGCATCAAAACCATCCTGGGTTCGAATTTCAAAAGCACCGGTAGGGAGCTCGCATCCATCTGCGTCCTGTAGTTTGGCCAGCGTAAATTCGCCGGCACCGGCTACGACCTCCAGATTAATGCGCCTTTCCAACGCACATCCGGGCCGATCGGGATCATCCACGTAAAAAAAGACGGTATACTGTCCCACCCCATCCAGCTCACTGGTGTGCAAATCCAACGCAAAGGAACTTCCCAGGGATCGGAGTTCGTTTGACCCCTGCCGTTGATAGGCCCAGCGGGCCAGTACCGGGGTATCCGGGGTATAGGTTACATGCTGACCCTCACATACGCGGTTAGCCGAGGCGCGTACCTCTACTTCGATCGCCGGACCTACAAAGGTACTTGCCACGACTTCACAGGCAGCTGAAATGACCCGTACATAGTGCCTGCCCGGCTGGGTGGCGGTAAAGGTGTTTTCCGTGCCCAGTACCTGTCCGGCTACGCGATACCACTCAAAACTGAAATTTCCAATGGTGGGGTCGTTGGGATCAATGGCGGTAATCTGTACCGGATCGTTCCCACAGAAAACAATATCAGGGGGCATCACAAAACGGGGGCCCCGCTCCACCACCACCTGCTGGGAAGCCCGGAAAAAATTCTGGTTCCCATTTCGGATTACCTGAAGGGACACCGTATAGGTACCGGCCGAGGTAAAGGGAAACTCTATTTCCTGGGCATCCGAGCCACCTGTCTGATAATACAGCTCCTCTCCTGCCGCATCGGTAATCGTCCATACATAACGATCTACCGAAGGGTCTCCGGCACCAAAAAATGTCCCGAAAACCACCGAACTGGTCAGGCAGGCGGTGGTAGGACCTATCAACTCCGGATCCTGATCCTCTAGTTGCCCAAGCAGCGAATGGTTCGCCGTGTAATAGTTCCACCCCGCGTGGATGGACACCACTGCCCCTATCCAAAGCACCAACGAGAGAAGGCTAAACGAAAATCCTGATTGCATGTAAACGTGAAATTTTCACAGCATGAACAAATTCCATACCTAAAGGCGATTCATGCGCCTGTCGGCTGCAAAAAACATTCTCGTGCCGCGGGCACGTTGGTAGATGCC
The DNA here is from genome assembly GCF_000390185.1 of Lunatimonas lonarensis. GTDB lineage: Bacteria > Bacteroidota > Bacteroidia > Cytophagales > Cyclobacteriaceae > Lunatimonas > Lunatimonas lonarensis. Next base: position 100 of record NZ_AQHR01000021.1, on the reverse strand, counting down.
GCCATTTATATAAAGTCTAATAATTAATTTCACAAACTCTTTTTAGCTCCTCATTTGGCCTCTGAAAATGGGAAAACATTTTCCAGAATGCCGCCAGTCT
>NZ_AQHR01000020.1 GCF_000390185.1 Lunatimonas lonarensis | reverse complement strand
ATATAGGCAGATTTTGATCATTTACAAAATGCCTAATTCAATTAAAAAATATAGATTTTTTTAATTGATAAACTTAGCTTGTTATCACTATTTCCCGTGATGGTAGCTGGGTTAATATAGTATACATTTTGGCTAATTTGATTGAATAGTCCGCGTCGTCAGTTTTTTATATTTATACCTTATTTATCTTATAAACATAAAGGATATGAGGACACTTTACACTTACCTTTTAAAGAGAGGGCATCTTTGGCGATCGCACACGAAGATGTTCCGAATTTATGCAACAGCATGCCTTTTGGCGTGTTCCGTCGGAAACGTTGCGTTTGCCGAGGTCAACAACGGAAATGGAGAGGATGATCGGGTTGCCAAGAAATCGGCTGAAAGACCTTCTCGTAAGGGAAATTCAAATGTAGCTCCCGTAGATATCAGGGTTTCCGGGAAAGTCTCCGATGAAAACGGCGAGGCCTTGCCGGGGGCTACGGTTACGGTCGTGGGTTCCAGTATAGGTGCGGTCACCGATATTGAAGGGATGTATGCGATTACCGTTCCGGATAATGCCACCTTGGTATTTTCCTTCATCGGGTTCCAGTCTCAGCAGGTACCTGTGGGGAACAGATCAACGATCAACGTGGTCTTAAAGGCCGAGCTTTCCGGTTTGGATGAAGTCGTTGTGATCGGTTACGGTACCCAAAAGAAGATTAACCTGACCGGTGCCGTTTCTACCGCGAGGGGCGAGGACATGGCCAACCGACCCGTAACCAACGTGCAGCAGGCATTACAGGGTTTGGTCAGCAACCTGGTCATCACGCCCAACTTAGCCGGCGGCGAGCCTGGTGCCGATATGGCGATGACCATACGTGGGTTGGCGTCTTTTGAAGGAAGTACAGCTCCATTTGTACTGGTGGACGGGGTTCCTATGAATATCAACGACATTGATCCCAACGATATTGAGTCGGTTTCAGTCTTGAAGGACGTGGCCTCTACTTCCATCTACGGTGCGCGTGCAGCCTATGGGGTGATCTTGATCACTACCAAAAGAGGAACTACAGGATCACGTATTTCTTATTCCAACAACATTGGATTTAGTTCTCCCACCATCTGGCCCAGATTGCAGGGAGGAATGGATTGGGCGCATGCGTTGAACGATGCCAATAGGAACTTTGGTGGTACACCGCCTTATCCCGAAGAAGCCCTTCAGCGATTACAGCAGAACTTGCTGAATCCGGGAAGTGCTCCAGGTATGCTTCCCATGCCCGGCGCAAACGACTGGAACATATTGAATACGGGTACCTTTGGTGTAGCCAACGATGGGATTTCAGACCTTATCATGAGAGATAGGTCTATGAGAACCAAGCACAATATTGCCATTTCAGGTGGCAGCGAGACCGTTAACTACTACTTGTCTACCGGTTACTACACGGAGGATGGGTTGCTGCGGTTTGGAGATGAGTCGTTTAGCCGGTTGAACGTGGATGCCAAAGTGGCCGCTAAGGTAACACCTTGGATGAACATTGAGTTTTTTACCAAGTACAAGTCTGAAAACGAGGACTTCCCTTGGAACGGTGATTTTGGACGTGCCTGGTATATGAACTGGATCGGGAAGATCAAGTTTGGTACACCTGCCAAATACCCTGATTCAGATATTTGGACCATGCAGACCCGTGTGGAGGAATGGCGGCAAATGAGGCAGCGAATCCAGAGCAATCAGATCGTATTGTCTCCAAAAATCAACATCGAACCGATCAAAGGATGGGTAACTACCGCTCAATTTAACTTTACCGCAGACCAAATTGAAGATACAAGGACAGCCAAGCAATGGCCCTGGGTAAGACCCAATGGTGAAATCGCCTTGGAACCCCAAAGCAGGCAGGCAACAAGGTACGAGAATGATTTGATCAGAAATACCTATTTCTCCCCGAACGTGTATTCTTCCTATTCAAAAACATTCGGAAAACACGACTTTCAGGCAATGGTGGGTTACCAGCACGAGATTTGGAATTACAGCAACCTGTTTGCGCGTAGCTTTTTCTTGTTGAGTGATGCAGTACCGTCTATTAGTACGTCAGTGGGTGATCAGTTGGTAAGAGACGAGATTGGGCACTGGAGTACCCAAAGTGTTTTTTCGCGCTTGAATTACATCTTCAATAGAAAATACCTTCTAGAAGTGAATGTGCGGCAGGATGGATCATCCAGGTTCGAGCCAACTCGTAGGAGAGGCGTTTTCCCGTCAGCATCGGCTGGCTGGATTATTTCCGAAGAGGGATTCTTCCCATCATCCGGTATCATGGATTTGTTAAAGGTTAGGGGTTCCTACGGTAGGCTGGGTAACCAAGATGTAGACAACTACCTGTATGTTCCTACCTTGCCCATCCGTCAGACCAATCAGTGGTTGTTTGGCAATGACCGTGCCTGGGCAGTTGGTGCGCCCAATCTAAATAGCGTGAACCTGAGTTGGGAGACCGTGGCGACCACCAACTTAGGCTTGGACGTTGCGTTATTGAACAACCAATTGGATTTTACCTTTGAGGTGTACGAAACCCGCACCAAAGACCTGGTTTCCCCGGGAAGACCGCTTCCGGCCGTGTTGGGAACTACCGTTCCAAAGCGGAATGAGGGAGAGATCAGAACCCGAGGTTGGGAGTTTGAATTTGGGTACAAAAACACGATAGGATCGGATTTTCAATACCAAATCAGAGGTCAATTGGCGGATTACAGAAGCATTGTGGTCAATTACACCAATCCAACTGGACTGTTGGGTGACAATATCTATTACATTGGCCAAGACATGGGTGAAATATGGGGATTCAGATACGATGGCCACTTTCAGTCCCAAGCTGAAATCAACGAGGGCGTTAACCAAAGCTTTATTTTTCCAGGTATATGGCGTCCCGGGGATTTCCGCTACAAAGATTTGAACGGAGATGGCAAAATCGATATCGGTGACAATACAGTGCACAATCCCGGAGATCTTACCATTTTGGGAAATACAACGCCTCGCTACACTTATGGGCTCAATTTGGGAGCAAGCTGGAAAAACTTTGATTTTTCCGTCTTCTTCCAAGGTGTCGCCAAGAGAGATTGGAGTTTTGGGCAGAGTGCTGTTTTTAGGGGGCCGGCTGCCGGTCCTATGCACAACAACGTACTGGAGGGCCACATGGATTACTGGAGGGATGAAACCAGTGCTTTGGGCGCCAATTTCGATGCATATTTTCCAAGACCCTATGCGCAATTCTTTGGCGAGAACCAAAAGAACTACGCTAGGCCTACCGACCATCTGTTGCAGAACGCGGCGTACCTACGGCTGAAAAATCTACAGGTTGGATATTCCATTCCCAAGCATATCGCCAAAAAGGCACTCTTGAGCAATGCGAGGGTGTACGTATCGGGTGAAAACCTGCTGACATTCACGAGCTTGATGTTCTTTGATCCGGAAGCACTGGCGGGTAGATGGTATCGATCTGGAGATGCCTATCCGTTGAGTAGGACGCTTTCTGGAGGTATTAACCTTAACTTCTAACAAAAGGTCATAATACAGAGGGTATCAGTTGACTAAAAGGTTTTTGGTTAGGAGTTTTGTTTCTATCCAGATAGCCTCAGGTCCTGCGTTTAAAACACAAATTATAAAAAGATGAACAGAATATATTATGTAATCGCATTTCTAGCAGGAACCATGCTTTATTCCTGTGACGATGATTTTCTGAACAGGGTTCCGTTGGATCAGATTTCAGATCCGGAGTTTTGGAATTCCACGGGTGATATGGAGCTTTTCCTCAATACGTTCTATGACACCTTTGATGGGTGGCCACCATCCGGTGGCGGGTCTGCCCCCACAAAAGATAGGGGTACAGATATTGCACTTCCCGCAATAAATGTCTTTGGGGCCAGTTGGACCCCCCGCTTGGACGGAGCCATCAATGTTCCTGCATCAGCGTCAAATCAATACTGGAGCTGGGTGAATATCCGAAATATCAACTATTTTCTCGATAATGTTGATAGAGTCCAAACCCGGACCAACATGACAGACCACTACATCGGTGAAGGACATTTCTTCAGGGCATGGTTTTATTACGAAATGATGAAGAGTTTTGGGGCCTTACCAATCATTAACCGTGCCGTGAATGAGTCCGATGAGGACATTTTGTATGCCCCCAGAAATAACCGGACAGAGGTGTTCAATTTCATCCTTAGCGATCTCGAAATAGCCATTTCAAAAATGCGCCATAGCCATCAGCTGGCTACTCCGGGAACTAGACTTAGCAAGGACATTGCCCTTATGTTTAAGGCAAGGGCTTGTCTGTACGAAGGCACTTGGGAGAAATACCACCGTGGAACCCCTTTTGAAGGTCAAACCGACGGAAGGGGATTCCTACAGCAGGCGGCCGATGCGGCCCTTCAGATCATCGATGGCGGCAACTTCTCGCTTGTAACCGGAGACACCAGTAGGGTATACGCTGATCTATTTAACAGAACCAATTATGCGGGGGTTCGGGAAGTGATCTTTTACAAGCACTATGACCGGGAAACCCACGGCAACACCTTTGGCAACCAACTATGGAACTGGCCAAATGCGTATGGATATACCTACGAGGCAACCAAATTTTTCCTTAGCAAGGATGGTTTGCCCATTGCGGTGAGTCCCCATTTTGTGGGTGATGCTACCCTGGACCTGGTTCAGGTCAACCGGGATCCACGTCTTGCTCAGACGGTGATGGTACCAACCGATATCCGAAGAATCCAAGGTACAGATACCACCTTCTTTCTGCGGCCTGATGTGCTCAACTCGGGAACGGGCATAGAATCTAGAAAGTTTCGGCATATTGTGGTGGATCCCGCAGTCGGTATACAAAACCATAACGTGGACTATATCTTTATGAGATTGCCTGAAGCGATGCTGGTTTATGCGGAAGCGAAAGCAGAGTTGGGTACGCTTACCCAAGGGGATGTGGATAAGACCATCAATAGAATCCGCGATAGGGTAGGTATGCCGCACTTGATGCTGAATAACATTACGCCGGATCCAAACTGGCCAAATTACGGCTATGCACTACCCGATTATCTTCACGAGATCAGAAGGGAACGCACGGTAGAGCTGTTTGCCGAAGGGTTCAGGTTTGACGACCTTATGCGTTGGAGAGCGCATAATTATTGGGTGGGCACCAGGTTCGTAGGTACCTTTGCCACGCCTGAATTAATTGCCATGGCTCCTGCGGTTCCGAGGAATCAGGCCGGGTTTTTTGACCCGTATCAGAATGCACTGAGTGGTCCGGGAAGCACCTTTGGTTTCAACCCTAATAGGGATTATTTGATGCCACTTCCTACCAATGAGTTGACATTGAATACGAACCTAGGTCAAAACCCCGGATGGTAGTTAGTGTCCGGTAGCCAGTGATTGGGTTTGAAATCTTTTGCAGATAGGCATGGTAGAGGTCTTTTTTAAGACCTTTGCCCTGCCTATTTTTTAGTCTTAGGTTGGATTGTCCGGAAGATATTCGGACCAAACAAGTATAGGGTACGATACAATACTTCGATGGTATTTAGGATGTATTTAGGTAAAATAAAAGCCAAGTATTTCTCTTTGCTTTTCGGGTTGGGTTTGGTGATGTATTGGCAAGCCTCTGTCGGAAAGGACAGGCCCAATCTGATCATTATTTTGGTCGATGACCTCGGTTATGGTGACTTGGGCATGCATGGCAGCAAGCAGATACCTACCCCTTACATCGATCGATTGGGAGCGGAAGGCATAGTTTTCAAAACAGCTTATGTATCATCATCCGTGTGTGCCCCTTCGCGAGCCGGTTTGTTGACTGGAAAGAACCAACTTCGCTTTGGGTTCAACAACAATTTTGGCCCGGACCAACCCGGGTTCAATCCTGAATTCAAAGGGCTTCCACTAAGTGAACGGACGTTGGCAGACAGATTAAGCGTATTGGGTTATACCACCGGATTGATAGGGAAGTGGCATCTGGGCGAAAAGCCACATTTTCACCCGGTGAAACGAGGTTTTGATGAGTTTTGGGGCTTTTTGGGAGGAGGCCATAATTACTTTGAAGCAAGGAAAGACGGTGAGGGTCTTCTGTCACCGATACATTGCAATTTGCGCGATGGTATATCGGCTGGACCAAAACGTAGGAAAGATACTGGCCACGCTTAAGGAGCAGGGGTTGGAGGAAAACACCTTTGTGGTGTTTTTGAGTGATAATGGGGGTCCTTCTGTCGATCCAATTGCAAATGGCTCGGTGAATGCACCCTTCAGTGGACAAAAAACCACCCTGTTGGAAGGAGGAATTCGGGTTCCTTTTATCTTTAAGTGGCCCAAGGGATTGGGCAAGGGTATGGAAATTGGCGAAGTAGTAACCGCACTGGATATAGTTCCCACATTTCTGGCCGCAGCTGGCGCACCACCTTCCACAGAGGAGGATTTGGACGGGATGGATCTTTTACCATTTCTCACCGATCCCCGTAAATCTATACCGACTCGCGCTCTAAAATGGGGCTATACGGTTTCCATGGCTTACAGGCAGGGGGATTGGAAACTTATCCGTTTGCCCGACCGACTTCCCATGCTATACGATCTGTCCACCGACATCGCGGAGCAACATGACGTGGCCCTCCTTCATTTGGATCGGACAAAAGCCATGTTGAAAGAACTGGGAGACTGGGACCACCGATTGCCTCAGCCCCTTTTTCTGGAGCCTCCAAGTTGGAGGGTACGGCATCTAATGTTTTACGATGCCGATTACACGCTGGTTCAGCCTGAATGAGGACGGCTTTTTTAACTACAGCCCGCTTGGTTTACCGTCTCCAATACGGAGTTTGAGGCACATGGAATGTTAGACGGATTTGGTAAAACGATGAATATAGAAATGACGAACATAAAGATTCCCCAATTTGCATTTTTGACACTATTGCTTTCGGGCATAGGTCTGTTGGCCTGGACTTCCCTGACGGGGCAACCCCACGCCAACGAGGGGCAAGAAACCGAAACTCCGCGAATGCTTGAAAGTGTAGAACCGCCCACACAACTGATGGGCAACCGCTTTCTCACCTTCGCTTCCGTGGTACGCGTCAATCAGATCGAGGTTTCCAGGGACGAGTTTCATGGCGTGGACGAGTCATCCGTTCATAGCCCCCGCGAAGCCCGAATCTTACGCGAAGCAATTGCAGCGGCCTGGCCGGGTGCCCGAATGACCTGGGCCTTCAGTTGGCTGGCGCTACACGATGAGCGTTCGAATTACAGGGATCTCCGGGAGTTGATTGTCTCGTATCACCGAGAGTATGGCGATGAGATCACGTTTATTCCCGGAGCCTATTTTTCGCCCATGTACAACTCCCGGGAGCAGACCAACCGAGACCTGCACGAGGGGCTAAAGAAGGTTTCGGAAATGGTAGGCGGTGGGTACCGGCCCCAAGCGGTAATAGCGGGCTTTATGGCTGCCGAAAACCTACGCTACCTTGCGGAGGAAGAAGGAATCCATGTTTGTCAGGGTACCATTTGGAGTCAATATGCCGTGGATAATGGCGATGGCGATGGGTCGATAGTCTATCCCTATTACCCGTCTACAGAGCATTTTTGCAAACCTGCCCAAAGCGAGACGGATCGGATAGACTGCGTAAACTTAGACGGGTGGACGGTTGATTTCCTGAATGCAAGGTATCCCGGTGCTAGGCGAATCGATGGGGTGAACTGCGGGAGTAGGATGGGAGTGGGGCCCATAGAAACGGTAATCAGGCTGGGAACTGAATTGGGCGTGCGGCAGATGCTGGCGACCACGTCCACGCATTTTGACAAGGGATTTGACCTGAATGGGTTTGCCTGGGTCACTTCTACCTGGGAACTCAGTTTGGTGGAGGCCAGAAAGTTGTTTCCGTTCTATCAGGGTCGAAACGGCATGGAAGGTCTTACTGTATGGCTCAGTGAAATACGCAGGCGGTGGCCCAACGCCCAGATGGTCACCCACGGGGAGTTTGGGATGCTTTGGAGGGAACATTACAAAAACAACGATGCGTTGAATTATCAGTTTGTGCACCGGGGATCCGGGATCTGCGGGTCTGAGCCAGAACTGGAAATCCGCTGGTTTATGAACAAGGACTTTCGCTTGGCTACCTTGCGGGATTGGATCGCCCAAACGCCGGAAAAGGTGATCGATTTTACGCGGTATGACCTGGAAACCTCCGAACCCGAAGATGCCAAACCCGGACATCCCATTCGAAACTGGAGCTTGATGAACCGCTTAAATCAAAAAGGTTCGCGTGAGCAGGATGTACCAACGAAAATTGATGAACTAGGTCCTGAGGAGCAGGCTATGATAAAGAGGAGATACCCTGTGTTGTTGACCGAAGATCATCCCAATCGAATAAAGTAAGCAATTGTTTAACCCCGGAATATATACGTCGCTATGTCTAATACAACCAGTAAATTTCTCTATCAAATAACCTTCCATGCACTTTTGATTATCTTTTGCGCTACTACTGTGCATGCCCAAAAGAATAAATTGCCGGCCGACACGGCGCTTGTCTCTTTCAATGAAGTAACGGTTAATGGGAAAAGAATTCCCTATCAGGTTACGGTAGGCACTCAGCCGGTATACGTTAAAGATGGAGAAATTGATGCTGCGCTGTTTTATACCTATTACAAACGACGGGATGTCGATCAGGTGGAGAATCGGCCCATTGCATTCTCATTCAATGGTGGGCCAGGCGCAGCGTCGTTATGGATGCATTTGGGTTATACAAGTCCGAAACGGCTGCAAATAAGTGATGAAGGATACCCCATACAGCCCTATGGTGTCGTTGATAATCCCTATTCAATTATCGATGAGGCAGACATCGTCTTTGTTGATCCAGTTAACACGGGTTTCTCACGCATACTGAATGACGGCAAGCGGGAGGATTTTTTTGGCGTGTATCAAGACATTAGGTACCTGGCCTCCTGGATTGACAATTTCCTGTCACGACAAGGGCGTTGGCGATCCCCAAAGTATCTGATAGGGGAGAGTTATGCGGCAACACGCGTAGCGGGCTTGTCAGGAGAACTGCAGGACAACCATGGGATTTACCTCAACGGAGTAGTTATTGTTTCCGGGACAAAAATGGAACTCCCTATCGCAAGCAATGAAGTACTGCTATTGCCTAACTATGCCGCGGTAGCATGGTATCACAAAAAGCTGCCGGAAGATTTGCAGAAGAAAAATCTTACCGAAGTTCTCTCAGAAGTTGAAAAGTATGCCATTGATGAGTATTTGCCAGCAGTCGAAAGAGGTGGATTTATTGATGAAGCCCAGAAACAAGCGGTAGCGGAAAAATTAGCCCGGTACACCGGCCTCAAAAAGGAATTTATTTTGGATTACAACCTGACAGTCCCCAATAGTGCGTTTAGAAAAGAGTTGCTTAGGGATGAAGGATATTTCCTGGGTTTATCCGATGCCCGGTATAAGGGCATAGATAAAGTGGACGGCGGCGATACCTTCACCGGAGTTACACCACCGGAGGCAGCTGCTTGGGATAATGCCTTCACTCCCGCCATTAATGCTTATCTTCGGGATGATTTAAATTTCAAAACAGATCTGCAATACCAAGTTTCGGGTCCTGTATTCCCCTGGCCCTGGGACAGATTTACCGATGGCACCGGAGAGAAGTTGCGAAGTGCGATGATGCAGAACCCCCATCTTGAAGTATTGTTTCAAGCAGGATATTACGATATGTTGGTCAATTATTTTAGGCAAATGAATGGTATGTGGAAGCTGGATCCAAGCGGCAAAATGAAAGACCGTTTGCATTATAAGGTATATGAAAGCGGTCACATGATGTATGTGCGGGAGGAAGATTTGATAAAGTCTACCAATGATCTCCGGGAGTTTATCCAACAATCCATCCCTCAGAAGGGTAAAGCGGCAGCGTATTGAGGTAGGCTATTCATAAGTTTAAGTTCTACTCTTTCCATATGTTAGACCAAGCCAGTCCTGTCATGGGTTTTGGTAGGTAGTTTGTTTTCCTAAGCAGTCTAAAAATGATTCAACCCGCTTAGGGGTTGGGGTTGAGGCTGTAGCTAGTCTGCCCCGGGTTGTCACCCGGGGTTATTGTTGTTTGAGCCCTTCGGGCTTGGGAGCGTCGTCTTTGTATCTCAAGTGCTAACTGCTGTGGGATGGATAGGTGCTACCAGGGTTATTATTGAAGTGGTTGTTCGATGCCTGGGGCTTTGCCGAAATGGAATGCGCTTAGACTTGGATAGTAGATTTTAGGATTCTGTGGCACCTTGTAAATGCTAAAGTGAATCTTTTGGCTTTTCTTCGGCCTGAAGGGCCGCTACAACAATAACCGTGGGTGTTAACCCACGGGCATGGGATGTACACTTGTATCCAACCCTGTTAGGGGTTGAATAATGCTGCTGGGCTGATTGCGATCTGCAATGATGATTGGTTTGGTTAGTAGGTGGTAATCTGCTTATAGGCTTCACGGCAGAGGTTCAACCCGCTTCGGGGTTGGGGTAGAGGGGGTAGCTAGTCTGCCCCGGGTTGTCACCCGGGGTTATTATTGTTTGAGCCCTTCGGGCTCGCGGGTGTCGTCTTTGTATCCAACCCTGCGAGGGGTTGAATAATGCTGCTGAGCTGATTGCGATCTACAATGATGATTGCTTTGGTTAGTAGGTGGTATCTGCTTGTAGGCTTTACGGCAGAGGTTCAACCCGCTTCGGGGTTGGGGTAGAGGGGGTAGCTAGTCTGCCCCGGGTTGTCACCCGGGGTTATTGTTGTTTGAGCCCTTCGGGCTCGCGGGTGTCGTCTTTTTATCTCAAGCCCAAATTGCTGTGAGATGGATCGCTGCTACACGGGATTATTATTGTTTGAGCCCCAAGGGCTTGTATGACGTTGTTTTTGGGCTGCATATAATCTGTTATGGGACTCACTGTTGGATCCTGCCTATCCATCCATCGCCAAAAGGATAAAATTCTGCTAGATTTTAGCTTTCTCCCTGGCCTAGCGGGCGACTACAACAATAACTGTATTGCCAGTCCTTGGTGGAGAAATAGTCAGGGAGTCGCCTATTGGTGTCGGAAAGGTCAGAGACGGAAACTAGCCTAAAAGGTATCTTTCATTGAATTCTACGCCATTCTCCTTTAGTAATCTCCTATATTCGTCGAGAAACGCCTCGCTCTTGTGGTGCTCTTTTTGTTTTTTGATGTAGTTGGTAATTAAGTTCTTATCGCGGTAAGAACAAGTGAAGGCTCCATAACCATCTCCCCAAGAGTTCCATGAAGGGAATTTATCGTGTTCTCTTAACCATTTGCTACTCGCTACTTTGATGTCTTTGATAAAACTTGCCAACGCAATGGTTGGGTGTAAATCAGTTAAAAGATGGAGATGATCTCCGGATCCGTTAATTTGATATAGGGTGCAGTCCTTGTTCTTTACGATGCCCCAAATGTACCGGTAGAGTTCTTCGCAATATTCATCCGGTATGGTGTACTCGCGGTTTTTGGTTCCGATGACGAAGTGGTAGAGGATTTGTTTGTATGTGCCCATTATCTTTGAGAATTTTATTCATCAAATTACTAAAAAACCACTTAAAAGTGGTATCTAAGTGATTGGGAATAGTGGAAATAAAAAAATTGTGGATGTTACCTTTGTGCCTTCGGCCTGAAGGGCCGCTACGACAATAACCGTGGGTGTTAACCCACGGGCATGGGATGTACACTTGTATCCAACCCTGTTAGGGGTTGAATAGTGCTGCGGATCTGATTGCGATCTGCAATGATGATTGGTTTGGTTAGTAGGTGGTATCTGCTTGTAGGCTTCACGGCTGATGTTCAACCCGCTTCGGGGTTGGGGTGGAGGGAGTAGCTAATCTCCCCGGGTTGTCACCCGGGGTTATTGTTGTTTGAGCCCTTCGGGCTTGGGAGCGTCGTCTTTGTATCTCAAGTGCTAACTGCTGTGGGATGGATAGGTGCTACCAGGGTTATTATTGAAGTGGTTGTTCGATGCCTGGGGCTTTGCCGAAATGGAATGCGCTTAGACTTGGATAGTAGATTTTAGGATTCTGTGGCACCTTGTAAATGCTAAAGTGACTCTTTTGGCTTTTCTTCGGCCTGAAGGGCCGCTACGACAATAACCGTGGGTGTTAACCCACGGGCATGGGATGTACACTTGTATCCAACCCTGTTAGGGGTTGAATAGTGCTGCGGATCTGATTGCGATCTGCAATGATGATTGGTTTGGTTAGTAGGTGGTATCTGCTTGTAGGCTTCACGGCTGATGTTCAACCCGCTTCGGGGTTGGGGTTGAGGGTGTAGCTAGTCTGCCCCGGGTTGTCACCCGGGGTTATTGTTGTTTGAGCCCTTCGGGCTCGCGGGTTTCGTCTTTGTATCTCAAGTGCTAACTGCTGTGGGATGGATCGCTGCCATCCAGGGGTATTGTTCTTATAGGCCTTGGCATTGGCCAATGCCCTTAGGACGGACATTTGAAATAACTGATGCCACGAGGAGCCCCTTGGCAGGTTTGCCGACCGCCTAGTAAGTCTGGTAGCATTCGTTAAGATACCATATTTTTTGGTTAAGATGCTTGAATGGTAACCCCTGCAAATCCTGTAATTTTATTTCTTGATTTCAAACTGACGCTATTCTGCCGAGACGGTCAGTTTGTTTGAAATTGAAAATCACGTTTTACCCCATTCAATGACAACAATCAATTAATGTATGCTTAAATCCACGCTACTGTTTGCACTGCTTCTTTTACTCTCAGTTTGTGAGCTTCGGGCTCAGTTGATCTTCGAAAAAGAAGAATACCGAGCCCGCAGGGAAAAACTGATGGACAAAATCCCCGATGGAATTGCCATCTTCAGAGGCGCATCCGAATCCCTCGTAGGGTTACCCTTTACCCAGTACAATAACATGATGTACTTTGCCGGGGTAGAGATTCCCGACGCCATCCTTATCGTGGATGGGGAAAAGCGGGAGTCTACCCTGTTTTTTACCATCGATGAGCACCATGCCGACGGCGAAAACATTTCCCTAGAGCTCGTGAGGGAGCCGGTAAAAATCACAGGGATAGAGCACTACCGTCCCTACGAGGATTTTTCCGAAGTGCTAAAAAGCAGGCTTACAAAAACGACAGTCATTTATACGCCATTTAGCCCGGAGGAACATATTGGCGAAAACTCAATGGAAACATTCAATGCATTCAAACGTACCGTGACCGACAACGAATGGGATGGCCGGCTGACTCGTGAAATGCAGTTCGTAGCGGTTTTAAATGAACGCTTTCCTGAAAACAACGTGGAGAATTGCACCCCTTTTGTCTGGGAACTGAGAAAGTTCAAATCAAAGGCCGAAATAGATCTGATCCGTGAAGCGTCCCAGCTTTCAGTAAAAGCCCACAAAGCGGTGATGAAAGCTACCCGCCCCGGCGTGCCGGAACTTGAACTGGCAGCCCTCTTCCAGCAGGTTACCATGTCAGGAGGCGCCAAGGGACTGGCCTTTGGCACCATCATCATGTCGGATAAAAACCACGCTTATGGCCATTACATGCAATACGACCGCATATTGGGGGAAAAGGACTTTATCATTCTTGATGGCGGAGCAAATGTGTCCTATTATGCATCCGACGTTTCCACTACCTTTCCCGCAAGTGGCAAGTTTTCCGACACACAGCGGGAGATCTATGAACTGGGGCTTTTTATCAGGGAAATATGCCAAGGAATGTACCGCCCCGGGGTCTCACTGACGGAGATCGGCAACGCGGTGAAAAAGGAGCTCGAAAAAATGGGCTTTGACCCCAGCGAGCCGCGGTTCAGGTTGTGGACGCGCGACGGCGGATTTAACCACAGTATTGGTATGGCCGTGCACGACCGGATGCTGAATTTCGATCGGGGAGAGCCCCTTCAGCCTGGATTTGTCTTCGCCTGCGACATCATGGGCAAAGCCGATGATGTAACGGGTATTCGCATCGAAGATACGGTGGTGATCACCGAAGACGGCTGTGAAATCCTATCCGCAGGCCTGCCCCGTACGGTAGATGAAATAGAGGCATTTATGAAGGACAATTAATTAGAAACCATCTTTTATCAGAAAGTCAGATGAAACATCTCGTAGTTTTACTTTTTTGGTTAGCCGTACCTAGTGGATTAATCGCCCAACAGGTGGATGTATACCAACGGCCGTTGACCTTCGAACCGGACAGGGACTTTGACGCGCTTCACTATAAGGTCATGCTGGACGTGGATGTTCAGCAGAAACAATTGACCGGACAGAATACCATCACGTTGACTCCACTGAGAAGTGATTTGAAGCGGGTGACCTTGGATGCGGTTTCGTTGGAAGTAAGCGATGTGCTTGACAGCAGAGGGTTCCCGCTTTCCTATAAGCAGGGCAAGGATAAACTGCACATAGAACTTGCACGTTCGTATTCGCACAGCGATACCCTGACCTTTACCGTGAAATACGCTCTTAGGGAGCAGGTTTCAGGCCTAAAATTTATCGATCAAACCGAAACGAACCCTTTCCAGGTTTCCTCGGATTGTTGGCCCAATCAGGCCAGGCAGTGGATACCCTGCTACGACTATCCGCACGACAAAGTGACACAGGAAATGATCGTAACCGTTGACAACAACCTTAAGGTGCTGTCCAACGGAGAATTGATCGGAATATCCGAAGATAAGGAAAGAGGAAAACACACCTACCATTGGAAGCAAAACAAGCCCCATTCTACGTACCTGATCAACCTAAGTATAGCCGCATACACCGTTATTGAAGATTCCTTGGGTGCGCTGCCGGTAAACTACTGGGTCTATCCACGGCATGAGCAAGATGCCAAAAGATCCTTTGCCAAAACGCCCTATATAATAGATTTTTTTAACAGGATTTATGGGTATGACTATCCATGGGAAAAGTACGATCAAGTGATCTCAACGCATCAGGGCGGAGGTGCAGAGGCCACATCGGCATCACTGCTCGGAGAGGGGGCTGTGACTACGAAACAGGAAGAAATCGATTTTTCCTTTGAAGGTATCATTGCCCACGAAATCGCCCATCAGTGGTGGGGTGACCTCGTAACCTGTAGAAGTTGGGAGCATAACTGGATCAACGAAAGTTTTGCCACCTATTCCGATTATCTGTACAAGCGATTTGATTGGGGTGAGGATGAGGCAGCCTTTGACTTGGTGAGAAAACAGGGTGCCTACCTGCGGGAGGCGCAAAACCGGTATATGCGGCCCATCGTTTTTGCCCAATACGAAAGCCCCGGGGACAACTTTGATAGCCACGCCTATCCGAAGGGGGCTGCCGTACTGCATATGCTTCGGTTTGTGTTGGGGGATGAAACCTTTTTCAGGGTGATTAGCGAATTCTTGCATCGTCATGAATTTCAGGCAGTAAGCACCCAAGATTTTATGCAGTGTGTGAAAGACGTCAGTGGAAAAAACATGGACTGGTTTTTCGAGCAGTTTCTGTTTAAACCTGGGCATGCCGTTTTTGAAGTGACCAAACGATGGAATGAAGCTACCAAGACCCTATCCGTAGAAATCAAACAGACACAGGACAAATGGGATCGTGTCCCCATCTATCGTATTCCTGTGCAGCTTGGGTTTTACCATCCGGGCGGAAAAACGGTGGAAAAAGTCTGGTTGAACGAGGCGGTTGAAAAATTTGAATTCAAATTCGACGAAGCCCCACTATTGGTACGTTTTGACGAAGGCAACTACCTGCTCAAAGAATTGACCTATCCGCAGTCCGAGGAAGAGCTCTTGTTTCAGGTGGAAAATGACGACATGACCGGTAGGTTGTGGGCCGTTGATCAATTGAGAGCTTTTAACGATTCACCGAAAACGATACAAAAATGGAATGAACTATCAAAGCAGGATGAATTCTGGGCCGTAAGGGAGGCAGCCGTACAGCGTCTGTCAGAATTCCATCGAAATAGCCATAAAGCGGCGTTTTTAGAGGGAGCTGGCGATCGCAGCTCCAAGGTCAGGGCGGCGTCGGTAAATGCGTTGGGCAAATTGAAGGATCCGTCCATGCTGGGCAATTTCAGGAGGATATACGAAACGGATGAAAGCTATCTCGTAAAGGCGCAGGCATTGATAGCCATTGGTGAGATCGGCAATTCCTCGCAACTACGTTTTCTCGGTGAAGCGGCCAAGGTTAGGTCTCCGCGCAATACATTGAAGAACGCCGCAGAGCAGGCCATGGAGCAGATTCGTAAAGCTAACTGACGGGTGTAGCGTTGCTATTTATAATTTAACAAGGTACCGATCAATGTAATTCACCTGGTTTTGACATGACTATGAGCACCGTGATAAGGAATATAACACCGCTTACATTGATTATTGCAATGTGCATGTATCCGGCACTGTTGCTACCAACTGGTACCCACGCGCAGTCAACGAATTGGCAATCGTATAGCCAAGCGGATGCTTTGGAACACGCAGAGGCAAGACTGAAAGAGATTTTTGAAGAAAATAGATTTCAGGTTAAGGCATTTGGCGGAAGATGGCTTCCCGATGGGTCGGGGTACTGTGACCTTGTGCATGTGCCGGGACGAGATACCCGATCACTTGTATGGTATGATTTATCCAGTGGTGAACGCACCATGCTTCTTTCCAAGGAAATACTGGAAGCTCACGGGTATAAAGGCACATTTCAAATCAAAAATTATGTGTTGTCTGCGGATGGGGACAAGATCCTAATTGAATTGGCGGGTAACGATGAAGAAGCTACGAATTCGGTTTTCTGGTTGCTGGAACGAAGCACTGGAGGCATTGAAAAAGTCACAGCGGGAGCCAACAGTAAAATTTCCCCAGATGGAAACCAAATTCTTTTTACGAAACAGGGAGACCTATACATCAATGATCTGACAACCAATGAAACCAAGCAGCTTACTTTTGACGGCGATTTCGAAGCGATTTCCAACGAAAGGGCGGTTTGGAGTCCGGATAGTAAACGGATAGCATTTGTTCAGGCCGATGCATCTGCGGTAAGCATTAGGGCTTCGCTTGTTCCGGTAGATCCTTCCTATCCGGAGATAAGGGAACAGCGATTCGCCAGAGTCGGTGGGGCCATTGCTAAGCTACGGGTAGGCGTATTGGGCCTAGAAGGGAATGAAACCAGGTGGCTGTCAATACCTGTTCCGAAAGAGGGGTTTTATTTGGGAGAGATTGGCTGGGCAGGGAATTCGGAGGAGGTTTTGGTTGAAAAAAGAAACCGCTTTAGGGACGAGAGGCAGTTTTTACTAGCCGAAGTATCCACGGGAAAGATTACCACTATCTACGAGGAGTCTGATCCGGCCTGGGTGGTAGCAAGTTACGGGACCAACGGGGGAGTGGATTGGGTGCAAAACTTTCGTAGTTTTATCGTCTTGACTGAAAAGGACGGCTGGAGACATGCCTACCTGCATTCCCGCGATGGAAAGAAGGAGGTATTGCTGACACCGGGAGAATATGATGTTATCGGGCGTGTAGGAGTGGATGAAGACAGGGGATGGTTTTACTATTATGCATCACCAGACAAGGGTACCCAGCGCTATTTGTATCGTGTAAGGCTCGACGGTAAAGGAAAACCCGAACGCATATCCCCTATGGATCAGCCGGGGACTCATAGCTATGACATCTCTCCTGATGGCAAATGGGCATTTCATACGTACTCGACTGCCAACAAACCTCCTTTAACCGAGTTGGTCAGCCTTGGGGATCATAAAGTTGTCCGAATACTCGAGGATAATGCGGAGTTGACGAAAAAAGTGAATGGCCTGAATTCTCAGCCCAAGGAGTTTATCAGCCTTGATATCGGCAATGGAATAAATATGGATGCATGGGTAATTAAGCCTAGGAATTTTGATCCATCGCTGAAGTACCCGGTATTTGTCTTTGTGTATGGCGAACCACATGCCCAAACTGTCATGGATTCCTGGGGACATGCCATGGCCGATTTCCACCGTATTGTTGCCGACCTTGGTTATTTAGTGGTATCTATGGATAACCGGGGTACGCCCTGTCCGAAAGGTGCCGCATGGCGCAGGGCCATCGCAGGAAGTTTGGGGCCACTATCTACCGAAGAGCAGGCAGCAGGTGTAAAGGCACTGGCAAGGAACTATTCCTACGTTGACCTAGACCGTGTGGGAATCTGGGGCTGGAGTGGCGGAGGTTCAAATACCCTCAACGCGATGTTTCGCAAACCGGAGGTCTATAAGATGGGAATTGCGGTGGCACCGAAGCCACAACCACACCTGTACAATGCATGGTTTCAGGAGATTTATATGAAAACACCGGAGGTCAATCCGCAAGGTTATCGTGATTCCGCTCCTATAAATTTTGCAGAGGGACTCAAGGGCAACCTGCTGATCATTCATGGTACAGGGGAGACCAACACCCATCTTGAAATTACCGAAGGATTGGTGGATCGCTTGATCGAACTGGGCAAACCATTTGACTACATGGCCTATCCAAATCGTGACCATGGTCTGAGCGAAGGGAAAGGTACCCAAGTGCATATGAGGCTTTACATGCTTAGGTACCTACTTACCCATTTACCTCAGGGTGGCCGGTAAATCCAGAAAAATACAATAGTTATAAACACATGAAAATTTCACTGATTTTTTTAATAGTAATCCTAGTATCCTCCTGCGCAAAGGAGCCCAAGTTGGATTTTTTATCCGAGCCAGAGGATCCTGACGAGACAGACATGTCCGTTTGGGAAAAAACAGCACCCGGCGTTCATTCTGCCTTTGGTTCGCTGGATATTCCCTATTCGAAAAGCCAGCTTCCAACGGACCAAGTTTACGAATCCTTAAAGCTTAGTGGGTGGAAGGGTGAACGGGTGGCATTCCTATTGTTGGTATGGACTGCGGGAAATGATGAAGAGGTGAGCATCGAAGTGCAAGGTTTGGTGAATGGTGATGCTAGGATAGAAAAAACACAGTTTACGGTCTCCGTTCTAGGCTACGTACTTACGGATCAGTTTCTGAACGAAAATGGTAGTGCTTGTGGACCCAGAGATAGTGACAAAATCCCGGTACACCTCGCGCCCGACAAGTTGATAGCAGGGAGCCGCTTCCTTCTAAGAGGTCCGTCCACACGTCCTGTATGGATTGCCATTGATATCCCGGCCGATGCCTCTCCGGGCACCTATCAGGGAGCGATTACCCGAAAATCCCGTTCCGAGGCTGTATCCCATCCGTTTACCCTGGAGGTTCAGGACATGGTCTTGCCTCCGCCCGGTCAGTGGGCTTTTCACCTTGACTTATGGCAGAATCCTTTCGCGGTAGCACGGTACCATGGGGTACCGCTCTGGTCGGAAGAGCACCTGGCCTTATTGAGGGCTATCCTTACGAAGTTGGCCATGGCCGGTCAGAAAGCGATTACCACCACCATCTTGGACAGGCCTTGGGATGGGCAGACCGGTTTCGACCCTTATGGATCTATGGTGGAATGGGTCAGGAAAAGTAATGGCAGCTGGTCTTTCGGCTTTGCCAATTTTGATACCTACGTTGAGTTGGCGATGGATTGTGGCATTAGTGGGCAGATCAGCTGTTTTTCCATGATTCCTATCAACAATAAACTTTCATGGTACGACGAATCGACGGCGGAGAGAGTGGTTTTCGAAGCCCTGCCGGGCACAGCAGAATACGAGGAGATTTGGGGAGCGTTTTTGCAGGCATTCCGAGCGCACCTGAAAGGAAAAGGATGGCTGGAGATGACCTACCTGGCACTGGACGAGCGGGCTGAGGAAGATATGATGAAGCTTTTTGAATTTTTGGAAACGAACGCGCCGGATTTGAAGGTGACCATGGCGGGCTTCTACCACGAGTCGGTAAACTCCTATATTGATGATTTCAGTTCCAACTGGCGTGATGAGGGCCGTATCCCCGAGGACGCCATAGCTGCCCGACGACAGGCCGGGCTCAAAACAACCTATTACGTGGCCTGTGGCATTCCCCAGCCGAACAATTTTACCTTTTCGCCTCCGTCCGAATCTGCCTATCAGGGATGGATAGCGGCGGCCATGGGCTTTGATGGTTTCTTACGGTGGGCAAACAACAGCTGGCCGGAGAATCCGATGGTAGATTCCCGTTTTGTTCGATGGCCTGCTGGAGATACCTATCTGATGTATCCGGGTGCCATAAGCTCTGTTAGGTTTGAGCGGCTTCGGGAAGGGATTCAGGATTACGAAAAAATCCGGATTCTGCAGGCCTCTATTTCTGAGGATTCGTCCGAGGGAGCAAATGCGGCGTTGGCGGACTTTCAAACGTTTTTGGATGAAATTGGGTCTAGGTCCTTATATAAAAAGCCGGCCGCCGATTGGCTTGCAGAGGGAAAGAGGCGTTTGTATGAGTTGGAAAGGAGGCTGTTATGATTTTAAAAAAAAGATCGGTAGTGCGGGCTTGGGTGGCCCTTTTAAGTCTGCTGTCGTGTGAGACGGTTCAGCCCCATGACCCTACCCTTGTTGAGGGGTTTAGGAATCCGGGGTTGGAAGCAAGGCCAAGGGCGTATTGGAATTGGTTAAATGGAGACATTTCCCTCGAAGGTATTACCCGGGATATGGAAGAAGCCAAGAAGACCGGTTTGGGAGGACTGCAAATTTGGGATTCGGAAGCCATGAGAAACCCCGGTGGTTTTGTTGCCGCCGGTCCCCGCTTTTTGGGTCCGGAATCGGTGAAGGCCATCCGGCACGCCATGGCGGAGGCAAGCCGCCTGGATTTGGAGCTTGGGTTGATCTGCGCCAGCGGCTGGAATTCCGGGGGAGACTGGATTACGCCGGAATTGGCGAGTAAAAACCTTTTTCATGCGGGAATCCAAGTGGAAGGGGAGGGATCCATTCGGAGGAGATTGCCCTTTCCGGAGGTGCCCAAAGAGTGCCCAAGGGGAGCCGATGGCCTCCCCAGTTGGTATTTGGACGTGGCTGTGCTTGCTTGGCCGTATTCCGAAAGCAAGCAGATAAAGGATCTTTCCGAGGTGGTGGATATCTCTGATAAGTTTCGGAATGGGGAACTGGTGTGGGATGCCCCGCCCGGCAGATGGCATATAGAACGCTTTGTCTGCTCCACCAACGGGCAGCAGCTGATAGCAGCCAGTCCCAACTCGAAAGGATACTTCATCGATTTCTTGGATCCGGAGGCGACCCGCTTTCATTTTGAGTATATTTTCAACCAACTGGGCCTTGAAAAGGGAAAGGAAAACCAAACTCGTCTTAAAACCTTGGACGATGATAGCATGGAGCTTCACGGAGGAATCCAATGGACGAAAGGCTTTGCAGACTGGTTTGAAAACCAGCATGGGTACAGTCCCATCAAGTGGCTTCCAGTGTTTTTGGGTTGGGATATAGATAATCAGGATAGGTCTGTACGGTTTCGCTACGACTACCAGAAATCGGTGAGTGACCTGTTGATATACAGCCATTACACCACGGGTAGCGAGGTATGTGAAGAATATGGGGTACAGTTAGCCGCGGAAGCCGGGGGGCCCGGTGCGCCATTTTGGGAAAGCTGCCCGGTGGATGCGCTGAAGGCACTGGGCAATGTACATATTCCGAGAGGGGAGTTTTGGATGGGAAATCCGAGAAATCTCTTTTTGGTAAAGGAAATAGCGAGCGCCTCCCATATTTATGGAAAAAAGATCGTGGATGCCGAGTCTTGGACTACCTGGCGCCGTTGGAGAGATGGGCCGTTTACGCTTAAGCGGCTGGTAGATAGGGCGTTTGCGGAGGGTCTAAACCGCGTCACCTACCATGTCTTTGCCCACACACCGGTCACCGACGGTTTTCCGGGGCGAACCTACCATGCCGGTGTGGATATCAATCCCCAGGTAACCTGGTGGTCAAAAGCCCGACCCTTTATGGACTATTTGGCAAGATGCAGCTATCTGTTGCAGCAGGGACGTTACGTGGCTGATGTAGCCTATTACTACGGTGATCAGGCTCCCAATTTTTGGCCCCTTTATCATAACGTCCCGGACAAGCCCAGAATTGACGGATTGGGCCCCGGATTTGAGTATGATGTGGTGAATACAGATGTTATATTGAACCGATTGTCGGTCAAGGATGGGCTCATAGTTCTTCCGGATGGCATGTCCTACCGTATTTTGGTTCTTCCTGACAGACGAGACATGCCTTTGGAGGTATTGGAAAAACTGGAATCCCTCGTTTCCCAGGGAGCGACGTTACTGGGGCCAAAGCCTTCCGAAGTCCCCGGCCAATCGGGTTTCCCCGGAAAGACGGAGCGATTGCTTGAGTTGGCAGAAGCCATGTGGAGCGAGAAGGAAGGGGTAAACCGATATGGAAAAGGTAAAGTGGTAACGGGGTACTCTCCGGAGCAATGGTTGAAACTTGAGGGGCTCACACCGGATTTTGCGCCGGAGGACCCAGCTCTTCGCTCCAGTTTTGATTTTATCCATCGGGAAACAGCCAGCTCCCATATCTATTTTGTCCACAACAAAACCACGGAGCCACTACGGGCAACCTGCCTTTTCAGGGTGGGAGAAGCGTTTCCGCAGGTATGGGATCCTTCCGATGGGAGCATCAAAGACCAGTACGTATTTCAGCAAATGGGCAACGCGATCCGTATGCCGGTCGTATTGGCCCCCGGGGGTTCAACCTTTGTGGTGTTTGCCAAAAATGGCTCTGGCCCGTCGTTTCGCACCCTCACCTCAAGTAAGTCAGTGGATTTGAACCTTCCAGAAGAGGAGGTTGTCCAGGCGACCAGTAGATCGGTGGTGTTGGAGTGCTGGCAAAACGGAACCTATACGGTTCAAAGCAAGCAGGGCAAAAAATATACAGCGCTAGTCGAACAAATCCCTTTGCCCTATGTATTGGAAGGCGCTTGGAAACTGGAGTTTGCTCCGGAGTGGGGAGCACCTTCCGAGGCAGTGTTTCCCGATTTGATCTCTTGGACAGACCACGAACATCAGGGCATTCGATACTATTCCGGTTTGGGAACCTATCGAAAGTCTATCAACGTGCCAAGTGACTGGCTAGCAGGTGACACGCAGATCTATTTGGACCTGGGGGATGTTCGGGAGGTTGCCGAAGTTATGGTGAACGGCAGGTCGGCGGGGATTGTTTGGAAACCCCCTTTCCATGCAGCGATCACCGATTTGGTGCAGCCCGGAGAGAATTGCATCCGCATTGAAGTGGCCAACTTGTGGGTAAACAGGTTGGCGGGAGATAAGCAGCTTCCGGACTCGGAACGCTTTACCCGCTCCAACATACAAGCAGATGGAGGAAGCTGGTTGGCCAACTATTCGGAATGGCAAGAAGAACCCTCTGGGCTCTTAGGGCCTGTACGTGTCCTATTTGCGAAGCGGGTGGAGCTAAAGTAAGGTGCTTTCTGACAGGATGTTAGTGAGCAAATGTAACCTCCTATGTTTGACAAATATATCTTCAGCGATATTGAAATGATATATGCTGCGCGATATTGGTAGATATCTGCCTCTACCTGTCGGTCCACAGGTTCGGCGATATATTTTAGGGAAATAGGCTGCGCGATATGCGTGGATACCTGCCTGCGGCGATATATTTGGCTGATGTTGAAGAACGGAATCCTTCAAATGCATGATGGCCTAACACAGCGGGTGCTATCTATCCGCGTTAATCTACAACCATACTACCTTTGATCTGTACAGTGTTAGTACGCTGTTGAAAACAAACTAAAACGCGTTGCCCCAATCCCACATGAACAAAACCTGTTACCCGCTCTTCGGAATCGTGACGATGCTGAACACGCCCTTTACCACATCGGGGTTAATCGATTACGCCGCGCTAAAACGAAACGTGCGGGAGGCACTGAATGCCGGCGTAGCGGGCTTTTTGGTACCCGCTTTGGCAGCCGAGGTACACAGCCTTTCACACTTGGAAAGGCTCAAGATGGTCGAAAGCGTACTAGAGGAGGTTAATCAGGCGGTTCCGGTCATAGCCGGGGCAGCCGAGACAGACCTTACCAAGTGTAGGCTGCTGTTAAAATCCTACCGGGAGCTTGGCTGCAAGCAGGTGCTTTTCCAAATCCCTTTTACAAATGAGCAACAGTTTAAGGAAGATTTTTACGCACTGGCAGAGGTCGATGTGGAGATGATCATGCTGCAGGACTGGGATCCGGTCGGGTACGGATTGCCCGAGGGCCTTCTATGTGACCTGTTTGAAACGGTGCCGGCATTTAGGTGTCTCAAGATCGAGTCGGTCATGGCGGGGTACAAATATTCGCGCATGCTATCCCTAACCGAAGGGCGGTTGCATGTGAGTGGAGGCTGGGCCGTAACCCAGTTGATAGATGGATTGGAGCGGGGAGTTCACGCCTTTATGCCAACGGGCATGCATTGGCTCTATACCGAGATTTACCGACGCTGGATGCAGGGCTGCGGGCAGGAAGCGGAAGAGCTGTTTTTTCACATCCTGCCAGTGCTTGCTTTATCCAACCAACACCTGGAAGTGTCCATCCATTTCTTCAAACGACTGCTGTTTCGACAAGGCATCTATCCATCCGATCACGTTCGGAAGTCGTCCATTCCTTTTGATGCCCAACTCCAAAAGACAGCGGATAAGTGGATCCAGCGAGTAGTGGATTTGGAGCAAAGTATAAAAGCCGAACGACTGAACACGTAGACACGCCTTCGTTTACGGGTGTAGGGGCCTAACCTGTGATCGTCTAAAGTTAAAATACTACACTTTTTCGTTAACATGATGGAAGCATAAGCCCGGGGCGGGAGCTACCTTTACGAGTTGTTGTTGAAGACCGAAAATTCGTTGGATTCCGATGGGAAAAGGAAGTTTGTTGCGTACAAGAACCAAGTTATTGTCTCCTTTGGCGGCCCTGGCCATCGTATCTTTCCTGCTCGTTGCAGCCTGTAGCCCCTCTGGGGATAAACCGGTATCCGTGCTGTCCGAGGAGGATTTTTTAAATCCGCCCACGGAAACCCGACCCATGTCCCTCTGGACCTGGATGAACGGCTACATAGACACCGTAAAGTTGGTGTATGAGTTGGAACAGATGAAGGAAAAGGGAATGCGCGGGGCCATTGTCTGGGATCTGGGGGCATTGATCAATCCCAACGATATGATTCCTGCCGGGCCTGCTTTTTTAGGGCCGGAGTCGCTCGGATACCTTAGACTTGCATTGGAAACCAGCCACGAGCTGGGTTTGGATTTGGGGATCAGCGCAGCAAGCTCTTGGAATTCCGGGGGGGATTGGGTAGACCTGGAGGACGGAAGCAAGGAACTGCTCCATAGCGCCCTGCTGACGGAAGGACCCACTAACATCAAACTACCATTGAAAAATCCAGCGTCACCTAGAGGAATGGCCGAGCATTGTGAGTTGATCACGGTGATGGCTGTTTCCCACCGCCACGACGGGATTTATTCGCATCAGGAAATCATCGATCTGAGCGAACAGGTCACCGACGGAAATATACTGGAGTGGGCCGTGCCCGCTGGGCAGTGGAATATTCTATCCTTTTTTACCTGCAACACTATGCAACCTTTGGTCGTGCCAAGTCCCAACTCCTCTGGTCTGATCATAGATCATTTGAGCCATCGGGCTACCGAGCGCCACCTAAATGAAATGATTTCAAGGTTGGGGCAAATCAGTACAGATGAAAACAAGTTTAAATTTATTTTTTTGGACAGCTACGAGGTATGGCAGATGGATGATTGGACGCCGGGTTTTATTGCGGAGTTTAGGACCCGTTATGGGTACGATCCACGCCCATTTCTCCCGGTTCTCCAGGGGTACCGACTGGCGGATCCCACGGTTCAGACTCGTTTTGAGGGGGATTACAGGCGCTTGGTAAGCGACTTGTTGATTGAAAGCCACTATGCACAAGCGGTAGAAATAGGCGATAGACACAGCATACAGATGATCACCGAGGCTGGCCATGGCGGTCATCCCCGCGTGGAACCCTTGAAGGCCCTCGGCAGCTCCCACATGCCCATGGGAGAGTTTTGGAACCGGCAGCGGCATTGGGTGACCAAGGAAGCAGCCAGTGCGGCGCATATCTATGGGAAGCAGATCGTGGCGTCCGAATCCCTTACCGGGTGGAACCACTGGCAACATGGTCCTACGGATTTCAAACAGTTAATAGACGTGGCTTTTTGCGAAGGGCTGAACCAAGTCGTTTTCCATACCTTTTCCCATAATCCGGAAATCGCCGGGAAGCCCGGCTTTGTGTACCATGCAGGCGAGCATGTAAACGTCAATGCTACCTGGTGGGACTACTCGCGGCCGTTTATGGATTACATCGCCCGTGCTTCCTACATGCTGAGGCAGGGAAATTTCGTGGCAGATGTGCTGCTTTATTATGGGGATGATGCGCCCAATTTGGTGCCACCGAAGCGCATGAATCCGAACTATACGCCCGATATGCCGGGCCTTTTTCCTGCTTACTTTTACGACGAAACCAAGTGCCCACACTGTGGAATGGACAGGCCCATTGTTACGGGAGACCTGCCCGGGTATGAATACGACTACGTAAACGAAGATGTGATCACGACGAGGCTGGATGCCCAAGATGGCAAATTGGTGCTTCCGCACGGATCCTCTTATAGGCTGTTGGTACTGCCGGATAGGGAGGATATATCCCTTGCGGTCTTAAAAAAACTGGAGCAGTTGATAGACGAAGGGGCCGTGGTGCTGGGACGAAAGCCTACTCGGTCCACGTCCCTGAAAGGATACCCAGCGGTTGATCAGGAGGTAAAGGAGTTGGCAGATAAAATTTGGGGGGCGGCAGACGGAAAGACTGTTTTTTCGAACCGCTTTGGAAAGGGAATCGTCTACTGGGGAAGATCCATACAGGACGTGTTGAAGGAACTGGGTGTGCAGCCGGATTTGGAAGTGAAGGGTGTTGATAATAAAGACCGGCACATTGACTTTGTGCACCGCAGGACCAGTTCGGAAGAAATCTATTTTATTTCCAACAGCAGTGAAAGGCAGGAGCGGGTCAGCTTGGTCTTTCGCGTAGATCCCGGCATGCAACCGGAGATTTGGGATGCGGAGTCCGGCCTCATCCAGCGCAAGCTAGCCTATACCAAGCTTCCCAACGGCATTCAGCTGGATATGGAGTTGGATCCCATTGGTTCTCGTTTTGTGGTATTTCGACGTAAAAGCAGCGGCAAAAACGATCCCGGACTCCACCGCGATTTACAAGCGGGATTTTCGGGGCAAAGCACCGTGGAAGGGGACTTTGAAACCCTGGATATCTCCACCGATTGGAAAATCAGCTTTGATGCCTCGATGGGTGGTCCCGCATCGGTCTTGCTTTCTAAGCTGATCAGTTGGTCGGAGATGGAAGAGGAGGGAGCCAGGTATTATTCGGGAACGGCAACCTATACGCGGGAATTTACGCTTGACAAAAATCAGTTGGCAGCCGGGTTGGAAGCCTTTGTACGGTTTGAGGAGATCCAGGAAATGGCAAGGGTCTTGGTAAACGGGGAGGATTGCGGGGTGGTTTGGCTGCCTCCCTATACGGCCCGCATCACGCCCCACCTTCGCGAGGGCGCCAATACCCTTACGGTGCACGCAGTAAATACATGGAATAACCGCATTGTGGGAGATATCCAAAACCCCGACCAGCCACCCTTCACAAATACGAATGCCAAGCCCCGGTTTAACCGAAGCACGCCTCTTTTGCCTTCGGGACTCTTGGGAACCTGTCAGATACAATTTTTCCAAACCAATAAATGAGCCCGAGCGATGGTATCCAGAATAATTTGTAGTTTAATTCTTGCCTTGTCTGTTTTGGCAAGTTGTTCACCCGCCGCCCCGGAGGTGCAGCCCCATATTGTGTATATTTTGGTCGATCAGTGGCGGGCCTCTGCGTTTGGCTTTACCGGAGACCCCAATGTACGGACGCCGCATTTGGATCAGCTGGCCGGCGAAAGCATTCATTTTGAAAACGCCGTTTCTGTGATCCCGGTCTGCACACCTTACAGGGCTTCGTTGATCACGGGTAGGTATCCTACTTCCACGGGCATGTTTCTAAACGACCTTCACCTGCCGCTGAGTGAATATGGCCTGGGCAATGTGCTGAAAGACCGAGGCTACACGACAGGATACATCGGCAAATGGCATTTGGATGGGCATGGCAGGCATTCCTTTATACCACCTGCCCGCAGGCATGGTTTTGAGTATTGGAAGGTAGCCGAATGCGACCACAACTACAATCATTCGCATTACTATGCAAATGATTCCGATGAAAAACGCTACTGGGAAGGCTACGATGTGTATGCCCAGACCAAGGACGCCGTGGCCTACATTAAAGCCCAGGTGGAAAAGGAAAAGCCTTTTGCCTTATTTCTATCCTATGGTACACCGCATTTTCCGCACCATACGGCACCGGAGGAACTGAAAAAAAACTACCCAGTGGATCAGTTGGTGCTGCCGCCCAATGTACCCGTCGAAATGCTCGAAGAGGCAAGGGTTGAAGCGCAGGGCTATTATGCACACTGCGAAGCCTTGGACACTTCGATCGGCGAGTTATTGGCTACCTTGGATGAGTTGGGTATCCGGGACAATACCCTATTGGTTTTTACCTCAGATCATGGTGAAATGCTCGGTTCCCATGGGGTTCGCCCGAAGGCTAAACAAGTGCCCTTGGCCGAGTCTGCGCGGGTTCCGATGCTTATTCGCTATCCGCGTATGCATGGTACAGCAGGCAGGATCATCCAAACCCCTATTACCACACCAGACATTTTTCCGACACTATTTAGGATGTTGGGGCTGACCATACCGGAGACGTATGAGGGTGACGACCTCTCCGAGGTAGTGACCAAATCCCGAGAGATCCCGGATCACGGCGTACTCTACATGCAATTGGCCCCTTGGATTGGAGGCGAATATGGAAAGGAATACCGGGCCATGAAAACAGCCCAATATACCTACGTGCGTTCTCTGGATGGCCCTTGGCTTTTGTTTGACGACCTGTCTGATCCTTTTCAATTGCGGAATTTGGTGCTGGACTCAGGCAATGAGGCACTTGTAGCGGAGATGGATCGTAAGCTTTCGCAGTTGTTGGAAAAAGTCGGCGATGATTTCAAGCCCGCCCAGTGGTACATTGACCATTGGCAGTTGGTGCCGGGCTCGCATGGAAGTATACCCTATTCGCAGGAAGGATCGGAGAATGCGCAATCTCCCACACGGCGCAATTCGTAGCGCATCTGCCTGCCGCTAGTGGAAAAATAGGTACTGATGCGGTGATAGTTACCAAAAGCTTGGTTATCTTGAACCCACACGTAATCAACAAACACAAGTGAACATGTATAGATTTCTGTTTTGTATTTCGCTAAGTATTTGGATGCTAGGTTCCTGTAGCGAGGAAAGTAAAGAGACCCAGCGGCCCAATATTCTCTACATTATGACCGACGACCATACGCAGCAGGCGATTTACGCGTACGGTCACGGCCTCTTGGACAGCACCTATTTTCCCAATATGGACCGGTTGGCAAAGGAAGGAGCGCTTTTCCGAAACAGTTTCGTCACCAACTCCATCTGCGCACCCAGCAGGGCAGTGCTGCTTACCGGCAAGTACAGCCATATCAACGGAAAGATGGATAACGTGGTGCCTTTCAATTGGGACCAGCCCATGTACCCGAAGCTGCTGCAGGCTGCGGGGTACGAAACTGCGCTGATCGGCAAGATCCACCTCGCCGGAAAGCCGCAGGGGTATAACTTTTCGCTTACTTTACCCGGTCAGGGAAACTATTATCATCCGGAGTTTATCAGAAACGGTGAGGTGGAAGAAAAATACGAAGGACACAGCGAAGCGCTGATTCCGCAATTTGTCATCGACTGGCTGGAAAACGATTGGGACCGCAGCAAGCCCTTTGCGGTAAACTATCACCCCAAAGCGCCTCATAGGAACTGGATGCCCGAGCAACGATACCTGGACCTATACGAGGATCGGGAGTTTGATTTCCCGGACACCTTTTTTGACGACCATCAGGGGAGGGGCCTTGCCGCCAAGCAACAGGCCATGTCCATTGTGGATGATATGTACTGGGGTTGGGACATGAAATTTGACAAAAACCCCTTTACCGGAGAACCAAGCCGATTGCCGGCACCCTTTGGCCGAATGACGGAGGAGGAATTAGATGCATGGGAGAAAGTGTATGCGCCGGCCAATGAGAAGTTGTTTGGGGATGGAACCCCGGGAGAGCGCCCACTCAGGGAAAGGCCGGACCGGGAAAGACAGGCCAAGTTTATGTACAACCGCTACCTTAGGGATTACCTAAAAGTGGTCAAATCGGTAGACGATGGCATTGGAAGGGTGCTGGATTACCTGGAGAAGGAAGGATTGCTGGACAATACGGTGGTCATCTACACCTCAGATCAAGGGTTCTACCTCGGTGAACATGGCTGGTATGATAAGCGGTTTATGTACGAACCTTCGCTGAGTACACCCCTATTGGTACGCTATCCAAAGGAGATCAAGCCGGGAACGGAAGTACAGCAAATGGTATTGAATCTTGACCACGCACCGACCATCTTGGATTATGCAGGTGTGCCCATTCCCGAGGATATGCAGGGTATGTCTTGGCGTCAGCCCGCAGCAGGACAAAAGATTCCCTGGAGGGATGCGATGTATTACCATTACTACGAATACCCTGGGCCGCACGACGTAAAGAGGCACTATGGGGTACGGACCGATCGCTTTAAGTTGATCCATTTTTACCATGATATCGATGAATGGGAGATGTATGACCTCGAAACGGATCCGCGGGAAATGAACAATCTTTATGGAAACCCCGCCTATGCGCAGGTACAGGAAATGCTGCATCAAAAGTTGATAGAGTTACGGGCGCAGTACGGAGATTCCGATGAGCTGACCCAGCAGTTTATTAGTCAGTAAACCCTAATCGGGTGCCTAACCAAAACTAGTGAATGAAAAGAACAAAAATGGGTAGCTCCGCTTGGAGTTCGTTGATTGGGTGTTTGCTTGTGACGATGGTCATGGGGCAGGCATGCAAAATAGACAGGAAAGAAATCCCACCCGCCAAGCCCAACATTATCTTTATCTTGACGGATGACCAGCGTTGGGATGCCCTCGGGTATGCTGGCAATGACATTATCCATACCCCCCACATGGATCAGTTGGCGAGGGAGGGTCTTTATTTTGAAAATGCCTTCGTGACCACGGCGATCTGTGCGGCCAGTAGGGCTTCGCTTTTCACGGGACTGTATGAGCGCACGCATGATTTCACCTTTGGAAAGCCACCCCTTGCCGATGCCTACCTGGACCTCAGTTACCCCAAACTATTGAAGGGTGCGGGCTACCGCACAGGCTTTGTAGGTAAGTTTGGCGTGAAAGTCAATGAAGGGATGGAGGACACGCTATTTCATACCATCAACAAGACCTTTTGGCCCTACCTCCGTGAAATTGATGGAAGGCAGGTTCACCTGGCCGATATCAACGGCGATTTGGCCATAGATTTTATCCATGCCAACAAAGAGCATCCGTTTTGCCTGTCCCTGTCCTTTTGGTCGCCCCATGCAGACGACGGGGCGGTGGAGCAGTATTTTTGGCCCGATTACGTGGATCATTTGTACCGCGACGTGGACATCCCGGTACACAGGACCGCCGACCCGGCTTTTTTTGACACCCTTCCGGAGTTTTTGCAGACCTCGTTGAACCGTGAGCGCTGGTATTGGCGATTTGATACGCCCGAAAAGCACCAGGAAATGGTCAAGGGACACTACCGCATGATCAGTGCCGTGGACAGTGTGTTGGCCCGCATCAGGTACTCCCTGGAGGAGGCCGGGATAGCGGATAACACGGTCATCATCTTCATGGGGGATAATGGGTATTTTCTGGGCGAACGGGGCTATGCCGGTAAGTGGCTGCTTCATGAACCTTCCATTCGGGTACCCTTGATGATCTACGATCCACGGCAGCCCCGAGAACGGCGGGGTCGAACCTTTTCCCAAATAGCCTTGAATGTGGACATTGCCCCTACGATATTAGCCTTGGCGGGGGTACCCGTTCCCGACCTATATCAGGGCCAAAGCCTTACGGATTTTTATGGAGGTGCTCCTGCATCCTGGCGATCCGGCGTATACTTGGAGCATCGGCACGAAAGCAACCCCAAATTACTCAAAACCGAGGGGTATAGGGATGAGGAGTATAAATTTATCCGATACGACGACTTCGATTACCTGGAGCTTTACCATCACAAGAGCGATCCGGACGAGGTGGTCAATTTGGCGTTGGACCCTAGGTATTCCGGGAAAGTTGGCAGGTATTCCCAGGTAGTGGATTCGGTTATCAACCGGTTGCTGGATGCGCGTCTTGCGGACAACTAAACAGAGGCAATCCTTTGGGAAATTGGTGGGCCAATGGGAGGGTCGTTTGGGCAAGCCACCCAGTTCCGAAACGGAGGAATCACTCAAAGACAATAATGAGTTGAATTTAAAACAGTAAGATCAGTTACAAATGATATGATATCTATGCGTGTTGCTACATTTCTAATGGTGTTTATTTTTCTGCGGGCGGCTTCGGTGTCCGCGCAGGAGGTTCGGGTCATTTCGGACTGGAAAGACTTTGGCCCCATTCCCAAAACCTGGAAGCAGGTGGGCCATGTACAGGGCCATTGGGATCAAACTGATTTTGTGTCCACAGCCCGGGGCACCGGGATCTTGGTGAATCCGCCCAAGCCGAAAAACGGCCCCCACCTTGTTTCAGGCTTCGAACACGGTGACATGGAGTTGGAACTGGAATTTATGGTGCCCAAGGGTTCCAATTCGGGGGTATACCTACAGGGAAGGTACGAGATCCAGATTCTGGATAGCTGGGGTAAGCAGATCGTCAACTCCGGCGATGCGGGGGGCATTTACCAACGCTTTGATCTGGAAACCCGTCGCGGTTTCGAAGGAAAGGCACCCCGGATGAATGTGAGCAAGGCTCCGGGTCTATGGCAGCACTTTAAGATCGTATTTGAAGCACCTCGGTTTAATGCGCGGGGTGAAAAGATCAAGAATGCCAAGTTTGTGCAGGTATTCCAGAACGGTGTCCTGATACACGAAAATGTTGAGGTGACCGGGCCCACGACTTCGGCCCTGTTTGAGGACGAGCGCGAACTGGGCCCCCTTATGATACAAGGAGACCATGGACCGGTAGCGATCCGAAACATGAAGTATAAACTCTTTGGTTCTCCGGTACCCGAAATTGAGAATTTGCGCTACGACTATTACAAAGGGAAATTTCAAACCCTGGCCGAATACGAGGGGAAAACACCTGAGGAAACCGGCAGCCTGAACAAGATAACCTGGGATTTGGGACATGGGGTTCTTGATTTTGCCTATGAATACACCGGCAGCCTTGCCATCGAAGCGGCAGGGGATTACACCTTTTCACTCTCCACCTTTGGAAGGACCAGCCTTTATGTAAATGGCGAAAACCTACTGGAAGATGGTGCCGAACCCTCCCGTAGCAAGACCATCCATCTAGAGACGGGCAAGGTGCCGTTTAAACTGATTTTTTACAAACCAAACTATCCCGGCCGGCGACCGCAACTGGGCTTTTATGTGGAAGGGCCCGGTATCAAGAAAAGCCCCCTTCACGATCCAAATTCCTATGTGGAGCATGTAATCCGAAAGCCCCTGTACGTAGACGCCATTCAGGAGCCGGTAGTATTGCGGGGATTTTTGAGCCATGGTGGGCGCGTCAGGACGCATACCGTTGGGGTAGGGGAGCCTATCGGTACCCATTTGGCGTATGACCTTCAGCTTGGGGCACCGCTGCAAATCTGGCGGGGTGGTTTTTTGGATACTTCCCCCATGTGGAGACAACGGGGAGAAAGTCAGCTGATGGTGCCTACCGGTGCGACTGTGGACCTTGCCGCCGGCCCTGCCATTGCGAAGCTGCCAACGCGGGAAAGCGCATGGCCTGATTCCCTACGTGCCGACCTGCTCCAGATTCAGGGTTACGTGTTGAATCGTGCCCGTCGTCCTACCTTCAAATACGTTTTTGATCAGGTAGCCGTTGAGGACTACTTTGAGCCGGAGCTGGATGGAAAAGCAATTAGCCGCACACTTACGTACAAAAATTTCGGCCAATCTCAGGATTATTGGGCCAGGATTATTGCGGCGGAAAATATTGAAGCCATTGGCGACGGAGTATACCTTATCGACAAGGGAGCCTATTACGTAAAATTGGCCAACTCGGTTCTACCTGGCAGTCAAATCCGAAATACGGCATTGGGCCAGGAACTGATGGTTCCCCTTTCTACTTCGCCCGAAGCAACAACCATTCAATATAGCTTGATTTATTGATCAAAATGTTTCTTAACATGCAACGAGGATTTACGAATTCAATCAATATAATCCGCCATGCGGTGTCTTTTGCGCTGTTTGGTGGAAGGGGATTTATTTGCACCGGTATATTACTGGGAGGCCTTTTGGCTTCCGGAACGCTCCTTGCCCAGGGCGGAACCTCTCCTGATCCAAAAGCCCAGATCGCCAGAGAACAGGAATACTATACCATCGTGGATATTCCTATACCTGATGGCATAGAATTGGAAGTCGGTGGCCTGGCCTTTACGCCGGATGGTAGCCTAGGGGTATCGACCCGTAGAGGGGAAGTATGGGTGATCGAAAATCCCTATATGGACGGAACACGCATACCGCGGTTCAACCGCTTTGCCTATGGGCTGCATGAACCGCTTGGGTTGGCCTATCACCGGGGCAGCTTTTACGCCACCCAGCGGTCTGAAATCACCAAGCTGACCGATCTAAATGCAGATGGCAAGGCGGATTCGTATGAAACCATCGTCTCTTGGCCCCTTGCGGGCAATTACCATGAGTATTCCTATGGGCCGCTCTTCACGCCGGAGGGCGACATGCTTGTGACGCTGAACCTAGGCTGGATAGGACACGGTGCCAGCCAGTCCAAGTGGAGAGGTTGGATGATGAAGGTTTCACCCGACGGTAACATGGTACCGATCGCCACCGGTATGCGGTCGCCGGCAGGTTTTGGCTACAATGCAGAGGGGGACATATTTTATGGCGAAAACCAAGGAGACTGGGTTGGGTCCGGACGAATCACCCACGTGGAAACCGGGGATTTTGTGGGCAATCCCGAGGGGCTTCGATGGAGTCATTTGGAGGGTTCCCCGGTCAAACTGACCATTGATGACATTCCGGACACCGGTGACCCCATGCATAAGGTGGCTGCGGATATTCCGGGGTTTAAGACCCCTTCCGTATGGCTGCCCCATGGGCTAATGGGCATATCAACCTCCGATATCCTTGTGGATAAGTCAGAAGGTGGCTTTGGGCCCTTTTCCGGTCAATTGTTTGTGGGCGATCAGGGACACAGTAAGATCTTTCGAGTGGCCTTGGAAAAGGTAAACGGCGTATATCAGGGGGCTGCTTTTCCATTTCGGGAGGGCTTTTCCTCCGGTATCCTTCGCATGGTATGGGGCAACGACGCCTCCATGTTTGTGGGGATGACCAGCCGGGGATGGGGGTCTACGGGAACTGCACCCTATGGTTTGCAGCGTTTGATTTGGACAGGAAAGACACCTTTTGAAATCAAGACGGTAAAGGCCCAGCCGGATGGCTTTGAGCTGGAGTTTACGCTCCCCGTTGCCAAGACCAGCGCGGAACAACTGGCGTCCTACAAAGCCTCCTCGTTTACCTACAAGTACCACCACAACTACGGAAGTCCCGTGATAGAGTTGGAGGAACTGGACATTAAGGGCGTATTGGTATCTGAGGATGGCCTGAAGGTAAGGTTGGTGGTGGATGGGCTCAAGGAAGGGTATATCCACGAGATCAACGCCGAAGGGATCAAATCCGACGCAGGGAAAGACCTACTGCATTCGGTTGGATATTATACCCTCAATCAGCTTCCCGAGGGGGAAAAAATTGACCTTTCCACCCTAGTGAAAGCCCCTGCGATGAATCATACTGCCCATCATCAACACGCTGCGGCCCCAACTACTGCTCCCGGCAAAGTTACTGCCACGGTTTCATCCGGCGCAGCTTCGCCCAAACGCGTCACGGCGATGCCAGCTTCCTGGTCGGGAAGCGCGGACAGGACCATTATCATTGGTACCAAGCCGGGTTTGAAGTTTGATGTGGAGACGATAGAGGTAAAGGCCGGCAGCAAGGTCAAACTCACCTTTAACAACGACGACGACATGCTGCACAATCTGGTAATTGTAACCCCAGGCATGGCCGTGCAGGTAGGAGAGGCAGCATTGAAAATGGGGCTGGAGGGCTCGCAGAAAAACTACATTCCGGATTCGGGAGAGGTATTGTTTCACACCAATATCCTATCGCCCGAAAGTACGGAGACCATCTACTTTGAAGCCCCCGCTGTACCTGGGGACTACATGTACGTATGCACCTTTCCGGGCCATGCTTATGTGATGCAAGGGGTGATGAAAGTGGTCAGATAGCGTTTTGGTGTAAATTGCTAACTTAGGTTGACGAACAAACTCATTATCTATGAACCCAATAGCTAACTTTCTGCTAATACTCGTCATTTGCTCATGGTTAGTCTCTTGCGGCGAAAATATAAGCGAAAGACCTCCCAACATCGTTATTATTTACGCAGATGATATGGGCTATGGGGATCTCAATATTCAGAATCCCGATTCCAAAATTCCTACTCCCCACCTTGACCAACTCGCTGCGGCAGGCATGCGCTTTACCGACGCACACAGTTCCTCCGGAATCTGTTCTCCCAGTCGGTATGCCCTGCTTACGGGCACCTATCACTGGAGGAGACAGCATAATATTGTCAATTCCTTTGAAAAACCTTTCTTCAACGATTCGGATATTACCTTGGCGCAGGTGTTGCGGGACGGGGGGTACCGTACCGCCTGTATCGGTAAATGGCATTTAGGCTGGGATTGGGTGTTTGAAAACCCTCCTTCCGGAAAAGTCAATCAATGGGGAAGGGAAATGGCCGTCTACCATCCGGACGACATCAACTGGGATTTGCCGGTAAGCGGTGGACCGGTGGATAGGGGGTTTGACTACTACTTTGGGGACGGTACCATCAATTTCCCTCCTTATGCCTGGATAGAAAATGATCGTTTCCTCGAAGCACCGACCGAGGTAATGTACCTGGACAGCATTGGGTTTGACGTCAAGGAAGGGCAATGGGAGTTTAGACCGGGTCCAAAAGTAAAAGGATGGAATCCCTACGACGTGTTGCCAACCTTGACCAAAAAGGCAGTGGAATGGATCAAAGGGCAAGACGGCAATACCCCCTTTTTTCTTTATTTTCCGCTGACCTCCCCCCATGCCCCCATTATTCCAAACGAGGAGTTTGACGGTAAATCCCAGGCAGGTGCCTACGGTGATTTTGTGTATCAGTCGGATTGGGTCGTCGGTCAGGTGCTGCAGGCCATCCGTGAAATGGGCTTCGAAGACAATACCATTGTGCTGTTTACAGCGGATAATGGGCCCGAAGGCTATGCATTTTCAAGGGCCGAGGCTTATGGCCATTTTAGCATGGGAGAGTTGCGGGGGTTAAAGCGTGATGTTTGGGAGGGAGGGAACCGCGTACCCTTTGTGGTCAAGTGGCCCGAACGTATTGCGCCGGGCGTGGTATCGGATAAGTTGGTATCCCAAATCGACGTCATGGCGACATTGCTGGACTTAGTGGGAATAGCCCCTCCTGCCGATGCGGCTCCGGATAGTTTCCATTTTCTGCCCGAACTCAGTGATAGTGACAATCCAATGCCTCAGCGTACCAGCCTTATCCATAATACCAATGAGACGAGGTGGGCGGTTCGTGATGGCGATTGGCTTTACATCAACGACAGCACCGGGCAGCACACCAGGATGCCGGAGTCCTTTTTCGAACTAAAGGGGTATACCCATTTCGGGACTTCGGAACTGCTTTTTAATCTCAGCGACGACCCTGGGCAATTCAAGAACCTGTCTGCGATGTATCCGGAGCGTTTGAAGGAGATGCAAAGCTTACTATCAGAGAGTAAGGCCAAGGGGTATTTTTCAAATAAGGAATAGACGGTGAAAATGAAGTTCAAAGTTCGGGGGATGACAAAAACCTTTGAGTTCTTTTTTAGACCTCAAAGGTTTTTGTAGGGCAAGCTGCATATCCAAAAGAATTCGACCCCTCGGGGTCTGCTTCGATACAGAAGAAGTTATAAACATGTGATCACTCCGGGATCGTTTTTGGAACAAAACCTTCTTCGATACCAGAGAAGGTAAAGGCTCCATACGAATCGAATGTATAGATGGGGAAGCATTTCAAATGCCAGGTTATTGCAAGTAGCAATGACATGCATCTGTCAGCTGCATGGCGGAATAACGGCAGGCCCAATAGAGTTCTCTGAGCGTGGATTTGTTGCTGGACAAAAAGACCGGCTTAGAAGAGGTCATATGTTTATAGCCATTATTAGTCTTTTTACCTGGTTTTTAGTATCGTAGGTGAACATCTATTTTAACTCCCCATACATGATGGCTTATAAAATTAATCCCCTTGCTTATCTCGTTGTATTTTTGGCCTACCTGTTTTTATCCTGCCATCAAGGCAAGGGAGATTTTGATGAGGCGGTGGATTTGGATGCCCGATTAGTTGAGGACAAGCATACGGTTTTACTATGGCTATTTGATGAAGAAGCCTACCCCAATGCGACCATTACGGATGCAAGCCCTTACGAAGTCGCCGACTTGCGTCTAACTTCTTCGACCTTAGAGCAGGGAAAATTCGGAAATGCCCTTTCCTCCCAAAAAGGGTATAACGTTATATATGCCGGTTTTCCCGGAAGGGGCGCGCTGGTGCCCCGCCAACCGGAAGGGGTGCCAACGGGATTGTGGGGTCCCACCTATGCCCCGGAGAAGTTGTTGCGGGCATTGGCCGGGCCTTCTTTTACCATTGAATTTTGGCTGAAAACAAGTGATGGTATGCCCAAAGAAGCCTATTTGCTAGATTTGGGGAGAGGGCTTGATGTGGGGTTCAGCCTACTTTTTCTAGATGAAGGAAAGACGCTGGAGCTGAGAAACCATTACAGGGGGCTTAAGACCATTTTTACAAGGAACGAAGGGTTCGCCCATAGGCATGATTTTACCCATTTGGCTATACAAATAGATGGTGAAGGTAATGGGTCGGTTTTCTTAGATGGTAGCCTTACGGTTGAGGGGATTTCCTCTTCCTTGGAAAAGTCCGCTTTGCCACTCATTGAAAGCCCCAGGGACAATTTTAACGAAGACAGGAACTGGGCGGATTTCAATGAGGAGCAAAAAATACAACGGCGCTTCAATGTTTCCCTACTCCAAAGCAGGGCAGCAGATGGAGATCTTCCGGGAGTGCTGGATGAACTTAGGGTTTCGGATACGCTTCGGTTTTGGAAAGACGGTTTTCAACCAACTACCTATTCCATGAACTTTTCCGACGCCGCCTATTCCCTGCCCACCCCGACCGGTCCTCCCTTACTTTTTCCCAAAGAAACCATGGAAGGTACTATTTTTGACTTTGGAAGGCGAAAGCACCTCTTTCTGGATGATAGACTACTAGAGAAGATGGAAAATGCCCAGATCGTGATGAAGCCCTGGCGGCTTGAAGATGCCGAAAAGACCGATATACAAAAGGTGGACGGGGAGTGGCGGATCACCTTTGTTCAGGACGGAGATCGAAAACTTGGCATTGCGACAGCAAACTACAACTCAACCTTGGGCTTGGTATACCTGTACGAGACCAAGGATGGACTAACGTTTGATGGCAAGCCGGTAAAGATGGTCAATTACCCCATGGGTGGAGACTTGTTTATCGATGACAGTCCTGAGGCCCTGCGGGATGGAACCCGGTTTAAGCTAACCGCCTACGTTTGCGGTAGGGGGATCTATTTGTACACTTCTCCCGATGCGTATCAATGGAAAAGGAATGAAACGTCCATGTTACCGCTATTGTCAGGAGGAAGTGCCGAATCCTTTTACGATGATCAGCGGGGCAACTATGTTACCTACTTGAAGCGGGATGCCAGCTTTGATAATCCGGAGGCCGTCAACCCGCAAAAACGGGTATCGGTACGGTTTGAGACCGGTGATCCTTACAAGGTGTGGCCGTTCAAAAAAATGAAGGAACCCTATTTTGAGTATTCGCCATTTCCGGTAGTCACAGGGGAGGGGGAGTCACAGTTTATACTACCCCAAGGGCCTCCTTCCTACGAGCAGGTGTATAGAACCCGAGTCATCAAATATCCTTATGCGCCGGACACTTACCTCGCTTTTCCCTGGATTTATCTGGCGGATTCGGACGATAGGAATGTGGCCATTGCGCACAGCCGGGACGGGGACGAATGGAATGTGATAACAGAGCCTTATCTAGTGGACAGAGGCAACTATACGGAGGTGATCTCTTGCCAGGGAATGCATAGGGAGGGGGATGAGCTATGGCATTATGTGGAAGTAGGGGATGCCCATGGCAGGGGAGAGCGCACATGGTATCGTATCCGTATGAGGCTGGACGGTTATTTTGCCCTACAGAGTGATGGATATGCTGGCTCATTTACGACCAAAACACTTCGAGTAGCGGGGGATAAGCTGCATTTGAATTATGTCGTCCAAGAAGGGGGCAGTGTATTGGTTGAGGTGTTGGATGAGGGTGGTTCCATTATTCCCGGTTTTTCGAAGGATGAGTGTGCGCCATTGACAGGAGATCAAGCGTCGGCTAGCGTGACCTGGAAGGAGGCCGGTTTCAAACTACTGGAAGGACGGAACATCAAGTTGAAATTTTATCTTCGTGATGCCGAGGTTTATGCGTTTGAGACGTTGTAGACCGTTTGGAAATTGTTAAATTGGCACACAGGCTGATCCAAAAATTTAAAGGTGTCGGATCAGATTTGGGAAAGATGTATTTGACAATGATGCTATGAACCAAACTAATATGCCCCTATCCACTAAGCGTATTTTTCGTTTGTTCCTACTAGTGATGGGTTTTTTACTTATTTCTGAACTAAACGCACAGGTTGCCAAGGAAAACCTACGCCCGGCCGCGATCGGTAAGCGGGGAATGGTTGCAACTGCCAACCCACTTGTCAGCTTGGCCGGCCAGGAAATGTTGATCAACGGGGGCAACGCCATTGACGCCATCGTGGCCGCTGCTGCCGCCCTGAATGCTGTTGAACCTTATATGTCAGGGGTGGCGGGTGTTGGTTATTTGTTGTACTATGATGCGAAGGAAAATAGAACCCGCTCCTTGGTGTTCGGGGGGTGGGTCCCGGAAAGCTTTGACCCGGACAAGCTTCGCGAGGTGACCATGGCGGAAGACGGTGCTGGACATGGTGCACTTGAAACGGTGGGGCCAAAGATCGTGGCGGTTCCCGGAAACTTGGCAGGTTGGGATCGGGCATTGAAGGATTATGGAAGCATGACCTTGCATGAGGTATTTGCCCCGGCCATAAAATACCTCGAAGAGGGGGTTCCTATCACGGAATTCGACCAGGCAATGTGGGAGGGAACGCTGCAACGCGTTCTCCCTCATCCGGAATCGGTGAATATATTGTTGAAGGATGATCGGTCGACCTATCAAATAGGGGATTTTTTCACCAATAACCCACTGGCGAAAACCATGCGGCAGATTGCCGAAAAAGGTGCTGACTTCTTTTACAAAGGCGAGCTGGCAGAGGAGATTGAAACTGCCTTCTTGGCGGATGGGGGCTTTTTGACGGCAAAGGACCTCGCAAAGGTTCCAGAAAAGGTCAACTGGGTAGATCCTATCCGCATTACCTATAAGGGTTATACCGTGTATAACAACCCGCCTCCGGGGATGGGAATCCAACAGCTACAGACGCTGAAGATTATGGAAGGTTTTGACGTGCAGCGAATGGGGCATAACAGCAGTGAGTACCTTGCGCATCTATTGGAAACAATCTTTCTATGCCGGCTGGATACAGACCGGTACATTGGAGATCCGGATTTCGTGGATGTGCCGGTGGCTTTTCTTTTGTCGGATGCCTACCTGAACAAACAACGCGATTTGGTTCGGCAGCGCCTGAAGGAAAGAATGAAAGCTGCGGAAATAGCCTCCGAGGAGAAGATATCGGGAGCGGCGGTTGATAGGGAAATTTCTGCCTCCTATCAATACGCAACCACCAGTTTGTCGGTGGTGGATCAATGGGGCAATGCAGCGGTAATCATTCAGACCCACGGCGGTGGTTTTGGTTCAGGTTACGTCGCAGGAAAGACGGGTCTGATCTTTAACAGTGCGTTGGATTGGATGTCTAAGGAACCGGGATTGGCCAACAGTGTAGCACCGGGTAAAGCTGTTGGATGGTGCGTGGGAGGAATGATGCAGTTTCACAAGGATGG
This sequence comes from Lunatimonas lonarensis, assembly GCF_000390185.1. Classification (GTDB taxonomy): domain Bacteria; phylum Bacteroidota; class Bacteroidia; order Cytophagales; family Cyclobacteriaceae; genus Lunatimonas; species Lunatimonas lonarensis. The sequence continues at coordinate 60,451 of NZ_AQHR01000020.1, read as the reverse complement.
AAGACCCATGTTGATCGTCGGATCACCGGGAAGTTTCGGCATCCTGCAATCGGTGCCACAGGTCGCCATGAACCATATTGACTTTGGTATGAATATCCAAGATGCCATCAGCGCACCACGTTTTCGGTGGAAGGACGAGCTTGGTTCGGTTCCGGCCACTGAAGCGATCGTTGAGACGCGTATGGGGGAGCAAGTGCTGGAAGACCTTCAGAGAATGGGCTTTCAATTGGATACCAGTTTGGGCCCTTGGTCGATGACCGTAGGTGGCGCTCAGGGAATCACCCTAGATCCGGTTACGGGATGGTTGATGGGAGGTGCGGATCCCAGAAGAAATGGGTATGCGGTGGGCTGGTAGGTCTATCAGTAGACTGGATAATACAGGAAAACCAAGGATCGCTTTGCGTTCACGGCAATGAATGACCACTAAATAACGACACCTTTATTATGCAAAAACCCAATCAAAACCAACGAAGAAATTTCATCAAAAAGTCTGCACTCGGAACATCCTTTTTGGCTTTATCGGGGGGAGGGTTTGCTTCAGTCCTCGAACCCAAGATACAACCAACTCAGGCCAAGAAAAAGATCGCGCTAATCGCCAATATTTATCGAAATAGTGCGCATGCCGACGTAATTGCCACCAAGATTTTTGCGGGAATTCCGACGGATGAGGGGATGGTTACTCCGGAGATTCAGATTGTTTCGGTTTGGATTGATCAGATAGGAGAAAACGACACCGGCGTCCGCATCTCTGAGATGAACGGGGCGACCGTTTACCCTACCATTGCCGAAGCGTTAACCCTCGAGGGGAATACCTTGGCGGTGGATGCGGTGATTTACATTGGGGAACATGGAGAGTACCCGAATAGCCGACTAGGTGTGAAGATGTACCCGCGGATGAACTACCTTGAGCAGATATTTCGTGTCTTTGATGCGTCCAATCGCTCGGTGCCTTTATTTACCGACAAGCACCTGGCATACAGCTGGCTGGATAGCAAGTGGATATACGACCGTGGCCGGGAATTGAACGTTCCGATGATGGCTGGTTCTTCGTTGCCCTTCGCCTGGAGGGATCCGGCCCTAGAGCATCCATTGGGAGCGAGGATTACGGAGGCGGTTGCCATTGGGTATGCTTCCTTGGATGCCTATGGATTTCATGTAGCAGAAATATTGCAATGCATGGTTGAGCGTAGAACGGGAGGAGAGACCGGAGTAGCAAGTGTACGAGGTATACGTGGTTCCGAAGTGTGGCATGCGGTGGATTCGGGCGAGATATCCCTTGAATTGATAGAAGCGGGATGCAATGCGATTCGGGATAAGCATGAGGGAAATATGCGGGAACTCGAAAAAGATCCCCATGCCGTGATCATTCGCTACAAGGATGGGACAAAAGGGGCCATTATGATGCTTACTGGGTATGTGAATTCCGGTTGGGGTTATGCAGCTTTGGAAGATGGCAAGACTGTAGCCACCGAGTTTGTGTTGGATCATAGTATGAGCTATTCCCATTTCAGTTACCTGACACTGAATATTCAGAAGTTTTTCCTGACGGGCAGCCCTACTGCTCCCGTAGAGAGAACCTTGCTGACGAGTGGCATTATGGACGCAGCCATCCGATCGCTGGTAATGGACGACGGAAAGGCAAGGGATACACCTCACCTGGCCATCAAGTACTCGGTACAGGGCCACGAACCTATCCGACCTACGGCACCGAGACCCACTGGACAAAGCATAGGCCCCTGGCCGCCAAAGGGCTATGAATTTATCATTCCGGATAGGTTTAAATAGGAAAGCATTGCACATTTAAAATAAAAATTTCGTGCTGCCCCGACGGTTTTAAGCCGTCTGACCGGTACGTATACTAAAAACAAAAATCACTGCATGACTTATACTATTGAAGAAATCTCTACCCGATTATATGCTGCCGTGATTTCGGATGCACTTGACAGCCTTGGCTATAGAAATCAATCCCCCAATGTCCATTTTCCGATTACTACGATGCCCGAAAAAATCGTCGGCAGGTGCAAGACCACGCTTTGGGCGGACATCTTTCACGAGGATCCCGCCCCGTATGAATTGGAGCTACAGGCGGTGGACTCCTGTATGCCCGGGGACGTATTGATTGCAGCTGCAGGTGGCTCCCAGCGGTCGGGTATTTGGGGGGAGCTCCTGTCTACCGCCGCGCGTAACAGAGGATGTGTAGGTGCCATCGTGGACGGTCAGATAAGGGATCTGGCCAAAATGAGAGACTTGGGCTTTCCTGTGAGGGCTAGGGGAACCAACATCTATGACAGCAAAAACCGGCAGATGGTGATCAACGTTGATGTGCCTGTGGAGATTGGAACGGTAGTGGTTTCCCCGGGTGACCTGGTTTTTTGCGATGAAGACGGTATCGTGGTCGTACCACAGGAAATCGAGCAGGAAGTCATCCGTAGGGCGATGGAAAAAGTGAATGCAGAAAATATAAGCCGGGATGAAATCAAAATGGGTGCAAAGGCGGGGGACGTATACAAGAAATACGGTGTCCTGTAGGTGCATCCCTTTGAAAAAAACTGGACCTTTTTATTCGTCAAAGGAGAATGAAAACACATGACATTTCAAATCGGAATTGTAGGTATATACCATGAATCGAACACCTTTTTGGGTAATTCTACGGAGTGGGAGGATTTCGAAGGAGGACATCTATTAACGGGAAATCACATCATTGAGGAGTACCGCAACGCCTACCACGAGATCGGAGGAGTGGTAGAGGTGCTTTCCAAGGAAGCGGATGTCGACCTAATCCCCATTTTTTATGCAGAAGCCACGCCAGGCGGGAAAATATCCACCAGAGCCTCCGGCAAATTGCTCCGGAATTTGGAGGACTATTTAGTGAAAGCCGGCCACTTGGATGGGCTTATGGTGTTGCCTCATGGGGCTGCGGTAAGTGAGGATTATCCGGATTTTGATGGAAAATGGCTGCGCCTAGTCAGAGAGTTAGTGGGTGAAAATGTGCCAATAGTGGGCACAATTGATCCCCATTGTAATTTGAGTGACGAAATGGCCGCAGCAGTAAATGCTTTGATTGCCTATAAGACAAACCCCCATATCGATCAACGGCAAACGGGCAGGGACGCAGCTCTCCTTTTACTTGGCATGTTACGAGGGGAACACAGGCCGGTTATGGTGGCGGTGCAAACCCAAGTGGCAATTAGCATTGAAATGCAACATACAGGTTCCGAGCCCTGCTTGAGCCTGTATCGTTTGGCGGAAGAAATTGCCACTCAGCCCAGGGTTTTAGCGGTAAGTATTGTACTGGGCTTTCCATATGCTGATGTGTATGAAATGGGAAGCAGCATTATCGTTGTGACAGATGATGATACCCCCCAAGCTGCTAGGTTGGCGGGCAGGCTTAAATCCTATTTGGAAACCCATCATGGCGTGTTTTCAGGTAAAAAGATCGGGTTACGGGAGTTGCCGGTCTTGGTGTCCAAAGCCGACAAGCCACTCCTGTTACTGGATATGGGAGATAATGTTGGTGGAGGCTCGCCCGGCGATAGCACGTTCCTCTTGGATTTTTTGGAAGAATGTGATTTTGGAAAAGGATTTATGTGCATCTACGATCCGGAAGTGGTGGATCTGTTTAGCCAAGTCTGTGCAGGTGACAGCCTGTCCGTTCAAATTGGCGGGAAGACCGATCGGCTTCATGGAAATCCTGTTTCTGTTACCGCGGAGTTGCGTGCTATGGTTGACGGAAAATTTTCCGAATTTGCACCTAGGCACGGAGGGCAGGTGTCGTTTGACATGGGATTGACAGCTATTGTTCATACGAATAAAAACAACACCATTATGCTGACATCCAGGAGGATCGTTCCCTTTAGTTTACAGCAGTTGCTTTCTTTTGGGTTGGATCCCTGCAGTTACCAGTTGATTGTGGCCAAGGGAGTACATGCACCGTTGGCAGCCTATATGACCGTTTGTAAGGACCTGATTCGTGTAAATACGCCCGGCATAACGACCGCTGATGTAGCCAGCTTATGCTTTACCAAACGAAGAAAACCGTTGTTTCCGTTTGAGCAAATTAGCTGAATCCGTTACGATCGCGCTAACCAGTGTTTCCTTGGGCTTCTCTAAGGCAAACGATCATTTTGCTTAGCGGCGTTCCAGTAGGAGGCTAGGAGCGAGGAGGTAAAGCCCATTAAGGGACCACACACAGCCGATGCGAGTCCAACGGTGGCGATCTTACCCATGGTTTTGGCGATACCGGAAACCAAACCTGCGTTTTGCATCCCCGTTGTGATGGCAATGGTGCGGCAATCTTGTTTCTCCAATTTGAAAAATTTGGCCGTCCAGTACCCGGTAAAGTACCCCAACACATTGTGCACTAGGACAGCGGCCAAAAGCATTAATCCCATGTTTATCAAACTTTTCTGCCCAGCCGCGATTATGATGGCTACAATCACCACAATCCCGGCCATGGATACATAGGGCATCGCTTTGTCCAACCAATCCGATTTTCCTGCAAGAAATTTATTAAAAAGTAGGCCTGCACCAATAGGGATCAACACAATTTGTATGATATTCCACATCATGGCCATGGTATCGATCTCAATAAAGCCCGCTGCCAAGAATTTCATCAAAAAAGGGATAATAAATGGTGCAATAAGGGTGGTGATGGAAACAATCGTTATGGTCAATGCAACGTTGGCCTTTGCCAGGTAACACATGACGGGAGATGCTACCGAGGTCGGGGCACAGCCGAGTAGAATGATTCCTGCGGCAATCTCTTCTGGAAACCCAGCAAGAGACACAATCAGAAAAGCCAACCCAGGCATGAGGGTAAATTGGCATCCAACGCCAATGATCACCGCTTTGGGTGATCTTGCCAAAGCTATGAAATCTTTTACGCCCATGGATGTTCCCATGCCAAACATAATCAGCTGAATCAACGGAGTGATCAACTCGGCGGTCTCAAAACTTCCCAATTGCAGGAAAACATCCGGATAAAAAAGCGCAGCTGATGCTACCGCCAATATTAACAGGGTAAACGAAAGGCCACGTAACACCTTATGGCCCTTTACTCCGAATGATAGAGCCAATAAGGAAAAGATCAAAAATGGGTCTCCATTTTCAATATTTCCTTTTATCAAATGGAATAAAAAGATCACCATTAGGATTATTGATAACCCTAAGGAATACTTGTAAAATTTATCTTTCAAGAATTATTATTAAATATTTTATTAGATTATAATTTTATCAAAATAACTTGTTATACTAATTGATGATTCGATGTCGTTGGTGGTCTGAGTTAATCATAAATATACGATAATTATTGGCAACAAATAAGCAACAAATTTGGGTAAAACACAGGTCGTCGAGCCAAAACTCCGCGAAGGTTCCCAGAACTTTCTTCAAGGGCAGGAACTCCCGGAAGGTCCTGACGAATTCCATCCGGGCTTCCTAGTAGGGGAGATGGACACGGACGGGAACCATCGGAATCCAGCCTATGCTTTTCAACCAAGGGTGAAAAGTCTTTTGATTGCCCCGAAAAATGGACAAGGATTTGACAAAATGGAGGCGATTGAGAATAGAAAATGCGTTATTTTAGCGACAACTGGGAGATAGAAAGCGTAGTGACGATTAAAGCGAATCGGTTGGGTAAAAGAATTGGTGTTTCCAACTAGTTGCTTGCAACGCATGCGGGACAATTCGATGCCTTGCGAAAAAAAAATGGAAATCATGATGAAATCGAGAAATAGCAGCTGTTGGGTATTTATCCTGGCACTTTGTATATCGAGTTGTAAATACAGTTTCGATACGGTCGAGTTAAGCAGTCCGGATGGTATGTACACGTTTAACCTCGATGTAGAAGATGGCCTTGCATACTCCGTTAACTGGAATGGCGTATCACTTATCGAAAAGTCGGCGTTAGGTTTTAGATTAAACGATGGTACGCTATTGCCTGCTGGTGTGACGGTTTTGAAAATAGAGAAGGCATCCAATAATATAAGCTGGAAACCCATTTATGGTGAACAAAGTATGTACACCGACCATTACAATGAGATTATTGTTCACCTCAACAGTGACGGTTGGCAAGGAAAATTTGCACTTCGGGTTCGTGCATACAACGAAGGCGTGGCTTTTAGATATGAGATTAACAGCAATGAGGATTTGCAAATTGATAAAGAATTAACTGAATTTATCTTTCCGGTTGATGCAACCGTTTGGGTCAGTGCTGCTGCCCAAAGTGAAATAAAAAGGCACAGGCTTTCAGCGCTTTCGATTATCGCAGAACGGCCATTGCTGGCTGAGCTTTCGGATTCGGTTTTTACAGCAATTGGTGAAGCTGCTTTGGTGGATTTTGCCCGCATGAAATTTGAAAAGGATGAAACAAAAGCCAATACCCTGGTGGCTTCATTGGAAAAAGGCGATAAAAATCAATACCCTGTCGTTGTTCCCAAGGATGGTTATAACACGCCATGGCGTTATGTGATGGCGGGTAAAAATACAGCGCAGATTTTACAAAATAATTACTTGTTGTTGAACCTGAACGAAGCAAACAAGATCACTGATACTGCATTTATAAGACCCGGGAAAGTGATACGGGAAGTTACCTTGACTACTCAGGGAGGAATAGCGTGTGTCGATTTTGCCGTAAAACACAACTTACAGTTCGTTGAATTCGATGCCGGTTGGTATGGAAACGAATACGATGATGCGTCAGATGCAACGACAGTAACCGTTGATCCTAATCGTTCGCCTGGGCCTCTTGATTTGCAAAAGGTGATTGACTATGCCAAAGATAAGGAGATAGGAATAATCCTTTACGTGAACCGAAGGGCACTGGAAAAACAGTTGGATGACGTTTTATCCTCGCTGAAATCGTGGGGTGTGGTAGGCTTGAAATACGGATTTGTTAATGTAGGTCCGCAAAAGTGGACAAGTTGGCTTCATGAAGCTGTAAAGAAAGCCGCCGAACACCAGTTAATGGTCGATGTGCATGATGAATACCGGCCTACGGGTTACTCACGAACTTATCCTAATTTAATGACCCAGGAAGGAATTCGGGGCGATGAGGAAAGCACGCCAAATGATGGTGTTATCACTACCATTTTCACACGGATGATTGCTGGTGCCGGCGATCAGACCAATTGTTATTTTGCCCCTCGTGTAACTGAAAAAATGGGTTCCCATGCTTCGCAAATGGCAAAGGTAATTTGCATTTATAGTCCTTGGCAGTTTCTATTTTGGTATGATAGGCCTACAGGCGCACCTTCCAGAACAGGAGGTGCCGGCGGTGCGGAAGGGACAATTCCTGAAATAGATGACCTGCAATTTTTTGATGATGTTCCAACTGTTTGGGATGAAACCAAAATCATTGAAGGTTATCCAGGGAAGTATGTATCCATTGCCCGTAAAAATGGAGATAAATGGTTCCTGGGTGCTATTGCCGGGACCGAGGAATACAAGCTTTCCTTAAAACTTGATTTCCTTGATGAGAACACCACCTATGAAGCAACCGTGTATTCTGATGATAAATCCCTAAATACCCGTACCAACGTGAGGATCGAAAATATGGTAGTAAACTCTAAAACTGTTTTTGAAAAAAACATCTTAAATCAGAACGGTTTGGCGGTGATTTTTTCTCCTGTAGATCAAATTTATACCTTTAATAGGAAGCATTTATAAATGTGGGTAAATTTCTTGACAGACCAATGGCAGAGCTTTTTTGCAACTTTTGAAGGGCTGTGCTATTTGTCCACCCCTTAGCCCCCTCCGAAATCCCATTGATGAAGGTCTCCACAAATCCAAGGATCTTGTCCTTGATGCGCTCGGCGATGGTCTTGCGTTCTTTCAAGGCGGGCTTTTGTTTGAGCAGTCCAATGATGTCGTCACGAAGGGGTTCTTTCTCGGTATAGATGAAGTCGCCGATGATGATTTGTCGATTGGTTATCCCAACCACTAGAGAAAAGCCCCTGCAAAAAATCCCTGATTGATGCATTCATCTATCAGGGATTTTTATGGATATAGGGTTTGTTTTATCATGGAATCCATGAATGCAAAGCATTTGTCTAGTGGCTGTTGACTGACACCCTCCGGGTGAAGCGGCGGCTAGGTGGAATTGTAGACTGGTCGGTGGATTTCAGGAGCTGGTTGTTCTGGCTTTTGATGGCTTTTTGGGAATTTTCCCGCCATTTGGGCACAGCGTCCCCTACCCATTTTTTGGGAGTTGGTTTATGGCATGTCCCGGATCCAACCATTGGCTTCTTGGATCCCACAATTAGATCAAGATGGTTCCGGGTTGGGTTTGATAGGTTTTGGTTTTCCTGCCGACCTGTCCCGGGTATCAAAGATGGTCTCCATTCTTCCGTTATCGCAGCAGGGGCACCTGTACAGGTCCCTGCCGTATTTTTCGAGCATCCGGCAAATTAAAAAAACGAGTGTGCTGCGAAAGCACCACCCAGCTGGGAAAAAACTTTATTACTTCCTCCCTAAAAATGCCTACCTTTGCACTACTTTATAATAAAGCAGTGCCAGTTGTAGGCAGCTTTTAATCCATCTCCCGCCGGGAAAGACCATACAACAGCTCACCCGGCTTCTTATCACAAGGCCTTTATGCCATTCAAAAATTTAGGAATTATTGACCCTATCCTCAAGGCTTTAGCCAACGAAGGATACACCACTCCCACACCCATTCAGCAACAGGCAATCCCCCTCGTATTGGGCGGCAGGGACCTGCTTGGTTGCGCCCAGACAGGCACCGGAAAAACCGCCGCCTTTGCCATACCCATCATCCAATTGCTTAGCCTCCAAAAACAAAAAAGGCCGGGAATCAAATCGTTGATTTTGACGCCTACCAGGGAATTGGCCATCCAAATAGACGAAAGTTTTGCGGCCTATGGGAAGTTTGCCGGTATCCGTCATACGGTGATTTTTGGGGGTGTATCGCAACTACATCAGACCAATGCCCTCAAAAAAGGGGTTGATATCTTGGTGGCGACGCCTGGAAGATTGCTCGATCTGATCAATCAGCGGTTTGTGGATCTCAGGAACCTCGAAATCTTTGTCCTGGATGAGGCAGACAGGATGCTGGACATGGGTTTCATACATGACGTGAAAAAAATCATCGCGCTGCTGCCACAGAAAAGACAGACCTTGTTTTTTTCGGCTACCATGCCACCTGAAATCCAGAAGCTTGCCGACACCTTATTGACCAAACCTGCGTTTGTGGAAGTCACCCCTCCATCCTCCACTGTAGACAAGATCCAGCAGCAGCTTTTTCTTACCAACAAAGCAGACAAGCCAAAATTGTTGCTACACCTATTGAAGGAAGAAAAGATCGGTTCGGCCTTGGTATTTACCCGCACCAAACACGGGGCGGACAGAGTAGTCAAGTTTCTGGTGAAGGAAAATGTGAAGGCAGCCGCCATCCATGGCAACAAAAGCCAAAATGCCAGGCAGAATGCGTTGAAGGATTTTAAAAGCGGCAAATTGCAGGTACTTGTAGCTACGGATATAGCAGCAAGAGGCATCGATATAGATGAATTGGCCAATGTGTTCAATTTTGACCTGCCCAATATTCCCGAAACCTATGTCCACCGGATCGGGCGTACGGGAAGGGCCGGGAACTCGGGTGTGGCCATGTCATTCTGCGATGCAGAGGAGTTGAAAGACCTAAGGGATATCGAGAAGTTAATCGGTAAAAAAATTCCCGTGGTGGAAAACCACCCGTATGAATTTCAGGGAGTGATGAAGGAACAGGCTCCGGAAAAAAAGAAAAAACCCCAACAAAATCAGCGGCGAAGAAGATAGTGAGCTTGGGTTTGCAGTGGGCAGCTTGGGTCACCTGATAGGGTACTCCGACTTTTACTCGTGTGTGAGGATCATCGCTTCCAATCGGTTATAGCATTTTGCCTTCAGGGTCTCAATCGAGTGGGGGGTCAGCTCTTTTGGTGGATAGATTGGCGCAGAAAAGTAGACCTGCACGGTTCCCGGCCACATCAGTAGAGAACCCTTGGGCATCACCTTTTCAGATCCAATGATCGCCATGGGTAGCAAAGGGGTCTGGGTCTCGATGGACAGCCGGAATGCTCCGTTGTAAAAGGGAAGAAGCGGATCTGCCGAATCGTTTCGAGTTCCTTCCGGGGCTACGACAATGGAGTGGCCTTTGGTCAAAAAGCGGATGAGTTTTTGGATGCTTTTTTCCCGGGAATCGGGGTTCTTTCTATCCACCCAAACCGCAAATTGGGAAATGATCCATCCAAATAGGGGAATCCTTCTCAATTCCTTTTTCCCTAGGGCTCGGACTTCTTGGGGAATACTCATGGGAATGACAGGGGCATCCAAAAATGAGCGGTGGTTAAAGGTATAGATGTAGGGCTGGTCTGCATCGATGTGCTCGATTCCTTTGACCTCGTAACGGATTCCTGCCAAATAGGACCAAATGACGGCCCATTTTCGGATAACGAAGAAAGAAACCCGGGTGCCTCCGGGAGGGAAAAAGGAAGGCACCAAGATTAAAGGCCCCAACAAAACCATTAACAGGTTGAAAACCAAGATGGCATAAACACTGTAGAAAAAGCGGAAAATCACCATGCTCCTTTTTGGTTCAAAGTAACGTGGTTTTGCCGATTTATAAAAGGGAATGACCTGTCCAACCGAAAAACAGACTGCGTTATTTCAGGAAAAAAACGCTATTTTTCCCCAAAATACATTTCAACAATCTCTAGGATCTTATGGAAGATGTCGGTGTTTTCGTAGACGCCCCTAAACTTGTCTGCGTGGGGGCCGTAGGCAAATACAGGAACTAGGATACCGGTATGATCCTGAGTTGAAAACTCCAATTCCACCATCCCAGTTTCCACGTTTCCTTGGGGGATGGTTATACCACCGGTCTCGTGGTCGGCAGTGACGATGACCAAGGTCTCTCCATTTTCGTCTGCGAAACGAAGTGCTTCTGCGACCGCTTCATCAAAATCGATTCCCTCTTCCACCACTGTCTCCACGTGATTTGAGTGCCCTCCAGAGTCTATGTAAGCCCCTTCAATCATCAAAAAGAATGGCAACTCTTTTTGGGTGAAGTAGGTGAGGGAGGCGGAAACGGCATTCTTTAGAAAGCTTTTTCTGCCTTGAGCTACTTTGGGCAGGCTGTGGTTGGAGGCAAAGTAACCCACCCGATTGCCCCGATACGCTTCCAATTCTGACAATCCGGATACCAGCTCAAAACCAGCTTGCCTCAGGTTGTCCAGCTCGGGATTTCCGTAGCGGATAAAATCATTTTTGCCGCCTCCGATAAAAAGGTTCAGTGGACTCTTTGCGAGGTCGCCCGCTATTTCCTTGATCATGTCCCGCTCGGTTGTATGGGCAAAGAAGGCTCCCGGAGTGGCGCCGGTGAGGTTGTCGGTAGTTACAATGCCCGTTTGAAACTGAAATTTCTGTAGATGCTGCGGTAGGTTTTTGGCAGGGGAGCCATCGGGAAGTGCCCCGATGCTTCTGTTTTTCACTTTTTGGCCGGAGGCCAAGGCGGTGCCGGCTGCTGCCGAATCCGTCGTAAAGTCATCCAAGGACTGGGTCCTGATGAGTCCTAGGTTGCGAAGGGTGGCCAAGCTGAGTTGGTTGTTGTTGGCATAGAGGGCCGCAGCAAACTGTGCCAACCCAAATCCATCACCGATAAGGAGAATAACGTTTTTCACCGGAGCCTGAATGCCATCACTTTCATAGGTTGGCTTGTAAATCTCCCGCACGTTGGGGCTTACGTACAGCCGATCGGAAAGCGTAGCGAGGTACTCGCTTGCCTGATAGGGCATATCGGTATTGATATAGTCCACGCCCAGTTCTTTGAGGGCTTTCCAGGCGGTTTTGCTATCAGGACTGGCCCAAAAACGAAAAGGTTTTCCATGGGCATGTGCCACGGCAATGGCATTCCTCAGTTTCTCCTCGTGCTCGTCGATTAATCGGCCCTTACCGTTCCAGTCCGAAAAATTGCGGAAGCTCAGGCTAAACAGTGCGATCTTTTCCAGGGGAAGATCTTCCTTGTCGGTTATGCTTTGGTAGTCAAAAAAGATGTGGTCTGGGTAGTTGCGATAGTCTTCCTTTTTGGGTCGACTGCCGGAAATAACTGCGGTAACCATGGCTTCCCCTCCATCAATGCCGAATAGTTCAGGATACTGGTCAAGCTGCTCAACTATTTTTTTCATTGTGGAGTACGCCTCGGTTTTGATGTCAATTAAAAGTTGAAAGGGCTTTCTGTTTTGTATATTCAGGCTGTAGGCGGAGCGTATGGGATCTAGGTAAAGGCTTTTAAGGGTGCGTTCAGGTTTGACGCTCGCCAATTCATGGGCTACGTAGAGCTCGCCATCAAGCAATAGTACGTCGGCCTCTATGGAGGCAAGGCCGTTGGCATAGGCTTCCCAAAAGGGTGCATGGCGGATGTAGTCGTTGTGGCTGTGTATCTTTGTTTCCTGCTGTGCAACACAGACCACATGGACGAAAAAATAAAGTAAAATAAATATACAGCTTTTTATTACCTGCAACATGGTGTTGGATTTTTGCTAGCGTAAACACCGTTGGAATTCCATTCGGTCAGAAAAAGTATTCTACGATGCGCCGGTTTTTGACAAAAGAAGATATCGAGCCTGTTTTGTGGTTAAAGATTTGAAGGAGCCGTGTTCCCTATCGGTATAGAATTGCAAAATAGGAAAGACAGCCAGACCCTGCGTAAAGGTATTATTATTTCGGTCAATCCCTTTAAGGGATCGAGTTAAAGGCACAAGCCCGGAATCGCAGTTCCGGAGCTTGTGCATTTGGGGTGATCAATCAAATTACCATCCCTGGTTTTGGGGTATTCCGGAGATTGCAATGGTGTTTGGCGGAATAGGCCACACATGGTGGATTTGCGGATTGAAATTCCTTGCAGGCCATACCTCGTAGACTTCGTAGCCCGAGTCCGGATCGGTTTTGTTGAAATGGTTTCTGCCGGTTGCCGGCTTTGAGTATGCTTCTCTGGCATCCCCCCAACGGATCAGATCGATGTGCCTGTCTGCGTATTCAGCGGCCAGTTCTACGCGTCGTTCTTGCTTCAGGTCTGCAAGGGTCACGTTGGTTTTTGGTGCCAACCCGGCCCGTTGTCTCACCTGATTAAGTGGGGCATCTCCATTTTGGTTTTGCATGATCAATGCCTCAGATTTCATCAGGAGTATCTCTGCAAAGCGGATCAGTGGAATATTCAGGTTGGTGGTTACATAGTTTCCGTTAGGGTTCAGGTGAACTTCTGCAGGAAAACGGTAGGGATGCATGTATTTGTTTACCTGAATACCTGTCCAAGAGTTGCCGGAATAATACCGTCGGGGATTACCTAGGAACATAAACTCATCGCCGAACTCAAGAAGGGTTGCCCGTCGCCGATGGTCGCCCTCTTCGAACGCATTATACAGCTCGAGCGTGGGAGAGAAGGTTCCCCAGCCATTGTAAAGGCCCCAGCCTGTGTTCTCCAGCATTACACCGGGAAGAATCTGTCCTCTTTCGTTGCTCGATACGGTGGAAAACACATATTCAGACGAGAAATTGTTGTCAACATAGAATACACTGGCAAAGTCTTCCGCAGGGTTTCCGGTGTTGATGAGAGCCCTCCCGGTGGGTGAGTTTATCACCATGTCCGCATAGGTTACCACGCTGGCCCACTTGCTGGCATCGTGGTGGCCCCAGTACAGGTAGGTTTTGGCCAAGAACGCATGGGCTGCATCTTTGTGTGCCCGGCCCAGGTTTGTAGTTGAATAGCTGGTGAAGTAGGGGAGAAGCTCGGCTGCCTTTAGCAGATCAGCTTCTATCTGCCGGAAATTGTCCACAATGCTTGCAGGCCGGGTAAAGGTGAGATCCTCCATATTCTCTTCGGTAACTATCGGAATACCGGCGCGGTGGTCTGCAAATCGGGGTGCCAACCAAAAGTAGGTATGTGCCCTCATGAAGTAAGCCTCTCCAAGAACCCGGTTTTTTAGACTTTCGGAGATATTCATAGAAGGTACGTACCGGATAATGTTGTTGGCCCGTTGGATAACGGTGTACATTCTGGGGTATATGTTTGCCATCCGTCCTTCTTGGCCCGTAGCCTGAAAGTTGCGTATCGCTGCAGCCGCTGCATCGGTTCTTCCCTGCATAATATCGTCAGATGCAGCAATGAGGTACATAAAACCTCTTCCAAATAGGTGGTCGTCGTCCCAATGTTGGTAAAGACCGTTTGCAGCGGTAATGGCATCCTCTTCGGAGGCCCAGAAGTTTCCAGAAGTGGGACTACCCAGTGGGGTTAGTTCCGTAAAGGTGTCGCTGCACGCACTGATAAGGCCTGCCAACACCAAGAAAGGTATGATTAAATTCTTCATATGATTATTAGATTGCCTTGTTAGAAATTCATATTGAAACCGACGGAGAAGGTTCTCGGAACAGGAAAGGTTCCGTTGTCAATCACCGGACCCGAACCCACTTCCGGATCTATTCCAGAGTAGGGAGTAAAGGTCACAAGGTTCTCGGCAGAAACGTAGATCCGGACATCCGATCCGTTTCGAACGCGGCTCATCAGGTTAGCTGGCATCGTGTAGCCGATGGTAAGGTTTCTAACGCGGAAGTAGTCGCCTTTTTCCAAATACCAATCCGAAGGCTGACCAAAGTTTCCGTTAGGATCTTGGGTCGAAAGTACCGGAATGTTGGAGTTGGGATTGGAGGGAGACCAGGCATCCAACACCCTTCTGTCCAGGTTATACCCCTGTAGACCTGCGTTGAAGGCGGTGTGTTTGTAGCCGTTGAACAACATAACGCCACCTACACCTTGACCGAACAGGGAAAGGTCAAAATTCTTATATTCGAGATTCAAGTTCAAGCCATAGGTGAAATCCGGCATGGCATTGCCCATAAATACCCGGTCGTCGTCGGTAATTCTTCCGTCACCGTTCACATCGCGGAAAATCAGGTCGCCCGGCCTGGCATTAGGTTGAATTCGGTTGCCGTTTGGTCCCACGTGAGCTTCTATTTGTGCCTGGTTCTGGAAAATTCCGTCAGTTGGGATCAGGTGATAGGAGAACAGAGGCTGTCCAGGCTCGCTTCTAAATGGTCGGATGGTACCTCTGAGGTCATTGCCATGGAGGATGAAGTCGCTGGTAAACTCGTCCAAATCCAACAGTTCGTTGTGGATGGTGGAGAAGTTTCCGTTTACACGGTACCTAAGTTGGCCAATCTCGCCATGGTAGGAGGCGGTGAGCTCTATGCCTTTGTTTAACACAGTACCGACATTGGAAAGTGCACCGGTAGGTACGCCCGAGTGCGGATCGGGGGCATTTCGAAGGATCAAACCGCGGGTATACTTTTCATAGTATTCTGCCGTCACATTCAATCGGTTGTTAAGGAATGCTGCATCCAAACCTATATTGGCCGTTTCAGATCGCTCCCAGCGTAGGTTTGAGTTGGACATTTCGTTCAAAGAAACGTGCCGGTTGCGGGTACCTGGCTCACCTAGGATTACGTTGTTGCCAGAGGCCAAGGGGATGTTAAATGCATACAGACCTACAGAGGAAATGTTTCCGATCTGTCCCCAAGAACCCCTTATCTTTAGCAAGTTAACCACAGACGAGCTGAAGAACCGCTCGGATGAGATTTTCCACGAACCGGATACGGCGGGGAAGAAGTCGGTTTTGGTGTTGGCATGCAAACGGGACGTTTGGTCTCTCCGAACGCTACCCATGAAGAAATAGCGGTCGTCGAAATCGTAGGTCAATCGCCCGATGGCAGAGGTCAGCGCATCTTCGTTACCGTATGCATCAGGTACCCGAAGGATGGTCGTGGCATTGCTGGCGTACTGGAACCAATCGTCTTCACGGTCGAAGTCCTGCACTTGGAAGTTGAAGCCTTCTTCCTGCCTAAATTGGGCCGTATATACAGCCGTTACCCCAAGGTTGTGCTTGTCAAAAGACTTGTTGTAGTTCAACTGCTGGTCCCAAATCCATCGGCTGCTGCTGCCGGCACCTTGGTTCAGGAAGTTCATGTTGCTGGGCCTTCCGATTTCCGGAGCTCTTGGGCTGAAGTTTTTGTCGCTCCAGTTCCACATATCGATGGAAAAGCTGGACTTAAACGTAAGGTTGTCCAAGATGTCATACTCGGCATAGGCAATGGCGTTGACATTTGTGCGGGGGTTGCTGATGTTTGGGCGAAGCAACAATGAAACAGGGTTGTAGGTATCGCCATAGGCACCGGCAAACTGGGACAATTCGAACGGTACGGTACCATGAAACTGGCCAAATTCGTCGTAAACGGGTGCAGCTGGATTCATGTAGATGGCATTGATGATCGCGCCGCTGTAGCTGCTGCTCGTGTTTACGCCACGGGCGGTAGAGTGGTTAAAATACACGTTTTGTCCCACTCTGAATTTACTGGATACATCGTATTCCGACTTCAGACGGAAGGAGAACAACTCGTAGTTGGTGTTTAGTAGAATCCCATCCTTATTATGGTAACCAAATGAGGTGCTATATCTACCTCTGTCGCTTCCACCGCTTAGTTGGATGTTTGCGTTGGTGATGGCGCCCGTTTGGAAAATCTCATCCATCCAAATGGTTCGTGTGGTCTGGCCCCAAGGGTTCAATTGGGGGTCATGCGCTGGTTGGGCAACACCACCCGCATGGGCTGCGGCTGCCCGGTAAGCGGCCGAATACTCTTGCGCATTTAGTGCTTCCGGTGTTTGGTATGCAGATTGCCAGCCTTGGTAAAAGTCTACATTCACTTTAGGCGCACCGCTTTTACCACTTTTGGTGGTGATTACAATCACACCAGATGCGGCCTGGGCACCGTAGATAGCGGCTGCTGCTGCATCTTTCAATACCACCATGCTTTCTATATCATTGGGATTGATTCTTCCTCCATAATAGGGCATACCATCCACTACATAGAGCGGGGATTCATCTCCCAATGTTCCTGCACCTCGGATGACCACGCGCGGCGTAGCCCCTGGGTCGCCTGAGTTAGCCACTACTGTAACCCCTGCGATCTGACCCTGCAACATGTCCTGTACGCTGGAGATAGGTCGGTTTACCGTACCCTTTACATCTTCCAGGGTTCCGATGGACGTGGTCAAGTCAGCTCTACGTGCCGTACCGTAACCTACCACGACTACTTCACCCAACTGACCCATATCGGCTTTAAGTGATACGTTGATGATGGATTGGTTTCCAACGGTAATCTCCTTCGATTCAAGTCCAACAAAGGAAAAGACCAAAACGGCATTTTCGTCGGTTACACTGACGGAATAGTTACCATCAACATCCGTAGCGGATCCGCTACCTGTACCTTTGACTAAAACGGATACCCCTGGGATGGGATTATTGTCTTCTTCAGAGACAACCGTTCCTCTAACGTCCTTGTCTGCGCCTGGGCCAAATATGCCAAGCAGACCAAAAGGGCCGTGATTAAGTAATACTTTTTCTTCATAAGAACATTTTGTTTGATGTTTTCTACCCTAAAATTAGGGAAAGGAATAGTCGAAAAGGTGGAGAAATCTTTCATGTAGTTGGAGAAATCTTTCAAAAACTCCTCCCTAAATGACCAAAAAGGGAGACAAATCTTTCAGTAACATAGAGGTAACACTGTAATAAAACAGAGGTAAATGAAATCGTCGCTGGTAGATGCAGGGATTTTGATCTATTTTTACCAAAAAAAGCATGGTTTATCCTCGTATTTCCGGTCTTATTGCCGCGACCTTTACACCCTATGATGCATCAGGCGCACTGGATGTTTCTCTCATTCCGAAGTTGGTAACCCGCCTTCGCGAACAGGGCGTCAAGGGCGTGTTCATAGCTGGGACTACCGGAGAGAGTGCTTCCTTGCTGCTTTCTGAAAAGCAGCAATTGATAGCCGCCTACGCCCCGTTCAATGACGAAGAGTTCAACGTGATCGTAATGCTCTCCGGTACAAGCCAACAGGAGGCAATATTACTGGCTAAAGCGGCCCGGGAACAGGGCATTTATGGTACTGCGGTTACGGCGCCTTATTATTTCCGTCCCTCATCTGTTTCCCAGTTGGTGGAGTACCTTGTGCCCATTGCCGATGCGGCGGGAGATCTGCCGTTATATTTTTACCATATCCCACTTCTCACCCGGGTAGATTTGTCCATGTTGGATCTGTTGGATCAAGTTAGGGATCGTATTCCCAATTTTGCAGGAATCAAATACACACACCATGATCTGATGGAGTTTAACCGCTGCCTTCGTTTTGATGGAGGCAGGT
Organism: Lunatimonas lonarensis; assembly: GCF_000390185.1. Taxonomy (GTDB): domain Bacteria; phylum Bacteroidota; class Bacteroidia; order Cytophagales; family Cyclobacteriaceae; genus Lunatimonas; species Lunatimonas lonarensis. The sequence goes on along the minus strand of NZ_AQHR01000020.1, from coordinate 42,214 downwards.
ACGATGTGCTTTGGGGTTGGGATGAGTTGTTTCTTGCAGGTTTGGCCATGGGTGCGCGTGGAGCGGTAGGCAGTACCTATAATTTTGCGGCGCCACTTTATCTTCGGATCTTAGAGGCCTATCGCAAAGGAGACATGGATACTGCATTACTACTGCAGCAAAAGTCCATCGACTTTATATCCCTCTATGCTACCTACGGCGGGCCGGCAGCGGGCAAGGCCATTCTTTCCCTCTGTGGTTATGATTTTGGGCAGTTTAGACCGCCGGTGGTATCGTTGAGCCCTGAAAGGAAGCAAGCGCTTCGTAGGGATTTGGAAAACCTCGGGTTCTTTTCTGATATCGGATACTAGCTGGTTTGGGACGGGAGATGAAAGTCGACAGGCCCGCAATGCTGCAACTGGGTGAATGCGTAAAAACAATTAAAGCTGATGAACAAATCAATCTACTCTCTTATACGGCTTGTGGCCGTCTTTTTTCTTTTTTCCTGTGCCAAGGAGGAACGGTATGCCGTTACCGAAAAAGCAGTATTTGAAGTTAAGCAAGTACCGATCATACAGGGCGCGGTTAATCTGGTCGGTGAGTTGCGGATCGATGGAGAGATCGCCGGAGAATTCAATCAGATGCAGGCGTCTTTTGTATCTGACACACCTTTGGATCAGGTTGTGCTCGTGGAGCAAGATGGCAGTGAGTTCACGATCGTACATGCCGCCAACCATGTGCAAGGACCCGTCGTTTTTCCGATTCCGGCATCGGATACATCGAAAGACAGGGTTTTTATATTTCATATTATACCTTCGCAGCAGGCCTCTCTACTCGAAAAGGTGCGCTTAACGATCGATTACCTGCAATGGGGGAGAGAGAGGGGATTGCCAAGTGGTGTCGGAGACGTGTTTAAGTTGCGGTTGGCTAGGGGGCTGCGGAACAGGGGCGATGATGGTGTCCACTCCTTCCGAATCCCGGGCTTGGCTACCTCAAAGAATGGCACCTTATTGGCCGTATACGATATGCGGTGGGAGCGGTCCAACGATCTACAAGGACATGTGGACGTAGGCCTGAGTCGCAGTACCGATGGTGGATCTACTTGGGAACCCATGAGGACCATCATCGACATGGGAGAATGGGGCGGACTTCCCCAAGATCAAAACGGGGTGGGCGATCCCGCAATTTTGGTTGATGACCAAACAGGAACGATTTGGGTGGCCGCGCTTTGGATGCATGGCAAGCCCGCGGAAGCTGCATGGAACAGCTCCCAGCCGGGTATGCGTCCCGACCAGACCGGTCAGTTGGTACTGGTGAAATCAGAGGATGACGGGATCACCTGGTCGGATCCCATCAATGTAACCGAATCGCTAAAAGACCCTTCCTGGTACTTGTTTTTGGCCGGACCGGGCAGGGGAATTACCACACGGGATGGAACCTTGGTTTTTGCCGGCCAATATAAAGATGCCGATCAGGTTCCACACAGCACAATTATCTACAGCATAGATCGTGGCGCAACCTGGCGTATGGGGAAAGGCGCCCGTACCCATACCACCGAAGCACAGGTGGTCGAACTCTCTGACGGATCACTTATGCTCAATATGCGCGACGACCGGGGCGGAGCAAGGGCCATTATGGTGACCAGGGACCTCGGAGAGACTTGGGAAGAACATGCTTCACACCGAACAGCACTGGTCGAACCGATTTGTATGGCAAGCATCATCGCCAATCCCTATACCGACGATGCTCCGGTTTTCTTGTTCTCCAACCCCAACACCACCGATGGTAGGTACAACATTACCATCAAAACCAGTTTTGACGAAGGTAACTCGTGGCCGGAGACCAATCAGGTACTACTTGATGAGGGAGTTGGATGGGGTTACACCTGCCTTACGATGGTCGATGAACGCCACGTAGGGATTCTGTACGAAAGCAGTCAGGCCCACATGACATTTCAGATTATACCGATAGAAGAGCTCATACCGTGATGGATAGGATCAAAGAGTTGCAGGCCGTTTACCGGGACACGCTTCTGGATGATGTAATGCCGTTCTGGGGGCGACATTCTCATGACCGGGTACACGGAGGGTATTTTACCTGCCTCTTGCGGGATGGACAGGTGTTTGATACGGATAAGTTTGTGTGGCTCCAGGGGCGGCAGGCGTGGACCTATGCGATGCTCTATCAGCGGGTAGCACCAAGAGAAGAATGGCTTGAGGGAGCTAAGTTAGGGGTGGATTTCCTAAAAAAATATGGCAGGGACCGAGACGGGAATTTTTACTTTTCGCTTACCAGGGAAGGTGCCCCCCTAGTGCAGGCCTACAATGTTTTCTCAGATTGCTTTGCGGCGATGGCTTTCAGCCAATACGGACTGGCGGCGGGCGACGAAGAGAGTCTGGATTTGGCCAAACGCACCTTTTCCAACATCCTTATCCGTCAGAAAAACCCAAAAGGAGTCTATAACAAAGCCTTTCCCGGTACCCGACCCTTGAAGGGCTTTTCCCTTCCGATGATTTTGAGCAATTTGTGCCTGGAGTTGGAGCCGCTGCTGTCACCGGATTTGGTGGCGGAGACCTTGGCGCATTGCGAACACGAGGTCATGGAAGTGTTTTTGGATAAAAAAGAGCTTTTGGTCTACGAAAACCTGCATACAGACGGAAGTAAAAGTGACAGCTTCGAGGGCAGGCTGATCAATCCGGGACATGGCATAGAAGCCATGTGGTTTATGATGGATCTAGCCGCTCGTAGGGGAGATAGGACACTCATAAAAAGGGCAGTTGATGTGACCATTCGGCTAATTGAGTACGGATGGGACGACGAGTTTGAAGGGATTTTTTATTTTAAGGATGTCAAAGGATATCCCCCCCAACAGTTGGAATGGGACCAGAAGCTATGGTGGGTTCACCTGGAGACCTTGGTAGCCTTGGCAAAAGGGTATCAGCTAACCGGGGACCATCGATGCGCCGAGTGGTTTTTGCGTGTCCATAATTACAGCTGGGAACATTTCGCCGATCCGTCCCACGGCGAGTGGTTCGGTTACCTGGATCGGCGAGGAAACCCGCTGTTGATGCTAAAGGGAGGAAAATGGAAAGGATGCTTTCATGTTCCTAGGGCAATGTACCAAGTGTGGAAAACGTTGGAAAAATCCGGTGAGGGGTGACAGGAGGTATCGCAATGCAGGCAGTTTGCTGCCAATATGCATGTAGGCTGTTTTAAATAACTGATTATCAGAATGTTTTTGTAGAATTGTTGAATCCGGAAAAAACATTTTCCGGATTTTCTTTCCTTTTTAAACTTAATTTCCTTTGTTTGCAACAGTGTTGCATAAAATACCACGAGAATACAAGTGAATGTTCCCCTACGGTACGCTGTAGGCTTTTGGTTGGTTAGAGAACGTAATGGACCGAGGGGAGAGGGCAGGATCTGACATTTGTAGTATTCTACTAAACTGATGGAAAAAAAACTACCTGTTACTGTTTTAAGCGGCTTTCTAGGTGCCGGAAAGACAACCTTGCTCAATCATGTGCTTCACAATAAGCAGGGGTTGAAAGTGGCCGTTATTGTCAACGACATGAGCGAAGTCAATGTCGATGCGCAATTGGTACGGAATGAAAATACGCTTTCCCGTACCGAGGAAAAGCTCGTCGAGATGAGCAATGGCTGTATTTGCTGTACCCTACGGGAGGATTTGATGCTTGAAGTCGAGCGTTTGGCAAAGGAAAACCGCTTCGATTATTTGTTGATCGAGAGCACGGGAATTTCCGAGCCCCTGCCGGTCGCACAAACCTTTAGTTTTGTGGATGAAGAAAAAGGAATTGACCTATCTAAATTCAGCCGGTTGGATACCTTGGTTACTGTGGTAGACGCACTGAACTTCTACAAAGACTTTGGGTCAGCGGAAACGGTTTTTTCGAAAATGCTGAATGATGATCCGGAAGATCAACGTTCTATTGTCAATTTATTGACGGACCAAATTGAATTTGCAAATGTAATCATCATTAACAAAGAGGATTTGGTATCCAGGGAAACCGTCGATGAATTGAAAGCCATTATCCGGAAACTGAACCCTTCTGCAAGGATTCTAAGCACATCCAACAGCCAGGTAGATCCCAAGGAGATATTGAATACCGGATTGTTTGACTTTGATACGGCTTCCAATTCGGCGGGGTGGCAGGCAGAACTGCAAAGGGATCACCATACCCCCGAAACAGAGGAATATGGGATATCTTCCTTTGTCTTTCGGAACAAGAGACCCTTTCATCCCCTGCGTTTTTGGAACTACATAACAAAGAGCTGGCCAGCTGGGGTTATCCGTAGCAAAGGGCTTTTTTACATCGCCTCCAGAAAAGACCAAGCCATTTCCTGGTCTCAGGCGGGAGGTTCTCTCAAGGCCGAGCCGGTCGGTGTGTGGTGGGCAAGTATGCCATTCAAAGAGCGTATACGGAATGGCTCCTACATTGAAAACCAAGAATATATCGAATCCAAATGGGATAAAGTCTTTGGAGATAGAATGAATGAGTTGGTTATCATAGGCCAAGACCTGCACCAAGGCCAAATCATAGAGGAGTTGGAAGCATGTCTGCTGACCAATGCCGAGTTGGCCGAATACCTAAAGGGTAAGAAGTTTTCGGACAAATGGCCCATTTAACCTAAATATTCCTTTCGGTGGTTTGTAATGTTTGATTTTCTAGGGGTACACATTCCAAGACGGATGAGGTATGTCTGTTTTAAAAATGCAATATTGTTGCATTTATTGAATGTTGATATGAATCTTTAACCAATGGTGGCAGCAATCGTCCATACTTTCCTCGCGCTTACTTGGGCGGGGTTGCGTTCTTCTGAATTAAGATTGTCTCTAGCGGATGAGGTAAATCAGCCAATTATAGGAGCAATCGTTCAGATTGAGCCTGATGGCTTGTATCAAATAAGCAGTGGGGTTGGTGCAGTAATTTTTAATATGGTTTCAACTGGACAAAAGCGCATTAGTGTATCCATGATGGGATTTGAGCGGGTAGACACGATCGTTCTGGTAAAAGATGAGCCAATACTGGTTCACCTTGTGCTCAAGCAGAGGAGCCTAGAGCTGAATGAGGTCACGGTAACCGCCCAGGAAAACACGCAGGGCTTAAGCACCTCTTCGCTGATTGAGCGGGATGCCATCGCCCATGTTCAGCCAAATAGTTTGAGGGATATATTACAGCTTATTCCGGGTCAGCTGGCGATAAACCCAAGCGTAAACACTCCGCAGCAAATATTGATAAGGCAGGTTTCAACCAATGGGGCCGGAAATGCAGTTGCCCAAATGGGCACGTCCATCGTGATGGATGGAAGCCCTTTATCAAACGATGCAAACCTTCAGTCCAACGTTAATATTCTCAACAGCAGCCCAGGATCTCCGCCTCCATTCCAATCAGTTGCCAACCAAGGGTTTGATCTAAGGCAGATCCCTGCTGATCAAATTGAGTCAGTGGAAGTACTCAGAGGTGTAGGTTCTGCCAGGCATGGAAATTTTACAGCCGGTGCGGTAATAGTGCAGACTCGGATCGGCCCATTCAGACCCAATCTCACCCTTCGTGCCAACCCAAATGCATTGCAGTTTTCAGGCGGTGCGGGATTTCAATGGAATAAATCGCAGGCATTAAGCGTTGATTTGGATGCAATGGATTCAAGACCGGATCCCAGGGATGTTTTCAACAAATTTAGGCGCCAACAAGTAACGGTTGGTCATCAATGGATTGGTCTCAGTGGCAGGTTAATCGTCCGAAATAGGGCTACTGTTGGAATAAACACTGCGTCTCGAGCCATGCAGGCAGACAGGGATCCTTCCCGACGAAGTTGGGAATCCACAGATGAATCGTTTAGATGGAATACCCAGTTAGTTTTACAAAACAATGCCGGTTGGTTTGACCGGTTAGAGGGGACATTTTCACTTTCCCAAAATCGGCAAAGATCTTTTTTTACCGAGTTTATAACCACAAACGTTGGGCCGCGTCCTACTTTTTTGACAGACTCTACCGGTGTAGTCCCATTTGGACCTGCCCGTTACTTCAATAAAACCACCGTGGAAGGCAATCCATTAAATTACTATCACCGGGTTGAGCTTTCCAAAACCATTGCATCTGGAACTATTTCACACAGATTGGTAATGGGTACGGAGTATCGCTATGATGTAAACTCCGGACAGGGGAGGCAATTTGATCTCGAAACTCCTCCCAGACAAAATTTCAGTGCCGGAGACCGACCTAGAGCCTTTGATGATATACCTGGTTTGAACCAACTTTCAGCCTATATGGAGGATCGGTTTTTTCTCCGATTGGGAGGTGTCAGGGTATGGTCTTGGCAGATCGGCTTTCGGGCAGATAGCTATTCTCTATCTGGTACTGAACAGCGTACCATCGGGACTGATTTGCAGCCTAGGGTTCAGACTGCCATCTCCCTGACGCCACAACATAGGCTACGATTGGGCTATGGTATCCATGCCAAAGTGCCTGGATTGAATTTTCTGTCTACCGGCCCAAGATTTATCGATTTGATAAACTTCAATTATTTCGCACCAAATCCAGATGAGCGATTGTTGGTCGTAACTACAAGAAGGATAACTCCCGAAACCGAACGGTTAAGAAGTTTTAGCTCCAATAAAGCAGAAATTGGTTTGGACGGTGAAATAGGGAGGGTTCGCTATTCGATCAATGGATTTATCGAAAAAACGAAGGGAGGGCCAAGTTTTGTCCGTCAGCCCTATATTGCCCATCGTGGATTATTTGACATTTTAGAGGCCAGACCGGGAATGCCTCCCCTATTGACCGAAGGGCCGACCCGATTCGATACCCTATTTTTGGCTTATGATGCTCCCGTGAACAATAGAAGGTTAGAGAACAGGGGCGTTGAATTTGTTCTTGATTTTCCCGAGATCCAATTTCTTCGGACGTCTCTTTCCCTGAACGGCGCATTTATTCAGACAAAGAGCTTTGTAGAGGGGGAAGAAGTGAACCCAAATTTCATCTTTCGTCAGGTGAATGCGCCCTTTGTCCCGTTTTTTCAGGCAGGTCAGGGAAATCTCGGAACCCAACTGAATACTTCGATAAGGCTTATTCACCATATTCCAAACGCTGGCATTGTCCTTTCCTCCCTTACGCAGGTGATATGGCATCAAAGAGACAAATTGATGGGGTTTGATCCATTTCCGACAGCGTTGTTGAATAGGAGAGGTGAACTGTTGAGACTTACGTTGGAGGAGGGCCAAAACCAGGCACTTGCCGAGTTTCGGAATTTGGTTGCTGAGCAGCAACTGGCAGCAATCAGTAGACCTCCTCTATTGTTGGTGAATTTAAGGATGAACAAAGAATTCCAACCCCAAAGAGGCTTTGCATTTTTTGTAAATAACCTCTTTAATCATAGACCATTGTTTCAAGATCCGAGGACCGATGCGTTTGTGCAGCGAAATCTCAGCTTGTTTTTTGGTGCTGAGATTTTCTACCGGTTATAGGAGACAAGCAATCAACTTCGAAATACACATGCTCTTAACAAATACTAAACTAAACTCATTTATCAGATGAAACCAACAACAAGATTACTATCCATTTTTGCGATAATTTATTTGATTTTTGCCTGCGGCGACGAGGATGAGCCTCGGCTTCAACGCTTTGATGTTACCTTTCAGCTGTTATTTCCGGAGGATTTCCTTCAGGAATCGGCTTCTGACGTGGCTGTTAAGCTGGTCAATCTCGCCTCAGGCCAGCAGGTTGAGTTGGTTTCAGGGGTTGATGGTGAGGTGGTTTTCGTAGATCTAGTTCCCGGTGCTTACAGCCTACAGGCTTCGAGGTTTTTGGACGAGGCAGAGGCGATCGCCATGGTAGGCACGCCATTAAACATCAACTTGAATTACGTAAATGCCAATATGTTACTTAATACCACCTCGGCCGGTTCTCCCATTCAGATTAGGTTGGCTGGCTCGGTAACGGGAAATCTCGTCATTAGTCAGGTGTATTATGCCGGGTCTAAAACACCTGAAGGATCCAATTACTTTTTTGACCAATTTTTTGAAATCTATAATAATTCAAGTGAGCCCATTGCCTTGGATGGCTTGATTCTATCAAACATCCATGGGCCTTCGGGACAAATCAACCCCAATACTATCCCTACGCCTTTTGCAGACGATCAATCAAACGTCTACATTACAACCGCGTGGAGGATTCCGGGAAATGGCAACACCCAGGTTTTGCAACCATTTTCTGCAGTTACCATTGCCCAGCAAGGGATTAACCACCGTGCACCCGAAGCAAACCCAGGAAGCCCCGTTGACCTTAGTCAAGCAAATTTTGAACTTTTCGTAGTAGGGTCAGAGCGCGATGTGGACGCACCTAATGTGCCAAACATGGAAATGCTTTACCATCCGTTTAATGGTACCTTCTCCCTTGTTCCGGTGTTTGGACCGGCGACAATCATCTGGAGGACAGACGATTTCGATGCGCTCGAACGGGTCGCTATTCCGGGAGCCAACCCAACCGCCCCCCCTGTGGTAAGGGTTCCCAATGGCTTGGTGATTGATGCCGTGGAGGCATTGAGGAGTGAAACCGACGGAGGCTTTAAAAGAATTCCTGTCAGTTTGGATGCTGGTTTTTCTTTTGTAAATGGCACCTATTCCAGTGAGTCAATTCGTCGAAAATCCAGGACAGTGGATGGAAATATGCTGTATGTTGACACCAACAACAGTACCAATGATTTTGCCATCAATCCGAGTCCTTCACCAACGAACCGTTGACGGCTGAAAAACCGCTCAAATAAAATGAGTAATTTCTAGTTAAAAGAGTCAAAGTCTTACCTGACCGTTCCCGAGTGCTAAAAAACAAGGATAGATACATGAAAAGGGTAAAAGGCCTGTTGCGATGGCTGGTTTTCAGCCTATTTTTTACCACAACTTCGTTAACGGCCTTCACGCTGGATTCTCTTTCGCTGAAAAATGAACAGATGGGTGATTTTCACCCTATTCAGTATTTCCTGCGTCAGGATATATCGTGGCATGCTGCTTACCCTTTTTTAATGCAGGAAACCCAAACCGAATTCTATCGGGCTGTATTATCTTATGCTAAAGGGGGGGGAATGCTTGTTGAGTCCTTGAAGCCAGAAGCAGTTAAGACCATTGGGTTTTATTCACAGTCTCGAAAACAACTGGGATCATGGTCTCTTCAAGGTGACTTCCACTATACCAGGCAGGTGGAAATCGTCCGTCCTTTTTTGCTGCAGCGCTTGGGCAATCAGACCAATCCTTTTCTGTTGGGCCAAGAGCAGACATCCCCTTGGTCGGGAGATCTTGTAGCAATAAATCTCTCGGGCAACGCTGCGAGATATAAACAGGGAAAATTAGGTAATTTTTTTCTTGTCAATTACCAGGTTGAAACCTCTTCCATGGATGCGGAACCCAGACCTCTTTACCATAGGAACGAGTACCAAATTCAGGTCGGCCAAAATTTTCGTCCAAACGTCCAAACAGAAATCGGACTTGCTGGAAGAATATTGAAAGGAAATGAAGAAAACCAACTTGGAGTTTTTGCCGCCCAGGAGTTTTCATTGGTCTTTATGAGAGGACTCAACACATTTTCCAGAAACGCATTCCAGAGCTTTACCAGAAACCAGTTTACCGAGGAGCTGGCGCTTCAATTTTACGGAAAATATACGTTCTCCAACAGTTCTATGGTATTTGTAGCATTAAAGAATGGGTCGAGGTCAGCTACCATTAGGGATGGTATTGCATTTCCTTTGGACGGAGGAAGTTTACGGGGAAATACCTATTCAATTCATTCCGGATTGATCATCCCATTCAAAGCCCATGACTATCAACAGCATCTGTCTTGGGAGGGATCAAACGGTACCGCGTTGGATCCTGTTTTTCAAGCGATCAATTACCATTTTGGTACCCGTACATGGCAGGGAGTTCACACCTTAAGCGGTAAACAGGCCAACCAAGTAGCGGAGTTGTATTGGTCATTCAAGCAGCAATCGGATGAAGACTTGGCTGCGGGAACACAGAGAAGATTTTCCAGCCTGTACTTTCTTGCCAGCAACGCTCTTTCGGTGCTCAATTACCAAAATGCAAGTCTATTTATTCGGCCAGGTATTGGCATGTTTCTACCGCAGTCAAATAGTTTTCCTGAAGGGCAACTGGGCATTGCCCAGTTTGTGCACCATCCGAACAGATTATTTTACGGGGGGAATCATTTCGAAGGTCAGTTAGCCTGTTGGTTATTGCTGCGGTCCGAAAAAGAATCCATCAAGCTCGGTGCCGACTATTCATACAGAACCCAACGATCACGGAGTTTTTCCTTCCTTCAGGTTAACCTTTCATTAATCCTTTAAATCACCAAATTATGCAACGTGCTTTCATTAGGCAAATTAGAAAAGGTAGCCTATTGCTTTGGTTCATTTTCACCTATGCTGCCCTCACCGCACAGGAAAATGTCCAAAAACTACAGTTGGCGGATTCTATTGCCAAACAAACCCTAGAAAAAGAGGGACTTTTTACCGTAATGGGCGGACTAAAACCGATCAGTACTGTTGAGCATATACAGTTTTCGATTGACAGCCTTTCCAAAGAATACCTAAACCCAGCACAAGTGGCACAGCAAATACGTATGCTCAAGGAAAGCCTGATGGAATTGACAGACGATAATATCGGGTTTGCCATAGTGCCATTTAAAGCGGTTTATGGCAGTGGAAGGAGTTTTCAATTATTGGTATTTAACAGAGCAAGTATTCAAAAGGCCATAGCCAAGTATCCCGATTTTTTTATCAAACGAGGTGTCCTAGCAGATGCCGAAATCGACCCAAGCCCGTTATTGATCATGTATGAGTTTGAAGAAAAGATGGATCGTTTTCGGGCCTACGGTTACCTATTTGGATACCCTGCCTATGCTGTGGATTTTTTTGTCGACGCTGCCTTACATCAAGAAGAAACCGGCGAGTTTGTAAAGCGGGGTTTCTTTCAAATTCCAGTGGCCAGCTCTGACACCGGTAGATTTGTGTATGCAATCCCTGAAAATCAAGAACCCCAACCAGTAGACTTGGAAATAGAACGGAGGGCACGGGAAATTTTGGAAACATACAAAAGGATCCGAGATGAAAGGCCGGACGCATTGACGGATTATCCATTCTTGCAATTATTCAAATTTGTACGGGAGAGTTTTGGCAATTGCAATTGCCTTAATTGAATGGGTGGCATCATTGCCCTAATCCTTCCTTCTACACTCCTTGTATTTGAAATCTTTTGTTCGCTCAGTCTTTTTTCATGTCAGCCGTAAATAGTTCATTCAATTTACGAAATGCCGAATATTCTTATGTAATTTTGAGCCGTCTAACAGATACGTGGAATTTTTGAGACGGCCATGAACATTGTAATCGCGGGAGCGGGAGATATGGGATTTCATCTTGCCGAGCAGCTGATTATCGAGAATAATGACATTACGCTCATTGATCTTGACTCGGATGTATTGGATAGCACCTCTGCACAGCTGGACGTGTTGACCATTTCGGGCGATTCAGCGTCCATAGACGTGTTGAGGTATGCGAATGTACATCAAGCCCACCTCGTTCTGGCTGTAACCACCTCAGAAAAAACAAACATTGTAACGGCCGTAATGGCTAAGCAGTTGGGTGCAAAGAGGGTAGTGGCGCGGGTACGCAGCCACGATTACCTAAATCCCGAAAACCAGGATTATTTTTTAAAGCTAGGCATAGACTCCATTATCTCGCCCTCTATGCTCTGCAGCAATGAAATTACCCGGATGATGAAAAACTCCACGTTTTCGGATGTGATGGAGTTTGAGGGAGGTAAGCTAAATGTGGTAGGGATCACGCTGGACAGGTACTCTCCTTTGGTAAACAAGCGCCTTTCCGATGCCAGTACGGATCCCATCTTTGAAGATATCCGCATCATTGCCCTGGTCCGCGACCAGATTACGATCATCCCTAAGGGCGAAACCTACATTCGAAATGGAGACCACGTGTTTTTTATCTCGAACAAAAAGGCGGTGGATTCAGTAAAGGAGCTTATTCGGCATAAGGAAGTACCCATTCGCCAGGTAATGATAATAGGTGGTGACGATCTCGCCTATTCAACGGCCAAAAAGCTGGAGGAAAATTACCGGGTTACGCTCATTCACAATCAGAAGGAACGCTGTAAATGGCTTTCCCAACGGCTGAACAGGTCCTTGGTAATTCATGGAGATTATAAAAACATCAGCTTATTGATTGATGAGGGATTGGAAACCATGGATGGATTTTTGGCGCTGACAGAAAGTTCCGAGACCAATATCATCACAAGCCTCAGCGCAAAAAACCACGGGGTTTACAAGACGATTGCCCACGTGGATACCAGGGAGTATATCCATATTTCGCATAGCATTGGCGTAGATTCCCTGATAAATAAAAAACTGGTGGCGGCAAATTATGTCAGTCGCTACCTTCGAAAGGGCAATGTGGAGGCCATTGCGGGAATCCATGGAGTGGATGCTGAATTCGTGCAGTATGTGGTTACGAAAAACAACCGCATAACTAAAAAATCGCTCAAAAAACTTCATTTTCCAGATACGGCCATCGTTGCAGGCGTGATCAGGGGAGACGACGTGTTTATTCCGGACGGTAACTTCCATCTACAACTCAACGACAAGGCTATCGTGCTCGCATTGCCATCTGCCAAGCCGGTTCTGGAGCGATTATTCAATTGAGGCATGATTCATTTTAAGGCGATTTTTAAGGTGATGGGAGGGCTGCTTATGCTGCTGGCGCTGAGTATGATGCCTTGCATTGCTTTTTCGCTTTATTACGATAGTGGAGATGAATTCCCGCTGGTAATCTCTACATTGATATCCGGAATTGTTGGAGCGACTCTTTTTTTCTCCTTCGCATCTCAGGATCAAAACATCCGCAAGCGGGAAGGCTACCTGATAGTTGCCCTCAGTTGGGTCTTCATGACCATTTTTGGTTTGTTGCCTTACCTGTTTAGTGGCTCTATTCCTAATTTTTCCGACGCCGTATTTGAGACGATTTCTGGTTTCACCACCACCGGTGCCACTATTTTGGAAGACATAGAATCCATACCAAAAGGTGTTTTGTTGTGGAGAAGTATGACCCAATGGATAGGGGGACTGGGAATCATTGTACTCACCGTTGCCATTTTCCCACTATTGGGTATAGGTGGTATTGAATTGTTTGTTGCTGAGTCTTCAGGCCCAAAACCTGACAAGCTACATCCTAGAATTCAAGAAACAGCTAAGAGGTTATGGATCCTTTATGTTGGCTTAACTCTTTTGCTTATTGCCATTTATTTTCTTTTGGGAATGTCCTTCTTTGATTCGGTAAACCACAGTTTGACTACAATGGCAACTGGTGGATTTTCGACCAAAAATGACTCAATGGCGCATTTTACTGATCCATCCATACAATACACGGCCATATTTTTTATGTTTTTGGCAGGAACAAATTTTACACTTATTTACTTGGGGTTAACTGGTAAGTTTAAAAAGGTATGGTCCAGCGATGAATTCAGGGCCTATTTTATGTCTGTGTCGTTAACGGTTCTGGCTGTGGCCGTAGGAGTGTATTCCGTTACAGACGTTCATTGGGAGAAAGCTTTTCGGGATTCGCTCTTTCAAATAGTGTCGTTGGTCACTACCACCGGCTACGTGACCGCTGATTATACATCCTATAATTCCGGCCTTACCATTATATTTTTTATGTTGTTGTTTACCGGGGCCTGTGCCGGATCCACTTCCGGCGGAATCAAGTTTATCAGGCACCTGACGTTCGTGAAGAACTCCACACTTGAATTTAAACGAATAGTTCATCCAAGAGCTGTTATACCCCTGAAAATCAATGGAGAAAGGGTAAACGGTCGAGTCATTACCCATATCTTTACCTTTCTGCTGGTTTATTTGATGATTTTTGTTTTGGGAAGTATTGTGATGTCCATAGCGGGTTACGATCTACTTACTTCTTTCGGGGCGGTCGCCACTTCATTAGGCAATGTGGGTCCCGCCATTGGAAGGGTAGGTCCTATGGATAATTTTGCGTTTTTCTCACCCTTTGCCAAACTGTTTTTAAGTTTTCTGATGCTATTGGGAAGGCTGGAGCTGTTTACCATTTTGGTTTTGTTCACACCGTTCTTTTGGAGGGCCAATTAAGCCGGATCAACCTGTCAAATTTGCTTTAGTCAATGCTTGTTATTTATACCCATAATAATCTGACTAACAACACCTTGTATGTACCCACTTAGAATACAATGGGTAGGTAAGGGTTTTACTTCTGCTAAATAAGATGGAAAATATACCTAGTAATATACCCGTATATGCGGTATTTACCGACCCGCTCAGAGGATTCAAGGGAAACCCGGCCGCGGTCGTCGAATCGGAAACGCCTATACCGGCAGCGGACATGCAACAGCTGGCGGCCCTACTGGGGCAACCTGCGACCACGTTTTTGGTAAGATCGGTAGATAATCCGTCCCGCTTCGACGTACGGTGGTTCGCTCCGGATGAGGAGATCGGACTTTGTGGGCATGGTGCCGCGGCCGCAGGGGCTTACTTGGGACAAAAATACGCTGGACTAAACCGGTTTGAGCTTGTTTACGGATCTGGAGAAATGGAGGTGCGTTTTCAGCAGCCCGGTATGGTTTCATTGCTACTGCAAGCTATTCCCATAAAGCAGGAGATCCCAGTGCCAAGGGCTATCAAGGAAGGGTTGGGAATACCCATTCTGGCCATGTATGAAACAGGCAACAAGCACTTGATACGTACCGATTTGGAGGAATCGGTGCGAACCATGGTTCCTGATTTCGAAAGACTCCGTGACGCCGACTTATTCGGGTATGCCGTTACGGCACCGGGCATCGAGGTTGATTTTGTCAGCAGGACGTTGGTTCCCCATGTGCAGCAGCTGGAAGATTATGCTACCGGATCCTCCCATGCCATGCTCGCATCTTATTGGGGTAAGCAATTGAATAAAAGTAGCCTACTAGCACACCAACTCAGCAGCAGAGGAGGAGCCTTTAGGATCCAACTAACGGATAATACGGTTGAGCTCACTGGACATTTCCTGATAGAACGCTAGTATAAACCCATAGCCTACTTTTTTGATTGCATTCCTTTTTTATTTTTTTAAACTTTGCCCATGCTAAAAACCATCCTATCTTCCCTGTTACCGGCCTTAATGACCTGTCATGTATTGGGACAGCAGGCCTACCAGACGCTTTTCGAATCCAGTCAGGGAAAGGAGACGCCCGAGTATTCGGAGGTGATTGCCTATTTTGATCGACTGGCCCGGGATTTTGATCCTATCCAAATCAGGGAAGTTGGGATGACCGATGCGGGGCTTCCGTTGCATCTTGTAATCGTTGATCCCTGGAAGGATTTTGACCCCTCCGTTTGGCACAGCAAGGGCAGGGTAGTCCTTTTTGTCAACAACGGCATCCATCCGGGAGAACCGGACGGCATTGATGCCTCTATGATGTTGGTTAGGGACCTAGCCTTGGGAAAAAAGAGGTTGCCCGCCAACACCGTTGTAGCTTTGATCCCTGTATACAATATCGGAGGGCATTTGAACAGAGGCTCCTTTAGTAGGGTAAACCAAAATGGGCCGGAGGCGTATGGATTTCGGGCCAACGCCCGCAACTACGATCTCAACCGGGACTTCATCAAAGCGGACACCCGAAATGCGCAGTCTTTCCAGGAGATTTTCCATTGGCTGCAGCCCCAGATCTTTATCGATACCCACGTCAGTAATGGAGCGGATTACCAACATGTGATGACGTTGATTTCGACCCAACATAACCGACTGGGGGGGCCGTTGGCACCGTATTTGGAAGAAAGGTTAGAGCCGCAGTTGTATGCGTTGATGGAGGAGGCCGGCTATCCGCTCGTCCCTTACGTAAACGCCTGGAATGGCGCTCCGGAGGACGGGTGGCCTCAATTCAAGGACAGCGGCCGGTATAGCAGCGGATATGCTGCCCTGTTCGGATGCCTCAGTTTCATGCCCGAAACCCACATGCTTAAACCCTACAACGATCGGGTGATGTCCACGTATGCGTTGTTCGAATCTTTTTTTGAAGTAATCGAACGTGATGGGGAATTGATCAATCGTCTGTATCGGCAGCAGCGCGAATGGCTAAGATCAAGGAAAGAGGTTGCGATAAACCACCAATTGGATCGCGGTAAATTCAAATACATTGACTTTAAAGGCTACAGGTCGGCTTATAAGCCTTCAGAAGTGTCTGGATTTCCACGTCTTTATTACGATAGGAATCAACCTTTTTCGACACAGGTAAAATTTTTCAATACCTACATCGCAGGTTTGACCATTACCTTGCCAAAAGCATACCTGATACCGCAAGGTTGGCACCAGGTGATCGAGAATCTGGCAAGGAATGGCGTGCGCATGGAGCGATTTGAAAAGGACACGGCGATGGAAGTGGTGGTGTATCGCCTAGAAGAATTCAACACAGTACCAAATGCCTATGAGGGACATTACCTGCATTCGGATGTGCAGCATTCCTCCCAAGTCGTTAGGCAGACATTCCGCAAAGGGGACGTTATTGTCCCTACAGACCAGCCCGCCGCGCGGTACCTTGCGGAGGTGTTGGAACCCCAGGGAGAAGATAGTTTTTTTGCTTGGAATTTTTTTGATACCATTTTGCAGGCCAAAGAGGGCTATTCGGCCTACGTATTTGAAGATCTGGCCGCGGACTACCTACGGGATCATCCGGCCTTGAAGGCGCAGTTGGAAGAAGCAAAGGAGGCAGATCCTGGTTTTGCCCAGGATGGTTCTGCCCAACTTCGTTGGGTTTATGAACGCTCTCCCTGGAAGGAAAAGGAACATAACAGGTACCCGGTTTTCCGCTTAGAATAGGGCTTAAAAGACAGGTATTCGGTACATCACCCGCACCGCCAAAAAGCCCATATGAAAAGGCGACCTACCGGTGTGCTGGTAGCGGAAACTCAGCTCGAAGGGATCAAAAACGTAGCCTGCCTCTGCGGCAAAGCCCAGCTCTGCGGTAGTCACGTTGTCGCTGTTCTGTGCGAACCGATTACGGGTAACGTGCAGGGCACCTCCTACCTGGGGCTCGAAAAACAACTGGTCAAAAAACATGCGGTACCCGATGGTAAGCGGCATTAGGTTGAATGCTACATTGTCACCCGCGGGTAGGGCTATCGTAGATTTGATGGGGAAGTAGGTAAAGCCACCTGTTAGGCTTACCTGCCCGTTCATACCCACGCCATAGAGTGCCTTGACGGATCCCCCAAAACCGGCAGGAAATTCATTTTGAAAAAACTCGTTTAATGTGATCCCTGCATCAAACCCCACGTTGAGCGAATTGACACCCACTTGTGACCAAGAGAGCTGAACGGATACCAACAGAAAAAAAGCAACCAAGTAAAATCGTCTCATAGAAATTCTTTGAATAGAAAGTATAGTCAAATTACAAAAATATTTGGCAAATTCGAAGGCATAACTGCAACGATCAGTAGAAATGTATAAAAATAACCCAAATGCCGCAGATTAAGTTTGGGAGTTGAATCGAATTAATGGCTTTATTAACCTATATGAGAAAGTTGGTAGGATACGGGCGAGTGTATCGAGTGGTTCCAATGCTGGTCTTTTGGCTTGGTTTGGCTGTTTTTTTCCCCGCCTGCTCGCCTTCCGGAGAGAACAGAACAACGCAGGGGGAGACACCTTGGCGTGCCCCTGAATCCGCCAATCACCGATTGAACCCATTTCAGGACGAATCAGCACTCGAGGCAGGCAAGGCGGTTTACCAGGTATACTGCTGGAGCTGCCACGGAGAGACAGGGATGGGTGATGGGGCCGCGGGAGGCGCCATGGATTCCAGGCCGGCAGATTTTCACACAAAGTCGTTCCTGAACCAGACAGATGGGGCTATTTTTTGGAAGATATCTACTGGAAGAAACATCATGCCCTCATTCGAGGAGGTTCTCTCAGAACAGGAGCGATGGCAGGTTACTGCTTACATCCGTAAACTGGGGGAGGGAATGGCAGAAACCTTGGCTGCCTCACCCGTTCGTCTTCGTGACGACCTGCAGATAAACCACTACATGAAAGTTGCGCCGAGGGCCGTGCGGATATTTTACGAACCGAAGACCGACGCAATTTGGTACGCGACCTTTGAGGGAGAGGTTTTTCGTATTTTGCGAAGCCAGAAGCCTCTGAAAGCTGAGCGGATCTTGTCGGTCAGCGATCACGGCATCAGCCGGCTTCAAGGGGCAACCATCCAAGGCAACACACTTTTTTTGGCGGGAAATAACCGGGTAAACGACAACAAGGGAACAACGGGATGGGTAATGCGCGTGTCATTAGATTCTGATGGAAAGCATTCGGTAACCAAGGTTTTCTCTACGGTGGAATACGGAACTACCAGTACACCGTTTGATCACGGATGGAGTGCCGTCCGCGTAAGCCCAGATGGTCGCCACCTTTTTGTCGTAAGCGGATCCCGTACAGACCACGGAGAGGTTCAGGACAACAAAGGAGCCTATCCAAATTCGAGAAATGAACCCCTGACGGCGGCCATTTTCCGTTTTCCGATTGACACCAAGGATTTGTTGCTGGAAAATGACCTAGACTGGTTGCGTAGCAGGGGATTTCTCTACGCTGAGGGTATAAGAAATGCGTATGATTTCGATTTTGATAAAGAAGGCAATATGTTTGCGGTGGTAAATTCCGGAGACTACGACCAGAGTGAGGACATGTTTTGGGTAAGGGAAGGTCACCATTATGGTTTTCCCTGGGTAATGGGTGGATTGGAAACCCCGCAGCAATTTCCCGATTGGCATCCCGACCCTGAAAAAGATCCGTTCCTGAATACGTCTGCAGCGGCATGGCCTCAGGATTTTTACAACGATCCCGATTTTCCAAAGCGCCCCGATCAGGTGGTTTTTTCTCCGGGCATGCGGAATTTCGGACCGGACGCTGTCAAGTACAGGGACCGCAAAACCGGCGAAATTATGGATGCCGCAGCCACGGGTAGCAGCATTACCAGTTTTACTGCCCATTCTTCGCCGTTGGGGTTGAATTTTGACCGCGATGGACTCCTCGGTGATCCCTATACGGGGAGTGCCTTGACGCTTCGATATACCAAAGGAACCAAATCCAGCCTAATGCAGCCCTTTACCACAAATGGAGAGGATTTACTGCTGCTTCGGGTAAGGTATGATCCTGCCTTGGATAATTTCACCTTGAATTCCTGGCGCATAGCAGAAGGCTTTAACCAGCCGGTCGATGCTGTTTTGGTAGGAAAGGAATTATATGTTATTGAGTACGGAGGACGACAACGGGGAGGAAATATCTGGACGGTGTCATTTCCCTAAACCAATTGTGTTATGAAGAAATCAGGTTTTATTGCCCTAGTTATTCTTGGCCTTATTGGATGCACCGGCGATGAAAAGACAGCCGAGAAGCCGCTCCCAAATGTCCTGTTTATCGCGATAGATGACCTGAACGATTGGGTAGGGGCTTTGGGGGGACACCCCCAAATTCACACCCCAAACATCGATAGGTTGGCAGCTAGGGGTGTTTTGTTTGCCAATGCCCACACCCAGGCCACGCTGTGCAACCCCTCCAGGGTCAGCATCCTGACGGGCTACAGACCTTCCTCGACAGGGATTTACAATCTGCTCCCCCATTTCAGGGACGTGGAAAAAACGCGGGATGCGGTTACCCTTCCGCAATATTTTCAGCAGCATGGGTATAAAACCCTTTCAAACGGAAAAGTTTTTCATACGCTAGGCGATACCGACGTCAAACGGGTCGATTTTGAGGAATGGGGGCCTATCGGAGGCGGAACGGCCGGGCATCCTCCGCAAAAATTGGTTCCTGCCACCCATATGGGCAACCATCCCCTGATTGATTGGGGCGTGTACCCTGCGGAAGATGACAGTGTCCGAAATGATTTTAAGGTGGCAAGCTGGGCGGAAGAGCGCTTGGCAGCCTTGGCCCAAAACGAGGACGGCAAGCCGTTTTTTATGGCTGTGGGCTTTTGGCTTCCCCATGTACCCTTGTTTGCTACCCAAAAGTGGTTTGATCTATACCCAATGGAAGCTGGCATTCAGCTACCTCCTGCACCGGACAACGAGCGCGAGGACGTGCCGGATTTTGCCTGGTACCTGCATTGGTACCTGCCGGAGGTTCGGCTGAGTTGGTTGAAGGAAAATGGGCAATGGGAGAATTTTGTCCGTTCCTACATGGCGACGATCAGCTTTACCGATGCGCAGGTGGGACGGGTATTGGATGCGTTGGAAGCCGAAGGTTTGGCGGACAATACGATCGTGGTGCTTTGGTCTGACCACGGGTTTCACCTGGGCGAAAAAGGCATTACAGGCAAAAATACCCTTTGGGAACGATCTACGCGGGTTCCTTTGATTTTTGCCGGCCCGGGCATTCCGCAGGGAAATGTGGTAGCCCGACCTGCCGAGCTGCTGGATATATACCCAACCCTGGTGGACTGGGTAGGCCTGCCATTCAAGGAAGGATTGGAAGGAGTCTCCCTTAAACCCCAGTTATTGGATCCGACCGCCGACCGGGAGCGCCCTGCCATCACCACCCACAACCCCGGAAACAACAGCGTCAGGTCTGAAAGGTGGCGGTACATTCGGTATGCCAATGGCGCGGAGGAACTGTACGATCATCAGCTGGATCCCCATGAGCATGTCAACTTGGCCCAAAACCCGGAATTTCGGGCCGTGAAGGATGAATTGCGGGGATGGATCAGGGAAAAAGACGAACCCCATGCACCCGGCAGTGGGCATAGAAACCTGGAGCAAGTGGACGGTGTATGGCATTGGGAAGGCAACCCGATCGTTTGGGAGGAGCTGGTGAAGTAGGAGCAACTCTCGAAAGTAGGGATGTATGCTTCTGTTTTTCCAATGAATCGTTGGTTTCAGGTAATCCATACAGGGAGATAAAAATTTATATTTTGTCAATGAAACGTGATCTCAATGAACTCAAATTAATAAAATTTCAATTCGACGAACCGGTATTGAAAAAAATGTATTTTTGAATAATACTTTAACAAAAATTTTTTTAATCAAAAAATAGCCATTACCTTTGTAGTGTAGTTCGAGGTAATTGCTTCGGTCATACGTTTGTAACAAGATCGTTCAGAGATCTAGCTGGAGGTGGTTTCATCCACCGGAGGTTCGAATCCTTCTGTTGCAACTTGGTTATTTTGGGTTTATTGTTAATTGACTAAAGCTATGGAACGATGTTTCATAGCTTTTTTATTTTTCTGCCTTCCTAACCTTTTAGTGCCTTCATTTTGATGCCAAATTCATTGTTCTTCCAATATTGATTCCGCGCCATTGACGCTTGGGTAGGGTATCCGCATTCCTCCTTGGGCGTTGCCCAAGGCTGGTGATTTTGCACTTGGTTCTGATATTTAAAAAGGCAACAACGGTGCGATGAGCACTGGTATTGCCTATTTAGCTACCGGTGGACCGAAAAAACGTACATTGTGTAGGCTTTCAATCTCTGTCCAACGAAATTGAAGCAGTTTTGGCCTATCTCACCCGACGATGAGAAAATGCTTCATTGCTTGACCACTTTTCAGTTCAACTTTTGGGATTTCTGGTCAAAAAAGAAATCTGAATCCACCTTCTTTCTGTACTTTCCAAGGCCTGCTTTGTGAAGGACTGGCTTATTCAGTTCGTGAACAGGCAAAACGTAGAGCTCCGCCGGGTCGGAAGGTTTCCCGCCAATGCCCAACACAATGAAGACGGGGTAATTTTCCTGCTTGGCGAAGGCCTTATAGCGTTCCAATTGGCCATCGTTGGCAAACCGAACAAAATCGCCGGTGGGTTCGGATCTCCATTTGCATTCTACGGCAAAAGGGTAGGAGTCGCCGCGAAGCGTTAGGGATAGTTGGATATCCGGCTGGGTGGTGGTGTCGGCGTATCGTCCCTCCACAAATTTATCCCCTGCCCAGTTTCGGATGTCGAAGTACCTTTTGTCGAACTTCTGCACCACAAACTTCTCAAAGTCGTATCCCGCTTTAGCGTTCACATCGATGAGTTCTGTTTCGCTGTCTTCTTCGGAGGCTTCGAGTTCCTGCTTGATAAGGGCAACGATCAAATCCCCATCTTTTCCTTCCGCCTGTGCCACTTCCCGAACCAGCTTTTCCTCTTTGGGCGTGAGGATTCCATCGGCTTTTACGGCTGCGATAACCTGATTCAGGGATTCGTTCTTTTCCGGCTTTGATCTGATCAGAAGAACAATCCCAACAAGTAGGAGTCCTCCGCCGAGGATAATAAGTAGTATTGGAAGCATGCGTGTCATGGGGTTAAGTCTTTGGTACCTTATTAATACTGGGGATTTAGAGGAAGCTTTTTGACTGGAGCTTCTCTAAAGCTGTCAACTTTTGAGTAGTCAACCTTTGACCTTGAATTTTCACTAGATGAATCCGAACCTTCTGATAAATAATGAGGGTTCAGATGATACGTAGTCCATCTTCCTGTAAAGGCGATTTGTTTGCAACTTTTGAGTAATTTTCGATACTCCTTAATAGGGCTTCAACATGAGTTTTATTCAATATATTCTTAATTCATTCAATTTAAATTCAGACTCTGTGTCAAGACTTAGCTCTGATATTACGCAGTTAATTTCATTTTTGATTACAAAGTCAATAATCTCCTGCTTTTCACTTTGAGTCATTTTACACCCTAAAACAATTTTTCTAATAATTTTTTTATCGTAACAAATTGTTTCTCGTGATCCATCGGCCTTTACTATTCTGTATTCATCCTCGTATTGCCAGATTTCTGACTTAGTAGATAGTTGTTTAATATAAAATTCAAGTGGGCCTCCGAATATATCCATCTTGGGGATTTGTCTCTGGTATACAACTGGTCCTATTGTTCCACCAATTTCATTAAATAGATCTTGAGAATCAAAACCAATACAAAAGCCTCGATGGGAATTACCATAGTGAGACCACATTAAGTAATTCAAATATTTTGGAGTTAAAGAAAGAATTCCAAAAGTCGCATCGATTTTTCTTATATTTTCCAGGCGCTGTTCCTCCAAATGTTTTGGATCGTTTAGCAGATCTTTTTTCATTGCTTCATAACAATATTCTTCAATTTCTGTATCAGACCATTTGGGATTTTCCTCTTTGGCTAATTGCCTCATTCTTATATATAAATTTTCCTCAGTTAAGTCCTCTGGATTATATACAAACGGAATTGATCCTTCATATGGATCGTTGAACATTGTTGTAGAAGGCAAAAATATTTCAAAGTTAAAAAGAATACGCTTGTTGTATTCATTGTGATAATCTCTATACTTATACAAAATACTAGGTGTTTTCATAAGTTTTTGTGATTTTATATTTCAATTATTAAAAAATACAGTAAGATGAAACTCTATTTTTATCTGCGATGTAATGTATACATGATTGATACTCTATTATTAGTGATTAGAGGTTACTTATCCTCTGTATTTGATAATAGATAGCCCCAGTATTCTTTACTGTATAATTCTTGTATTTTTCTTATAGTCATGCTATTATATTTTATCATAATTGAAATAGTTTTGAGTATATCAATAAAAATATGTGAAAAAATATGTAAATATAAATCTAGTTATAATAATTTTATTAAGACTCCCCAAATTATTATACCTAGAAAAAAAAACCATAATGCAAGCCTCTAATTAATAAAGAAACCCAACGATAGATTTTATTCAAATTTGAGAATTTTGACCATGGGATATCTCCAGTGGCATTTACTTTTTTGCATTTTGGACATTGAATGTATGGTATTACAAGATTTGAAACCCTAAATCCATTAGCTGGTGTGTATCCTTCTGTAAATGAATAGGAACAATGCCTACATCTAATGTTTTTGTAATATCCCATAGAAATAGCTATTAAATTCCTTTTATTATATTTATCTCCTCCTCATTCAACCCATACAGCTCATAAACCAATTGGTCAACTTCGGCTTCAAAAGTAGAGGTGTCAGATTTCGGATCTTGCTTTTTGGTTTCAAGTATTTCTATGACCAATTCTTCGATTTGGTCTTTGATTCTTTGCTCGGGAGTTATGATTGGAAGTTGGGCGATATACACAGGCTTGTATTCAAAGTATCCATTCTGTTTTGTTGATGCAATTGACTTTAAATAGAAGTCAATCGTTTTTGAGCTCATAATACCTAAAAGCACCAAATCTTTTATTGGGATTATCGTGGTTTTATCGTTGCTGTAATTTCCCTCAACATCAAGGCAATAAGACGCTGATTTTACAATTGCTGGAATAATAATTTTCTCCTTCTCAAATTCTTCATAATAATCCACAGCATCCTGAATTTCATACCATTTGTAAGTGCCGGGTTTTCGGCCGGGCCAGTTAGACCCTTTGTAGTCCTTGGGTTTGGGCTCTAGCCTTTCCCTGAATTTTTCGAGATGGGAGAGGATTGCAGGATAGTTTTCAATTTCAATTCCCCGTCGTGTGAAAATCAAAAACTTATCACTCGTTGGCTGCTGGTACCGCTTGATGTCCCTACCTGCCAAAAAGGGTTTGATCACCTCTGCACTGCGCGGATCTTCTGCAATCAGCCGCTCTTTGGTCTCCAAATCGATGACAAAGGCCTCGTTTAAGCCTGTCAACACACCCCTGAATATTTTTCCTTCTACATACTCCGATAGGGGAACGCCCTGGGATTTGAGTTTGAGCAGCAGTGCCTGAGACCGACTGTCGGTCAGGGTCCAGCCTTCCTCGCCCAGGCCTTCAGGCGATACTTCCATCCGGTTCTTTCTCAGATAGTATTCCATACCCCCCGAAAAATCCAGCGTTTGAAGGTTTGCCGCGTGGAAATTTTCCCCACCAGCCGCTTTGGACAAGGCGATGATCAGGGGATAGGTGGTCGCTTCCTCAAAGACGGGCAAGTCTCCGAAATCGAGGAGCTCACGGATCGCAAAGCCTTTGACATAACTCCGCATGGCTTTCCCATATCCGGCCCGCATCCATTTGTTGGGGATGATAAAGATAAAATCACCGGCGTCCTTCAGCAGGGTCATGCCGAGTTCCACGAAATATACATAGAGGTCTGCCGTACCCGCAAAGGTTTGGAACCTTTCTTTCAGGTAGGGTTTTAGATGGGAAAACTCCTCCTGCCGGATGTAGGGGGGATTGCCGATTATCAGGTCAAATCCCACAAAATCGCCCTCTTCGTTCAATACTTCCGGGAACTCAAATCTCCACTCGAAGGCATTTTCGTAGATCCGATTGGCTTTGATTTCCTCTATTTGCATTTCCAATTTGTTGAGCTCCGCGGAAACTTTCTCAATTTTAGCCTGTCGGACTTTCTTCTCCTTGGCAGACGCTTCGAAGATAGCGGTCTGACTGGTGAGGTTGTACAGTTCACCCCCAAGCTTGGCCTTGCGGATGATCTTGGGATCGTTTTTGGAGATCTCGGAGCGGAAGTTGGTTTTGATTTGCGCAATCAGTGCTTCCATTGCCCGCTTTTCGTCCTTGGTTTTGGCATTGCGGTAGGTGGAGACGGCTGCCTTGTAGTCTTCGATTTTCCAGGACCCTTTGAGCGCAGACTTAAGGTTGGCATCCAGCGCAAAACGGGACACAAGCGAATTGCCGCATTTGATATTGATGTCGATATTGGGGAGGGTTTCCAGTTCGCGCTGACCTTTGAGGTTTTCAGATCCTCGAAGGTCTTTGTATTCATCCCTCAGGTCCTCACTCTCAGCGTAGCAAACGGGAGAGCTGTTGCCGGTTGCAGAACCTGCCTTTTTATAATAGGCACTTTTCAATAGCTCAATCCAAAGCCGTAGCCGGCATATCTTCACCGAATTGGGATTGATGTCCACGCCAAACAGGCAGTTTTCGATGATCGTCTGCTTCTCGTGAAAAAGGGTTTCCTGGATTCGCTGGCTATCCTTGCTTAAGTAGTTGTATTCGAATAAATTACCCTCTAAGTCCACAACGACCAATTCGTCGTTGACCACTTCGACGGCATGACTGCTGATCGGGTCATAATTGGCATCTACCAAGATTTTCAACTCACTCTTGATGGCAATCAACTCATTCAATACAGATACGAGAAAATGCCCAGATCCAACCGCGGGATCCACGATTTTCAGGCTATTGATGATCTCGTTGGCTGTTTTTCTGACTTCTCTTCTGTTGCCGGCTCTGATTTCTTCCTGTATGTCTTCCTTCAGCTCTTCAAAGGTTTGGCAGTTCCATCCTTTGGCCTGATTGAATTTTTGGACGATGGTTTTCCGAATCGCCTTCGCAGACATGTACATAGTAATAAACCCGGGCGTAAAAACAGATCCATCTTTGTAGCCGTTGATTTTCTCAAAGATAAGGCCCAGCACGGAAGCGTTGATCAAGGTCTTGTTATCTTCCTGAATATCCTCCGACCCCTCCGAACTGAAATCGTAGGCGTTGAGAAACTCCAACAGGTACTCCAGTGCGGAAAGACTCCCGGTCCGCCTTTTCCCCTGCTCGCTTTTCAAGACCGTCGTGGCGATGATGGGGACGGGCTTTTCATCCCCAAGGTTGGAGATGAACAGGGTGCTGTGTTCCATATCCGTCGGCTCAAACAGGGAACTGTTCAGGTAGGGGACATGGCCAAATGTGAGGGTGATCTCCTTAGACCTGTCTTCTTGTTTTCTGGCCAGTACCTTAAAAAAGAGGCTGTTAAGGTCGTCATAACTTCTTATTTTCTCCGGATTCAAGAAAGAATAGGAGCGGTCTCCCTTATGGTACTGGATAAGCTGGGCTTCCAAGAGTTTTAAAAACAGGATCCTATTGACCCAGGTGATGGTGAGCTCCAATCCCACATTGAAAAGCCGCTCCTCATGGGTGGCTCCAAACTGACTTGGCTTTTCCAGTCTGCTGATTTTGTCCAAGCTGTCCAGTTCGGTAATGGTGCTTTCCAACAGGGAACCTGCATTTCGCTCGCCTACCTTGTTTCTCCCGATCACCTTTTTGCTGCCTTCCTTGGTCTCGGTTAGTCCAATGATATGCAACAGTTCGCCGTAAAATCGTCTGTCCAGGCTGTTGCTGTCGTTCGCAAACGGCAGCTTGAGCAAATGCTCCGGCGAAAAAAGTTTAAAAAGCGCAATCAGCTGCACATCATCCGCCATATCCGCATTTCGGAGCGGTTTTTCATACTGCCTTAGGTCAAAATAGGTAAATGCCATTTCCCCCTCCATCCTGTCAATCGCCTTGGCGGCGATCTCCTTATAAAAAAAATCGGTGGTTGTGCCTGATAGTTTTCCCTCCTCAAATGCCTTGAAGTCCTTCACCAACGCATTGTTTTGGGCAAAAGCCTTTTCAAACACGGTTGCGTCAAACACAAACCACTCATGTATATTGGTAACGATCAGGTGCTTTATCTCCAGATTACCATGCGTAATGCGTTCTCTGAGGAAGTACAATATGAGCTCCTGCAAGGATTTTACATTGAGATTCGCCCTCAAATCCCCTCTCGGCGAAGCTGAGAGGTCAGCCTCCCCCTCTCCGGCGGGGAGAGGGGGCCGGGGGGTGAGGGCGTTCTCCCCCAATGAAGTTTGAAGTACAAAGGCACAATCCAAAATCTCCTGCAAAACCCTTTCGGTTTTTTCGATGACCTCTTTATTGGAAAACCTTAATACAGTCAATCCTAATTCGTTCAATTCATGTGTCCTGCCCTCATCATATCCTCTTTGCTCCAATGATTGGTGGTATCCGCCATCAACTTCAATTACCAATCGGCATTCGGCACAATAAAAATCCAGAATAAACTGATCGTTGACAGGATGTTGTCTCCTAAATTTTAACCCATTCAGTTTTCTGTTTCTGAGCATTTCCCACAAGAATGCTTCTGCATCCGTGGCATTTTTCCGGTTGTTTCTAGCAAACTCGAGAATGATGGGATTAACTTTTTTTCGCTGAAGTGCTATTTCCTTAGCCTTCCTCAAAATCTCCCCCTCTCCGGCGGGGAGAGGGGGCCGGGGGGTGAGGGCGCCAAACCCAATCATCTCACTCTTATTTGCGGGCTTCTTGGTTTCCAGGATTATGCCCACGGGGCTTTTCCCATCCTTTCCATTGTGGATGACCAGATCGTTTCTCCCTTTGGTGTTGATGGAGAAATCCGGTTCATAATAGGTTCGTTTGAGGAAGTCCGCAACCAAATTCTTGTGAAACTCTTCGGACTCCGCTTCATTGATCTGATCAAGCAAGCGGATGAGGTTGGATTTAAAGACCTCGATTTGCGTCCGTACAGGCTTTACTTTCAAAAATGCCTTGTTTAATGCCTGCCTAGGTTTGAAAATCTTTTGATTCATGTTGCGGGATTAGATCCAGAAAAATACCGAGAACCAAGTTGCTTGTTTTTGCCGGGATTTGCAACAAAAAAGGGCTGATGAATGCATGATGTGCGATGTTTTTTGGAATTTTAAGCCGTTCGTTTTACATTTAGTGATGTCGAATCTTCGCCTAGCAGTCCTATTTTTTTCGGTAGCGTGCTTGCTGTCATGTGCTCGATCCGAAAAGGAAACGGTAACAGAAAGTAACTATTCCCTTGTATTGATTGACTCGGTCCAAATAGCCTACATGGGAAACTTGGACTTAAAGGATTACGACCCGGCAACCAATCAGTACCTGGCATATAACCACCAAAAAAGAGAAATCCTGATTTTTGACTCGGTAGGAGCTATCCAACAGGCTTTTACCCTGTTGAGTGAAGGGCCTGAGGCGATCCATGGCTATGGACTAAACCCCACGTTTTCCGAAAACGGCATCTGCATTTTTGGAGACAAAATCTATACGTTGAGCCGATCTGGAAATCTCTTGAACCGCACAGAGATTCCCTATCCCTATTTCTGGATCGTAGGAGGAGGAAGTATTGCCGGCTTTTCCTTTGGGGACAAACTACTCTATTATAAACCGGGATCGGCGGTAGAAGGACAAGACCGGCAGGCAGCCTATCAGCGCATGCTGGATGGTGGGGCTATGATGGAGGTTTTGGATACGTTGAGTGGGGACCATTATGGTACTATGCATTTCCCGGAGACCGATGCGTTTGAGCCAGGGCTTTTTTACGGCTACCCCACGCCCCTTATCCAAAATGGCGGCTCCAAGTGGTTCCTTTCGGTCACGAATGCGCTGGAGTTTCACGTGTATCATGAAAAGGAGCAACAGCTGATCTTTGGGAAAACCGTGAAAATTTCGGCTAAAAATGCGTTCCCGGACCAACCTGTTCCGCTGGAGCAGATGGATACTTTTTTTGAGAAAAACGGACTTGTGTATCGCATTCCACGGATTCACCGGTTTTTGCCACTAGAAGATCACTTTTTGGTCTTTTATAGTAAGGGTGTTTCTCCGGAAACAAAGTTGGCCTACAACGTATCAGACCCGACCCAGCGAATGGAGCTGGTTTACTCTTTTCCTATGGAAATGGCTGTTTTTGACTCAAATTTAAGTAAATTGACCATTGATCAATCCATTCCGAAAAGCATGAATCCCTATTCAGCCTTGGTGGACAGCAAAGGGCAAATTGTGGCGTTGAAGGACCAGGAAAGGGCAGGAGTAGAGGAAGATTTCCATACCCTGTATACCTATCGGTTGGTTGCTGGGCAACCGAAGTAATGCGGAACCAGTTGAACCATTTCAGCATGGTTCTGAAGTTTAAATGTACCGTTTTGCCCTCTAAGGTCACCTGGTTTAGATCCTCATTTATGCCTGACAATAGATCATTGCCAATCCCAAATTCCTTTGCAATTTTAGATAATGTTTTCCGCAAAGTCTTTCACTTTGAGGGATAGAAAATCATCCTATAACTCATTTATTTCGTATTATTGAGCTATAGAAACAATTTCAATAGCTCATGCAATGGATTTGGAAGAGAGCGGACTGGCCAAACTTCACATTTGACCCTGCGGCATTCGTTCAATTAGAACGCGAATTTCATCGAAATACGGGTTTGATTTTAGGTTCAGTTAGTTCTGTGTCGCCTGACGATGCGGATGAATTAAAGGTGAGTCTTTTGAGCAACGAAGCGCTGGATACATCTAAAATTGAAGGGGAGATATTGGACAGAGATTCTGTTCAATTATCCATCCGCGGTCAGCTGGGATTGCAGACTGATGGAAGAAGGCCTGGTCCCAAAGAAACGGGTGTTTCCCGAATGATGGTGGACCTTTATAAGAGTTATAATGAGCCCCTTGACCAGGAGCGCCTATTCTCTTGGCATCGAATGATGATGAACGGAAGGATTGATTTAGAAATTGTAGGAGGTTATCGAGTTCATGAAGATCCGATGCAGATTGTATCGGGGAGGTTAGATTCGCCCCAAGTTTTCTATGAGGCTCCGCCTTCTTATAGGGTGCCAAAAGAGATGGAAAATTATCTTCTTTGGTTCAATAGAGCTTTCAGCGAGGGAATGCCCACATTGGTTCATGCTGGCTTGGCGCACCTGTATTTTGAATTAATTCACCCCTTTGAAGACGGAAATGGTCGAATTGGACGAGCCATTGCAGAAAAAGCCCTGGCTATGGGTGCCAAGCATCCCTTGATTACTTCACTCTCCAGTACCGTAGAGCGAAATAAAAAAGCGTATTATCAGGCATTAGAGCGTGCCAATGGCTCTTTGGAGGTGACAGATTGGCTAGTGTATTTTTCTGAAGAGGTATTGAAAGCCCAAATCAATGTGCAGAAATTGATTCTATTTATTGTTGAAAAGGCTCGCTACTTTGAGGAATTCCGGAATAAGCTAAATGAGCGGCAGGCCAAAGTCGCGCTGCGATTGTTTCGGGAAGGACCGGAGGGTTTCAAAGGTGGTCTGAGTGCCGAGAATTACATTCGTATCTGCAAAACTTCTCCTGCTACCGCAACCAGAGATCTAGCGGAAATGGTAGCCCTTGGAGCTCTAAAAAAGACTGGTAAACTTAGGTATACTCGCTACTATCTCCCAATGGGGGATAGAAATCCAGATATAATCTGATGCTGTTTTTCTCTTACGGACTCTTTCTCGGGGTTACTTTTATCGGTTTGATGGTTCGATAGGCTATGGGGTTTGTGGGGATGAAATAGCTGCGAGTGAGGAAGAAGAGAGTGTGTGAATCAAAACAAGTGAACGGCAATGAGTAAGCACCTACTGGAGCGCAAGCGAACTGGTAAGTGAACGGTATATGCAAGGGCGACCGAAGGAAGTTCATTTTACCCTTGCAGATATGTTTTTGCGGAACAAAACGGAACGACTGACGGACACCGCTTTACCTGCGTTGGGGGGTATGTTGGGAAAAGCAAGTGTGGTACGGTATGGAATGTAGCGCAGCGGAATGGAATATCGGGCTACTCTTGCTTTGCGGTGCTGGAAGTGGGTAAATATTTCTACTTTACCAAGTTAAACAAACCATCGTTTTGGTAATACCGGTCGATGTTTCTTTTACGGTTTTATGTCTGGTTTTCATCTGTCTATAATTGTTTTTTAATGGTCAGAACTTGTCCCGGTTTATCGGGATGGAATCTCGCATGGCAGCCCCGGATAGCTATCGGGGCATCCCAGTGTGTGTCGCTTGCGTCATGCCCGATTTCATCTGGTTGAGCTTTTTATCAAAATCCTCTGGGCTGCCAAAGAGCAGGAGGACCATCAATATCCTCAGGTCCCTTACGCGCATGAGTGGGAAGTCATTGCTGTTTGCTATCCGCTCTTTCATCATGAAGAGCGCGGCCATGAAAACCATGGCGTGGTGGTGGTGCCATGCTATCCACTTCCTCGTCTGGTAATCAGAAAGGCCCAGCTCATTTTTGCTGTCGTCTAACGTCCTTTCCACTCAGTTCCTTTGTGCCTGAAAGTAAGCGTATTGCTTTGGCGTATATTCGTCCACCCCGCCGTTCCTGGACTTTTCCACGGCAAGGACTGAGGAGGCCTGGATCTGAACCTCCCTGATTACGGCATGGTGGCTCCAGGTGGGATTGGACAGGAAGTGCTGGTAACGCCTGTAATCGGACAAATCGATTGTCTCTTCCATTCTTTCCATATTGGCGGTGTTCTTCTCGCAGACCATCAGCCCTTTTATGTACTCCAGGGCCGTCGGGGTGTTGTCGAAACGGTGACAGGTAAAATGTGGGTTGAATGAGGCGGCGAAACCCTGTAGCCTAGCAGTTGATTCACAGAGGTTTACCCGAAAACCAAAAATTTTTTTATCCGATTGAAGAAGCATGGGCCTAATTCAATCGGTAATGGTTGAAGACGCTATATATGTTACCACAACATAGCTAATTTTGCCCTATTGGGCAAAATTTTTAACTCCGTAAAGTAGTATTAGCTAGAAACAGGCCACTGGATAGCCCAAATTCCGGAACCGGTAGTAATGCATGTGAGAATTTGAATAATCAATCTGCCAAAATCCCATCACCCCCTCAGCCCTTTACCAATGAGAACGAAAATCGCCTTGCTATTCTTTGGCTTATTTTTTTTCCGATTAGCCCTTTCTGCCGAATCCATCAACCTTTCCAAAGTAAATGTCATTCTGTCAAAGGATATCAAATCCCAGGTACGCGCCTCGGCTTTGGAGATATTGCGGGATGAAATCGGAAAACGAAGCAAAATTAGCGTAAGCGCAATTGAGAATTGGAACGCAGCCGGAAAATATACGATAGCGCTTGCCTTAACTTCTTCGGTCCAGTTGGAAGGGAAAAACCTCCCAAAACCCAAGGGAAGTAACTCGCCTGAATTTCAGCCGGAAGGTTTCAGGATTGTATGGGAGGACAATGTCCTTTGGATTATTGGGGCGGACTCCAGAGCGGTGCTCTTCGGGATCGGAGAGTTGCTCCGAACCTCCCTACTGGGCAAAGGGCAGTTTCTGATTGACGACAACCTTGATTTCGCCTCTGCGCCGAGATATTCCCTGCGGGGACATCAAATCGGCTACCGAAATACCGCCAATTCCTACGATGCCTGGTCGGTGGAACAATACGATCAGTATATCCGTGATCTGGTACTGTTTGGCACCAATGCCATCGAAAACATTCCGCCTGATGGCGTCCAGGACAACAGTCCTCATTTCAAAATCTCCCGGGAGGAGATGAACGTGAAGATGAGTGAGATCTGTGAGAAGTACGACATCGAATACTGGATATGGACTCCGGCCACCGTGGACTTGACTGATCCAGCGGTTCGGACCAAAGAATTGGACATCCATGAAGCCAATTACCGAAAAGTGCCAAGGCTGGACAATATCTTTTTCCCGGGCGGAGACCCTGGAAATAACCACCCCAAGGAAGTCATGCCATTTCTCCGGGATCTGCATGCGCGGTTGGTCAAATACCATCCCAACGCAGGCATCTGGATTTCCCTTCAGGGATTCAGTCAGGAGCAGGTGGATTATTTTTACCAGTATTTGGAGCGACACCAACCGACTTGGCTTCGTGGCGTGGTGTCGGGTCCCAGTAGTCCTCCGATTTCAGAGACCCGATTCAGGCTTCCCAAGCAGTATAAGCACAGGCACTATCCCGATATCACCCACAATGTGCGCTGTGACTACCCGGTGCCAAACTTTGACCAGGCTTTTGCCCTGACCATTGGCCGAGAGGGGATCAATCCCATGCCTGTGTTCTATGGACAGGTCCATAACAAATTTGCCCCTTTTACAGACGGTTTTGTCTCCTACTCGGATGGGGCTCACGATGATGTAAACAAGGTAGTTTGGAGCCAAAGAGGTTGGGATCCGGACAAAAACATCTTGGATATTCTCACAGCGTATTCCCGATTTTTCTTTGGTGCTAGCCTGGACAAAAAGGCCGCCGAGGGTATCCTTGGCTTGGAAAAAAACTGGGATGGTTCTATCATAGACAACGGGAGTATAGAACCAACCCTTGCGTATTGGAAAAATCTGGAATCGGGCCACCCCCAGCTTTCGGGAAACTGGAGGTGGCAGATGCTGGTGATGAGGGCCTACTACGATGCCTATGTGCGTCAGCGAAAGATCTACGAAACCGACCTGGAAAAACAAGCCAATGCGGTTCTCCTTCAATACCCAACACTTGGCGTAGAAGCTGCCATGGATCAGGCATTGGAACTGGTCAATCGGGCCGACTCCCAACCTATTGAGCGGGAATCCCGAAAGAAAATCGAGGATTACGCCTATGCCTTGTTTACGACTGTTGGCCTACAGACCAGTGTGGACAAATTCCAGGCGAGCAACTCCCAAAGGGGCTGTATCCTGGATTTTGTGGATTATCCGCTTAATAACCGGTGGTGGCTGGCAGACGAGTTTGAAGCCATCCGTAAGATGGAATCAGAACAGCAAAAGCAAGACCGGCTGCAGTTGATCGCCAACTGGGAAAACCCCGGCGAAGGTGGCTACTACGACGATGTCTCCAATATTTCCAAAAGCCCTCACGTCACCACAACGGTGTATGATGCGGTGGATTTTGGATGGTGGGACAGTGGATATAGCCGATGGAGACTTTCTTCCCAAGTCTATCAGGTCGAGCCTATCTTGAAATACGAAGATCTGGATCCCAATGCCCGCTACCTGATTCGGGTGACCGGTTTTGGGGAGGCCTTAATCCGGATTGACGGCAAGCGTTTGGAACCGTTGGTGTATGAAAAGGAATTGGGTGGATTCAAAGAATTCATTGTGCCCAGAGATGTGGTCGGTGACGGTAAGATCACCGTGAGTTTTGACCGTCCCGAAGAGTCTCATATGCGCTGGAGAAATTACTCCAGAGTATCCGATGTGTGGCTGATCAAACGGTAGTTCCGGATTTCAATACGAAACCCATCCTGGATGTTGATTCCAGAACCCTTACAAGTGCAAACAATCTCCAGTTCAACGTCATGAAGAAATTTGTTTACCTGCTTCCTTTTGTTGTCCTACAACTTTTCTCCTGCGAGCAAAAAGCAGGACAGGAAAAGGAATCCCTCTCGGTTTATCAGGATGTGGCCTACCTACAGGATTATGCGGTCAAATTCTATTCGGATGATGAGCAGCTTAGTTTCAAGAAAGTCTTTGCGGATAGAAATGAGGTCATCCAAATCCTGACTTCCAAAGGCTTGATGAATCCCGTCAACGGGCATTTTCAATACCCCGGCACCATTGGCCCTGACATCCAGTACCGGCCCATGCTTGACAAAAAGGTATCTGATTTCATCTTGTACCAAAATCAGTTTGTC
Source organism: Lunatimonas lonarensis (assembly GCF_000390185.1). GTDB lineage: Bacteria > Bacteroidota > Bacteroidia > Cytophagales > Cyclobacteriaceae > Lunatimonas > Lunatimonas lonarensis. The sequence continues at coordinate 7,055 of NZ_AQHR01000020.1, read as the reverse complement.
TATCTGGACGATGAGGCAGTATTCAGCAATGCCTTGGCAGGAAAATTGTTTTCCCGGCATCAAACTTCGCAAGCTGATGTTTTGGCGGGAGGCAGGGACTTCGCGTTTCTGGTCGCCTCAGGAAGTTCCTATACCCTGATCCACGATTCAAAGGCGAAGTTCTCGGGACAGGTCGATTCTCCTGTTTTGGACAGCAAGTATGATTCGATCACCGGCCAGTTTTATATCCTGACTTCCACTGCCCTTTACCGGATTTCGGAAAGTGGGGGAGAGCAGAAGCAGGTTTATTCAGGTGTGGGGCTGACTGCCTTTGATTTGCTGGCTTCCGGGGAAATCGCTTTGGGCACTCAAGAAGGATATGTGGTGGTCGATGCTTTAGGCCAAGTGACCCGACCTCTCAACGCTAGGTTGCCTTGGACAGTGCTTACGGCCATACAAGAGATTGACGGAAAGCTGTGGTTTGGGTCAACCAAGGGAGCATTTATGCTCAGAGAGGATGGAAAGTTCAATTATTACCATGGGGAACGGTGGCTTCCGGGAGAGCAGGTAATTCATATCTCCAAGGGGCCTGAACAGTCGGTGCTGATTCTTACAGACCGCGGCTTGGGCCAGATCGTCTTTGAAGAAATGACGTTGGAGGATAAGGCCCTGGTTTTTGAAAAACAGGTCAGGAAGCGCCATATCCGCTACGGCATCAATGCGAACGTAAGCCGTCTGCATAACCATGATCTGGCAACCACACAAAACAGCATCGCCGACAGTGACAATCTCTGGACCGGGATGTACCTGGGAAGTCAGCTTTTCCGCTATTTGGTCACCCAATCCGAGGAAGCCAAGCAAAACTGCTACGAGGCTTTTGAGGCCATGGAGAGGTTACACCATATTACGCGAATTCCAGGCCTTTTTGGAAGGACTTTCGAGCGTAGCGGCTATTTTGAATTCCGAAAGGAATACCGGGATTATGTGGAAAATTATTGGTATGAGGGCTACAACAATAACGTAAGCTGGAACCACTCCGAAGACCCCGAGTGGGATTGGAGAGCTTCTGCCAGCAGCGATCAGGCGGTGGGGCAGATGTTTGCCTTGATCCTGATAGCGGAGTACATCGATGAGGAAGACTGGAGAAACCGGGCCATCAAACTGGTGGACGACCTGATGGGCTATATCGTAGCCAATAACTATACCTTGGTCGATGTAGATGGAAAACCCTCCCTCTGGGGCAGATGGAATCCCGAATTCATCAACCGGTTTGACACCATGATCGGGGACCGAAAAGTCTATTCTTCCAACCTGATCGCTTTTTTGCAGGCTGCCTACAAATTTACCGGAAAGGAAATTTACAAGAATAGTGCAGAGGACCTGATCGGAAATCACGGGTACCTGGAAAACCTGACCCGGCCTTTCAGTCAAATAGGACAGGCCCCCGCAGATGCCGATGAATGGAGCAAGATGCTTTCCGAGGAATGGAATCACAGCGACGACGAAATGTACTTTCTGGCTTATTGGGGACTGTATCCGTATGCGTTGCATGATTCTCTAAAGCCGATTTACAGGGAAGCGATCAAAGACCATTGGGAGTTTGAGCGTCCAGAAAAGAACGCGCTCTGGAATTTCTGCTATGCGATGACAGGAGCCAGCGAATTTGACTTGGAAGAGTCCATCTGGCACCTGAAGGAATTTCCCCTGGACATGATTGAATACAAAACCGAAAACAGCCATCGGATGGATATCGAAATGTTGATGGATCCTGGATTTTGGGGACAGCTGACAGCGGAGGTGCTTCCTCCAGATGAGCGTCCTGAACTAAAGCATAACAGAAACCTATTCAAATTGGATGCGGGCGACAGAAGATCTGAACTCAGTGCGGGAGATACCTATTTGCTTCCTTATTGGATGGGAAGGTATCTTGGAGTCATCAGCGCTCCGGTGCGGAAATAGAAAGTTGATTTATCCTGAATACTTCCCGGGTAGTCGGAAGTGCAAAAACGGAGGTAGTTCCCGATTCCTGCGGTACCAAACCCTATTGCACGGATAATCAAACAAGCACCAATGGTGCGACCGGCATTGGCATGGCATGTATGCGGATTAGATGAGTCAGCCGCAGGCTTGAGGATGGTTTCCTAAGTTGTATTCTATAATTTAAACTCTTTTGTGGGAAAACTCCGAAATCAGCTTAATCCTTGTGAAAGTATTCCCTTAATCCAAAATCTCCCTTTATTTTCAATCTGTGCTTTTTTATTTCTTTAGGGATTTCTGTCCAACCTGATTCAGGAACTCTTATTTCCAATGAATCGGGAACGGGATAATACAAAAGGATTGAAGAAACAGATTGTTTATCCTGGATGCTTTTATCACCAAAAGGCATGTGCAGAAACTGGCGCATTAAAAAAGCCCAAGCAATGCGCCTCGGCCTTTTAAGTAATAAAAAATTCATTCGAATTTAATGCTCTTTTGATTTATCTAATGTATTGTTAACCGCATTTATCCAATCATGCCACACCGCTTGATCTGCTGGTTTACCGTCTTCCAATAATGTCATTGATCCAAGAAAACCCGCTAAATCATCAGATTCGGTCAATTCATAAAGGTTCTCTAAATACTTTAACATGGCTTTATATGCCTCCAATATTGTTATTTTTTTTTCTTCCATATCATTCTTAATTAATTTCTTTTAGCACTCTGCGCAGACAAGCCAGTTTCTGGATTATATGTTCTAGGAGTATTGTTAACACCACCATTTATAATTTCACCGTTCCTAGATTGTGTCCAAACTTGAGTACCATCTTTCCGGGTAAATGCATGTTAGGTATTCCCATGATTATCAGTACCTTGTAAATTTCGCCTATTATTTCCCACAGTTTCAACCATTCTTCTATTTGCTGGACTATCGGCAACATGGCCAGGTGCATCTCTAAAAATATGCTTTACCCTTTTAGGACTGATGGAATTTCTAATTGAACGTGGTAATGATAAAACTGTTAGGGATAGACTCCCCACAACTAATTCCGGATCTGTCCATTGTCCTCCTACTTCCCACATAAGAAACCTACCCCAATCCTTCCAATCACCCGAAACCAGATAGTCAATCAAAGCATCTTTCGCCCTTTCAGAATGAAGCGTATTAAGAGTACCTTCACTGACAAGCATTTGAAACTCAGACCTCCAATAGTCGCTCCATCCAACTGAATTTGAAACCCCTGTCTCTGAAGCAAATTCAGCATTCCTTTTAAAATCATTGACCCTATTCCACGGAACCACGAAAACATCATCTCTACCATCATCCGTATTGATTATGGTTCTTCCACTCGGATCAATGTGTCGAGTAGCTAACCCCCTAAACTCATCTCCAGATTCTGGAGCAGCTCCTGTAGGGTCATTCCAAAAGATAGGGTTATTATATGCATAATGATATGGTGTCCAACTTAAAAACTGATCCGCTAAAGGGTCAACACTCAAATACCTACCAATTTGCTGATCATAAAGTCTATATTCTGTTTCGTAAACACCAATAGCGTCATTAAACTCGACCTCTTGATAGAGATACTTATTTGCCTTTATATTGCCATACTGAAACCCAATCCCCTTCTGTTCCAACCCCCACGGATTCCCGATACGCTGCGCTATCGGGACAGGCTATAGTGCGTCTCCTGCATAATAGGCGAGGTAGTGCTCAACACCATAAAGTAATCGAACCATACGTCCTCCGGGGTTTCGTTGACGACGAAGGTTTCAATATAACCGTCCTCCGAAATATACAGGTTTTCTTCCAAAACTTCATGTTGATTGGCTGCGTTTTTGGTTAAAACCTGCTTGCCGACTTCGTACCGATTACTGTCATTGTCATACAATGCGTAGATCAGATAGGCTTCAGGGGTTTCCTTGTGCTGCAAGTCACTGGCTATGATATTGGCTAGATTTAGAATGGCTATGGGGTTGCCGGAACCAGAGCGTTGGAGGCTTCCGGCCAGCTCGCTTAGGCCATCTACCATCCGGTCTTTTGCGGATTGGGTGAGGTAGGATCCAGCGTTAAGAATGGTTCGCTCAGCTGTATTACATTTTTAAAATTCTTCCTAGAAAAACTCAAAAACCAGCTTAATCCCTATGAAAATATTCCCTTAATCCAAAATCCTCGGTCCGTTTCAACCTGTATTTTTTTATTTCATCAGGAATTTTAACCCAACCTTCTTCTGGAATATCAATATTTAGCGATTCTGGAACTGGGTAATATAGAAGAATAGTGGATATGGATTGTTTATCCTTACCAAACTCCACTATAAATTGATGACCAATCTTTGCAGAATAAGATCCTTTCCAACTTGATCCTTCTATTTTCTGTCCCTTGAAATAAAAATCAAATTGTACCGAGGTGCCTGATTTCAGTCCTATGCTTGTACCGGTTATTTCTCCAACAGTATACAACTTCTCAAATGAATTGTAATAGATGTTCCAAATAATCACTCCAGAAATGCCAAGGACTAACCCCAAAATAAATTTTTGCTTTTCACTCATCTTTTATACCCTCTTTAATGCCTGTTCCTACGGTATTTCTTAAGTTGCCATTAAAGCTGTTAAAAAAGTCAACTACTGACTTTTCAACTCCTGCAGCACTCATTTTATCCACGTGCCATCTATTATAGCCACCAATCAGCAAATCCGTGCCAAATTGTGCAGCATTTTTTCTATTACCCAACCTCGTAAATCCATCCTCTTGAGTATATTCAAACATAGCCATTGCAACATATCCTGATTTCCCAAACAACCCTGCAAACCCAATATCCGCCAAATCCATTTGGGATAAATTCCCACTAAATAGAAGGCTATTACCTGTCTGCCATGTGGCTTCTATTGTCATATATATTCCTGTTTTGCTAGCCATTATTGGAATCAAAGTCTCAACCAACATCGGACTTGTAGTAGCAGCCATGCTTCTTGTAACACCATATTTCATCATTGCTCGGATACCGTCAAGAAATTCTGAGTTTTCTGCGGCCATTGCCTGATTATAATGTAGATTCCTACCTTGATGGAAATAAATCGACTTTAGTTTTTGAACATGATATCATACAATCCAAATAGTTCCATCCTCTTCCTGTGATATCGTTTAAGTTCTGATGGAACTTCCTTCCACCCGTCGAAAGGGATTTCAACCCTAACGGAATCTGGTATGGGATAATAAAATAAAGCCTTTGACAAATCCACTTTATCTTTAGCAAATTCAACAATATACCTTTCGCCTATTTTTATGTTATAATCACCTATTCCGGTTCCTCCTTCATACTTACGGCCATTATATGAATAGTTGAATTTAATCACCGTGCCTGATTTCAAACCGATTTGCTTTCTTTCAACTATACCTACCGTATACAATTTGTCATAAGAATCACAATACAAGTACCACAAAACCGCTCCAAAAAAACAAATTAAGATCACAGTCAAAAGCTCTTTCTTATCACTCATCTTTCACCCCTTCCTTAATTCCAGTTCCTACAGTATTTGTTAAATTACTATTAAATCGATTGAAAATGTTAACTACGGAAGCTTCAACTCCGGCAACTCCCATAGCATCGTTATGCCATTTATTAAATCCTCCAATAAGCATATCTGTGCCAAATTGTAAGGTACTCTTACCATTTCCTACAGTACTAAATTCACCGCTTAAATTGTAATCAACAAGAGCCATTCCAACAAATCCATATTTGCTAAAAGCCGAAAGTCCAATATCCGCCAAATCCATTTGCGAAAAATTCCCATTAAATAGTAAACTGTTTCCTGCCTGCCCTGTGGCCTCCATAGTCATATTAATTCTTGTCCGGCTTGCCAAAACGGGGCCTAGCGTCTCTATCAACATGGGACTGGCCGCCGCTGCCACCATGCTCCCGCTCCCTGTAATACCATAAGCCACCATCGCCCGTATTCCTCTCATATACTCAGAGTCTCTGTATTTTATTACCTCCCCGGAACTAAAATGGAGATTGCTTCCGCGGCTAAAAAGCTGGTGGGCCTGGGATAACCCCTCGTTCTGTGCGGTAAAGCTTATATTCCGATGGATGGGACTGCTGCTTCTACCTAGATCTCGCATCAAAGAACCATAATCCGGAGCCACCCTCGGTAGCTTTGTGGCATAAACCACTACTTCATTGAGGTCAACACAATCTTCGCATTCCCCAGACAGGCCTGTTTTGTCTTTGAATATCAAAGGATTGTTAAAGCCATAGACCATGCGACTCACAGAAGTAAACATGTCCGAAAGCTTGTCCATTCCTTGAAATCTATCGATAATCGGATCGTATTGTCTATTGGCAGTCCAATACAATCCCAGATTCAATTCATCAATCAGTAGGCTTCCACCATTATACAGATATTTATTCGTCCAACGCTGCAACCCGGCCCCTTGCGAAATTAGTCCTAAAGGACTAATTCTTAACGCTCGGTCCTCCCCATACTGAAACCCAATCCCCGTCAGTTCCAACCCCACGGGTCATAATGCGTCTCCTGCATAATGGGAGAGGTGGTGCTCATGACCATAAAGTCATCGAACCATACGTCCTCCGGGGTTTCGTTGACGACGAAGGTTTCCAGGTATCCGTCCTCACTAATATAGAGATTCTCTTCCAGAACTTCATGTTGATTGGCTGCGTTTTTCGTCAGCACTTGCTTGCCGACTTCATATCTATTGCTGTCCTGATCGTATAGTGCGTAAATCAGATACGCTTCAGGAGCTTCCTTGTTCTGTAAGTCACTGGCTAGGATATTGGCTAGGTTTAGGATGGCTATAGGGTTACCTGAACCGGAGCGTTGGAGGCTTCCCGCCAGTTCGCTTAAACCATCCACCATCCGGTCTTTTGCGGATTGGGTCATGTAACTGCCAGCATTGATTTTTGTTAGGTTGTCATCGGCGTACTTCCCGTGTACGCGGAGCGTGACACTGTCTCCCGCATAGACGGGCTGCGTCCTGCCGGGGCCCACCACGCGGCCCCGGTCGGCATTCAGCCAAGCGACTTGGTTGTCGACGGGACTCGAACCCGCGACCTTCCCGACGGGTCGGGACAGTCATT
>NZ_AQHR01000019.1 GCF_000390185.1 Lunatimonas lonarensis | reverse complement strand
TTGAATTAGGCATTTTGTAAATGATCAAAATCTGCCTATATTGCTCTCAAACACGGTTTCTATGGAAAAAAGGTATAAGAGTCTCTCCATATTTGAGTTTCAGGAGAAGTTTCCCTCCGACAGGGAGTGCTATAAGTACTTGGCGGAGCTGAAATGGAAAGAAGGATACGTCTGCAAGAAATGTGGCAACACCACCTATTGTAAGGGCATAAAGGAATTCGACAGGCAGTGTACCCGATGCTGCAGACTGGAATCTCCGACCTCGGGCACACTGTTCCACCAGTGCAAATTCCCCATTCTCAAGGCTTTTTACATAGTCTATTACATTTCCACCAGTAAAAACGGGATCAGCAGCTGCGAGCTTAGCAGAAAGCTCGAACTGAGGCAGAAAACCTGCTGGCTGTTCAAGCAGAAGGTGATGAAGGCGATGGAAAGCAGTGGAAACTACCCCTTGGTAGGTACGGTGGAGGTGGATGAAACCTACGTGGGAGGCCAGGATGACAAGGCAATAGGCAGAAACGAAGGGAAAAAGAGGATCGTGGTAGT
>NZ_AQHR01000018.1 GCF_000390185.1 Lunatimonas lonarensis | reverse complement strand
ATGGATTCCGGACCGGTAAGGCTAGCGAAGCTTTTGTTCAACATGCGTTTGGCGTCATGCGGGGTGAAGTACTTAAATTCAAGTTCAGTTTTTCAAATCAACTTTAGTACTGGGTTGACAGTTTTGTGCTCCGAAATCCCGCACGAACGCCAAGCGCAAAAACGTTGGGCACTATAAAATGAACCGATGAAACATACATCACTCACTATACTTATACTATTGCTTTTTAATCTGGCGTGGAGTCAAGACAGTAAGAAAATCATTAAAAGTTTCATTCAGACAGATGAAGTTCAGTACGAATATATCGGTTACAATAAAAGTGGATTGTACCTAGCATTTGAAAAATTAAGAGATAATTCCGACCTACAATACTTAGTAGAACTAACTTCCCATGAAAATCCTATCGTAAAATGCTATGCCTCTTGGGCACTTGCTGATCGAGATTATCTTCAACTAGATGAAGTTTTGAAATCATTTTTAGCCAAGGATGAAACTTTTACAATACATACAATGGACATAAAGGATTCTGAAAAGTTATCTGTGTCTTTTTATCATAGGTATTGGAATAGGCTAACCCAACAGGAAAAGGAAAAAGACGAAAAAATTCAAAGACTAGATAGCATTATTCTTTATTCACCGAACACTGACTGGCTATTAATCTTGAGAGCATTAGAAAATAGAATTTACCCCCAAAAGTATCATCCAAGAATTGAAGAATTGGCTTTTAATGAACACAATAAATCAGCAATATTTTATTTATCAAATTGGTACAAGGCAGAATATCATCAAGACTTGAAAACAGCTTTAATCGAGTATCTTAAAGATACAGAGTTTGAAAATGTAGGAGTTGGAGAATACTATCAGGTGATATTTGAGCTTTTAAATTTCAGGGATGAAAAAACAAAGGCTGTTGTAGTGAACAAGCTTCGAACAGACTTACATTGGAAAAATGATAGACAAAGATTTATAAGTTTATTGCATGACCATAGCATTTATGAATCTGATCTTCAATGAAAAAGGGAATTACAGTGCCCAATCGAGTAGCCCGACCTGAGCTAAATAGCTCAGGTTGAGGCTCTCACACCACTGCCGATAGCTATCGGCATACGGGTCTCGTCCATCCCGCGGCCCGGCCCCTCGCTAAAATCTTCCACCGGAAGATTTCTTAACGCTCGGTCCTACGCATAGGCATGGTCCCGGTCTACTCCCAATCTGATCAGGTTTTTACGTTTCCGCTCAGGCCCCGCCCGCTACTACCGGCCCAAAGCTCACGCTTTGTCCTCAGTCGTGCCAAATGCAGCAGTAGCGAAGTCGGTTTCGCAGCCATTCATCCATTGCTTTTAGCTTGTGGATACCTGAAAAACAGAAAGGCATGTACACCGTCCCGGAACTCTTGAAAAAGGAGGCCTATTCGAAGATGTGGCATGTCTTTATCAAAAAGACGTACAAGGGGGCCAAACAGGCAGTTGGTTATCTGGGCAGGGACCTGTTCATGTGTGGAGACTGCGGTACCGGCAGGATGGTTTACGGCCTCGCCGGGGAAAAGGGCAGGGATCCCTGAAGCTGCCCCGTGAAAAAACGTTCTTTGAAAACATGGGAAAAAATGAAAACGGATCAGCGTTAATGGGAAAGGACTGCCCTTAGCGTACCGGAAATATCCGAGATCCGAGCGTTTCAACAATCTATGCGGATGTTTTGGTCACCAAACCGCAAAAATGGCCCAAAAAGGGAAACATAAATGCCCATAGACAGGCCCCCGGTTTCGTCCAACTAAGTTTTAACCGCAATCTAGGGAGCTGCAACCCAAATAGTTGTTTTTTTGGCTAGATTGCGTTTAAAACCCTTTACGTTATGCACTATCCCGTATATTAGAAACTCATTTACTTTCAGAGCTAACGGTCG
>NZ_AQHR01000017.1 GCF_000390185.1 Lunatimonas lonarensis | reverse complement strand
TAGGTTTTTTTGATGTATCAGCAAGCATCTTTAAGGAAAATGTGCTAGTCAGTTATGTTTCCTCCGAGGAAATACATGCGAAACGAAAGGAGATTCTGGAAAGCAACAGGGGAAGCAATGCACTGCGGGATATGGTGGCCGAAACTCAGAGTACAGATAACCCGGTGCTGATTTTTTACCGATTGAAGGCTGACTATTGATTATTTTAATGCTTGTTTGAGAGACTGATTTATTTAACTTGCATAGGGTAATGCAATTGTTTTTAGGCCTATTGTTTGTTATAGTTCTAAGGAAATCGGAAGAAGGGACGAAACGATGAATTTTCCATAAAATGTAAAGAAGCGAGCGATGTAAAGGGTTTTAAGTGAGTTCTTTTATCCATGTATAGATACTCTACCGATGTTAAAAATTTCTTTTACATATTCTGGAGTTGTTTGGGTTATTTTAGCTCTTATTGGGTTGTCTGTCTGTGTATTTTTGCCATTTTTTCATTTTTATAATATATTTCCGGTTGTTCAACTTGGTCAAACGTTGTTTTTGCAGGTATTGATTGGCTTGTTTTTTTTAGTGCTTTCTTTGTTGGGATCGAAGGGGATATGTATTTCTAGCCAAATGAATATTATTGATTTGCTACTTTTTTGTATCTTTAACTACATATTTTTGAACAGTTTTGTTTTGCAAACCAATGTTGTCGTTTCTTCTCGAATGTACGATCTTGTAGGGTTAGGTTTTTTCTATAGTTTTATAAGAATAGTTGGTTTTTCATTTGATCGCTGGATGATTTTTATTTTTTTTGGGGGGCTGATTCAGTCAATATATGGGCAACTACAATTACATGGAGTATACCCATCTTTAAACTTAGATTTTCTTATTACCGGTAGTTTTTTTAATCCAGGGCCATATGCTGGTTATCTCTCTGCAATTTTTCCGGTATCTTTTGGGTTTTTTCTTTTTTCAGATTTTTGGAAGATTAGCAATAGTTTACGGTTTTGGACTTTTCTTAGGTGTCTTTCGTTAGTGACTGGTTTAGGTATTCTTTTAATACTTCCTGTTACTGCTTCACGAGCAGCCGGTTTAGCCGTAGCTTCGTCGGTTGGATTTCTTTATTTTCACCACTTTCGGTTGCGCGAAAAGGTAACGAGTTTGCTGTGTACCCGGTTTAAAAGGATAGCGGGAGTTTCGATGATTGTTTTTTTCATTCTAAGCGTTATGATTAGTGTTTATTTGCTAAGGAGCAATTCTGTAGATGGACGAATGTTGATCTGGAAAGTTTCATCGACGCGTATTTTAGATAACCCGTGGATAGGTACCGGTCTTGACGGTTTTCAGGTAGTCTATATGGACGCCCAGGCTTCTTGGTTTCGCAATTTTCCAGGTGATCCGGCCATTCAGCTCGCCGATGATGTGGCCTTTGCCTATAATGAAGGCATACAACTGTTAGTTGAGCAAGGATTTTTTGGTTTTTTGCTAGGAGTTATATTGCTTTTTGTTGTTTTTCAGATTAACGGAAGCGGAGCATGCCCGGAGATTTGGTTGGCTCAGGCTGGTTTATTGTCAATTGTAGTTTTTGGTATGTTCTCGTATCCTTCACATATATTGCCTATTAAAGTTTGCGGTGTATTATATCTTGCGATTTTGGGACGGCATAGTAAGAAAATGATCGAACATCGTCGATCATTCCCCTTCAAAGTGCCAAGTATGGCGGTAAGAATTTTTACATTGATCCTTACAATCGGAATACTTTGGAATGTCGTAAGATTACACCAGGGGAGTAAAGATTGGAAGATGGCCTTTGCCTATTATCAAATAGGCGCTTTTCGTTCATCCCTACCTTGGTTCGCAAAAGCATTTCACATTTTTTCCCGGGATGGGCGGTTTCTAGTTAATTATGGTAAAGCACTTTCGTCGTTTGGTGACCACAAAAGAGCGATAGAGGTCTTAGGAGAAGCAAAAAAATATATCGGGAATTCTGTTTTATACATTACATTGGGTGAAAGCTACATGGCTTTAGGCATGTATGATCAAGCAGAGGAAGCCTACCAACTTGCTGCTGATATGCTACCCGATCGATTTTATCCCAAGTATCTTTTGGCTAGATTTTATTATGCGATAGGAGATATGGACTCAATGGAACCTATTGCGAGGTATTTGATCGGCAAGGAACCCAAAGTTTCCTCGGATGCTGTGGATGAAATAAAGCGTGAAATGGAAGTTCTTTTAGGAGAAAATGCCAGTACTTGGGGAGATATTGATCCAGATCTATAGTAATTGAATGAGCTCGCTCGGTTTTAAGTCGAGAGTGCAAAACTTCAGTATAAGATGATATGCGCAAAAATAAAAATGAAGGATTTGTTAATTATAATTTATTTTACTGTACGTAAGGCTTCAATTAGAGATCAAATTATTTATATATGAAAACAGCTAATCTAATTTTAATTATTCTTATGGTTCTTTGCTTGCTTTCATTTGCTATTAGATATGGAAGGGATGTGTTTTTACTAGGTAATATGGCCGCATATCCCAAAGAGGTAAGGCAGGCTTTGAGAATGTCGGGTGACAATATTATAGAGTTGGAGATGGTAATCGCTAATTATAGTAGTTTTGCCGATAGCCTCAAATTAAAGGCATTTTGGTTTTTACTAGAAAATATGCCCGGTAAGTATTCGATTGCAAGTAGTGAAGCAGATAGATTTGATAAATTTTTCTTAGAGGTACAGCGGTTCAGGAAATCAGAGGAATTTTTGAAAGACAAGAATCATCCAAAGAACCTCGCCTATATACATAGAATGTGGAGTAATGTGTATGCAGGACTTAGAGGGTATTCAAAAGATCATTTTATCGTAGAGCCGGATCTTTTACACATCAAAGCAAGTTTTTTAATCGAAAGTATTGACTATGCCTTTAAAGCATGGGAACTGCCTTGGTGCAGACATCTGAACTTTCAGGAATTTTGCGAGTATATTTTGCCTTACAGGCTCAGAGATGAAAGACTTGAATCCTGGAGGAAAGAGATTTTTGAAAGGCATCGATCACTTATCGATTCCTTAGTTTCTTTGCATATCATAGATCCTATATCAGTTGCTCAGGTAGTGCACAAAAAAATAGGATCAGACTGGATGTATAGTGATTGGATAGGAGGATATCCCATAGCGTTGACGGCTGACAACTTATGGCAAGCAAAGATTGGAAATTGTACCCAGCAGACTTATTTTGGTGTTTTTGTGTTAAGAGCCCTCGGAGTTCCGAGCTGTCATGAACAAATAATTAACTATGGCAATCGGAGTTTAGGCCATGATTTCGTGGGAGTGATAGGTAGAAATGATGAGGTAATTGACCTTGATTTTGGAGATACTTTAGGTGGGGTAATTGACTATAAAATTTGGGAAGGATATAGAGTCCCTAAAGTTTACCGAGATGTTTTTTCAAATTCTGAGGCGAGTTTGTCCCAGTTGGAGGAACCTTTTTTTAACCTCCGTAAGAAAGATGTTACTGCAAAGTATGTCCCCGTAGGTAGATTGGAGTTGCGACCCAGATCCATCCCTAGAGGGGTTAAACATATCTATTTGTGTGTTTTTGATAATAGTGATTGGAAGCCAGTTGACGTGTCTGAGATTGTTGACGGGTCGGCTGTTTTTTTGGATGTGGGAGCAGGGGTGCTTTATATGCCTATGTATTATGGGCAGCAAGGATTATTGCCGGCATACGATCCCGTTATTTTAGATTCTGAAAAAATGGTAAACACAATAGATGTTAAAGCTGAGGAAATCAATATGGTTCTCAAACGTAAATTTTTTAAAAGAACTATTTTTAATCAAATTTCGGGAATGAGAGGGAGTTTTCAAGGGTCAAATAGGGTAGATTTTAGTGAAGTTGTCGATTTATACACCATAGATGATAGTTTGGAATTGTATCCTAAATATGTGGATCTGGATGATATGCCCTCGTTCAGGTACATTAGGTATTCATTTTCTGGAGGATTGAACGGGTATCTGGCAAATTTTGAAGCGATAGGTGAGTTTGGGGAAAAGCTTGATGGAGAGATCATTTTGGATGCTCGATTAGCGGGAAATGAAACGATAAAAAATGTTTTTGATGCGGATGTATTAAGTTACGCAGCGATAGATATAGATCGAGAAAATTTTTGGTATGGTCTTGATTTGAGGAGTCAAGTAAAGTTAAAGGGGATTTCCTTTTGTCCCCGTACCGATAAAAATGACATATGGCCAGGTCTTCGCTATGAATTATTTTATTGGAATGATAAATGGAATTCTCTTGGTATAAAGCTGGCGGATACAAACGAGCTAACCTTTAGCTCACCGATGTCTGGAGGATTGTTTCTGCTACGCTGTTTGGACGAAGGGCAGGAAGAAAGGATTTTTACCTATCAGAATGATAGTCAAATATGGTGGTGATTTTTTTTTCAATGATGTTTAAAATCAATAAAAACCATAAGTATTTGTCGCATAGCAAATGACTTATTTACAATTCCCCTGCAATTAGATGTGGAGAATACTCCATATACACAAATTAGCAGGTGTCTATTCTCTTTCTTTTTTCCTAACTTTGTACCTCGAATAGTAAGCAGCCATGATACACGTGTGTAGGAAAGAGCATTTCAATGCTGCCCATAAGTTATGGAACCCGAATTGGTCTGAGGAAAAAAACACAGAAGTGTTCGGACCCTGTGCGAATGCGAATTGGCATGGGCATAATTTTGAGCTGATCGTTACGGTGAAGGGAAAGCCCGACCCGGAGACGGGGTTTGTAGTGGACCTCAAGAAACTCAGTACGTTGATTCGACAGGAAATCATTGCCAAGGTAGACCATAAAAACCTCAACTTGGATGTTCCCTTTATGGAAGGCAAGATGGCCAGTTGCGAAAACCTGGTGATCGAGTTCTGGAAGATATTGGAGCCCAAGGTAGCTGCTTTGGTGAAGGAGGGAGGCTTATACAAACTGACGCTTTACGAGACTCCCCGGAATTTTGTAGAGTACTTCGGGGAGTGATTTTTACCTAAACCAGATGAGCATTGAAATACTACCTCATCGCCGGAGAACGGTCCGGTGACCTGCACGCAGCCAATCTGATGGCTGAACTTAAAAGGCTGGATCCAAATGCCCAGTTTCGGGGCATGGGTGGTGACTATATGATCGGTCAGGGCCTGCAACTTGCTGCGCACTACGATGCCGTTGCGGTAATGGGGTTTTTGGAGGTGGTGTTGGGTTTTCGCAAGGTAATGAAGCAGCTTTCCCTGGTCAAGCGAGACCTTGTTGCCTTTGCGCCCGATGCAGTTGTACTGGTGGATTTCGCAGGTTTTAATATGCGGATAGCCCGTTTTGCGAGGGCATATGGGTTTCCAGTGCATTATTACATTGTTCCCAAAGTCTGGGCCTGGAACCAAAAGCGGGCACTGACATTGAAAAAATATTGTCATCGGCTCTACGCCATACTCCCTTTTGAACCTGCCTTTTTCGAGAGATTTGGGTTGGAGGTTCCCTATGTAGGCAATCCCCTTAGGGATGAGTTGGAGAAATTTGTTCCTGACAGGAGTTTTTTGACCACGCATAATTTGGGAGGGAAGCCCATAGTTGCGCTTCTTCCCGGAAGTAGAAAGCAGGAGGTCGTTGCCATGCTTGACACCATGATCGGGCTAGTGAGAGAACACAGGCAGTGGGACTTTGTAATAGCAGGCGTGCGTAATCTACCAGCGGAGGTGTACGCGCAGGCAAGGGAGGAGGGAATTATGGTTGTTTTTGACCAAACCTATGATCTGCTCTCCGCTGCACACGGTGCCGTGGTTACGTCTGGCACGGCTACGCTGGAGACTGCTCTATTCAACGTCCCACAGGTGGTAGTTTATCGGACTAGCACGTTCACCTATGCCCTAGCCAAAAACCTGATGAAGGTTCCCTACATTTCCCTTGTAAACCTGATCGCTGACAAAGAAGTCGTTAGAGAGCTGATCCAGCATGAGTACACTAGGCAGCACCTGGGCAGCGAACTAAAAATGCTGATGGAAGAAGGAGAGGGAAGGGAGCAGATATTGAAAGGGTATACGCTGATCCAGGGCAAGTTGGGTACAAAAAAAGCCTCGCGGGAAACCGCAAGGCTAATTTATCAGGAGTTGGCATAAGCTATCATGCCACCTGGAGTTTTTTGAATTTGGATTTGTCAAACTGGGATTTTGCGTAATCCAAATCTATCACCAGTTCTTTGATCGTATCGTCAGAGGGCAGCTCAAACATAGCGTCCGTGATGATGGCTTCACAAATAGACCGTAGGCCTCTGGCGCCTAGGTTGAATTCCACCGCCTTATCCACAATAAAATCTATGCCCGAGTCTTCAAACGACAGTTTGACATTTTCCATATCCATCAACTTTATGTACTGTTTGGTCAGTGCGTTTTTCGGCTCGGTCAGGATTTTTTTGAGCGTGGCCCTATCCAATGGATCCAAATGGGTAAGCACGGGAAGCCTGCCGATCAATTCGGGAATCAGTCCAAAGGACTTCAGGTCTTGGGCCGTCACGTACTGCAGCAGGTTGTTGCGGTCTACAAACTCTGTCTCTGCTTTCTTGCTGAATCCCATCGGTTGGGTATTCAACCGGTTGGCGATATGTCGACTAATGCCGTCAAAGGCGCCCCCACAGATAAAGAGGATGTTTTCGGTATTCACCGCAATCATCTTTTGATCCGGGTGTTTCCTGCCTCCCTGCGGAGGTACGTTTACGACCGTTCCCTCAAGTAGTTTTAACAAGGCTTGCTGAACACCTTCTCCGCTCACATCTCGGGTGATGGATGGGTTGTCCGACTTCCGGGCTATCTTGTCCAATTCATCTATGTAGACGATACCCCGCTCAGCGGCCTCTACATTGTAATCCGCCGCCTGTAGAAGCCTGGTGAGGATACTTTCTACATCTTCCCCTACGTAACCCGCTTCGGTGAGTACGGTGGCATCGGCAATGCAAAAAGGAACCTCCAGGATTTTGGCAAGGGTTTTTGCCAAGTAGGTTTTTCCGGTACCGGTATCCCCGACCATGATGATATTGGACTTTTCGATCTTTACTTCATCCTCTCCGAAGTCCTTCTGGCTTAGTCGCTTGTAGTGGTTATAGACGGCTACCGTTAGCACTTTCTTTGCCTCCTGTTGACCGATCACATACTGATCCAGGTAGCTATTCAGTTCCTTGGGTTTTCTAAGCTTGAATTTCGGCTTTTTTGCCTGCTTTTTTGTGCGGTCTTCTTCTCCCAAAATCTGGTAGGCCTGCTCTATGCAGTAGTTGCATATATGGGCAGAAATACCCGAAACCATCAGGTCTACATCTTTTTTATTCCTCCCACAAAAGGAACACGTTGTTTGCGCCATTATTTACTGTTTACTTTTTCGGGTCAGCACCTCGTCTACCAGCCCATACTCTTTTGCCTGATCTGCCCTCATCCAGTAATCCCGGTCAGAATCCCGTTCGATCACCTCGATAGGCTGCCCGCTGTGCACGGATAGGATCTCGTATAGTTCGTTTCTCAATTCCAAAATCTGCTTCACGGTAATCTCCATGTCCTTTGACTGTCCCTGCATACCACCGGAAGGTTGGTGGATCATGATCCTGGAATGTGGCAAGGCGGACCGTTTTCCGGCAGCTCCTCCCGCCAGCAATACCGCCCCCATGGAAGCGGCCAAACCGGTACAAATGGTGCCCACATCGGGTGTGATATACTGCATGGTGTCATAGATGCCCAATCCGGCATATACCGATCCGCCCGGGCTGTTGATGTACAGCAACACGTCTTTTTTGGAATCGACCGATTCCAAAAACAGCAGCTGTGCGGTGATGATATTGGCAATGTGGTCATCCACGCCGGTACCCAGAAAGATGATCCGATCCATAATCAATCGAGAGAACACGTCGATTTCACGGAAATTTGTCGGTCTTTCCTCGATTACTGCACGGGTCATGTTCTCAACAAATTGCGTATATTGGTCAAATGCCATGCCGTTTACGCCTTTGTGCTTGACGGCAAAATCTCTCAATTCTTGTTTGTTCAGCATATTGTATCTTGTATGATCTTTACAAAAATAAAAAAAGCCCTTAAAAAAGGACTTTTTATTTAACATTTAATTCGCTGAATTAGTTTTCGAGAAGTTCATTGAACTTTTCGACGGTGATGATTTCCTCTTCCAGCTGGGCTTTTTCCTTGATGAACGCCACTACTTTGTCGTTTTGAACGGAGGTGATCATTTGCATGTAATTTTGGCCCTCGTTGCCTTGCAGGTAATTGTTCACAAACAGATCCATATTGCTTTCCATCTGTGCGCCCAGACCGGAGGAAGCCAGTTGTTGACGGATCATCGCTTTCGTCTTCTCGATCACATCCTCATGTTCTGCCTTGATGCCGTTCTCTTCAGCGATCTTGTTTGAAACCAACGACCAAACAAGTTGCCTCGCATAGGCAGGATATTCCTTTTCGATATCAGACTCGGTAAGTTTTTCGCCATTGGCTTTCAGCAGCCACTCTTTCAAAAAGGACTCCGGTAGGTCAATGTTGGCATGCTCGATCAGCAGTTTTTTGATCTCCTCTTCTGCATATACCTGCATTTCCCGGTTGTAATTTTCGGCGAGGATTTCCTTCACTTTTTCCAGAAATTCTTCCTCCGATTTTACCTGATCCACGCCAAATAACTTGTCGAACAACTCTTGGTTGAGTTCCGCCTCCTCGGTTCGGTTGATGTTTTGGACCGTGAAGGTAAAGTCACCCGAAAGATTCTTGGCTTCTTCCTCTGAAATATTCAACAGGTCAGCTGCTTCTTCTTTGAGTACGTTGGCAGGATCCAGTTCAATAACGGCACCTTTTTCCACCCCGATGAACTTCGGCACCGCTTCGCTGTCGATTTTTGATAGGGGCAGGGAGAGTGTCTTTTCAAAAGACCCATCGGCCGATTTTAGGTCACCATACAAGAAGTCATTTTCCGCGCTGACCTCTGGATTGGTCATTTTTCCGTACTGACGCTTGATATTGGTGATGGCATCCGAAAGTTCTTTTTCGGATACTTCCACTTTGTAATCTTTTACCTCCTTGGCGACATCTAGGTCTACGGTAACGGTTTCTACAAAACCGATCTTATAGCTGAAGTCAAAATCTTTTTGTTTTTTCCAATCGATCTCCTTGCCATCTTCCAGCACCGGCAGCGGGTCTCCCAATACCTTGAATTCCTGCTTTTTGATAAAATCCCCCAGCGTGGAGGATAGTATTTGGTTTATTTCTTCCACCAACACGGAAGTTCCGTACAGATTCTTTACCATTCCGAACGGGGCCTTTCCAGGCCGGAATCCCTTGATATTGGCTTTTTTCACGTAATCCTTGATCTTAGCATCAACTTTTGGTTGATAATCTGCCTCATTTAGTGTAATTTTAATTAAGGCTTCATTGGCAGCGTGCTTGTCTAATGTAATTTCCAATGGGATGTGATTTAAAGTTGCAGATAACAAAAACCCTCAATCTTTACCATCACGTTTTCGTAATCGTCTAGATCGAGGGAGTTAAAGTGTGCGGATGGAGGGACTCGAACCCCCATGCCTCGCGGCGCTAGATCCTAAGTCTAGTGCGTCTACCAATTTCGCCACATCCGCATAAGAACAGTGAGAAGCCAACTACCATGTAATTCGGATGTCAGATCCTTCTCAAACATTTCTCAATTTTCAACAACGGAACGCCGTTTTTGTGCTTTTGATCAATGTGGATGCAAATGTACAAATGAAAATTTAAGATTCAAGGGGGTGTCTAAAAAATGTATAAAATTATTGAAGCCAAATCCGGTTTGGGATGCATAAATGTGTAATTTAGTTGTATGATTAAGGTAGACTTAGAGGAGGAACGGAAGGAAATTCTCAAACGATATAGGCGGATTTTGAGGGTTGCCAAGCCCCTGTTGAAGGACAACGACGCCAAACTGATTAAAAAAGCGTTCAACATTTCCAACGAGGCGCACAAGGATATGCGTAGGAAGTCCGGCGAGCCGTACATCTACCATCCGTTGGAAGTAGCCCTAATTTGTGTCGAGGAGATCGGTTTGGGTACGACGAGCATCATTGCCGCTCTTCTGCATGATGTGGTAGAAGATACCGAGTTGGAGCTGGAGGACATCGAGCGGGAGTTTGGGCATAAGGTGGCTTCGATCATCGATGGCCTCACAAAGATTTCGGGAGTCTTCGAGTATGGCACATCGCAGCAGGCAGAGAATTTTCGGAAGATGCTGATCACCCTTTCGGACGACGTCCGGGTGATACTTATCAAGCTTGCCGACCGGCTGAACAATATGAGGACGCTCGAAAGTATGCCCAGGCATAAACAGTTGAAGATCGCCTCAGAAACCAAGTACCTCTATGCACCGCTATCCCATCGCTTGGGGTTATATAGCATCAAGACGGAGTTGGAGGACCTGTACCTTAAGTTCACGGATAAGGAAACCTACGAATTTATAGTCAACAAAATCAAAGAAACCCGGGTATCCCGGAACAAGTTTATCAAGACCTTTGTGGCGCCAATTGAGATGGAGCTAAAGCAGCAGAACTTCAGTTTCGTCATAAAGGGTAGGCCTAAATCTATTTTTTCGATCTATAATAAGATGAAGAGTCAGAACATCCCCTTTGAGGAGGTCTATGATCTTTTTGCCATCCGAATAATCCTCGATACGGAGCTTGAGAATGAGAAGGCGGATTGTTGGCAGGTATACTCGGTGGTAACGGATTTTTACCGACCCAATCCGGATAGGCTTCGGGATTGGATCAGCACGCCTCGGGCGAATGGATACGAGTCCCTGCATACCACCGTAATGAGCCAGACCGGGCAATGGGTGGAGGTGCAGATACGGACACAACGGATGGACGACATCGCCGAAAGGGGGTATGCTGCGCATTGGAAATATAAGGAGAAGGAAAACTCGCCAGAGAAAGGGGCCGTCGGATTGGACGATTGGATCACGCAGGTTCGGACAGTGCTGGAAAACAACGATGGGTCTGCCATTGAGTTTATGGATGACTTTCGGGGCAACCTGTTCAGCGATGAAGTTTTTGTATTTACTCCCAAAGGGGATTTGAAAGTGCTTCCCTTTGGGGCTACCGCCTTGGATTTTGCCTTTGAGATCCACTCGGAAGTAGGCAGCTCCTGTATCGGTGCCAAAGTAAACCAAAAGTTGGTACCCATCGGGCATGTGCTCAAGAATGGGGATCAAGTAGAGATTCTCACTTCGAAGCGTCAGCGACCCAAAGAGGATTGGCTCAAGCACGTAATGACTTCGCGGGCACGTGCCAAGATAAAGGATGCGCTAAAAGAAGAGAAGAAGCAATTTATACTAGACGGCAAGGAGATCGTTCAGCGAAAGCTAAAACAGATGAAAATGGAGTTTTCTTCCGTTGTGGTGGAGCAGCTTCGGGCATTTTTCGAGACCAAAACCACTACTGAGTTCTACTATAAAGTTGGAAAGGGGGTCATTGACCCGACTTCCATCAAAGCCTTTAAGGACTTTAAGCTGGACAAAAAGGACAAAAAGGGGTCCATGAGTAAGATTACCGACGAGTCCTCTTTTACGAAAGAGCTAAAAAGCCTGAAAGGTCCTGAGCATGATCAGTTGCTGATAGGGGAGGATATGGATGTGGTCGATTATATTTTGGCCAAATGCTGCAACCCTATTCCCGGGGATGACGTCTTCGGTTTTGTAACGGTAAACGAGGGGATTAAAATTCACCGAACCTCCTGCCCCAACGCCCTGGAGTTGCTTTCCAACCATGGCAACCGGGTGATTAAGGCACGCTGGACCAGTCAGCAAGAGATTGCCTTCTTGGCAGGACTGAAAATTGTAGGCACGGACAGGGTCGGGTTGATCAGTGATTTGACGAAGGTAATATCCAACGAGCTAAAAGTGAACATGCGGTCGATTACCGTTGATTCGGACAGCGGCATTTTCGAAGGTACCATAAAGCTCTACGTGCATAGCACAAGCCACCTTGACAAGCTGATTAACAACCTTTCGAAGGTAAGTGGAGTATTAAAGGTGACCCGTTTCGATTAAGCACCGCTTACTGTGCATTGTCGAATTGAGCTGTATATTTGTAAAAAAGATTCCCGCCGATGGCATTAAACGAAAGTCTGTTCGAAAAGGTAAAAAAGATATTTACCGCCTACCTGGAAAACAAGAAGCTGAGGAAAACCCCGGAACGGTATGCTATCTTGGAAGAGATCTATGGTCGGAGCGGGCATTTTGATGTAGAGTCGCTTTACATCAGCATGAAAAACAAAAATTACCGGGTAAGTAGGGCTACGGTATACAATACCT
Source organism: Lunatimonas lonarensis (assembly GCF_000390185.1). GTDB lineage: Bacteria > Bacteroidota > Bacteroidia > Cytophagales > Cyclobacteriaceae > Lunatimonas > Lunatimonas lonarensis. The sequence goes on along the minus strand of NZ_AQHR01000017.1, from coordinate 5,620 downwards.
TGGATCTGCTGGTGGAATGCGACCTGGTGACCAAACACCAGTTTGGCAAAAACCTCGCACAGTATGAGAAGTCCTATGGATACAAGCAGCACGATCACCTGATCTGCACAGAATGCCATCAGGTAAAGGAGTTTTGCGATCCCCGGATCCAAAACATTCAAAACACAGTTGGGGAGGTTCTGAATTTCACGATCATCCACCACTCGCTGATTTTGTATGGTAATTGCATGGACGAAGCATGTGAATTCAAACCAAAACAACCAGCCAAATAGACCTTTGCCTTTTTACCAAATATAAACCTCAATCCATAAGATCTTTTAAAGAAAAGCCATGAACGTGAATGTTGAAAGCCGTTTAGAAAACAACAATTTTATCCTACAGTTGGCGGGTGACCTTATCGGTGACGATTCCGGTCTAAAATTGATGGGGTTAGTCTCCGATGCGGTAGAGGAAGGGGCCAAAAACTGTGTGATTGACCTCAGTAAAGTAAGGTATATCAGTTCGAGCGGGATCGGCGTTTTGATCACCATACTCACCAAGATGCGTAACGTGGGGGGAGAGGTGTTTTTGAGTGCGCCCTCGGAACATGTCAAAAAGCTGCTGATCATAACGAAGCTCAACAATATATTTACCGTATACGATTCCCTAGAGGAAGCACTCTCCCAAATCGGATAGGACGGTCTTTGTCAAATTCCTTTCGAAAAACCTCGTCACTTGTTTTTTTTTGACGTAATTGCGGGTCTTTCAAAAAAATCATTACACAACTTAGGGAATCAAGCTTATTTATAATGAAAATGGACGTTCTTTTAGGCCTACAGTGGGGCGATGAAGGAAAGGGCAAAGTAGTTGACTACTTGGCTCCTAAATATCATATGGTTGCGAGGTTTCAGGGCGGTCCAAATGCTGGGCATACATTGGAATTTGATGGGATCAAGCATGTTCTGCATCAGATCCCGAGCGGTATTTTTCGAAATAGCCTCAAAAATATCATCGGAAATGGCGTAGTCCTAGACCCTGTGATATTAAAGAAAGAGATTGAAGGGCTTAAGAAGTTCAATATTGACTTTTCAAAGAACCTGTTCGTTTCAAAAAAGGCGACTATAATCGTTCCTACGCATAAGTTGCTGGATGCAGCGTACGAAAAAGCGAAAGGGGATAAAAAGATAGGATCCACCCTCAAGGGGATCGGGCCTACCTACCAAGATAAAATTGGGCGCGTTGCCCTGCGGGTGGGGGATATGCTGTCACCAGATTTCAGGGAGAGGTACGACGTATTGGTAGAACGGCACCTGTCCATCCTTACCTATTATGCCTACGACACGTCAGAGCTCGCAGCGTTGGAGAACGTTTTTTTCGAAGCCATCGAGTTTTTCAAATCGCTCAACCTAGTAGAGAGTGAGTTTGAGGTAAATGCCGCACTGGATGCAGGAAGCAGAATTCTGGCAGAAGGAGCCCAGGGATCGTTGTTGGATATCGATTTCGGAAGTTACCCCTTTGTAACCAGCAGCAATACCATGACCTCCGGAGCCTGCAGCGGATTGGGTGTAGCTCCTTCCCGGATCGGTGAGGTTTTTGGTATTTTCAAGGCATACTGTACCCGGGTAGGAAGTGGTCCGTTTCCCACGGAGCTGTTTGATGCGGATGGAGAGTCCATGCGCAGAGAAGGCAACGAGTTTGGTTCCACTACCGGGCGCCCAAGAAGGTGCGGCTGGCTGGATCTTCCAGCGCTCAAGTACAGCATCATGATCAATGGGGTCACCCAACTCTTTATGATGAAAGCGGATGTATTGAATATCTTTGAAGAGATAAAGGTATGTACGCATTATCGGTTGGCCGATGGTTCGGTAATCGACCGGTATTCATTTGATTCGGATTCTACAGAGGTAGAGCCTGTTTACAAAACCATGAAGGGCTGGCATACCAGCTTGGCGGCGGTTGCTTCCTATGCGGAGTTTCCCGAGGAGCTGAAAGCGTATGTCACCTTCTTGGAGGAAGAGCTTGGTGTGCCCATTAAGATGGTTTCCGTAGGCCCCGACCGAAAGCAGACGATCATTCGATAACCATTCGTTGTCTGAAAAAAGGCTTCCCTTAACATAAAGTGGAAGCCTTTTTTGTTTTATGACTTATTTGCCTAACTTGAAGGGCCTTTGGGGGAGCGTTTCTGCCAATTGGTGTACCACAATGATTTTCCCGATTAAACCTTGAAGCTTCAGGTTCATTTGTTAGGCTACCTGTGGGTAGTACTTATTTTATTTAAGGTTACGTTTGTCCACGGACAGGCGGGTTTTCCCTATTGTGAGTCCTTTCAATCCACTTCCCTTCGCAATGAAACTCTACTGGGTGGCAACGCCCGGCTCGCTGGAGGCGTTTTGCAGCTTACCCAGGCAGTTGAAAATCAAAATGGCTACGTTTACATAGATATTCCATTTTCGGCATCCTTTGGCATCAAGGCCAGTTTCGAGTATTTTATGCATGGAGGAAACGGTGCCGATGGAATGACCATGTTTCTCTTCAATGCTGCAACCAATGCATTCAGTCCCGGTGCCTTTGGAGGTTCCTTGGGCTATGCGCAGGGTACGGCCAGGGGAGGATTGTCCGGTGCCTACATGGGGATTGGACTGGATTTATGGGGAAATTTCGGGAATCAGGCAGAGGGGAAAGTTGGTGGTTTTCCAGGTGCGCCTGGTCAGCTGCATCCCAATTCGGTGGTGGTTCGTGGCCCCGCTTCAAATGGCTATGCTTTTGTGGCAGGGCGGAAGGTTGGACAGGGAGGAGATCTTGCCCCTGCGGATCAGTTCAGTATTGCCTCCGGAGCTGGTCGGGTGACCAACCCCAATGCGGTCGGGTACAGACAGGTGTTTATAGAATTAAAGCCAGCCACAGGAGGCACAGGGTTTTTGTTGACCATGGAGATGCAGGTAACGACCGTGGCGGGATCTCCCAGAATGGTGACCCTGTTCGAAGATTTTGCCTACCCGTATGCTCCTCCACCAAATCTCAAGATTGGGTTTACCGCATCCACAGGTGGATTTACCAATTTTCACGAAATCAGGAATCTATTGGTAGAGGTAGCTGCGGAGGATGATCTGCAGGTTCCCCAAGCGACGGACATTTCAGGCCTTCTTGGATGCGCGGGACAAGCGAGTTCCCACTCCATTGGCGATGAAGATGTTTTCCTTCCCAACGAAAACTCAACGATTCAATGTGTCCGTCTTTACCGTAGCCTCCAGGATATACCGGACGAAGAAGACGACCTATGCAGCGAGGGCGTATGTGGTCAACGCCATACCGTGGTGGAGGTTTCGGAGGGAGTCATTCAGGTAGATGGTAAGGGTACTGGCTTTGTATTTTTACCGTTCGAAGGTACCGAGGGTAGGGGAGTGGAGATTTATTATACGGTTACGGACAACTATGGCAAGACGTCGGAACCCAAGCGTCTTTTGTTTGAAATTCAGGGCGTTCCACCGCCCGTGGAAATTTTGGTTGATGGACTGCCCTTGGATGCTTGGAGTATTTGTCCCGGCGAGGAGGTTACCCTCTCCGCAATCGGTGCAGAAGACTACGTTTCATTCGAATGGTATCGTTTCGGAGAATCGGTGGCTAGTTCGGGTTCGAACGAGTTTGTCGTAAAACGCGCCGGCGAGTACGAAGTATGGGCTTACAATGCGTTGGGTTGTCCTGCCAAGTCTAGCACCATCATCGTGGATCAGCCTCCTTTTCCTTCACTGACAATCGAATCCCCCATAGTGGCCTGCCATCCAGAGGCTTCGGTAGATATAAGGGAATATATTGCTGACTATGACCAAGAATCCTATGACTATAGGGTCGTCTCGGCGGATGGAGTAGTGTTTGTAAACGAAGAAATGTTTGCTAGGTACACGGCAGGGGTCTATTTGGTATCAGTTAAACAGAAGGGCACCTCCTGTTGGTCTGAGGGACTTGAGTTTTGGATACGGGTAGTACAAAGGCCCGTGGATGCGGCCTTTGAATATGGTATCGACGGAACGGATCGGATAGCGGACGACGATGGGTTTGTACTGACAATGGAACCCATTTGGTTTAGGGACCGGTCTACAGGTGCCATATCGGGATGGAGTTGGGATTTTGGGGACGGTAATACCAGTAGATTAAGAAATCCGGTGCATGTATATGGACAAAAAGGGGATTTTTTGGTTACATTAACCATCCGAAGTGAGGGCGACTGCGAATCGGTAGCCCAGATGAATATCACTATCCATAGATCCTATCGAATCATGTTTCCTACAGGCTTCACACCAACCAGTGCCCAAAACACCCATTTCCGGCCCAAGACGAAAGGCATTGCCCGCATGGAGCTGTTGGTATTCAATGTGTGGGGTGAGCTTCTTTTCCGGTCGGAAGACCTGAATACAGACGGTTGGGATGGGAATGTGAAGGGAAAGGATGCGCCACCCGGCACCTACGTTTACAGGGCAAATTTTGTAGCGGAGGATGGGGAGGAAATTGTGCGAACCGGTAAATTCTTGATGGTACGATGAGGACGTGGATGTATGTATTTTTCCTTGTCATCCAGTTCCCTGGCCTATTGCGGGGGCAGGATATGCAGTTCTCTCAGTTTTACGCAGCACCCTTGTATCTTAACCCGGCATTTACGGGCAGTACGGAATGGACCCGGGTAGGATTAAACTTCAGGAACCAATGGCCCAGCCTGGATCATTCATTTTATACCATGTCGGCCTATTTTGATCACTATATCGATCATCGAAACAGCGGCATTGGTGTGATCGCAAACGCCACGAGGGATAGTTTTTCCGATCTTCAAAATGCGGAGGTAGGAGTTTTGTATTCGTACCGGCTTAAACTGGGAGAAAGCAGTTTCTTGCATATGGGGGCACAGGCGAGTTTTGTCAACCGGTATGTGAATGTAGAGCAGATCATATTGGGAACCCAGTTGAATATTGACCGAGGAGCGATCGATTACGAAGCGGCGTCTTGGGTAAACGACGACAGCCAACGCAGTCACGGAGATGTGAATGTGGGCATGTATTATTACGATTCCAGGTTTTGGTTGGGGATAGCCGCCCACCACCTCACCCAGCCCTACATTTCTTTTATGGAGATTGATATGAACCGACTGCCGATTCGCTACTCGATTCATGGGGGATACAAAATTCCCCTTCGTGACGGGATGATTCGTGAGTACCTTAACAACATTGAGCAGGAGAGGAGCCTTTCGTTTGCGTTTAACTACAAAAGACAGGGTGTTTTTGATCAACTGGACGTGGGGGCGGAGTTTTATTTCCAGCCGGTTATTTTAGGGTTCTGGTACCGGGGACTCCCAACCAAAAATGCGCTCCCCAATAACGAAGCGATTGTTGCATTGCTTGGTTTTTCCCTGCCGAATGACCTTGACATTGGCTACAGCTACGATTTTACGATATCCAAACTGGGGTTGCGAAATGCTGGTGGGGCACATGAGTTGTCCATTCGGTACACGTTTTTGAATTACAAGTTGGGGAAGAAGCGTGATCGCGTTATTCCAGGTTTCAAGTATTGAATTTTTTTGATCTGATCATCAGAGGATTCAGGTTTTATTTGATAAAAACTTGGTATTCTTTCTTGCGTTGGCGGAAAAATTGTT
>NZ_AQHR01000016.1 GCF_000390185.1 Lunatimonas lonarensis | reverse complement strand
AATAAACCATCATCGGGTCTCTCCAAGCCTCGCAATGACGGAGGCGAAATAACGGCTTATGGAAAAAGGAGGCTGCATATACTTTATGACAAACACCCACAACACCACACTTTACGTCGGTGTAGCCTCAAATCTGATAAAAAGAGTATATGAACATAAAACCGGGGTCCACAAGACGTCCTTTACAGCAAGGTATAATTTAACCAAGTTAGTTTATTACGAAATATTTCATTCGATTGAAGAAGCTATTGATCGTGAAAAACAACTAAAAGCGGGAAGTAGAAGGAAGAAAATAGAGCTTGTAAACGACTTTAACCCTGAATGGAAGGACCTTTATGAGCAGATATGCCGGGATTGGTAAATGTCCTCATCATTGCTAGGAGTGAGCGAAGAATCAATTTCAATAACTAACGTCGTCATTGCGAGGAGGGACGACGAAGTAATCTCCTCCACGACAATAAGATTGCTTCGGCTTGAATGCGCTTCGTGCTCCAACAAACAAAAAGAAATAACAGAATACGTAATCAACGATCATCGGGTCTCTCCAAGCATCCCAATGACGTACGAAAACCGGCCTCGTCATTGCGAGGAGCGCGCGACGAAGCAATCTCAACAAC
>NZ_AQHR01000015.1 GCF_000390185.1 Lunatimonas lonarensis | reverse complement strand
CCCTACCCCTACAAAGCCTTTATTTATTAAATGCCTAATTCAAAATTCTAAAATAACAGATTGTCCGATAATAATGTCTGTTGAAAATTTTCTAGACTTATTGTTAGAAAAAGAGGTTATTGGCCCAGCCATCATATTCATTTCTTTATTATAAATTATTAATTCTGATCCTTCGGCCAAAAAGAAATCGTTAAATATCATATTAATAGAATGGGAGTTTTCAGAATACACTTCAAGCTTCCATACATTGCCTCCCTTAACCTTTTCCCATCTGCCCGAATTTTCCAAAGTGAAATCAACATCGATATCCTTACCGAATCTCGGAGGAATTCCCATTTTTGCTTCCTCCAGATCTTCCCGTTTGAGTTTTTCCAAATCTACTTTAGGCATCCGAACTACAGGTGCATCGAAAACTGTTCTCGTTGGGATAGAAGCGTCACCATTAAAAAAACTTAATGTAGGAATCTGGGAATAGGCGTTGTTAAAGTAAAACAAAACTATTAATACAAGTGGAAGTCCCTTCATAATACTAACTATTAAAATATTTCAAATTCAATTAAATGATCATAGTTCAGGAATATTACCTTTTCCTCTATTGTAAATTCGATGGTCTGATTTATTGACGTTTTGTAAATTCCAACAGGAAGTGGGAGGTTATTAGATGTCTTACAAAATGGGGGGCAGCAAAAATTTTCTTCAGGACTCCATGGTATTTCAAACCGAAATTCGCCTTTAGGTGAAATTAAAAATTGGTTTAGTGAAAATTCACAGAATATATTATGGTAGGGTTTGGAAATGGGAATATAGTTTCCTAAATCCTCCAAACGGTACACCATAAAGAAATCGTCATCAATAAAGGAAGGTGAAAATCTTACGTAATCTTCACTAAAATTGGATAGGATAAAGCTAAATCTAAAATTCTCTCCCTCCTTAAACATAATTGATGGGTCTCCATTTTCATTTAAAAGCTGAAACCTTATGTTAATTGGATTGTTGGGTGTGGGATCACTTTCAGCACACCCCATCGTCATTGAAATAAAAATCACAATCCCCACCAAAACCATCCACGTTCCTTTCAAAATAAATACTTCTTTCATAAGTAAAACATTAAAACAAATCCCAATGGTTTAAGCAAAGTATAATGACATTTAAAGCATTTAAGATAAAACTTTTATATATAAAATACAAATAATTTTTCAGTCATTTTTACCACTAGACGCAGCGTTTTAGCTAAACGCTACAAAGTGGCCTGAAAAAGTTCGGTATTGGAAAACCCAAACCAGCAAATGACATACAAAGTCCAAGTGCAGTTGCCAAAAGGCTAATTGCAATTATACCCCCCGAATGCGACCCATTTTATCAAATACGAAGAGGGTAGGAAATCCAGGGAATTATTTCCCGCAACGAACGCAATGGTGGGGCAGCGATATCCTGGATTATCATAGAGGACACCGTATGAAGATGACAGGGCTCCGCCCCTTTGAGGTTGCATTCGGCTTGGTATTTTCTACTAAGATCTCAGGGCTAACGCCCCTGGCGTGAATAGAAGCCTTTGCTACAGGTATTTTTGATTGCTACTTGAAATGACGGAACCGAATTCAGCCTTATTTTCTTTGCGTCTTTGCGCCTCTGCGAGAACCTTTTGTTCCCTAGCGACCGAAATGGCAGCGGATCTGGCGGATTTAGGCGTGTTCGGTAACTGGTCGTCTTATTGAATACCGTAGCATGGCTCTCTTTGGTACTGGCTTTAGGGACGCTATTTACTCCACCCTAAGCTGCCGCACTACTGTGCCGTTACGGTGCTCGAGGTGTACGACGTAGATGCCCGGTGTGAGGTGGCGGATGTCCAGTTGATAGCTGCTACTGTCTGAAATAAGACGGGAGTATTCACGGCATCATTATTCATTCGCCTAAAATCCTCATTCAACACATCGATTTGCGATTCTATCTAATCCATATTTACATTAAGCCCGCTTCCGATAGGTAGCTACGCCATTGTGCAATATATGGATCTTTACAGTAATGCATTTAACAGCTCGAACGCTGCGAGTAATATTCTCGTCCAGTTCTTCAAGAAAGTGGTTAAAATGTTCCTCCATCCCTAGGATACCTTGGTAAAGGGACGGATTATACTTTAGGATATGCTCCAAATTTAGATTGCTTGCACACCTGCCTTGCGCCAACCCAAATCCGAAAAGACAGCATAATGCCAAAATAGATAGTAAATGGATTGTTTATCTTAACTATTTCCGGATAAAGTAGTTTGCGTCGCCAAACACCGGATTGGACACTATTAGGGTATCTGCTTTAAATGACACAACTAACCTAGCACCGGTCTCGACTACCTTTAAGCCAAAAGAGTTTTCATAGGCTTCCATATAGAATTCCGAGTCCCGCACCACCATACCGTTTTCGATGATCCGCATGGTCCCATCCCTGCCAAAAACAAATTGTTTGTTTTTCCCCTCCGATTCCGGAGTCTCGATCAAGACGCCACCTTGACGACGATTAACAAGAAGAGATTTAACCCAATCCCATTCCCCCACAAGGACGGCATATGCGTCATCTAAAGTTCTTACTTGATTCGGCAAACCATCATCCTGGCACCCCCCAAGTATCGGCAAGATGAAAACCATGCTCAAAATAACACTCCATTTGATTCTAAAAATCCTTAGCGTCTCCATCTTAATCTAATTTACTTAAAACCTTATTTATCATAGAAAAAACTTTAAAGCTCTCTTATTCCATAATAATATAATGTTGAATCTTGTCTCTCTATTTTTCTCGATGCCTTGAAGAAATCAATATCAACATCAATCGCCTTCCCAAACCTGAATGGTTTAGTCAAACTTTCGTCATCTAAATCTTCCATGAGAAATTCATCTATGTTGATTTTGGGAAGGGTATATCTTGGAATACTCTCAACATCCACGCCTTTAATTTCCAAGGGAGAAATTGACTCAGAAAGCTATATTTGACTGTTAATTTGACCCAAAGATGGTATAGAAAAAACAATTAAAAGGATAATTATTTCAACAAATATTAATTTACATTTCGGAATCTTCATGGCACCTGGTTTTGGTGATATTTAAAATGGTAATAAAAGGAGATGGTTCGCAAATGCTGAACTCTTTTCGGGGATATCCCCCCATTCTGTATTGAAAATAGAAAATATTTCCCGCTAAAATAAACTCCTCAAGCTCCCTCCTATCAGGCAACTGGGAGAGAAAAATCGTATCTATGCTAGCAACAACGGAATTGGCATATTTCTTGGAATTGAACATTCCCTCCCAATGCTTTGCAATATCACTTTCTCCCAAAATCTCAACGACCATACCGTCGCAATATGTCCCTGCATATCTACCTTGAATACAGACTTCTTCAGATCCTCTTTCCAAACAACCTTTGCTGCAAAAACAGACCAGTGTGAACAATAGAAACTGAATTTTTGTATTTGAAATCGACAAAGTATTCATTTTAATATTATTTAATTGAATTAGTCAATTAGTAATTAAATTATTTATATGGATAAGGCGGATTTGCCATCATCCTTTTCATTAGATTCTTAAAAATTCCTTCTTTCATTTTGTGACGGCTGAACCGGTCGGTGTACTCGTTGATATAAGGTTGAAGATTCATTACCGAATGGTGAGTGCCTCTAAGCCAGACTTTGAACATCCTAGTCACTCTATGCATCTGGTTACAGTTCTCTCCCTTTTTTCCTGATGTTGGTTAGCAATTTGAGTGCATCAGCTCCCCTTAGTACTCTCAAATGCTTGAAAACGCTATTGGTTTCCAATATTGTTATCTTTAAAAGCTTATGTAAATCTCTGATCTCTTCCTCATTGATTTGTGAAAATCCTATTACCAATTCATCCGTAACAGGCATTTCCAAACCTTCTTTGAGTTTAAACAAAGGTTGGATGGAATACACGTTTTCAAAACGCTTAAGATAGTCGATTATGTCAACTGAAGCTCTTTTAGTGGTTAAATCCACAATAGCAGTCTTTTCATCCTTCCAAGAAAGGGAAATTTCAGGAGAAATTCCTTTAAGTTTTAATGATTCCGCCTCTTTTGCCGGTATTGTATCATACCTGAGTACATAGTGGTTTTCAACGGTGTAAAGCGGTATTTTCTCTTCAAAGGCATAGTAATAATTTTGTTCTTTATTAAGAACGGAAAATGAGAAAATGATCCCAAGAACAAGCAACAAAAACAGGACGGGTATGACAAAGTTCTTCATTTTCATTTTAGATTATTGTTTTATGATTATATTTTTTCTGCCTTCAAGACTATATATTCTGGATCCAGATAGCGCAATATATGCCCTGGAAAATAACCAATACAATGGTATCGTGAACCGATGTCTTCCTCCGATATCTGATAGGAAAATTTCATTTTGAACATGTCACGACTCTCTTCTGGCAAAAAACTGTGCCATTCCAGTGGAACATCAAACATGTCGGCTGGTACCCCAAACAGCATCAAGGTATCGGGGTTTGCGCCTATGGTTACTACCAGATATCCTTTGCCCTCTCCTTTACTTGTCACTATTGTAGCATCGCCAACGCAAGGATGGTGGCCAATGATGTATCCTTCGGCCTGAAAGACTGGTGGTTCATCGTTATCTTGGCATCCCCCAAGAATCGGTAAGAGAAAAACCATGCCCATCCAAACCATCCATTCAATTTTAAAAATCTTTAGCGTCTCCATATTAAAGTAATTTACTTAAAACCTTGTTATATAGTAAAAACTTTAACAAAGTTAAAACAATTTAACACCACCTAAGCTAGTGATCCAATTATACAAATTAGTTTTATACTTTCTTACCTCGAGACGTAATCAATAGGCAAAATGCTACAAGGTGAAAGAAAAAAATTCGGTATTGGAAAATCCAAACCAGCAAATGACATACAAAGTCCAAGTGCCAAAAGGCAATTTCAATTACACCCCCCGAATGCGACCCATTTATCAAATACGAAGAGGGTAGGAAATCCAGGGAATTATTTCCCGCAACGAACACAATGTTGGGGCAGCTATATCCAGGATTATCTTAGAGGACACCGTATGAAGATGTCAGGGCTCCGCCCCTTTGAGGTTGCATTCGACTTTGTATTTTCTACTAAGATCTCAGGGCTAACGCCCCTGGCATGATTGGAAGCCGTTGCTACCGGTATTTTTGATTGATTCTTGTAACGAGGGAGATGAATTTACCGCTTTTTTTCCTTTGCGCCTCTGCTTGAATTTCTTGCTCAGCAACGACCGAAATGGCAGCGATTCGGGCGGATATAGGTGTCTTTGTTACCAGGCGGTACTAATGACTATTTGGGAATAACGTATTTTACTTGACCGATTGCCAGAAAGAAAAATGGGAGCAAAATCTTAATTTTCATAAACTTGAATATTAATTTCATTTTGAGATAAATCGTTGGGAATGACTCCAAAGCAATAGATAATTCCCTTTCCAGTAAAGTCAGAAATACTAATCTCAATTTCATACACAAGATTGGTACCTCCTACTCTATACAAACCTTGATCCCTGAAAATTGGAAATCTCATTGATTCAATTCTGGTAACTAAAGGAAAAAAATTATCAAAATCTATTGCTGGAATTTCGTCAGAGCAGGAATTAACCACGTCCCAACCTGCGAAACGAGTTGGCCTATTCTTTTCGTGCTCTTTGCGCCTTCTTGGCACTCTCTGCGGTTATCTTTTCACTCAATCACTCAGGCTTTACGTCGTTGGCAGTGGTGGCGTAGAGCCCAATCAGGGTTCCGGTGAATCCTCCCGCCACATTGGTGGAAAGGATGTCCCCTGAAACGCCTCCGCCCAAATTCTGAAAATCACCCCCTTTTGTCGCATAGCTGAAACGGTAAGCATCGCCTTTCGCTTCTACCCGAAGCTGTACCGGCCCATTTGCCGTAAGCTTGTCGCTGCCTACCAACGTAGAGACACCGTTTTCCGTCCGCTCCAGTACCAAATACTGCTCATCGCCTTTCCTGGTAATTCCAAAAACATAATGGAATTTCTCGCTTTGCAGACAGGTTATACCCGCCAGATCCTTTTCCGAGGAGGGTGAATAGTCCATGGTCGCCGTAAAGCTGAATTTTTTGTGCTGCTGCCGGTAAAAGAGCGATGAAATTGGTTTTACCTCTTTGATGTTGACCGCAAAAGGACGTATTTCCAACCCCTTTTGGCTGGTGGCGATAAAATCTTCCCGCGGCCCTCGCAATCCGATCCAGCGGTAGTCCAGCATTTCGGATTGAAATGTTTCCGTGTAGGTAAAGTTGCCATTCGGAAAGTAACCTTCTTGCCCGGTTTTGTTCTGTACACCTGCGGGCACTTTGAGTTTGGGGCTGATGGGGATCAGGCCATTTTCAAAAACCGGAAACGCTCCGGTCCAGTCTACAGGCAAGATGAACGTTTCGCGACCCGTGTTTACCCGATCCACTTCATTGGGGCGAATACCCAGAAAGACGCCATAATACCTGTCATCCGGGCCCAGCACCAGATCCGCATGTCCGGCCCAATCCACTTTATTTTTTCGGTCCTTTGCGAAGTATCGCTGGGTAAGGATGGGGTTGTTGTCTGCCGGCACGTAGGGACCGGTTGGCTTGTCGCTTACAAAGATCACTTCGCTGTGCCACGATCCGGTTCCTCCTTCGGCACACATCAGGTAGTAGCGCCCATTTTTTTTGTAGATATGCGGGGCCTCTATCCAGATGGGTTTTTGGCTAATGTCGACACCTCCATCCACAATCACTTGGTCGGTTCCCTTGATCACTTGGTCTGCGCTGACATCGTATTCCCATAGTTTGATTACCCGATGCCCTTCGTAAAGCGCTTTCTCCGGAGCATCGTTGTGTATCACATAGGCTTTTCCGTCATCATCAAAAAACAATGCCGGATCGATCCCCGCAAAGGCCAACTTGATCGGATCACTCCATCCCTCCCGTGGATCGCTGGTTTTCACCACCATATTGCCTATTCCTCCGGCGAATTGGGTCGTGATCATATAAAACGTGTCGTTGTGGGGATTGTAGATTATATCTGGTGCATAGATACCCGCACTGATCCCCGTATCGGCTACTTTCAATTGGGATTTTCGGTCCAATACATGTCCTAGTTGGGTCCAATTCACCAAGTCATTGGAATGAAAAATCGGAACGCCCGGAAACATCGCAAAGGATGAGGTAACCATGTAGTAGTCATCTCCTTTTCGGGTAATGGAAGGATCCGGATAACAGCCCTGCAAAATGGGGTTGTAAAACTCGCCATCCGCCAAGGGATAGTCGTTATACACGTTATCATTGCCCTGGTACACCGCATTGGAGAAGGTTGGATAGTTCTCCGGTGTTTGCTGGCTGTGGGCTAGCCCTAGGCAGAATAGGATAAGTGTTAGGGTAGCAATTGCTTTGGGTGTTTTCATTTCAATTTTTCTTTTTCGTGCCGTCTTGTTCTTCAGTTGATTTGGTTGGTTGAAAAATCCCAGTTGCTTGTGGGGCATCCAAGCATCATGGAACAAAAGTCCTTGGTACTACCCACCTGTAAAGCATAAGGCTTTGGAAACCATTCATGGATAAGTATCAACTGAATACTTCAAAGGCTTAGCGAAGCTACAATATAGGCAAAAGAATGTTTTTAGCCCAAGGCATAAAAAAAGCTTCCCTTTTCGAGGAAGCTTTACATTTGGCATGCTTGCATGTACCAGGAGCGGGACTTGAACCCGCACGACCAAACGGTCACAAGATTTTAAGTCTTGCGTGTCTACCAATTCCACCATCCCGGCATATTTCCTTTATGTATCCCTTCAATTCAAAGGGCCCATAAAGAATAAAGCCCTTGGTAGAGGGCTTTAGCAGAGCGAAAGACGAGATTCGAACTCGCGACCCCGACCTTGGCAAGGTCGTGCTCTACCAACTGAGCTACTTTCGCTTTTGTAATGTAAAGAAGACAACCGTCCGATGTATCCTTAATGTGAATGCAAATTTACCTGCTTTTTTATAAAAGGCAATAATTCCATGCAAATATTTGTGGTTGTCCACTGCCCCCGTAAGTACCTATTTGATTTTTAGGCGGAAAAATACCGCTAGGCAAGGGTCTTCTTTATTTCGTTCAGCTTTAGTAGCGCCTCTACGGGCGAAATGGTGTTGATATCGATGGCATCCAGCATCTCCTTTGCCGCCTTGAACTTGGGGTCCATCTCAAACAGGCTCAGCTGGTAGTTGTTTTTGGGCATATCCTTGATCCTGTCGCGCTGTCCTTTAAGGTCCTTGTCCTTCTCCAAGTGCTTCATGATCTCAGCGGCACGCAGCACCACCGGATTGGGCATGCCGGCCATCTGGGCCACATGAATCCCAAAACTGTGTTCACTCCCTCCCTTTTCCAATTTGCGCATAAAGATCACCTTGTTGCCCAGCTCCTTTACAGATACATTGAAGTTTTTGACCTTCGGAAAGTCCTCTGCCAACTGGTTCAGCTCGTGGTAGTGGGTGGCAAAAAGCGTCTTGGCCCGGCACTTAGGCTGATTGTGCAGGTACTCCACGATGGACCAGGCGATGGATATCCCGTCATAAGTAGAGGTACCCCGACCGATTTCGTCCATAAGCACTAGGCTGCGGTCACTTAGGTTGTTGAGAATGCTAGCTGTCTCGGTCATCTCCACCATAAAGGTAGACTCCCCCTTGGAGAGATTGTCCGAGGCTCCGACGCGGGTGAACACCTTGTCGATGATACCTAGCCGCGCATAGGAGGCCGGCACAAAGCTTCCCATCTGCGCCATAAGCACGATCAAAGCAGTCTGCCGCAGCAAGGCGGACTTACCCGCCATGTTGGGGCCGGTGATGATGATGATCTGCTGGGTGGCGTTGTCCAGAAAGATATCGTTGGGAACATAGGCTTCGCCGATCGGTAGTTGTTTTTCGATCACCGGATGCCGCCCATCCTTGATCTCGATGGATTCGGTATCTGCCATCTTGGGCAGGCAATAGTTGTTTTCCGATGCCACCTGCGCAAAGGATATCAAAACATCTAAGGTGGCCAATATCCGGGCATTTTGCTGTATGCTGGACACGTAGTCGCTGGCATCCTGCACCAGGAGGTTGAAGTATTTTTGCTCCAGGGCGATCAGCCGCTCCTCTGCATGGAGAATTTTCTCCTCATACACCTTGAGCTCCTCGGTGATGTAGCGCTCGGCATTTACCAGGGTTTGTTTGCGTATCCACTCCTGGGGCACCTTGTCCTTATGGGTATTGCTCACTTCCAGGTAGTAACCAAAGACCTTGTTGTAGGCTACTTTCAGAGAGCTGATGCCGGTTTTCTGTACTTCCCGCTGCTGAAGTTGTACCAGGTAGTCCTTGCCCGAATTGGCAAGCTTTCGGTATTCGTCCAAATCGGTGTCCACGCCGTTCTTGATGATGCCTCCCTGATGCGTCAGCATGGGCGCATCTTCCATCAGTTCCCGGTCGATTTTTTCCAGTAAAAACTCACAGGAATTGAGCTGATCCGCCAGCTTCTTCAGGGAGCTGTTGCTCTCCGAGCTGAGCAAGGTCTTGATGGGTAGGGTACACTTTAGGGCCTTTTTGAGCTGGTTCATCTCCCGCGGGTTGATGCGCCCCACCGCCACCTTGGAGATCAGGCGCTCCAGGTCGCCGATATGCTTGAGGTGGGAAACGATTTCCTCGCGGAAAGGGGGATTTTCAAAGAAATGCTCCACCATTCGCTGTCGCTCTACGATAGGTTCCTTCTCCTTCAGGGGGAGCACCATCCATTTTTTCATCATCCGGCTGCCCATGGGGGTATGGGTGTGATCCAAAATCTGAATTAGCGGCACACCGCCCTCTTGTTGCGGGTGGATCAACTCCAGGTTGCGGATGGTAAACTTGTCCAGCCACACATATTTCTCCTCTGCGATGCGGGAAATGGAGGCAATGTGTTTGACCTCCTTATGTTCGGTTTCCTCCAAGTAATACAGGATAGCCCCAGCCGCTACGATCCCCTGGGGCAGGTTTTCGATACCAAAGCCCTTCAGAGAGTTGGTCTGAAAATGCTGGGTAAGGCGTTCGTAGGTATAATCGTATTGAAACACCCAATCCTCGCAATGGAAGGTAGTGTAGTCACTTTTCAAAAACTCAGTTGCGCGGGCCTTGGCGGCCTTGGAGTAGATCACCTCAGAGGGGCTAAAGCTTTGCAGCAACTTCTCTATGTAGGCTGGTTGCCCTTGTGCGGCCATGAACTCACCGGTGGAAAGGTCCAAAAACGCTACCCCGAGTTCTTCCCTGTCAAAATAGATGGAAGCCAGAAAATTGTTCCGTCGCTTGTCCAGCACGTTGTCGTTAAAGGAAAGTCCCGGAGTCACCAGCTCGGTCACGCCCCGCTTTACAATGCCCTTTACTTCCTTGGGATCCTCCAGTTGATCGCAGATGGCTACGCGGTTGCCCGCGCGGATCAGTTTGGGCAGGTAGGTGTCCAGGGAATGATGCGGAAAGCCGGCCAACTCAATATGGGAGGCGGCTCCGTTTGCCCGTTTGGTCAGTACGATGTCCAATATTTTACTGGCCTTTACCGCATCCTCTCCGAAGGTTTCGTAAAAATCTCCCACCCGAAACAGCAACAAAGCACCGGGGTGCTTGGCCTTGATGGCGTTGTACTGCTTCATGAGCGGCGTCTCTTTTACTGCTGCTTTAGCCATAAATCCGATTTGATCGTAAATGAAACCCTGAATTTACTCTATCCATCCCATAAAGAAAAATGGATGCGATGAGTCATTCCATCCATGCGTGCCGGAGAGGTTCGATTTTTGCCAATTCCATGTATCCGAAAAAATTTTCGGTCCAAATAAAACTATTTTTACCCTTGGGGCATCTTACAACCAACCAAACCTTGAAAACCGGCACCAGAAATACAGATGAACACCGGCCCATCCGTCCATATTGCCCTAGTAACCCGCGCGATTTCCGGTGATTCGTTCGCAAAGGATATACTCATCAACGACTGGTACAAACGCGTATATAATTACGCACTCAGGTTCTTGGGAGATCACGACCTGGCCATGGAGGTGTCGCAGCTTACATTTATCACGGTACACGGTAAAATCGAATCGTTAAAAGATCCGTCGAAATACCGATCTTGGTTGTACACCATATTGGCCAATAACTGTAGAAGCCAAAAGCGCAGAGGTAGAAACCCTTCACTTTCGGCTCTTTCCAGTACGGCACCCGCCAATCCGGAAGACTTTGCCTGTAGCAGCTCCAATCCGGAGCAGCGCATGATCGAGCAAGAAGCTACCGACCGTTTAGAAAAGGCCATCCTACGCTTGCCGGAGGTGCAGCGGGAGGTGCTTATCATGAAGGAATTCGAGGGGCTTAAATTCAGGGAAATCGCCGAATCCCTGGGTATTTCCGAAAATACCGCCAAATCCCGGCTTTACTACGCATTCAAACATCTAAAAGAATCACTGAGTGGCTATACTTACCACCCGCAATGAGACCGCCTATGGACTTTACCCCTGATGAAACTACCTGGATGGGTTATTTGTATGGTGAACTGGATCCCGAGACTCACCGTCGGGTAATGCAGTACCTTAGCAACAACCCCACCGCAAGGCTGGAGCTGGAGCAATTCGCTTCCCTGCGACGGAAGTTGAATACGCTGGGAGACAAAACCCCTCCGCCGCTTTCAATGCCGGAACGTCGAAAGGGCACCAGCATCCTGTTTCCCACATTCCCAAAAGCCATGCAATACGCCGCTACGATGGTGATTGCCTTGGTATGCCTGATGGTGGCGGCCAGGGCAACCGAGCTCCACATTCGTTGGAGCACCGACGGGCTTTCTGTGGGTTTTGGAAACGTTCAGATACCGCCAACCTTTCAGATAGCCGCTACCAGCGAGGGAGTGGAGGACAGTGGGAATATTCCACCGCCTACCTCGGCAAACTCTTCTGTTGATTCAGGGATGAACCATGTCCAGCAGACCTTGGATCGGGAACTGGACAAGCGGTTTCAGCTCGCAAAGGAGGACTGGATTAATCAGATCGGACCGGAGATGGAGATGCGCATGGATGCCTATTTCCTGGCCGTCCGTGAAGAACAAGCCCTCCAACTTGCCACCTACTGGGAAGAGGTAGCGCTAGCGCAAAAGGAGTATACCGAAGTCCTCTTGCAGGATTTCTCCCAAACCCTCCAACTCCTTCGAGAGGAAGACCTAGTTTTTCTCTTGGAGAGACTTAATGGGATACAATACGAAAATGAACAACGACAGCAAGAAATCAGTGACCTCCTGATATTCTTGCTGGCCGA
This sequence comes from Lunatimonas lonarensis, assembly GCF_000390185.1. Taxonomy (GTDB): domain Bacteria; phylum Bacteroidota; class Bacteroidia; order Cytophagales; family Cyclobacteriaceae; genus Lunatimonas; species Lunatimonas lonarensis. The sequence continues at coordinate 60,766 of NZ_AQHR01000015.1, read as the reverse complement.
ATCAGACACCGCTAAACCCAAGCAACCATGAAATTGAAATCGAGCAGCCTTACATATCTTTTAGTCGTCCTTTTCTGTACCAGTCAGTTCGCCATGGGCCAGAAGATCGACCGTGAACGAATGCAGCGCGACCTGAAGGTAGCCGCAGCGATTCTAAACAGCTTGTTTGAGCCCGACCAGGCATTTCTGGTGAGCCGGAGGGACGATCGAAGGCAAGCCCAGTACCTCAGTGGCTATGGGGTAATGATGACGCTGCCCGCCCATGCTTCTGTTTCGGTGGCACCCAATATCCGATTTATGCCCGGCAGTAACCCGAGAACATTTTCAGCCACTTCAGACCCCGTCCAATCCAGGATTCGAATCGGACACTCGCTGCTGGACAGCGGTCGAATAGCTACTCTCCGCCCGGGCAGCCCATTGGACCGTGATAGTGTGGAGCAGGCGCGAACCTTGCGCTCCAAGGAGCTTGTTGCGGAGTATTTCCTGGACTATGCCCATCTTATCACCCAATTGGGTTCCGAGGACCGAATCAAAATCGTGGAAGAACGCTCGCCCTTTATCTCCGGAGGTCGCTTCGTGCCGCAGTTTCAAGCTTCCAATGTGGCCGGAAGAATGCAGCGTTTTGCAGCCGAAGTAATATTTGGCGATGTGATCGCCTACCAAAATGGGAGGATTTCGCGGGAAGAAATGCTCGGGAGAATACGCTACGCAGGTGGAGACGACTCCAAACAGCAGGACCTGGAGCTTCTGGCCAATATATTGGATAGGTTGTACCGCCCCGATCTTTCGGAGACATTTTATTACACCGGGTTTGCCTTCTACGACCGCATCCCGGATTTTGGGGTGATTTACCACCTCAATATGCTTACGAGACCGGATGAAAGCACGTATAGCTTTATCATGCGGGAGCGAATGGGTAGTGCTGGAAGCCAAGAGCCGGATTCGGAAAAGCTAAAGGAGGAATATCCTCAGTTTATAGCGGGGCTAAAGGCAAATATGCTCACCTACGGCCGAACCCTCAAGAGTCTGGGAGAAGACGAAAAACTGGTTTTCAGCATTCGGTTTGGGGGATACCCCCACGCCGAACTGCCGGAGTTCGTACACCTGACCGTTGATATGAAGGATCTTTCGGCCCTAAATGCCGGTACACTTACCATGGAACAGGCCCTGGATCGGATCCTTGTAGATGAATAGGTCGAAGTTTGCGTTCCTGCCGCTATCTTTGCGTCTGGAAAGAACGAAGAGCGCATGAAATCGAGCATGACGTAGCCGTCACACACTGGGATGCCCCGATAGCTACCGGGGCAACCATGCGAGATTCCATCCCGATAAACCGGGACTAAGTTGTGACCTTTGAAAAACAATTATAGACACATGAAAAAGTTAAGTATGGACGAGCTGGACCGTCTGTCGGTGGAGGAGTATAAGTCTGTGGAGAAAAGTCCGTTGATACTGGTGCTGGATAATGTTCGAAGCCTAAACAATGTAGGTTCCGCCTTCCGCACCGGAGATGCCTTCCGTATCCAAAAGATATACCTCTGTGGCATTACCGGCAAGCCACCCCACCGGGAAATTCAGAAAACCGCCTTAGGTGCCACTGAGTCGGTGGATTGGGAATATGTTTCCGACACCTTGGAGCTGCTGAGAAAGCTAAAAAATGAGGGCGTCCAAACCGTGGCATTGGAACAGGCTTCCCAAAGCGTTGCCCTCCATCACTTTCAGCCGCAGCCGGGAACTACCTATGCATTGTTATTTGGTAACGAGGTCTTCGGGGTAGACGAAAAAGTAGTGGCCGAAGTCGATCAAGTGGTCGAAATCCCCCAGCTCGGCACCAAGCATTCGTTTAATATTTCGGTAAGTATTGGCATAGCCTTATGGGATATCGCGGGAAAACTCCGAATATTTGATGGGGATTGATTGCCGGACATACCGCTTTAGGCTTTTCGCAGCAATGCGGCTGTGATAAAATAGTTGAAGAAGGGCTAAATAATTTGATATCGACCCGTTATCAGGTGTTAACATTCGGAAAAATATCGTTATTTTGACTGGAAATAATCCGTTTGTCGACCATTTTCGGCACAAGGTACTTGTTTAACTAGCTGGGCTCATGTCGTTTTTAAAGGAATTTTTTTTTGATACATTTAGGCAGCATGGACTCGATACCGAAAACGAGCCCTTTATAAAGGCCCTTGAGATAGCCCTTTATTCAGACAAGTCGTTGTTTTTAACAGGGAGGGCAGGTACGGGAAAGACAACCTTTCTTCACACCTACCGCCGGTTGAACATCCACAAAAACGTGGTGGTGGTAGCCCCTACCGGAGTAGCGGCCATCAATGCGAAGGGACGGACCATCCATTCGTTTTTCCGGATAGATCCAAGACAGCTGTTTTTGCCCGGCGATCCAAGACTCGAACCATACTCAAAAGGAAAAAAGGAATCCATTTTTTCTACCTTTAGACTGACAGATTCCCGTTTGTCGGTTGTCAGAAATATGGATACCCTTGTGATCGATGAAGTTTCCATGGTAAGGGTCGAGTTGATGGACGTCATAGATCGGATTCTACGGGTGTATAGAAAGAAGCTCCACCTTCCGTTTGGAGGGGTGCAGCTGATTATGATAGGAGATGTTTTTCAGCTACCACCGGTAGTTAAAAATCCCGAATGGGACCTGCTGAAGTCTTTTTATGGTAGCAGGTTTTTTTTTAGTTCGATTTCGTTTCAACAATTACACCCATTAAGTATAGAATTAACTAAAATTTATCGTCAGAAAGACCTTATATTTAAGGATCTACTGAATCGCATTCGGGAAAGTCGACATACTTTATCCGATTTGGAGGTTCTAAATGAGACTTCCAATAGATACCATTTTGATTTGTTGGATGAAGGTTATATCTTGCTTGGTACCCACAACACTACCATTCAGGAAATCAATACGCGGAAGTTGTTGGAATTGGAGGCAGATGAGGTTTCGTATAAGGCTGAAATTAAAGGAGACTACCCTGTTTCCATGGCACCCTTTGAACCGATCGATCTTTCCTTTAAGGTGGGGGCGCAGGTGATATTTCTAAGAAATAATACCGAACGTCGCTTCTACAATGGAATGATAGGTAAGGTAGTTCGGCTAGATACTGATTCAATTCTGGTAGAAAACGATAAAGGCGAGCTCTTTGAGGTTCAGCGCGAGGTTTGGGAAAATGTGGAATATACCTATAGCGAAGAGAGCCAGCGGGTAGAATCGGAAGTGGTAGGTTCCTTTGTGCAGTTTCCGCTTAAGTTGGCTTGGGCCATAACCGTACATAAAAGCCAGGGGCTAACTTTTGACAGGTGCATCGTTGATATTGGCAAGTCTTTTGAGGCAGGGCAGGTATATGTGGCACTAAGTAGGTGTACATCATTGGAGGGATTGGTGCTTAAGAGCCCCATAAGCTTTCAGAGCATCAAAGTGAGTTCGGACAGTTTAGGGTTTCAAGCAGACCAAAGCCACGAAGAGGAAATAGAGCAAGAGTTGGAGTCAACTAGGGCGAAAGTAGCGGTAAGACATGCTTTCAGATTATTCCTCAGAGGTGATTACCAGCAGGCCAACCGGTTTTTCCGGGAAGCCCAAAGGGTGGAGGACTTTACGAGGTACCCAAAATGGCAGCAGTTTATGGCTGTGAGGGACTGGATAGAAGAAAGAAATACCAGATGGTGAACGAAGGGAAGCGAATTAGGCGGCAGATTGGGAAGGAATTGGTAAATAATCGCTTGATTTTTTGGTTCTTGCGTTTCCAAAGTATAATTTCGGCGTTTGTAACAGCTAAAATGTATTTGAAATTTTTTAAACTTTAGATTGTGGCAATTATGTATAAAAAGAGCAGGAGATTAGGGATAGTTTGGGTGCTAGTGCTATCGGTACTTGTATCCCATGAGTTGTTTGCGCAGTTGGATTGTACGCCAGCGGTCGGTTTACCAGAGGATTATTTTTCGAATCAAGATCTTTTCCGCGGAGAGGGTGTTTGGGTAGGAGCGGTTTTCCAGCTGAGTAGTTCTTTTGTACCAGGAATCCGTGTAAACGGGGTTTTGAATGATACCAATTTTAATTTTGGGGGAAATTCCAACGGAAACAGGCAATTTAAGGGGTTTCTACAAAGAAATGAGGCCTTCTTGCCCGTTTCTGCAGAAGAGGGGAATTTTGCCAGTGGTATAAATTTCTATACTCATTTTAATGATCCTTTGGTAGCTCAATCTGGAGCGGATGAGGGGAGTTTTTTTTCTACAAGCACGACACAAGACGGATCGAACAGTGATGGCTGCCAGGTTGAGCATCAGTTTTTTGGTGTTATTATGAGATCTAAGGTCACTATACCTGAGGCAGGGATTTATCAGATTCAGGTAGGTAGTGATGACGGCAGTTATCTCCGGGTTCGATCCAACGGGCAACCGATTCCTTTATTGGGAACCGAACGGGAAATGGAGCATATTAATTATTTTAAGACGTCAAATATGGAAAGCCCCTTTTTTGATGGGTTGAACAACTTCGTCTACTCGGAAAATATCAGGAGCTACCTAGTGGAGTTCAACGGGGGAGAAGAGGTTTGGTTTGACCTTACCTATTATGAGATGCGGGGCAAAAGTGAGTTGAGCTTTGATTTCCAAAAATACCAAGGCGGAGGTGAAATTAAAGTTAGAGGATCTAGAAGAAACTTTGTATCTTATTGCTCGGCTAATCCAAATCCAGCCCCTTTCGATGGCATTTTTGCACCTGCCATTTCAAGTAATGGTGTTTTGACGGATTATCAGTGGCAGTATTCTCTGACCACTGGGTCTACCGCAAATTGGGTGAATATACCAGGTGCAACTTCCTGGGACTACGATATCCCACCGTTTAATATGGATACCGATAAGTGGACAGGAATTCGGTATTTTCGGAGAGTGGCTCAAGATCAGGTTCTACAGCCTGATGGTAGTTTACAAACCGTTCTTTTCGTGTCCAATGTGATCGGTATCGAGAGGAATACAATCGGAGTGGAATTCGATGAGAACGAGTTTGGTATTAACGAATGGATCGGGCACATATACCGGAATATTAGGAATTTTAACACCAATGACTATTTGGGTCAACATGTGGAGGCAGCAAACTTCACCCAGAATTTTGGGGGGGGTGATCGTCCTCAGTTTACACCCAATCAATTTGGATGTACGTTTGAAGCCGAGTTTTTTACGGTCAGGTACAAGATGGTTTATTCTTTTAAGAAAGACACCGATTACACCTTTGATTTGAGATCTGATGATGGTTCCAGGTTATTTGTAGGTGGTGACTTGTTGATAGATGCTTGGGCAGGAAGTACAGGATCGGTAGTCTCGAGTTCCCCCCCATTCAAGGTAGATGAAGATACTGACATTGAGTTGGTTTTGGATTACTTCGAGCGTACAGGCCAACAACTGATTTCCTTTAGCATCACAGAGGTTTTTAATCCCTATGTGGTCGAATGGGGTACTATTTCAGGTCAACCCTGTGGAACCCAAAACTGCCTCACTTGGGAAACGACCCGAGAGCGAAATAACCGCGAATTTATCGTTGAGCGATCCTATGATGGCAGTACTTGGTCTCCGGTTGGGAATTCCATACCTGGGCAGACCGACTCTAACCAATCCAGGTTGTATTCTTTCACAGATGACTCCTTCTTGGCCGTAGGTACTTATTATCGTATCAAACGTGTGACTACTGATGATGCGATTGCCTATTCGGAAACCGTACGTATCGATAACGAAACCTTTGGCAGTAGGCTTATTCCCTATCCAAACCCAACAACAGATAAATTGAAATTCTATGCGCCGGGTGGTCTGAGATCGGTGCGAATCACAAATACAAGTGGAGCCCTCAACGAGGATCTTCCCTTTGCTTCTCTTGGCCAGCACATTTATGAAATCGATTTGTCTATCTTCCCAGGAAGTGTGTACGTGATCACGGTGACCTCCGAGGATTCCACCCAAAGACATAAGGTGATCAAAAGATAGCTTGAATAAAGTTGATCAATCGATTGCCCTGGTAGGGAATAGAGAAAACTCATTGAAGCTAGTAAGGCACTCGTTGGTTCATAGGTGCCTTACTTTTTTTCAACAATTTTACATTTCCTAGGTTCAGTTGGTATCTTTGCGGTTTATGGAAAATACGGAACCTGTAACCTCTGATAGTCTGGATATACTGGATTCGAAGAGGTTTATTGTCATAAAAAATGCCAGAGTAAACAACCTGAAAGGCGTAAGTTTGGCCATTCCAAGGAATAAATTGGTGGTAATTACCGGTCTATCGGGATCTGGAAAATCTTCGCTTGCATTTGATACACTCTTTGCTGAGGGGCAGCGTATGTATGTGGAAAGCCTTAGTTCCTATGCTCGCCAGTTTTTGGGTAGGATGGAAAAACCGGATGTAGAGTATATCCGTGGCATATCGCCTGCCATCGCCATACAACAACAGGTAAATACCAAAAACCCCAGGTCGACCGTGGGGACGACCACCGAAATATACGATTATCTCAAGCTTCTATACAGTCGTATTGGACGAACCTTTTCGCCCGTCAGTGGCGCAGAAGTCAAACATCACACGGTCACAGATGTCGTAAACCATATCCTTGGACTGAAGGAGGGTACCAAGGTTATGATAAGTTGCCCGTTGCATCGGGCAGCCGATAGAACTTGGGAAAAAGAGCTGGAAATTCTGCTTCAGAAAGGGTTTACGCGGATTATTTGTGACGGAGAGGTCCATTACGTGGAGGACCTGGTGAGAGATTCACGCCCTGGTATCGGGAATTTGGAGATACTCATTGATCGCGTTATGGTAGCCCAAGGTGACGAGGATAATCAGTTCCGAATCGCGGATAGTGTTCAGACGGCATTTTTCGAAGGACATGGGTATTGTATTGTGACAGTTCCAGGACAATCACGAACTGAATTCAGTGACAAGTTTGAACTTGATGGAATGGGTTTCGAGCTTCCGTCGGTCAACCTATTCAGTTTTAACAATCCCTACGGAGCTTGCAAAACCTGCGAAGGATTTGGTTCCGTACTGGGAATTGACCCTGATCTTGTTATTCCTGATAAATCACTTTCTGTATACGATGGTGCGATCGCTCCGTGGAGGGGCGAATCTACCGGTAAGTGGCTCACACCACTTGTAAAGAATGGCATTAGGTTCGACTTTCCCGTGCATAGGGCTTACGAAGACCTTACAGATCAGGAAAAGGAGCTCCTTTGGAATGGCAATAGCTATTTTAAAGGTATCCACGCGTTTTTTGAGTTTTTGGAATCCAAGCTGCATAAAATTCAATACCGTGTTATGTTGTCCCGCTTTCGGGGGAGGACCACCTGCCCTGACTGCCGAGGTACACGCATTCGAAAGGACGCGTCTTATGTCCGTGTAGGCGATGCGTCTATCACAGATGTGGTGTTAAAGCCGGTAGACAGGGCACTTGCGTTTTTTAGGGGTTTACGTCTTTCATCGTCCGATCAACAGGTTGCCAGTCGCTTACTTAAGGAGATTATTAACCGATTGGAATATTTGGATAAAGTAGGTTTGGGGTACCTAACCCTCAACCGGTTGACCTCATCGCTCTCCGGAGGGGAATTTCAGCGCATTCGGCTGGCAACATCGCTGGGAAGCGCTTTGGTGGGCTCTATGTACATACTAGATGAACCCAGCATAGGACTTCATCCCCGTGACACGGAAAGATTGATTGAAGTACTAAGATCCCTCAGAGACTTGGGAAATACCGTGATTGTCGTAGAACATGAGGAGAAGATCATTCGTGCCGCTGATCACATCATTGATATTGGTCCCGATGCAGGGGTAAATGGTGGTAAGCTAATGTTTCAGGGAGACTTGAGCGAGCTTTTGAAAGATAGATCTACCCATACGGCAAGGTACTTGAGACGGGAGGAAACCATAACCCGAAATTCAGCGCCCAGGAAATGGCGAAACAGCCTACTTATTCAGGGGGCGAGGGAAAACAACCTGAAGAATCTTACCGTTCGTATCCCGCTCGACGTGATGACAGTCATCACCGGGGTCAGCGGTTCGGGAAAGTCAACCCTCGTCAAAAAGGTGCTATACCCGGCCTTGGGTAAAATGTTGGGCACGGTATCAGATGAATCCGGGAAGTTTGACCGGTTGGAGGGCGATATTAAGTTAGTAAACAGGCTGGAGTTTGTGGATCAAAACCCCATCGGGAAGTCATCTAGGTCAAACCCCGTGACCTACGTGAAAGCCTATGACGTAATTCGATCTTTGTATTCGGATCAACCCATTTCGAAACAACGCGGTTACAAGCCGGCTTTTTTTAGTTTTAATGTGGATGGGGGGCGTTGCGAGGCCTGTCAGGGTGAGGGTACCCAAAAAATCGAGATGCAGTTTATGGCCGACATCTACCTTACCTGTGAGTCCTGTAAGGGAAAACGGTTCAAAAATGAAATTTTGGAAGTAACCTACAACGGTAAAAACATTTCGGATATCCTCGATATGACCATCGATGAGGCGATGGAGTTTTTTTCGGATAAAAACCCCATCATCAATCGGCTTCAACCACTCCAAGAGGTTGGATTGGGATATATAGGTATGGGACAGTCCTCTAATACCCTAAGTGGAGGAGAAGCACAGCGGGTGAAGCTGGCCTCGTTTTTGGGAAAAGGCGATAGCCGTAGTGCGGAGCGCATCCTGTTTATTTTTGATGAACCCACCACGGGATTACACTTTCACGATATAAAAAAACTGTTGCATTCGATGAATGCGCTTATCGACCAAGGACATTCTGTGCTGATCATAGAGCATAACTCAGAGGTCATTTCCGCTGCCGATTGGGTAATTGATCTTGGACCTGAGGGAGGAGAGCTGGGTGGCCATCTGCTATATGAGGGAATTCCGGAAGGACTGCCACTTGTTTCTGAGAGCCATACGGGGCGCTATCTTGGCTCAGCATAATTTTTTGCAGTTTCGTTATCCGCTAGATCCTGCTTTGAAACACGAACGGATTACCACTTAAATAAAAGGATAAGCTAGATAGGAAAGAATTCGTTTTTTTTACTTTTGTTTCCCATCTTGATGAGAAGGGTTCTTTTAATTGTTCGAAAATAAAGTTAAATTAGTCGTCCGGTTAAATCCAATCTTAGAAATCGTTTGTTCTTCGTGAGGGATTTCCGATAATTTCAAACCCAATTATGCATAAATTTCGCATAACAGCAGCACTCGCGGTGCTCGTTTTTTTATCCGCTTGGATAATGCTACCAAAGTGGGCAAATGATTTTAAAGCCTATGATCAGTCAATTCCCAATACATCCCTGAGCTTTGGCATGGTGCCGATTCCCGGTGGATCATTCAAAATGGGCAGCGAGACAGGTAAGCCAGATGAAGCACCGATCCATGAAGTGCATGTGGATCCGTTTTGGATGGGTACCCACGAAGTTACCTGGGATTTGTATGAGATGTTCTTAGATAAGAATTTTGAAGCCTCTATCAGCGATCAGCCCCTGACTACAGAGGTTGACGGCCTTACCCGCCCCTCCATACCTTATTTGGATATGACGTTTGGCATGGGCAAGAATAATAAGCCAGCCATTGGAATGACCCAGTACGGAGCGGTTCAATTTTGTAGGTGGCTATATCTTAAAACAGGGATTTTTTATCGGTTACCCACTGAAGCAGAGTGGGAATATGCCAGCAGGGCCGGTACCAGCACTGCCTATTTCTTTGGGGATGACCCATCGGAGCTGGGTAAGTACGCATGGTATGCAGAAAATGCAGGAGACGCGACACAGGAAATTGGGAAAAAATTACCTAATCCGTGGGGGCTTTACGATATTTATGGGAACGTAAATGAGTGGACCATTGACCATTACGATCCAGCGTTGTACGAAAAACGCTCCGGTACGAAAGTAAGCAATCCAATCCTATTGGACGAGGAGCTATATCCAAAGGTCCTTAGAGGGGGCAGCTATAAGAGCACAGCTGTGGATCTGCGCTCTTCCCATCGGGTAGCAAGTACAGCTCAATGGAAGCGAATAGACCCTCAGATTCCCAAGAGTCAGTGGTGGTTTCCCGAGGCACCTTTTGTAGGAATGCGTGTGGTAAGGCCGCTCAATCCCCCTACTCTGGAAGAAATCGAGGCCTATTTTGGTACCCTTCCGCAAGAAGACTATTAATTAAACATTCATAACTATGGAACCAATCAAAAATAACCAAAGGAGGGACTTTCTAAAGACCTCCGCTCTAATCACAGGCGGAGCGCTGCTGAACCCCTTCTCTCTACCGGGAGCGTATGCAGCCGGATCTGATGAAATCAAAATTGCGGTAGTAGGCTGTGGAGGCCGTGGAACAGGTGCGGTATTCCAAGCGTTTGAAACAGGACATAACATTAAATTGGTAGGCATGGCCGACGCTTTTGAGGATAGGCTGGAACAATCCTATGACCGTATCCTAAAGCGCTTTGGCGAAGATAAGGTGGTAGTTCCTAAAGAAAAGCGCATCGCCGGATTTGATGGGTACAAGGAAGTGATGAAGGATGCGGATGTCGTCATACTGGCAGCACCTCCGGGTTTTCGTCCAGACCATTTCGAGGAAGCGGTTCGCTTGAAAAAGCAGATTTTTATGGAAAAGCCAGTGGCTACCGATGCAGTCGGTATACGCAGGGTGCTTGCCGCCGCTGAAGAAGCCAAGAAGAATAAGCTGAATGTGGTCGTTGGATTGCAGCGTCACTATCAGGATAGCTACGTGGAGACCATCAAGCGAATCCATGATGGTCAGATCGGTGATATCGTGGGAGGCCAGGTTTTCTGGAACGACGGAGGTGTTTGGGTGAGAGAAAGACAGCCCGGCCAGACTGAAATGGAGTACCAAATGAGAAACTGGTACTACTTCAATTGGCTTTGCGGCGATCACATAGTAGAGCAACACGTACACAACCTGGATGTGGCAAACTGGGTGAAAAAAGGGTATCCGGTGAAAGCCGAAGGAACGGGTGGACGGACAGTACGCCGGGGCAAGGATCATGGAGAGATTTTTGATCATCACGTTGTTCTTTTTACCTACGAGGACGGTACGGTGATTCACAGTGAATGTCGGCATTTTCCAGGTGCGGCCAACCGGGTAGACGAATCCTTCCAAGGCACCAAAGGCCGAACCTACATGAACGCAGGTCACGTAGGTAGGATTTCGGATTACAAAGGCAACAGCCTATACGAGCACAACGGTGAGAATAACATCAATCCTTACCAAAAGGAACATAACGAACTGTTCGCAGCGGTGGTGAAGGGTGAGTATAAGTTTGCAGATGCAGAAAATGCGGCAAAGAGTACGATGACATCAATTCTTGGACGTTTTGCTACCTATTCTGGCAAAGTAGTATCCTGGGATGAAGCGATCAACTCGGAGATTAACCTGATGCCAGATGTATTGGCATGGGATGCTATTCCGAAAAATACCCCAAATAACGAAGGCTTCTATGCCTATGCCGTTCCGGGACAAAGTAAAGTAGTCTAATTACGACCTGATTATCGAATGAAAAGAAGAAATTTCATAAAGAACGTTTCTCTCGGTACCGCCGCGGGATTTGCAGGAGCTAGCGGGCTGCAGGCGGGTGTACTGGACAGCAACCCAACAGCCGAAAGCACATTCAATTTGAACTATGCACCCCATTTTGGCATGTTTCGAAACCATGCCGGCGAAGACTTGATTGCCCAGCTCGATTTCATGTACGAACGTGGGTTTAGGAGTTTGGAGGATAACGGCATGATGGGCCGACCGGTTGATGTTCAGGAGAAAATTGGCAACCATCTGGCCAAGCTGGGCATGGATATGGGCGTGTTTGTCCTTGACAAAGGAGGCAACGGAGCGAACACCTTTGCTTCCGGCCTTAAGGAGCATACAGATATCTTTCTTAACGGCTGCCGGAGAGCGGTGGAAGTGGCTAAGCGGGTGAACGCCAAATGGATCACGGTGGTTCCCGGAGATTTCGATAGGCGCTTACCGATTGATATTCAAACAGCGAATGTAATCGATACGCTCAGATTGGGCGCGGAGATATTGGAACCACACGGGCTGGTGATGGTATTGGAACCTCTGAGCGACACCCCCAATCTCTTTCTTCGAACCTCGGCGCAGACCTACATGATTTGCAGGGCAGTCAACAGTCCTGCCTGCAAGATATTGTATGATGTCTACCACATGCAGAAAAATGAGGGCCACTTGATCACCATGATGAATCATTGTTGGGATGAGATAGCCTACATACAGATCGGTGACAATCCTGGAAGAAAAGAACCCGGTACCGGAGAGATTAACTATTTGAATGTGTTTAAGCACATTCACGAAAAAGGATACCGCGGTATAATGGGTATGGAGCATGGTAACGCCCACCCGGGAAAAGACGGAGAGTCAGCCTTGATAGCGGCCTATAGAAAGGCAGATAGCTTCTTATGATAGACCGCTTTTGTCTCAAATTGGATTGACTGAATAGAAAAAAGGTTGAAACCAGCTGGTTTCAACCTTTTTTTAAGCTATACCCCTTTCGTTTCAGAATGGTCTCGATGAATTTCACATCGTTTTCAGAATTAAAGATCTTGAAGGGAAGATAGATGAACTGGGCCTTGGACATGGTAAAGACAAATGCATCTTTTCGTAGTTCTACCTTTTTTATCATCTCCCATTTGATCGGCATTCCCTGCCTTGCGTTCAGCTTCATTAGGATCTGCCTGCTATCAATTTCGTAGGCCATCTTTTCAAACATCACCTTGTTTTGTTCAAGCTGGGTCACTCCGGCAAACTGAATCACCCAAAAAAGCCAATAGAGAACATAGGCCAATATTGCCATGCTGATCCACCACCAAGAGGCGATCCAGAAATAACCACAGCCAATAAGGATGGCTATTAATACGACCCACCATTGCTCTTTCAGAATGTTCAGCAGGCCGAGTTTTATGTAGGTTCCGTTTGGGAGTTGGTATTTTTTAGTTTTTACGATCATCTGCGTTAAAATTTTCAGTCCGCAAATATCCGACGATACAGGCGTTATCGCAAGCGGACGAGGTAGTAGCCCTTGATATTTTATGTTTTTTTAGAACACTGCGAAAAGTACTTGGTTTTAAATATTGACTTATTGGATTTAATGATGTAATTTAAAGCGCTAAAGAGCTTGTATATGAGTAGCTTAGTGATAGACCTTTTCCTTTGTGGAGTAGCCTACGTGGTGTTGATTTACTTCGTGGCTACGATGACCAAGACACGAATAAATAAAAACCGCAACAATGACGACGATGGAGACGGAGGGGTGGAAGATCTGACGCCTCCGAAAATCGACCTCCCTCCGGGTATTGTATGGCCTACAGACGATGCTCCTAAGCCGACTAAACCACAGGTAGTTGAATACTAGCTACAGTTTTTGCAGATACCCTGCACCAAAAGGCTCTTTTCCTTACTGATGTATCCACTGGGTAGGGATATTTTTGGCAACGTTATTTCCTGTATACAACTGGTATTTCCACATACTTCGCATTTGAAATGAACGTGCTCGTGATTGTGGTGATGCTGTGTCGGGTCATGGGCACAAAGTGCGTACTTGGTGGTACCGCTATCGTCTAGCACCTTGTGTATGAGATCATTTTCCAGGAAGGTCTTAAGCGTCCTGTAGATGGTTACCCGGTCGAAATTTTCTTTCAACGCTTCCTCTAGGTCTGCATGCGATAGGGCGACCCTTTTCCCTATAAAGGTTGCCAGCACATCCCTTCTGCAACTTGTGATCCGGAGGTTGGCATCTCTTAAAATGTCCACCGTAGTTTCTGTCATGGGCTACTTATTTCATTTTTTTCCAACCTCTAAATACGAGCACCGCGCCAGTCGCTGCGATGATTGACGCGATTGTTCCGGCAAGAATATTACCGTAGATCCAAAAACCAGCTGCAAAAAGCGCGGCATATACCATGAATGAACCTATCAACATCAATCCAATCTCCATTGGAAGCTGTCCGACTTCACGTTGCTCCTCCGGATATCGGTCTAGTAGCTTCTGCCAGCCAAAGGAAGCTGGTTTTACTTTTCTATAAAACGCCAACAATACCTCGTCTTTTTCTGGCTTAGTAAACAAAGTTACAAAAATCCAAGTGATTGTGGTAATGGTGACGCCAAGGAGTAGCTTTAGATAACCCATTTCTGCGGGTATTGGCAAAAACCCAAGCTTATCGTGAATAGACTCGAAATACACTGCTACGACAAAGGAAATAACCATCGCCGATATTTCGGTGTATGAATTGATTCTCCACCAAAACCACCTTAGAATGAATATCAATCCAGTGCCGGCTCCAATTTGAAGCAAAATATTGAATGCCTCCAATGCGTTGGACAATGCAAGCGCCAAAAATGCGGCAAGTACCATCAAACCTACCGTAGAAACCCGCCCTATCATAACCAGTTCCTTGTCGCTCGCATCTTTTTTGATAAAACGCATATAGAAGTCATTCACCACATAGGAAGAGCCCCAGTTTAAGTGCGTGGAGATAGTAGACATTACCGCTGCAATAAGCGAGGCCATTACGATGCCGATCAGGCCGGTTGGCAAATAAGTAAGCATGGCGGAGTAGGCTAGATCATTTCCCAGCTTATCGGTAGGTATGTGGGGAAAGGCCGCCTGTAAGTCGCTAACCTGTGGAAACACAATAAGCGAGGCAAGTGCGATGATAATCCAAGGCCACGGTCTTAATGCATAATGGGCCACGTTAAAAAGGAGGGTTGCCCCGATGGCATTCTTTTCATCTTTGGCCGAAAGCATACGCTGCGCGATGTACCCGCCACCACCGGGCTCCGCGCCGGGATACCAAGTTGCCCACCACTGAATGGCAATGGGCATAATGAACAAAGGTATAAGCAGATTCCAATCGCTGAAATCCGGAATTAGATTTAGTTTATCCGACACATTTGGATGGGCCAACAGATTATCAAGTGTTCCAATCTCTGGTAGGCCCACTATATAGATGGCAGCCCCAAATGAACCTACAATGGCAATAAAAAACTGAAAGAAATCCGTCAGCAAAACACCTCGTAGTCCTCCCAATGAACTGTAGATAACCGTGACGACGGAAACCAACAATAAAGTGGTAAAAGGAGAAAGTCCCATCATGGTGCCAAATATCTTTATAGCTGCAAGCAGTACAGTTGCCATGATGACCACGTTGAAAAAAACGCCCAGGTATAGTGCTCTAAATGCCCTCAGGAAGGCAGCGGGTTTACCACCATAGCGAATTTCGTAAAATTCCAGGTCGGTAGTAACTTCTGATCTTCTCCAAAGCTTGGCATACACAAATACCGTCAACATGCCTGTAAGCAGGAAGGCCCACCAAACCCAGTTTCCAGATACACCGTCTTTCCGAACGATGTCCGTGACCAAGTTGGGGGTATCTGCAGAAAAGGTTGTCGCCACCATCGATACCCCAAGCAACCACCAGGGCATATTCCTTCCGGAAAGAAAAAATTCCTTGGCACTCTTCCCCGCAGTTTTTGAGGTCAGGATACCAATGAGCATGGATATTACAAAAAAGGCGATGATGATTGCCCAGTCAATTACCGAGATGTTCATGTTTCGATTATAAAAGGTTAATGTGTGCCAGGTGATGCAATTTTTTTATTAGTACTCTTAAAACAGCTCCTAAATTATCAAAAATTTAATTTATTTAAGCCGTCTTCTTTTATATTTTTATTTAGCTTTCTGGAAAGAAGCTTCCTTTGGGGAAGGAACTTCTTGTGTAAAATCCAGCAGTAAGGTAAATATAAACGGTTTCGAACAACAATAAGCAAAACTCTTGTAATTTTACCTGGTATTTGACGGTGAACTTCGCAAACGTAACAAGTTGCGAGTTGACTGTATCGGGAATTTTAGTTGAAAATGGACAAACAAATCGTAGAAAAGGTTTTATCAGCCTATCCGGATTTTGACAATAGGGTTTCTTTTGCCCGTTTTGGTTCGGGGCATATACACAGCACCTATAAGATCCAAGTCGGGAGCGAGGCATTTATCCTTCAGGAGTTCAACGACGGGGTGTTTCGATTTCCCGATAGAATTGCAGCCAATCTGACTATCTTGTACGAGTATCTGCAAGATGGAATGCTTGGCTTTGCTCTGCCACTTCCGCTCCTGAACCACCGTGGCGAGATGTTCACACGTGAACAGGGTAGACTTTTCCGGATGTTTCCCTTTATCCCAGGGGTTACCAAAGACAAGGTTGATGACATTCCGGCCTGTGGCTTGGCAGCACAGGCTTTTGCAGATTTTGTAGCGGCCTTCCTTTCAGTAGATGCCAATCAGATGCAGGAAACTATACCGAGCTTTCACGATTTGGCTCTACGTTTTGAGCAGTTTGATGCCAGTATACGGTCCACAGAAATCGAGATGAGCGGGGAGGTAGAAAGCTTGATCCGTTTTTATCAGGATCAACGAGATCTGTTGGAAAAATTCAACCTATATAAAAATCGCCTGCCCATACGGGTGACTCACAACGACACGAAAATCAATAACCTCATTTACGAAGAGGATCTGTCCAAGGTAAACGCCCTTATAGATTTGGATACAATTATGGGAGGGTTCGTTTTTTATGATTTTGGCGATTTGGTGCGTACGGTTGCGTGTACGGAAGACGAAGCCTCGCAAAACTGGGAAGCGATTTCCGTGGACTTGAGGAAGTATGAGGCGTTGATTCACGGTTTTTTTAAACCGTTAAAAGGTCTATTGCTTGATGAGGAGTTGGCCTCCCTCACCTATGGAGGGGAAATGATGACCTGTATTATGGGATTACGGTTTTTGACGGATTACTTGAATGGCAATGTATACTACCATATCAATTACCAAGAGCAAAACCTCCATCGGTCGAAAAACCAACGGATGCTCTTGCAGTCTCTGCGGGACAATCGAATCCAAATTCAAGAAATGGTAGATCGAGCGATGATGGGCTGAATCAATGAACGAAAAACATAAGGGGTTTGTCAGCATTTTTCGAAACAAACATTGAGTTTCTCAAGGGAGTCGGCCCGCAAAGGGCAGAGCTACTAAACAAGGAGCTCCAAATTTTTTCATTTGGGGATCTGCTGGAGCATTTTCCCTTCAGGTATGAGGACAGAACTTCGTTTTTAACCATAGGGCAACTGCACGCCGACCTCGATCAGGTACAGGTTATCGGTAGGCTGACAGCGTTTGAGCTGATTGGAGAGGGAAAGAAAAGGCGCCTAACCGCGTATTTTAGTGACCAAACCGGCGATATGGAGCTTACTTGGTTTAAAGGTGTGCAATGGGTCGCCAAACGTTTGGTAAAAGGGGCACTTTATATCGCCTTTGGCAAACCCAGTCAGTTTGGCAGGAAGTTTTCGATTGCCCACCCAGAGCTGGAATTGATTACGGAGCAACCACGTGAGCGGCCACACCTCCAGCCGGTTTATTCGACTACCGAGAAACTTAAATCCAGGTTTTTGGACAGCAAAGGCATTTCCAAACTGGTGGAGACGCTGTTGGAACAGGGATTGACAAAGATCACGGAAACGCTGCCTGCCCCTTTACTTCAGAACCAACGTCTTCTATCCAAGTCCGAGGCGGTGAAAAATATCCACTTTCCCTCCGATCCGAAGGTGCTCGAAAGAGCGAGGTACAGACTGAAGTTTGAAGAATTCTTTTTTTTGCAATTGAGATTGCTGAAGCTAAAGCTGGCGCGTACCGAGAAATACCGCGGCCAAGTGATGGGTCAGACTGGATTGTTGACGACTTTTTACCGGAACCATCTGCCATTTGATCTCACCAACGCCCAAAAGAACGTATCAAGGGAGATCTTCAACGACCTAAAATCCGGTAAGCAGATGAATAGACTGGTGCAGGGCGATGTGGGATCGGGAAAAACCATTGTAGCTTTTATCAGTATCCTGATCGCGGTGGATTCAGGCGCCCAAGCCTGCCTGATGGCTCCTACCGAGATATTGGCGAATCAGCATTACGAAGGTCTGCAGCCCTATGCCCGCCAAATGGGTCTGGAAATCGCCTTACTGACTGGTTCGACAAAGCGATCTGCCAGGGATGTGATCCATTCGGCATTGCTGGAAGGAAGGCTGTCCCTTTTGATAGGAACCCACGCGCTGCTGGAAGAAGTCGTGCAGTTTAAAAACCTGGGGTTGGCGATCATCGATGAGCAGCATAGGTTTGGTGTTGCGCAGCGGGCGAAATTGTGGGGAAAAAACCACGATGTGTATCCTCATGTTTTGGTCATGACGGCAACACCGATTCCACGTACATTGGCCATGACCCTCTACGGGGACCTGGATATCTCGGTTATCGACGAGCTGCCAAGCGGCAGAAAACCCATCCAAACCATTCATCGCTATGACAAGGATCGCTTGCGGGTGTTTGGCTTTATTCGAAAGCAGGTTGATACTGGAAGGCAGGTTTATATCGTCTACCCCTTGATAGAGGAGTCCGAAAAATCAGATTTGAAGAGCTTAATGGATGGATATGAAAGCGTCTGCCGTGCCTTTCCGGACTATCCGATCGGGATTCTACATGGAAACATGAAAGCCGCCGACAAGGAGTACGAGATGGCGAGGTTTGTGAAAGGGGAAACGAAAATAATGGTAGCTACCACGGTCATAGAGGTTGGGGTAAATGTGCCCAATGCAACGGTGATGATCATTGAAAATGCCGAGCGGTTCGGATTATCACAGCTTCATCAGCTTCGCGGGCGTGTGGGTCGGGGATCCAGCCAGTCCTATTGCATTCTCATGACCAAGTATGAGTTGTCAAAAGACAGCCGGGTACGCCTAGAAACCATGGTGAGGACAAACAACGGCTTTGAGATCGCTGACGTGGATTTAAAATTGCGGGGACCGGGTGATCTTGCAGGTACGCAACAGTCCGGGTTGACGGATTTGAAGATAGCCGATTTGAGCAGGGATGCATCTATTTTGACTCTATCCAGGGATGTTGCCAGAGAGTTGTTGGATCGAGATCCCCACCTTACCGCTCCTGAAAACCGCCCAATTTTAGAACAAATCAATAGGCAGAAGAAAAATGCCGTGAATTGGAGCAGAATATCCTGAGTTTAGCGTCTTTTTTTGCATCATATTGAAACGAAATTCCGTAGGAATCGGAGAGTTAACTAGTGGGTTGGTACGGTTTTTATAGTAGATGCGGGAAGCGATAAGACCAATGAAACAGTAAATGAACCACGGCTTAAACAGCAATGAGCCGTGGATATCCTGTATAGTATCATTTGAATCAATCTGTTTGGTTTTCCATGACGAGAGTTTAAACAGCCAAATACACACGATAATAAAGTACCCCTAAAATCCAAAAATTGACACGTATGAAATCTACGCACGTACCACTCCTGACCCTTATGGTGATAATGTTTGCCTTTTCTTCCTGTGTTTCCAAAAAGAAGTTTACCGAGGCAAACATGCGGATCTCTAATCTTACCCGTACACTCGGAGATACGGAGTCCTCGTTAAAATCGGTTCAGCAAAATCTGAAGGAAACCCAAGATCAGTTAAACCAAACCAAAAGTGAACTCTCTAGGGAAAAAGAGCTTACAGAGACACTCAATAGCCGCCTTAGTCAGGCTCTTTCTACCTCTTCCACCGTGCAGCAGCAGCTGACAGAGAAGGAACGCCGCTTATTGGAGCAGCAAGAGCGCTTGGACATGCTTCAAAGCCTTCTGGATGAACAAAGGTCTGTGATGGCCAATCTAAAAGCAACGGTGGACCGTGCCCTAAACCAATATCGATCCGACGAATTGCAGGTATATGAGGAGGATGGTAAGTTGTACGTTTCCCTTCAGGATAAATTACTGTTTCCTTCGGGCAGTGCTACTGTAAACAGAGACGGCCGCGAAGCTCTTGGAAAGCTTTCTGAAGTACTTAACTCGAACGAAGAGATTCAGATCATGGTGGAGGGTCATACGGATAATGTACCCATTAGCGGAAGATTTGAAGATAACTGGGCCCTAAGTACGGCAAGGGCCACGGCGATCGTACGGATCTTAACCCAAACCTATAAAGTGGATCCGGAGCGGGTAATAGCTTCAGGTAGAAGTTACTATTATCCAAAGGCTTCCAACGACACGGCTGAGGGAAGGGCAAGAAACCGAAGAACGGAGATTATTTTGACGCCAAAATTGGATGAACTTTTCAAGCTCTTGGGGCAGTAACCATGGGCTTTAGGTACTTTGTGGTCTACAAACCGTATGGAGTTCTGACTCAGTTTAGTGGAGGAGGCAGCACACTTTCTGAGTTGATGGATTTCCCGAAAGACGTTTATCCGGTGGGTAGACTGGATAAGGATAGTGAAGGGCTTTTGTTGGTCACTGACGACAAGAAACTAAACCATTTCTTGTTGGATCCGAAGTATGGCCACCAACGGACCTATTTGGTGCAGGTGGAAGGGCTTATTAATTTAGAAGCCCTTCAATCGCTCCAATCGGGCGTTACCATTACCATTGACAACAAAGAATACCTAACCAAACGCGCTAAGGCAAAGCTATTGCAATCTGAACCGGATCTTCCTCCAAGGGTTCCGCCGATTCGTTATCGTAAGCATGTACCGGACTGCTGGATTTCACTGACCTTGACCGAGGGAAAAAACAGGCAGGTAAGGAGGATGACGGCAAAGGTAGGATATCCCACCCTGAGACTGGTACGGTGGTCAATCGAAGGACTGACCATAGAAGGTATGAACAGCGGCCAAGTAGTGGAGAAGTCGATGGAGGAGGTTTACCTAGGGTTGGGTTTTAAGACCGGAGAGGGTTCCCATCGCTTCCATGGATTTAAAAAATAGACCGTTCTTCCTGCCAATGTTCAACAACAACGTCCCGTTAATTGTGAGATCACTTGAATTGTTCTAATTTAGGCCATGGAAAATGGCTAGATTTCTTCTGGCCTCTTAATGAATTGACTAGTTAAAGATAGGATATGCATCAGGAAAAAATAGCAGCAGCCATCCAAGAGGTGAAGAAAATTGTCGTTGGACAGGACAGAATGATCAACCGCCTCCTGATCGGCTTGTTTACAAATGGACACATATTGTTGGAGGGGGTTCCAGGCCTAGCCAAGACGTTGACGGTAAACACCCTTGCCAAGGTGCTCCACCTAGATTTCAAGCGGATTCAATTCACCCCGGATCTGCTGCCCTCTGATCTGATAGGTACCATGATTTACAATCAGCTAAATGCGAACTTTGAAGTAAAAAAGGGACCTATTTTCTCAAATATCATTTTGGCAGATGAAGTCAACCGGTCTCCTGCAAAGGTACAGTCTGCACTGTTGGAGGCGATGCAGGAAAAGCAAGTAACGATTGGCGAGACTACTTTTTTGCTTGATAAGCCGTTTTTGGTGTTGGCCACTCAAAACCCCGTAGATCAGGAAGGAACCTACCCCCTGCCAGAAGCGCAGGTAGACCGCTTTATGATGAAAGTCAATATCGATTATCCGTCCAAGAAGGATGAGATGGAAGTGATGAGGCGCATGACGGATGCTACGTTTGTTTCAGAGGTTAACCCTTTGCTCAATAAGGAAGACATCTTTGCTATACGTGGTGAAATCAATAAAGTGCGTATAGCGGAGCCGTTGGAGAACTATATCATTGAGTTGGTTTTCAGTACACGATTCCCGGCAAAATACGGGATGGAACAGGAGGCCCGTTACATCCAGTTTGGTGCATCGCCCAGAGCGAGTATCAACTTAAACCTCGCTGCAAAGGCGGTTGCCTATATGGATGGCAGGGATTATGTGTTGCCAGAGGATATCAAGGAGATTGCCGTTGATGTGCTTAACCACCGGATTATATTAAATTATGAGGCTGAGGCGGATAATATAAGTACAAGAGATATTGTCCTTCGTATACTTGACAAAATTCCGCTTAACAAGGCGGCAGTATTTAACTAAGAGGCAGGTTTACCTGCCTCTTAGTTTAAGGGAACGAAGCGTATTTTTTGTTAAGTCCGATGTATGGATAAGAGCAAACTATATTGGATTCTTCAGGGCGTAGGTTGGCTGGGTTATGCTGGTTTAAATCTGTTTTTCCTTTCCTTTGATAGGGGTATTACCCCCATTCAGGTGGGAGCATATCTTTCTTTGGGCACCTTTTACTTCCTATCTACCCATTTTTTCCGGTATTACATCAAAAAGAATACCTGGTTTGAATTTCCCTTGGAGAAACTCTTGAAACGGGTATTTATTTCCCTAGCTGTTTTAAGCATTTTGAACATGTTTGCCCAAGTGATCATCAACTTGGTATTTGATATTTTGAATCCCTTGGTTGATTTGACCCCGCTTTTTCTTCTCGCCAATTTATTCACCAGTTTCGTTTTTTATTCGCTTTGGGTATTGATATATTTTCTTTTTCACTTTCTGGACAACTACAACGCTACGCTGCGGTATCAGGCCAAGATCAATGAAATCAAACTTATTCATCTTCGCAACCAATTAAATCCCCATTTTATTTTCAACGCATTGAACAGCGTGCGTGCACTAGTGGATGAGGATCCCAAAAAGGCCAAATCGGCCATCACCCAGCTTTCAAACATTCTAAGGTATTCCTTAATAATGGATAAGCATAAAGTTATCCCATTCGGCGAAGAGCTAAATACCGTGAAGGATTACCTCAACCTAGAGCTGATTCGTTTTGAGGAACGCCTCACGGTGTACTATGAAATCGAAGAAGGGGCATTTCAATACAAGATTCCGCCCATGATGCTGCAGACGATTGTAGAAAATGCGATCAAACATGGCATATCCAATCTGATGAAGGGAGGCATAATCGAGATAAAATCGAGTATCGGTTTACTAGGAGATCTGTATATATGGGTCAAAAACAGTGGCCAACTAAAAGGTGAGGCTGTCAGTTCCAAAAAAGGTGAGGGACATGGTATTTCCAACACCATAGAGCGGCTTAAATTGATCTATGGAGGGAGGGCTTCCTTCAAAATTTTCAATCACGGCCAAGAATTTGTAGTGACTGAAATTAAAATACCGAAACAAAATAGTACCTTAGATTAAAAATAACCCCAGAAAATGCGCGCATTAATTGTAGATGATGAGAGATTAGCAAGAAAGGAACTGATAAACCTTCTTTCGAACCATGACAAAGTAGAGGTCGTGGGAGAGGCGTTGAATGTGGATGATGCCAAAGAGAAAATAGAGCAGTTGCAGCCTGATGTGATTTTTTTGGACATTCAAATGCCTGAAAAAACGGGATTTGACCTATTGGAGGAGCTGGATCACGTACCTCTTGTCGTATTCACCACAGCCTATGACGAGTTCGCCATTCAGGCGTTTCAAGTCAACGCGTTGGATTATCTGCTAAAGCCCGTCGAGCCGGCGCGGCTTTCAGAGACGCTTTCGAAGTTGGAAAAGAAGATGGAGGAGCTAAAGAAGGAGCAGAACGAATCCTCTGAGGTCGCTCCCCAGAAGTTATCGCTTTCTGACCAGGTTTTTGTTAAAGATGGTGACCGTTGTTGGTTTGTGAAGCTGGCAAATGTGAGGTTGTTTGAATCCGATGGCAACTATATCAAGGTGTATTTCGACAACAACAAGCCGATGATCCATAAATCACTCAATGCTCTGGACGAACGCTTGGACGAAAAGTCCTTTTTTAGGGCCAGTAGAAAACACATCATCAATCTTAGCTGGGTAGACACCATAGAGCCTTGGTTTAACGGCGGCCTGGTCGTCACGCTAAAAGGCGGTGACAGGATAGAGGTAAGCAGAAGACAAGCTGCTCGCTTTAAGGATTTGATGAGTTTGTAACTCGGCTCCCATTCCAAAAAAAATCGTTTTATTACCTATTTTTTACAAATTGTTGTATATTTAATCGCTTCAAGATCCCTCTAAAATGCGTCTGATCTTTTTCCAGGCATGAACCTAAAGGTTTTTTTGAAGCACAGCTAACGTACGGCAATTAGAAAAAAAGCTACCCGCTCTTGTCTTAAAAACTGGACGCACGTGGGTAGTTGTTTATAGGTATTTTTCATCAAATAAACGTGAATATGAAAGAAGAGCGGATCCTCATTGTGGAAGATGATGTCAATATTTCCGAAAACATCGAAGAGATATTACAGCTTTTAGGTTACGTCAACATAGACATTGCCAATTCTGCCAATCAGGCCATTAAGGTTGTGAAGAAATACCGTCCCGACATGGTATTTATGGATATCAAGTTGAAGGGCGACAAGGACGGGATCGAATTGGGGGAAATCATACAGCAAATGGTGGATGCGCCCATCGTTTATGTAACATCCTACAGCGATCCGGCTATTATCGAAAGGGCAAAGCGCACCCACCCCGCAGGTTTCATTGTGAAGCCGTTTAACAGCAATGATATCCATGCGATGGTCGAGATTGTCTTGTACAATCAGCGAACCCGGCCTGCTATGATGGTGGATCATGGAGGGGCGGCACCTGAGATAAGCCCATATTTGGTTACCGATGCGGTGTTTATCAAGGCCGATAACTCCTTTGAGAGGGTCAGCTATACGGATATCTATTATGTGGAGGCCAACGGTAACATGGTAACTATCTTTACCAAAAACCGGAATTTTACCATACGCAAGTCAATGAAGGATATGGAGGAAAAACTTCCATCCAACCTGTTTCTGCGTGTCCAAAAATCATTTATTGTTCAGCTCGCTCAGATAGAAAACTTCAACACAAAGGAAATCACCCTGAAAACCAATGACGTGGTTCCAGTGGGCAGACAATATTACAATTCTTTTCTTGCGAAACTGAACACCATTACTGAAAGCTGATAGAAGGGCTAAAGAAGGTCGTTTGCCAAATTGGCAAGCTCAGATCGTTCCCCTTTTTCCAGCGTAATGTGAGCATAAATTGGATGGTTTTTCACACGGTCTATCAGGTATGATAGACCGTTGCTTTGACTATCCAAGTAGGGTGTATCTATCTGAAAGACGTCTCCTGTAAATACAATTTTAGTATTTTCTCCTGCCCGGCTGATGATTGTCTTTACCTCATGGGGAGTGAGGTTTTGGGCCTCGTCTACGATAAAGAAAATATTGGAAAGGGATCTGCCACGGATATAAGCCAATGGTTGAATAACCAGCTTTTCCGTATTTACCAATTCAGTGATTTTTTGGTATTCCTTTTCGCCCTCCTTGTACTGGTTTTGAATAAACTTAAGATTATCCCAGAGAGGTTCCATGTAGGGGTTTAACTTGGATTTGATATCGCCGGGTAAGTAGCCGATATCTTTGTTGCTGAGCGGCACAATAGGTCTGGCCAAAAATATCTGTTTAAACTCAGACCTTTGCTCCAAGGCCCCCGCGAGGGCCAGAAGTGTCTTTCCGGTACCTGCGACCCCCTGTATGCTGACCAGTTTAATCGCAGGGTTTAAGATGGCATGAAGCGCAAAGGTTTGCTCCGCATTCTTGGGCTTGACATTATAGGCGGTTTTCTTCTCGATTTTTTCCAGCTGGTTTGCCTCACTGTTGTAGTATGAAAGTACCGATTTGTTCTGGCTCTTAATAATATAAAAGGTATTGGGCTCCTTTTGTTTTTCACCCAAAAACTTCGATGCGTCGATTGAGCCCACATCGTAGAGTTCGTTGATGAAATCTGGGTTTGCGTCCTCAATGACTCGTTTACCGGTATTTTCCAGTTCGGAAATGTTTTTGATTTTTCCCGTTTCGTAATCTTCTGCAGCGATCTCCAGTGATTTGGCTTTCAACCTAAGATTGATGTCCTTGCTAACCAGGATCACTTTGCGCCCCGCCTCGGATTGCTGTAGACTTAAGGCCGCATTTAGGATTTTGTGGTCATTTTTTTCCTCTCCAAAGATATCGTTTGCGTTGAGCTTGTTTTCGGGATTCATCAGCACTTTGAAATGACCTTTTCCCTTGCCGTTTAACGGTGTCCAATCATGGATCATGTGGTCTTTGGAAAGGTCATCCAGCAATCGTATAAACTCCCTGGCTTCAAAGTTTTTGGTATCGTTCCCCTTCTTAAACTGATCCAGTTCCTCCAGTACCGTGATGGGGATCACCACGTCGTGTTCGGCAAAGTTCATGATCGAGTTATGGGCAAATAAAATAACTGAAGTGTCCAGCACAAAAATTTTTCTCTCAGCAGACTTTTTTACTCTAGGCATTTAGGTAAAAGTTTAGCGTTCCATCACGGTTTAAGATAGAGAATAAAACTTTTGCTTCCGTGGTTTTTGCCAGAAAATATTCAGGGGAAGGCCCTTTTGGTCGCTATAGGGTTGATTATCAATCCAAAAATTAACCAGGTTCTGGTTTGGACGGAAACGTCTTAACTATTCCAGATTTCCCAGGAAGATTCCGCCTGTAAATGAAGCATTTCCAGCCCATTTTTCACCTTTGCGCCGCGCGCAGCCATCGCTTTCATAATGGCTGTCATCTCCGGGTTGTAGACCAAATCATAGAGCATATGCCTGCTATCCACCAAATTAAAGGGTACCTCAGGAGTAAGCTCAGTCGAAGGATAGGTGCCCACAGGTGTTGTGTTGATTATCAAATGGTACTGGTCTACCAACTCCCCTTGGTTTTTCAGCTGTTGGTACGTAACAACGGTGTCGTTGCCCACCTCGGCGTGACGGGATACGAATAAAAAGGAGATGCCTAGGTCACGTAAGGCCTCGGCCACTGCCTTGGAAGCTCCACCGGTACCCAACACCAATGCCTTGGGCCGAAGGCCTCCCAGCCAGCCTTCCAATGAGGCCTTGAACCCGTAGTAGTCTGTGTTATAACCCAGCAGCCTGCCTTGTGATATTTTGATGGTATTCACGGCGCCAATTGCCTCACAGGCCGGGTCAAGCTGATCTAAAAAGGGTATTACTTGGAGTTTGTACGGAATGGTCACATTCAGGCCTACCAACTCCGGGTTGGCGTCGAGTACTTCCCGAAGCTTTTGGATATCGTCGATCTCATACAGGTCGTAGACACAATCCGAGCGTCCTTCCCTGTCAAATTTGGCCGAAAAATACTTCTTTGAAAACGAATGGGATAAAGGGTACCCGATCAATCCAAATTTTCTCATGAGTGGGAGGTTTTGCTATACGCGGCCAATCGCTCTATGCCTACCACCAAAACAACACCTACGAAAAAGGCGAGGATTGCCATCAGAAAATGGGCTTCTTCTCCCGCAGCTGCTTGGTAGTGATGAGGCCAGATATTTTCGGTTATGAAGGGTTTTTGTTCCCCATTGCTTGCCAGCCGGTAGGAAATTACTTCTTTCCAAGGCCAAATTTTATTGATCGATCCAAGCATAAACCCCGAAAGAAATGCCAGTGTAACTGCATGGAAGTTTTTGAGCAACCACGATATCAATCTACTGAATGAGAGAATCCCAACAGTACAGCCTAGGGCAAATACCGCGAGGATGGGTATATTCCGCTCCGTAACTGCACGTAGGATGTTTTCATATTGCCCGAGAATCAACAAAAGAAAGCTCCCCGAAATACCCGGGAGTATCATCGCACAGATGGCAATTGTGCCGGAGATGAAGGTGAACCAGAGATTTTCCGGTGTAGAAACCGGAGGGATTTCGGTAATAAAATAAGCAGATACAGCACCCACTGGAATAGCCACCACGGACAGTAGATTCCATTTGCGAATATCCCTCAATATGACAATCGCGCTGATTAAAATAAGGCCGCAAAAGAACGACCAAAGCGGTATCGCATGGGTTTCCATCAAATAGGTAATCACCTTGGAAAGGGTGAAAATGCTGGTAAAAACTCCCAAAAGAAGTGTAAGCAGAAAGCCTCCGTTGACATGTTGCCACAGACGCCGGATTTCAAACGTCCTAAGTAGCCTAAGGGCCTCCAGGTCAATAGACCCTATGCTATCGAGAAGTTTTTCGTATATTTTAGTGACCAACGCAATGGAACCCCCTGATACACCGGGCACGATATCCGCGCCACCCATGGCCATGCCTTTCAGAAATAAAAGAATGTTGTCTTTGACATTTTTCATGAAGGATTCCTCAGGAGTGTTCGATAGGGCTAGTGTTGACGAATGGATTATACGCCCAGGTTAAGGAAGTGGTCAAAAGTATCTCCACGTAGTCCTAACCGTAACGTCTCCAGCGAAATGAATTCGTTGGGGGCAATATTGCCCAAGTTTACATTGGCACCTAAGAGTTTGATAAACCAAACCTGCTGCTCCTTTTGCGGGGCCTCCCAAATAATCCGATCTTCGGGGATTTTGGTCAAAATCTCTTCTACCAGTCCCTGCCTTACTTCCCCTGAATCCCTAAAAAGACCTACTGTTCCTCCTTCACGGGCTTCCCCTATCACTTTCCACGCTCCGGCATCCAGTTCCTTTTGCATTTGCTCTATCCACTTGTAGGGGGGGATGATCTTAGCGGCATCTTTTGATCCTACCTCCGAGAGTACCGTTACTTGCTTGGCCAACATACGAATGTATTCGCATTTTTTTTCGTGATCCAAGGTGATCGATCCGTCGGAAACCTCTGCAAAAGTGAGCTCATAGGTGTCCAGGAGTCTTCTGTAGTCATCCAACTGATCCCGTACCAAGAACGCTTCAAAAAGTGTTCCGCCAAAGTAGACAGGGATACCCGCTGACCTGTACAATTCAATTTTCTCTTTCAGACGTTTGGTTACATAGGACGTAGCCCAGCCAAACTTGACTATATCGATGAAATCACCACTTACCTCAATAAAATCTTCAACCTCCCGAAGGCTCAATCCTTTGTCCATCGCCATGGTAAACCCGGACGTCCTGGGCTTTACCGTTCGGTCTGGAATGCTTTTAAGAATGTAATTCATTCAATCGATTATTTGTAAAGACGAAATAATTGGAAATGTTACTTGGTAAAATCGGTTCTGTACTGATTGATGATTTTATAAATGGCTTTTTGATGCTCCAGTTCGGGCATAAGCTCAAATAAAATCACGTGTTTTTCAAACCCCAAAGTTAATGCATTTTCTAAAATTGAAAAGGCTTCTTTGTATTTCCCCGTCTTCAAAAGGTATACTACCAAGCGATAGTACAACTCGGCTTCGGCTGGCAGTTCTTCGATTCCTTCCTTGATTACATCCTCGGCTTCCTCAAACCTGTTCTGGTCAAAATAGATGATCGACAGATTGATATAGGTTTCCAAAATACCCGGTTCGAGGTTGATGGCCTCCTCATAGGCTTCTGAACTTGCCTGTAGGTTGCCCAAGTTGTATTCAGCTTCTGCTAGGCCAACCCAGTAGTTGGCGTTTTCATCAGAAATCTGAATAGCCTTTTTGAAATAGTGAATGGCTTCGAAATATTTTTTCTTTTTGAGCATGCACATGCCCATTCCAAACCAGGCATCATCGTATTCGGGATCCAGCTTGGCGGACTTTTTGAAGTACTTAAACGCCATCTCGATCTGATTGAGCTTCTCATAGGCTGCGCCCAAATAACAGCAATTTTCCGAATTGCTGCCCTCACAATTGATGGTATTTTGGTAAGCCTCCAATGCCAATTCGTACTGATTTGTATTCATCAGTGCGTTCCCCATGTTGAAATAGGCAGAGGCAAAGCTGTCGTCTATCAGAATGGCGTACTCGTAGGCAGCGATCGCTTCTTCAAACTTCCCCAGCCGGTTATAAACCACCCCAAGGTTGTACCAGGATCCAGGATTATAAGGATCCTGATCGATAAAATCCTGGTAGAATCTTAAAATTTCATCAAACGATCCCTCCTCCTCGGTAATCATGGCCAGTTGGAACAGGGCATCCTCGTGGTTAAGCCTTAAGGTAACGCAATCCTTGTATGCCTGTATGGCCTTTTCTTTCTGTCCGTCTGCTCGGTAGACATTTCCCAGCAGGTAGTGGACCTCTGCTTTGTCTTCTGCTACCGGAAGGTACCCCTCCAGTAGCTCAATGGCCTCGCGAATATTACCAACCAATGGATAGGCATTCGCAAGAGCCAAAACAATATCTTCATTGTTCGGAGAAATGTTGTTCAGGTTTTCCAGTATCTCAACCCCTTCTTCCACATCATCCAAAAAGATCAACGCCTGCGCTTTCAGAAGTTTTAGTTCTTGGGAAAAAGGGAATTTTTCAAGAGCAATCTGGCTCGCCTTAAAAGCTTTTTTGAATTTTTGGTTGTCCAAGTAAAATCTCACAATATCCTCAAGCTCCTCTTCGCCAAAATAGAGGTCCAAATTGGATTTTAGAGAGTTTTCGAATCGTAGCACCAGGTCTCGGTCCTGTTCTGAGTGGTTTTCAAAATCTCCCGTCATTGAATATCCTTTCTGTTTAACACTTAAGTTACCAAAATATTTGATAGCACGTGCTTTTTAGGTAATAAATTTCCTAAGTCTGTAAGGTTTACTAAACGGGTACCGTTTTGCTTTTGTTCCCCAAGGCCCACGTTAATGTCTCCTTTAGAGGGCGATACCCGAATCCAATAAGTCGCTGGACTTTTTCATTATCGTATACAATGGTTCTATCGGCTAGCGTCTTCTGTAGGCCATCAAATCTGCCGTATGCCTTTGATTTTGAAAACGGGTTCCAGACCCTTTCCCAGTAAGGCCTTAGTATATGCCTCCGGATTGGTTCGCTGCCGTAGCCATTCATCGCTTTGCCCCACTGATGTGTAAACGATTCAAAAGATATGCTCTCACTATTCAAAATATACCTGGCATCCCATGGGGCTTTTTCGATCATTTGGAGGATCACATCGCTGGCATCCCGAATATCGATATAGCTGATGTTGCCTTTGGGTATCCGAAAAGTAGGAGCTGACAAATGACGGTATAGATGGGCACTGGAACGCAAATCAGTGAGCTTGGGAAGCAGGGTGGTTGGGTTAAAAACCATTACTTTAAGTCCCTCTTGTGCCCCTCGCCATACTTCCAGTTCGGCAAGGTGCTTGGACACGGCATGCGGCGAGTTCAGTTCAGACGG
This sequence comes from Lunatimonas lonarensis, assembly GCF_000390185.1. Classification (GTDB taxonomy): domain Bacteria; phylum Bacteroidota; class Bacteroidia; order Cytophagales; family Cyclobacteriaceae; genus Lunatimonas; species Lunatimonas lonarensis. Next base: position 29,849 of record NZ_AQHR01000015.1, on the reverse strand, counting down.
GGTCCACTTGTATTGTTCATTGATGAGCTGGGTATCCGGATCCACTCCCAGGGCTGTCGCTGAACTGATATAAACGAGCCGGCCAGCTTGGGATGACAGCATGGCGTTTACCAGGTTGGCTGTTCCTTCCGTATTGACTTTGAGAAAATCTTCTTCACTAGACGAGGCGTAGGGGAGTAAGCCGGCTGCATGTACGACCATATCTTTTCCAATGATCGCTTCTTCCAACGATTGGAAATCATTTAGATCTCCCTCATGCCACTCAATTTGGGTAGCCATGGATCCCAATAGATGCAGGTTGCTGTCCCTCCTCCTAAAACCGTACACAGTTCCCACTTTTGTGAGTTGGTTAGCTAGGTAGCTTCCTAAGAGTCCGGTAATACCCGTGATCAGTATCTTCATAGAGAACTGTTTACCAATGGCAACGAAATAAGCTTTTCATAGTATTTCTCGCTGGGCAAACGTTCCAAGGCATCGAGGTATCGTTGATTATGACAATCTGTACCTACCAACCTCACCAACCCCATATCTATCAATTTTTCGGCAAATTTTTTGACAGGTTTGGAATAGTATCCGGTCAACGACAGCAGATTGAGCTGGAAAAAAATGTTTCGGTCTGCCAAAGAGTCCAATAGGGCTTGGTTTTGGTGCAGGTAGAGATACCGCTCCGGATGGGCATACACCGGTTTGTAGCCGGCAGTTTCCAACCTGAAAAGGGCATCTTCCAAAATATGCGTCTTGTTCATAAAACCTGTCTCCACCAAAACCATATTGTTTCCAAAGGTTAGCAGGGGATCTTTTTTCAGAATTTTGTCGTAGAAAAGCTCATCCAGGTAATACTCAGCGGCCGCTTCGACCTGTATGGGAATACCTGCTTTGCTGATCTCTTTTTTAAGCATTTCCAGTCCCTCTCCAATGATCTCAGGTGTGTTTTTATAAAACTCGCTCATGATGTGGGGGGTGACAATAAGCTTTTCGAGCCCCAGATCACTAAGCCTTCTTACTAAACCAATAGCATCCTCCATTGTTTGGGCTCCATCATCTATGCCTGGAATTAGGTGGCTATGCATATCTACCTTCATCCAGGAGAGGTCTAGGTGAAGGTCTTCTTTCGTCTTTTTCTTTTTAAATAAACTTAATATTGACATCAAAGTCCTCCTCCACTCATTTTTTCAAACTCTTCCAAGGTGGGTAATGCCAGGTCTTTTTCGGAAAGCACAGGATTTGACACCCCCCATTCGATGTTTAATGTTTTGTCGTCCCAAATAATTCCCCCCTCACTAGCTTTGTGGTAGAGGTTGGAGCACTTGTAGGAAAATATGGCATCCTCCCACACAGCAAACCCATGTGCAAACCCCTTGGGGATGTATAGCATATTTTGCAGGTTTGCATCCAGCACTACCGCATGGTAATGGCCAAAGGTAGGAGATCCCTTTCGCAGGTCCACACAGACGTCCAGTACCTTTCCGACGATCACACGTGCAAGTTTAGCCTGCGCGTAATCTCCTGTCTGAAAATGAAGCCCCCTCAGAATGTCCCGCTCAGAAAAAGACTGGTTGTCCTGCATCCAAACGGTAGGCAGACCGTACTTTTCAAAAACATCCTGCTTGTAGGTTTCCAAAAAATAACCCCGGTCGTCTCTGAATATTTTAGGATAAATCTCGAAAACGTCTTTGATAGGCGTATCACGTACCTCCATGGAAAATTGCGTTTAAATGACTGATAACTGACAAGATTTTCGGTGTTCCAAGGCTGTACTTGGACATCAGCCGCTTTTTATCCGTACTTTTGGTCAAAATTAGCTAAATTTAATCTGTCAAAATAGCAATGGAGGGATTTTTGTAGTCCCCTACAAAGGGTATCGACGGATTTTACCTAGCACTAGATAGACTGGGAGAAGAACATCGACCTATTGTATCTTGGTGGGCGAGTCAACGAATAGGAACATACATGAGTAAATACACTAGAAAGATAAAGAAATTGATCGATACGGCTCCTGAGCAGGAAAAGGCGATACTGGTGGCTCTCATCCATCAGCAGGATACTGATCGACTGATCCAAGACCACTTGGATGAGTTGGCGCTGCTTACCGAAACCTTGGGTGCGACGACCGTACACCGATTCACCCAACGCCTTGAAAAGCCCGACGTGAAGACCTTCGTTGGGTCGGGAAAGCTGGAGGAGATCAAGTCATACATTGAGTTTTTTGACGTGAAAATCGTCATCTTCGATGATGACCTGTCACCATCCCAAATGAGGAATCTGGAAAATGAGCTCAAGATCAAAGTATATGATCGATCCCTGCTGATTCTGGATATTTTTTTGCAACGAGCCCAAACCGCCCAGGCGAAAACCCAGGTGGAACTTGCCCGTTTCCAATACCTGCTACCACGCCTTACAAGGATGTGGACGCACTTGGAACGACAGCGAGGAGGGACATCAACCCGGGGTGGTGCCGGTGAAAAGGAGATAGAAACTGACAAGAGGGATATTCGGGCGAAAATAACCCTGCTAAAAGAGAAGCTCCAGAAGATAGAGAAACAGGGAATTACTCAGCGGAAAGGCCGCGAAGGGATCGTCCGGGTCGCCATGGTAGGCTACACCAATGTCGGAAAAAGTACACTCATGCGCCTGATGACCAAGGCGGATGTATTGGCTGAAAACAAGCTTTTTGCCACCGTGGATTCTACGGTCCGTAAGGTAGTACTTGATAACTTTCCTTTTTTACTTTCCGATACGGTTGGCTTTATCCGTAAATTGCCCACCCATCTTATCGAATCCTTTAAGTCAACCTTGGCGGAAATCAAAGAGGCGGATTTGCTGGTGCATGTGGTGGATGTTTCCCACCCCAGTTTTGAGGATCAGATCAATGTTGTGAACCAAACACTCAACGAGCTAGGTGCAGGCGACAAGCCGGTCATTCTTGCATTCAACAAGATAGACATCGCGCCGAAAATGCCAGAGGAGGCGGAAATGATGGAGATGAGTGAAATAGAGGTGGAAGAGGCAGGCTACATAGATTTCGAAAAATTGGAACAAAGTTACGCAAAGAAATCCCCTATCAAACCCGTCTTTATGGCAGCAGAATCCGGCCTAAACGTAGAGGAATTCCGAAAGGTACTGACTGCGGAAGTTCTTAAAATCCACCAAAAAATATACCCACACTATTTGGAGGACGAAGTGGTGGACATGTCCCGTTTTAAGGAGGGAGAGGACGAGGCCTACTAACTCATCCTAACTCGCCATTCTTTTGGATAATAGTTGTTTATCCGGTTGCCCAAGTTTTTCACCCATCCAAGCGGGTATTCTTGATAGGTGATCAAGACCCAGCCAGTGGCTGCGCCATCCATAGGAATTGGCTCCTTGCGGAGAAATTGCAGCGCATGGTCTAGGTTGACCTCCCATTTGACAACCAAGTCCTTGGGAAGAATGGACATGGCCCATTCGTGGCTTGGAATCCATTGCCCATTGGAGGCCTCACCGAGAAAGACTCCCATGTACCGAAGGTTAAGGTGTTGGGCAAGGAATTCAAATTCTGCCTGGAATCTCTTAGGAAACAGAAAGTAGGCACTACCTAATGCATACAGGGATTCCTCATTTACCCTCTCGACCTGATGCGATAACTCGGAAGGAATGTCACGTACGCTGACTCGTTTTAAATGAGGGTGTCTAAATTCTTTATGTAGTTTTGGCGTCGTTGTTACCGAGGTATCGGGTCGTCTCAAGATGCTGATAAACAATCCCTCTCCTTTTAGGCGGTGGGGGAAAAAGCGGTAGCCATAAAACAGGCCCGAATCACAGGCTATTTCACTTTCTACGATCCCCCAGTCTGATCCAAGAGGGATCCGTACCGGTTCGTACGAAAATTCCTCGGTCAAAAACCGGACATTTTGCTCATTTTCCTTTTGGTTAAAGGTACAGGTGGCATACATCAAATACCCACCCGCTTTGGGAAGTATACCGGCCTGGTCCAAAATCCGCTGCTGTCTTCCTGCACACAGATCCACATGTTCGGGTGACCACTCCTTAATCGCTTTGGGATCCTTTCTAAACATTCCTTCGCCTGAACAGGGCGCATCGATGACCACCAGGTCAAAAAATCCTGCCAGCTCTTGAAATTGCCCCGCATCGTTTTGGGTGACAATGGTATTTCCTAGTCCCCATTTAATGATATTTTCTTTTAGTATCTGTGTTCTAGCTGAAATGACCTCGTTTGCCACAAGCAGTCCTTCGTTGCCCAGGTAGGATGAAAGAAGGGTGGATTTTCCACCGGGAGCGGCACAAAGATCCAGAAAAACCCCATCCTTAGGGACAGCAAGATGGGATAATACATGGTAGAGAAAGGTAGAAGAAGCTTCCTGCACGTAGTAAGTACCGGCATGAAAAAGGGGGTCGAGCGTAAACGAAGGTCTGTTAGCCAGGTAATACCCCTCGTCACACCAAGGTATTTTCGCAGATTCGTCGAGGTGAACCCCCTTTTTGAAGGGATTCAGCCGAATGGAGGTGGGTGCCTCCTCCTGATAGGCCTGCATGAACTCCGCTGTTTCGTCGTTTCCCAAGGCTCTTTCCAATGATTGTAAAAAAGGAATGGGTAGTTGGGGGCTGGATTCCATGCTGTTCAATGGTTGGGGTGCGTGTTTGGGTATAGTCGGTGTCGTAAAAATAGAAGGATTAAGGGACTATGCCCAACCCAGGTTGGTTTTACAGGTTATTTTAGGCGAACTTTGCTGTTAAGTACCTGAATGTGATGAAGAAGGTGATACAGAAAATAGGGATTTACACGCTCCGACTGCTATTGGCTTTGCTGGTCTTTTCTTGGTTGTTGGTGTTTGTGTACCGGTTCGTTCCAGTCTGGATCACGCCGCTGATGATAATTAGGGTAGTGGAATCCTTTTTTGAACCGGAGAAGACAGTGGGTATACATAAGTCCTGGGTGGCCTACGAGGATATCTCTCCAAACATGGTGTTGGCGGTCATCTCCGCCGAAGATCAGAAATTTCCTGTCCACAAGGGTTTTGATTGGGAGGCAATCGAAGAGGCACGAAAGGAAATCGCATCGGGGAAGCGTTTTCGAGGGGGCAGCACTATTACAAATCAGACGGCGAAAAACGTATTTTTGTGGCCCGGCCGAAATCTGGTCAGAAAAGGACTTGAGGCGTATTTTTCGATTCTGATAGAATATGGCTGGGGGAAAAGGCGTATTATCGAGGTCTACCTTAACGTGATCGAAACGGGAGACGGAATCTATGGAGTGGAGGAAGCAGCGCGGCGTTTTTTCAAAAAACCTGCCAAGGACCTAAGTAGACACGAGGCCGCGCTGATAGCTGCTGTCTTGCCAAATCCCCGCCGATGGAGTCCAGCCCAGCCTACCGATTATATCCGCGGGCGGCAAACCTGGATTATCCGAAATATGGGAAATTTGGGCAAAATAGAATGGGAATAGACGGGTCACTTTCTGATTTTTCCAAATAATCGGGTCGCAAAGTTGGGGCGATCCTCGGTGATGGCAAAATCATCCTCGCTAATCCGTTTTACACTCTCTATGGTGTAAAATGCTTTTGGGTTGACAGTCTTTACCCTGGCGATAAAATCCTTGAGTTTTTCCCGCTTCAGGACAGTAAACAGTAACTGTACCCGGCCATACCTGCCCTCAGCGCCCACTATGGTGAATCGATAGTTTTTTTCCTTCATGTACTCGACCAATTCAGGCATGGGTTCCGGGGTGATTACCCGAACCAGTACCCTTCCCAGCGCCAACTTTTCTTCTATGGTCATGCCGACCCAGATTCCCATGGCAAATCCCCCGGAGTAGGCAATGTAGGATAGGGGGTTGTTGATATTTTGGAATATCTGGCCTATGGCAAGTAACCAGATCAGGGCCTCGAAAAAACCCATCAGCGGAGCGATGTATTTCTTGCCGGACATGACAAAGACAATCCGTAGGGTGTTGATGGACACATCGCCTATCCTAGCCAGAAAAATGAGCAATGGCATGATCACATAGGTGAACACCTGCTCTGAAATCCCAAAATTCGCTACGTATTCTTGCATGTCGGCAGGGGAATGATACCACAAAGGTATTGAATAGCAACTAAACCACTCTATTCTTTCCCGCAAAATAACCGAATCCGGCAAAGAACAGCGAGGTAATCAACAGTAGATAGATCAAATGATCCCAGTTTTGCCATCTGTCCAAGGCCATACCAAACAAAACGGGTCCTAGGGCTGCTAGGTAGTATCCAGTTGATTGGGCCATTCCAGAGAGTGCGGCCGTGGTACGATCATCCCCTGACCGCAGGGAGATAAGCGTATAGGCCATACTCAAACTGGCACCCATGCATAGACCGGCCAGGCAAATCCCGGATATATTCCATAGGAGGTCTCCAGAAAACAGCGATCCATACCCCAGGAGGTAACAGGCGGCCAACCCTAGGATCATATGTGATTGTTCGTTGAACTTGACGGCTATTATTGGTGCCAAAAAAGTACCGATCAGGGCAGAAAGCTGCATCAGAGACATGATAAAGCCGGCATTGATCGGGCTGACACCCCTGCTGATAAACAGATCTGGAAGCCACGCAACAAGCGTAAAAAAGAGCAACGATTGTACGCCCATAAAAAGGCTAACCTGCCAGGCAAGTTTGGATTTCCAAACGTTGACCGGATGTACTGTGGTATCATCTGCCCGGCTGGTTTTATCTGGCATTACCTGTGGTATCCAACAGATTATGGCTATTATCAGAAGCACTATCCAGAATAATAGGGATCCACGCCAGTTTAGACCCAAATCTACTGCCAATGGGACTGTCACCGCTGATGCGATCGCGGCTACCATGGTCATCACGGTAGCGTATACACCGGTGATCTTCCCTACTTTGCCGGGCATTCTCACTTTGACGAGCGGGATGAGCAATACATTACAGATCACGATGCCTACACCTGTGAGTCCAGTGCCCAGAAAGAGAAGAAAGGAGCCACCTAGGACACGGATCATAAGACCGATAGCTAAAAGAACCATCCCTACCAGAATGGCCCTTGCATAGCCCAAAAAACGTCCAATAGATGCAGAGAACAGCGAAAAAGTAGCGAAGGTGATGAGAGGCAGGGTTGTTAAAAAGCCTGCTAGACCATTGGACAATCCAAGATCTGACCGGATCATTGGAATCAACGGTCCAACCGAAGTAATGGTGGGTCTCAGGGTAGAGGCAACAAGAATGATCCCCACTAGAAGGCCCGGAGGTCTGAAGAAAGGCTGCTTATTTGACATCAGGGCAAAAGTAACCTAAAAATACGTTTGCTTGATAGGGGAAGTCCTGCAATAGCATCCTCATTAGTGCCATAAAACCTTGATAAATGTAAAAAAATGGGGGTTAAAAAATATTCGAAACACTAACCCCCGATTTAATCATTTAAAAACAGTCAGTTTGAAAAGTTGCTTAATCACCCGACGTAAAGGTAGGCGATTGATTTCGCATAAAAAATACCGTGATCGGGGTATTTTTTGTTAAAAATCATAAAATTTTTAAAAGCTGGAACATACCTATTTGTCTTGATTTTCTCTGAAAAGACACCCTTGGGTTCGATTCTCTCCATCGAGTATTATTTTTCTGCAAAAACGTTTAATTGTGAAACAGGAATTTTCTTCCCACTGGGAGTCACTACGTCAAATCGCCCATAGGTGTCGTACCTGTCTGGTAGGTGGTAAACAAGCCGGAATGGATGCAAGCCTGCTTCTAAGTAAATTTCTTCAGTTACGCTAACTTCCCGATTGTATTCGCTGAGCAGCAGTTCATCGTGCAGGTAAAATGTAAACAGTTGATAGGCATGGCCGCCGAACACATAACGCCCCGATTCCGGGACTTCGATGTATCCCCTGATTTCCGTACCCCAATCATAGCTCTTATGGGGAACTAGATTCCAGTCGAGCTTTGGAATAGTACCCTGTCCGGCTATTTCGAGCTGGTCAGCAAGCGGCTTGGTTGGATCCTTTAGTTTTCCCGTGTAGTAGATATAGTCGGCACCGGACTTCCCTTGGGCGTTTTTTACGGCCGGGTATAGGGGTGTTTTTTTGAAAACAAAGCTCCCCTGTGGCCCTACGCCGTTTTTATTATATGCGACGGCATTTAGTTCGGAGTTTTCTTTGAGTTCAATTGGGGCGGTATATTTGTTTGATTTGCGGTTTGGAGCGGAGCCGTCCAAGGTATAGAAGATATCATCTTGTGGGGAAGCGGTTTCCAGCTCGACTAGCAGCCCATCGGTAAATTTTCGTTGGTTTGATAGCGGTACTGGAGTCGTCGGTACGAGTTGGGAAGGAGACTTTTTGGGTCGTGGCCCGGTTAGGCTAAAATGATCAAATAAGTTGCCTTCCAAATCTATCGCATGATATTGCAAGTGATCACCGTTGATTGCAATGTAGGCATAATGGTGCAGGGTGCGCACTTTGTTTGTAAACCAAACCCGGTTTGGTGCCGCCTTTTCCAACCCCCCTCCTGATCCCCCAAGTATATAATACCGAACACCATCCCGTTCTACAACCTTACCATCCAGAATAGGCCATGTTCGCTCGTACATGTGCAGGTGTCCCGAAAACACCATATCAACGCCATACTTTTCATAGAGAGGGACAAGGAAGCGAGCCTCGTCGTCTCCCTGCAGGGAGCTTTCAAAGAGCGTATTGCCGTAGTCGTTTTCTTCGGAGGAGTAGGGAGGATGGTGCTGCACGACAAACTTCCAAGTGGCGGTGGACTCCGCCAATGCCCGCTCTAACCAATGATACATAGCGGTCCCCGGCTCTTGGTATTGGTCTGTGTCAATCATAAAAAAAGCTGCATTGCCGTATCGGAAGGTATAATAATGCTCCGGCTCGGGGTTCTTCATATATTGATAGTAGTAGGAGGCGTCATGTTCGTGATTTCCCAGGGTGGAGAAAATTGGAATTTGCTTCATAAAATGCTTTGCCGGGGCAAAAAACTCGTTGACCCATTCGCTCTTGCGGTACCCAAGTCCAACCAAGTCTCCCGCATGCACCGCAAAGTTCGGTCGTTCTTCATTGGCGTTTCCGGTGATCTTGGACCATACAGTCGGATTGTTTTGGGAATCAGAAAACACGGTGAATGCAAAAGGTGTATCTTCTTTTACTGCCGTTTGAAATGGAATAACATCACTCTGTATGGTATCCCCAGCTTCGGTGACGGATAAAACCTGATAGAAATAATTGGTTTCCGGACTCAGGGATCCAAGGGTAAGTTCGTGCATGTACTTCATACCGGTGTCTTGGATCCGTTGGGATAAAACCGCCTTTCCGGTGTTGAATTCGGAGGGACCGAACGCTACCATGCTGGAAGCCGCATGGGTGGTTTCCCATAGGATGGTCATTTCCGTTTGTGTACTGTACTGTACTGTAAATAGGGATGAATAAGAAATCCCGGTCTATTGTCGGGATGTTGCCGGCCAAAAAGCGAGACGCTTGAGCAGAGCAGGAGGCAGGCGATGATTGGACATGTCTTCATGGGGTCTTATGGTTTATACGCTATACCACAATACTCCATAAAACCTCAATTATACCCCTGACGAGGATCGAAAGGCAAAGGCTTTCAACCTTTTATCTACTCAAGCTCAGCTTGCAGACAATTCCGGCGATGCGGCTCCGACACACAATAAGCAGACGGGATACGCACCATTGGAGAAAACTGGATGGCTGGCAGTTAAGATCTAAGCATCATGAACCAAAAAAACGGTCATGCTGCGCGGACCGTGGGCACCGATCACCAAAGATTGCTCAATATCGGCAGTCTTAGAGGGGCCGGCAATAAACACACCGTAACCCGGAGCGTCTACCTGGATTTTTGCGTATACCGCATGCATATCCCCCAGCAGGTGACTACTGGAAATCACGACGGCGAGGTGCTGTGCAATGAAGGGTAGCACCCTATGCACCAAGTTCTCCTCGGGCATCCATATTGCCGCATTCTCCGCGGCAGACCAGGTTCCCTCCAGCACCGCCAGTTCCACCGTTTCCAACTCATGGGGATCGGTTATGGCAAGCAAATCTACGTTTCCATGTACTTCAGGTACCGTGGAGACGATCGGCAGGTTTTTTTGCAAATGATCGGCGAGATAACCGGCGACCTCTGTCCGGTCTTTGACCACGATGGTTTTGCCTCCGTTTAAGCGGCTGGCCTCCTGGAATTTTTCAACCAAAACATCCTTCGGAGGAGATTGAAAGGAAAGATGCCCGGGCAGCAGGGTCGCTGCCGGCTTCTTGGCTTTCGCATCGGAAAGTATTTGATCTCTGCTACTCATTTTTTCTGTTCTTTTGGTACCACTCCTTGAAACTTTCTTTTGGAACTTCGGGAAGATCCCGCTTTTTGCCCCAAGCGTTTACTTTGGAATAGATCAAGCTGTCGGGTGTGATCTTTAGCATGGTACGGGCAGTCTTACCCATAAAATTATACCAAGCCGGATTGCCCAAAACCTTGCCGGCAAGCTTCATGGACCATTTTTTTGCCAGCTGAGGGTTGCCTTCTTTTGCTATGACCTGACGCCATTTGTACAGTTGTTCGTGGATATTGATCTTGACAGGACATACTTCGGAGCAGGAACCGCAGAGTGTGGAGGCAAAGGGAAGGGTGCTGTATTTATTCAGGTCTATTCCAGGCGAAAGAATGGAGCCGATGGGTCCGGGCACAGTAGATCCGTAGCTGAATCCACTACTCCTTCGGTAAATGGGGCAGGTGTTCATGCAGGCGCCACATCGTATGCACTTCAGGGAGTTTCTGAAGTCCTCACGGCCAAGTTGGGTCGTACGGCCGTTATCAACCAAGATCAGGTACATTTTCTTCCCGGGACTGGGCCGGTGAAAGTGCGAGGAATAGTTGGTAATGCTCTGCCCAGTGGCACTTCGGGCCAGCAAACGCAGGAACACCCCAAGATCAGCTGCCCGTGGGATCAGCTTCTCTATCCCCATGCAAGCAATGTGAATATCGGCCAAGTGGGTGCCCATGTCGGCATTCCCTTCATTGGTACAAACCACGAAGCCACCCGTTTCGGCAATGCCAAAATTGACGCCTGTGATGGCGGCATTTGCTTGGATGAATTTTTCACGAAGGTGAATGCGTGCAGCTTCTGTGAGGTATCCGGGGTCGTCAGCCCCTTCTTTGGTACCTAGGTGCTTGTGGAATATTTCCCCTATTTCCTTTTTTTTCAGGTGTATCGCAGGCATTACGATGTGGCTGGGTACCTGATGGTTGAATTGAATAATCCGCTCGCCCAAATCCGTATCGACCACGTCATACCCCTTCTCTTCCAAGAAGTGGTTCAACCCACATTCCTCCGTAAGTATAGACTTACTTTTTACGAGTTTTTTCACGTGGTTTTCCTGCAGGATCCGGTACACATGTTCGTTGTGTTCCTTCCCATCCTTTGCCCAAAGGACTTCAACACCATTGGCAAGGGCATTTTTCTCAAACTGAACCAACAGCTCGTCCAAATGGGAAAGGACGTAATCTTTGATTTGGGAGGCTTGGTTGCGAAGGGTTTCCCATTCCGGGAGCTTTTGGGCGGCAGTATCTCTTTTTTGGCGCACATGCCAAAGGGTCTCGTCGTGCCAGAGGGTTCGCGCCTCGTCTTTTAAAAACTCCTCGGCGGCTGCCGCATGGGTCTTGGGTGATGACATGGTCGATTAGGTTTTGGAAAGCGTGGTTCCATTAAGAATTTCGGCGATATGCAGGATTTTCACGGGACTGTTTTGCCGCTTTAGCAGGCCCTCAAGATGCATGAGACAGGACATATCCGCTCCAGTGATGACGTCCACTTGTTTGCTGAGATGATCTGCCAATCGGTCTTTGCCCATTTGTACAGATACTCCCTCTTCAAATACTGCAAATGTCCCCCCAAATCCACAACATTCATCCTTTCTGTCCAGCGTAACCAGTTTCAGTTCTTCCACCTTGGACAGTAGGCTTTCGGGCTTGTTGAAGTCCTCGCCGACTATTTCAGAGGGCTTAGCCAGTCGTAATCCCCGTAGGCCATGACAGCTGGAGTGAAATCCGACCCGGTAGGGGAATCGGGCACCCAATTCAGACACCTTGAGTACATCGGTAAGAAATTCACAAAGCTCGTAAATTTGGGGTCCACTGCCATCATGGGCGAGTACATGCTCCTTGACATGAAGGGTACAGCTGCCGGAGGGAGCCACGATGTAGTCGTATCCCGAAAACGTTTCTAGGAAATGGGCAGAGGTTCCCTCGCTGTAATGTTGATATCCCGAATTGGCCATGGGCTGCCCACAGCAGGTTTGGTTGAGCGGATAGTCTACATTCACGCCCAGCTTTTCCAAAAGCTCCAACGTGGCGATCGCTACCGCAGGGTAAAACTGATCTACATAGCAAGGAATAAATAGTCCAACTTTCATGGGTTTGGGTTTCAAATATAGAACCTGCCTGCTTTTCGAAGGTTTTGGCAAGCCGCATTAAAGATAGCAATAAAGGGTAAAACCGTCATCGGCACTAGCGATTTTTGCTGGGTGGCCTTTTGGATTTAACCCCTGTGGAGTTCAAGAATTCAAAAATAGCAGTTGCCATGGATTTACTGTCCTGTACTGTACTGATTGAATTGCCTTCAACTGGAAATAAGGGGTGTATGGTTGGTTTTTGGAAACGTTGTCAAATAAATTGAGGTGGAAAATATAGATTTTCTCCCTATCTTAAGCCGTATTCTATCTAACATATCATCCATGAAACCATCCTTTAACCGCCGCAAATTTTTGCAGACTGCCGCCTTAAGCGGTGCAGGACTCTGGACAGGCCCAAAACTGCTCGCTTCTGCCGACCTCCCTTTTTCACATCCCGATCTGGGCAAATCCAAGTGGGATTTGGATACGCCGGCCCTTTGTCTGGATTTGGATAAACTTGACCACAATTTGAAAGCCGCCAGCATACCTTTACAGGGTAGTGGTGTGGGGCTACGACCCCATGTAAAGACCCATAAATGCCCGGACCTGGCACGTATGCAAATCGCCCATGGAGCTTTGGGGGTTTGCGCTGCCAAGTTATCCGAATCGGAAGTAATGCTGGAAAATGGCATTAACGATGTCTTAATGACGGGAGTCAACGTAACGCCGGCGAAAATCCGAAAGGCAATGGAACTTCGCAAAAAGCATCCTGGATTTATTCAGGCGGTGGATAATCCCCAAAATACCAGAGATCTACAAGAGGCTGCGAAAGCGGCCGGAATCGTAGCTGATGTGGTAGTGGATATTGACGTGATCCGAAGGTCAGGGATACCGGCCGGGCAGCCTGCGCTAGAATTGGCTCAGCTGGTAGATAAATCCCCTAATCTCCGCTTTCGGGGAATTCTGGCCTACGATGGCGGAGTTCAACATGTAATGGGGCATGAGGCGAGAAAGACACGATGCCTAAAGACCTTCGAGCCGGTCGTAGACACCTATCATTTGATGCACGCCGCAGGTTTAAACATGGAAATTTTCAGCGGAGGAGGCACGGGAACCTATGATATGATGCACGGAATACCGGGATTTACCGATGTACAGGTAGGCAGTTACCTATTTATGGATTGTCAGTACCTTGAAATCGGAGGTGCCAAGAACGAGGAGCGGTTTGACGATTTTGAAGCGGCCCTGACCGTAATGACTACCGTGGTCAATACCAACCACCCCGGAAGATTGATAACCGATGGTGGTTCAAAAGCATTTACGTTAAATAAGCCCACCGGCTGGGTAATTGGAGAGCCCGATTTTGTGTACAATGCGGGGTCAGATGAGTACGGCACCATCACATACAACGATGCTAGCAGGAGCTATAAGGTCGGAGACCCGCTGGAAGTAATTGTACCCCATTGTGATCCGGCTGTTAATCTGTATGACATTATCTATGGCATCCGAAAGGATCGGGTGGAGCGCATCTTTCCGGTTCTGGCCCGAGGAAAGTCGCAATAACGATAAATGGGAAACTCAAGCCACCGTTTAGTTTACTTTTCGCTTCTTCGATAGGCTTCGGATTTGTTTTCGGAGCCTTTTACTTTCTTTGATTGCCTGCTTTAGGGGCATGCCTTCCTTCATTCCCGGCCGCTCATGGCCAATATGGGTAAGCCAAGCGTCCTTTGTGGCCGACTGTTCCTTCCGAACCAGTGCCAAGACTTCCTGCCCAAGTGGCTTTGAGAAAAAATAGGCATCGGGTGAATCGTATCCTTTCACAGTAACGGCTCCCACACCCTGCAAAAGAGCCTGGGCCATGACCCAGTGACCGAGGTGGTTGGGGTGTATGGCGTCTTCGGCAAGAACAAAGTCAGGATCGGTTTGCCGCCTCTCCAATAGAACATCCTTCATGGGAAAGTGAAGATCAATGACCCGCCACTGTGATTCTTCCCGCTGGCTTAGCAGCCATTTGGAGTAGGTGTCCAGCACGTCGGCATAGGCTGGATCCTTTTTGGGATCGAATACCGGCGGAGTTAGGTGGATAAGTGGGATGGATTTTTCGATTACCTTATTGTGAAGTAGTTGGATTCCTTCGCGGTACCGGGCAAATCGTTCTTCGTCAAGGGGCAAATAGATCCCGTCGTTCATGCCATAGCAGGAAAAAATAAGATCGGGTTTCACAATCTCCAATATCCGGTCCAGACGATCGTGCAGATTGGGTCGGGGAAAACTTCCTCCTGCATGGCCTGGTTCGGATAGTCCGCTGGCCGTTTCGCTCGGCAAGCCTAGATTTATGGCTTCCATGTTGACCCCGGGGTTTTCCAGATACAGTGCCGCTAGGGTGTAATCCACATAATGGGCAGCATAAGTAATGCTGTTACCGATAAACAATACCCGCTTGCCGTTAAGCTCCACTGCATAAGGGGACTGGGCTGGAGATTGGCTAAGGGAGAGACCCATCCAAACCAGGATAAAAAACGACGTTCTCAGAAGTAACACCTGAATCAACGTCTTATTTGTTCAGCAATGATTTCGGCCATTTGGGCGTTTCCCTCCGCATTGGGGTGGACACCATCCGGGAACAAACCTTTTTTCTTCAAAAATGGCTTACGAAGGTCAATCAGACTTGCCTTGGCATTTCGGGCCACTTTTTTGATTTGTGGAGCCATTTCCTTCACGATGATGGATTCGGTTATGCCCCAATTGTCCTCAAAAACCGGTACCGGCAGACAGAGGTAGATCTGCCCTGCCTCCGGCATAACTTCTTTGAATGCCGCTACCATGTCCTGATAATCGCTTAAAAAGTCTCCCTTGTAGACCCAATTTTGGGGCTTCGAATCATTGGTACCCAGCTTGATTACCAGAATATCCGGTTTAAATGCGAGTGCTTCCTGAAACTGCGCCTGATCCCAATAGGGTAAATCTCCCTTTTTGAGGAGTGTGCTCCCACTGACACCAAAGTTTTTAACCTCGTATCCGTCTCCGAGCAACTTCTGCATCATGAGGGGGTAGCTGTTAATATTGTCTCTTCCGGGGCCCTGTGTGATGCTGTTCCCCACGCAGGCCACTCGTATGGGCTCCTGTGCAAGGCCATAACAACTCCATACCATTAGTACGATTCCTATCAACTGCCATTTCTGCATGGTAAAACAACGTTTGGTTAATGAAAGGGTTAAATTACACTTTTTTTGATGTCTTTTAGCGGTTCTATTACCTAACTTTGAGGGGATGGCTTTGAGAGTATTCCGAATAGCTAACTTCTTATCCGTAGATGTCGCTTTGGGCGCATGTGCTGGCATGTATTTTTTCGCCAAATTGCTTCGAGTGAAACTGGATCCTTCGGTCTATCTTCTGATGGCGCTCTCGGTTTGGGTAATTTACACGTTTGACCATCTGTTGGATGCGTATTTTATTGAAAATGAACGGGCATCCCCCCGCCATCGATTTCACCGAGATCACTTCAACGTACTTCGTATCGCCTTGGTGATTGCTTCCTGTTGTGCGATACTGGGAGGCTATTTATTGCTTTCTGGCACGAAGCTATTTCTCGTTGCAATAGGCTTAGCCACGATGATAGGGGTTTCTTTGTTGATGACCCAGTTTTTCAAGACTACCTTTGCCCGATGGAAGGAGGCAAGTATTGCGTTGTTTTATGTGCTTGGAATCATGCTGGTGCCCCTATTCAACAAGGAATACCTCCAGCTGGATTACACCTGGGTTGCTTTTGGCATCGGTTATTTCCTGTTGGCCTGGTATAATTTGGTCTTTCTGTCTGTGTTGGATTACAAAAGCGATAGTCTTTCGGGTCAGCACTCTTTTGTAACTGCCGTAGGTCACGGAAGATCGATTCGGATGTTACAGTGGGCTGGAATCATTGGCTTGGTTTACTTTATTGCCCTTTTGTTTTTTCTCCCTTCCTTCTATCATGTGTTCACCGCTATCCTTATCGTAGTGTTTAGCTGGCATGTGCGGTTCCTTCTCAAATACCGGAAGTTTCCAAAGGAGACATTGCGTAGACGCTTGGAGTTTTCTTTTTTGATGCCCTTCGCATTGGTGGTTCTACCCCTCTGATGGATTGGTGCTTTTTAGGGCACAAAATTTTGGCCCGGTGATGTAGCGTTTTGGGAAGTTGCCTCGTCCCACTATAGAATCAAACTATTTCTATGCCCGCTATGAACCTAACCCTACGAGCTATTATAACCCAAATTTGTTGTTGCGCTGCGCTATTTTTTATGCTGTCCTGTCAGGACACCGATGATCCGGTTCCTACGCCCGAGGTCGGTGACTTTGCGTTGGCCTTTCGTGGCCTTGATGGTCTGAAGGTAAATGAATTGAAGCTGCTGGAGGACAGGCTGTATGCCATGACCAACGATGGGATCTACCATGGAAACGTGGACGCCGGAGAGCTTCAGTTGTTGGGGTTAAAGGGCAAAAATATCATCAGTGCAGTAGTTTTTTCTCACAGAGAAATACTGGCTTCCTTCTGGGACGTGGACTTCAGCTCCGACCGCATTGCTGATCTTTTTTTTACCACAGATGGAGGTTCTACCTGGATTACCTTGGATCATGACTTTGGAGGGGGAGTGGAGGAGCCTATCTTTCATTTAGCCTGGAACCCGTCGCGTCCTGACCAACTATATGCTACGGGCTACCAGGTAGTAGCTGCGTCTACCGACAGGGGAATCACTTGGACGCCGGTCTGGGGCGACTTCGACATGTTTGCAAATCGCATGCGGGCATTCATCAATCCCGTATTGCCAGAGGAGATATGGGCTGGCGGACAGGGGGGTATTGAAAATGGATACCTTGTCCACCTGAAGGCAGGACAGGAAGCAGGTTTTTGGAACACGCTCGTTCCCAATCCCACCACCGTTAAGAAGGTCGTTTTTGATACCCAGAATCCACAGTCCATCTACGTGGGATGGGAGGGTGAGCTTTCCCGCACACAGAATAATGGCCAGACCTGGCAGAAACTCATCGATCGGCACGAGGAAGCCCACTTTTTCTTTGGGATTGGAATCAGTGAGCAGGATCCCCAGGTCGTGGTGGCCGGTAAATGGGCGAAAGTAGAGGGGCCCCAGCCTTTTGAATTGATGGTTTCAACCGATAAGGGACAGCATTGGGCTGAGGTAACCTTTGGTGAGGTATCCTATGGCGGTATCCTGGATTTGGTCATCAGCTCCCAGCCGGGGAAAGAGCGTATCTTTGTAGGCTTGGATCGAGGGGGTGTGTATGAAGTTACCTGGACCAGGTAGGGGCCTGGTAGGCCGGTGACCCACAGAAGCATTTCTTTGCAAACGGAAATCCAGCGAGCCAAATTCACTGGCAACGCAAGGTTTCTCGTTTTCTTCGCCTCCCATTTTTTGAAAAGCAGTTTTCGCCCGGGGCGTGGTTGGAAGGCTATGTTTTGCCAAATTCTCAGGCTGCCCTTCACAAAGCTGATGAGAATTATCCCTGCCAATCCCAACAAAACTGTGGGCATTTACTCGATTGGGGATTGCGATTTTGCTATCTTTAGCCTGATAAAGACTAGTTTTGGTTCAAAGGACTAGATTTTTGGAGTATGTCAATATAACGACATCTTCCAAAACTGGCATACCTAGAAGGTCGACGAATGGTTCAAGACGATTGGTGGGTACAGGCATAGTGTGAGGCAACCGAGCATAACAACCGGGGAAGATTGTGCACTGGATGTTGCATAAGCAGGGGTTTATGAAGAAGTTGTTCTCGAGAATTAGCGATTTTAAACATGGACCTAATAACAGAAGCAGAAGTTATTGCACTTTTAGCTGATATGGAAAGTGATTTGATCGAAAGAACGACTTCCATCAGAGAAAACAAGTTAGGTCCGGCTGTGTGTGCTTTGTCAAATGACTTCACTAATCATAATCTACCCGGATTCATTCTTCTGGGCGTACATGATGATGGGAAATTAGCCGGTATGACATGGAGGGATGAAGAATTGCAAGCGATTGGTAATGTAAAAAGCAATGGGAATGTATTGCCCCAGCCATCTATAGTTGTTAGTTCTATTTTCAAATTCCCTGAAGGAGAGGTAGTTGTTATTCAAGTCAACCCTTCTTCCTATCCACCCGTTCGCTACGATGGTAGATGCTGGATTCGAATCGGTCCGAGACGAGATAAGGCTACAATAGAAGAAGAGAAAGTTCTAATCGAGAGAAGGGCTTCCCATGCCAAGACCTATGATCTTGTTCCAGCACTGGGAGCAGATTTAGATGATTTAGTCCTTGAATTTTTCAAATCAACTTACCTTCCGGCTGCTATCGATAAAGATACGTTGAAGGAAAATGGAAGAACCATAGAGCAACAATTGTCTTCATTACGTTTCTTTGACGTCAAAGAGCAATGTCCAACGCATGCGGGCGTTTTGATATTTGGAATTAATCCCGAGTTCTATTTACCCGGAGCATATGTTCAATATGTGAAGTTCCAAGGCGAAGAAATGAACAGTGATGTAGAATATGAAAAGAAATTTTCCGGTGCATTGATTACTGAACTAATCACCATTGATGATTTTATCAAAAACAATATTATAAAAGAAAGACCGGTAAAGAATGATTCCTTCAAAGAAGGTTCTATTCGCAACTATCCTTACTGGGCACTTAGAGAACTCATGATGAATGCCATTATGCATAGAAATTATGAGTCTAATTCACCTATCTACATTTATGAGTTTTCAAATCGAATTGAAATCATAAATCCCGGGGGTTTGTTTGGTGATGTTAATGCTCACAACTTCCCTAATGCCAGTGATTATCGAAACGTAGTACTTGCCGAGTCTTTAAAAGTTTTGGGTTATGTAAATAGATTTAACTATGGGGTAAAACGAGCAATAGATGAACTTATTAAAAATGGAAACGGTGAACCTGATTTTGATTTAAGCCTTAGCACCAAATTCAAGGTTTCCATTTCGATCAACAAAAGATGGTAGTATGAAATCGATAATTTTCTTCAATAATAAAGGAGGGGTTGGAAAGACGACCACGGTTTACCACGTGGCATGGATGCTTTCTGAGCTAGGAATTAGAACAGTAGCTATTGACTTGGATCCTCAGTCAAATTTGACTTCAATGTTTCTAAGTCCGGAACGTCTTGAGGAGGTTTATGAGAATAATCTTCCGGTTACCGTTGTGGATTCGATCATTCCGGTATTATCAGGTGACCCATACATTCCGGTGCATATTGAAGAAGTAAACGATAACCTTGGTTTAGTTATGGGTAATCTTACGTTATCGACATTTGAAGATAGCCTAAGTGATGCTTGGCTAAAATGCCTAAATGGAGATATCTATTCGTTTAGACTAAACAGCATTTTCAATACCATCTTCCAAGATGCAGCGACCAAATTTAATGCTGACTATGTTTTGATAGATGTTGGGCCTAATTTGGGAGCTATTAATCGCGCTGTAACCATAAGTTCTGATTTTATTGTAATGCCTGTTGCCTCAGATTTATTCTCTCTTCAAGGTATAAAAAATTTAGGGATAACATTAAACACATGGAAAAGGCAATGGAACCAAAGAAAGGAATTAAAGCCTGACAATCTTTCATTCCAAATACCTTCAAATCAATCAATTCCGATTGGTTATATAGTCATGCAGTATTCAGCTAAGGAAAGTCGGCCTGTGAAGTCATACCTTAAATGGGCAAATAGAATTCCATCCGTTTTCGCAGACTATGTTTTTGGAAAGCCAGTAAAGATTAATTCAGTAGAAGATGATGATTACTGTATATCCTTACTGAGGCATTATCGAAGTTTAGCTCCAATGTCAATGGAATCTCATAAACCAATTTTCCTTTTAAAGCCTGCCGATGGTGCCATTGGTGCTCACGTATATGCAGTGCAGAAAAGTTATCAGGAGTTCGAGTCATTGACTAAAAATATTCTTGAACGATGCCAATTACCGCTAACCACCTCAAATGGTCAATAGAAATGTAAAACAACTCGATAATCCCATTTGGGATAGGAAAACTGGAAATGGTTTTCCGGTCCCATATTAAAGTGATGCAAAACTCACTCCCCCGCCCGGATGATGTTTGGTGAATGAGCTTGAGGAGCCGCAATGGCAATCGGAAACGAAGAAAGTATATATCACCCTTTTTTACAGTCGGTTGCTACCATTTTTGGAAAAAAAAACGTACCTTTAGCTAGCGACGTATTATACTATCCCACACTATGGCAACCTATACTTTAACGATCAACGGTGCGCGGCAGACCGTTGAGGCACCTTCCGACATGCCGCTTCTTTGGGTGATTCGAGACCTGCTCGGTATGAGCGGGACCAAGTTTGGCTGTGGCCAGGCGCTTTGCGGTGCCTGTACCGTGCTGCTAGGAGATGTAGCCGTACGATCCTGCAGTTTGGCCATCGCCGATGTGGGTGAACAACCGGTGACCACGATAGAGGGTCTTTCCAGCGACGGTAGTCACCCCCTCCAGAAAGCTTGGATCGATCATATTGTTCCCCAATGCGGGTATTGTCAGGCAGGACAGATCATGAATGCAGCGGCTTTGCTCAAAAGGAATCCCAAACCTTCCGAAGAGGAAATAGACCAGGCCATGGCGGGCAATCTGTGCCGTTGCGGAACCTATAACCGGATCAAAGATGCCATTCTCAGCACAAACAGCTAGTCCTACCTCCAAACCTTGAAATCCATGATACCAAAATTTCCATTTCTCAGTTTTCCACAGAAAAGTCAGTCGACTTCCCGGGTTTTTCAGCCTGCCCGTCGGGATTTTCTGAAGCTAGGAGCATTGGCAGGGGGCGGCCTAATGCTTGGGGTGACCTTTCAATGTAGCACCAAAGACGGTGCGCAGGTATTTTCGCCCAATGCGTACCTTAGTATAGACGCCGATGGAACCGTTACCATCATCGCACATCGATCAGAGATGGGCCAGGGGATCCGAACCTCGCTTCCGATGATTGTGGCAGATGAGCTGGGAGCGGATTGGAGTCAGGTGAAGATAGTACAGGCGGTAGGAGATGAAGATAGATACGGCAATCAAAACACCGACGGCTCGTTTTCGGTAAGGATGTTTTATGAGCCCATGCGTCGGGCTGGCGCAACGGCCAGGTACCTGCTGACCAAAGTGGCAGCAGAAGAATGGGGCGTAGATGCGTCTGAGTGTAAGGCAGAAAAGGGCCAAATCAGTCATACGGGTAGCGGACGCTCGCTGGGATTTGGTTCGTTGGCCTCCAAAGCGCAGGCACTGGAGTTGCCTGATCCCGCAGAGGTGATACTTAGGGATTTTTCGGAATACAAATTGGTGGGGAAAGACACCCCTATCATTGACTTAAAGGATTTTGTGACCGGCAAGGCAGTTTTTGGTGCCGATGTGGTGCTTCCGGGGATGAAGACGGCGGTAATTTCGCGTTCACCTGTGGTAGGTGCCACGATTTCTTCCTATCAAGATGCAAAGGCACTGGCCGTCCCGGGAGTGTTAAAAGTTATAAAAATTTCGGGCGCAGGAATACCTCCCGGGCTAAACAAACCCCTGGAGGGACTTGCCGTCATCGCCGATCATACGTGGGCAGCGCTGGAGGGAAGAAAGGCCTTGGAGATCGTGTGGGATATGGGACCGAATGCGGGATACGATTCAAGAAAGCAATTGGATGAAATGAAGGCCAGTACCCAAAACGATGGGATGGTTCGACGGGAACGCGGCGATTTTAAGTCTGCCTTAACGCAGGCTTCCCGGGTGATAGACCGGGTCTATGAGGCGCCCTTTTATGCCCATGCCACCATCGAGCCACCCGCAGCGGTAGCCCGCTTTGAAGGGGGCAAATTGGATATTTGGGCACCGACTCAGCATCCACAGTGGGCCAAGGAATCTGTTGCTGAGGCTACCGGCCTTCCCTTGGCGGATATTACGGTACACGTGACCCTATTGGGTGGTGCGTTTGGCCGCAAGTCCAAACCGGATTTTGTGGTAGAAGCGGCCTTGTTGGCCAAAGAGACCGGTCTTCCAATCCGGGTACAATGGACCCGGGACGATGATCTACACCATGATTTTTTCCATTCACACAGCGCGCAGCGAATCCGGGCAACGATCGATGGCAGTCGCCGCCTCCTAGGTTGGAACCATCATACGGTCTTTCCTGCCATAGGAGCTACCTCCAATGCAGATGAGCTGCATCCCTCCGACGGAGAGTTGGGACTTGGTTGCATCGATTTTCCCTTCGAAGTACCAAACATTCGAATAGAAACCCATGAATCAGCCGCCCATACCCGTATCGGATGGATGAGATCGGTGAGTAACATCCATCACGCCTTTGCGATATGTACGATGATGGATGAGGTGGCCGAAGCCTGTGGCAAGGATCCTGTTGCCTTTAATTTAGAAATGTTGGCAGACGATAAGAAGCTCACATTCGAAGGAGAGATTAAGGGAGATTTTGGAAACTACGGTGAATCACTGGAAGAATTCCCCTGGGAAACCGCCCGGTTAAAAGGGGTAATCCGTCGGGTAGCGGAGGAATCCGGTTGGGGGAAGAGCATGCCGGCGGGCAGCGCGTTGGGCTTTGCCGTTCACAAGAGTTTTCTAACCTATGTAGCCTGTGTGGTAGAGCTGCGTAGAGATTCAGCAGGAAAGATCACCATTCCCGAAGTACATTATGCCGTTGATTGCGGCATTGCGGTAAATACCGACCGGGTACGATCGCAATTCGAGGGAGGGGCAATTTTTGGTGCCAGCATCGCCAACACGTCGGCCATTACCCTAAAAGATGGAAAGGTAGAGCAAAACAACTTTGACGGTTACCGGTTGGTGCGGATGCCGGAGTCACCCAGGAAGATCCATGTCCACATCATCGAAAGTTCGAGGAAACCCACTGGGGTGGGCGAACCGCCGGTTCCGCCGCTTGCCCCGGCACTTGCCAACGCCTACTACAAGCTCACCGGCAAACGGGTTTACCAGCTGCCGTTTAGTTTGTCTTGAGCCTTCAAAACCCGGGTCCATCCCGGGTTTGGTGTTTTCGTGGCATGGCAGGCTGTGTCCATTGAGTGCCGAATGGGCTGCTGTGGTTGTCGCTTTGTAAAATCCGTTTTGTGTTGTGGACAAATCACCTATATTTAGGTGATTTCTCTGTCTATTGGGTAGGCGGCCTGCCAGAGACTACTAGGGGAGATGGGTTTGATATGGAAACGGATAATTTTTGACACGTGCAAAACAGGCAGTTGGTAATTCTTTATGCCCTAGTAGGGATTCTCTTTCTCGGCTTGGCGTTTCTTTGGACTCGGGTATCGGAGTTCGCTGCGTTACCCTTACCAGAAACCAAAGAGGTGGCCTATTTGGGGCCATCACAAAAACCTCCTGAGCCCAGGGTAAGGATTTTTCAGCTTCCCGAGCGCATGGACTTTGCCGGTGAGGCTGTTCCGTTACACCAACCGGATGTGTATGAGCGCCTGGAGCGAGAGCTCTATGTCAATGCCTATTGGGAATCCAATACGGTGTTGATGATGAAGCGCGCCGGAAGGTTTTTTCCGGTAATAGAGCGCATTCTCGCCGACAATGGCATACCCGACGATTTTAAATATGTAGCACTCATCGAGTCTGGCCTAATGAACGTTGTTTCACCGGCCGGTGCCCGTGGATTTTGGCAGTTTATGCCAAGCACCGCAAAGGAATTTGGCTTGGAGGTAAACAACGATGTAGATGAGCGGTATCACTGGGAGAAAGCCACGGTGGCGGCCTGCAAATACCTTCGGTCTGCCTATGGACGTTTCGGAAGCTGGACCAATGTAGCGGCCAGTTATAATATGGGTATGGCTGGCGTTACCCGTCGAATCAATGAGCAGCAAGTCCCCAATTATTATGACCTGCATTTAAATGACGAGACAAGCCGTTACATCTTTCGCGTACTTGCCATAAAGGAATTGTTTGCGCATCCTTCCCGCTATGGATTTGAGCTTCAGGCTCCGGATCTCTATCAGCTTCCCCCTTACCGCGAGGTTCTGGTTACATCCTCCATAGCCAATTTGGCCACTTGGGCCATTCAGCACGGAAGCAATTACAAATTGCTTAAGCTCCACAATCCGTGGTTACGATCAGATAAGCTTGGCATCCGGGCCGGGGGTTCCTATAAGATCCTGCTTCCGCTTTAATGGTTGGATTTCCCTTGTAGAAGATTAAAATTTTCGCAGGAATCGATTGGGTAAAGGAAATAAAGGCTAAATTGATAGAAACTATGCGAGATTCCATCCCGATAAACCGGGACAAGTTGTGACCGCTGAAAAACAATTATAGACACATGAAATCTGTCAGGATCATACTTTTTTTGATGGTAGGCTTAATGGGTTTAGCGGCAATAGGTTACTTCAGCCTTCCCACCATCGTCAACCTGTATCTGAATAATAATGCGGATCGCATTGTTCGGGATATGATTACCCGGACGTCCGATTTTGCGGGCCATGAGGTACATTTTGGCGAAATTCGAATCGCCTATGGTTTTTTGGGAACAGAGCTTAGGCTACGGGATGTGGAAATCAATCCCGGTGAGTCGGAAAGTGAAAGGGATAAAATTCGGTTTAACCTGAACCTCAAGGAAGCCAACCTTACCGGATTTCGTTGGGTGGATTTTCTGCTGGACAACACCATTCGATTGGACTCTGCCCATTTGGAGGGATTGTCTCTTGAGAGTTCCACCCCTCCCCTGGAAGAATTGGAGATAGCTAGGGGGAAGGACAAAAAGCGTGAGGGCAGGGATTATGATAGGATATGGGTAAGCCATATCCGCGTCAATCAACTTAATTTTTTCAATAAAGACAGCTACACAGATTCCACGCGCTTGAGCATGAAGGATCTGTTTGTTTTTGCGGACGAGTTTTCGTTTACCAAGGAGCACCTGGAGGATCGGAAGTCCTTGTTCGACGTTGCCTTTATTCAAGGCTATATGGCCGAGGCGACCGTTCACCTGAACGACTACAGAAATGCCATTAGTGCCAAGGATCTCTCCTTTGATACGGATGATAAAAAACTGCTCATCGGTGAGGTATCACTCGTAAACAAATTGGAGAAAAATGCCTATATCCGTCAGTTTGCCAGGGAAACCGACTGGATGGAGTTGCGTCAAGGTAGGTTGGAGCTATCGGGAATCGACTTGGCACTTTACCTAGGCTCAGGGGACCTGCATGCAGAAAAATTGCTGGTGATAGATCCTCAGTTGGAGGTTTTTCGGGACAAAAGGAAGCCGGAAGACCGTGAAAAGCGTCCCAAAATGATTCATGAGATTGTTAGGTCAATTGATCTTCGTATTCGAATCGATACCGTAGCAGTGGAGAATATGCGGGTGTCGTACGAGGAAAGGCCGGACAACGAGGCCCCTCGATCGGGAAAGATCTTTTTTGATCGACTAAATGCGACGATATACCCATTTACGACGTATGAGGAGGAGCTGGCCAACAATGATACCCTGCATTTGGTTGCCGAAGCGAGACTCATGGGACTGGGAAAGATCGACCTAAAAAACCGTTATTTTCTTCGGAATGAAAAGGGACGTTTTACGATGCAGGGGCATGTCGGCAGCTTTGACCTCCGCGCAATCAATCAAATGGTAGAGCCCGCGACCCGCGTGGCCGTCAAGTCGGGTAGGCTGACAGACCTGTACTTTACGATCGACGGAAACGACTACGACGGTTGGGGGAAGTTGATTGCCACCTATGAAAACCTCGAGATAGAGATTTTGGATAAGAACTTTAGTCATAACCAAAACATTTTTCAGCGGATAGGGTCTTTTTTGGCCAACAAGCTGGTCATCAAATCCCAGAATCCCAGCCGACGTGGAGAGTTAAAGGAAGGGGCGGTCTACCTAGTCCGCGATCAGAGTAAGTTCATATTCAACTATTGGTGGCAGTTGGTTCTCAGTGGCCTCAAATCCACCATTACGGGCGACACGGAAGAGGAGTTGAGGGAAAAATCCAAAAAGAAATAACGAGCACAATGTCAGAACCAAAATCCATGCCTAGAGGTTTACTAGGGGTTGTTGGCCTATTCTGGTAATAATACGTACTTTTGCGGGATTGGCCGATCAGCAGGGGATCTTTCCACTTATGACTGAAAAAAACATACTATCCGAGGAGTTAATAGAGATTTTTGGTGCCCGGGAGCATAATCTCAAGAACATTGATTTGAGCCTGCCCAGGTACAAACTGGTGGTGATAACGGGTATTAGCGGTAGTGGCAAGAGCTCCCTTGCCTTTGACACCATTTATGCGGAGGGCCAGCGCAGGTACATGGAGAGTTTTTCTGCCTATGCCCGGTCATTTTTGGGCGGAATGGAAAGACCCGATGTAGACAAAATCAACGGTCTGTCTCCGGTTATTTCCATTGAGCAAAAAACCACTTCCAAAAACCCCCGATCCACGGTGGGCACGGTGACCGAAATTTATGATTTCATGCGGCTATTGTATGCACGGGCTGGCGAGGCCTTTTCCTACTTGACCGGTAACCGCATGGTTCGTCAGACAGAGGATCAAATTGTGGAGCAGCTCTTTCAGCAATTTGATGGTAAGAAACTCTACCTGCTGGCACCGGTGGTAAAGGGCCGAAAAGGGCACTACCGCGAGCTATTCGAGCAGGTGCGGAAAATGGGCTATTCCAAGATGCGGGTAGACGGCGTGGTGATGGATTTGATTCCGAAGATGCAATTGGATCGATATAAGATCCACGATATAGAGATTGTCGTAGACCGTATCGTAGCAGACGAATCTGACCGTTACCGCATTGTTCAGTCGCTAAAAACAGCCCTGAACCTTGGTAAGGGGATTATTATGCTTCGGGATGAAAGTGGAGCGGTATACCATTTTTCCAAATTCCTTATGGATCCCGAGACTGGGCTGAGTTACGATGAACCAGCCCCGAACAGTTTTTCGTTCAACAGTCCCTATGGAGCCTGCCCTACCTGCAATGGGTTGGGAATCATCGAGGAGATTACCCGGGAAAGCATCATCCCCGACCCGGAGCTCAGTATCAGTCGTGGAGGAATAGCCCCACTTGGTGAATACAGGGATATTTGGATTTTTAAGAAAATTGACGCCATTTTAAAAAACCACAAAGCCAGCATCTCTACGCCGATCAAAAAGCTGAGCGAAGAGGTGATCCATACGCTGCTGTATGGAGACAGCGTGGAGGTAGCGGTGGACTCTGTCAAGTACCCGGGCACTACCTGGAACACCACTTTTGAAGGGATCATCCATTTTCTGCAAAAGCAGCAGGAGGGTGGCTCTGAAAAAATCCAAAAGTGGGTGGCAGATTTTACAAGTACCCGCACCTGCCCCGACTGCGAGGGGTACCGCCTTAGGAAAGAATCGCTACACTTTAAAGTGGCGGGCAAACACATTGGGGAATTGGCGGAAATGGATATTCAACATCTTTCTGAATGGATTTCCCAAGTAGAACAGCACCTGACGGAAAAACAGCTTATCATCGGCACAGAGGTGCTGAAGGAAATCAGAAAACGAATCGGTTTTCTGCTGGATATTGGGCTGAGCTACCTTACCTTGAATAGACCTCTCCGTACACTTTCTGGTGGAGAAGCCCAGCGTATTCGTCTGGCAACCCAGATCGGCACCCAGTTGGTGGGGGTCTTATACATCCTGGACGAACCCAGTATTGGCCTGCATCAGCGGGACAATGTAAAGCTTATCAAGGCATTGCAGGACCTTCGGGATCTTGGCAACACCGTGCTGGTGGTAGAACACGACAAGGACATGATGTTGGAATCCGACCACCTCGTGGATATAGGCCCGGGTGCCGGTCGACATGGCGGACAAATAGTAGCCAGTGGTACCCCCTCGGAGATTTTGAAATTGAACAGCCTAACGGCGCAGTACCTCAGCGGACGAAAGACCATTCCCGTGCCGGAACGGCGGAGGGAGGGAAATGGAAAAGTACTTTCATTGGGTGGTGCCACAGGCCATAACCTGAAAAACATCTCGGTAAGTTTCCCCTTGGGAACCATGATTTGTGTGACCGGGGTTTCCGGATCCGGCAAAAGTTCGCTTATCCACGAGACCCTTTATCCACTGTTGAACCGGCATTTTTACCAGTCAAAGAAGGAACCACTACCCCACCAAACCATAGAAGGCCTGGAGCACTTGGATAAAGTGATCGAAGTGGACCAATCGCCGATCGGAAGAACCCCCAGGTCGAATCCCGCTACCTATACCGGCGTATTTACGGACATCAGGGCCTTATTTACCGAGTTGCCGGAATCCAAGATCCGTGGCTACAAGCCCGGCCGGTTTTCGTTCAACGTCAAGGGCGGCCGCTGTGAAGACTGCGAAGGCGCAGGTATGAAGCTAATCGAAATGGACTTCCTTCCGGATGTCCACATACCCTGCGAAACCTGTAAGGGAAAGCGGTATAACCGGGAAACGCTGGAAGTCCGGTTTAAAGGAAAGAGTATTTCCGATGTACTGGATATGACGGTGGAGCAGGCCGTGGACTTTTTTGAAAACCAGCCGAAGATACTTCGGAAAATCCAGACCTTGTTTGAAGTTGGGCTTGGCTACATTACCCTGGGCCAGCATGCCACCACGCTTTCGGGTGGGGAGGCACAACGGGTCAAGCTGGCCACCGAACTGTCAAAGAAGGATACCGGCAAGACCTTTTACATTCTGGATGAGCCTACTACGGGCTTGCACTTTCAGGACATTGAGCACCTGTTGGAAGTCCTTAACAAACTGGTCGAGAAAGGGAATACCGTGCTGATCATAGAGCATAACCTGGATGTGATCAAAGTGGCCGATCATGTTATAGACCTGGGGCCGGAAGGCGGGGATAAAGGCGGCGAGATAGTGGCCATCGGCACGCCGGAAATAGTCTCAATATGCCCACAGAGCCATACCGGGCGGTTTCTTGTGGCTGAGCTCACGCGAAATTAACTACCCCATACTGCGTACGTACTTCCGAATATTAACGGTAAATCAACTAGGTACCTCGGGCTACTGTACTTTGTTAACAATTTGTTAAATATTCCTACCCGCCCAATTCACACGCCGATCTGACCTTTGCATCGCTGTATAAAACGATGTAAAGAAAATGATCAAAAGAATTTACCCCTTATTGCTGCTTTTCATTTGCAGCATCCCCTTAGCTGCCCAGACAGGAGCCATAAAAGGGGTGGTAAAAGATGCTACCTCCAAGGAAACCATTATTGGGGCGAATGTTTTAATAGAGGGAACTTCCCAAGGTGCTGCAACGGATTTTGACGGTGGCTTTGAGATTCGGCAAATCCAACCTGGAAATTACAACCTTATTATCTCTTTTATTTCCTATAAGACCATCCGATTGGAGGGTTTGGAGGTGGCCGAGGGGAAAGTTACCACGGTAGACCTGAATCTGGAAGAGGACGCCAGGAATTCAGCTTAAAAATAAATTAGCGTGATGCTCTGATTT
>NZ_AQHR01000014.1 GCF_000390185.1 Lunatimonas lonarensis | reverse complement strand
TTCTACTTTACTAAGTTAAACTAGCCATCGTTTTGGTAATACCGGTCGATGTCTCTTTTACGGTTTTTATGCCTGGTTTTCATCTGGTTGAGCTTTTTTTCAAAATCCTCCGGGCTGCCAAAGAGCAACACGACCATCAATATCCTCAGGTCCCTTACGCTCATGAGTGGGAAGTCATTGCTGTTTGCTATCCGCTCTTTCATCATGAAGAGAGCTGCCATGAATACCAGGGCGTGGTGGTGGTGCCATGCTATCCACTTCCTCGTCTGGTAATCGGAAAGGCCCAGCTCATTCTTACTGTCGTCGAAGGTCCTCTCCACCCAGTACCTTTGTGCCTGAAAGTAAGCGTATTGCTTTGGCGTGTATTCGTCCACCCCGCCGTTGCTTAGGCTGTACTTGGTCTTTGGGTTTTTGCCCAGCGTCCTGGTGATGACCAGTGTCCTTTCCCTGGCACTGTCCTCTTTGCCGTCCCATATCCATAGCCTGCAGGTGTGTACCATGAGTCTTAGCCATCCCTTTGCCGTCTTTCTTACTTTTACCTTGCTCCAATGCTGGTCCAGCAGGGCGGCACAGTAGGTGTCCAGCCTGAAAGGTATCCTTTGGGTCTTCGGGTTGCCCTTCCCTGTTGGGGAAACGGATATGGGCGGTTCCTCCAGATAGGCCATCTGGTCCCTGTGGACATCAAGTACGAAAAACAGGCCCCTGTCATCAAGTACTTTGGTGAGTTCTCCGCTGTGGCCATAGAGACCGTCTCCGCCCACCCAGTCAAAGGCAACGCCATTCGCGACGCATTCGTCGATGATATCCAGCGCCAGCTGGGGTTTCGTCCTGGGGATACACTCCTCCCCGGGGATGCCTGCCCGATGGCACCGCTGAAGGTCGCCTGTCCAGCTTTCCGGCAGGAAGAGCCTTTCCGCCACCAGGGTGGCATGGGTCCCATTGCAGAGGGAGGCATACACGCCCACCTGGCAGTTGTCCACTTTTCCGATCAGTCCGGCATACTGGCGGGAAACCCCGACCGACATGAGGCCCTTCTTGAGGTGGGCGGATTCATCGATCACTATGCCCACAGGCTCGCCGTTCCTGGACTTTTCCACGGCAAGGACTGAGGAGGCCTGGACCTGAACCTCCCTGATTACGGCATGGTGGCTCCAGGTGGAATTGGAAAGGAAGTGCTGGTACCGCCTGTAATCGGACAAATCGATTGTCTCTTCCATTCTTTCCATATTGGCGGTGTTCTTCTCGCAGACCATCAGCCCCTTTATGTACTCCAGGGCCGTCGGGGTGTTGTCGAAACGGTGACAGGTAAAATGTGGGTTGAATGAGGCGGCGAAATCCTGTAGCTTAACAGCTGATTCACAGAAATTTACCCGAAAATCAAAATTTTTTTTATCCGATTGAAGAAGCATGGGCCTAATTCAATCGGTAATGGTTGAAGACGCTATATATGTTACCACAATATAGCTAATTTTGCCTTATTGGCCAAAATTTTTAACTCCGTAAAGTAGTA
>NZ_AQHR01000013.1 GCF_000390185.1 Lunatimonas lonarensis | reverse complement strand
ACTAGTATGGCCCGGGGGATCCGTTAGCTATCGTTCGCGAGAAAGTTAGTAGACACACAGGACCCAGGCGTGCAAGTCAATTTCAGCTGACTACACCGATTCTGGTTAAAAGAGCCTATGGCCACCCTTATTTTAGAGAAAAAAAACCACACCTCTAATGTGTTGGGCACTAGAAAAAGCTAACTACCTAGTCCGTTTCTGGACGACTTCATTGGGAATAACATACCCCCCACTGTGATTAAGACTGGCACTGTCCTAATGCTTTCTTCAATAGGTTTGGCTCATGTGTGATTCCCTCTGGCAAACTTATAGAGGACAAGCAGAATAAACCAATTCAAGGTCGTTGTAGCTGAAGGCCTGGCCTGCCTGACAGTTAATTATGAGCATGTCTTGCCCTTCATGGTGGATATTCACAGCTGAAAGTGGTATTGGCATTTTTTTCTGAGGACACAACGAGGAAATCTGATAAATACGGCCACCTGAAGTCTAGCTCGGAGTTAACAATTTACCACGTTTAGAGCGGCCGCGATATCCTGCAGATGCATCCAGTACTAGTCTGGCCC
>NZ_AQHR01000012.1 GCF_000390185.1 Lunatimonas lonarensis | reverse complement strand
TACCAAAACGATGGCTAGTTTAACTTAGTAAAGTAGAACTAATCCTTTGGCAGCACCCGAAGATTATGACTTTGACGTAAAGTCTTATTGCATTCTTTGTCATGCAGCTTTAGAAGATTATGTTGAGTCAATCACTTTAAAAGTTTTACATTACTCAATAGAGAATTATGTAAATCATCATTTTTTATCCGAATCACTTTTGACTCTTATGCATTTTAAAGCAAATGCAAACAACTATTTTAATAAACTTGATGATGATGCACCTTTGACCAATATTTACGATTACACGAGAGAAATTCTAACAGAGATAAAAAGTAAATTTTCTATTGAAATAACTCAACTGAATCATGGTGTATCATTAAAATATATGAGACAGCTTTTGATGCCTGTTGCAATTGACATTCCTAATGACCCTAACATTTTGAGTTCATTAAAACAACTTGCTAATGAAAGGGGCTTTTATGCACATAAATTCCAACAAAAAGGGACACTTAGAAAGAGTATTGAACCTGAAAAAGCCAAAAATATTGTTGAAGACTGTCTTCTGCTGTGTTGGGATTTAAGAGACAAAGCAAAAGCACGTGTAGTAATATGACATATAAGACGACAAACAAAACGGCAGCCGGTAACATACAAGGGCTAAACCGAAGTGGAGCGCAGCGGAATT
>NZ_AQHR01000011.1 GCF_000390185.1 Lunatimonas lonarensis | reverse complement strand
GTGGCTGGAGCGCTCCGCGTTCCAATGAGCTGACCGGGTTGCCTCCCATGCAGTTGTATCACCTGGGTGAGGATCCCGGCGAGCAGGAGAATCTAATAGCGAGTGAGCCCAATCGGGCAAACGAATTAAAGCGAGAGTTGACCGAACTCATCAAAAAGGGCAGAAGTACGCCAGGACCTGAAGTTACCAACGACGGTCTGCCGGTCTGGCAGCAGTTGGAATGGATAGAGGATTGACACTATCCGTTACGAGCGGTTGCCAGCGGATATCTTTGGTGTACATGCCGCCGTTTTTTTTCGTAGATTTAACCCAACGTATAGCTAGCATCTGTAAGAATTTATGATCACTAGAAGAAATCTCTTAAAACGGCTTTCTGCCCTGCCATTGATGGGCGGATTGTTTGGTACCCATTGGGCGTTCGGTAAATCTGCCATGTCAGCAGAGGCCCTGCCGGCCAGGAATGTCATACAAGAAATGGGACTCCGCACCTTTATCAACGCCGCGGGAAATTACACCTCCATGACGGCCTCGCTGATGCCTCCGGAAGTGATGGGAGCCATCCAAGAAGCTTCAAGACATTATGTTATGTTGGACGACCTACAGGATGCAGTTGGTGCCAGAATTGCCGAACTTTGCCACGCCGAAGCAGCGATGGTCACTGCGGGCTGTTGGTCGGCATTGGTATTGGGAACCGCCGGTGTGCTTACGGGTACAGATACCAAAAAGATAGCACAATTGCCGTTTTTAGCGGGCACTGGGATGAAGTCTGAAATTATTCTTCAAAAATCCCACGCCAACGGATACCACCATGCCCTGACGAATACCGGCGCCAAACTCATCCTGATTGAAACCCGAGAGGAGTTGGATGCGGCGATCAACGAAAACACCGCCATGATGTGGTACCTCAACCGGGAAACCCCGGTAGGGCAAATCAAGCACGAGGAGTGGATAGCCATTGCCCGGAAGCATGGAATCCCCACCATGAATGACATTGCCGCGGATGTGCCGCCCGTGGAGAACCTATGGAAATACAATGATATGGGCTTTGATCTCGTAGCCATTTCGGGTGGAAAGGCCCTATGCGGCCCCCAAAGTGCCGGGATCTTGATGGGAAAAAAGGACCTGATAGCCGCAGCAAGACTCAATGCGCCACCGAGGGGCGGAAACATCGGTCGGGGCAACAAGGTAAACAAGGAAGAAATCATCGGCATGTTGGTGGCTTTGGAGACGTTTATCAACCGGGACCATGAGGCGTATTGGAAGGAATGGGAGCGAAAAGTGGCTTTTATAGCAGGTGAGATCTCGGGGGTACCAGGTTTCAGGTCTGAAACTTTTGTTCCTGAAATTGCCAATGAAAACCCAACGTTAAAGGTCTCGTGGGATAAGAGCAAGGTCGCACTGACCGGTGCCCAATTGGGTGAAAAATTGCGAAAAGGATCACCTTCCATCGAAACAATATCCTGGGAAGGGGAAGATTATATACGGGTAGCGGTTTTTACCCTCAATCAGGGTGAAGAAAAGGTAGTGGCCAAGCGACTAGGAGAAGAACTGCTTGCTGCCGTATCCTAACCTTTTAGGAGGGAGAAGGTAGAGGCGGAGGTTACATTTCCTGCTATGGGCTGCCATGCTATGGGCATTTCTGCTTGTTGATGGATTACTTTTTTTGGAAAACCTCGGTAATTCCTTACCTAGGGGTCTGTCTATTGAAGCCAAAACTAAACCAATGAATCGAAGAGCGTTTTTGATAAATAACACCAAGGTGGCTGTAATGGCCCCTTTTATGCCTGCATGGTTCGGCAATGGATCGCCCGAGGGGCAGCTAGATTATCCCAATATGCCCGAATGGATAGTGCAACTGGTCAGGCAAAACGATCAAAGCCTGAAATCCATTTTGGAGCGAACGGAGTCCGATCCAACATCACCCAAGTTTGGCTCGGTGGTGGACGGAGTGGGCATGGTGAATGCCCACTCGGTTACTTCGCTTATAAAGACCGCGCTAAACGCATTAATAAGCGAGCCGTCGGCCTATTTTGGGGACCAACACCTGATTGAAGTTGTCGGTGCGGCCGTAGGGGTGCTGCTGGAGTTGCAGCATGCGGATGGTACCATCGATTTGGTGACCACAAACTTTCACTCTACGCCCGATACCGGATTTATCGTCAAGTGGATGGCACCTGGTTATCGTTTGTTGAAAGAAAGCCAAATCCCGAACAAGGAACAGATTACCAAGCCACTTTGGACGTTTTTGGAGCGTGCCGGTGAGGCACTAAAGGTTGGGGGTATACACACACCAAACCACCGCTGGGTGGTATGCTCGGCTTTGGCAGAGCTGTATATGATATCCCCCGACCAAGGGTACCGCACCCGCGCGGAAGAGTGGCTGGCCGAGCGCATCGATCTGGACTCGGATGGTCAATACAACGAGCGGAGCAGCTATATCTATTCATCGCTCAGCAACCGAGTGCTGATCAGTACAGCGAGGGGATTCGATAGGCCCGAATTGTTGGAGTATGTTAGGAAAAACCTGGAAATGACCTTCTACTATATCCACCCAAATGGGGAGATCGTTACCGAGGCATCCGGAAGACAGGACAATTCCATCATCGGGTTTTTGGAAAACTACTACTATCCGTACCGATACCTGGCGATCAAAGATCAGAACCCACAATTTGCCGCGGCCTGTAGGTTGATCGAGCAAACGGCGTTTTCAAAGGTAACCGGGTTTCTCCATTATTTTCTGGAAGATCCTTCCCTTTGGCAGGAACTTCCCGGGCCAGCACCCTTGCCGGTGTCTTATTCAAAACTGTTTCCCCATTCCCGACTGGGGCGTGTGCGGAGGGGGAATTACGATGCTTCTATATTGGGGGGATCTGCTTCCTTTTTCAATTTTCACAAGAAAGAGGCGGTCCTTCAAGGCATTCGATTTGCCAGCGCGTTTTTTGGCAAAGGCCAATTTATAAGTGAATCGATTGATTACATAGACGGGAAATTCATTCTGTCGAGCAAATTGAAGGGGCCTTATTATCAGCCGCTTCCCGTGGAGCATTTACCTGACGACGGAGACTGGGAAAAGATGCCCCGGGCACTGCGCCCCCAATCGGAGGTTCAGCAATACGAAGCCGAAGTGGTAGTCAGTGAGGTAGAAGGAGGATTTGCACTGGACGTAAGTATCGGAGGGACAGACCATGTACCTTTTGCGCTGGAATTTATTTTCCGCCCGGGCGGTACGTTCAGCGGCGTGGAGGCGCACGATTCACTGCCGGATGTTTATTTCCTGAAAAGCGGAATGGGTGAGTACAAGGCCGGTGCCGATACCATCGTCTTCGGCCCCGGACACCATACCCATCAGTGGGTGGACATTCGCGGCGGACTGCCCCGTACGGGTTCGCCCACGGTCTACCTGACCGGTACGACACCCTTTCGGGAAAGGCTTCTGATTAGGTAGTTAGTCCCTTAAGAAAATGGTTTCACTGAAATTTTTTTTCAGTGAAACCATCGATATTTGGAGTTAAAACTGGAGGGGAAGAATTTGTTCAGTGGTTTCCTTCCTTGATTTTGGGTGTAATTTTCGGAGTAATTTACGTTAAGTAATGGCTTTTTCCGTTTACGTTGGTATTATGGCTGTGGTGGGGTTGATATCCCTGATCCTGTTTTTTCTAAGTGGTTATTACGCTTACCTTGTTTCTGCGGCCACTTTTTGGTTCTGTGCTTGGATGGTGGGAAGAGGTCGCATATAAGCGAAGTTTTTGGAATATTTTTTGCCTTCTTTGAGACAGGAAGTAACGCTGTTGCGTCCTGACTAAAAAGCCAACTGTACTAACTGCCTTTTTTCATGTTGAGTATTATTATTTGTTCGGCAAAGCCGGACTTGCTGTGCCAGGTAAGCGAGAATATCGCTAAGACCGTCGGAATCCCCTATGAGATTGTGGCCGTGGATAACCGCTTTGAGCCCAAAGGGATATGTGAAGTCTATAACCGGGCGGCGGCCAAATCCAAGTATGACTACCTTTGCTTTGTGCACGAGGACGTGAAGTTTGCCACCCCAAACTGGGGGGGCAAGCTGATGGAGGCATTGCGCAGGCCGGAAATTGGCCTGGTGGGAATTGCCGGAGCAGCGCACAAGCCAAAAATCATGTCTGGATGGGGTGCCGAGGGCTTGCGGGAGCGGTTTGTAAAAATCAATTTGGTGCAGCATTTCAAACGGGATCAGCGCGATCCCATCCATCAATACTTCAATTCAGAAGGGGAATCACTGGCACAGGTAGTGGTTGTGGATGGGGTGTTTTTGGCCGCCCGCAAATCCGTAATCCTTGAGATACCCTTTGACGAACAGGTGCTGCGGGGGTTCCACGGGTACGACATCGATATTTCGCTGGCAATTGGGGAGAAATACCAGGTTGCGGTGATATTGGATATCCGTTTGGAGCATTTTTCGGAGGGCAGTCTGGATGCTGACTGGGTAGCCAATTCCTGGAAGGTTCACAAAAAGTGGGCCCATAAGCTGCCGAAAAGCGTAATGCCCATTACCAAGCGAGAGCGCATCAATTGCGAAAAACGAACCTACCGCCACATCATTCGGATTCTGAAGGAAAACGGTGCCTATGGTCTTGCCTGGAAGGTATTGCACAGGGGGGAGCTCATGCAATTGAATAAGCTGACCTACCTGAAGATGTATTATAGCTATGCAAAGGGCTACTTGGGTTTGTTCAGGAGAACTTAAAGAGGGACTTGGCTTTCAATCCCCAAATTTGCCGAAATACGAACCCAAATCCGTGGTAGGATTTCTTTTTGGGTATCTGCACCAGCCGGTGCTGATGCTTCCATACCAAGTATCCAAACGCAGGGTTTACCAGGTTGTGTGTGCGGTTTTTCGCTGCTTTCCAAAGTTGGGTGGCCAGCTGCGAGGCTTCGTGGGTGGATATCTGGGCACAAAGGCGTAGCCACTCGTTTTCCCGCATCATCCGGGTTTGCGTTATTTTGTACCGGCTTGCTGGTTTTCGGGATCCCAAGACGTCCGTGGCATTCGCTGAGTGGCGTCGGTGCTTGACCAAAGTTTCCGGAAGATAGGCAATATGCCCTTGTGTGCTGGCCATAAAGGCTAGGTAGTGGTCATACATTCCGAGCGAGGGAAATGGGGAAACCGTTTCCAGCAGTGATTTCCGCACCATCAGGGCATGTCCCGACACGCAGTTGAAAAACAAAAAGGCATACGGATTGGAACCTGCGATCATGGTAAACTCGTCCGACATGTACCTTCCCAGGCTTTGTCCGTCCGCATCGACAAACTCGGAGTCGTGATAGATCAGCAGGTTGTCCCCTATGTTGGAGACCAGCTTTTCCACCTTGGTGGGAGCCCAGATATCGTCTTGGTCGGAAGCGCAAACGTAGGTGCCTCGGCAAAGGGCCAATGCCTTCTCAAAGTTTTTTTGATACCCTAGGTTTTCTGTGTTTTGAAGCACCCGAAGCTGTGGGAATCGAGCCGCATAGTGTTTGGCCAACGCCCAGGTGCCATCGGTGGATCGGTCATCAACTAGCACAATTTCCAACGGCGAATACGTTTGTCGAAGCAGGGAATCCAACTGTTCTGCGAGGTACTTTTCCCCGTTGTAGGTGCAGATCGCTATGGAAACCAGCGGGGCTTGCTCGCTCATGACTGGGCAAATTGCTGCATATCGATCAACCGGGCGTAGAGGCCCTCTTTGAACAACAGCTCTGCATGAGTGCCTTCCTCAACGATCTTTCCCTCATCCAAAACCACGATCCAGTCAGCATTTTGGATGGTAGAAAGCCGGTGCGCAATCACCAGCGAGGTTCGGTTTTGCATGAGGTTGTTCAGGGCTTCCTGCACTAGCTTTTCGGAGGCAGTATCCAGTGCGGAGGTGGCTTCGTCCAGCAGGAGAATGGAGGGATTCTGAAGTACTGCCCTCGCAATACAAATCCGTTGTTTCTGTCCTCCCGATAATTTGACACCCCGATCGCCCATGTTGGTGTCGTATCCGTTGGGTGTTTTGGTCACAAACTCGTGTGCATTGGCGATTTTGGCTGCGTGGATGATATCCTCTATACTCGCATCCGGTTTACCAAAGGCGATGTTATTGCGGATGCTGTCGTTGAACAGGATGGATTCCTGGTTGACGATGCCAATGTGGGAGCGGAGGGAGTGGGTATTTATTTTCCTGATGGGTATGTCATCAATCGTGATGACGCCTTCTGTGACTTCCAAGAAACGGGGAATCAGGTCCATAAGGGTGGATTTTCCCCCTCCAGATGGCCCCACCAAGGCCACGGTTTTCCCTTTGGGTACCGTCAGGTTGATGTCCTTTAAGATAGCTTTGTCGCCATAATGAAACCCAACGCCCTGTAATTGGATGTTTTTGGTAAACCTTTCCAGGATAACCGCCTCGGTATCGTCGTTGATGGTCGGTTTTTCGTCGATCAGTTGCAGTACGCGCTCCCCGGCGGCAATACCCGAGTGGATGGTGCTGAAGGATTCGGTGATGGCTTTCGCCGGCCGCATGATCTGGGAAAAAATAGCGATATAGGTGATAAATTCCGCTGCGGAAAGCTCAGATTGATTGGTCATTACCAGGGAACCACCGTAGAGCACGATGATGGCCACCATGGTCACACCCAGTGTTTCGGAAACAGGCGAGGCCAGTTGCTGTCGGTAGGCCATTTTTCGTCCCAAGTTGGAATAGGCTACGTTTTCGCTGTGAAATTTCTCCTTGATCCGACTGGTAGCATTGAACGCTTTGATGATCTTGATGCCGGAAAGAGCTTCGTCCAGCAGGCTGATCATCATGCCGTAACGCTGCTGTGCATCTGTCGCTTGTTCCTTCAGCCGTTTGACGATCCGGGAGATGATAAATCCCGACACCGGTATCACCAGCATGGCGAAGAGGGTCAGCTTCATAGAGATGGCAAAAAGGATAAAGAGGTAGGCAAGCAGCTGAAGAGGTTCCTTGAACAGTACCTGCAAGGTGCTGGTCACGCTGAACTGTACCACCTGCACATCGGAGGAAATCTTGGAGATGATATTTCCCTTTCGCTGATTGTTGAAGTACTCCACCTGTAGGTCCATGACATTGTCAAACACCCGTTTTCGGAGGTTGAGCAGGGTGTGTATACGGAGATTTTCCATCACCCGCTGTGAAAAGTACCGGAAGAAATTACTCAGGAATACCGAAAGCACGATCACCAGGCAGACCACCTGAAGGGCTCGAAAGGATCCGAACTCGTGGTGGATAGAATAGGTGTAATAGTCGAACTGA
Source organism: Lunatimonas lonarensis (assembly GCF_000390185.1). GTDB lineage: Bacteria > Bacteroidota > Bacteroidia > Cytophagales > Cyclobacteriaceae > Lunatimonas > Lunatimonas lonarensis. The sequence continues at coordinate 35,243 of NZ_AQHR01000011.1, read as the reverse complement.
CCCATGATATCCGTCAGGGACGTCGGTTTTTCGACCGCTACATTCCCCCCCTCTTTGAATAGGGTATTGAGCAGCGGTGCCAGCAGGGCAAGGTTTAGCGTATTGAACACCACCGCCAAGAGGGTCATGATCAAATAGGGGATGGCGTATTTCTCAATCGGTTTGGCGAAGGAAAGTAGCCTAAAATAGGTGTGCATGATAAAAGCCTGCGGTTACAACCATACCAGTTTTTTCTTCGGCAGGTTCTTTTTTACTTGTTTTTGAATGTCAAAAATAGACATTTGGCGGTTGCGGGCCTTCATCAAATGGCTAAATTTTTCCTTGGAGGAGTGTATGGCGTCCAATTGGCCGATGAATGACATGTAGCTTTTCAGGTACCAAAACTGTCCCATCAGCAATTTGGGCAGGAGTTCCAAAAACACCACCTGCACAAACCAAAACGGCAGCATGTGGGTTTCGAGGTGGATGGCGTGTACCATGAAGCGGTTTCGGAAGTAGATCTGTTTCACCTGCTTTTTAAGGCATTGGGTCTTGGTGGTAAAGGATCCTCGATGGTAGCAGGTGGATTGGTGCTCGTAGTAGCACTTCCATCCCAGTCGCCAGGCCCGTAGCCCCAGGTCCAGGTCTTCGCTGTAGTAGGGGGAGAAGATTTCGTCAAACCCACCCAATGTCCGCATCTTTTCCGCGTCGATCAGTGCATTCGCACCGGAAAGAAAGGCAGTGGGGGTTTGGCCATTATCGCCCCGCTGGTAGAAAAGTTTATTGGTTTTAAATTTCAAGCCGACGTTTTTCAGCGAACGAGCGGCAACCTCGATTTTTTGGGAATCCATTTCCAGGATTTTCCCCATCACGCCAAAGGTATCTCCCTGCTCGAAGTACTTCCACTGATGCGTGAAATAATCGGGTGTAAGCTTTACATCTGAGTTGAGAAATAACACCAGCTCATGTCGGGCGGCATGCAGTCCTTGGTTGCAGGAATAGGAAAACCCGCTGTTTTTTTCGTTTTGTACCACGATTATCCACGGGTAGCGGGCGCGGAGAAAGTCCACGGAGTCATCGGTGGAGGCGTCGTCCACTACGATGATTTCGTAGGGGGTGTCGGCGTTTTCCATGGCGCTTAGGGTATACGGCAGGTATTCTTCGAGCAGGGCTTTCCCGTTAAAATTGGGGATAATGACAGAAACAGACTTCTTCATCACAAAATGGGTTAGTAAATAACGTTGGTTTTTCCCGAGACGTACCTTGGCACGGAAACGCTACAAGGCAGGCAAAATTTTTTGGAATGGGATCGCTTTGTCTTGTCCTAGTCGATATAGACCAGCGTAGGAGGTAAAACGCGGATGTTTTGGGTTGGAAGGGCCTTTTCCGATTTTAGATTGTCAAAATGGGTGCCAGAGGATTAAAAGGTTTTTTTTATTTCCGATAGGTATTTCGCAGTGGTTAGAAAATCCCCGATGCTAAATGCTCGTATTTCCTACCACCCCAAAAAAAAAGCCTTCCCGTATCGCACAGGGAAGGCTTTTTTTATAAAAGAGTTGAGCGCAGCATCAAAGCGGTCGCACCGAGGTGCTGCCCGACTGCATGATTTCTTCAAATACGCGCATAAAATTGCCGCTCCATATTTTTGCGATAGCCTCCTCGGTATAGCCACGCTTTACCAACTCGATGGTGATGTTTTTGATCTCGCTGATATCGTAGCAGTCGGCAAGCCCGCCGCCACCGTCCAAGTCCATGCCAATGCCCACGTGGTCAATGCCCACCAAATTCACGATATGGTCTATATGGTCTACGTAGTCGGCTACGGTGGCGAGATCGGCTTTGTATTTTTCACGGATCTTCATCATCTCTGCCCGGTATTCATCCCGTCGCTCGTCAGTGAGCTCCTGCATGGGGCCGAATGATTCCCGTAGGGCGGCCATGTCGGCTTCTCTGTCCGGATTTGGCACGGGCGTTTTTACATAGGCACTCAGGGCATTTACCTGCACCACGCCCCCGTTTTTGGCAAGCTTGATGATCATATCATCGGTCAGGTTTCGCGGATGGTCACACAGTGCCCTCGCTGAGGAATGGGTGGCCACGATGGGTGCTGTACTGATTTCCAGCACATCGTAAAATGCATCGTCCGAGATATGGGATACGTCGATCATCATCCCGAGGCGGTTCATTTCCTTGACCACTTCCTTGCCAAATTCGCTTAGGCCACCGTGCTCGGGGCCGTTCGGGTCGGTGGAGGAGTCGCATATTTCGTTGTTGCCACCATGGCTGAGGGTAATATAGCGAGCTCCTAGGTCGTAAAACTTACGGACTTTGGAGATATCTGTTCCCAGCGGATAGCCGTTTTCCATGCCGATAAAAATGGCAATCTTGCCATCATCCGCAATGGCTTTCAGGTCTTTGGGTTCTTGGGCAAATGCCAGTTTATCTCCGTTGTCCGCGACAGCTTGGTGGATCAACTTAAAATACTCTGTCATTTTTTCGTCTGCGGCCACGTGGGAAGCACTGTCCCTAGGCCCCTGACCTAAATAAGCCACCATAAAGAGGCCATTTAATTCTCCCTTTTCCATTCGTGGAATATCGACCTGAGAGCCGGTTTTCCAAGGGTCATGCTCGTCCCGAAGGTCAAACCCGGGGCGGGCCATCTGCAGGGGAGTGTCTGCGTGGGTGTCGATTTTAAGTACGTTGCTGTGGATGCGGTCGGCGATTTCCATCAAGTCGGGCTCTTTTTTACACGAAAGAAGTAAGGTGCCGGCTGCCAATGCCAGTGCGGGCAAAATCAGCTTTTTGCAGATAGGTGTTAGTGGTTTAAGCGTGTTCATAATAAGGTTAGTGAATTGATTTACGCTGCTAATTTACGGGTTGAAATCTTTTTTTGTAGTGTTTTTAAAAAAAAGGCCGATTACCGATCGGGTTTCTGTAAGTGGGCTTGTGCTGAAAGTTGGAGAGATTTATGTATCTTAGCTTTAGGGTGACAAAAAATATACCATGGCAAGAAAGACTTGGATAGAGAAATTTCGGGTGGATAGGCAGCCGGAGGTGAAGCGTACGGAAAAGCCATTTGCGGATATACCGGAAAATAGCCTGATGCTGATCGCTACGCCTCAGTTGGTTGCCGATTATATCCGGGAGATTCCTCCGGGAACCTTCGTGGATACGCCGACCATCCGTAGGGATCTGGCTTTGACGCATGGAGCCGATCATACCTGTCCGGTGACCACGGGGATTTTTCTACGCATAGTGGCGGAAGCTGCGTTCGAGGAAATGCTTTCGGGGAAGCCGCTTGAGGAAATAACACCTTTTTGGCGTGCCATAGCTCCCGGTTCGCCCACTGCCAAGAAATTGACTTTCGGCCAGGAGTTGATTCAGCAGCAGCGAGCGAAAGAACAAGATGAAATCGAGCATGACGCAAGCGACGCACACTAGAATGACTATCAGCCATGCGAGATTCCATCCCGATAAACCGGGACAAGTTGTGGCCTTTGAAAAACAATTATAGACACATGAAAGAAGTTGACTTAAATCCATAGCTGTGCGATTAGGTAGTAACACCTTGATCCGAATTGAATCAGCAGGCTGTTTTTCAGAAGACTTCTTAACCAACTTTAAACACGTAACTAAATGGGAATCCAACATAAGGAAAATAACAATAAAGGGAGCTTTTTCATAGAGCAAGATCAGCAGGTAGTGGGGGAAATGACCTACAGCCGTGCTGGGGAGAAGTTGGTCATCATCGATCATACCGAAGTTGGCGATGCCTTGCGGGGTACGGGAGCGGGGAAGAAGCTGGTGCTGTCGGCGGTGGCGTGGGCCAGGGATAACGGCCTGCAGATTATGCCCCTATGCCCTTTTGCCAAGTCTGTCTTTGATCGAAACCCCGAGCTGGGAGATGTGTTAAAGCGATAGTACCGGATGAGGCGATATCTAGAAAATTTGACGTTAATAGGCCTTTTTGGGTACTTTTTCCTAGTTCCTTGGGGCCTTTCGGCGCAACAGTTGCGTCTGGGATTTGATCAATCGGAATACCTGGAGGCATTAAAGGTGTCCGCCTATATTGTGGAGGATTCTGCCTACACCTCCAAAATCCCCCCTCCAGAAGTATTCTCGAAATCATATCGATCCGGTACCGTCGGGTTGGACAATGTTTGGGAGATGTGGGAGCACAAAGATGATCCCATTGCGCTTATCAGCATACGTGGCACCACAATAAACGCAGTCAGTTGGCTTGAAAACCTCTACGCTGCCATGGTTCCGGCACAGGGAGAACTTCATTTGGAAAGGGAATTTACGTTTGCCTATGACCTTTCATCAAATCCCAAGGCTGCCATCCACGTGGGTTGGCTGATTGGGATGGCCTATTTGTACCGGGACATCGAGCCTAAGATTTCGGAGGCACATAAAAATGGTATCAACGATTTTTTGATTGTTGGTCATAGTCAGGGGGGAGGAATAGCCTACCTGCTGACAGCCCATCTGCGGAGTCTGCAGGCTGCCGGAAAACTTCCGGGAGATATTCGGTTTAAGACGTATTGCAGTGCGGCTCCAAAGCCAGGCAACCTCTATTTTGCGTATTCTTACGAGGATCCTCGCTTCAAAGGTTGGGCTTACAATGTGGTCAATGCAAAGGACTGGGTTCCGGAAGTACCGATGTCAATTCAGACCACCGATGATTTCAACACCCTCAATCCATTTGCAAATGCAAAACAGGTCATTAGCAAGCAGCGGTTCCCTAAAAACATTGCGCTTCGGCGTGTTTACAATCAATTGGATAAACCGGCCAAAACGGCCCGGAGGAATTATCGGAAGTACCTCGGCGATTTTGCGTCAAAGGCGGTGGCCAAACAGTTGCCGGAATTGGAGGTACCAGTATATTTTATGAGCAATCACTACGTACGAACTGGCGAGATCATCGTACTCCTTCCTGACGATGCCTATGTCAATGACTATCCAGATGACCCGAAGCAGCCCTTTATGCACCACTACCATATTCCCTATATTCGGCTGGCATTGCAGTTGCCTACGCCCTAACCAAAAACTGATCATGGAAAAAGCCTCGCTTTACTTGCTTGTTGGATGTTTAATGATGGTTTCTCTGGGATGTGGTTCGAACCGCATGCAGACCGAAGAAATGGTAACTTATACCGAGCCCTACCAGCCTCAGGGATGTTTTGCGTTCCTGTCCGGTGAAAGTCGCGCCTTTCTGGAGGTGAAGTTCACCGGAGAGGTAGTACAGGGGAGGTTGACCTATTTGCTGGAAGGGAAGGACTCCAATCGGGGAACCTATATAGGGAAATTGGTTGATAATAGCATTGTGGCAGTTTACACGTTTGAATCGGAGGGGATGACCTCGACAAGGGAAATCGTCTTTCGTACCGATGGACAATCCTGGGTGGAAGGGTATGGACCGGTCGACGTGGTAGAAAATGGGGTGGTTTTTTCCGATCCCGCGGCATTGCAATTTGAAAATGGGTTGGAGTTTTCTTCTGTCCCATGTTCCGGTACTGCGTTTTAGATTTGATGGGGGATTCGGCTTACTTGGTACGTTGCCCGCTACGAGGGAGCAATTGGTCTGGTGAATTGTGACCGTGAGGCCTAGGCATGCGTCACGGTATCTTTGGGTATTGATAGAGATTACTTATATCGCTTTCCCAACAGATGCTTAGTCAAAGGTCATGTCCCCCAAAAGCTCTCGACTTTGTTAAATGAAATGACATTTGCATGGTCAATAGCCGTCCATTACTTGTATTTATCGTTTAGGCCTAATCCGGCGAGGATAAGCTGCCGGCATTTTTCTAAGCGGGCGATTTGGGTTTTTTCCTGTTTTGCAGAACCAATAAACTCGCAATATTCTTTGCGTTTATAGGGGCTGAGGCCGTCAAAATTATCCCGAAGTACTGCATCCTCTTCCAGTGCGAAAGCGAGGATTTGGGGCAGTTCCAAATCCCCTGCTTTCTCCGGCGTCCATCGTTTTCCCTCTTTTTCCAATTGTATTGCTTCCTGGAGATAATTCAGGATAGCTGCTTCATCGATTTCCGTGGCTGACTGAAACCGCCATTGCCGCATGGCTTTGGTTTTGCCCTCTTGGGCACTGACCAGTACGCCTTTGGGGTCTGATAGGAATACCCCGTTGTAAAACCAAAGCCCGAAGTAGGATTTGAATCCCGATACCCCAACGACGTTTTTTCCTTCAAAGGTATACACATCCATGCCCCATTTGATACGGTGTTCCAACGGGGTCTTTCGGATGATTTCGTTCAGCAGATTGATTTCTTCTTGCCAGATTGCTGGTTTGTTCATTTGTTTTTAAGGTCTAAATAGGGTTTAAATATAATAGAAACGTAATGGAAATTGGTGTCGTTTCAACCTTAGAGGTTTCTTTAAACCTCGAAGGTTTTTTTGGCAATGCGAGATAGAAAAGCTTATAGTTAACCGATATATGCTTTGCGATATACACTTCGTGATACCTGCCCGCAGGTGGGTAAGCCTTCGGCGAAATATTGGGTTACGTTTGGGAGGTTAGTTTTGCTCCTGATTCGTGGTTTGGGATAGGATGTGGGGTCGTAAATTGTACAATGTAGAGCTGTAGTTTTCAAGTACAACCATCTAACTACTCCTATCAAATGTCTCACATCTATATAAAAATCGTTGACTGAAATATTTTTTCAGTGAGCACACCTAATTTTGGCAAATATTCATAAAATTTTAAATAACTTAAACCTTTAAGTAACGATGAAAGAACTATCAATTGAAAGAATGGCGGAAATCCAAGGAGGAGGGTTTCGAGAGCCAGACCCTCGATGTGTAATTTCTACTGGTCTTAAAATGGCTGTAGCAGGGGGAGTTATGGGGGCATTTGCAGTAGGCTTCGCCTTTGCTCCCGGAGTACTGGGCGGATGGGTAGCTGGTGTAGTTATCGGTCTTGTTGAGTGCTCATATATCAGTTAGGTTCGAATAGGGGAGCTGTTAAAAGCTCCCTTTATCAATTTGGGATTGAGACTTTACTTTAAAGGGTAGGTTAGGTATGGTAGCCCGCTGGATGTATCTTGTTGTTTATTACTGGAAAATGTTCTATGAGGTGAAATGGGATATCCCCGTTTTAAGGGTTTCGATTAGTAGGCTGTGGCTGTTTTTTTCAGTAGCATGGTGGGTTTCATGGGCTAGTGTCACTCAACAATACCTGTTGGAAAAGGTATTTGCATTTTCTTTTTTGTTTCTAATATTGGAGTTTTATCGCATAAGCAACCGTTGTGGTATTGACCCTGTTCATCTATTTTATCTGAATGTCCGATTTTTCCAAAAATATCTTTTACTGGCGCTGATTGAGGTATTTGGCCCTGCCTTCTTTGTTTTGATGGCTTTTCTTGTGTTGCATATAGAACTCGAAACCCAGTTTTTGGCGTTTTTTGTTTGTCTGTATTTGGTGTTTGTTTTTGTAAAGCTAGCAGTCGGCGTGCTTTCTAGCCGTTATTTGCATTTTACGGTGGTTTATCTCTGGATATTGATTGTTTCTGGGTCAATCTCGGGGGGTATGTCCGGATTGCTGCATAATGAGACGTACGAGATTACAAAGATCTTAGATCGATTCTTCTCGAGAAATTTCGATCAGATAGTAAATCTCCTTAAATTGAGCTGTATCGTTTTTCTGTTTTTTGGATTTGCTCTAGCGCGCAGAAGTTACAAATGCCATCCATTTGTGGATCCACATTCTTTCCCCAAAAAGCTGCTGTGATGGTTTATTTCGCGTTGAAAATCCTATGGCATGAAGGGGTATTGGCGAAAGTACTTCTGGGCAGTCTGATGGTGCTTCCTTTTCACCTCTTCGACTGGCATTATTATGGGGCTTACTTTTTAATGTTGCTCTTGGGAAGGGAGTTTGTGTCGTCTTTTTTGCCAAGTGAGCATATAATCCACCTAGTTAAAATATATGGATACCAAACCTCCTTTTTGATAGCCAGTAATTGTATTTTGATGGTATTGTTGCATGCTGCCAACCTACTCAGTTTAGTTACAACAAGGAGTGAGTTTCGGAACGGGACGGAAATCCATCAACCCCTAATCTTTAGCTTTCTTGTTTTTCTGGCTATGCTGGTGGGTAATTTAAATTTTTATTACACGATCTTGAATCAGCGAGTTGGCTTAACTTTAAAGCCGGTGCTTGTGATTTTGTATTTCGTTACCGTATCCATAGCGTTTTTCACGTTGTGGATTATTGCTTCGCCTAACCTGAATGTTTTGATCTTAGCGAATGGGGCGGTCGGGTTCGTTTGGTTTTGCTCATTGTGGTTGGTGTCCTATGGAGAGAATTTGCCTACGAGATATTTCTAAAAGCTACGGCAAAAAACCCGTGCTGAAAGGACTGAACCTTGATATTCATCAAGGAGAAATCCATGTGCTTTTGGGGATTAATGGAGGAGGAAAATCCACGTTGATAAATATTATTGCAGGCCTAATTAACGCGGATAGCGGAAACTTGGTTTATTACCGGAACGACGGTCGATCCGGTAGGCTAAAGGATGCCAAAATCGGCTACGTCTTCGAACAGCCCATTTACCTTCCCTATTTATCGGCGTACGACAACCTGGCCTTTGTAGCAATGATGCAGGGATTGAAAATGGCTGATTTTAAGCCTAGGATTGGGCGGTTGATGGAAGATTTTGGAATCCCTGTGGGTAGTGGCATTGTCCGAAACCTTTCAAAAGGGATGAAGGAAAGGCTCTACCTTGCTATGGCCATTATGGGGAGACCCGGCTTTTTGATATTGGATGAACCTACGGATGGTTTGGACTTTGTGTCGGCCGGCCAATTGGTTCGGGATCTTCAGCGATTAAAATCGGAGGGAGTAGGCATATTAATTGCCTCGCATCAGTTTGATTTTATCTGGGAAACAGCGACTGTTTTTTCAGTTTTAAACAGTGGAAAAATATCCCTCACATTGGGCAAGGAAGAACTGGCTGCTAAGGCTCGGAAGATGTTTCCGTCTTTATCCGAAAGTAACGGTGTAAAATCATTTCTAGAAGCATCGATGAGGATATGAACGTTTTTTATTGACACGGCCTAACCTCTATTTTTCAGGGTACTTGCCGTTTTTCTTACGTTTTATGTGTAACGTATACTATCTCCTACATACGCCTTCGGCGAAATATTGGGTTCGTTATAAGAAGCTAGGTTTGCCTCGGACCTTCGACTTTGGCCGGGATGCAGGCTATGGGGCGATTGTCATCAGTTTGCTTTGTATTCCCTTGATGAGGCGTATAAAGGTAGTGGATGCTGGGACGGAAATGGATACTCCAGAGACTAAATTACAATTAATTTGGTTTTGGCTGGATCGACGGCCTAACGGGGATGGGATTCTGTCGAAAAGCATAGGTTGATGCAATTCCAATGCCCGGCTTTCATCGATTGGAATAAAGCTACCCCTAAAAAGCCTCTCCAATATATACATAAAACCCATTTCCCTCCCGGGTGATGGCGTAATCTGCCCGTAGGTAGATGTCTTTTTTCGGGAACAGTAAAAACCGCAGGCCGGCGCCGGCTGCCCCCTTGAGGTGCCGAAACTCCACGGCGGAAATATCACTGTAAACCGTGCCCGCCGACGCGAAGGCCACGGTTCCTATGCGGTCGGTAAATCCAATTGGTAGCGGAAGAAATCGGTACTCCATCTGTGTCGCCAGTAGGTGACGGTCTCTAAATCGCCCCTGATAGTAGCCACGCATCAGAAATGGACCTCCGATTTGGGGCAGTTGGTTGAAGGCAACCTCTCCCCAGCTAAATTGACCTACCAGCTGCAAGGCCAATACTTGGTTTTTTCTGACCGTTTCGAAATACCGCGTATCTACGTTGATATATTGGAAGTCGTAGTCGCTGAGCAGCGCAGCGGTGGAGTTGATGAGTGCAAGCTCTGCAAAGTAGCCGTCCCGTACATTCAACACATTGTGGCGAGTGTCCAGTACTAGCCCTAGCCCAAGGCCTAAATTTTGAAACCCATCCTTTCCATATAGGCGGGGTGGTTCGGGCTGAGGCTGAGGATTGGAGAAGCCCACATCTGTGGTCAGGTTATAGTCGAGGTTGATCCCTGCGTAGAAGTTGCCCTTAACCTTTCGGAGTATGCGCTCTCTGATCAACAGTTGTTGGGCACTGACTGTCTGCTCGTCGGAGAGGCTGGTTGATATCCCTACCCCATAAAATGAAACTGGGAAGCTTTGGTACCGGATATTGCCTAAGAGAAACCATTGGTTGCGGTCGCTGTACAGCGCATGTTCCAAGAAGGCACCATATTGTTTTTCCAGAGTGTAGAAAGTTCTGGCGGTAATTTCGCTGAGCCGGTTGGTGGTATCCCTGTCATGATAGTACAAAAGCAGCCCGCTAAGACCTATTTCTGTGTTGGTTTCCGGACTGTAGCCCAAGGTAGGGTAGACCAAAAACTGTGGCTTGGAAATATCGGCAGTATCCCTGATGAAAGAGTTCAGGTAGTTTTTTACCCCCCGCAACTGCTGAGCTTGGGAAGGTTCCACGACACACAGCATAAGAATACTGAGCGAGAGAAATAATCGCATGGAGGGATAGCTGGTTTAGTGGTCGTGTAAAGTTGGATCGTTGGGAGACCTTATGTGTTGGCCGGGGGCCAAGGAAAAAAGATAGGAGCAACCAAATTAACCTTATTTCTCCTTACCCCCCCGGGTTTTTTTTATGCGGCTTCCACGAGCTTCCGAATCACTTGGGCAGGTGCTTCCAAGCGGATCACCTCCTCGTCATTTAATTGCCGTTGCGTTGCAAGTTCCAAGTCAAACACCAGTCCATTGACGAATACCTGATCCATCTTGAGATCTCGGTAAAAGTGGTCAAATTTTCGCTTGCCGGCCAGATTGATCCCGTAAAGCCGAAATACCTCGATAATTCTGCGGTAAGTAGTTACCTGTGTCATCTTAATGTGTTTTTAATGCCATTGGATTACCTTTCCTGCGGTCCTTTGCTATATGTAGGCAAGACTCGTGGGAGCTTTGTTTTCGGTTAATTGGGTTTTGGGTAGTTTGTTAAATATGTTCTGTAATAAAAGAACTAAATTGCGAAATTTTTTTATCGCTTTTGTTTTCTAAACCCTTCAAAGAGATTGGGTATCTTGGTTTTTACGTATTCAAGGAATTCGCAGAGTTCCTGCAATTGACGCGTAAATTCCGGCTTTTCATTCTTTCTAGCGGCAATCACTTCATTTAAGAAGTGGGCCCCTTTGGTGATTTCCTCAATCTGCTGCTGCATGTCATTTTCCCAGTCATCGATCTTCAGGTAGAAATATCGCTTTCGTTTTCCCGGCTTTGTCTTGTATCTGACCTTATTTTGAGCCTGCATAAAATTTAGCGCGTTGCTGACAGCACTTTTGCTCACGCTAAGGTAGTCCACAATTTCCTCAAAGGTGGCTTCTGCCTCATCCAATACCATCAGCAAACCAAATATCCGTCCCATCAGCGGTTGCATTCCTCTTTGTTCATGGAATACTCCGATTCGTTCGATGAGTTCTTTTTTCTTTTCAGATAGGATTTCTGGCATGCTTAATAGCTTTCACGTTTCAACAGTGCAAAGGTAAGAAAGGTTTACTTTGTTTATAAAATAGAGAACCATTTTTTTCTACTTTTATACATTCCAAAACCAGATCATGACGGCACAAAACAGGGTCAAAAACAATACGCCTAGGACCGATAGGATTCTCATTGCCCGGCTGGGCTGCTGTTCCCTACTCAAATGGGTACTAAACACCAACCGGTAATTCAAGAAGGCTATAAAAGGTGCAATCATAAATGATATGGTAGTGGCCAGCTCGATTAACGTATTGAACGATGGGAGAAAAAAGGCGATGATACTGAACCCTCCCAAAGTGATCGTACTGATCCACAGCAAATAGGCACGTTTGCTTTCCGGGCGGTTTCTGATCACAGCGATGACCCTGGCGGTGGATCGGGCGTATCCGTCCAAAACACCGATACAGGTACCCAACATGATGGTAAAGCCGGCGCCCGCAATGATCGGGAAAGTCCAGCTGCCAAGATTGGCGGAATAAAGGGTAACGATACCGGTGGCGAATCCCACATTGTTGTTTGGCAGGCTATTCCCCGTGCCATAAAGCAGATAGGCTCCCAGTACCACAAAGCAAAGCGACAGGGCCGCGGATGTCCAAAATCCCAGATTAAACTCAGTCACCGCCTCCCGTATACTAGGTTTGTAGCCCGTTTGTCGCGCTCGCTCGATTGTCCATAGGCTGTTCCACGTAGAGGAGTCGATAGCTGATGGCATCCATCCCATCAGGGCAATGATAAAAGGTACTGACTCAATGGTAATCAGCTGTTGAAGAGGCTGGTACACCAAGGGGGCCTCCGGGCCGTTTGCCAATGCGATAAAAAAGGCGGCCAACGTTGTAAACAGCATAAATGTCCCGATTACCTTAATGCCGCTATCGAGCAACGAGTAGCGTCCCAAGGCAAGAAACGAAAACGAAAACAGGAACAGTACCAGGGTAGGCAGGTAGTAATAGGCAGGTGCCACGGATATTCCCAAGAGGTTTTGCAAAAAACCGGCAGCTACAAAGGTAACCGCCGCGTTCACAAAAAACATGGAAAGCAGGTTAATCAACAGGTATAGGACAGAAAAGGCTGGGTGCAGTTTTTGATAGCCGTCTATCAAGGAGCGACCTGTGGCTGCCGCATACCGTGTTCCAAACTCGAAGCTCGGCCATTTGAAGAGATTGGCCGCCAAGATAAAGCCTACCAACGCAAATCCATATTCTGCCCCTGCCCGGGTACTCTGCACCAAGTGGGATACGCCAATAGCTGTGCTGGCAAACAATATCCCTGGCCCCAGGGTTTTGAAGAAATTTTTTGTAAACAATGGTTCGCTACTTGGTTGGTGGAAAATACGGCAGAGCGAAAATATCTAAAAATCCGGGATTGTCCTACAGGGCATAACCAAGACTTTTTGAGGTGTCTGGAAAAGCCAGATCGAATCAAAGGAAGCGAAAAGCAATTTACTCCTTACCTGCTTCCTGGAAAAATAATGCTATTCCCGCAGAGGCTAATCCTACGGTAAGTGAACCAAAAGCAAATAGCAGGAGTGTATCCCGTTTGGCATCCCATCCGGCATTGATTAAGTGGGCAACCAATATTCCGAAAGCACATCCGAAAAGCACGGAATAGAGTATGAAAATCCTTCTCTTTTTCATATAGCACCGTTTAGACGGTTACGATACGTTAGGTAGGTGCATCGCAAAATGGAAAGGGTATCTCCTGCTAAAAATAACACCAACACACTAAAAAAATATTTCAGTGGGGGAAATAATATTCAAAGAAAAGGTAGCTAGATCAAATGGACTTAACGGGGGCTCCTTCCATTTGAGCAATATTCAGACGACCTGCAGCTTCAGTGATCCGTTTGGTGAGGCCGGCACTGGCAGAGACCAACGGAAGGCGTACGACATCACTACAAATGCCGAGTCGGTGCATAAGTGCTTTTACTCCTACCGGATTGCTTTCTTCGTACATCAATGGGTTGATGTCCAATAAGCTGAACGTGGCGTTTTTGGAAGCTTCCATGCTGCCAGCAGCAATGGTTGCGATGATTTCTGGATAGGCATTGCCCAATACCGATATCAATCCTTCTGCTCCCACACTTCGTAGTGCGGTAGTCATTAAGTCGTCGCCGGAAATAAGCAGGAAATCAGGATCCTTGCCGGCAGCTATTTTCATGCATTGCTCCAGGTTACCACTGGCTTCTTTTACACCAATGATATTTGGATGCTTGGAAAGTTCCAGCGTGGTTTCTGCACTCAGATTGGACATGGTCCTGCCAGGTACATTGTACAGGATGATGGGGAGAGGGCTGGCATCGGCAATTGCCTGGTAATGTCGTATGATTCCTGCCTGAGAAGGTTTGTTATAGTAAGGGCTAACGGAAAGGATCGCGTCCACGTCCGTCAGATCGGTACGGTGTATTTCGTCGATGACTTGTTGGGTGGAGTTTCCCCCAATGCCGAATACCAAAGGGAGTCTGCCATTGTTGGTTTTTTTGCAGAATGCGAATACCTCCTGCTTCTCTTCCCTGGTCAGGGTAGCGGATTCTCCTGTAGTGCCCAGTATTACCAAATAGTCAATGCCTCCCTGTGTCACATGGAATAGTAACCGCTCCAACGAATCAAAATCGATGGATTGATCCGCCTTAAAAGGGGTCACTAATGCTACTCCGGAGCCTTTTAAATTTTTCATCAACTCAGTTAATCTGCTTCAGGTACTTGATAAGTTGTTCGGTGGCGGATTGGATATCTTTCCCCTCTTTATCCAGCATCAGATCCAGGTAGGGTTTGAGTGGTTCACTGTAAAAGCCGATTGCATACGGAGACGGCTTTAGGTGCAGTAGATAGGTGGAAAAGAAATTTTCCTTTTCGGGTGTAAAAATAATCAAATCCGGGCGAAGTGTCAGAAATTCCGCCAATTTTTGTTCGGGTTTGGCAAATAAGCTAAAATCCTTGTACGAAAAGCTACCGGGGTCATCTGATTTTTCTTCGTAAAAGAAACCCTTAATAGCTAGGTGGTCACCAAGAAGATCCAAAAGTTGGGAGGTCATACGATCCAGTTCTTCTCTGCTTTGGCCGATCAGACAAACGGAACGAATTTCTTGGTAGTTGGGAATGTTTTTTTTGACCGGTGTTTTGGTCGGTTTGGCCAATGCCTTTTTGATGAAGTGCTCCCTAATCCATTTCATAAAAACTCTTTTGACATAAAGTTAAGGTGAGGATTCGTATTCGTTTGGGCAAGGCATTCTGGGTTCTTGATTCCATGATCCTGGCACTCCACCTGGAGAGCGTTGGTTTGTCCATTATGACTTGTCAGCTGTCCCCACCAATAGCAGGAATTCCTCCTCAGACATAAGTTTGACTCCTAGCTTTATAGCTTTTTCTTTCTTACTTGGCCCCATATCTGCGCCTTCGATGATAAAATCCAGTGCTTTAGAAACGGATTTGACGTAGGTTCCCCCATGTGATTCAATGAATTCGACGATTTCATCCCGTTTGAAGTGATCTAGCTTTCCAGATGCGAGGATTTTTTTGCCCGCAAGCTTCGAGCTTACTAATATAGGCTGTTCTCTGTCGGATTCAAATTTAAGTCCCTGACTTTTTAGGCGTCCGATGATCTCTTGATTAACTTCCTCCCTAAAAAAGTCCCTCAAGCTCCTTACCAACGTTTCTCCAACGCCATTGATTGCCAACAGGGCTTCTTCGGATGCAGCTTCCAGCATTTCGATAGTAGGAAAGTGCTGAGCTAGCAGCATTGCGGTATTCTCTCCGATATTTCTGATTCCCAGGGCAAACAATACTTTTTCGTAGGGCTGGTCTTTACTTTTCTTGATGCCCTCCAGCATATTCGATATCACTCCCTCCTGAAAGGTAGTGCCCTTTAGCTTCCTTACGCGCTCCAGGTAATCGGGGTGAAGCGACTCTTGATAGGGCAACAAGATGTCGTGTACGGTTTTTTTCTCGACACAACGCGCTCCCAATTCCGCCTCAACTTGTGGGGGCAAGTTGCCCAGTGCTCTGAGTACTGCGTAGACAGGCACAAAATCCTCGATCCATTCGAATGGCCTGTCGGCCAATTCAGTGGTCAGGCGCTTAAATGAATGGAGGTTTTCCGTTACTTTTTTTCCGATTGATGACAAGTACGTCCGAAACAGTTCCAGTTTTCTGGGGGTGTCCTCCGTCTCTGTTTGTTCCAAAAAAGCTTCTATGGAAGAAAGGGGTATCCCCTCTGTTACGGCAAAAAGGGCTTTTTTTAAGGAGATGTACAGGGACCCGCTGCCGTTGGAGGTGTATTGTTCTTCAGATACTTCCAAGCCAAGCAATTGGTGCTGTCTTGCCGGTAGGTCGTAGAGATCCGCTGCGTTTGAAACGTACCCTTGGTTGATTAGGGCCTTTAGCCGCTCCGTTCCCAAGGAATCAACGTCCATGGCACGTTTGGAAACAAAATGCTCAATTCTCCCCAGCACTTGGGGCGGGCAACTATGGACGTTGGGGCAGAAATGCTTAGCCTCGCCCTCTTTCCGAATGAGCTCTGTTCCGCATTCCGGGCAGTGGGTCACATACCGGATGGGAAGGGAGTTGTTTTTTCTGAACTCTTCTGCTACGCGGGTGATTTTCGGTATTATTTCCCCGCCTTTCTCCACCCATACTCGGTCTCCCTCATGCAGACCGAGTCGGATAATTTCGTTGGCATTGTGAAGAGAAGCTCTTTTTACGGTGGTGCCGGCCAAAGAAACCGGCGCCAGATTGGCTACGGGGGTAATGGCACCCGTCCGTCCAACTTGATAGGTGATGGAAAGCAGGGTGGACTGGGCCGATTCAGCCTGGTATTTAAAGGCAATGGCCCACCGAGGAATTTTGGCCGTAAAACCCAGTTCCTCCCGTTGTTGGTAATCGTTGACCTTTATGACCACTCCATCGGTGTCAACGGGAAGCGAGTGGCGCTTGTCTTTCCAATCGGCTATGAACGATAGGACTTCTTCTATGGATGCGCAGCTTTGGTGGGTAGGAGATACGCTGAAACCCCAGTTGACCAAACGTTCCATTGCTTGGTCATGCTTTTCGACACCTAGGTTCTCGCCGATTAGCTGGTAAAGGTAGCAGTTCAGGCGGCGCTTTGCCACCACAGCAGAGTCCTGCATCTTGAGGGTTCCAGATGCGGCATTTCGGGGGTTGGCCAACAGCGCCTCGCCGTTGGCCTCTCTTTCAGCATTGATTTTATCAAATTCCTTCCTCGGCAGAAATATCTCACCACGGACCTCAAACCGATCGGGTACCTCATGGCCATGTATGAAGAGAGGGATATTGCGGATCGTTTTCACGTTTTCGGTGACCACGTCTCCCCGGTAGCCGTCCCCGCGGGTTACTGCCCTTACCAGTTTTCCATTTTCGTATACTAGGCTTATGGCGACACCGTCAAACTTTAATTCGCAAAAATAGGCATAATGCCGATGTCCAAGTCCCTTGGCTACTCGTTCATCGAACGCCCTAAGCTCGGTTTCAGAGTAGGTGTTACCCAGCGAAAGCATGCGGACGGCATGTTCGGCGGTTTCAAATTGCTTAGTTATGGTGCCGCCTACCCGTTGGCTTGGACTGTCCTCACTCAAAAACTCGGGATAGGTCTTTTCCAACAAAATGAGTTCTTCCATCAGCTGGTCAAACTCAAAATCGGAAATCGCGCTGGTGTCTTCCTGGTAATAAAGGTCGTTGTAATGGTTGATTTGTTCGGTTAGCGCGTCTATTCTTGCTTTTGCGGCGTCTTTGGAAAGGTTTCGGTTCATGGTCTTTGGTTTTGCCGGGTTATATCAGACGGTCGGTCGGACTTTTGATGTTACTCCTCCTCAAACGCCCGGGCAATATCCTCTTCCGTAGTTTTTAGTTTCCGTTTGCAGGTTTTGACAAGGGTACTTGCCTCTTTTACCAAAGCAGCGAGTTCGTCAATGCCCCGGTCGTCCTGCTCCAGCATGGCAACGATTTCCTCGATACGCTTCATTGCTTGATCGTAGCTAAATTGCTCCAGGTTTTCCATAGGTATGTATTTCGTTGATAGTAGAGGTAATCCGTTTGGTAAGGGAGATGGTCGTGATCTGATCACCCTGATGGATTTGCTGTGATTCAATCGGTTTTCCCGCTTTTTCGGTTCGGGTATACCCTTTACCAAGCAAGGTATTTGGATTCAGTTGCACAAGGTGCCTTTCCAAATGACCCAGCTTAAGGTTGTTTTTTTCCAAGCCGCCAAATGCAAGCTGTTTGGATCGCTTTCCGATCATCTGTAGAGCAAGTTTTTGTACTTGGACGACGTGTTTTGCATGGGTTGTGATGTGGCTGACCCGTCGGGCCAAGGTTTCGCTTTGGCGAGTGAGCTTGTTGGAGGCAACCATACGAAGCCTGTGGTCAAAGTCTTTATGGATCCGTTCTTCCTGCCGTATGGAGTTTCTGCATGCCCTGTCCATACGGGTAAGTGCGGTATTTAGCCTTTCTTCGAAGCCTTTAAATCCCACAAGTAAAAATGAGGCAACCGCCGTGGGGGTTTTTAGCCGAGTGTGGGCCACCAAATCAGCAATGCTTTCATCCCGCTCATGCCCAATACCGGTTACCACAGGCAGCATGCATTCCGCGATGGCTTTTGCGAGGTCGTAATCGTCAAAACTGTCGAGATCTGCCTGCGCCCCTCCGCCACGGATGACCACGATAACGTCAAACCGTGTCTCGGGAAGCGTTTGTTCTATTTGCCGTAGGGCCTCGACGATCGAAGGAGTGGACTCCTTTCCCTGCATGATCGCCGGAAACAGCGTGAAATTTATCCTATATCCGTCTGGGTTGCTTTCCAGCTGGTTGACAAAATCTCCGTATCCGGCAGCCGTTTTTGAGCTGATGACGGCGATGCGCTGGGGCACCAATGGAAGCTCGAATTGTTTGTTTAGGTCGATAAGCCCTTCTTTTGTAAGCCGATCGATCACTTCCTGGCGTTTGCGCGCCCGCTCACCGATGGTGTAGGAGGGATCGATGTCCTTTACGTTTAGGCTTAGACCATAAAGCTCATGGAACTGCACGCTGACCAGTGCTAAAATTTTCAGTCCGCCCCGGAGGTTTTCTCCGGTTTGGCTGGTAAATTTTTGGCGAATTCCCTGATAGGTATATGACCAGATATTTGCTCGAAGCTTGGCCGTAATCTGTTCTTCTTCTTTTTCGATCAAATCCAAATAGACATGTCCTCGAACCGAGTCCCTAAATTCACCGATTTCTGCGGTAACCCAGTAAGCTGGATCCAGGTGGGCATCTAGGGTTGACTTGATGATCGCATTCAGTCTATAAAGAGAAATGGCCGGTTGCATACGGCAAAGTAATAAAAAATGAAGGAGAGAAAGTTCATGTTTTATATAAAAAAACGCTAGGCCCTACCCTGCCCTTCAATTGGTAAGGGGAAGAAAAAATGGAGGGGTCTAATTGTCTCTGCCTCCTCTGCGCTGTTGCATTTGGTACAACTGCCTGGTAAAGTCTCTGTTCGCTTCGCTAAGCTTGAACGCCTGTGCCGGACTAATGACCGAGGTGATGCTTCCCAGAAAAGATTTTTCGAGTGCCATTAATTCTTCCTGAATTTTGAAGCGTTCTGCTATCAGTTCCCGTGCCTTGGTATCGGATAGATTGCCCTCAGCCGATTTGTTGATTTCATGGATCTTTTTCATCAGATCCATTCGGTTGTCATTATATTGGTTGTAAAGCGGCCAGAATTTTTCCGCCTGATCTGGACTGATGCTTAGTCGATTGGTGATAAAGGCCACCCGCGCCGCTTCCAGTTTTTCCCGATCCGGTCGTCTTTCGGGTCGCTGGGCCATAGTCTGTAGACTTATAAGCACCAGAAGTACAATTATAAATAGCCTGTTGTGTAGCATTTAATAGTAAATTTCGTTTTCAAACAGCTCATCTCCGTCACTCAGATCCATGAATCCCCACTCTTCTGCAAGCATCAAATCCAGCAGTTCATTTGGGTTTTCGCTGAGGGATAGGATGTCGTCTTCGGTCCAGTAGCCTGCATCAATGTAGAGGTTCATCGTTTCATCGAGGTTGCTTTGGTATTTCGCCTCTTCTTCGTTGATAGGATTGAAGACAGCCAAAATCAAGCCAACCGCCAAGATGGCAGCCGCCGACAGGCCGGATAACCAAATTTGCTTGGTTTTTTCGGATTTGTACCTTCGTACCGTAGCTTGCGGTAGACGGTCGAAGTATCCTTCGGGAGTCTGGAAGATGTCTTGTTTGGGGATGTTTTCGATCATATGCCTGTTAGACTTCTAAAATGACTAAAGGTTTATTCGGTTCTTCAATTGTTCTTCGATTTTTTTTGCAGCGTGGTGATAACTGGCCTTTAGCGCACCGACAGAGGTGTCTGTGATCTTGCTGATTTCCTCATAGCTAAGGTCTTCGTAATACCGCATATTGAATATCAGCCGTTGCTTTTCAGGTAAGGTAAGGATGGCTTTTTGCAGAATTCGTTGAATTTCATCTCCTCCAAGGAGTGAAGACCCGTCAAGGTAGTTTTCCATCACTTCATGGTGATCTTCAATGGGAAAGAAAAAGCGTTTTTTCTTTCTTTCCAAGAAGCTGAGGCTTTCATTTACAGCGATCCGGTAGATCCACGTAAAAAGGGAAGAATTCCCTCCGAATCGCTCAATATTCTTGAATGCTTTGATGAAGGTGTTTTGTGCTACGTCGTCCGCATCTTCGTGAATGATGACCATTTTCCGTATCAATCCATACACCCTTCGTTGGTAGGTTTCAACCAAAAGACGAAACCCCTGATCCCTGGTTTTGGGGTTTTTGATCAAGGTTAAAATTTCATCATCGCTTTTTGGAACCATGTGGCAGTTAGACTGGCAGTGACGCAAAAGGTTTAATCTTCGGCGAACGATGGGCAGAAAAATGGGCCTTCGCCAAGTAGTATTTAGAGGGTGTTTCCCCTCAGGTATTCTTCGATTTCCATCCGTCGCTTGCCTTCGGCCTGAAGCGAGGTAATTGCCAGCATCCCATCGCCCGTCTGGAAATGGAGAAAGCTCTTGTTGTCAGTTGCGTACATTCCCGGTATCAAGTCCTTTTTATCCGCGTTTATGGGTTTCGAACCAGTCAGTTTACATGATTTTCCGTTTACTTCCGTCCAAGCAGCGGGATAAGGGGATAATCCGCGTATCAGGTTGTGGATTTCTACTGCCGAGCGATTCCAGTCGATCTTACAGGTTTCCTTAAAGATCTTCGGTGCATGGTGTTTCACCTGGGTATCGTCTTGGGCCTGTGGCACTACCGTTCCGCTTGCAATGTCCTCGACGGTTTTCAAAACCAGCTCAGCTCCCTTTCGCATCAATCGCTCATAGAGCTTTCCCGCATCATCGTCTTCGTAAATGGGCTCTTTTTCTTGGTGGATGATATTTCCGGTATCTATTGCATGCTTTAGAAAAAAGGTGGTAACCCCTGTTTCCTTCTCACCATTTATGAGGACCCAATTGATCGGTGCCGCTCCTCGGTAGTTGGGCAGTAGGGATGCGTGCAGGTTGAATGTGCCCTGTGGCGGCATGCTCCAAACTGATTCGGGAAGCATCCGAAATGCAACCACAACCTGAAGATCTGCCTGATAACTTTTCAATTGTTCCTGAAAAAGGGGTGATTTTAGGTTGGTTGGTTGCAGTACGGGTATACCCAAAGCATCCGCAGCCACTTTTACGGGAGACGACCCCATTTTCTTCCCCCTACCTTGAGGTTTATCGGGTGCGGAAATGACGGCCACTACATTCCAACCTTCCTTTACCAATAGTTCCAGGGCAGGAACGGCAAATTCGGGGGTGCCCATATAAATGATACGGAGGTTTTTATTCATTGTGTCAGGAATAAATCAGGTATTTTTTTCGGATACTAAGGTAGTTGTCCAGTCCTTCCTGCCAGGATTTTCTGATTTCCGATTCGTTCTTGCCCGCCAGTATATCTTTCCGTAACTGATCCGAGCCGGCCAGCTTGTCAAAAAAGGAATTGAAGAATTTTTCTTTTTTCCCCGATTTGTCGTAGGCATATAACAAATGGGAGAGCGTAAAGCGATGGGAAAGCGGTTCGTTTCTCAGGTCTTTGCCATAACACTTCTTGTCCTGTTGTGGAGGATTTTTGGACATGCCGGGAATGCTTACCGGCGTAAACGTAAATTCCCCAAAAGCCGGATCCGGATACCCAAACACCTGAAAGGGGAAGTGGGTACCTCTACCGAGGCTTACATCGGTGCCTTCAAAAAAACAAAGCGATGGGTAAAGGCGGATCGATACATCGTTGGGCAGGTTCGGAGAGGGTTTTACAGGGAGAGAGTACGGAGTGGCGTGGGTCCAGTTGGCCACCTCTATCACTTGTATAGATGCTTTTACCTTGTTTTCCAGCCAGCCTTCGCCATTTATCATCTGCGCCAGTTCTCCGACGGTAAGTCCGTGCACGATGGGTATGGGGTGCATCCCCACGAAGCTGGTGTATCCTGGTTTGAGGATAGGGCCATCCACGTAATCGCCGTTGGGGTTGGGGCGATCCATAATCAATAGGGGTTTTCCTTGTTCGGCGCAGGCCTCCATCAGGTAATGCAACGTGCTGATATAGGTGTAAAACCGTATCCCCACGTCCTGTATGTCAAAAATCACCACATCTACATCATACAATGCTTCGCGGGAGGGTTTTTTGGAGGCACCATACAGGGAAACAAGGGGAAGTCCTGTTTTTTTGTCAATTTCGTTTTGGACGATTTCGCCTGCATCCGCATCCCCTCTAAAGCCGTGTTCCGGGACAAAAACCTTTTGCACCTTAACACCTTCCTGTAGCAAAAAATCCACTAGGTGCAGGTTGTTTCTTGAAGTTAGGACGCTGGTTTGGTTTACGGCCAAGGCCACCCGCTTTCCTTCCAATATCGGAAGGTACAGCTCAGGCCTATCCGCTGCAGGCAACACTGGAGCTGAGACTGCTTGGAAATCTGAATCGTCCGATATCCTTTCAGAACCGCTTTTGCCGGCGCACTGAAGGAAGTTGCCAAACAAAATTGCCGTTAGAAATATTATCTTTAGTTGCTTCATCGTAATTTGCGTTTCTTCTAACAAAATAAACGATCTCATTGAACCTTTCCTACTTCATTGCTAAAAGAATTAGTTTTAAGCGCACCGGTGGTTTTACGGGTACCATCCACCGTATAGCCGTTGCCAGCATAGCGATAGGACTTGCCATCATGATCATTTCCTTCATGATTTTGGGAGGATTTCAGTCGGTGATTTCGGAAAAAGTATTTTCCTTTACCGGTCATTATCAAATACATAGGTTTGTGATGTCAAAATCACTGGAGGAGTCGCCTACCAGTAAGGACAGCTATTTTTTTAGCGAATACCCCAAACATTCGTATATACGGCATGTGCAGGGCTATGCGACAAAGCCAGGGCTGCTCAAAGGGGACGAAGAAGTAGAGGGAGTAATCCTGAAAGGGGTAGGCCCCGATTTTGACAGCCTTACCTTTTCTGCGTCCCTTGTAAAGGGACGGTTCATTCAGTTTTCCGAATCAGGTTCGGCATCCAACGAGGTCATCTTGAGCACCAAGATAGCCAAGAAGCTGATGTTGGATGTGGGTGAGCGGATCACCATGTACTTTGTGCAGGATCCGCCGCGTTTTCGGCGTTTTGATATTGTCGGTCTTTACGAGACTTTTTTGGAGGATTTTGACGATAAGGTCATTTTGGGTGATATCCAGACGATCCGTGTGCTGAATGATTGGGAAGATGATGAAGTGGGTGGTTTCGAGGTGTTTGTCGACAATACGGCTTACATTGATCGATATGCCAGTAGAATTTACGACCTAATGGATTACGACCTCAAGCTGGTAAAGGCAACCGACAAATACATTCAGATATTTGATTGGCTGGAGCTTTTAAATAACAACGTGTATGTCTTTTTGGGCCTGATTTTGTTTGTCGCGGCGTTTAACATGGTTTCCATTCTTTTTATCCTGATCATGGAGCGGACACAAATGATCGGCATACTAAAGGCACTGGGGGCGAAAAACCGACAGATCCGACGCATATTTGTGTGGAACGGGCTGCGCATCATAGGAAGGGGGATGCTGATTGGCAACTTGGTAGGGTTCGGTTTTGGGTTCCTTCAGGACAAGACGCGTTTTATAACCTTGGAGCCGGAGAGCTATTACATGTCCTTTGTTCCCGTGTTTTGGGATTGGCCCGTGTTCATAGCCCTGAATCTTCTTATTTTGGTGATCACTACTGCGGTCTTGTTTATCCCCTCCATGATCATTGCAAATGTAAACCCGATCAAATCCATCCGCTTTGACTGATTCCGGATTGGGCCTTGATCCGGGTCAAAGGGTTTCGGGGCGTTTCAAAGGCTTATACCCTCTAAAAATACTTTTAACCTTCATGTAGATTACCCCGAAAATCGCTTCCTTGAAAATGTGTTTAGACATTTTGGAGGTTCCTTTGGTACGGTCTGTAAATATGATGGGTATTTCCTTGATGCTGAATCCAAGCTTCCAAGCAGTAAACTTCATCTCGATCTGGAAAGCATATCCGATGAATTTTATCCTATCCAGATCAATGGCCTCCAGCACTCTTTTTCGATAGCAAACAAACCCGGCAGTTGTATCCCTAATCGGGATTCCCGTGATGAACTGAACGTACTTACTCGCAAAAAAGGACATCAGTACCCTGCCCATCGGCCAGTTTACCACGTTTACCCCCGTAATGTACCTGGATCCAATGACCATGTCCCAATCGTTGTGGGCGCAGGCCTCATAGAGTCTGGGAATGTCGGCAGGGTTGTGGGAGAAATCGGCATCCATCTCAAAAATATACTCATAGCCATTGGCGATGGCATAGTGAAAACCCTCTATGTAGGCGGTTCCCAGACCCAATTTTCCCCGTCGCTCCAGTAGAAACAGCCTTTCAGGATAATTTTTCACGAGCTCATTAACCTGCCCAGCAGTGCCATCGGGAGATTGGTCATCGATTACCAAAAGGTGATAATTCCCGTCCAAGCCCATAACGGCACGAACCATGTCTGAGATGTTTTCTATCTCGTTATAGGTGGGAATGATGACCAGTTTGTCGTTTTTCATTTGGAAGCAAACGACAAAAGTAGAAGGATTCCCTTTCGTTTCTGAACAAAATTTGGTGAATTTCTCCCAAAAGTTGCTCAGCGGTTTCCTGGACGGGCCAAACGGATGCTATGGAAAAAACGAACCTGGACGTTTTATCACACCTGCTGAAAGGGATTAACCAGTGGCCTGCCCAGTTCGGGAATATCAATCTCGAAGAGCTGCCCATTTCGTACCTCGATTCCATCGGCAAAACTTACTACCGAAGTGCCAAAATAATGCACATGCACGTCGCCTGCCTGTCGGAAAAGGTCGTACTTAAAATGGTGATATTCCAGGTTGCGTATTGAATGGCTCATGTTTGCCTCACCCGTGAGAAACTCTTTTTCCCAGATTACATTGCTTCCCTCTTTAACCCTGCTGGTCCCTACCAAATGTTTGGGTAGTTCTCCCAAAAGGATTTCAGGGCCGAAGGAGGACTGTCTTAGCTTGGAGTGTGCCAGGTAGAGGTAGTTGATTTTCTCCATTTTGTGGTCGGAGAATTCGTTACCTATCGCAAAGCCAACCCGAAATGGTGTTCCGTCGGGTCGGTTTACATAGATGCCTGCTATTTCGGGTTCTTCGCCCCCGTCAAGTGCAAAGGAGGGAGAAATCAGTGGTCTGCCCGGTGCCACTACCATCAGCCCGTTGCCCTTGTAAAACCATTCCGGTTGTACGCCCGGCGTGTCATCTACCATTTTACCTCCCTTTAGTCCCATCTGAAACATCTTCATGGAGTCGGTTAGCTCGTCCGGGTCGGACTGTTTAAGTTTTTGGTGCATCGTGTCCCGTGAGGTTGCACTGCCCAAGTGGGTAAGTCCGGTACCCGTGACCCAGGTACGATAGGGATCCGGATGGCTAATGGGGGCCTCCAGCCAGTTGTTGGCGATGAGTGTTCCATAATCCTCCCATTTTTCCTCAATCAGTTCATGTACCTCCTGCTCTAACGTCCTGTCGGATTTGAAATGAGCCATGACCAGCTCGTATAGGGAGGGCTCTCCCCGTAGCAGTTGGATGCGGTCTCCCTGTACCATCCCGGTTTGAAGTTTGCCGTTTGGTTTTTTGAATTGTACTAATTTCATGTGGTTATAATTGTTTTTTAGAGGTCACAACTTGTCCCGGTTTATTGGGATGGAATTTCGCATGGTTGCCCCGGATAGCTATCGGGGCATCCCAGTGTGTGACGGATACGTCATGCTCGATTTCATGTTGTTTTTCGGTTAAATGGCGTCAGTTGCCGGGGATAAAATGTTGGTAAACTTCAAAAAGAGTTGGATTTTGGGGGTTCACACGAATGCGGACCGCGTGCATGTCCCTGTCGCCGAAGGTCTGTACCTGCGTAAAATTTGTCCGTACCTTTCGTTTTTCGTCCACCAACGGTTTATCTACCGCGAATTTGTGAAAATCACCGTAAAGCAATAAAATCGGCTTATCAAAGGCGGCGACGCGTTCGTTCAGCAGTTTTACGAAGGAGAGGTGACCGTTGCTGCTTTCTTGGCTGCGGTAGTTTAGGCCTGCATGTAGGGCGATGACGATTCCTTGGTGGTTTTTCTCGATGGCCGCGTCGAAAACCCGGTTTAACCAAAACAAGGAGGCCATTTCCCGTTCATAAAATTCATCGTTCAAAGCGAGGCTGTCCAGTTTGAGGTTGTTGTTTGAGCCTACCACATGGATGGTGGCAAAGGAAACGTTATTTGCCTCCCATAGGGCATTTTCCACAAACTTCTCAAAGCCTTCGTAGCTGTTTTGGGTGTGGAGGTATAGCGGGTTTTTACCCTGGCTTTGGGCCTGGGAGAAGAAGAGCTGCCGCAGTTTGTCCAGCCGTTCTTCCGGATCGTATGCTCCACAGGCCGGACGGTGGCAATCGGTCCATTCATTATCCCCTGGGGTGTACACAAGCGGTTGTTCAAATTGCCCGAAATAGGCCTGAATCCTTTCGTAGTACTCGTCACTGCACGGAGTGCTGCCCGATTTTATATCGCCCACATGGATGGTAAAAGCCGGTTTATGTGCATTGATAGCTTGGATCATATTTTCAAACCTTGGGAAATCCTCCGGTAGGTGGTAGGGCACATCCCCTATTACCATGAAGTCGAACGTGTCATCCGTGGTGGGAGCGCAGGCATAAAAAAACAGGCATAGGGCCAAAAGGTAATGGAAGCGTGTGATCATCGGTCGTTTGGTACGTAGTGTTGGGTAAAATTAATGGATTTTTGCGTTTTTTGGCGAAGAAAGGGTTGGGAAAGTGGTTTGGCCGGTTTGAGAAGTCGTCTGAAAAAAAATTGTTGATCGGGATTTTTAAAACCCTATAAAAACTGTTAGGTTTGTAGAGTTTTAGAAAATGTGGAGTTTATTCCCGTTTTAGTAGCATTAGTTTCAGCGATTGCTTAAGTTCGTACCGTTTATTGCACCTATGTATTTTTCTGAAATCATTACCATTCTGGTGGTTATCGGGTTGGTGGTTGTCTTGTACAAGGATTATCTGCGGGCGGCTTTTGCCTTTCTGATTACTGCATTTTTGTTTTTGATTCTGCAGATCATCAAACCGGAGGAGTTTTTGGCGGGGTTGGCGAACAAGCAGATTATTGTGATTTTCCTGCTAATCGCATTGACAGCCGGCATACAGAAGAACATCGGCACCGGTTTTTTCTTTCGGCTGTTCAGCCAAAAATTGGGGCCTACAGCCTTCCGTTTTAGAATGATGATGCTGGTAAGCAGCCTTTCCGCCGTACTTAACAATACACCGGTGGTGGCATTTATGATTCCTTATGTAAAGGAGTGGGCGGCGGTCAACAAGTATCCCGCTTCCAGGTTTTTGATACCCCTGTCTTATTCTACCATTTTGGGGGGGATGATCACTGTTATCGGTACTTCCACGAACCTCGTGCTGAATGGTCTAATCAGCCAGTATGGTTTGCCCCTTTTAGGGTTCCAGGACTTTTTCTTTTTGGGCCTGTTGGTCACGGTATTGGGTATTATTTACCTGGGTTTTTTCTCACACTTACTGCTACCGAATAGGGAGGAAAATAGGCAGGAGGTCATACAGCACCTCAATGAATACCTCGTGGAGACGTATGTTCCCTCTGGATCCAAAATGGTGGGTAAAACCATCAAAGAGGCGGGTCTGCGAAACCTAAAGGAAATCTTTTTGGCGGAGATTTCCCGCGATGGACAAGAGATATCACCGGTGTCACCCAAGGAAGTGTTGCGGGTGGGAGACAAGCTCTTTTTTACCGGGAATACCAAGGCAATTCTTTCTCTCATTCAGGAGGAAAATGGATTGAGCCTTCCCGAAGAGAGCCATGTGAACCAAAATGCTTTTTTCCAGCTGACCGAAGCGGTAGTGCCGGCATCTTCTTCGCTTATTGGAGAAAAGGTCAAAAACAGTGACTTTAGGAAGCGATATCAGGCATCGATTATTTCCATTCACAGAAATGGAGAAATAATCAAAGGAAATATAGGGGAAACCCGCCTGCAGGCCGGAGATTTGTTACTTATGTTGACGGGAAAAAACACACTCCAAAGTGATCAGCCCAAAGATCTGATCATCGTGACCTTGCAGGGGGAGATTCAGCCTGAACGGAAGCACGGGAAAAAACTACCCAGTCTCCTGGCGATTGCGGTACTTGTTCTTGGTATTTCGGGTGTTATGGACTTATTCATGGCGGCATTTACCGGTATCATTATTTTATATGTTTTTAAAGTATTAAATTTGGCGACCCTACGGAAATCGGTAGATCTCGATCTGTTGTTGATTTTGGTGAGTTCATTGGCAATAGGGGTGGCCTTGAAGAATTCTGGTGCTGCAAACTTGATGGTGGAAGGGATCTTGTTTCTCACCAATGGCTCAGGGGAAATGTTGTCGCTTGTGGTGCTGTTTGCCATTACCTTGTTACTTACGAGTTTAATTACGAATGCTGCCGCGGTTTCGATTATGTTTCCGCTTGCCTTGGAGATGGGCACGCAGCTTGGCCAGCCATTGACGCCATTTTTTGTAACGATCGCTTTTGCCGCTTCCGGAGATTTCATGACCCCGATCGGTTACCAGACCAATCTGATGGTAATGGGGCCGGGCAATTATAAATTCAGGGATTATTTCAAGGTCGGGTTACCCTTGACAGTTGTGTATACGATAACGGTACTGATGTTTGTCAAATGGTTTTATGGGCTGGATTGAAGAATGAAGTTAAATGAAGATGAAAATTGAATCCAATTATGCGTGAAGATATACATCCAACCCAGTTTAAGGTTTCCCAGGAACTGAGGATTCAATCGCTGGGGCAACGTCCCCGGCTGTTGTGGTTTACGGGTCTTTCGGGATCGGGAAAATCTACCTTGGCCAATGGGGTTGAGTTTGCGCTTCATCAGCAGGGGTTCCATACCTATTTGCTCGATGGGGACAACGTGCGTACGGGGTTAAACAAGGATCTTACGTTTTCCGAACAGGACAGGGTTGAGAATATCCGACGTATCGGAGAGGTGAGCCGGTTGATGCTCGATGCGGGTTTGATCGTTCTTTCCGCATTTATCTCCCCATTTATTTCCGATCGGGAAATCATCCGTGAACTTGTAGGAGAGGAAAATTTTCTGGAGGTTTTTGTAGACTGTCCATTGGAGGAGTGCGAACGGAGAGACGTGAAGGGACTTTATCAAAAAGCCCGCATGGGATTGATCAAGGATTTTACGGGAATTGGGTCGCCCTATGAAGCGCCTACAGACCCGTTTATGGTCATCAAGACCGCTGAGGTGAAATTGGAACACGCTATTGAATCGATTATACAGGCTATACAACCAAAAATTAAACGTTAATATGGGACAATATTATTTATCGCATTTGAAGGAACTGGAAGCTGAGGCCATTTTTGTCATCCGGGAAGTTGTTTCCCAGTTTGAGAAGCCCGCCTTGCTGTTTTCCGGAGGAAAGGACAGTATCGTTTTGGCCCATTTATCAAAGAAGGCATTTTATCCCTCCAGGATTCCCTTTCCGTTGATACACATCGATACGGGCCATAACTTCCCGGAGACAATCGAGTTTCGCGATGAATTGGTCAGCCGTTTGGGTGTACAGCTGATAGTAGGATCCGTACAGGAAAGCATAGACAAGGGGAGGGTTCGTGAAGAAACCGGTGTCAATGCAAGTAGAAATGCATTACAGACCGTGACCCTATTGGATACCCTGGAAGCCTACAAAATAGATGCTGCGATGGGAGGAGCCCGAAGGGACGAGGAAAAGGCTCGGGCAAAGGAACGTTTCTTCTCCCATAGGGACGAGTTTGGACAGTGGGATCCAAAAAATCAGCGGCCTGAGTTGTGGAATCTTTTCAACGGACGTAAACACATAGGCGAACACTTCAGGGTGTTTCCGATTTCCAACTGGACGGAAATGGATGTGTGGCAATATATCCAATACGAAAACATACCCCTTCCTTCGCTTTACTTTTCCCATCAGCGGGAGTGTGTCGTTCGGGATGGCGTGATTTTGGCCAAGTCCGAATTTATTAAGCTCCAGCCTCACGAGGAAGTAAAGACACTTACGGTTCGTTACCGAACCTGCGGAGATATGCCCATAACAGGCGCGGTGGAATCTACAGCGGATAGCCTGGATAAAATCATCGAGGAGGTAGCTACTACCCGGACCACCGAACGAGGTACCCGGGCAGACGACAAACGAGGTGAAACGGCGATGGAAGACCGCAAGAAGAGTGGATATTTTTAGCGGACATTCAGAAGGGTCAGTATTCAGCGCGTTGAGCCAAGTCATCTAGGCCCTTCGGAAAATTCGACAGGTATTTCTATAAACAATGATATAACACAATGGCCATACAAGACAATAATCAGATATTACGATTCACTACAGCCGGTTCGGTAGACGACGGGAAAAGCACACTGATCGGGCGTTTACTATATGATTCAAAGTCCATTTTTGAGGATCAAATCGAAGCCGTAAAAACCTCCAGTCAGAAAAAGGGATTTGACTACGTGGATTTGTCCCTTCTGACCGATGGCTTGAAATCCGAACGGGAACAGGGCATCACGATCGATGTTGCCTATCGATATTTCGCTACTCCCAGGCGTAAATTCATCATCGCCGATACCCCGGGGCATATCCAATATACCCGTAACATGGTAACAGGTGCGTCCACGGCCAATCTGGCGATCATTTTGGTCGATGCAAGAAAGGGATTGTTGGAGCAGACCTACCGGCATTCCTTTATAGCGTCTCTTTTAAAAATACCCCACGTGATTGTGTGTATCAACAAGATGGATTTGGTGGATTATAGTGAGGAAGTCTATGAAAACATCGTAAAGGATTACAAGGCTTTTTCAAGTAAGATGGACATTAAGGATATCCAGTTTGTGCCGATTTCGGCCCTAAATGGTGACAACGTAGTCGAACGGTCTAAGAACATGCCGTGGTACGAAGGGTCCACCCTGTTATACTTACTTGAACACGTTCATATCGCATCGGATCTCAATCATATAGACTGTCGTTTTCCGGTGCAGATGGTCATTCGACCGCATACGTTGGAGCACCAGGATTTTCGTGGTTATGCGGGGAGGATTGAAGGCGGGATATTTAAGCCAGGTGATGAAGTAAAGGTGTTGCCGTCTGGATTTACCTCTACCATCAAAACCATCGAATTGAATGGGGAGCAGGTTCAGGAGGCCTTTGCGCCTATGTCCGTTACCATTACCTTGGCCGACGAGATTGATATCAGTCGAGGGGATATGATCGTCCGACCCAATAATGTGCCCCAAGTCGGCCAGGATCTCGAAGTTATGCTGTGCTGGATGAACCAACGTCCCCTGCAAGCTAGAACGAAATTCATGCTTAGACATACCACTCAGGAGTGCCAGGCAATGGTGAAGGAGATCCAGTACCGGGTTAATGTGAACACCCTTCATAGGGAAGATCAGATTGTAGAGTTGGGGCTTAACGAAATCGGTCGGGTCAGCATTCGTGCGGCCAATCCTCTTTTCTTCGACGCTTACAGGCGGAACAGACAGACAGGCAGCCTGATACTGGTTGATCCCAACACAAATGAAACAGTAGCTGCCGGCATGATCATTTAAGACTAGATAGTATATGGAAATCGTTCTTTCATCACTCACGGAAGTGGCAAAAAAAGCGGCGAGAGATGCCGGCCAGGAAATATTGAAGATTTATGATACCGCGGAATTTGGCGTGGAATATAAGCAGGACAGTTCTCCCCTTACGCTGGCAGATCGGGCTGCACATCAAGTGATTGCGGGGTATCTTGCTGAAACAAAAATCCCAGTACTTTCTGAAGAGGGCATGGAAACCCCCTATGGAGAGCGGTCGGAATGGGATTATTTCTGGATGGTTGATCCACTCGATGGCACAAAGGAATTTATTCGTAAGAACGGGGAGTTTACCGTCAATATAGCCCTGATTCATCAGGGAGTGCCGGTTTTAGGCGTTGTTTATGCGCCGGTGCTGGATTGGATGTACTGGGGTTTTGAGGAGGGGGGAGCTTGGAAACAGGTGAGTTCCTATGCTCCGCAACGCCTTCAGTTACCATCTGAGAGGCAGGTTAAGACCATTGTGGCCAGCAGGTCTCATTTGAACGAGGAAACGCAGGCATTTCTGGATAAGTATTCAGAGGCAGAAATTGTGAGTATGGGCTCGTCACTTAAGTTTATGCTTGTGGCAGAAAACAAGGCACAAGTCTATCCTCGCTTTGCGCCGACGATGGAGTGGGATACCGCTGCTGCCCATGGGGTGCTACGCGCGTTGGGTGCAGAGGTAGTATTGGTGGACGGAAGCAGGCCATTGACCTACAACAAGCAGAATCTGTTGAACCCCCATTTTATCTGTTACAATACCACAGATCTGCCATTCTGAGTGAATGCCGGGCCGGTTCATTAAATGAAAATGCCTGCTTAGCAGGCATTTTCATTTTTCAGCAAGATAAGCTTTGCGGTCCAGAAGATAATGATCAAATCCATCCAAACCGTACCTTTTCGAATATAAAAAAAGTCGAGCTTGAGCCTGGATGCCATCTGGCGGCTTTCGCGGATGGCACCACGGTATCCCTTCGCCTGTGCCAACCCCGTAATTCCAGGTTTTACCACATGCCTTCTCATCAGGTTCCTGTGTTCTTTGGAGAACACGTCATTTAGAAAGATGGGATGGGGCCTGGGCCCAACGATTGACATTTCTCCCTTCAATACATTAAAAATTTGGGGGAGCTCGTCGATACTTGTCCTTCGAAGGATTTTACCTATCGTGGTGATTCGTGGATCGTTGATCGATGTCTGCCGGAAGTCCGAATCGGGCACTTCCCGAAGGGTTCTGAACTTATAGCAATAAAACGGGATGTTGTCTTTACCGTGTCGTAGCTGTTTATAGATGACGGGCCCCCTGGAAGTTCCCCTGATCAACAGCCATACAATGGGATATAGCCACGAAAGCACACCGACCAACAATGTAATGGAAATGGATACGTCCATTACCCGTTTTGAGAGGCTTTCACTGACTCGTGGGGATAACAGTAAAGCTGTGTTGTCGCTGAAAAATTGGTCCTCTAGGTCTCTACAATATTCTACCTCTTCTACCCTGGCAAAGACTTTCTGCATAAAACGTTAAAATTTCCTAGTTAAACCCCTAAAGATTCAAAATTGTTAAATTATGCGGTGTTTTTTTGACTTTTCTAAAACTGAATTTAAAGATACGTGGATTTTTGGGATTTCTGAAAATTTTGTTTCTAAAATACCTAGGATACTGATTAAAGAGATGTTCATGGGGTGGTATATGTGTTCGTTTAAGCGAAGGTTTTCAAAATAAATTCAATGTCTCTCCTTTGATCGTTGGTTAACTCACAAGGCCAGAGTGGTAAAAGCAAATTTTGGAATAGCCCGGATTTGTGTATTTTTCAGTTAAAACGTTTTTAAAAATAATAGGTTGCTTGAAAAAAAGTGTTTTTTATACTGAGTAAAAAAATTAATTTTACATCGAGTAAACAGCAGCATGCTTTTCAATTAAGCGTTTTTTGTCCTTGATGAGTTTAACTACAGCTACATATATTTTAATCAGAATAAGGCAGAGGGAATGAAAGTAAAATCAATTTGTTGTATTGGCGCAGGGTACGTTGGCGGGCCTACTATGGCTGTCATCGCGAAGAAATGCCCAGGTATCAAAGTTACGGTTGTAGATATCAACGAGGCCAGGATTGCGGCCTGGAATGATCCGGACGTAAATAATATTCCTGTTTATGAACCGGGGTTGGGTGAAGTGGTGGCTGAGTCGAGAGGCAGGAATTTGTTTTTTTCCACAGACGTGGATGGGGCTATTGACGAGTCGGATATGATATTCATCTCCGTAAACACGCCTACCAAAACCTATGGGGAGGGGAAGGGCTTGGCTGCGGACCTGAAATGGATAGAACTGTGTGCCCGGCAGATTGCAAGGGTAGCGAAAAGTGATAAGATTGTTGTGGAGAAATCCACCTTGCCGGTTCGTACGGCAAGTACGATCAAATCAATTTTGGATCATACGGGAAGCGGGGTGAGCTTTCAGATTCTTTCGAATCCAGAGTTTCTGGCAGAAGGAACGGCCGTAGAGGATTTGATGGATCCAGACCGCGTGCTGATAGGGGGCGACCAAACCGAAGAAGGATTGAAGGCCATTCAGGCACTGGTCGACGTCTACGCACAGTGGGTACCTAGGGAGCGTATCCTGACCACCAACGTATGGTCTTCAGAGCTCTCGAAGTTGACGGCAAATGCGTTTCTTGCACAGCGGGTTTCTTCCATCAACTCACTCTCGGAGCTTTGTGAGCACACCGAGGCGGATATCAATGAGGTGGCAAGGGCGATTGGCTCCGATAGCCGTATCGGGCCTAAGTTCCTTAAAGCATCGGTCGGCTTTGGTGGTTCCTGCTTTCAAAAGGATATTCTAAACCTCGTGTACATTTCCCGATCTTATGGTTTGAACGAAGTGGCCGACTATTGGGAGCAGGTCATTCAGATGAATGATCACCAAAAAAGAAGATTTGCCAAAAAAATCATCCGCAGCTTGTACAATACGGTAAACGGTAAGAAGATTGCGTTTTTGGGCTGGGCGTTCAAAAAGGACACGAACGATACCCGCGAGTCTGCAGCGATCTACGTGGCGGATCATCTGTTGTTCGAGCAGGCACATGTAGCCGTTTACGATCCAAAGGTAAAGGAAGAGCAGGTTTTTGTTGATATGGACTACCTGAACACAAGGTCATCCGAGGAGAACCGAAAATACATCGATGTGGTAGAGGATCCCTATGAAGCATGCAAGGGAGCGCATGCAATCGCCGTATTGACGGAATGGGATGTGTTTAAGCAATATGATTGGTCCAAAATATATGACAATATGCTGAAGCCGGCGCATGTATTCGACGGAAGGAACGTGCTTGATGCCGAAAAGCTACGGAAAATAGGCTTTCAGGTGTATTCGATCGGGACACCGAGTTGATAATTGGATTCGATCTGTGAATAGAAGAAGCTGCCTCGTTTGGGGCAGCTTTTTTTGGTGTGCCGTGCATGTTAACTAACTAGGTGGTG
>NZ_AQHR01000010.1 GCF_000390185.1 Lunatimonas lonarensis | reverse complement strand
ATGGATTCCGGACCGGTAAGGCTAGCGAAGCTTTTGTTCAACAGCCGTTTGCCGCAATGGGGGCTGACGTGGTTAAATCAAGTGCAGTGCTTCTATCAAAGTTTCTGCTTGGTTGACAGTGAAGTGCTCCGAAATCCCCCACTGCGGCAAGCGGCAATACGTTGAACAAAACCTCCTACGTCGGTAGTTTTTGACTTTTCATCTATTAACGTTCTTATTTTCAGATAAATAGCTTATTTTTATTCCATGTATAATCTTTAAACTCTATTAATCATGGAAAAAAAAGCCTACGTCTGCAGATGTATCAGGAGATGCAGATCAGAAACTACTCTCCAAGAAGTATCGAAAATTATATTTCGCAGGTAGCGTCAGTTTCCGGCCATTTTGGAAAAAGTCCGGAAAAGATCAGCATATCCGAGCTAAAGGAGTATCTATTCCATAAGGTTGAGACGAAAAACCTGTCGGCCTCCAGTGTAAACCAGACCATCAGTGCCTTCAAAATTCTTTTCACGGATGTTCTCGGCAGGGAATAGGACCCGGTAAAGATCAAACGGCCCAGACGCCCGAAGCCCTCCCCGTCGTCTTTTCCAAAGAGGAGGTCTCCCATATCCTGGACAGAATTATAAACAGGAAACATTATTGCCTGGTTGCGCTCGCCTATGGTTCAGGACTGAGGCTGGGTGAGTTGGTTGCCCTCAAGTTTGGCGATATCGACGGCGACAGGATGCAGTTGAGGGTCCGCGGGGGCAAGGGAAACAAGGACCGGTATACCCTGCTGTCCGGGGAGCTGCTGGAAAAGCTCCGGGAATATTACAGGTACTACCGGCCCAAAACCTTTCTTTTCGAAGGACGGACAGCCGGCAAGGCCTACAGCAAAAGAACTGTCCAGGATCTGTTCAAAAAGATCCTTGTGGAAAGCGGGATAAAGAAGGATGCCTCTTTCCATACCCTCCGGCATACATTTGCCACCCACCTTCTGGAGCAGGGCACCAACATCAGGGTGATCCAGGAACTTTTGGGGCACAGATCCCTGAGGACGACCTCGGTTTACCTTCATGTGACCAATTTCGATCCCTCGAAAATCAAAAGTCCACTGGATGGCCTGTGATGGAAACGGTCAACAGAAGGAACGGGGGAGCGGAGCTTTCCGATATCCTGGGATCCGAGAAGAAAAAATTTCTGGGCACGGGAAGGCTTTGCCCGGACCAGGTGAAGGCATACAATGACATATTGGAGTGCAGGACCGCAAGTATGGGCAGCCACACGCTCACCTGCGATGGCTGCGGCCACATCAGGGTAAGTTACAACAGCTGCCGTAACCGGCACTGCCCCAAGTGCCAGTATGTAAAACAGCTTGTGTGGGTGGAAAAGCTGAAGTGCAGAATGCTCCCGGTAAGGTATTTTCACGTGGTGTTCACCATACCGGAATTCCTCAAGCCGCTGTTTTACCTCAACCAGCGGGAATGCTACGGGATGCTCTTCGCCGCTTCGGCACTGGCGGTGAAGAAGGCGGCATCGAACCCTACCTTCCTGGGGGTGGACGGCGGCTGCCTCTCGGTACTCCACACCTGGGGGCAGGCGCTAAACTACCACCCCCATATCCATATGCTGATACCGGCCGGAGGGCTTGACCCCGACCAAATGGAATGGGTGGCTGCCAACAAGAAGTTTTTTGTACCCGTGAAGGCACTCTCCAAGATATTCAGGGGCGTATTCATGGAAAAGCTTTTCCAGGCTTTGGGCGCAGATCTGCTCAGGATACCCGAAAAACATAAAGGCATGTACGCCGCACCGGAACTCTTGAAAAAGGAGGCCTATTCGAAGATGTGGCATGTCTACATCAAAAAGACGTTCAAGGGGGCCAACCAGGCAGTTGGTTATCTGGGCAGGTACACCCACCGGGTGGCCATCAGCAACAGCCGGATACTGGCCTTCGGGGACGGCACGGTAAAGTTCAGGTGGAAGGATTACCGGGACGGCAAAAGCAAAACCATGGAACTTCCCGGTGCCGAATTTACCCGCAGATTCATGCAGCATATACTCCCCAGCGGGTTTTACAAGATAAGATACTACGGGATCATGTCTTCGGCGAACAGCAAGACCAAAATGGATGACTGTTTCAGGCTGCTGAACGTGGCAAGGTTCATTTCCTTTTACCAGGGGTTGTCCACCTATGAGATTTTGGAGGAAATACTGGGCAGGGACCTGTTCATGTGTGGAGACTGCGGTACCGGCAGGATGGTTTACGGCCTCGCCGGGGAAAAGGGCAGGGATCCCTGAAGCTGCCCCGTGAAAAAACGTTCTTTGAAAACATTGGAAAAAACGAAAACGGATCAGCGTTAATGGGAAAGGACTGCCCTTAGCGGACCGGAAATATCCGAGATCCGGGCGTTCCAACAATCTATGCGGATGTTCTGGTCACCAAACCACAAAAATGGCCCAAAAAGGGAAACATAAATGCCCATAGACAGACCCCCGGTTTCGTCCAACTAAGTTTTAACCGCAATCTAGGGAGCTGCAACCCAAATAGTTGTTTTTTTTGGCTAGATTGCGTTTAAAACCCTTTACGTTACCAGTAAGCCTAAAAGACGACACTACAACCCTCAACGTGACACCAAAAATCGACCTTTGACATCCTGACCAAACTTTACAGACGAACTTAACCCGACAGACCATTTCGCTGTAACTCGACACAGACCAGACGTAAAACTTGGGGACACACAAGCCAACGCAATGGGTTTAAAAATTTTTGCCGACCCGCATTTTAAAAAATTAATTTTCTGCCAGCCCACATTTTGCACATTTGGTTTTGCCCGACACACAAGCCCGAACCTTACAAAACCAAAAGAGCAAAATTTCCCCACCGCACAGGGTGACCGTTTCAATTAAAATTGTAATTTTGACACATCTGTCCAAAACAATTTGTCAATGAGCAACGAAACATTTGGTGACTATATAAGGAAAGCAAGAGAAGCTAAGAATCTGCCATTAAGAAAGGTTGCGGCTCATCTTGACATTGATACTTCTACACTTAGTAAAGTAGAACGTGGGGAAAGACCGGCTTCACCTGATTACTTAAAACCGCTTTCTGAAATCTTGCAACTGGACTTAAAAGAGGTTCAAACGACTTTCATAGCGGACAAAATCAATAAAGACTTTGGCGGACTGGAACACTTGACGGAAGGACTAAAAGCAGCCGAAAAACAAATTAAAAAGACAAAGAAGTAAATGCCGCAAATATTTGACAACATAGAGAATCACTTATCGGAGGGTTTAAATTATACCCTCGATGTTTCACATCGTGCCGACTTTTGTGTGGGCTATTTCAATTTAAGAGGTTGGAAGCAAGTTGCCCATCACATTGACAATTGGAATGGTGGTGATGAAAACTGTTGTCGCTTATTGGTAGGTATGCAAAAGCCACCACTGGAAATTATCAAAGAGTATTTTTCCAAGACTGAGCACGGTGGAATAGACAATCAAACCGCAATTACAATTCGCAAGAAACTTGCACAGGAATTTAAAGAACAACTTACCATTGGTATTCCGACAGAAGCGGACGAGCAAGGACTTAGAAAACTTTCAGCCCAAATTAAGGAAAAGAAAGTTGTTGTTAAGTTGTTTCTCCGTTATCCGCTACACGCAAAACTTTACTTGTGTTTCCGTGACGATAAAATCAATCCAATTATTGGCTATTTAGGCAGCAGTAACCTTACGCTTTCAGGACTTTCACTGCAAGGCGAATTGAATGTGGATGTGTTGGACAGGGACGCATCCAACAAACTTTCCAAATGGTTCAATGACCGTTGGGAGGATAAATTCTGCATTGATATTTCAGATGAACTTGCCGAAATCATTGACAACAGTTGGGCGGCTGACAAACTCATTCATCCTTATCACATCTATTTAAAAATTGCTTACCACCTTGCTCGTGAAGCAAGAGCCGGACTTTCTGAATTTAAAGTTTCCAAGGTTTTTGAAAAACAACTTTTGGACTTTCAGTTAAAAGCCGTGTTGGTGGCAGCACATCACTTGAATAAAAGAGGCGGTGTAATCATTGGCGATGTGGTTGGATTGGGAAAAACAATAACTGCCACCGCATTGGCAAAAATGTTTGAGGATGATTTTCTTTTAGAAACCTTAATCATTTGCCCGAAGAACTTAGTGAAGATGTGGGAGGATTATCGCCACAAGTATCAACTAAGGGCAAAAATTATTTCCGTTACACAAGCACAAACTTTATTGCCCAATGAAAGACGATACAGAGTAGTCATCATTGACGAAAGCCACAACCTGCGTAACAGAGAAGGTAAGCGATATAAAGCTATTCAAGAATACATTCAGTTGAACGATAGTAAAGTGATTTTACTTTCTGCAACCCCTTACAACAAAACATTCCTTGACCTTTCCAACCAGTTAAGATTGTTTATTCCTGATGAAAAAGATTTAGGAATCAGCCCTGAACACTTTATTGAAAGTATTGGCGGTAAAGTGCAGTTTATGGCTAAGTATCAAACGCCAATCCGCAGTTTACCTGCCTTTGAGAAAAGTGAATTTGCAGACGATTGGCGAGAATTGATGCGATTGTATTTGGTTCGCAGAACAAGAAGTTTCATCAAAGCATATTACACCCAAACAGACGAAACCAACAACCGTAAATTCCTCACTTTTGCCGATGGTTCAAGGTCTTATTTTCCCGACCGTTTGCCTAAGAAAGTGGAATACCACTTTGATGCCAACGACCCAAGCGACCAATACGCAAAGCTTTATGCTGACGATGTGGTGCAAATCATCAATCATTTGAATTTGCCTCGTTATGGTTTAGGTCAAGACCAATACATAAATCAAAAACCTTTGGTGAAACCAACCAAAGAAGAATTGGTGATAATGGGTAATCTCGGACGTGCAGGAGCAAGACTAAAAGGCTTTGCCCGAACTAATTTGTTTAAGCGATTAGAAAGTAGCGGCTATTCTTTTTTACTATCCATCAGCCGACACATTCTTCGCAATTACATATTTATCTATGCCATTGAAAACAAACTTCCCTTCCCTATTGGTAAGCAGGATGCCAATATGCTGGATGATTATTTGGAAGATGCAGACATAGAAAACACAGTATCAGAAATTGAAAAAATCAATCTGATGCTGAGTGAAGAATCATACTACAATCAGGCACAGAAGATTTACGATTTGTTTTCATCCACTTATAAAAATCGCTTCGACTGGATAAGCAGCCAATTGTTTTCCAATACGCTTAAAGACACTTTGCTCAACGACAGCCGTGACTTATTGAAAATTCTTGACCTTGGAAAAGATTGGAGTGCAGAAGCAGACAGACAACTCATAACGCTACATAAACTCATTACTAAAAAACACGGCAATGAAAAGGTTTTGATTTTTACCCAATTTGCCGATACAGCAAAATACATCACTGCCGAATTAAAAAAGAAAGGTGTTAAGCAAGTTGACTGTGTTACAGGCGACAACGATGACCCAACTTCATTTGCTTACCGTTTCAGTCCTGAAAGCAACGACAAACGGAAGGAAGTAAATGAAGCTGATGAAATCCGTGTATTGATAACAA
The DNA here is from genome assembly GCF_000390185.1 of Lunatimonas lonarensis. Classification (GTDB taxonomy): domain Bacteria; phylum Bacteroidota; class Bacteroidia; order Cytophagales; family Cyclobacteriaceae; genus Lunatimonas; species Lunatimonas lonarensis. The sequence goes on along the minus strand of NZ_AQHR01000010.1, from coordinate 53,015 downwards.
CCGATGTGTTGAGTGAAGGACAAAACTTGCAGGATGCTCACATCATTTTAAACTATGATTTGCCCTGGGCTATCATTCGTTTGATACAACGTGCAGGTCGTGTGGACAGAATTGGGCAGAAAGCCGACAAAATATATTGCTATTCATTTTTGCCCGAAGACGGCATTGAACGAATTATCCGTTTAAGAAGCCGTCTGAAATCTCGATTAGAGCAAAGCGATGAAGTGCTTGGCTCGCCTGATGAATTATTTTTTGACAATCAAAAAGTAAGGTCGCAACTGGAAGGACTTTACAGCGAACAGTCAGGAATTTTGGACGAGGAAGAAGATGGAGAAGTGGATTTGGCTTCTTATGCTTTTCAGATTTGGAAAAACGCCACTGATGCCGACCCTAAACTGAACAACTTCATACAGGAAATGCCGAATGTGGTGTATGCTACCAAGCAAAACACTGACATCAAAGAACACGAAGGTGTAATTGTTTATAGCCGCACGGCTGATGATAACGATGTGTTGGTTTGGGCTAACAAAAAAGGTGAAGTGATTACACAATCACAACTCACTATTTTAAAAGCGGCTCATTGCACTCCCGACACTGTGCCACAATACAAAATTCCCGAACACCACAAACTGGTGGAAAAAGGTTTGGATTACATAAAAGACATTGAAATAAGCACAGGAGGACAACTTGGCAAGCAAAGCAGTGTTCGCTATCGAATTTATATGCACCTGACACGCTATTACGAAGCATACAAAGACACTTTGTTTGTAACCGAGGCGATGAAAAGGGCTATTGACGACATTTACAAATACCCCTTGAAAGAAACAGCAAAAGAGGTTATTGGCAGACAGTTGAAAGCGGGAGCATCTGACGACCAGTTGGCAAATTTGGTAGTAACCCTGCGTGAAGAAGATAAGTTGTGCATCATTACTGATGAAGATAATGCCGATCGAGAACCGCAAATCATTTGCTCAATGGGCTTAATTAACAAGGAATAGAAAATGGCAAAACTCAACATAGAACGAACACGAAAAGCGTTGCAGTCATTCGACTTCAAAACGCTGTTCATTGAAGAATTGGGTTGGAGCAATCCTACTTCCAATAAAACCATCAATGAATCCATAAAAGAAATTGCCATTAGCCGCAAACCCATTGCCGAGTTAAGCGGTGCAGTGGTTTTTGAAATTACCACTCCCAACGGAGAGGTGCCCGAGCCAAAACAGCGAATAGCAATTGCCAAAGAAATTCAGAAGCAACACTTTGAACACGTTTTAATTTTCATAGACAAAGACCGTAAACAAAGCATTTGGCATTGGCTGAAAAATCAGGATAAGAAAGTTGTAAGCCGAGAGCATTTCTTTTTCCGTCATCAACCCGGTGATGGTTTTATTGCCAAAATTGCTTCGTTGGTGGTGGACATCAGCGAGTTTGACCGTGAAGGAAATATTGCCATTGCCGAAGTAGCCAGCCGTATTAAAACTGCTTTGGACATTGAACGGGTAGTTAAGAAGTTCTTCCGTGACTATCAGAACGAATACATTGTTTTTCTTGACCTGATTGAAGGCATTGACAATGAAGCCGACCGCAGATGGTATGCTTCGGTAATCCTCAATCGCTTAATGTTTATCTATTTCTTGCAAAAGAAAATGTTTTTGGACAATGGCGATACCGAATATCTTAACCACAAACTTGAATTTTCAAAAAAGGAATTAGGCAAGAACAAATTTTACAATGAGTTCCTTTCTAAACTTTTCTTTGAAGGCTTTGCCAAACAAGAAAACCAACGCAGTGCTGCTACCAATAAATTGATTGGAAAAATTAAATACCTGAATGGTGGTTTGTTTTTGCTGCATAAAATTGAAGTAAAATATCAGGGTAAAATCAGTATTCCTGACCAAGCTTTTGATAACTTGTTTGAGTTATTCAACCGATACAGTTGGACACTTGACGACACACCCGGAGGAGCCGACAATGAAATGAACCCCGATGTGTTGGGTTATATTTTTGAAAAATACATCAACCAAAAAGCATTCGGGGCATACTATACCCGAACCGAAATAACGGAATACCTCTGCGAGCAAACGGTTTATAAACTGATATTGGACGAAGTAAACGGAGTGGAATTGCCTGATGACATCCCCGAAAAGCTAAAACAAAAACTAACTACCAAACGCTACGATAGCATTGCCGAACTGTTATTGCATTTAGATGCGGCTACCTGCCGAAAATTGGTGGTGGGTGAAAATGCCGTATTGCCCAACCTGAGTTTGCTCGACCCTGCTTGTGGTTCGGGGGCTTTTTTGGTGGCGGCTATGAAAACCCTCATCAATGTGTATTCGGCTATCTTGGGCAAGATTGAATTTTTGGGTGATAAGAAACTGACCGAATGGAAACAGCAAATTGAAAAAGACCATCCGAGCATCAACTACTACATCAAAAAGCAAATCATCACCAACAATTTGTATGGGGTTGATTTGATGGAAGAAGCCACCGAAATAGCCAAACTCCGTTTGTTCCTTGCCTTGGTAGCCAGTGCCGAAACCGTTGACCAATTAGAACCCCTGCCTAATATTGATTTTAATATTATGAGTGGAAACTCATTGATTGGTTTGATGCGGGTGGACGAAAGCGAATTTAATAAGCACCAAAGTGGCGACTTGTTTAAGAAAAGCTACCGTGAATTGGTAAACCAAAAAGAAGCCGCCATTCGTGCCTTTAAATCTTTTGAAAGCACCAATGAAAACATACAGATAAAAAAGGAAAGCATTGACCGAATGGAAGAAGAAGCCAATGCCACTTTGAACTTGATGTTGGGGCAGGAATTTTCAAACCTCGGAATAAAGTATGAGCAAGTAACCTGGGACGATAAAAAAAACAAAGAAGGCAAAAGCATAAAGCGTAGCATCAACATCAAAGACATTCAAGCCCTTGAACCCTTTCATTGGGGCTATGAATTTTCAGAAATATTCAGAAAGAAAGACGGCTTTGATGCTATCATCACTAATCCGCCTTGGGAAGTTTTTCAGACGAACGAAAAGGAATTCTTTCAGGAATACGATAAAGAAATCAAGAAGAAAAAACTCCGCATTGAAGATTGGGAACAGAACAAAGAAGAGCTAATGGCTGACAAAGAAATTCGTCAAGCTTGGTTAGAATATTCCAGTCAATACCCACATCAATGGGCATATTTTAAAAATGCCAAACAGTATAAAAATCAAATTTCAGTCGTAAATGGAAAAGCTGTGGGTAACAAACCCAACCTGTATTGTTTGTTTACTGAACAATGTAGAAACCTGCTTCGCAAAGGTGGCTATTGCGGTATTGTGATACCAAGTGGCATTTATACCGACTTAGGAACAAAACAACTTCGTGAAATGCTGTTTGACGAAAACAAGATTACAGGTTTGTTTGGCTTTGAAAACCGTAAAACGATTTTTGAAAATGTCGATAGTCGTTTCAAGTTTGTTGTTCTCAGCTTTGAGAAAGGCGGAAATACTCAAAAATTCCCTACTGCCTTTATGCGGCACGATGTAGAAGAATTGACCAATTTCCCTCAATATGGCTCGGTTACTATTTCTGTTGACTTGGTGAAAAGACTTAGTCCTGATAGTTATTCTATAATTGAATTTAAAAGCGAACAGGAAGTAAGCATTGCTGAAACAGTTTCAAAATATCCAATGCTGGCAGGTGATGCTGAAGGTTGGAATTTGGAGTTGTATGGAGAGGAAATGAATATGACCCGTTCGGCAGGTAGTTTCTTAACCAAACCTGCAAAATTTGTCCTTTATGAAGGTGGTATGATTTGGCACTTTACCAATCAATTTTCTGATGCGAGATATTGGATAAATGAAAAAGAAATTAAGACTGACTTTTTAAGCAAGCGAGTAAAAAGAATTGAAGGTTTATATGACCAGCCAAAAGACTTGAAGAATGATTATGAAACCTATCGTTTGGCAATACGCAAAATTGCATCCAACACAAATGAGAGAACTTTAATTTCCACAATCATACCGAAGTATGCCATTGCCGGAAACTCCTTAACTGTAAACTTTCCATTCAAACACGAAAAGAAAAAATACAATGAATTGAACTTTGGGAACGATGAACTCTTTGTGCTTACGTCAATACTCAACAGCTATGTTGCCGATTTTATTTTAAGGGCAAGAGTAACAACGAACTTGAATTTGTTCTATCTCTATCAACTTCCAGTTCCCCGATTAAAACCCAAAGACAAATGGTTTACAGCCATAGTAGAAAGAGCAGCCCGTTTAATATGCACTACCGAAGAATTTGCAGAATTGTGGGAAGAAGTGATGAAAACCAAATGGACAGAGAAGAAAGCGGCTACTACGGAATACGAACGCAATAAGCTAAGGGCAGAATTAGATGGCATTATTGCTCACATTTACGGCTTAAGCGAAGAAGAATTTGCTTACATACTTTCTACTTTCCCTATTGTGCCACAACCGCAAAAGGTAGCCACCCAAAATGCCTACCGTGATGTGGAAAGAGGATTGATAAAACCGAATTAAAAAATCAGCAACGATGATTAAAAATATAGAAGTCAAAAATTTCAAAGCCATTGAAAGTGCCAAAGTAAAACTGACACCGCTAACGGCTTTTATTGGGTATAATGGAATGGGCAAAAGTAGTTTGCTTGAAGCCCTGCAAATGTTCAAATCCATCGTAACCGAAGGTTTGGATGCAGCCGTAAGACCTTGGAGAGAATTTGAACATATTTACTACAAAGGCAAAAAGAAGAAACGCAAATTCATTAAAGACGGCATTGAATTACAATTTGCCCCAATGGAGTTTGCTTTCAATGTGAAACTGGCAACCAAAAGTCCATTGAACCCAACCAAATTCTCAACTTCAATTGGTCAGGAAATAAGCAGTGCCGGAAACATATTTTTTATCGAAGAAAAAGTCAGCTACAAACTATTTGAAAGAAGCCGTGATGCAGACAATAACTACATTACACAAGACCGAAAAGCACCTTGGCAAACACCTGATAAATCTATACTATCAGCCGAATTGGAAATAAGACGATTTGTTGAAAGTTGGCAGTTTCTTTCTATGAACACCTTTTTAATGGGCGACCCTCATTCGCAAAAGAAAACAAGCGGTCCAATTACATTACATAAAGACGGAAGAAACATTGCGGAGTTTTTGCTTTCCATCAGGGACAAAGACATTGAAGTTTATAAAGGTATTTTAGAAACTCTGCAATATGTTTTGCCTTATGCTAAAGACCTGCAACCGCAGATAACACAGGAGTTGGAAAAAATGGTTTACCTGCAACTATCGGAGCAGGATTTTAAACTTCCCGGCTGGATGCTTTCAACTGGAACATTGAAAATATTGGCACTGTTAGCAGTTTTCCGTCACCCTGAACCTTCACCGCTTATTGTGATTGAAGAATTGGAAAACGGACTTGACCCAAGAACCATTCACCTTGTTATTACTGAAATCAGAAATTACATTGACAACAAAAAAGGTCAGGTTTTAATTACTTCTCATTCGCCTTATCTGCTCGACCAATTGCATATTTCTCAAATCGTTTTTGTAGAAAGAAAAGATGAGAAAGTTTCGCTTTCACGTCCGGCAGACGATGAAGAAGTATTGGAATGGTCAAAGAAATTCGCACCTGGACAATTATACACTCAAAAAGGATTCTCAAACTAAGCGTATGAAGTTAGGATTCATTTTAGAGTGCGGCCCGCAAGGGGCAGACTTGAAGGTTTGTAAAAACCTTGTAGGCAGAATCCGCCCTGCTGATGAGTTTGTAGCCATTACGCTTGACAACAAACCCAAATTAATCAGTGGTTGTGGTGAAGCAGCAAAGCAATTAATAAAATCAGGCTGTGAAACCGTTTACATCATTTGGGACTTGTTTCCCGATTGGCGTGACGACAGAACAAGGCCCTGTATGAAAGAAGACCGTGACAATATTTTTGACTCTTTAAACGCAGCACAAGTTCCATTAGACAGAGTGCATTTAGTTTGTATTGAGCAAGAGTTGGAATCTTGGCTCATTGCTGACGGACGAGCCATTTCAAGTTTTCTATCAACTCAAACAAGACAAGTAACCATCGGACACGAAAGACGGCCAGACCAAGTTCAGAATCCTAAGAAGAAGCTAAACAGACATTTCACTCAAAGCAGAGGCGGCAGCTTTAACTACATTGACTATATGCACGCAGAAAAGTTAGTAGCATTAATTCCTGACTTCCAAAAACTGAAAAAGAGTGAAACATTCAAACGATTTTATTTCAAACTGACAGGAACGCAATTGACATAACAATGAGCCAACGCAGCAGTCACACACATACCACAGCCCCGCAAGGCAACCGCACAAACCAAAGCTGTGGTAAGAGTGCGCCTGCCCCACGCAAGAAAAATTATTTTTTAAAATTTCCTCCCCTTCTAAAAATTTTTAAACCCACCACCACACAGCCGACACAGACAGCGAAAACCCATACAGACAGCGGACTGACAAGGACGGAGGACAGAAGGCCTACTGGTAACATACAAGGGCTAAACCGAAGTGGAGCGCAGCGGAATTTCGGGCTTAGCCTGTGTTGATCCCGATAGCTATCGGGACGTAGCGGGTTTTTTGAGGGAAGGTATCTATGGGGATTGAAAAGTTTGGGTGATTTCGGTGGTGTGAAAAATGGTGCTGGCGGGCGTTGGTTCTGCGGCATTTTGACTGGTTGTTTCTTTTCTTTATGCTTTCTGAGTGGTTTTGTTGGCTGATTTTACCTTGTTTTTTGGTGTTTTGGCTGTTTTCGGCCGTGCAGGCACGTGCTGTTCCGTACCGGCCGAAACCGGAAAGTTACCCCAACGCGGTAGGTGATAAGCGAGATGAGAAGTCACTAGGAAAGCGCAGTGCGTTAAATTCGCACGCTGGGTTTGACGAGGCGGGTGCTGGAAACACGATCGGAAGATTGGTGCGCCAGCACTCGACCCTACCTGTGGGAAGGTAGGGGTGAATTGGAAACCACGAATGCCGCCTATAAATAATAAATGCAGTGAGTAAATTCCCCCGCCTGACCCGATTATAGGGCATTTTAAGACGACACTACAAACCATAAATTCACCAACAAAACATGAGTGTTTTTATAAGTTATTCAACCAAGGACAGTGAATTTGTAACCAGACTTTCAGCCGAGTTGGTTAAGAATCGAATTCAAGTTTGGCTTGACAAATGGGAAATGCAGCCAGGCGATTCACTCATTGACAAAATTCAATCAGGACTATCTGACTCCTCATATTTACTTGTGGTTCTTTCAAATAATTCTGTTGACAGTGAATGGTGTAAGAAAGAACTGAACTCTGGACTAATGAGAGAGCTTAATGAAAAGAAAATCGTTGTAATTCCTATCCTTCTTGACAATTGTAAAGTTCCATTATTTCTGCAAGAAAAAGTGTATGCCGACTTTAGGACAGACTTTGATTAAGGTTTTAAATCATTGCTTCGTCCTCTTTCAAAGCTTTTTTCTGAAAATATGGGAAGACATAAAAAGAATGATATTGTAACCGACTATGCAATTCATTGGGAAATTAAAGACGGTCTTTATTACATGACAATTGACTTGATAAATTTGTATGAGAAAGAAAAGAAATCAATTCTTCTACAAATCGAAATAACCGGCTGTAAGAATGCAACAGATAGATTTTTAAAGCAAGTAGAATTGGGAATGGCTTGGCTAATGAAGGAGTCAATTATTTCAATGATGTTCGTAAATCCTGACTTCAGAAATTTAAATATCCTCGTTCAAAACAATGACATTTACAACTATCATATTAAAACACAAGACATAAGAATGGACATTACCTTTGATGTAAAACGGGGCGAATATCTTTCCCTCTCTCTTAAATGATTCGGAGCGAAGAGAGGAGCCCATATCCTTTAAGTTTCAAAAGCAGGAAGCCATTATGGACAATCAGTTCAAGCTTTATTCACCGGATGGGGGTCAAACCTATGAATTGTATGATTTGATCAACGATCCCATCGAAAGAAGCAATGTGGCGGCCAATTACCCTGATAAAGTCAAGGATCTTACGCTCCAGTTGAAACACTGGTTGATTTCCTGCCAGGAAAGCAATAGCGGTGGTGATTATTAAACATGGTAAATTTATTAAAACGATACCCCCCGCCTACAATATGGCTGCCTGGAATGGAACCGTTTGTGTGGCTGGCCGGGCGATGATGATCAGCGGACTCGCTGCCTGAGGCGCTTACGCACAGGAAGATGAATTCCAAAGACAGTAACTATCGGCTTGTCAGGGAGGAATTAGCTGGGTTGTTGCTGGAGAAGCGAAGGGAAGTCAACGAGGAGATGGATTTTAGGTATATATTGGCTGGGGGTAATGTAATCTATTAATATTCAGGTTATTGATACAATCCAGGAAGACCAGCTAGTAAGAGCAAGCTGTTATTTCATAAAATAGAAAAAGGAGACTAGCCAAAACTTTTCATGCTTGTAGGTTTGGTTTTTGGAAAGATGTGAAGTGCTGTTTTTGCATATTTCTTAAAAATGTATGCAGTTGTGGCAAGTTTTTCTTATACTTGAGAGGCACTTGGCAATGCTCCCCAAATAACTTACCATGGATCTCGTTCCGAAAAACACTTCCCCGTCTCAGGAAGCTAATCCTGAGGAGCTTTGGCTTGGGCTGAAATCCGGCGATAAACATGCGTTTGAACAATTGTACAGGCAGTATGTCAGAGTGCTTTTTCAGCTTGGTAGGTCCATTACGGGTGATGCTGAATTCACGGAGGATTGCATTCAGGAGCTTTTTATTGACCTTTGGAGGTATAGGGAAAATATCAAACCTACCGACAATGTTCGGTTATATCTTTTTAGGTCACTTTCCAATAAAATCAATAAAGCGAAAAAAAAGGCCTCTAAAGGGTTGGAGGCTCAGCGGCAGACGGCGTATGACTATCCGCAACGACTCGAAAGTGTGGAGTCCACCATCGTAAACGCCCAACGGGAAGAGGTTCTACAAAAAAAGCTGGCCAGCAGCCTGAAAGAACTTCCTATTCGGCAAAACGAAGTCATTCAGTATTTATTTTTTGAAAACCTTTCGTACGAGGCTACAGCCAAGCTTATGGGCATAAATCTTCGCTCGGTGTACACCTTGGCATGGAAAGCGCTTTCCTCGCTTAAAAAGTCCATATTAACGATTACAATTTTCCTTATTCTTGTTTTCCAACTGTAAATAATGTAAAAAACATATTTTATATGTAAATAACAATTTTTTACGGAATTCTGCCTTGTTTCCATTTTATTCCATTATTCAACAAACCAGCCTATCGCAGGGTAGATATTAACTAGGATAAACCTACTATTCCTTTTTTTTTGAAAGAAGTGAACAAATAGCAAGAATTTATCTTTTTGGACGGATAACTTTTGGGTAATCCGGGCTTATATAAATGAAAGACTTCTTTTATGAGCAACACCGAGTACACTGTTGAGGATTTTATGTTGGATCCAGAGTTTCGAAAATGGGTCCTCTCTCCCGATGAGGAAGCGAAGGCCTATTGGGAAGCTTTTTTGGAAAAAAATCCGGACAAATATGTGCGGATGGAACTGGCTCGGAAGACTTTGCTCAATCTGTCCAGAGATGTTGGTGAAATCAGCGACGACCGGGTGGAGGACATCTGGACCAACATCAACAAAGTCATCAATCAACCAAGCGAAGAGAAAGCCGAAAGGAGGGTAGTGGCCCTAAGTTCGGAGAGCACTCTAAAGCGCTTTGCCTATGGGCAACCCAGAGTAAATTACCGGTCAAATTATCAGTTTTACAGAGTCGCCGCGATTCTTGTAATGGCAGTTGCCTTGAGTGTTTTGTTTAATCTGACCTTTCAGCATCCTGAAGTGGAGCCTATCGCTGTTCCCCTGGTCTATGAAGAGCATGCAGTTCCTCCGGGTGTTAAATCCAATCTTACCCTACAGGATGGTTCCAGGGTAATACTCAATTCAGGCAGTACCCTGCGCTACGTAAAAAATTTTGAGAAAGACCGGCGCGAATTGTTTTTGGTTGGAGAGGCTTTTTTTGAAGTAGCCAAAGATAGTTTAAGGCCCTTTATCGTAAAGACCGGTCAGGTAACTACCACGGCTTTAGGTACCTCCTTTAATATCACCGCTTACGAAGGCGAGCCGCTTGACGTGGCCTTGCTTACGGGAAGAGTGAACGTTTTGTTGGATTTTGAGGAAATCCGGGAAGTCAACTTGTATCCCGGAGAGGGGCTAAATATCAAAGTTGACAAAGGAATACATAGTATGGAGCGGGTTCAGGAGGAAAAGGTATTGGCATGGACAAAAAAGACGATTCTTTTCGATCAGACACCCATAAGAGAAGCCATCAGGGTTTTGGAAAACTGGTACGGAGTCAAGATAGAGATACGTAATCGTCCGGAGAAGGGAGTGCTCCTTTCTGGGAAATTTGTAGACCAAACCCTTGAAGGCGTCCTGGAGGGACTAAGTTATTCTGCCCGGTTTGAGTTTCAGGTGAATAGGGACAGGGTAACCATAAGATTTGATGTATCATCCTAAAAACGGAATGCTTATGTAACACTCCTTTAATTCAAAAGAAAAGGCCATGGATGTTGGAGCAACCATGGCCGGTAATGGCCCACAACGCAGAGACGGCAATCTCTGTGTGGGTAAACATTTGCTTAAACAATTGGCATCGCCCAAACAAACCATCCAAATTTATGAAAAAAAACATACTTAAGCATGTATTGCACATGACCAGGCTATTCTCTATTGCTTTCCTATTCCAATGCCTTACCATGAGCCTTTTGTTGGCATGGAACGGAAATGCGCAAGTCAAGAACATTGAGGACGTAATGGTGACCCTTTCCCTAGAGGATGCAAAGATAGAAAGCGTTTTTCGGGAACTGGAAAGAAGCACAGGATTCAATTTTGTATTTACCAACAAAGAGCTTCGCGATGTTCCCAGTGTGGAGGTGTCATCGGACAGCAACTCCCTATACAATGTGCTGTTGAGTTTGGCAAAACAGACCAATCTCACGTTCAAACAGGTGGATTATAATATCCATGTAAAGAAAACTAAAAATAGTGCGTCTGTATTGATCGAGGAAAAGGCGGAAAATATCTCGGTATCAGGGACGGTTACGGATCAAAATGGAGAGCCTATGCCTGGTGTTACGGTGTTGATTGAAGGGACTTCTACGGGGACTGTAACCGATATTGATGGAAGGTACAGCCTAAATGCAGAATCTGGTTCTGTATTGGTTTTTTCTTTTGTCGGTTATGTAAACCAACGAAAAATGGTAGGAACATCCGGTATCATAGATGTGAGTATGGTGGAGGATTCCAGCTCTTTGGACGAGGTGGTGGTAGTAGGTTACGGAACACAGAAGAAAGTTAATGTCATTGGTTCCGTGTCTCAGATATCCAACCAAAATATTGAAAACAGACCGGTCACACAGCTTTCCCAAGCGATCACTGGGCAAATCCCCGGCGTCACGGTAATTCAGCGAACCGGTAGGCCAGGTGAGAGTGGAGGTTCTATTCGAGTAAGGGGGGTAGGCTCCTTCGGAGCCACACCTGATGCATTGGTGTTGATCGATGGGATTCCGGGCAATATGAATGACATTAACCCGGAGGATGTCCAGTCCATTTCAGTATTAAAGGACGCGTCTTCCGCAGCGATATATGGAGCAAGGGCCGCTAACGGCGTTATTCTTGTTACGACCAAAGATGGAAAGTCAAGTCAACTTTCGGTTTCTTACAATGGTTATGTCGGCTTCAATCAACCTACTCAATTCCCTGATTTTGTCGATTCTTGGGACTATGCCCGGATGTTCAACATTGCTTCTGAAAGTAACAGTTTTTCTCCTGAGGAGATAGAGCGATTCAGGAGGCAAGATGATCCGGACAATTATCCAAACACCCGCTTTTTGGATGAAGTATTTTCCAGAAGGGGTTTTCAGACTGGGCATACGGTGACAATAAATGGTGGCAACGATGCGCATAAATACTTCTTGTCTGGCGGAATTTTAAACCAAGATGGGTTGATCGAAAAGAATAATTTCAAACGATACAATTTTCGGTTAAACCTTATCAGCGATTTGGGCAAGAATTTTAAGCTGAATACCAGGGTTTTCGGATCCCAGGAGGAAAGGAATGAGCCTCAGGCAACAGCCAATAGAGGTGGAGATATGGCTAACCAATTGATTGCCAATGCAGTTAGGTATCCCGCTATTTTTCTAGGCCAAGCGTCTAATGGGGATTTTGGTGTTGGGCCAGAGACCAGTGGAACCCCCGTATCTTGGCTACAGTCAGCTTCTTACCTTCGTAACCCAAGAACGCGGGCAGGAATTAATATGAAGCTGGATTGGAATCCATTGGAAGGATTGACATTTTCAGCCATCGGCGGGTACACGTTTGCGCTTTTGGAACAACGATCTTACCTGGCTTCACAGCGCCTAAATGATGATGTTTTTCATGGACAGTCCTACCTGAATCAGTTTAGCAATAAGGAAATATTTCAAACGACCCAATTCTTAGGTGAGTATGCAAAGCAGATAAACCAAAATTCGTTTGGAATTTTATTGGGATATTCCTTCGAAAACCAAATGGACTCTTTTTTTAATGGTTATAGGCAGGATTTTCCCAGCAATGACTACACCGTTCTCGACATGGGAGGAGTCGACAATCAGCGAGTGGGAGGTTTTGACGAAGAATGGGCCATTCAGTCGGTGTTTTCCAGGTTTAGGTATAGCTATGCCGACAAATACCTGTTTGAATCAACCGTTCGGTACGACGGGTCTTCGAGATTTCCCGAAAACAATAAATATGCATTTTTTCCGTCAATGGCTGTAGGCTGGAGGATTTCTGACGAGGGATTTCTTCAAGGCGCAAGCTGGTTGTCCGATATGAAATTAAAGGCCTCTTGGGGTGTCCTGGGCAATCAGAATATCGGTAACTACCCCTACCAAACGGTTTTATCTTCGGGTAGGGACTATCCTTTTGGAGGGGTCATGGCTACTGGGGCAGCGTATTCGGTATTTATGGATCAAAATATCCGATGGGAATCAACCGAGACCATAGACTTCGGACTTGAGACGGTATTTTTTGATGGAAAGCTGTCGGCTGATATTACGTATTTCGACAGGCATACAAGAGACATCCTATTTAGACCTACCGGCAGCGTTTCGTCCGTATTGGGAGTTCAAATTAGCGAAGTGAATACGGGGGAAGTACGAAATTCGGGTTTGGAGTTTGATATGATGCATCGCAATCAGGTCGGCGGTTTCAAATATGCCATTGGAGGCAATTTCACAATAACCGACAACGAAGTTCTCTCCCTGGGTTTGGGAAATGTGCAGCAACCTAATGGAATGGTGGGCAATGGCTCCAACCTGTTTGTCGGCTTCCCAATGGAAATGTATTATGGATATAAATCTGATGGGGTTTTCCTAAATGCAGAAGATATACAGGGGTGGGCAAATCAATCTCCCGTTACTCCAAACCCAAGACCGGGGGACATAAGGTACAAGGATTTAAGCGGGCCTGATGGTGTACCTGATGGCAGAATTGATCCTACGTATGATAGAACTTACCTAGGTAGTCGAATTCCCAGGTATACCTTTGGTATCAATTTCAACGCAAGCTATAAGAGTTTTGACCTAGCCGTTTTTGGACAGGGAGTTACAGGAGTGAGCGGGCTTTTGGACGGTTATGCCGGTTGGGCTTTTTTCAACCTGGGAAATATTCAGCGCTGGCAGATGGATGGCAGATTTGATCCTGAAAATCCAGTGAGATACCCCAATTACCCTAGGCTAGAGGAAATAACAAATGCGGGAACCCCAAATACCGTACTTTCTGATTTTTGGGTTGTAGACGCTTCTTATTTTAGGATAAAGAATTTGCAGGTTGGCTATACACTACCCACGTCATTTCAAAAGCGAGTAGGCCTACAGAACGCCCGGATTTATTTGAGTGGCGAGAATGTCCTTTCATTAAGCGGCTACTGGCCGGGTTGGGATCCGGAAATCAACTCTGGTGGGGCCTACTATCCTATTTTGGCTACCTACACGATGGGTGTAAATCTAAGGTTTTGATCATTTAAAATGAGTACTGTCATGAAATCGATAACTAACACATACATTCTCAGTCTTTTATTGCTGATTTCATTTTCATGTGATGAAAAATTGAATCAGTTTCCAACGAACGCCTTTGCGAGTGACACATTTTGGACTTCGGAGACCAATGCTATGATCGCATTAACGGGCCTCTACCGAGGAAATATTGTTTATGGTACCCAAGTAGTTCCAACCGATTGGTGGACTTACTGTGGGATCGTTTTTTTGGAATTTGCTACGGACAATTCGTATGATAGACGGGGAGATAATTCAACTTATAACCGTCTGACAGATGGGACGTTATTGCCAAATAATAATGTCGTCTTAGGGTATTGGACAGGGTCATACCGAAGAATAGCAATTGCAAATGATTTTTTGGAAAATATTGAAAATGCGTCAATGCCGGCGGAATCAAGGAACAGGATGCGTGCAGAAGCCAAATTCCTGCGAGCTACCCAATATTTCTACCTTTCACAATTTTGGGGCAGTGTGCCTTTGGTGGTGAATACCCTGACACCAGATGAGGCCAATAATGTTACACTGGCCAGTAAGCAACAAATCGTCGATTTTGTCGAGAGTGAATTCCTTGAGAGTATCGAATTTCTGCCACGTTATGGGGCGCTTTCCGCCTCTGAAATAGGAAGAGCCAGCAAGCAGGCGGCTCTGGCTTTTTTGGCTAGATTATATCTAGGGGAAAAGCAGTTTTCAAAAGCAGCAGCGACCTATCAGCAAATCATTGGGTATGGTGAAAACATCATTGATAGTGATTATAAAACGTTGTTTTATCCTGCCAATGAAAATAGTCGCGAGAATATATTCAGTGTGCAGTTTACATCTGGGTTTGCCGCCAACTCCCTGCCTCAACACGCATATCCGGCGGTTTCCAGTGGGTGGCATATCGTAAATCCAACGGGAAGTTTGGCCGAAGCCTATGGGTTTGAAGATGGATCGCCTTTTTCATTTGACGATCCTAGATACAGCACCGCTAATATGGGAGCCAATAGGGATCCGCGATTTAGAGACACATTCCTTTGGGATGGATCTACTTTTGGCGGCAGAACCTACGTTTGTCATCCGGATTCCGCGCAGTCGGTTGATCAACTTACTTATTCCAAACAGGCTACCAGGACAGGATATGGATTGCGAAAGTTCTTTGACGAGTCTTTTTCGGGAAACTTGATTACGGACTACGGAGGAAACATCCCGATTATCCGGTATGCGGAAGTTCTCCTCGGGTATTTGGAGGCTGTTATGGAGGCGGGCGAGCCCATTACACAGGAACTTCTGGATCAAACGATCAATCAGGTAAGGGGTCGGCAGTCTGTAGGTCTACCACCAATTACTGAAACCAATGTGGAGCAATTGCGAACTATACTTAGAAACGAGCGGCGAATAGAGTTGGCCTTCGAAGGAATACGGCTTTGGGATATCTTCCGATGGGGGATAGGAGGAGAAGTTCTTAGGGGTGATTTCTGGGGAGCGGCCTTTCCTGGTTCCACCAGACTTCCCCAGGTATCCAGAAAACCTGACCCGTTGTCCAGATGGCATGTGACCACAAAGAATTTCCGCGTGGGAGTTGATGACAAATGGCCGATTCCCGAGGCTGAAACGAATATTAACCCCAAGTTACTCCAATAGGATGTCATTTAATCCGTAAATTAACTATCGTTTTCGCGCTATTATTGGAGCGTTTAAAATCATCTAACACGCTCATTGGGTCAATGCAAGTCGCTTCGTTGGCAAACACTTAAGTGAATGGGTAAAGATTATTCAATACTCCATAAAGGAATAGACGAAATAAAAGACCATAAACAAATGCAAAGAAGAAAAGCTGTAAAAGTACTTGCCCTGGGAGGAATTGGAACCTCCTTGCTTCCTGGTAGTACGTTTGGATCAAGCAGAGCTCCCAAACCACTGGATAGTACTTTCCAAAGTGATTGGCACCAATGGCCAAACCTCGACTGGATAGGCCCGGAATACTGGGGCAATCGATTGCAGGATTGGAAAATCGTGGAGGGAAAGGCTACCTGTGTGGTTAGTGGCAACAACAGAACCTTGTATCATCTAGGACTCCATCTTTCTGACCGTTTCCAGACGTTTCAGTCCAAACTGGTGTTTTCCCTAATCAATGTGGATGATGAAGAGGGATATGCTGGTTTTAGGCTAGGTGCTAAGGGTCCGTTTGACGACTATCGGTCAGCTGTGGTGTTTGGAGGAGGCTTGGACTGTGGATTGAGAGGAGATGGAAGGCTTTTCATCGGGGATAGGATTTCCGAGAGCCGAATCTCCGATCTTACAAAACCCGTTCACGCGAGCCTCCAAGCCGTTCCTGTTCAAGGTGCTTTTAGCTTAAAACTGGAGGCCTTTGATCCCAGTACCCAAAAGGTGTTATCCACGGTTGAGTTTTCCGGTGTTGATCCGAAGCAATTGGTAGGACAGGTTGGCCTCGTTTGCCATGCAGGGGGAGAAAATGTAACAAAAATCCAACCATCGGCTGAATTTGCATCTTGGGAAATGAGTGGTGAAAAACTTGATCACTACGTAGACCGGCAGTTTGGGCCTATTTGCTTTTCCTACTATACCCTGCACAAAAAGGAGTTGAGGCTAACGGCTCAAATGGCACCCGTTGAAAACTTTGTGAACCATGAAATTCACCTGGAAATACGACGAAATGGCGTCTGGGAGGCTATCGCTCAAGGGAAGATCAATCGACTGGGCAGGGTCGTTCGTTTCACACTGAGGGATTGGGACAATGCCAGCGAGGTTTCCTATCGGGTGCGATTGGATTTGCCTTTTTCCCAAGGCGTCAGGCATTATTTCTATGAAGGCAAAATAGCCGCCGAGCCACTTGGGCAGGCAGAGGTCAAAATGGCTGTTTTCAGCTGCAACGCTGACCACGGTTTTCCGGATCAGGAAGTGTCGGATAACGTAGGCAAACACCGTCCGGATATAGCCGTCTTTCTAGGCGATCAATTTTACGAGAGCACCGGTGGCTTTGGCATAGAAACGGCACCTTTGGAACGGGCAAGTTTGGATTATCTGCGCAAGTGGTACATGTTTGGATGGTCTTACCGAGACATATTCCGAAATATCCCCTGTGTGTTTATACCAGATGACCATGATGTGTACCATGGCAATGTGTGGGGTGAGGGTGGAAAAAGGGCCCCTATCGAATTGGGCTGGAATTACGACTCACAGGATCAGGGCGGATATAAGATGCCACCCGAATGGGTAAATATGGTTCAATTAACGCAGACAGGCCACCTACCGCCGCCTTATGATCCTTCTCCGCTGATTCAGGGTATAGGCAGCTATTTTACCGATTGGGTATATGGAGGGATCAGTATGGCCATTTTGGAGGATCGAAAATTCAAGTCGGCACCCAAAAACGTACTGCCGGAAGAGGCTAAGGTGGTCAATGGTTTCATCCAAAACCGAAAGTTTGACATAAAGGCCCATTACGATATAGATGCCAATTTGCTGGGAGACCGTCAGATGGAGTTTCTGGAGAAATGGTCCGAGGACTGGGACGATCAGGTAGAGATGAAAGTGGCCCTGTCTCAGACCAATTTCTGTACGGTGGCCACGCTGCCTGAGGGAAGCATCATAGACAGCATTGTGCCGACCCTTCCCATCCCCAAGCCTGGGGAGTACGTGCAGGGAGATGCACCTACCAGCGATATGGACTCCAACGGTTGGCCACAAAAAGGAAGGGACAACGCCTTACGTATTTTGCGTAAGGCCTTCGCCCTGCACATCGCCGGAGATCAACACTTGGCCACTGTGGTACGCTACGGGGTCGATGAGTTCGGAGATGCGGGGTATGCCTTCGCAGGCCCCGCATTGAACAACCTCTTCCCCCGGCGTTGGTGGCCGCCAGTTCCTGAAGATCACCAGCCCTTGGAA
The DNA here is from genome assembly GCF_000390185.1 of Lunatimonas lonarensis. Classification (GTDB taxonomy): domain Bacteria; phylum Bacteroidota; class Bacteroidia; order Cytophagales; family Cyclobacteriaceae; genus Lunatimonas; species Lunatimonas lonarensis. The sequence goes on along the minus strand of NZ_AQHR01000010.1, from coordinate 34,987 downwards.
GGAAAACCCAAGTACACCGGTAACTTCTTCGACGGATTTGGAAATCGGATGACGGTTCATGCAGTTGCCAATCCCAGGCAAACAGGCCGGTTGCCCGCTAGAATTTATGACCGATCTACCGGTTATGGCATGGTGGTCTTCAACAAAAAGGAACGCACCATGCGTATCGAATGCTGGCCAAGGTATGTGGATCCATTGTCCAATCCCGGAGGTCAATACGATGGTTGGCCCATCACCATTACCCAAGCGGATAACTACTCCAAAAAGGCCCTGGGATATCTGCCCGAACTGGATTTTAAGGAAATTGAGAATCCGGTGGTAACGATCGTCCATGAAGCAAGTGGAGAGACGGAATATTCACTTCGGATAAACGGAAGCCGGTTTAGGCCCAAAGTGTTTCGGGAGGGAACCTACCGGGTGCTGGTAAAAGGCAGCGAGTCGGGAGAGGTGAAGACGTTGGCAGGGCTATCCATGGATACATTGGGCATAGCGTCCATTCAGGTGCAGGTAGGAACCAGCCCGTCTGTTTGATGGGAAGGGCATAGATCCGACTATACATCTAATCCCAAACCTAACCAAAGGCCTTCCAACTACTCTTGGAGGGCCTTTATTCGTTTTATGAAGTAGGTGAGCAATGGGTAAACGGGTTTTCTCCAAGTTCTGCCGATAAAAGATAAAATAGACTCATGAATCGGAATTTACGAGATTTTTTCCCATTTTGAGAACTAATAAGTGGAGGGTTTTATGCGAAAGAACACCAAAAAAGGGCGTGTACCGAAGAGCGAATGCATCAGTCAGGGCCAGCTTGCGTTTGCAGTTCTTGAGACCTCTTCTGAAAATTGCTCGACCCTTTCAGCCGTTGGGTATCAAAGGTTGGGCAGGAGGAACATTGATTTTATTGGGAGGTTTAATATCTTGGAATTCAGCAAATGCCAAACTGTATTGTTTTTTTTGGTTCTGTGCTTACTCGGACCTATCTCCAACGCAACCGGCCAAACCTCCACAACCTATAAAACCGCAAGAGAGGGGAGGCTATTCAAAATTTTTCAGTTCCCTACCGATCAAATGCCAAGAATCGATGGGGATTTTAGTGACTGGGAGATCGTTCCGAAGGATTACACCTATGGTACCGATGAATTGAACGATACTGAGGATGGCATGGGAACCGACATTTCTCCCGAAGATCTGGACGTAAAGGTGACCATAGGTTGGGTAAAGGGGATGAATCGTCTTTACTTTAAGTATGAGGCCTATGATGATTTTTGGGATTTCGAGCGGTTCAATCCAGAGGGTTACCTAAACGATATATTTGAGCTCGTGGTGGATGGTGACCTTTCCGGTGGGCCATTTATTTATAACCCTCTGTACGATCGAAACGACTTGAAATGGGAGCCCCAATCCGATGCCTATATCGAAAATCATCTAAATTTTAGCGGCGTTCACGCCCAAAACTACCATATTTTCACCCCGCCCGTAAACAATGCATGGGTGCTGGTGTGGGGTAGCCAACCCTGGATTTCCGAGTTCCCCAGGGCAAATTGCGCCTACGACTTTGATTTTAACCATGGCGAAAGTGGCACGCTGCGATTGGAAGGGTGGATCACTCCCTATGATTATGCACCCCACGACGGGCCTGAACGGGCAATCGAATCCAACTTATGGGAAAACAAAGTCATTGGCCTTTCCTGGTCGATCTTGGACTTTGACGGGGGAAAAAGGGAAGGCCATGTTAATCTCTCCCATGATGTCAGAATGGTCAGCGATGCCTCTTATTTATGTGCCTTTAGATTAATGCCCTTGGAAGCGCAGTTTCTGCCACCAATCAAAGCGGATTGGACTTTTGAAGTGATTGACAAGGATAGGGGATTAGTGGCTTTTAAAGACGAGTCTATTGGCGCAATCGAGAAATGGAGCTGGGATTTTGGAGATGGCGAATGGTCCAACGAACAAAACCCGATCCATCGCTTTGAAAAAAGGGGGGTCAGAAAGGTCATCACGCTGGAAGTAGAAGGCAGACAGGGTACTTCCAAACGAACCCGATATTGGGAAGTGATGATACCGTAGGTACCGGATAACTTTCCGAACGTGTAAAAATCCGGCATTTGAAGGTGTCGGTAGCGCATGAAAGCGGGTATATCCATGCGATTAACTGGTAAAATCAGTATCTTGACTGCCAGCAGGAGGGGAATGGAGATGCGGTAGCCATTTTTTTGCGCACACAGAGGGGCATCGTGGTAGGTAGTGGATAGGAGAGGATTTGGGAGAGTTGGTGCGCTGGCGTATTGGAGCACTTTCCGCTGATTCGCAAAGATGCCCAAAAAGTAGAAATAGGATTAGATAATAATGAACCTAAAAAATCAAGAAAAGAAAATATGCCCAGACTAGCTGCCTTTCCACACGCCTATATACCGGCACTATGCAACGATTCTCTAACCTGTCTTTTGCGCTTTAGCCTTTTTTTTGGGGTGCTTGTCTTTTTCAGCTGCCCTGCCAGCCTGTTTGCCCAATCAAAGCCCATTCGGGTACTGGTATGGGATGAACAGCAGCCTGAGCAGCGGGAAGTGTATCCAGATTTTCTGGGCAACCACCTGGCGCAGCACCTGCGGCAAAACCCAGCCCTGCGCGTAACCTCGGCCAATATCAATCAGCCCGAACAGGGGCTCTCCAAGGAGTTGCTTGACGAGGCAGATGTCCTTATCTGGTGGGGCCATGTGAGGCATCAGGAGATAGCCGTGGAAACGGCCCAAGCGATCGTGGACCGGGTCAAGGAGGGAAGGCTTTCGCTTATTGCACTGCATTCGGCGCATTGGTCACTACCATTCCATATCGCGATGGAGGAGCGGGCAATACAGGATGTGGTTAACATGTTGCCCTTTGGAGAACGGGATAAGGTAGTTCCGGAGTTCATTCAGTGGCGAAGTAATGTGATGCCAAGCCGCCGGGAGAGTCCCCGATTTGATACCCGACTTGAAAAGTTACCAAACGGCCATTGGCATGTGTTGCTGGAGCGGCCTACCAGCGTTTTTCCGGCCTGCTGCACGCCGAAGCAACCGAGTACGGTGCGGGTGCTGCTCCCCGAACATCCAATCGCACAAGACCTTCCGGCCACGTTTACGATACCTGAAACAGAGATGTATGACGAGCCCTTCCATGTTCCGGAGCCCGATGAGGTGATTTTGCGTGAGACCTGGACTGGGGGAGAGCACTTCCGTAGTGGTATAATATGGAGACTGGGCCGCGGACAGGTTTTCTACTTCCGCCCCGGCCACGAAACGTATCGGGTCTTTACCGAGCCCGAGCCGCTGAGGATCCTGGAAAATGCCAGCCTCTACCTGGGTAGCCAGGTACAGGCTGAGGCCGAAATCAAGACCATGAAAGGACTACCCAAAAGGATGTTGGTGTTCTCCAAAACTTCCTGGTACCGGCACCCGGCCATCCCCATGATCAACGACCACCTGGTACACTTAGGTGGTGTGTATGGCTTTGAAGTAGACGTCACCGAAGATGCCGAAGATTTTACCGACGCGAAGCTCGCCACGTACGATGTAGTACTGTTTATCAGTACCACCGATATTGGCAAGTCCCTGAATGCTGCGCAGCAGGAGGCGTTTATTAGGTGGTACAGGTCGGGCAAGGGATTGGTGGCCATGCATGCTGCCGGTGTCCATCACGACACCTGGGATTGGTATAGCCAGCTATTTGGGACTGATTTTGATAGTGATTCGGAGTATGTTCCCGCCCGGGTGATGGTCGATCCCGCTGTAAAAAGTCATTGGCTGGTGCAGGGGTTGCCGGAAACGTTCACAATAGATGGGGATTGGCTGAACTTCAAGCGCAGTGTGCGCGACCTTCCCGGAGTGACGATCCTGTTGACCCTGGATGAAACTACCTACGATCCTGTCCGGCCTCAGTTCAAAAAAAGTGGGGGAAAACCGATGGGTGAGGACCATCCGATGGCGTGGATTCGGGAGTTTGAAGGCGGTCGCTTTGCCTACACCATGATCGGGCATGACCTGCGTCCCTTGGAAACACCGTTTGGGGAGCAGCACTTGATACGGATGATCCGGTGGGCAGCCGGTGCCACGGAATAGGTCACCTTGTCACTTATCGAGTGGAAAATTTCAGAAAAAAGCGGTAGTCTCAGCCTGGTACTTCTACTAGGCAAAGGGTAGTGTTGGAAGATAACTGACTTTATAAGTATGGTTACTTACGGTCGGGCCAATAAGCACATTGATCTCTGTTTCCTACAGGTTCACCAAACTGCCATGCTGTGGTATACGTATGAATTCATGCCGTTCCGGTAATGACATTACTTCCTGTAGATGAGCGGTTTCCTATCGTACATTAGATTGTTGGAATCCCGGATTTTCATACGATTTCAAGAAAGCCGTACTCTGTCGAAGAATACAGCTCTCCGATATCTTTTTTGTGTTTGACCAGCAAATGCTCCAAATAAGCATTACTTTGATTGCCGGTTCTTAATAAAACCACTTTAGGTGGAAAACCTCTTGAGTTGGCAAGGTTTAAAAAGTCAATATCATTGCTAACGATTATCAAATCGTTGATTAAGGCATATTTCCAAATATCAAGGTCTTTAGCTGGCATTGCAAGACCGATATTGTCCACATGGAAACAATCTTCAAAATGGGAGCTGAGCTTGCGTGACAAACGCCAAGACATGTTTGCGTCCAAAAGCAATTTCATGCTATGCCGCCACGATTTTGATAAACGCTTCCCGATTAGCGGCAAATGCAAGCGCTGCTAGGATGTGCTCTTCTTTTAATATCGGAAAATCTTCAAGAATTTCGTCTTTGCTCATTCCTGAAGCCAGCCATTGAAGTATATCAACAACCGCAATACGCGTACCCTTGATACAAGGCTTGCCGAAACGTATATTCGGATCAATTACAATATGGGATGAAAAATGTTCCATATTGTAAATCTCGGTAAAATTTCATTCATGTCCAATACAGTTTCCCATTGTACATTTCTGATTGATGGAAGAAAATTTACCCATCAGTGATATTTCATCAATTCAACCAAACTACTATACAGTTACCCGCAACCTTACCATCCCGCTTTGCCTACACCATGATCGGGCATGACCTGCGTCCCTTGGAAACACCGTTTGGTGAGCAGCACTTGATACGGATGATCCGGTGGGCAGCCGGTGCCAAGGAATAGATCACCCTGTCACTTATCGAGTGAAAAATTCCAGAAAAAAGCGGTAGTCTCAGCCTGGTCCTTTTAGGGGCTGAGTTAGGGTATCGAAGATATCTACTTTCACATGTAGGCTTACTAAGGTTGAAGGGGTATATTTACACGTATCCAACCTTGACCTACCGATAGATTCCCCATGAAATGCATCAAGAGATTTGGCAGGTAATGGGATAAAAAGACCAACCACACCATGAAACCGATCTTTCTACTCCTTTTTTTGCCACTGCTACTGTCCTGTGGCGAAGAAAATAAGCCCAACATTATCCTAATTAACGTCGATGATCTTGGCTGGCGGGATGTGGGTTTTATGGGCAGTGATTACTATGAAACCCCAAACCTGGATAAATTGGCCGCGCAAGGTATGGTGTTTTACTATGCCTACGCCGCGGCGGCCAACTGTGCCCCCAGTAGGGCTTCATTGATGAGTGGGATGAACACCCCCAAACACCGGGTATATACGGTGGGTAGTTCGGAAAGGGGGGAAGCAAAGACCCGTAGGATTATTCCCACACCCAACCAGGAATTCTTGGCGGATTCGATCTATACCTTGGCTGAGATGCTTTGGGATAACGGGTATACGAACGGCACATTTGGAAAATGGCATATCAACGAGGATCCCTTGCAACACGGCTTCCATGTAAATGTAGGTGGTAGTCAGAGGGGTAATCCGGGGAGTGGGGGGTATTTCAGCCCCTATAAAATTGATTTTATCGAGGCTGGCGCGGAAGGGGAGTACCTGACAGACCGACTGACCGACGAAGCCATTGCTTTCTTAAACCAAAATAGGAAAGAACCTTTTTTCCTATACCTCCCCTTTTATTCGGTGCATACGCCCATCATGGGCAAGAAGAACCTCATTGAGAAATTTAAAGATAAACCGGGAACCGAAGGGCAGGAGCGGGCAGATTACGCCGCCATGGTGGCTTCCGTAGATGAAAATGTGGGCAGGCTAATGACAGCGGTGGATGAATGGGGCCTTGCTGAGAAAACGCTCGTTATCTTCACCTCAGACAATGGGGGCATCCGGGATATTTCCCATCAGACGCCATTACGGGCAGGAAAGGGCTCCTATTACGAAGGAGGCATCCGGGTACCGTTGGTTATCCGTTGGCCCGGAAAAATTAACGCGGGCACCACATCCTATGTTCCGGTCACCCACATGGACTTTTATCCGACAATCAAAAATATCATCAAAGGAAAAGACCGCGAGGCCAGCGAAACTCTGGATGGTATAGACCTTTCACCCCTGTTTGCCCAACAAGAAATGGACGAACGGTCGCTCTACTGGCATTTTCCCATCTACCTCGAGGCGTATAATCCCAAGGAAGATGGGGGTAGGGATCCGCTTTTCAGAACCCGACCTGGATCGGTTATCAGGAAGGGCAAGTGGAAGTTGCACCACTATTTTGAGGACGACGGATACGAGCTTTATGACCTGCAGCAGGATCCCGGAGAAACCCAAAATCTGATAAATACCCACCCCGAAGTAGGAGATCAACTGAAAACAGCACTCCATGCCTGGAGAAGGCAGGTTGATGCCCCCGTCCCAAATGAGCCCAATCCGCTGTATGAGGATGAATTTCATCGAAAGTTACTCAACGAGCTAGTGGTCAACTAACAGAATGATCTGCCAATGGTCAACGCCTGGGTAGGTTTGCCTTTTTTATCACAGCGAGCAGAATCGCTCATCCATCTAGTTTGTTCCGAATGGTTAAAACAATGCATTGCCGCCACCTAAGAGAAAACTACCTGTAAAATGGCTGATTGTTGATTTCGCTCCGGGCACCGTAAATGGGTTCCGGTAGCCCGACTTCCAGGGCACCCAAATCAGGTGCATTTCCGGTGTATAGATCATTTACATTGGGAATAAGCACGCCTGCGTTCACGGCATTTGCTTTGGGATTGAGTTTGAAATTCAGGTCTACCGCGTGGTACACGGGGCCGGGTCGGTCCTCTCCAGGGGCTTTGATCGGCATCTTAAGACCTTCAAAAATATCATAATCGACAATTATACCGTGTGCCTCCAGACCGCTCGCTTTGCGCAGATCCGGCAATGTCTTAAATCCCACTCGCTCGCCTGCAGGAGATAACCATACAAATTGATTTTCCGGGCTGTCCGGTCCCCGATTGGGCCGGTACCCGTTGTAATCCGCTACGGAATACGGCGTTGTATAAGGGAAAGCAGCGATGATGGTCGGTCCATCTGCTCCCAGAAACAGATTATTGCGGTAATTTGAATTTGGGTGCACGCTCCCGGCGTTGTTTTCGGCGATGAAGGTGTTATGGTAGGCAATCAGGCCAGGCACTCCTCCGTGAATCTTGAGAGCTCCTCGTACGATGTGGTAGAGCACATTTCGGATGTAGTAGGCAGGCCCCCCAAAGACGGGTTGAGCGCTTATCCCGCTGCCGGCAGAGTTTACTCCCCGGTTCCGCATCACCCGGATGTTGTGCACTCCGCCATCCGCCTCGATAAAGTCGTCGACCAGGAGGTGTAGATCATTGTTGTAAATATCAATCGACACAGCCTTTAGCTCCTGCTCTTTTTCGGGGGTACCATAGGTCGAAATGCCAATGGCATCGTGGAAGAAAGCGATCGAATTGTAGGCAATTACGTGCCCGGATCCGTAAACCTTGATGCCGTAGTAGGAATCGAGCAGGTGCGTTCCATAGGGAATCAGTCCTTCCCGGTGGGCCTGCCAACCGTATAATCGATAGCGATCGTCGCGCCCGATGAGGACGTTATCTTGGATAAGGAAGTTTTTTGAGCCGGCGTATTCGGTTACGATGCCCTCCCCTACATTTTCAAAACGGCAATTTCGTACCGTTAGGTCAGTAGCTCCTGCCAAGTGTTTCCTGCCGGCTTCGAAGACTCTGCCGACATTCCGAAAGGTAAGCCCTTGAAAGATATGATGCTCGGAGGCCATGACATTAAATAAAATGGCAGCTCCTGCTCCATCAAAGATCACCTCCCCATCGCCGGCTGCCTCGATGACGATCGGCCGTTCAGCAGTGCCTTTTGCGGTGAAAAAATAGGTTCCGTCAAAGGGTATATTATGCCAATCAGGGTAGTTGAGCAGGTTCCCTTGATATAGCCCCCCGTGTATTTTGATAATATCCCCGGGCTGCACCACATCCTCTGCTACGACGTTCCAATCCCCCTTGGTGTTGGTTGAGCCGCCATAAGCCGAAACAAGGCCGGGGTAATGCGGTTCCTCTTTTTCCCCTGTATAATACTGTGGGTATACATGCCTGACCCTGCCCCCGGTGGCAGCCTTCGGCTCGGCGCGTGTGGAAACGGTCACTGTTTTTACCGCCTCCCCTTCAACGCCGTCGGGATCTTCCAAGGTAAAACGGGCTTCATAGGATGTGTTTTCGGCAAGATCCAATATGCTTCCTGCAAACATGTCAGGAGTGGTGTAATCGATTCCAGCTCTTTCGATATGTTCTCCGCCGATCCGAAGGAGGGGCATTCCTTTTTTCCATTCGCTGCCCGATCCAGCAATTCTATACTCGACCTTTACCCTTGCATTCCGGTTTTCGTCGCCCTCGATATACCATTCAAATCCAAGATTAATCAACGTGGGCGGTTCGACGATGAATTCCCCCGGGCTTACGGTATTTTGCGCGTTCAGAAATAATGGGAAGCAAACTACCAGTACAAAAGCTGCCACCAACCTGGTCGGCTGAGCCATGGTAAGGTGCGGGTTTCGCAGTCTCCTACCGGTCGACTTGGTAAACAAGGATAGGACAATTTTTTTGTTAAGTTGATCAGAGAACTTTATCATGGTATATTTAGGGTTGCCTTTTGTCTGCCGAATCGTTAATTTACACTAAAAATACGCCATTTTGCTTTATGGGGGAGTGATGTAGAGGAAAATTAAACAATACCTTATGAACAATATTAGACTGCTTGCCGGATTGCTTTTTGTCTTTTGTCCGTATTTTCCAGAGGCGATCGCTCAAACAAGTCCCCTTGAACTGAATCCGCCCCGGCTTATAGTGGGTGCGGATATTGCCCGGCAACATGCTGTTGAGACCCGAAAGTTTAGCGGGATATCCAGTCTGGCAGTAAGTCCGAAAGGGCGTCTGTGGGCGGTATGGTACGCAGGGATAACTCCCGGAGAGGATCTAAATAACTACGTAGTGTTGGCGACGAGTGGGGATTTGGGTAAAAGCTGGGAAGAAGTGCTGGTCATTGATCCGGATGGCCCGGGGCCGGTGCGGGCTTATGATCCGGAGATTTGGCTGGCTCCGGACGGGAAGATCCGGGTTTTTTGGGCGCAAGCTTCCGCTAGAACCGGAGGCACCTGGGCGTTGGTCACAGAGGGAACAGCAGCGGGTGTTTGGGCCTTGGAAATAGAAGATCCCGAAGCCCCCCTTTCGGTATGGGGCGAACCAAAGCGCCTTGCCGATGGGGTGATGATGTGTAAACCCCTTGTTTTGTCTACAGGAGAGTGGGTGCTTCCGGTTTCATTTTGGAAAATGGAAAAGGAAAATGCCCGAATGGTGGTCTCTTCAGATGACGGGCAATCCTGGCATGTGCGTGGCGGGGCCTCCGTACCAGATGATGTGCGTGCTTACGATGAGCACATGATTGTTGAACGAAAGGATAGATCCCTATGGATGCTGATTCGAACCAAGTATGGAATTGGGGAATCAACCTCCATGGATCGCGGGGTTACGTGGACTCCAGTGGTTCCCTCCGGAATACAGCATCCTTCCTCAAGGTTTTTCAAAATCGAAAGGTGATCAGCACAGGGGTCAAATAGGAGCGATATTAGAAGCGCTCCAAGGCTCCCTTGATCGTGGCTGTTTTCAAAAACTTATCATTTTCAAGTTGGGGAATAGGAGCATCCACCTCGGCCGTCCATTTCCTCACTTCTTTCAGTAGTTCGTCTGCGATCTCTTTTTTGGAGAGGGCTACATTCGTAGTTTCGGCAAGGTCGTTTTTGAGATCAAAAAGTTCGAAATCACCGTACTCATAGTAGTAGATCAGCTTCCAGTCCCCCCGTATCACGGTAGTAGAAGGAACGGCTCTCCAATGGTTTTCCTGCGTGCCGTAGATCGGTAGTACACGTTCCGCACCTTCTCCTTTTAGATACAGCGGGAAATGAAAGAAAATCGATCTTTCGGGAATGGTGTCGCCTCGTAGGAGCGGTACAATCGATACGCCGTCGACGGGCTGGGTGGTAGGCAGGGGAACATTCGCCAGTTCTGCAAAAGTGGGCATGAAATCAATGCCGGATACGGCTGAGGTAACGGCACCGTTGGGTTTGATGAAACGGGGCCATCGCATGCAAAGGGGTGCCCTGATTCCCCCTTCGTAAAAGGATCCTTTACCTGACTTTAATGGGTCGTTGGAGGTGTTTTGCACCAGGCCGCCGTTGTCTGAGGTGAAGATGACCAAGGTGTTTTCGGCCAGGCCCAATTCCGATAGCCTATCAAGTATCCTTCCTACGCTGATGTCCAGTTGTTCTACCTCTGATGCATAGGTAGGGTTGGCATCCGCAGCACCCCAGGCTGCTTTTTTGGATTCATAATACCTGATACGCTCGCTTTTTGCTGCCATCGGGTTGTGTACTTCCCAATGGGACAGATAGATAAAAAACGGTGAATGTTGATTTTCATCGATAAACGATAGTGCGGCATCGGTCAATCGCTCGGCGACGGTTGTGTCATTGTAGTATCTTCCCTCGGTGCCGTTTTTATTTGAAAACTCCCCCCGGATACCGGCGGATGAACTCTCCTTAAAGCCTTGGTTATCATCCCCAATATGCCACTTGCCAAATCGGCCCGTTTGGTACCCGGCGGTATTGAGCAGTTCCGCAAGGGAAACCCATGCAGAGTCAACATGATTGATATTTACTTGAAAGGTCTGGTACGTGGAATCCTCTCCAAATGTGGGCACCTTCCACCTCATCTTTTCTATATCCCCCGGTCTGGCATATCCCTGCGGTAGATACACGTGGTGTCGAGGATTGTACATGCCCATAAGTATGCCCGCTCGGGAAGGCGCACAGTTGGCGGCAGATGGGTAAAACCGATCAAATACAATCCCTTCTTTTGCGAGGCGGTCTATGTGGGGTGTTTCGTAAAACGTCTGCCCATTAAAACCTACGTCCGCCCAACCCAAATCATCGGCCAGAATGAACACAATATTGGGAGCTTGATGCGGCGATGAGTGCGCCGGGTCATTGGTTCCACAACCTACCAAAAGTATCAGGGCCCATGATAAGATGATGGGGCCAACGAGGGAAGGAATATAGATGGGGCGTTCGGTATTATGCATCGCAGGTAATACTTTGGTGAAAGATAGTGATTTTTTTAGACGACGCGGAATGCCGTCCAGATTCCCCGAGCGGTGGCTTTGGAAGTTAAGACCACGCTGGCCGCTGTGAAGGGGTACGGATGCTAATTTTTTGAGGTAGATCGGAAGGGGATGCTTTGTCCAAAGCTGGGATTATCGAACCGAAAGGTGTGACCTTTGTACGGTGCATACGCAAGCGCTTGTTTTACCCGCAAAGGGTTCACCCAGAGCTTGGTCTGGCTCGTTCCCATTGGGTTTGTGTTTTCCGCTGGTAACAATCTCTACCTAGTTTTTGGGCTAATCGGGATTAAAGTATATCTTTTAGGGTCGATTTGTATTTCAATAAAACCCGCCTTATCCTGTATGAAAAATTTGCTTTTTGCCGCCTGCCTGTTCGCTTTATCATGTGGCCTATCCTTCGGTCAGGCCCTGCCTACCGGCAACCCGGCCGATTTTCGCGTCAAAACCTGTCTGCATTCCATCGGCTATTCTGGCCTTTGGCGGGGACAGTCTACCTTAACCGTGGACGAGTTTCTGTTGAAAGCAAAAGAACTGGGTTACGACGGGGTCATGCTCATGGCAAAGGCTCCCCACCTGTCGATTTTGGAATACGACAAAGATGCCCGCCGCAGGCTCAAGGCCCGGATCGCCGAGTTGGGCTTGACCTTGGTGGGGCTTGCCGGGTATTCGGATTTTACAGCGGGTATAGACAAGCCGGGCATACCCCACTTGGAAATTCAGGCAGCCTACATCGGTCAGATGGCTGAGCTGGCCAGTGACCTGGGTACAAAAATGATCCGAATCTTTACGGGCTACGAACGTCCGGGTATTCCCTATGACCGGCAATACGCCATGGTAGTGGAAGGCATTACCCTCGCGGGAAAGGAAGCCCAAAAGCATGGTGTTACCTTGGTAGTACAAAACCACCACGACATCGCCATTCACCACGATGCCATGTATTGGATGCTGAAGGAAATCAATCTGCCCAATGTGCTGTCGGGCTGGGATGCCTGGTCACCAACGCTGGAGGGGCTTTCTAAGGAGGAAATTCGGAACTCTGTCCTGAAAATGAAGCCCTTTTTGGCCAACACTATCTTGGCAGACTATGTGGCACTGCCCCGCTACCACTACGAGCACGCGCTTACCAACTACCGGGAGGAAAGGCCAGTGATGCGTGCCACGGTAGTCGGAGAGGGGATCATCGATTACGAAAATTTCATTGGAGCACTCAAGGAAATCGGCTATCAGGGCTACCTGGTCTATGAAATGTGCGAAGTATTGGAGGGTGGCGGATCCATCGAAAACCTGGATGCCACTGCGCGGAAATTTTTGGAGTATGTGAAGCGTTTTGAATAGGATGGCTTAGGGTTCAAGTGAGAATTTAGTTATTGATCAGTGGTTTATGGTACAGGTAGCAGTAAATCAAAACCTTTTACGAAAAGCATCTGCAAATACATTTTCATTTTATCACTTGCCCAATTCGAATAGATGGTTTAAGTTTGACATAATATGTCATTTCAAAAAATTCATATGAAGAATGTTGGGCAAACAATAAGGGCGAAGAGAGAAAGTATGGGGCTCCTTCTTAGGCAAGTGGCAGCCTATCTTGATATTGATCAAGCCATTCTAAGTAAAATAGAGCGGAATGAACGAAAACCAAACAAAGAGATAATAATTAAGCTAGCTGAAATTTTAGAATTTGACAAGGAAGAGTTGTTAGTTCAGTTTTTAAGTGAGAAAATCGCTTATGAAATTGTTGATGAAGAATGTGCTAGTGAAGTACTGAAGGCAGCTGAGGAGAAAGTAAAATATATGAAGTCTAATTTTATTAAAAGCTGAAAATGGGTGCAGAAGATACGGCAAGGGAAATTAACGTATTTGAAGAACCACAATTGGATATATTGTACTATCCAAAGGCTTCTTCAAAATCAATGGAACATGATAAAACGGAAACATTGAATGTACTTTCTCTTTTTTCAGGTTGCGGTGGTATGGATTTGGGATTTGAGGGTGGATTTGCAGTATTAAAAGATTCAGTAAATGAAGTTTTAACCCCTCACTTTATTGATAAGGATTTAGAAAATGGTTTTGTTCAGCTGAATAAGACTAAGTTTAAAACTGTTTTTGCTAATGATATTTTAGATGATGCACGAAATGCTTGGGTGAATTATTTTTCGAAGCGAGGGCATAATGCTCAAGAGTTTTATAAAGAAAGTATAGTTGACCTAGTTAAAATGTATCGAAACGGTATTAATGTTTTTCCCGATGAAGTTGACATTGTTACAGGAGGTTTCCCTTGTCAAGATTTCAGCATCGCAGGAAAAAGAAATGGATTTTATTCTAATAAGAGTCACAAGGGCGAATTGATAAATGATAAGAAGGCTTCTGTTGAAACAAGGGGTCAGCTATATATGTGGATGAAGGAAGTGATTGAGATAACCCAGCCAAAGATATTTATAGCGGAAAATGTAAAAGGACTTGTGAATCTTGGGGATGTTAAATCGATTATTCAAAGTGATTTTTCTTCCGCTAGTGAAAACGGCTATATAGTTCTTAATCCAAGAGTTCTCCATTCCGCTGACTTTGGCGTTCCTCAATCAAGAGAAAGAGTGATTTTTATCGGGATCAGAAAATCAGCGTTAAACAAAGATGCGCTTAAGGAAATTGAAAAGGATAATATTTCGGATGTCTACAATCCATATCCATACCCTACTCATTCGTACACTGTTGATGGCCATGATTTAAAAAATTTCGTACAGCTAAAGGACTTATTTAAGTATTTGGATGAGCCTGAAAACACAAAAGATTTGTCTCAGAAATATTATTCAAAAGCTAAATTTATGGGGAAGCATTGTCAAGGACAAACTGAAGTGAAACTGGAAAGTATTTCACCAACTATCCGTTCTGAGCATCATGGAAATATCGAGTTTAGAAGGCTTTCTAAAGCAAATGGTGGTAAAATCTCAATTGAGTTAGATAAAGGGTTAAAGGAAAGAAGATTAACAGTCCGGGAATGTGCATTAATCCAAACTTTTCCGCCTGATTTTGATTTCGTCATAGAAAACAAAAACGGCAGAAAGGGTTCTTTTCTAGTTAGTCCATCTCAAGCATATAAAATTATAGGGAATGCTGTACCGCCCCTTTTAGCATACAGTTTAGCGAAAAGACTTGAAGATGTATGGGATTTATATTTTGAAAAAAAATAATGATAGTTTCAGCTAACCCAGACCCTAGTAGAAGTGAATTTGATTTGTTGCTTAGATCGACAGTTTTAGAGCTTAATATTCATGCTAAAAATGCATCAAAAGAGGTCTCAACTCTGTTAGGTAGGAAGTTAGAGCCTTATGTAAAGGACTTAATGAGTGAGAAAGCAAAAGGAACACCTTTTGAAGGTTCAATTGAATTAATTGGTGGGCAGAAATTCCCAGATATAATTGCCAAGAAATACTATGGTATTGAAGTTAAAACTACGACTCAAAATCATTGGAAGACAACCGGAAACAGTGTTTTGGAAGGAACGAGAGTAGAGAATATTGAACGTATTTTCATGTTGTTTGCCAAGTTGTCTAATCCCATCGAGTTTCGTTGTAGGCCTTACGAAGATGTTTTGTCGGAAGTAGTAGTTACTCACTCGCCACGGTATTTGATAGATATGAATTTAGAAGAAGGTAACACGATTTTTGATAAGATTGAGGTGGCATATGACACGTTACGAAAGAAGGAAAACCCTATAAAACCAATAGTTGAGTACTATAAAAGTAAGCTAAAGCCAGGCGAAGAACTTTGGTGGATGGACGCCGACGATAATAGCAAACCCAGTAACCTTATAATAAGGATTTGGAATAACTTGTCAATTAAAGAAAGATACGAGTTAAAAAATAGAGCAATGGTTTTCTTTCCTGAGCTTTTTGGAAATGGAAGTGATAAGTTTGGACGTTTTGCCATATGGCTTGTAACTCGTGAGGCAGTGGTTTGTCCAAACATTCGAGATTTGTTTACAGCTGGTGGTAGAAGTGATTGCATAATTGGTGGAGTGACTTACCGCAAAGTCCCAAGGATTTTTTTGAACCTATTTACTAGTGTTCCGGCTATTATTGAAGTGATTAAGCAAACCTCAGCCTTTGAGCTTTCTGAATATTGGGAGACTAGAACAACAAATAAGACTAAGATTTTAGACTGGATTAATTTAGTCGTTGAAAACTCAAAAAAGGTACAGGATGCTAGGCATTTAAATATTAGGGAAATATTGACTGAAATTGCATATTAATTGCGAGTGTAAGTGAGGTCAAACAAGTAAACTGTAAGCAATAAAGACACGATAAGGAGTCATTATACTTGGAATTAATCTTTGAAAAACCATTTGTCTTTTTTGTGTTGTAAGGCGGAAATGCAGTTTCAAAAAGGGCGTGACTATACGAATTCATGAATTAGCCACAATGCAGCGCAATTGATTATATACCTACAGGACAGAAAAGCATGAGACGCCATGGATTGAACATCCTTTTGATAGCCATAGTAGCCCTAACCGTGGTGGTTTGGGCCTACCGCCGCGAGTCATCCATCCTGTTTTCGGAGGAGGTGGAGGCTGCTCTTCCGGAGGAGATCGACTTTAATCTGCATATCAAACCGATCCTGTCGGACCGCTGCTTTGCCTGCCACGGTCCTGACGAAAATAAGCGGGAAGCAGGTCTTCGTCTGGACGATGAAGCCTTTGCCTTTGCCGCATTTGGGGAGGGCAAGAGGCAGTATGCCCTCGTGCCAGGCAAACCCCATAAGAGTGCGGTGTACCATCGAATCGTATCTACCGATCCAGATCTGATCATGCCACCACCGGAGTCCAACCTGGTTTTGTCTCCCACGGAGATTGCCCTGATCACCCGTTGGATTGAGCAGGGGGCGGCCTATAAGCCCCATTGGTCTTTTATCCCGCCCAGCAAGCCGGAACTTCCGCCTGTCGACCGATCCGATTGGGCCACGCATCCCATCGACCGGTTTGTGTACACCAAGATGGTGCAGCAAGGGCTGGAGCCTTCGGAACAGGCCTCCAAAGAAACACTGATACGGCGGGTATCCTTCGACCTCATCGGCTTGCCTCCTTCCGTCGAGGAGGTGGACGAATTCTTGCTCGATACCTCCCCCAATGCGTACGAGAAGCTGGTGGATCGCCTGTTGCAGTCGCCCCATTTTGGGGAGCGCATGGCCTCTGAGTGGCTGGATGTGGCCCGGTATGCGGATTCCCACGGGTACCAGGATGATGGCATGCGGAACATGTGGCCCTGGAGGGACTGGGTCATCCGCTCCTTCAATGCCAACCTGCCCTACGATGAATTTATCGTCTGGCAGTTGGCGGGAGACCTACTTCCGGAAGCTACGGTAGACCAGGTACTGGCTACGGGCTTTAACAGAAACCACCCCCAAAGTCAGGAAGGAGGGGTAATACCGGAAGAATACCGGGTAGAATACGTGGCCGACCGGGCAAACACCCTGGGGAAGGCGTTTCTTGGCCTTAGCACCGAATGTGCCCGCTGCCACGACCACAAATACGATCCCCTATCCCAAAAGGAATATTTCCAGCTTTACGCCTTTTTTAACAGCATCAAGGAGACCGGACAGGTTCCCTACATGGGCGAGCCCAGCCCCACGCTGATCCTCACCGATGAAGAGACGGAGGAAAAGCTTGCCTATATCCGGGAAAAAATCAGCGAACAGGAGCGGGAACTCGATCCCAACCGGGAGGAGTACCGCAAGGGGTTTGAAAAATGGCTGCTGAAAATGCGGGCCAATCCGCCTTCCCAACTGGAGCTGCCAGGTCGGGTGGGGCATTATCCCTTGGATGCGCCCATAGACAACCAATTCAAAAACATCGCAGACCCCGCAAAACCTGCCAGCATGGTAGTGATCCAAACGGACAAGGACCTACAGGTAGTGGAAGGGAAGGTTGGAAATGCCGTGAAGCTTGTAGGGGACAGTTTCGTGGATTTGGGAAACCAGCTGGCCTACTTTGAGCGCAACGAGCCTTTCAGCATCAGCCTGTGGTACAAGGCACTGGCCGACAGCCTGAAGGGGCCGATTTTTTCCAAGACCGGTGGCTTTGCCAACGGATTTCGAGGCTATGAACTGCTGGCGGCAGGAGATGGTACCCTGCGGGGCCTGATCACCCATACCTGGCCGGCAAATGGCATAGAGGTATGGACAAAGGAAAAGGTACCGGTAGGGGAATGGGTACACTTGGCCATGGTATACGACGGAAGCAGTAAGGCGTCCGGTTTGCAGCTCTTCCTGAACGGAAAGCCCCTTACACTGGAGGTGGAAACGGATAACCTGCGGCGTAGTATCCTGTCCTATGGCAAGGAAAAGCGCAGTATCGGGCACCCCGGAAACCTGCAGATAGGGAAACGTGGAACCAATTTTGCCGAAACCTTGGACCAGTCGCTGGTAGACGAATTCAGCGTATTTGACCGGAGGCTATCGGCGATCGAAGTGGAGGCGCTGCATTCCTCGGGAAATCCGCTTTCATCCTACCTGGCAAAGGGTATGGAGAAGGAGCTTTTCGACCATTACCTGCTGTCGGTAGACCAGGTGTACCAAGGCAGGCTGAACAGCCTGACCCAGCTTAGGGGAGAGGAAAGCGCCGTCCTCAGTGCCCAGCCCGAGGTGATGGTGATGCAGGAGCGGCAAATACCCCTTCCCACCCATGTGCTGGCCAGAGGGACCTACGATGCCCCAGCCGAGCAGGTTTTTCCCGGTACACCCAGCGCCATCATGGCCTTTGCGGAGGATTTTCCCCAAAACAGATTGGGTTTGGCCAAATGGGTGGTTCACGAAAACAACCCCCTCACCGCACGGGTAGCGGTAAACCGGTATTGGCAACTTGTTTTTGGCAGGGGCATCGTATCCACGGTGGATGATTTCGGCAATCAGGGGGCATTTCCATCGCACCCGGAACTGTTGGATTGGCTGGCTGTCCACTTTCGGGAATCGGGCTGGAATGTGAAGGAGCTACTGAAACTCCTGGTCACCTCGGCGACCTACAAGCAATCATCGGAGCGGAACGATCGGTTGAGGGAAAAGGATCCCGATAACGTTTGGCTTGCCAGAGGGCCGAGCTACCGCATGCCGGTGGAGATGATCCGCGACAACGCGCTAGCGGTCAGCGGTCTGCTTTCGCGGGATATTGGGGGCAGGAGCGTTAAGCCCTACCAGCCTGACGGCCTTTGGAAAGAACTGGCCACCGCCAATGTAAGGGAATATGTGCAGGATACCGGCGGGAACCTTTATAGAAGGGGTCTCTATACCATATGGAAGCGCAGTTCCCCACCTCCTTCCATGATAAGCTTTGATGCGTCCGATAAGTATACCTGTACGGTAGAGCGCCAAAAGACGAATACGCCGCTGCAGGCGTTGGTGCTGATGAACGATCCGCAGTATGTGGAGGCGGCGCGGGCCTTGGCCGAGCGGATGATCCGGGAAGGAGGGCTCGATACGGAGGAACAGATCAGGTATGGATTCAAAGCAATGACCAGCAGGAGTCCGAACCAACGGGAGCTGGGGATATTGAGACGGCAATATGAATTGGAGTTGGAGGAGTTTAGGACGGCCCCGCATACCGCCCTCGGCCTGCTGAAACTCGGGGATTCCAGTCCCGACCCAAGACTTCCCAGGGAGGAGTTGGCGGCCATGACCCTGGTCGCGTCCACCTTGGTAAACTACGATGATGCGGTATACAAGCGATAAGGCCAGCGCGGTGAGCGGGCAAAGCTCCGCATGGAATAGTAGGATAGGCCGGACAATATCCCACCGGATTGGGACTGGCTGCGAGGTCTTCGTAACACAGATTATTGACAAAAAAACAACCTGCTTGATCAAATGAGCAATTTACATAACCTTCACATGGACCGTCGCCGGTTTCTGACCAAAACCAGTTTGGGATTGGGGAGCCTGGCATTGGCTTCCTTACTGAATCCAAGTCGGCTGATGGGTATGCTTCCATCTGCCGAAAGCGATGGACCAAACACGGGAGGCATGCATTGGGTGCCCAAAGCGAAGCGCGTCATCTACTTGTTTCAAAGTGGAGGGCCTTCCCAAATGGAGCTGTTCGACTACAAGCCCCTGCTGAACGAACGCTTTGGGCAGGAGCTGCCAGAGTCGATCCGTGGCGGACAGCGCCTTACCGGTATGACTTCCAGCCAAAATTCCTTTCCGCTGGCCGGATCGGTATTTAACTTTGCCCAGCATGGCCAGAGTGGTGCCTGGGTAAGTGAACTTATGCCCCATACGGCGAAGATTGTGGACGAACTGTGCTTCATCAAGTCCATGCACACCGAGGCGATCAACCACGACCCGGCCATCACCTTTTTTCAGTCCGGCTCCCAGCTGGGGGGCAGGCCCTCCATGGGCTCCTGGATCAGTTATGGGCTGGGCAGTGACAACAAAAACCTGCCGGATTTTACCGTGCTGCTGTCTAAGGGCCGGGAGGGCGACCAACCCCTCTACGCCAAGCTCTGGGGAGCGGGTTTTTTGCCCTCCCTGCACCAAGGGGTTCAGTTTCGCGCCGGCAAGGATCCGGTTTTGTACCTGAACGATCCGGACAACCTCACAAAGGCCAGCCGCCGAAGGATGCTCGATGCGCTTAAGGAACTGCACGAAATCAGGTATGAGCAGGTATTGGATACGGAGATCAACTCCCGCATTGCCCAATATGAAATGGCCTATCGCATGCAGGCCTCGGTACCTGAGACCATGGACCTGTCCAATGAACCCGATTATATCTACGACATGTATGGGCCGGAGTCCAGGATACCAGGCACCTTTGCCGCCAACTGCCTATTGGCGAGAAGGCTGGCAGAAAAGGACGTTCGGTTTATTCAATTGTACCATCAGGGATGGGACCAGCATGGGAACCTGCCCAGGGACATCCGGATCATGAGCAAGAGCGTAGACCAGGCCAGTGCGGCGCTGGTGATGGACCTCAAGCAGCGGGGCTTGCTGGAGGACACCCTGGTGGTCTGGGGCGGTGAATTCGGCCGCACGAACTATTCCCAGGGCAGATTGACCAAGGACAACTATGGCCGAGACCACCATCCACGCTGCTTTACCATGTGGATGGCGGGAGGAGGTGTGAAGAAAGGCATCACCTACGGGGAAACCTGCGAGTTTGGATACAACATCGTCAAAAACCCCGTGCATGTACACGACTTCCAGGCGACCCTGCTCCATCTGCTGGGGGTAGATCACGAAAAGCTCGTATTCAAACATCAGGGAAGGCGGTTTCGCCTCACCGATGTCAGCGGCCACGTGGTCCGGGATATTATAAGCTGAGAAACTGTGTGTAGGCACCTGGGAAGTCGGCACATTACCGGATTGTTTTCGCGGCAGTCGAAATGGCAACTACCGTTTTCGGTTTTATCTAATTTATGCCAAATTTATAAACCCAGTAACCCATGATTAGACGATGCAAACCCTACGAATTCTATGCTTGTGTAGCCTCCTGATGGCCTCATTTGAGGCCTCTTATTCACAGGGCAAGAGCCTGCTTGAAATACAGGATACCCGTTTTTTGATGAATGGGAAACCATTTCCTTTTACAGGGATCAGCTTCTTCAACGCGATTTACAACGAGGAGTTTAACCAAACATCAGCAGGTCGAAGAGAATACTTGGCCAAATTCAATGCGTATGGGGTAAACGTGCTCCGGGTATGGTGCCAATGGGACAATGCCCGGGGATTCATTGACGGAGGCAGCGGGCAGACGATGTATATGCCCGACGGTTCCCTGAAAAGAAATCATTTGCTCCGATTGAAAGAAATCGTCCAGGATGCAGATGAAACGGGAACCGTGATACTCCTGGTTTTATTCTCTAGGGAAAGTTGGAATGAAAACATCCGGCTGGATGACCAATCGTCTGAGCGTGCAGTGGGCGAGTTGACCAAGGAGCTGTCTCCCTATCGCAATGTGATATTTCAGATTTGGAATGAATTTGACTATCGGGCGGTGCCCTATGCCAAGCTGATCAAACAGATTGATCCTGCGCGGATAGTTACCAATTCGCCCGGTTATAGCGGATTTTTGGGTACCTTGGAGGAAAATAGGGTAATGGATTACCTTTCTCCCCATACTTCTAGGGAGGACGATAGAAACTGGGAAATAGCCCCCATGGAAATTCGCTATCTGCTCACCAAATTCCAAAAGCCCGTAGTGGACGATGAACCGGCCCGTAGAGGTACGCCAAAATTTGGAGGCCCGAAAAATCCCACATCGCCCACTGATCATGTGCTGAGAATCTACAATGTGTGGAAAGTGGGCGGCTATCCGGTCTACCACCACGATATGTTTCAGACCGGATACGGTACTGATCCCGTTCCACCGAATGGTATTCCTTTGCCAGGCTTCAGTGCGTACCATGATGTGGTATTTGAGTTTTTGAAAAATAGGGACAGATACCTGAGCGCCATTGAGGCCTCCGGAATAAAGCTTTGATAGCAAAGGTTTCACCCCAAAGTAAGAATCCATTGACTATCCAGCCTACCAAATACCCGCTGGATGAGCCAGTTACCAATTAGGAAAATGTCCATTCAAACGTTATAGTCGCCCACTTCACCAAACCCAAGAAATAACCATGATTGTAATCCACACCTACACCACGGCCGTCATTATGGTGATTATCACCATGCTCTGCTGGGGTTCCTGGGCCAACACCCAGAAGATGACCACCCATAAATGGCCATTTCAGCTCTATTACTGGGACTACGCGTTGGGCGTATTACTGCTCTCCTTGGTCCTCGCATTTACGGCCGGAAGCATAGGTACGGAGGGCCGCAGTTTTTTGCCAGACCTTATACAAGCAGAAATCGGAGCGTTGGGATCGGCCTTTTTGGGAGGTGTGGTCTTCAACATTGCCAATATCCTGCTCGTAGCGGCCATTTCCATCGCAGGTATGGCAGTGGCATTTCCCATCGGGATAGGACTTGCCCTGGTATTGGGCGTATTGGTCAACTACATCGCCACACCCCTCGGAAACCCGGTAGTATTGTTTTCCGGGGTGGCCTTGGTGACCACCGCCATTGTTATCAATGCCCTGGCCTACCGAAAGATTCCCGCCACGACAAAGGTCACCACGTTGAAAGGCGTTGCCATCTCGCTGCTGGCTGGGTTTCTTATGGCGTTTTTCTATCGGTTTGTTGCAGCGTCTATGGCCACGGATTTTGTGAGTCCAGAGGCGGGTAAACTCACCCCCTATACTGCTTCTGTGATTTTTGCGCTGGGACTGCTGGTCTCCAATTTCCTCTGGAATACCCTCTTCATGTACAAACCACTGGCCGGCGAAAAAGTAACCTATACCGATTACGTTACCAAGGGCAAC
This sequence comes from Lunatimonas lonarensis, assembly GCF_000390185.1. Classification (GTDB taxonomy): domain Bacteria; phylum Bacteroidota; class Bacteroidia; order Cytophagales; family Cyclobacteriaceae; genus Lunatimonas; species Lunatimonas lonarensis. The sequence continues at coordinate 12,100 of NZ_AQHR01000010.1, read as the reverse complement.
GTCCGCCTGCATCTGATCGGCATGTTGGGCGGTGTGATCTGGAGCATCGGCATGACCTTTAACATCATTGCCGCAGAACAGGCCGGGTTTGCCATTTCCTACGGGCTGGGACAAGGAGCCACGCTCGTGGCTGCCCTGTGGGGCGTGTTTATTTGGAAGGAATTCAAAGATGCCAAGGGCGTCAATGGACTGCTTACGGCCATGTTTCTCTGTTTTGTGCTGGGGCTGGCCTTGATCATCGTTTCCAGAATTTACTAGGCAGCATCCCAAAACCATTAACCCAACGAACCAACACATGAAATCGAGCATGACGCAGCCGTCACACACTCGGATGCCCCGATAGCTATCCGGGGCTGCCATGCGAGATTCCATCCCGATAAACCGGGACAAGTTCTGACCATTGAAAAATCAATTATAGACACATGAAATCGAGCAATCAAATACTGGTAGTAGGCAGCTCAAACACCGACATGGTTTTGCAGGTTCCCCGGATCCCGGCACCCGGGGAAACCATTCTCGGCAGCCATTTTTTCATCGTCGCCGGTGGCAAGGGGGCAAATCAGGCGGTGGCAGCGGCACGTACCGGGGCGGAGGTCACCTTTGTCACCTGTGTGGGGGACGATGCGTTTGGAAGACAGGCCATCGAAAACTACCGCAAAGACGGAATCGACACCGATTTCATCAAAGTACAGCCGGGAACGCATACCGGAGTGGCGCTGATCAATGTGTCAGACGATGGGGAAAACAGTATTTCCGTGGCGTCGGGGGCCAACAATCACCTGTTGGCCTCGGATATGGAGGGAATGGCAGAGGCCTTTAAGGGTGCCAAAATCGTATTGGCACAGCTGGAAACGCCCCTGGAAACCATCGAACGGGTGGCGCAGCTGGCGGAATCCAACGGGATACCCTTTATTCTAAATCCGGCACCAGCCACCGAACTGCGGGATGGACTGCTGGAAAAGGTCAGTATTTTGACCCCCAATGAAACCGAAGCGGCACTCCTTACCGGCCGAAAGGAAGCAAAAGAGGGAGACCTTGGAGCCATCGCCGATGAGCTGCTGGGCAAGGGGGTAAAAACCGTCATCATTACCTTGGGCAGCAAAGGGGTTTACCTGCGCGATAGCCAACACCGGGAAATGATCCCGGGGTATACGGTGCAGGCAGTTGACACTACTGCGGCAGGAGATGTGTTCAATGGATCGCTTGCGGCGGCGTTGGCGGCAGGCCAGGCCATACGGGAAGCCATCGACTTTGCCCAGCGGGCGGCGGCGATCTCGGTAACCCGCCGGGGCGCGCAACCTTCGGCTCCCTTCCTTCACGAGGTTGTCAATTCCCTATTTTAGCTTTTAAAATACGTCTATGCAAAAAATAGCCACCTCTTTGATTTTGCTACTGCTGTTGGCCTGTGCCCCGCCGCAAGCCGAACAAAAGGAGCCATTTCTTAATAAGCCGATCAAGATCATTCTGGATACCGATATGGGCTCCGATTGCGACGATGCGGGTGCTTTTGCCGTTCTTCACCGGTACGCGGATCTTGGAAGGGCCGAGATTATTGGATGTATTTACAGTTCCGGCAAGGTTCCCTTTGGCGCAGGCATAGTGGATGCAATCAATAGGTACTACGGTCGCCCGGATATACCCATTGGCGCCTATTATGGCACGGACGTCGGCGATCCGGTGGATAAGATGACGGCGGAAAAATTGGCCCGCGATACGGCAGCCTTCAATAACAGGATCATCTACAACACGGACGCTGAAGAACAAACCCGCTTAAACAGGCGGCTCCTTGCTGGCAGTGAGGATCACAGCATCACCTATGTGACCATCGGACATACCAAAGGCCTGTATGATTTGATGGTTTCAGCACCCGATGAGGTATCATCTTTGAGCGGCTACGAGCTGGTCAGCCAGAAGATAGACCGCTGGATTGCCATGGGTGGGGTGAATGTAGCCAATCCAAGCCAGGAGTTTTTTCAGGACTGGAACCTCTTTCGGAATGGTTCGGCGGAATATTCGGCCTATCTGATTGCGAATTTTCCGAGACCAGCCTACTTTTCCGACGGGGGTTCCCAGGTGATGACGGGAAAATCCCTTGTGCAGGCACCTTCGGGAAGTATCGTACGTACGGTCTACCGGGATTGGCTCTGGAATATGTCTAAGCATACCTTGGCGGACCAGCGGCCCAGTTGGGACCTGATCGCGGTATATTTTGCGGTGGAGGGGCTGGGCGAGTTTCTGAAAGATTCCGGCAATGGACAAATGGAGGTAGACTTGGAAAGAGGCGTGCGCTGGCTTGCGGACGATCAGGTGAAAGACCGGACATTGATACAGCAGCGAGAAGGCACCGATGAGCTGTTTGCTGACTACCTAAACGGGCTGCTGGGAGCCGACCCCAGCCATCACCAGGAGTAGTCGGAGTGGAGTTTTTGGGTACAGATTTAATTTGGAGTTGCCTATTCGCAAGTAAATAATTCCTTAATGGGGTTGAAACCTAAAACCTTCGAATCGGATTCGCTTTGATTTTTGGAAATATTCATCAAATTGTTAGAATAGACAATATTGGTTTTTGATTTTTTCCTTAACTTGAGGTGGTAATGGACACATTGAAACTGAGGTTCTTATTGAGAAAGATTGTGGAAAGGAACGACGAACGTTCTTTCTCGGTATTTTTTGACCATTATCATACCAGATTGATAAGGCTTTCTTTACTTTTTGTGCCTAGGATGGATCAGGCTGAAGACGTGGTTGCAGAGGTTTTTCTAAAGTTGCTTGGCAAAAAAGATTCCCTATTGACTATACAGAATTTTGAAGGATACCTTTTTAAGATGGTGAAAAACGAGTCGTTGAGGTACATAAAAAGCCAAAACAAAAAGGATACGGGAAATGTGTTGGTTGATGACATCAAGGACTACCTTGTCGTAGATCAAAGTGATCCAGAAAAGAGGATTGTGGTAGTCGGGATCGAAAAGTTGCGGGGAGGCGTATCATGTTGGTATAGCAGGGTGATCGAATCGGCGTCCAAGGCCAGTCCCGGCAGTTTTATGGGAATACATATAGCAATGATGCGCTGGTGAAGACGGGCTGCTGGGCCGGTTGCAAAGGAATGGAGAAGGATTTTCCCAACCCGGTGTGTGAAAAATTGGGCAAAAAGGGGGAGAATTTTAGTGCTATGCACCGGCTGATTAGGATGTTCCAGGCCTGGGTTTGGGGAAGCGACCATTCAGTGGTAGCTCTGCAACCGTATATCAATTAACATACCTACCGGTTTAACCGGCTCAAGATGGAGGAGGGGATATTCGAGAATCTGGTTGTGAGGATGCTGGCACAGCCGCCATACCCATACAAGGTGTTTATTTATTGAATACCCAATTCAAAAAATTTGTTTTATTTTTTTGAATTTTATGTTTACACTGCTAAATTTAAGTCACTTTTAATATTGTTTTATAGTCAAGGGTACTGAAAATGATCAAATTTAGGATTATTTTACAGTTTTTAATTAATTAGGTAATAAATTTACCACAAATTTCTATTATAGTTTTAACTACCATAATTCTGTAGTCATCGGATGCCGAAAAGATGTTAGTAGAGTAGGCACAACTATTAACTATTTAAACTATGAAAACCTACATTTCAATTGTCTTTGCGATTGCCCTTTTTGTTTCTTGCCAGGAAGATGTTGATTTTAATCACCCGGAGTTAAATTTGGCCAATGCTTCTGAAAGATTCGAACAAATGTATCTTGATGGATTGGAAGTTGCCGTTCAATCTTTGGATCAAAGCCTACGAGGGGGAGGAGGTAAAGGACTAATCTTAGACTATGAATTCTTACAGTATCAAACATTTCAGCATTTGGAGAAAAATTACTTTTCCCTCAGCGATTTTAACGTTGAAGCGTTTTTATCAGACAAACAGGAAGCCAGAAACTATACCAATTTTGATCACAATTCTGCTGATTTTCTGGAAATTTTGGAAATGGCATACAGTAGTGAACAACTCACAATTCTGAGGGAATTTCTTGATGAGTTATTTATTACTGAGGACTACGGTAAGGTAAAATCACTTGCCAGAAATTTTCAAAGCAAGTTGAAAAACCATAATTTGTCCGAAGAAGAAAAACTCGAACTTCTTTCTGTTGGTGCCGGATTTTATGCTTTTGCTGATTTTCTGGAAAGGGGCGGCATGGAGAGGATTGGAGAAAAATTAGCTGGGCTAGCAAATGAATCAGATTATAACCCTAACTTACGGTGTAGAGTGGATATGAGGGCAGTATGGGCAGGTGCTGTTTTTACCGGAGGAATTGGTGCCGTTAGAGGTGGCATGGCTGGTTGCGTAGGCGGTACTGTTTTGTTTCCGGGGCTTGGTACAGCTACAGGATGCGTTGGAGGGGCTGTTTTTGGCGGCGCAACAGGGTTTATTGAAGGTGCAATTGGTGGCGTTGCAGGATCCCTATTATTAACTTGTTGGAGGTAATATGAAATCGACAGATATGAAGTCTCATTTAATTTCATTTATTGTAGGGGCAATTGGAGCGTATGTATTAATGATTACAAATCCAATAGGGTCTACGGATCCAACTGACTTTGGCTTTTACTGGGCAGTTGTCCTTGCGATGTTTGCTTCATTCTCTACAGCTTGGGGAGTTAAGAAGTTTCAAAAAAAGCCTGAGGAATAGACGTTTTCAAAGGCAATATTAAAAGTGATAACCACCTTTCCAGAAAGCCTTTCTGGAAAGGTGGTTTTTGGTTGCTAACACTAGTTGAAAAGGGTGTAAATCGATGTAGCCTGCCACTTTTCCCTTTTACCTATAGTATTTGTCAACCACGAAAATCGGAATTCGAGATCAGGGAACCGACCATGTTAACAATAATTGCAGCTTGAAAGGCAGCCACAATGTGGTTTCAAAAGTGCTTTCCGATCCGGATGAAGCACTTTTATGACAAATTCGCTATCGATTCCGAAGCTTATATGCTGCTCTCTCGGGTCTACCGGCTATCTTTATTCCTATCCAGATAAAGGTCGAGGCGCTGGAATATGTCTAAGCATACCTTGGCGGACCAGCGGCCCAGTTGGGACCTGATCGCGGTATATTTTGCGGTGGAGGGGCTGGGCGAGTTTCTGAAAGATTCCGGCACTGGGCAGATGGAGGTAGACTTGGAAAGAGGCGTGCGCTGGCTTGCGGACGATCAGGTGAAAGACCGGACATTGATACAGCAGAGAGAAGGCACCGATGAGCCGTTTGCGGACTACCTAAACGGGCTGCTGGGAGCCGACCCCAGCCATCACCAGGAGTAGCAGGTGGGCTGTTTCAGAGGGTTTGCCGAGTTAGATGATCAAATGAATAAAATGCAAGACAAATAGATGAAATCGATTTACTCAATACCCCTGATTTTTTTATTTATCACCCAATGGAGCTTCGGCCAAGGGGACACCAAACCCAACGTGTTGTTTATCATTTCCGATGACCTCACGAATACGGCGGTGTCCGCCTATGAGAATGCTGCGGGGCACACACCGAATATTGACCAACTGGCGGCGGAGGGCACCCTCTTTACCCGCGCCTATTGCCAGTTTCCCGTTTGCGGTCCCTCCAGGGCATCCATGCTTTCGGGGTACTACCCCCATGGGACAGGTACCTTTGGCTATGTGTCGGGAAGGGAGCAAATTGGCCCGGACCGCCAGATGTGGCCACAGTTGTTTAAGGACAATGGGTACTATACCGCCCGGGTAAGCAAGATATACCACATGGGCGTACCGGGAGACATAGAGAAGGGTACGGATGGTACCGACGACCCTGCCTCCTGGACCGAACGCTTTAACAGTCAGGGGCCGGAATGGCTGGCCGAGGGCGAAAGCGAATTGGTGCAGAACAATCCCTTTAGCCTCAAGCCCAAGCAGGGCGGAAACGTGATGACCATCGTAAAGGCCGAAGGCGATGACCTGGTGCATTCGGATGGTAAGACGGCAGAGAAGGCCTCGGAGCTGATCCGAAAGCACAAGGATCAGCCCTTTTTTCTGGCCGTTGGTTTTGTCCGACCCCATGTGCCATTTGTGGCACCCAAAAGCTATTTTGATCCCTTTCCCTATCAGGAGGTGGTACTGCCGCCCAAGGTAATAAACGACTGGGACGATATTCCCGAGCGGGGAATCAATTACGTCACCACCAAGCACGCCAAGATGTCGGAGGAGCAGGAAAAAAAGGCAGTGGCAGCCTATTATGCGTCGGTTGCCTACATGGATGCGCAGGTTGGGAAAGTGCTGAAAACGCTAAAGGATGAAGGCCTTGAGGACAACACCATTGTGATATTCACGTCCGATCACGGCTTCCATCTGGGGGAGCACGGATTTTGGATGAAAGTAAGCCTGAGGGAGGAGTCCGTAAGGGTGCCGTTGATCATCAAAGTTCCCGGGCAGCAGCCCCAGGTTTGCCATTCCCTGGTGGAACTGTTGGATTTATATCCCACGGTGGCCGAACTCGCCGGACTGCCCACGCAAGGACACCTGCAAGGAAAAAGCTTGGTCAAAACCCTTGAAAACCCCGATCAGGAGGTTCGGGAGATGGCCTTTTCGGTGTCGGTGAGAGGTCAGGGCCATTCCTTTTTGCTCCGCTCGCAAAAGTGGGCCTACATCCAGTACGACGAGGATGCCGGTGGAGGGATGGAGCTCTTCGACATGCAGCACGACGTCAAACAATACAATAACCTGGCGTACCTTCCCCGGTATCAGCCGGTTGTGGCGGAGTTCCAGGAGGCCTTACGGACAAAGCTCCAAGAAGTCAGAGACAACGACCTCAAGTAAGCCAAATGGTTTCTTTCGAAAAAGTAGTCTATATTTGACAAGTAACGTTTGGTGGCGTTTCGTTCAGATAGCCCCTTACACATATTCCTTATCAAATAAAAGCAGCCTGTTTATTCAGTTTTCTAGCGGTGTTTGTGGTTGCATTAGGTTTTTGCCAGAACAATGCCAGGCCCAATATCATTCTGATCATGGCGGATGATATGGGCTTTGAATGCCTTGGTAGCTATGGAAGTGCCGTGTACCAGACTCCCAACTTGGACAGGATGGCTGAGAACGGGGTACGCTTCGAACATTGTTACTCCCAGCCGCTTTGCACGCCCTCACGGGTAAAGATCATGACGGGAAAGCACAATTTTCGCAATTACGAGGCATTTGGCTACCTGAATCCTGCTGAAAGAACCTTTGGCAACCTGCTTCAAGACGCCGGATACGCCACCTGCATAGGTGGCAAATGGCAACTAAACGGCATTTCCGGCGGGAAGCTTCCCGGCTGGGAGGACACCAGCCGTCCCCACCATTTTGGGTTCGACGAATACTGCCTGTGGCAGCTGCACAACACCCGTGCCGAGGGAGAGCGCTATGCCAATCCGCTGCTGGTCCAAAACGGAAAGGCCCTTCCGAGAGACGCAAATGGGTACGGTTCGCAGATCATTTCGGAATTTATCCTGGATTTTATCGATCGAAAGAAGGATCGTCCCTTTTTTGTGTATTACCCCATGAACTTGGTGCATGACCCCTTTGTGCCCACACCCGACAGTGAGGACTGGAAAGATCCGGACAAGCGGGATCTTCAGGATACCAGTTATTTTAGAGACATGGTGGCCTATACGGATAAGATCATAGGGAAAATCATGGATAAACTGGAAGAAACCGGCGTGGCAGACAATACCTTGGTGATCTTCACCGGTGACAACGGCACCCATGTGAACATTTATTCCAAAATGCAGGATGGCCGCGTGATAAAGGGGGACAAGGGCAATATGACGGATGGCGGAACCCGGGTGCCGCTGATCGCCTATTGGAAAGGCCGCTCATTGATTGGGGTGGTGAACCGTGATTTGGTGGATTTCAGCGACTTTTTGCCCACCTTGGCAGAGGCAGCGGGAATAGCCTTACCCGACTCCCAGCAGGTGGATGGACGGAGTTTCCTGCCTCAGGTATTGGGTAAACCAGCAAATCCCAAGTCCCATATTTACATGTATTACAATCCCAAGTGGGGCCGATTTTCCAACGGGGTCTTTGTAAGAAATCAGCGGTACAAGCTATACGACGACGGTCGCTTTTTTGATATAGAAGCCGACGTACTCGAACAGCATCCCCTATACCTCGCCGACCTCACCGGAGAGCTCCTCGAAGTGGCCGCTGGTTTTCAGTGCATTATGGAGGAAATTCGTTGAGTCTTGAAAATGATATATGCTGCGCGATATTCAAACGATACATGCTGCGCGATATAGGTGGATACCTGCCTGGCCGGCAGGCGGGTATGCCTTCGGCGATATATTGGGTTACGTTCGGGAGGGTAGGATCGCTTCGGATTTATGGTTTTGGAAAGGATGTTGGGTGGTAAATTTTGCGAGGTCTAAATTCTTAAGTCTTACGCCTTACGTCTTAAATCCTACGTCTCCAGAACCGAAAATTACCCCGAACAGGGTATTTTTTGCATGAAAATTAAACCCTATCTTTATCGGTAGCTGTAGGCAGCGGATTTCGCTGAAGGTTGTTGGGATCCATGGGGGAGATAGGAATTACCTTGTAAGCGGCGACGAGATAGAAGGTAACCAAACCAGACCAATCCGGCAATAAAAAGCGAGAAGGGTCTGGCCAAACCAGACCTATAATAAGTTGTATGCCATTAAAGGAACCAATGCAGAACCCATGAAGTATACTCTTCTAATAATTCTTATTCTGACCTTTGTAAAAAGCTTTGGACAAGAAAGTGATAGTAAAGAAATTTCTGATTTTCAGAGAGAAAAAATTCAGTTAGCAGAGAATTTTTTGATTGAAACATTTAGTGAAAGTTTTTTGAAGGATACCCTTGAGTTTAAAGGTTTATATAAGTCTGTATTGGATATGGGAGCATTTGAAATCAAAACAGAATTTTCCAAAGACACATCTAGAAATATGATTTTGATTTTTTTAAATGGCGAAATTGTCGAAACTGAATACAATACTAAAATAACAAGGCAGAATATTCTTGACTATTTCAAAGGAGCTTCGCATGAAAATATTTTTTTAAACTATAATCATGCTTTAAGCTTAGCAAAAAAAGTAAACTTTGAAAAAGGAGTTAAAGATTGGGTAATTTCAATTAATGGTATTGCAGATTCTGTATGGTGGACAGTTACATCTTATGAAAAAATAGAATATGAACCTGTATATTCTGCAAATGGGAAGGATTTTAAGGTTAATATAAAAGATGGTAAAATCAAAATATCTGATTGGGTTAAAATTGAATAACGGCATACAACAGCACCTAAGAAAACATGGGGCGGTCATTGGTAAGCGAAAGTTTTGTTCACCAATCAAACATCACTTAAGGCCGACAGATAATAGCCCTGAAATGCCCCACGTTTCTTAGCTGCCGACCGTTAGCGTCAAATTTTGACAACGGCTCCTCAAACAAAAAATAGACATTATGATTGAAAAAAATAAATCGACAAAACTAGCTGACAAGTTATTTCCAGAAGTTGAAGAAATAAATCTTGACATACTAAATATTCCCCCTGACAAAAGGAGATTAAATACTGAAACGTATGATTTTACAGTTTCTTCACTAATTGATTATCTCAAGAATGGACACATTATTATTCCTGAGTTTCAAAGGGGCTATGTTTGGAATAGAGCGCAAGCTTCTAGACTTATTGAGTCATTAATAATCAATTGTCCAATTCCTGTAATCTTTCTTAGCCAAAACCCAGATGAGACCTTGGCAGTAATTGATGGAAACCAAAGATTGAATAGCATTAAGTTATACTTGGCAGACGATTTTGAATTACGTGGCTTAACCGCTTATCCCGAGCTTGAAGGTTTTAAATTTTCCGAACTTGACCCAAGATTTCAAAGGCATATTCAAAATAGAACAGTTAGATGTATCGTCATTTTAAAAGACACCCACCCTCAAATAAAATTTGATGTCTTTGAAAGACTTAATACGGGTTCTGTAAAACTAAACTCACACGAGTTAAGACACGGTATTCATTCAGGCCCATTTATGGAGTTACTTGAAAAGCTTGGAAATGATAAAACATTTAGAGAACTAACATTAAATAAGGCAGACAAAAGAATGAAGTCTGATGAACTTGTTTTGCGTTTTCTTTCTCTCGCAGAAAACTGGAGAAATTACACTAAACCTTTAGTCGCGTTCTTGAATGGTTACAGTGAAGCAAATAGGAATGCCAATGCCGGAAAACTTATTGAATGTGAGAATGATTTTAGAAATACTCTTAACACGGTAAATTCAGCGCTTCACAAATACGCCTTTAAAACATATGACGAGTCATTGAAGAATGCAAAATTTAATGCAGCTCTTTATGATGCTCAAATGATTTCATTTTATGAATTAAATCCAAGTCAAGAAAAAATAGAAGCCTTGGCAAATAAAAACTTCATTTCTAAAAATCAAAAATTTATTGAAAGTGAAGATTTTAATAAATTCATATCCTCAGGAACAACAGATAAGAATTCTGTCGTAGGTAGAATTAATGAATACAAAGAATTTCTTAAAAATCTTCTTTAAGCTATGCCATACTCTAAGAGCAGAGCAAGGAGAGATTTTGAGACAACATATTCTGAACTTCTTTCCCTTGCAAGACAAATTTCTTACAGGAACGTCATATTGTCATATGACCATAAGAATATGATTTTTCAGTCTTCCATTGTTTTACTATGCTCTTCACTAGAAGAATATTTAAGAGTTTTCGTTGAAGATATGTTTTTTAGGTATCGTTCAAATGGAGCAACACTTTCTGAAATTCCTCTCAATCCAAGAACTTTCTCCCTTTTCCATAGACAAAGGACAATTTATGAAGGATTTATACATAACAGAGATGAGACAAAAGTGCTAGAGAGACTTAATGTAACGAATTCCCATATTTATTCCGTAGTTGACGACAATGTTATCTTAACAAATCATATTGACCCAAAGACAATAGTGAATGACAAGAAGTATCCTTCACCGAAAAACATAAAAATCCTATTCAATAGACTAGGAATTAAAAATATTTTTGCTGAGACAAATAGAATTGGAGGGAAGGACTATGAACTTTTATTACGTTCCTTTCTTGATGTAAGAGAAACAATTGCTCATCAAGAATCAACAGACTTGACATTTGTTGATGTAAAACGAAACTTTGAAAACATTAAGGACTTCTTGGATAAACTTGACAGAACTACCTATAAACACATTTGTGAAGTATCGGGACAAAAATACTGGATATAAATCAGCCGCTAACATACAAGGGCTAAACCGAAGTGGAGCGCAGCGGAATTTCGGGCTTAGCCTGCACTTCGACAAGCTCAGTGGTCTAATTGACAGAAGCGTAGCGGGTTTTTTGTGGGAAGGTATCTATGGGGATTGAAAAGTTTGGGTGGTTTCCGTCGTATGAAAAATGGTGCTGCCGGGCGTTGGTTCTGCGGCATTTTGACTGGTTGTTTCTTTTCTTTATGCTTTCTGAGTGGTTTTGTTGTGTGACTTTACCTTGTTTTTTGGTGTTTTGGGTGTTTTCTGCCGTGCAGGCACGCGCTGTTCCGTACCGGCCGAATCCGGATGCTAATGGGGTTCATAGGCGTTGCGTTTTTGGTTGATGGCCGGTGGCGGCGAGTTGGGGTCAAAGTACAGGATGGTCTCCATGGAACCAGCTCAACTAACGTCTGCTCAAATGGCTCAAATAATAGAAGTGACTGAACAAAATGGCGGCGGTTAAGTGGCTGAAACGCCAAGGCAAGTGCTCTCCAGGCCTGTTTTCGCATTGGAATTTTGCCCAACATTCGGTATCTTACCCAAGAAGAGCCGGATGATGGAGGATTTTTTACCCACCAGCCTGTCCTACCGCGTCAGGAGTTCTGTGCGGAGGTAGGGGTGAATTGGGAATCACGAACGCCGCTTTTAAATAATAAATACAGTGAGTAAATTTCCCTGCGTGACCCGATTGCTGGCCAGCATAGAAAACTAAAACATGTAAATTTATGAAAGTAAACGACAGTATTAAGGTTTCAGACAATCACTCAATTGTAAGCAGCCGCCCATCCCCATCTGTTTTTTCGGGTAAATGGTTTGGATCTTTGCGGGCATGATAGATCCACAAAC
>NZ_AQHR01000009.1 GCF_000390185.1 Lunatimonas lonarensis | reverse complement strand
CTTTCACCACCTAGTTAGTTAACATGCACGGCACACCAAAAAAATCCCATTTCCTTCTGAAAATGGGATTTTTCTAGGCGCCTTCTCCTAAAAGAATTTATAGCGATAATCTTTGATATCAGCAAGCTCCTCCATCGCCATCATGATCATATAGCTCGTCCGCTGAGATGCGTTGGTAGTAATCTCGTTTTGGTACCGGGTAAAATCAGCAATATCCGGTGCCGGCGTCAATGTATTTACCTGGGCTACGATTACACCGATGTCTTCACGAATGGGCTTGGAAAGCTTACCGATGGTATTCATGCCGAAAATAGCTCCCACCGCCCGTGGCGCAAAGCCGACACCCGGAATAACGGTAGAATTCATTCTCAAATCCGGAGTAGATCCAAGGGATGCATCCGGGAATACTTCTTTTATTGCCTCTAGCGTCTCCAGGCCTTTAATCTTGTCAATGATCAGTGCTGCCTTTTTCTCGTTTCTTACTTCCATGGTCACCTGCTCACGGGTGATTGGATCGCGTAGGTCGGCAAGGCCCTCGCCGGTTTCTGCTACTACCAAAGCCACCACATAGGCGTCGTCCAGTTCAAACACCTGCGATACTTTACCTACAGAAGCCTCCGTAAATGCCCAACGTACAATCTCCCTAGCGCCAGTCAAATTGTTAAGCGATCTGGCAGAAGATCCGACTGCGGCTGCGCGCAACACCTGGTAACTCTCCTTTTCTGCATTCTCGCGGAATGATTTGGCATTGGATGAGTTGGCCGCAAACATATCAGCGTTTCTGAACACGTCGTTTCTGGTGGCATCACTTGCTATCAGTTCGAGTTCCAAAACCGCTACTTTCGTAGTACGGGTTTGGGGTAACTCTGTAACGTCAATTATATGGTACCCGTATTCTGTTTCAACTAACCTGTTGATCAACCCGGTAGATCGAACGGAAAACACGGCTTCCGCAAACTCCTCAATAAAATCATCCTTGGCAAACCAACCCAAATCGCCACCCCGCTGGGCGGTTCCGTCCTGACCATATTGCTGTGCGGCAAAAAAGAAATTCTCCCCACCTCTAATCTCGTCCAATATTCGCTGGGCTTCTGCACGAACCTCTGCTTTCGCCGCTCCCTCTAGTCCTTCCGTAGAAAGTAAAATATGGCTGGCGCGCATACGGGGAGTACCCTCAAACTGATCGGTAATTTTATAGGAGACGTAGCTCGAACGATCGGTAAGGAACGGGCCGTAAACCATACCTACCTCCGGCTCCTCGACATTTGCCGTCAAATTCACCGGCAGGGCGTCGCCCGGAAGGATGGTACGAAATGCGTTGGTTGCTTCTGAATTTCGAAGTACAAAAACCGAATCGTTTTCCGAACTTCTCAATTGCTCGGTTAGTGCCCGGATATCCGACAGCACCGCGAGGGAATCCTCTGCACTTGGCCTCAAGCTGAAGGTCACATAATCGATATCCCTGCTAGCATCGACTTTAAAACGTCCCTTATTTTTGCTGATAAAACTCTTAAGCTCGTTGTCTGATACTGAGACAGCGGTGTCGGAGATAACATAATAGGGAATCTGGATATGGTCAACCTCCGCAATGGTATTGGCCATTTTGTGTTGAAGCCGAGCCTCCGCGGTATTTGCGTATTCTGAAAACGCAAGCATGTTGTCGTATTTCACCCGAAGTCTCGAGTCTGCAAACAACCGTTCCTGCTGCGCCCAAAATTGGCGCTGCTGTGGATCCGCATTATCCAACGACTGAAGGAAGGCATACAACTGTTGCCGGTCAAACTCACCCGTCTGGGGGTTGGTCAGCTCTCTCCTGAGTTCAGCAATGATGTTCTTGCCGGACACCATGTCTATCAGTTCTTCATCCGAAATGGTAAGGCCTAGCTTCTCGTACTCTGCGGAAAAGACCTTCTCCACGATCAGTGCCTGCCAGGCCTGCTCACGGATACTATAAAGCTCGTTTTCAGAAGGGTTTCTTCCGGTATTCTGTTGAAACGAGAACTTTGCCTGCTCTATTTTCTGAACGTATTCCTCGTAGGAGATCTTCTCACCGGCTATCTCTCCTACGGTGGTTCGCCCACTACCCAGAATCATCGAATTCGGCCCCAAAATATCCCCCCCTACAAGGAAAAATATTAGCCCAACCGCGATTACACCGATAGCAAGACCTGTTCTCTGTCTTATTTCTTTTATTAATGCCATTCTCCTATTTTTTGAAGTGTCGCAAAATAATTACATATCCCGTTAAATTCAAAATAAACCTCAATCAATAAATCAAGTATTTAGCTCCTAGGTAGCGTTGATCTTGACCTTTACCGTATCAATTCGGTTGTCTTGTTTGGACATAACGGTAAACAAAAATGGCCCAAACGTAGCTGTCTCTCCTTTTTGGGGAATACTTTCGGTCACCGAAAGGATTAGTCCGGCCAGGGTCTCAAAATCGCCGGAAGGCAGATTCCAATTGAACTTTTCGTTGAGGTAGTCAATCTCATGTCTGCCACTCAACAGGAATTCAAAATCGGAAAGCTGCTGCTCAACCAGGTCATCGTTGTCGTATTCATCTTCTATTTCTCCAAAAATCTCCTCGATGATGTCTTCCATACTGACAATACCGCTGGTTCCCCCGAACTCATCCACTACCAGCGCCAGGCTTTTCCGCTCTTTGATAAACTGGACCAATAGATCATTGGCCAGCGCAGATTCGGGAACGATAATGATGGGGGTAAGGATCTCCACGAGATTCTTTGGCTTTTTGAACAATTCAAGGTGGTGGCAGTAGCCGATTACATCGTCGATGGTATCCCGGTATACAATGATCTTAGAGTGACCGCTATCAATAAAAGCCCTCTTGAGATCGGCCATATCCTCGTTTTCCTCAATGGCCACCAGATCTGTCCTTGGCACCATGCATTCTCTAACCCTCACTGTTTTAAATTCGACGGCGTTGTCAAAAATCTTGGTGTCTATCTCAAACTTTCCGTCCTCACTTTGTGGATCCAGATTGTGCTGAATAAAACTGTTTAGATCGGTAATTTCAAATGCTGGCTTATCCTCCGCGTATTCCAGGTTGAGCACCTTGGTAAGGAACACCTTCGAAAGCCCCACGACAAACCAAACCACAGGATAGAGCAGGTAGTAAATCAACGCAAAGGGTAGGGAAAAAACCGATAGCAGGTAGTTTGGGTTGAGTCTAAAGATACTCTTTGGCAAAAATTCCGCGGTAATAAGCACCACTACAGTGGAAACCAGCGTTTGCACGACAAGCAATACGGGTTGATTATTCAGGGTATCGGGAAGGAGGTGTTGAATAGGCGGTTCCAACAGATAGGCCATAAAAATACCGTATAGCACGAGCGATATCGTGTTTCCCAGCAGGGTGGTACCTATAAAGTGGCTGGGGTTTTTCAAAAACCCGGAAAGAATCTTTCCGGATAGTTTCCCTTGCTTGCTTTGCAACTCGATGTGCAGCCGGTTGGCCGAAACAAACGCAATCTCCAAACCGGAAAATAGCGCCGAAAAGAGCAGGCTTACCAAAACGAATACCAGGTATTGGGTTTCCATTTAGCGACGGGATTTCTTTTTCTTAGTATTGGTAGTTTCCGGTTTATCAACGTCCTCGGCCCGCAGGCGCTTTCGGTACATAAACCAAAACAACAAAGCCACTGCAAACATAAGAACAGGATAGGCGGCACCAATCCCTTGGGTCATGGTAAGGTGGGCACCGATAATCACAAGAGCCGCCGCAGCGGGCAATATGAGGTAATCCAGCAACTTCATATATTTAAATCGTGTTTTTAATGGTCAAGGTGTGCCCGGATGACTCCGGTCGGACGGGAAATGTCCAGGTAATCAATCCCTTCTTCGAGCACTTTTTTCTAAGGCCTTTCACATGCCAGAGGTCGGCATCTAAAGTGCGTTGTCAATAATTCCCGTTACTTTGGTAAATGTATAGTCGTTGAAGCCTTCGTCTGCCTCCATTCCGGTACCACGTATGATTCTATCCGGCTCTTCGACCGTCACAAATTTCTCTGTATAAATTTTCTTCTTGCTTGGATCCCAGAACAGCTCTTCCGAATTCAGCTTCTGGTCTTTTAGAATGTTATGAACACGCACATCGCCTTCCCCTCGGTAAAGGTTGGTCCTCTTTTCGTAAAAGCCTCTATCGGCCCGAATGGTAGTGGACAAAACACCGTCCTTATCAAAAAAATGGATAACTATCCCATCGGGAAACTCATTGTTGCCATTACGAAACTCCAACTGTTTCTCCGCCGTCAGCTTAGTGCGAACGATGGCGGAGTCACTGTGGTGCAATACAATGTCAAAGCCGACCCGAGTGGGGCCTTCGTAAAACGCCAACTGACTTTTATCCACATCTTCCCTACAGCCGATATATGCCACACAACAAACCAGCAACACAAAGGGCAAACTACGTGAATTCCTCAAAAACATATCCAAATATAAAAACAAAAGGCGGTATCTAACCGCCCCTTGCTGAATATACTCCTCTTAACTTTTCTTTGGATCAGTCACGGGTTGCCAAGGTCACAGACTGACCAATCCAGCATCCGACCGACATGGTCTCACCCACTTGGAAACCTTCGGTGAAAAGTTCTTCCTTGGATGGGAACCGGGATTTTGCATTTGCCATCCCGGCTGAATCCCCGGCACGGGCGTAGGCATCATAGGCTGCGATAAATAAGGCGTAATCCTTAACGCGGCTTTGACCGCCTCTACAATCATTGTATGAGCTCATGTAAAGTCCCCCTACAAAGCTATATGCATCCTTTTCCCTCTCTTTGTTCATCTCGGCTGCTTTCAGGGCCGAAGACCTAGCTTGCGATTTCCTTCCCAAGTTTGCATGGACCTTAGCCATGTCCCAGTGGATCTCTGCGCGCTGCGCATCTGTTGTAGCCAAAGTAAGTGCTTTTTCAAACAGCTCGCCAGCCTTGGCATACTCAGAGTTTTGCATATACCGCAAGCCCCGTACCTGAGAGGTGGAGAAGGTAGGATCGTTGTTGTCTATTACTTCCAAAGCAAAAAGGAATGTTTCGGAAGAAGTACACTTTTGTTGCACAGAATATTGGAATACCTGCTGGGCAAGTTTCATATTGTCAGGCTCTGCTTTTAGCTTGGGACCCAATATATTCGCTATGAACTCACAATCGATGATATCCATGGCTACGATAAGCTGCTCCATGATTCCGCGTTGGCTGCTTACGTCATTGCCCTGACCTTCAGCTTCTACCAAGATCGCGTTCAACTTCTCATATATCTCCAACAGTTGCTCCGGCGTGTAGGCCTTGTTGTAGGCGAAGTTTCTGTATACCGCATCGAAATACGCGGGCACCAACTGAAAGGAGAGGGTTCCATTCAATTCGATAACCCGGGCAAACGCATCAGTAGCTACCGAAACTTTATCCTTTTCTCCTTTGTAAAAGTTGTAGGCGTAATAAGCCTTGTTTGCAATCCACCTGGACTCGTTGTCGTACAATTTATTTCTCAATTCGTAAACGATCATAACCGAGTCTTGGTAAATGCGCTGTAGCTTTGGATCGGTGGCCTCTTTTGCCGCGCCTGCGTAAATGTCAACACCGTTGATGTAGAGCGACTCATTGAGTTCGGGGACATTGACCAACAACCAATGTAATCCGTCTTTGGCTTTCAGAAATTCTTCAGAACGCTTGTAATCCGTGTAGGCGGCATTTACCTCTCTGGCTTTGTTCTCCATAGCGGGATCCGCGGGCCAGTTCCATCCGTCTTGGGCTCCGGCGATCCCTACCATCAATAAGGATAGACAACCAACTAGCCCCCATTTAAATTTCATGTTTGTCCACATCATTCAAATACTTTTTTGTAAAACCAACTATTATCATTTATTGAAATTCCCAAAGATACTTTAAAATAATTCTCCCGTATCAAGCCATTATCGACTGTTCCTCTTGTTCCTACCTTCACCGCCAAATTCAATAGCGACATCGAGTATACAGGAATAGATGCTCCAAAATTTATGCCAATATCATTGATCTCCGTATCATTTATAAAGTAGGGCAATTTTTCGAATTCCACCCCTGAACGAAAGGTTATCCTGTCAAACAAACTTTCGATAGAATAAGGATTTGGCACGTACTGCCCACCTAAACTCACCTTAAAGGAATTGGTCAGTGAGCTTTCACCAGGATTAAATCCTCTGAACTGGCTGAAATCTTGATGCTGCATTTCCAGACCTACAACAAATTTATCAACTTTCTCGTAAGAAACCCCATAACCGAACCGCTGCGGTATGTGGATGCTGCCCGGTTCGTCGTCTCGAAGCACGTTTCCAGGAGAATTTGGGATCGCAGACTGCCCCAATTCTGCCATTTTAGCAAATTCTTTTCCGTTAATGTCCCCAAAAAGATGATAAATGGCACCCAAATTTAAAACTTTCCGGTCTCCGATTTTAGCCATGTAATACAGCCCACCTTTAAAAGTTAGGTCACTGAAGGTCATACGTTCGTAATATTCCGATGATATCCCAATGGGCAAAGACTCGGGATTCAACAGTTCCAACTGATTGGTCCGAATGGTTGACCCAAATAGGTAAGAGCCATGAATACCCAAACTTAGGTTCTTGACCACTTGAAAGCCGGTCTGTAGATAAACTTCACTTAAGCCTCCCCTGCCCTGTATGTTGTTTCTCGAAAGCAGGTCCGAATTTACCACAGGCCCCAAATAGGAAAGATTGTAGTCAACACCAGTTACCTGATTAAGCCCCAACCCCATCGACCATTTCCTCGGAATAAGCGGAAACGACATGGTCACATAACTAAGCCCACCACCATCTACTCTGTCCGAACTCGTAGACGTCGCAGCATCCAAGGTATTGTAGTTCAGTGCAGCCTGAAAGCTGTATGCGTAGTTCTTGATCGATATCGCGGGGTTCACGTTATTGACACTGAAACTACTTCCGTAACTGATCCCCATACCACCCATCGCTTGGTTTTGGGTCAATCCGGAGTTGTTGAATTCCCCTATGCCAAGGGAGCTATAGGTAGAAGAAGTAGACTGTGCAAAGCTGGATTGTATAGAAAATAAACCTAGCAATAGGCTTACCAAATTACGCGCGTAGTTTTTCGACATTGTAAGATAAAATTCGATTTAGCCCATAAAGGACCAAATTGGGGATTACAAATATGTGTTCTTTTGTTAAGCTTTCAAAGTATTTGGCATCTCCTCCACAAATATAGACTCCCAGGCCAGGATAGGCTGCCGAGTAGGATTGGATCATACCAAAAACCTCGTGTCGTACACCATAATACATCCCCGATTGCATACAGGATCTGGTATTCCGACCTATCAATGGCACACCATCTTTTGGCCATTCAACCAGCGGCAATCGGGCGGTATGCCGGTGCATCGCCTCTGCCCTCAGTTGGATACCCGGAGAAATGCCTCCTCCCAAATATGAGTTGTCCGAATCCAAAAATTCATAGGTAATACACGTGCCCAGGTCAATCGCAAGCAGGGGGCCTTCGGGCTTAAAACAGCGCGCGCCTATCACCGCCGCAATCCTATCGAGGCCAAGCGTGAAGGGAGTTTCGTAGCAGTTTTTTACAGGTAATCCGGTTTCGTAATCGAAATAAACAAAAGGAAAACCCAACGAAGCCTCTAATTCATCCTTTCGCCATTTCACAGAACTTACCAGTGCCCTTTCAAACACAAGGGTGTCTGCCAAACGGTTTAATTCAGAGATAGCGGTCATACTCCATTCTTCCCGCAGCGCGTTATCCCTAAAATGGGCGCCCTTGATCCTACTGTTTCCAATATCAACAATGAAGTAATCCAAAATCGAAAATTCCCGTTAGATTAGGCCGTAACAACGACGGGTAAAATTAGGCATTTTCAAAAAGGTATTCGGTTACGCTAAAATAATTTTAACTTTACGTGGGTGCTTTTAACATAATTTAACCCTATGGAACAACCCCGAATTTACCCCATGATCGGTTTGATGTCAGGCACGTCCTGCGACGGATTGGATATGGTTGCCGTTACCTTTGAAGAAACATCTTCGACATGGAACTATGGAATTCATGCCGCGGAAACGAGCGCGTTCCCCACTAAATTGGGGAAAAACCTCTCCACTTGTCACCTGCTCAGTGCCATTGATTTAGCAGTATTGGATGTTGATTTTGGGAAATGGATGGGAGAGGAAGTGGCCGCCTTTTGCAAAAAGACCAAATTTGCACCGCTGGCAATCGCTTCTCATGGCCATACGGTATTTCACCAGCCGGAAAACTGCCTATCTATGCAGATCGGAAATGGTTGGAGCCTTTACGCAGCTTGCGGGGTGCCGGTCGTCAATGACTTCAGGTCCTTGGATGTTCGGCTGGGCGGTCAGGGTGCTCCGCTCGTACCGATCGGCGACAAGCTGCTGTTTCCCGAATATGATTTTTGCCTTAACCTTGGCGGCATTGCGAACATTTCCTATCAAGTCGATGGTCGCCAGGTGGCTTTTGATGTATCTCCCTTCAACTTACTGCTTAATCACTTTGCCAACAAGCTGGGTCATCCATTTGACCGGGACGGCAGGTTGGCCGAAGCAGGCGTAGTAAACCATCTTCTGCTTAAGCAACTGAACGAACTTCCCTACTACCAAGTCCAAGGTGCCAAATCACTTGGAAGGGAACAGATTGATCGGGACTTCCTCCCGCTAGTAACAAACAGCGGCGTTGGGGATCAGGATCTGCTTGCAACCCTTTCAGCACATATGGCAGATCAGGTAGCGGCAAGCATCAAAAACGGGAAACAAGGGAATGGAAAACTGCTTTGTACGGGTGGTGGCGCTTATAACGCCTTTTTCATCCACCAATTACGCGAAAAGACAAAGGGCCACGTAGAAATCACGGTACCATCTGCTCATTTGGTTGAATTCAAAGAAGCGTTGATCTTTGCATTATTGGGTGTATTACGCCTTACTGGACGCCCAAACTGCCTGGCATCGGTTACCGGAGCATCGAAAGACAGCTGCGGCGGCACCCTTTTTGGACTGATTTCTTAGACAACAATAAACCAATTTTCTAAAACATGCGGGAAATATTAAAAAAGTTCGAAAACAAACAACCTGAAATCGTATTTGAATGGAGTGACAGCGAGTCCGAGGCAGAAGGTTGGCTCGTCATAAACTCTCTCCGAAATGGTGCTGCCGGCGGGGGAACACGTATGAAAAAAGGCATCGACAAGCAAGATGTGATCGAGCTGGCCAAAACAATGGAAATCAAATACACCGTATCTGGACCTCCCATAGGCGGTGCCAGGTCCGGAATCAATTTTGACCCAAAGGACCCTAGAAAAGCGGAGGTACTGAAACGATGGTATGCAGTGGTTATGCCCATCCTGAAGAGTTACTGCGGAACGATGGGGGACCTAAACGTGGACGAGCGAACTGAAATATTGCCCATTACCGAAGACTATGGCCTTTGGCATCCCCAAGAAGGCGTCGTAAATGGCCACTACAAAGCAGCGGAACCCGAAAAAATCAGGAAAATTGGCCAGCTACGACAGGGAATGGGCAAGATCATAGAGGATCCAAAATATGCTCCCGATGGAACCAAACGCCACACCGTTTCAGACATGATTACAGGGTATGGACTTGCAGAATCCATTAAGCACTACTATCGGCTATGGGGAGGAAAATTGAAAGGCAAGCGGGCCATCATCCAAGGATGGGGGAACGTGGGCGCATCGGCTGCCTGTTTCCTTGCGCTGGAGGGCGTGAAAATAGTAGGAATCCATTCCTTGGAAGGGGGATTGATCAACACCGAGGGTTTTTCACTGGAGGAGGTCAAAACACTCTTCCTAAACAAGGAAAATAACCGTCTAGTTGCGGAAAATCTCATCCCTTATGCGGAGGTTTCCCAGCGTATCTGGGACGTGAAGGCAGATATCTTCATTCCGGCTGCAGCCTCGCGATTGATCACAAAAGAGCAGGTAAACCGATTGCTAGCAGGTGGGGTAGAACTGATTACCTGCGGGGCCAATATCCCATTCGCCGAAGATGATATATTTCTGGGCCCGATTGGAATCATGGCAGACAACAAGATTTCGCTTATTCCCGATTTTATCTCCAATTCCGGCATGGCACGCCTAAACGCCTATCTTATGGGTGAAAAAGCTGCCCTAACAGATCAGGCCATTTTTGAAGATATCAGCAAAACAGTAGCAAAAGCCCTAAAGCGAACACACGAAACGAACCCACAAAAAACCAAAATAGCGCAAAACGCTCTCGAAATTGCGCTCAATCAGGTCATTTAGCCGACTCGGCTGCCCCGGTATCGAGGTAAACGCTTCGACCTCTCTGTATCAAAAAGGCTGTGATTTTAACCACTTAGATCACAGCCTTTTCAAAAATTTAGTCCCCATCTATCAAAATAGTTGTTCTATATAATGCAAAATAAGTAGCTTAGGGTGATTAAACGTTGGAATTTGTTTTCCTATCCCAAACCATTGACCTAACTTTCCCGCGAATTACACCAACCTAATAAACTTAGTTGATGAAGATTTTCATTGCTTCATGTACCCTGCTTTTGGGACTTTTGTTCTTTCCTGTCACCTTTACGGTGAGCGCAGAGGCAACCAACTCATCTGAAACGCTTTCTACTACCGCATCAGCTGCCCCAATGCTGGCAGATGCATCTGTAACGATCCATGGTACTTCCCTCGATTCCAACGAAGTAGAAGAACATCATGCCCATGCTCCTGGATGGCTTGTTATCCCATTCGTGGCGCTACTGCTCATGATCGCCACCGGGCCTCTTTTCTACGAGCATTTCTGGCACCATAATTACCCCAAAATCGCCGTAGGACTGGCAATGGCGGTCATCGCCTACTACCTATTTGCTTTGCATAACGTGCATGGGCCAGTCCATGCGTTGGCTGAATACATACAGTTTATCGCCTTATTGGCTTCACTCTTTATCGCTTCGGGGGGTATACTTATCGACGTGGACAAAAAATCCACCCCGCTGGCAAATGTTTCGCTGCTGGTAATCGGCGCGTTGATCTCCAACTTGATCGGTACCACGGGCGCCTCTATGCTGCTCATCCGTCCGTTTATACGGCTAAACAGGCATCATGTACAGCCATACCATATCATATTCTTTATATTTATGGTAAGTAATATCGGCGGCTCCCTTACACCTATAGGTGACCCGCCCCTATTTTTGGGCTTTCTGAAAGGAGTTCCGTTTTTTTGGACCTTGGAACATAACTGGCCAGCTTGGGTACTTGCCCTGACCATATTGTCGATACTGTTCTATGTGGTAGACCGGAAATTTGGCCAAGCGGGGGAACCCGATACCACCGAACCGATAACCCACAGCAACAAAATAACCCTGATAGGCTCCAAAAACTTTCTTTGGCTACTGGTGATTATCGTATCGGTTTTTTTGGATCCCAATGTGTTGGATTGGGTACCGGCAATTCACTACGACGGACAAAAATTTTCGTTTATTCGGGAGGCAATAATGCTCTCGGTAGCCTATTTATCGTTTAAATTTGCCGATAAAAAGGCCATACAGGGCAATGAGTTTAACTTTGAGCCAATCCGGGAAGTTGCCTTTATTTTCATCGGTATCTTTGGCACGATGATGCCGGCACTGGAGCTGGTGGGGCAATTTGCCAAGTCTCCGGAAGGCGCCGCATTGATTACCCACAACACGCTGTACTGGGGCACAGGCCTATTGTCGGGTTTTTTGGATAACGCACCTACCTACCTGAATTTTTTGGCGGCAGCAATGGCTTCTGAAGGCACTGAAATAAGCAACATCCAACAAGTAAAGGCATTCGCAGCAAATCAATTTCCAGACTCGGCTTTTCAGCTGATGGCTATCTCCGTTGCTTCGGTTTTCTTTGGGGCAATGACTTATATCGGTAATGGCCCCAACTTCATGGTAAAGTCGATCGCAGAGCAAAGTGGGATAAAAATGCCATCCTTTTTTGGATACGTTATCCGGTATTCTATCCCTATCCTACTGCCGATTTTGTTTATCACCTGGCTGGTCTTCTTTGCCTTTGCCTAGGCAGGGTCTATGGCGTTACCCTTGCTGTTACTTCCATCGTGTTCGTAGGCAAAAACCAGATCTTTTGCCTTCCAATTACGGTATAGCCTTGAATCAGTCCGCTCTCTGGATGGATCTCGAGAGTCCCCGTACCTTCCGAAAGGTAAAAATAGGAATCCTTTTTATAGGCAAAGGAAATATCCAGGACCCTACCGTTTTCCCGGCGTATCACCATTTCACGCACATCGCCAGGCTCTCCATCTTTCAGCCTATGGGTGAGTCGATCTGCTGTTTCGTCAACGGTGTATGAGTCCATTAATGACGCCTTATTGAGATCCGCCTGTAAAAAAAGCTCAAGCTCCTTGCCCCATCCTTCCCTGTCCAATCGTTGCCGCACTACTTCGCGCCGATCATCTCCGATACGTAGTACCTTATGGACTTCTTTCCCGTCAAGTTGCGATAGTTGATCCTGCAAAAAATCGCCCAGAGGAAAATATTTTAGTGGTAGACCTGAACCGCCTCTGCCTTCATCTATTGTTTCAGAACAAGAAAAAAGGAGCCCAAGCAATAATGCCAGGCTCCCTATTTTGATACTTACACGATTCATACCTTATTTTAAAAGTACCTCGCCGGTCATTTCCGCCGGGATTTCCACGCCCATCAACGTAAGGATTGTCGGCGCTAAATCCCCGAGCTTACCATCCTTAATGTCCAACCGGTCTGTTTTGTCCACCATGATGCAGGGCACTAAGTTGGTCGTATGGGCTGTATTAGGACTTCCATCCTCATTCAGCATGCAATCGCTGTTTCCATGATCTGCTATCACTAGGATGGTATAATCGTTTTCCAAGGCAGTACTTACCACGGATTCAGCACATTGATCGACTGCCTCGCAGGCCTTTACCGCAGCCTCAAAAACCCCGGTATGCCCCACCATATCAGCATTGGCGAAATTTAGACAAATAAAATCCGCCTCCCTTTTTGGCAGCTCCTGATTGATCTTTTTGGCGATCTCAAAGGCACTCATTTCCGGCTGCAGGTCATAGGTAGCCACCTTCGGAGACTTGCACAAAATACGTGACTCTCCCTCAAATTCCTTTTCCCTGCCTCCGGAAAAAAAGAAAGTGACATGGGGGTATTTTTCTGTCTCAGCAATTCGGATCTGCTTTTTGTGGTTCTTTGCCAGTATTTCTCCCAAGGTATTGGACAGGTTGTCCTTTTCGAAAACCACGGAAACCCCTTTAAACGTCTCGTCATACATCGTAAAGGTGACGTAGTTTAGATTCAGCTTCTTCATATTGAAGTCGGGAAAATCCTTTTGCGTGAGCACCTCCGTAATCTCCCTGCCCCGATCGGTTCTGAAGTTAAAACAGATAACCGTGTCCCCGTCCTCAATATTTCCTACGGGCTTACCTGCTTCGTCAACCTGAATAATGGGGCGGATAAACTCGTCGGTAACACCATTTGCATAGGATTTACGGATAGCGGAGAGTATATCCTTGGATTTTTCCCCCTCTCCCTCTACCATTGCTTTGTAGGCTAGGCTTACCCGTTCCCATCGGTTATCCCGATCCATTGCATAGTACCTTCCGATCACAGAGGCTACCTTACCTACCGACCCTTCACAATGTTCCTTCAGATCACTTAAAAACGCCAATCCGCTTTTGGGATCCGTGTCCCTTCCGTCTGTAAAGGCATGAATATATAGGTTTTGGACTCCATTTGCCTTTGCCGCATCACAAAGACCCTTCAGGTGATAAATATGGGCATGTACTCCTCCGTCTGAAACCAAACCGATCAGGTGCACCTTCTTGCCCGACGCTATCGCATCAGAAAAAGCTTTTTTTAAAACCGGATGCCCATTAAGCTCGCCGGACTCTACCGCTTTGTTGATCTTGACCAAATCCTGGTACACTACCTTCCCTGCTCCAATATTCATGTGACCTACCTCGGAATTGCCCATCTGACCTTCCGGAAGACCTACCGCCAAGCCCGATGCCTCGAGCTTTGCATGGGGGTATTTACCATATAAGCTGTCGATAAATGGGGTCTGCGCCTTGTCAATTGCCGACACATCCGGATTTGTGGCCAATCCCCAGCCATCTAAAATCATCAATAAAACTTTCTTCTCCATGTATGCTGGTATTCGATTTGTCTCGATTAATGCCCGCTCAATACGTGCGATAGATGCACCCGCGATAGTAATCGCCCTGATTATTGAGCTTGCAAATATACGGATAATAGCCAAAGGATGGCAATCTAAATGCTAATCAAGCACACTCAAAGCATCCAAATGCCGAAAACGAAAATTGCACTTTTATCCCAGCAAAAAAGGTTACATTTTTTGGCCTAGATTTTGCGACATGCCCCCTATGAGATGTAGTGTTTTCATATTTATCGGCCTAATCACTTTCTATTCATACGCCCAAACCCCTACCACCAATGAGCAAAACCCTTTTTTCAGGCAGATTCAACTTGCCTTTACCCAAGGATCAAGCAAAGAAATCGCAAAATTCATGGGGACAACCATCGAGATCAAACTAAATGAAGACAGGGGTAATTTCTCTAAGAACCAAGCGGAAATAATTCTGAGGGATTTTTTCAAAAAAAACCCACCAAAAAACTTCGAGGTAATCCATCAGAGCGAATCCACCGAAAAAATATCCTACCTTATCGGCAACTACCAAAGTACCGACGGAATTTTTAAGACACTGATCAAAAGTAAACCGGGACCAACCAACCAACTGCAGATTTACAGCCTCGAAATCACCAGAGAATAGGTCGATAGGGCAAGAATAATTCAGTATGCCTCCTTAGATGCTTGATCGGGACAATCGAAAGACGTTGAAACTACGATTAAAAGAAATAATCCCTACTTTTACCCCGTGAAGCATGCATACATTACACAGAACAGCCTAGAAGAATTCATCACGGCCGCCTTTAGAGAGGATATCGGGGACGGCGACCATTCCACTTTGGCGGTGATCCCTGCAAATGCAACCGGAAAAGCGAAGTTGCTGATCAAGGAATCCGGCATCCTTGCCGGAGTGGAACTGGCCCGGGAAATATTTCATCACTACGATCCAAACCTAGTGGTTCGCATCAAAATTCCCGACGGCACTCCCGTAAAACCAGGGGACGTGGGCCTAGTTGTGGAAGGAAAAGTAGCTTCCATCCTCACCACCGAGCGGTTGGTGCTTAACTGTATGCAGCGCATGAGCGGCATAGCCACCTACACCCATCGACTGACCCAGAAGATCCGCCATACCAAAGCGAGGCTACTTGATACACGCAAAACCACGCCTAATTTCCGCATGATGGAAAAATGGGCCGTAAGCATTGGCGGCGGCAAAAACCACCGGTTTGCCCTGTATGATATGATCATGTTGAAAGATAACCACATCGACTTTGCGGGAGGAATTAGGCAGGCAGTCAACGCCGCGCAGGAATACCTAAAAAGAAACCAGCTTCCCCTAAAAATCGAAGTGGAGACGCGAACCCTCGAAGAAGTAGCGGAAGTGTTGGAAGTGGGCGGCATAGACTATATCATGCTGGACAACATGTCCTATGCAGAAATGAAGGAGGCTGTGGCACTCATCGGGGGAAGATACCCCACCGAAGCCTCCGGCGGCATCACGGAAGACACTCTGGTATCGGTGGCCGAATGCGGGGTAGACTACATCTCTGTGGGGGCGCTCACCCACCAGGTAAAAAGCCTGGATATCAGCCTAAAGGCGGTAGTGTAGCCTCCGAAAACTGTAGCTTGACCAGTTTGGCATAATACCCCCCCTCCACATTGGCAAGTGTCTCGTGATCTCCCTCTTCTACGATCTGTCCCTCTTTTAGCATGTAGATGCGATCCACCTTACGGATGGTTGCCAGCCGGTGGGCGATCACGATAGTTGTTCGGTTTTTCATCAGCTTATCCAACGCCTCCTGAACCAAGGCCTCCGACTCAGCGTCCAATGAAGATGTGGCCTCATCCAACACCAAAATCGCAGGATCCTTTAGAATAGCTCGTGCGATGGCAATTCGCTGGCGCTGCCCCCCGGAAAGCTTCACGCCCCGTTCGCCCACCAAAGTATCAAGGCCTTCGGGAAATTTTTCGATAAATTGCCAGGCATTGGCCTTTCGGGCCGCATCCACGATCTCCTGCTCGTTGGCACTGGGTTTGGCATAGGCAATGTTTTCTCGGATACTGCCGCCAAACAACAAAACCTCCTGCGGAACTATGCCTATATTGGAGCGCAACTCTTTGAGGTCCCATTCATTCAGTGGCTTGCCGTCCACGGAGATGGACCCCTTTTGCCACTCGTAAAACTTCATCAAAAGCTGTACAATCGTCGATTTACCGGCACCACTGTACCCTGCCAGAGCCACCTTTTCTCCCGACCGTATGAAAAGGTCCACGCCCTTTAGCACCCATACATCGGGTCGGGTGGGATACTGGAAGTGTACATCGGAAAAAACGATCTCCCCGGCTACCGAGGAGCTACGCTGCGCAACGGATACCGGCTCCGGGGATTCATCCAGAATCTCCATCACCCTTTCGGAGGAGCCGATGGCCTTTTGCACCTGCCCGTAAATGTCCCCCAGCCCGGCGATGGAACCCCCGATAAACGTGGTGTAAAGCACAAAGCTTACCAGATCACCCACACTCATCAGGCCCGCACCGACCAAGTTGGCACCGTACCATATCACAGCCACGATGCCTCCAAACAAGGCAAAAATAATAAACGAGATAAAGGCACCGCGATACCCCGCGGCTTTCAAGGCTACCTTCACTACGTTGTTTAAACCCCTTCCGTACCTTCTTGACTCAAATTCCTCGCCCGTAAACGACTTCACCGTAGCAATCGAGTGTAGGGTTTCCTCCACTACCACGTTGGCAGCGGCCAGTTCGTCCTGAGTCTCTTTGGATAGCTTTCGGATAAACCGACCGAAAACCATGGCGATGATCACCAAGACGGGAATGGTCGCCAACATAAACAGGGTCAACCGCGGCGTGGTGTAAAACAAAAACACGATCCCAGCCAGCAGCGTGATCACCTGCCTCAATAGCTCCGCCAAAGTGATGGAAAAGGTGTCCTGCAGCAGGGCCACGTCGGAGGTGATACGGCTGATCAGCTCTCCGGTCCTACGCTTGTCAAAAAACGACATGGGGAGATGCACCATACGGTCATAGAGCGCCATGCGTATATCCCGCATGGACCGCTCACTTACCTGTGCAAACAGCCATACCCGAAAAAAGGAAAACAGACTTTGAATAAACAGGATCCCCAGCAGGATCAGCGCGATCGAATTAATGCCCTCCACAATCCAAGCCTCTCCGGAAGCGGCGTCAATGAGCTTTCCGGCAACATAGGGGAAAGTGAGCAGCATCAAACTCGAGAAAAACAAAAACCCCATACCCAGTAAGAAGGGGCTTCTATAGGGTAGCGCAAAGCGGAATATCCCGGCTAATTTCTGGAAATTTTGCTTGTTCAGTTTCCGCTTTTCACTGGGGTCGAGCGGGAGACCTCTCGTTTTGGCCATGAATGTAGGTGGTCTTTTTTCTCGCGGGCAAAGGTACGCATTTTAATGCAAATACCCCATGCCCGGCAAGCTTCTGGGGGCAGCATGGCCTGGCAAAGAAATGCCTGTGGACCAGTTCTACCCACCCCCAATCATTAGAAACAAAGGATATCCGTAAAACTATTCCATTAAAAAAGGTACGTAGGAACCATTAGCTAATCCAAAAGAGGTGACGTAATTCGCTGGATAAGCGGTATGCCCGTGAGGATGGGCTGCTCTTGTAGGCAAATGAGGAACCCAACGAGGAAGGTAGAACTAAGATAACCTTACTTCCGGTAAAAAAGCGAGACAATCCGGCGTAGAAACTGTTTTTCCTTTTCCCAGAAAAACCCGAACTGTCCAAAAATAAAGCCGTACACCAACAAGATCAGCTGGTATAAGGGGAGTACCAGCAACAGGTACAGAACCGTCTTTCCGAACCCCCCCTCAGACCTATCAATACCCAAAATGTCAAATATGGGCTGTTTGATCCACAGCACCGTCATGCCCGTGCAGGCGAATACCACCAACACCAGGACCACCTGCCAGAGGCTTTTCAGCTTCCATTTGTCCTGGAGTTTGTGGAGCCAGGATTTTTGGTTCATCTCGTTGTCACTCGTCATTGAAGCAGTTTCTTTCGCTATTTTTTGGCCGCCTATTGCCGGAAAGCGTCGTAAGATTTTCGGTTTGGATCGGCAAGCTACGCACTATTTTTATGATTTATGGCAGCGTTCGGGATTTTCAGTTCACTCCTACCTTCCCATGGAACCCCCTACAGGCGAGAACAGGCCGTGCATGGATGATCTGATCGTTGGTTCACCCACAAGGCTTTCGGGCTAGCTCCACAATTATCATTTACAGAGCTCATTGTCCCCGAATTTCCCTAACCGTTCACCACACCGGAGTTTTTTTTTGCGAGATACCGCATAAGGTGGTTTGCGGATAATGGTACTATTAGTTAAAGGAATCTGCGATTCGCCTACGCTTACTTGATGGCTGCTCTCCCGTTGTGTGGGAACCATCGGAGGCCTCTCTATCGATTAGCGAACAGTCTTCCATATATTTCAAAAGCATTCAGGTGGTCAGGCCCAGAGGACTGATTCAGTTCACACACGGTTCCCACCTATACGCAGGCAGGTATTTCTACTGAATCCCGCACGCGCAGGAAACTAAACTCCAAATTTACCACTTTCCTCTGCAACGAAGCACAGCCTGTCCCGCAAAAGCGGGAAAACCCCTTGCTTGCGTATAAGGTGATGTCGGTGGCTGCCCTTTTTTTATGGCAAGCTGTTTTCCTTTCATTTGTCAATGCTTTTTTACTCAATTATTTTTCAATGTACTGTTTTGCCACTACCAATTCGTTCTATTTTTCCATAGTCTCTAAGTTCTTTCATTTAGCTCGTACCAAGGCATTTCGGAAATACCAGGAGTGGTCTGCAAACAAGTCGTTGTCAACGTTTTTATAACCTAATTTTCGCAACTACTTGAATAAGAAACTAGCGGTTGTTCGTGTGTTACCTTCACCAAAAAGGTGGATTTGCCACAAGTTCGAAATAAAGTGAGCGATGTATACGTATCTTTCAGCAAAGCCAGATTTTCATCCACAAATGTCGTCTGTTCGATATTCTGAGTTAAATCTGCTATGACAATCTCCGCTAAATGCTTCACTAAATCTTCAGGATCGACTCACTTCAAACGAGCTTTTCTGTAAAAATGTGCAGAATCCTGCGGCATTTATTTCGATGAATTTTCTTTACCACCACAATACTTCATCAGAACGGACTTTATCTTTTCCGGCTCTACCGGTTTCGTTAAAAAGCCATCCATGCCTGCAGCCAGACATCTTTCCTCTTCCTCCTTGAAGGCTCCAGCAGTAAGGGCAATGATGGGCACGTGGATACCGCTCTCATTTTCCACTGCCCGAATCTTTTTAGTGGCTTCCAACCCATCCAGTTCAGGCATCTGGATATCCATCAATATTAGATCCGGTGAAACTTCACTCATCAGCCTGACCGCCTCAAGGCCATTGACCGCTTCATACAAAACGGCTTCAGGGTATAATCTACCGATAAGAGCTTTAATCATCATCATGTTCATCTTTACATCTTCGGCAATCAGTATGTTTACACTGCCGGATAACGCCGTCTGTGCTTTGGGTGTCGTTGATACGGCAGTCTGTGCTTGGTATTTTTCCGGGTCATGCACTTGTCTCAGGTACCCATACAAATCATGTCCTTTAACTGGTTTCGTGAGCCTGAAACGGACGCCCAACTCATCACACTGCTTGTGGAGTTCTGCGTCATCCGATGAGGAGTGCAACAGAATGACCGGTTGTTTATCCGCGGTCAGTTTTAGCTTATTGCGGATCATGCGAATGGTTTCAAGACCGTCAATATAGGGCATGTTATAATCGCAGATGATGACATCAAAAGGCTTTGATGTTTCCAGCAACTTCAGAGCTGTCAACCCGTTATCACAGGACACGTGATCAATCCCCCAACCTGCCAGCATATCTTCAAGAATCAGACAATTGTTGGCATTGTCATCGATAATCAGACAACGTTTGACCAGTTTAAGAGGGCCCATTTCGAGACGACCTCCGTCCTCCATTTCGGTTACTAATTCAAAAGAGAACGTGGTTCCTTCGCCCTGTGTACTATCCACGAGAATCTTTCCGCCCAGCTCTTTGGCAATCAGGTCGGAGATGATCAGTCCCAAACCAGTACCACCGAATTTGCGGGTCGTGGAACTATCTGCCTGTGAAAATGCCTTGAACAGCGTATTCATTTGCTCTTCCGTAATACCTATACCCGTATCACGGACAAAGAAGGAGAGTTTCCCTCTGCCCTTATCTACAATTTCATATTTTACCTTTAGCTCCACTTCACCTTTTTCGGTGAATTTAACTGCATTTCCCAGTAGATTTGCCAAAACCTGCTTGAGTCGTATCGGGTCGGTTACTGCAAAACGAGGCATTGATCGGTCAATATGCAGTAGTAATTCGAGATTCTTTTGGCTAGCTTGATATTTCACGATATCAACGCTATTTTCCAAAAGCTCTATCATATCGGTTTTTATCATTTCCAAGTGAAGCATGCCCGCTTCAATCTTGGAAAAATCGAGAATGTCGTTAATAATACCCATAAGCGTATGGCCCGATACATTGGCATTATTCACATACTGTTGCTGTACAGAGGTCAGCGGAGTGTTTTTGAGCAGATCGGTGAAGCCAATAACTCCGTTAAGGGGAGTACGTATTTCGTGGCTCATATTGGCAAGGAATTCTGATTTTGCCTTGCTGGCTGCTTCGGCTCGCTGCTTTGCCGTAGTCAACTCTGTTTCAAGCCGGTTACGATTTAACACATTTACCAACATCAATGCAAAGAGTTGCAGAAGCCTCTGCTCATTGTCTGAAAAGATATGATTACTTTTTACCGCATCAAAACCAACAAAGCCCATGCAATTGTCACCATCCATCATAGGCAAAACCAAAATACTTTGAACACCTTGTAGTTCAAGCACTTGACGCGAACGGCTATCTGCCGGAAGTGCCATAACATCGGCGATGTGCATTGGTTTCCCAGCAAAATGTGCTTCGACCCAGTCAGGAACGGCGTCAAAAGGTATTCCTTGTAGCTGTTCAATTTGAGCAGCAACACCATCACCACACCATTCATAGATGTTACTGCACACCCTTTTTTCATGATCATACTTGAAAATATACGACCGGTCAGTATTGGTAAATTGCCCAAGAGTTGCAAGGGCACTATTTATAACTTCATCAGTATAATCCAAAGGAACATTGATAAATTGACTGGAAACCGCCATCAATATTTTCTGAAGTTCAGAATCCTTAAGAATAGTCTGTTCTGCCTTTTTGCGCTCGGATACATCACTCACTATCCCATCTATGCGAATGGGAGTGCCTTGTTCATTGTGTATTAATTTACCCTTATTGGACACCCATTTTATTTTTCCATCGCGTGATAAAATGCGATAAGTATACTCATAATGGCCATTTTCTTGCAATTGTTGATAGATTTTTGGGATAACGGGTTTATCGTCTTGATAGATAGCTTTTTCCCACAACGTATTGTCGTCCATAAATTCTTCGTAGGGCGTACCGTAGAGTTTTACAGCAGAGGGTGTCATAAAGAGCATTTTGTAATCGGGCAGGCTTGCCGACCATACCACATCGTCCATTTCACTAAAAATGCTGTCGAGTTTTTGTTTGGTGGCCTTCAGTTCCTGTTCTGCCTTTTTACGCTCGGTATTGTCTTTAATATTAGCAAAGTAGTTGATTGTATTTCCATTTTCATCTAAAAGCGTACTTGTAGAAAGCAAAACGGGGAAACGCTCTTCGCTTTTCTTTTTGAAGATGAGTTCAAACGAGCTAAGTTCTCCTGCCAATGCTTGCTGAAAAGCTTTGGCAATATTCTCCCTTTCTTCAGAAGGCCAATAGGGATAGGGTGCTGTTTGCCCAATAAGTTCTTCTTCCGAAAAACCCGTCATTTCGCAGAAAGCGTTATTCACTCCGATTTGCTTCCCCTCAATATCTACCACCGAAAAGCCATCTGCCATATTTTCGAGTAGTCGCTTAGAAAAGGATTGTTCGCGGATGATGGCTTCTTTAACATCCTCTTCTTCGGTGATATCTCTGAACATCCCTATCAGAAAGGTGACTTTACCCTCCTCAAGGAGCGGATAGCCCGATGAGCGCACCCAGCGTAGGTTATTTTTAGCGGTTATAAATTTGCACTTTACATCAAACGGGATTTGCTTTTCAATACTGTCAGTTATGGCTTTTGCGATAATCGGTCGGTAATCGGGATGGTAAAATTCAATCCCATTTGCCTTGTTGTGGTCAAAATCTTTTGGTACTTCGTGAATGTTATAGACTTCGTCTGTCCAAAATGTTTTGCCTGTAGCCAAGTCCAGTTCCCAAGCTCCCATTTTGGCTATGCGCTGCGCTGCTTCTAAAAGGATAGAAGTACGTTTGATATCTTCCTCCGCCTTTTTACGTTCGGTAATATTCTCTTGAACGCCAAAATGCCCGGTTATACGTCCTTTGTCATCATATAAACATATATAATCTCCCTCTATTACAATTGGTGTTCCATCGAGTTTCTGTTCGTAAGTCTCTACATGCCATTTGCCCTTATCAAATAAGCCCGTCCAGATCTCTCTTGCGTGGTCAAGGTTATGCTTGAACAGCTCCCGAACGGTAATACCGACAAAATCCTTTTCTTCCGCCCCGTACTGATCCAGCATTGCCCGGTTTACCCGCGTCATCTTCTGGTGATCCAGCACATGTTCGATCATTTTCTTTTTGTCGATACCTTCATTCCATTCAATTGGTTCATCGAGCATACACAAAAAAAAGCCATGGAGTGATTGATTGAAGAACATATCAATCTGCTGTTTATCCGAAACAATCCTTTTCTCGGCCATCACCCGCTCCGTCACATCCCGTGCCGCCGCATAAATCAGATCCCCACTCGGATGGGAACGCCACTCAATGAAACGGTAGGAGCCATCCTTACTCTTATATCGATTGGTAAACTCCAGTGCATCCTTTCCCTTGCCAAGATCTGCCATGGCACCCAGGGTGGCTTCCATATCATCGGGGTGGACAAATTCCAGAAACTTTCTTTTGTTTAGTTCCTCTGTGGAATAACCGAGTATCCTGCTCCACGCCTCATTGGTCTTGATGAAATTCCCTTCCAAATCGGCAATACAGAGCAGATCGAGGTTAACGGAAAAGAACGCCTCCAGCTCTTCCGTCTGTTTTTTACTGGTAGTAATATCTATAAAAATGGTAGTAAAAAAGAGTTTTTCCGTGGAATAAACATGTACACGATACCATTTTTCCAAGGGCTCACTATACTGTTCAAACTCGCTCTCTCCGCCATTGAGGGCCACCTCACCGTAAACGCCAATCCAATTAAATTCCGTCCTTTCACTGCCGGGGATTGCGGCAGTGACCGTTCTACCGACTAGGTCAATGGCTTTCTGTCCTGTAAGTTTTTCAAAGGTGCCGTTGACTTCCAAAAATTCGTAGTCAACGGGTTTCCCATTATCATCAAGGATTATGCGGTGGTAGGCATAGCCAATGATGGGACTATCGAATAGGACCTTGTTTTCTGTTTTCATACTCTATTCACTGATTTTGAGCGGCAAAATTTCATACAACGTCTCGCATATGTTTCGGAAAAATTTTGGAAACCGTAAAAGCGAAAATCAATCCATACAATCCTTCTATTGCACCCGATGCACCAACATTTTCCGCGCACTCTCGTGCTGTCGATACTGGCGAGAATACCACAGACTGTAAAGCTAATTATTTATTGGGTTCTTCCGATAATTCCTTCCAACAAACTCGCACCTAATCCTAAACTAGCAGGTAATCTCCTTCATAGTCTTGCTCTTGTATATTATTCGGTCGTTTATCTCTTCAGTTTTAAAGAAAGTCCTTATATGGCATTTTTGCTTTCAATTAATTTAGTCCTGCTATTTGAAAGCATAAAGAAAAGAAACAACCAGTCAAAATGCCGCAAAACCAACGCCCGGCAGCACCATTTTTCACACCACCGAAATCACCCAAACTTTTCAATCCCCCTAGATACCTTCCCACAAAAAACCCGCTACGTTTCTGTTCCGCCGCGGCGGACAGGACTATGTTGGCGGTAGTACTTCTATTTATCGTCATTTACGTTCCTAAAATACTAAAACTCTTTTACTTTTTTGTGTCATTTCTAACACTCAAAGTAAAAGAGTTAAACTTGAAAATATTTTATCTTATTTTTTCTCTACTGCATTTTTCAATAAGTCTAAACCTTGCTGATTGGTCTTTTCCATCTCGGATTTTGCTCCAAACAGCCACATAAAAAAGGCGTCAACTAAACCAGATTCCAATTTAAAATCTTGTTTAACTTCTATACCGTTTGGTATTTCAGTAAAATAATAGTCAAATGTTGGTTTTGCTACAAATGGTTTTTGAATGTCACACTTCATTCCTACAAAGTTGAATTCATCAATTGAATTAGGCATTTTGTAAATGATCAAAATCTGCCTATATT
>NZ_AQHR01000008.1 GCF_000390185.1 Lunatimonas lonarensis | reverse complement strand
ACGGTCTGATGTCGATTCCTTCTCCGATATATACTTGCAAATCGTAGATTACCTAATAAACCATCATCGGGTCTCTCCAAGCCTCGCAATGACGTACGAAAACCGGCCTCGTCATTGCGAGGAGCGGGCGACGAAGCAATCTCGTCCACTACAATGAGATTGCCACGGCTTGATTTCGCTTCATTCGCCGAAAGAAGACTGAAACTAGCAGATTACATAACAAACCGATCATCAGCTATCTCCAAGCTTCGCAATGACGGCATACCTAACTATTAAAAGATTTATTCTCTTCCTTACTACCCTGTTACTTTGTAATTGCAGCGAAAATGACGCTAACCATTCCACCGTAAAGCTCTCTTTTGATGATAACTACGTAATGGAATGGGCCGCGCTAATTTCTCTTTTTGAAGAATATGACGCCAAGGTGACCTTCTTTGTCTGTTGCATTGGTCAGATGAGCTGTGAGGAAAAAGAAGCAATCGTCGAACTAAAAAACGCAGGTCACAGTATTCAGGCCCATGGAGAACTACACGTTTCTGTAAATACCTATATGGCAAACGGCACCTACCGGGAATACCTTAAGGATGAGGTTGACGAGAATATCCAGCAACTGGCTGCTCTGGGCATAACGCCATCGCACTTTGCCCTGCCCTACGGAGAACATTACAAGTGGATAAACCTAGCCCTGTGGCGAAGATTCAACGGCCTACGGGATGTGGTGCCAGCAAAGGCCTATCAGAAAGCTATTGTTTCGGCACCCGAGAGTTACCGCAACCGTCGGTGGATTGCGTCCGCTGAACTCGAAAACCAAAATTTTGACCGATACCCCTGGGACAACATCGCTGCTAGCCTTCGTGAAAAACCGGCTACGCTATATCTCAACACCCACCGCCCCGGAGTCGAAGGTAGGTACGAGCTAAGCAAGAACAATATTCGGAAGCTCTTGGATTGGGGGAAAAGGGAGGGGTTTAGGTTTGAAAGTCTGTAGGATAGTTAATCT
Source organism: Lunatimonas lonarensis (assembly GCF_000390185.1). Taxonomy (GTDB): domain Bacteria; phylum Bacteroidota; class Bacteroidia; order Cytophagales; family Cyclobacteriaceae; genus Lunatimonas; species Lunatimonas lonarensis. The sequence continues at coordinate 19,957 of NZ_AQHR01000008.1, read as the reverse complement.
TCCTCATTGCGAGGAGCGCGCACCGAAGCATTCTAGTACACTACATTAAGATTGCTTCGGCTTCGCTTGGTACTCCAATAAACAACAAAAAAAAGAGAACACGTAATCACCGATTCATCATTGATTTCAAAGCCTCTCAATGATCTTCCAATATTGACAAGAAATCAGGAAGAAATCAAGAATCGTAATGGTGAAAAGGTCTAGTTGTGTTTGCATTTGCGCTCACAGCAGTAATGCCAGTCTGAATAGTTTGTTGTGTATCAAAAAAAGACCAATGCTTTCAATTTGTGCCATTTCAGAGTGGATAGGCACTGCAATTTAGGCAATCATTGATTGAAAAAGTTAACCAAACGACTTAAAAAAAATTCCTTCAGTTCTTTTAGCTATTTACCTTACATCCTACGCACTTGATAAATTTAAAAAGCACCATCTTTCGCTGTTTACATAAAAAGTTCTCAGCAGTACAACGCAACATAGACAACCAAATTCCGAAACTTGATCTGCAAGAAAAGCATATTAAAAATTTACGAATTATCCCAAATAGACATATATTATTGGCACAGCTCCAAAAATATAGTGTTATAGCTGAAATAGGTGTTAATGAAGGATTGTTCAGCAGAGAAATTCTTTCCACATGCAACCCAAAAAAACTCCATTTGATTGATACGTGGAACTCCAATAGATATCATGACGGCCTTAGACTAACTGTTCAATCTCAACTCCAAAAAGAAATAGAAAAAGGTCAGGTAGTTATAAACCATGGGTATTCAACGGACGTCGCCGAACAATTTCCTGACTTCTATTTTGACTGGATATACATTGATACAGATCATTCCTATTCTATGACAAAAAGCGAACTACACGCGTACAAAAAAAAAGTTAAACCAGGCGGTATAATGGCCGGACACGATTATGCACAAGGAAACTGGGGAAAGCTGTTACGCTATGGTGTTATGGAGGCAGTTCATGAGTTTTGTATCAACGAAGAATGGGAGCTTATTTACCTAACGGTAGAAATGTCAATAAATCCAAGTTTTGCAATTCGAAAAATACCGTAAAAACAAAAAGAATCTGTATAATACTTTGGACTTATATTTAACTTTAGAAGTCCTACATTTACTGAGCCTAGGCTTTCCACAAAAAACCTAAAACACATTGCTAAGCGAAACGTCATACCTTCCTTTAATCCATAAAATAAAATCATACTTAATTGACCGGAGGCCGATCGGTTTTGGGAAAATCCTTTTCTTGCTGGACAGCATTTTCTTTCGTAATTTACCCAAATACGAAATCCTGCTAAAAACTCTATATAGGTTTCCTCTTTACATTAATCCCAGCTACGACAGGGGCATAGAAAAGAAAATCTACCTGACTGGCACGTATGAGAAAGGAGTATTGAAAATAATCAATTCGCTGATTAGTCATGGGGATATCGTGGTGGACGCCGGTGCCAATATTGGACTGATCACTGTTTTTTGCGGTTTAAAAGTAGGCGGTGAAGGATTGGTAATGGCTTTCGAGCCACATCCTGAAACGGTCTCGATTTTGAGACGAAATGTTGCCATAAACCACCTCCCCCAAGTAAAAGTTTTTGAACTGGCCTTGGGCTCAAAAAAGAGTAGTGCGAAAATTTATTCCAACCTCCATATCAACCGTGGTGCAGCTTCAATGGTAAATTTTAAGGAAGGAGCTCCATCTTTTGAAATTCAAGTGGATGTTTTGGATGATGTGCTTTCCAGCATTCAGCAGGATAAGGTCAATCTCTTGAAAATCGATGTGGAGGGTTTCGAAATGGAGGTGTTGAAGGGGTCACAAAATCTGCTCTCGAAAGAATACGGGCCAATTTTGGTCATAGAATGTTCGACTACCCGACAGAATTTTCAATATTCTATGGAGGATTTGTTCAATTTTCTCACTAAAACAAACGGATATTCAATCTTCCGATTTGGTATCTCTAAGGAGAAGATATCAAAACTTGTTCCAGTGAATTCTGTAGACCAACTGCCGCATCATGACAATATCGTTGCCTTCAAACCATTCCATTTAGCCACCCTAAGAAAAAGTAAATCTATCTTTTGAAGCCATCGAAAGTTGCTTTTTTGTTACATGAATTTCCTACCCTAACGGAGACATTCATCCTAAACCAGATTATATTCCTCATCCGAAATCATATCGATGTTCGGATTTTTGCACTTTACCCTGGTGATTTTTCCAAACTGCACCTTCAGTATCAGGGTTACGGACTTGAAGAAAGATTGACTGTTGTCGGAGTGATTCCCAAAAAATTGACTTCAAGGCTTACAGAAACCTTGCGCTTTTTCAAATCTTACGGGCTTTGGGGTAACCTTGGTTCCTTCTTTAAAACGATTAATCCATTCAGTTTTGGAGCTGCCAGTTTGAAGCTGACACACTTTATACATTATACCCGGCTATTTGAAACACAGTCCTGTGATTTGATACATGCGCATTTTGGACAAATGGGTTCCTTTTTTTCAAAACATGTTGCCATGGGATTGCTCAATAGTAGGCCCTACCTGGTCAGTTTTCACGGCTATGATTTAGTGCCCAGTGAATATCTAGATAACCAAATCCGCTACCAAAGCATGTTTCAAACGGCCAAGATATTCACCGTAAATTCAATGTATACTGGGAAACTGCTGGACAAGGTCAACGCCGACCTTGATTCCCGGGTTAGGTTGCTTCCCGAAAGCCTCGATACGCGCCTTTTTGAAAAGAAAAAGAATTCCGAGGTAACGCTCGGTCAAAGGAAATACAAATTGATTTTTGTAGGCAGGTTGGTAGATTGGAAGGGTCCTGATACTGCAATCAGGATTGTCGAAAAAGTAGTCAAAGACTTGGGATTTACCAATCTGGAACTATCGATTATCGGCAGAGGGCCTATGTTTTCCCAACTTGAAAATATGGTACAGGAAATGGGGCTTTCCCGGTACATAAAGCTTTTGGGAGGACAAGAACAATCTGTGGTGAAATCAATATTGGCCGAAGCTGATTTATTTATCTACACCGGACGAGCACAACAAGATACCAAGCGGGCAGAGAATCAGGGGCTAGTTTTGATGGAGGCACAGGCAATGGGTTTACCAGTAGTAGCATTCGATGTCGGCGGCGTTGGTGAAGGTGTGCAGGACAAGATAACAGGACTACTTGTACCCCCAGAGCAGGTCGAGGAGTTTGCAAGTAAAATGGTGGAGCTTATGTTGGATACTGAGAGGAGAGAGGCAATGGGAGAGGCGGCCAGGTCTTTTGTTTGTGACAACTATGATATGGAAATCCTGGGAGAAAAACTTTTGGAGATTTATAGTGAGGTACTCTCATGAGTTCGGTTTCGGTAATTATTCCTGTATATAATAGCCAAGAAACGCTTGAAAGGGCAGTAGCCTCCGTCATTCATGAAGCACTTGTTTCAGAAGTGCTGATTGTAGACGATGGTTCTACCGATGGTTCTTTGGAGCTTGCCTTGGGCTTGGCTGAGAGATTTTCAGTGGTTAGGGTATTGCAACATCCTAAAGGCAGCAACAAGGGAGCTTGTGCTTCGAGGAATCTCGGCCTTGCCCATGCGCAGTCCGATTGGATACAGTTTTTGGATGCGGATGATGAGTTGTTGCCAGGAAAGATGGCGGGACAGCTTGAGTTAGCAAATAGTGAGGTCTTATTTGTTGTGGGTAATAGCATTCATGTATTTTCGGATGGCAGAAGGCATTTTAGGACGTCAGATAAAGATGTTTGGAAAGGCCTTATCAGAAGCAATCTCGGTACTACGAGTTCAACCCTTTGGAATCGAGAATTTATTGTAGAGCTTGGAGGTTGGGATCAACAACTTCAAAGCAGTCAGGAGTATGATTTAATGTTCAGACTTGTTCAGAAGAATCTGAAAGTAGCGTTTGATTCTTCTTCTAAAACTATTATCCATTTCCGTGAGCAATCTATCAGCAATAACCCCCAACAAAAGGAAAAAAGAATCCAAAATTGGTTGAGTCTGAGGGAAAGAATCAAAAATCATTTACTTGAATCGAAACAGTTTGGATTGAAATACCAATATGCTTGGTCAGGAGCTGTGGGGCAATTTTGTAGCACACAAGGTGCTGTCTTGCCAAGTCAAATCAATAAGTTCCTTTTTAGGGCTTATGAATTAGAATTGTCTCTGAAAAAAAGCATATATCAACTAATAAAACCCTAAATGATTAAGAAATTATTAAAGGACAGCTTTTTCCATGTCCAATATTGGTATTTCACAGAGTGTTGGAGGACTATCAAAGAGCAAAAGAGTTTGGGAAAAGTGTTCCGATATTATCCCCAATACATGAAATCCAATCTGGATTATTCAAAATCACCACTTTTTATAGGAATTCCCTGGATTACTTTTGAGGCTATAGCATACCTGGAATCATTGATAAAGCCTGATTTTAAAGTTTTCGAATTTGGGAGTGGAGGTTCAACTAGATTTTTTACCGAACGAGTTTCGGAAGTCCATAGCGTTGAACATGACGAAGCGTGGTACTTGAAAGTAGGGAATGAACTTGGCCATTATCATAATTCAAATCTATCCTGGCATACTGGAGTAGTTGTTCTAAAGTACAACTTGGACGTGGTGCTAGATGAATCAGAAGACAATCTTGATTATTCAAAGTATGCTAGCAGCATTTGCGGATTTCCAGATGATTACTTTGATCTCATACTTGTCGATGGCAGGGCGCGAAATGCCTGTGTCTCAAACTCCTTGAGGAAGTTAAAAAAAGGAGGCTACCTGATTTTGGATAACTCAAACAGGAAATCATACATCCAAAGTCTTGATAAATTAAAGTCCTGGTCTTCAATAACGAGTTTTGGGCCTTCCCGTGGAACAAAAAAATTTACCCAAACAAGCATATACAAAAAACCAAATCATGGAATTTAGACATGTTTTGATAACTCGATTCAATATCTATTACAAGACCAAAATGGCCCAACAAGGCCATGAACCAGAAGTATGGCTTCAGGAGCGTTTTTTGATTTTCCAGAAATTCTGTTTCCCTTCCATACTAAATCAGTCCAACAAAGATTTCACATGGTTGATTTATGTTGATAGCGAAACAAACCCTGGAATCCTTGAGGCACTTCAGGAATTGGTCAAGCCATATTCATTTATCCTTTTGATCCAAAGAGTGTTTCAGCATTTTAGTTTAAAGCTTGTCCTAAACGAAGATATTCACAAATACTTTGGTGAGGGTTTTCAATATCTTATTTCGAGCAGGGTAGATACAGATGACATGCTCCACAAGGACTTTATTCAAAAAGTTCAGGAAATGTTCCAAAGACAATCATATGAAGCATTGAATTTCAACAAAGGTCATATCTACGATATAAGTACAGGAGTGACGTCTGCCGCAGTACACAAGTATAATCCATTTATTTCCCTAATTGAAAAACGCACTAAAGCAGGTTTCAAAACGGTGTTTCATAAGATACATATTGCATACAAGGATGATCCAAATCTAGTAAAGGTGGGGAATTATAATCCTATGTGGTGCATGACGGTGCATGGACTAAATGTGAGCACAAGTTTTTATGGCAGGGTAATAAAATTTAAACAGCCGGATCTTAAGCAGATATTTGACTTCGATTTCCAAAAGAAACCTACAACTAATGCAATCTTCCAATATTCACTGAGATCCTACAAACGAAAATGGTCAAAGATCAAAGTTAAACTCAACGTATTTACCAAATCATCAAAACCAAATGTCGAACACCAGCAATCAAATTTCCTTTTTCCATAGGAGGCTTGCAAGGCCTCTATACGAAATCATACGTCCTCTACAGTCAATTTTTAACCTTAAAAAGAGAACTTTCTTCGATAAATTTAAAGTCAGGACAAAAGAAGGAGTTGAATTCTGGCTTTTTAATAATGCATTTTATTGGGAAACAGAGATTTTTTGGCAGGGCTTTAACAAAATCAACTGGGAAAAGAAAACCAGGGAAATATGGGGGGAATTAAGTTATTCTTCTAAAACCATTTTGGATATTGGTGCTAACACCGGTATTTTTTCCATTCTTGCCAAAGCGTCGCATCCTAATGCCAGTGTTTTTGCCTTCGAGCCGCAACCAAATATTTTTGAAGTATTAAAGAAAAATAATACCATTAATGGTTTTGACATTTATTGTGTCCCCTTGGCACTTTCTGACCAAGAAGGGGAATTACCTTTTTATAACACAGGATTCTCTACTTTTGAAAGAAATAATACGACTCATGGAAGTTTGAATAAGGAATGGAGGACTGAAAAACAAGCTTCTATCATTGTCAAAGTTGATCGTTTGGACAATTTTTTGATCAAGCAACAAGTAGCGAAGGTTGATTTGGTAAAAATCGATGTGGAAACCTTGGAATATGAAGTTCTTAAGGGTTATGGAAGCTTACTGAATAAACACCGACCTATTTTAATCTTGGAAGTACAAAACCAAGATATAGGGGAAAAGGTGGCAAGCCTGTTTGATATTCATTCTTATGCCTTTTATTGGGTCAATGAAGACAGAGGACTACTTCCTGTACAATCTCTTGGAGAAAATACATCCCAAGAACATTTGAACTATTTGATTTGTCCCGAAGAAAAACAACCATTGGTTAAGAAGTTTCTGGCAGATGTCTAAGCGAATACTCATCATTCCTTCTTGGTACCCAACATTAAAACGACCATTGAATGGTTCATTTTTTCAAGAACAGGCTCGGTTTCTTCGGGGAAATGCCGATTTGGATATAGAGGTGCTTTATGGGGAAAAAAAATCCACCCCTTTACTGCGTTGGATTTGGATATTTGTACATTCCTGGTTGAAAAGTACTTGGCCGATATCAAAGGAAAAAGTAAAGCAGGAACCAACGGCTTATGGATTTGACTTTCCTGCTAACAGAAGGGTTCCTGATGCTTTACAAATCCATTTGGAGCAACGCATTTATTGGAAAGCTTACCAAAGTCTGTTGCGAACAGGGTGGAAACCTAACCTGATTCATGCCCAAAGCGGTATGGATGCAGGTATTTTTGCCAACCATATAAGCAATAGAGCGAATATTCCTTTTGTACTCATAGAACACCAAGTGGTGATTTTTCATCATTATTCGAGGAAAAGGGCCAACCTTGTTTTGAGATCCTATAGAAATGCCCAAAGTTTAGGTGCTGTCAGCTACGTCCATAAACGGCAAATCATAATGCATGAACCGAAGTGTAATCCACTTGTTATTCCAAATTTAGTTGATGAGACCAAATTCATGTTATCTGACCGTTCCTTATTTTCTTCTTTTCAGATTCTCGCGATCATGTATTTCCATAATATAAAGGGGTTTAGAACTTTTTTTGAAGCGCTGAAGAATTTGAAGGAGAAGGGTATTGATTTTAAGTTTACTGTAGTTGGTAAAGGAGGGCATTTTTTTAGACAAGAAATTCACAATCTGGGTTTATCAAGTCATGGGCAATTAATCGAAGAACTTGAAAGAAATGAAATCGCGGAGATTTTTGCAAAATCCCATGTTTACGTATGCAGCTCTGATTTTGAGACCTTTGGCATAGCCCCTAGGGAAGCGATGATGTGTGGGCTGCCGGTAGTCAGTACCGCAAATGGTGGGGTGGAAGACAGCATCACTCCAGAAATAGGTTTGATCGTACCAATTCGTGATTCGCAGGCGATGTCTGAAGCAATTCTGAGAGTGATGAAGAATTATTCAAAATTTAGCCAGAAAGCAATAAGGGAATTGGCTATAAGTCAATGTGGGAGAAAAACTTTCTTAACGAGAATGACAAAATTTTATGTTCAGTAGTGTAATTAGAAAATATCTAAAGAATATTCTCAAGAAAGCCTTTCAACGAAAGTCTAGTTGGTTGAGGAGTATGAAAAACCTGATTCAAGAGATTGAACCGGATAAAACGATTTTTTTGGAATATCCAGTTAGTTTGACTCCCCGATATACAACTCAAAGATATCACAAAGGAATAGCTGGTATTTTAGAAAAAAATCATAATAACTACCAAAGCCTTCTTCATGAGTTCTTGGGTTTCAGTGCGCAATTGTTATCAATTGCCATTGATAAGCTGAAAAGAAAAGAGCTTAAAGATCCGATCTGGATAAATGGTTATCTGCCTGGACTAGATACGGTCGGTCTTTATTGTATGGTTGTAATTAATAAGCCTCGGATATATTTAGAAGTTGGTTCGGGAAATTCGACCAAAGTTGCCAGAAAGGCAATTCTGGATAATAATCTAGAATCCAAAATTTGGTCAATAGACCCTGCCCCAAGGGCTGAAATAAACGATATTTGTGATCACATAATTCGAAAGCCACTGGAACACGTGGACTTAAATATTTTTAAAGAATTAAGCGCAGGAGATATTTTGTTTATTGATAATTCCCACCGGGTGTTTATGAATTCGGATGTCACTGCTTTTTTTTTAGATATATTACCAATTATCGAGAAGAGGGTAATCATTCAAATACATGATGTGCTACTTCCTTTTGACTATCCAGAGGAATGGGCTCAACGATTCTACTCTGAGCAATACATGCTTGCCATGCTGTTGCTTTTTGCCTCAAACAATGTGGAGATAATTCTACCAAACTATTATGTGAGCCAAACAACCGGACTGGCAGATATTCTTGATCCATTTTGGAATAACCCAAAACTGGCAGGCGTCGAAAGACATGGCGGGTCGTTTTGGTTTAAAATGAAGTGACCGCTTATGTTCCTTATTTCGGTAATCATACCCGTATTTAATGCAGCAAAGTTCGTTGAAGAGGCTGTAAAATCGGCTTTGGAGCAGCAAGAGGTAGGTGAGGTAATACTTGTGGAGGATGGTTCAGAAGATAGATCCCTGGAAGTTTGTAAAAAAATCGTTCAGAAATTTGAAAAGGTTCATCTATTAACTCATCAGCATGGAAGGAATATGGGGGTTTGCCATAGCCGGAACCTGGGAATTAGAAATGCTCAGTTTGATTTTATTGCGTTTCTAGACGCCGATGATTGGTACCTTCCGAACAGGTTCTCCAAGGAAAAGTTGCAATTTGAAAATCCAGATGTGATGGCAGTCTATTCTGTCTCTTCTATCGAGTATCAAGATGGGAGAGAGTCAATGTTTGGTTGTGATTATGATTTAACTTTAGGATCTGCATCTAATAGTCAAAGAGACGTTTATTGCCATATCATGCGTCACGATGTTATTTTAGGACATACCAATGCCAATACTTTTAGAAGAGAGGTATTTGAAAAAGTAGGGATGTTTGACACTAGGTTAAGACTACATGAGGATACGGAATTATGGAACAGGATAGCAAGGGCTTTTTTGTTCCATGCGGGTGAACTGGTTAAACCTGTATCTGTTGCAAGGAGGCATAACAGTAATTCCATATCGATGCGTTCGAAGGATTCTCAGTTACTTTTTCTATGGGTTTGGATTGACAACATAGGGTTACAAAAACTTTTTACCTGTGAAAAAGAAAACTTCATCTATCTGTACGCACGTTCGATATCAAATGATATCAGATGGGGTTTGCTTCGGAAGATTGTTTTTCACAGTATTAACAAGTTATTGAACCTAATTCAGGACATTTTTATTCGTTATTACTATTTTTCCTTTCAAACCACAAAAGCTTGATGATCAGTTTGGTTATACCACATTTCAAGGACGTTAAGAGGTTGATCTTTCTGCTCAACCATCTAAACCATCAGGCATTGGAAAAAAAAAAATTGGAAGTGATTGTGGTCAACAATGATCCGGATATTCCTTTGATGTTGCCCGATACTTTGACTGTAACTTACAGTCTGAGCGTTTTGGAGGAACCCAAGCCCGGATCCTATGCTGCCAGAAACAAGGGCATTGAAGCAGCCCGAGGAGAAATAATTGCTTTTACAGATTCCGATATGCTTCCGGATTCCAGATGGTTGGAGATTGCCTTAGGATGTTTTTTAACCGATAAAAGTAAAGAGATAGGGATATTAACTGGGCCTGTTCCATTGTTTTTTAAGGATCCCAATCATCTTACACCAGCAGAAATCTATGAAAAATATACAGGATTTGATTTTGAAGGATATGCAAGGGAAGGGGCCTGTGGAGCGGGCAACTGGTTTTCCTATAAGTCAGTCCTGGAAGAATTTGGGAGGTTCAGAGAGGATTTGAAGTCAAATGGAGATACCGAATTATCTTTGAGGATTTCCCAGAAGTACAAAGTCATTTATGTACCTGAACTAATAAATAGGCATCCTGCAAGGTTTACTATAGACGAACTGGTCTTTAGATATCAAAGGATTTTAGGAGGGGCTTATACAAGAAAATTTCAAGGAAATAAGATTGGATTCTTTCTGCATACCATAAATTTCATTTTCAGAAGGTTTAGGTTTTCAATTAAGAAGTTTTTTACCGTTCCTATGGCTGAGTCCTGGGCTATCTTTAAAGTTTGTAATGCTTTGAGTTGGGGTGCAGCGATTGAGTATTTTCGCTTGATTATGGAGGGGGGAGGAAAAAGATAGGTTGCAGACATGATGGTTAATAAAAGCAATTCTTTAGTATCTATTGTTATTCCTGTTTTTAACAAAGCCTCTTTTATCCGTGAGACTTTGGAGTCTGCTTTAGAACAAACTTACCTCAATACTGAAATAATTGTTATAAATGATGGAAGTACTGACGGTTCATTGGAGATTTTGAAAGAGTTTGGAAAAAAATACCCACACAAGATATTTCTTATTGATTCGGTTAACCGCGGTGTCTCTGCTGCGAACAATTTTGGTATTAAAGCATCCAGGGGAGATTATCTTCAGTTTTTGGACGCAGACGATTTGATTTCAAGCGATAAGATAGCCTCACAAATGAAATTGCTTTCAGGGAAGAGACCTGAAGTATTGGCCTCTTGTGAATGGGTGAATTTCAAGGACAATAAAGATTATGTTGGCAGGTTTCCTTACGGTGTATTTCAGGGTTTTGATTCTGGATTGGATTTGTTGCTGAGATTTTGGGACAATCAAGAGATGCACCAACCAGCGGTATATTTAACTTCTAGAGATTTAGTTCTAAAAGCAGGCTTATGGGATGAAAGCTTGAGAATCAATCAGGATGGGGAATTTTTTTGCAGGGTCTTGGCCTATGCTGGTGAAGTGGTTTTTGAACCGAAAGGGAAGGTGTTTTACAGACAACCGGGAGAGGGAAATGTTAGTCAGCAAAGGTCAGCCAAAGCAGCACGTTCCTTATTGGATTCTTATATCAGATATGAGAAGGCTGTTTTGGTTGTTGAAGATTCTGACCGTGTGAGAACGGCGCTAAAAAAAGTTTACCTGAAATTTGTGTATGATACTTTCCCTGACTATCCACTTCTATTGTCGGAAGCGAAAAATAGGATAAAGCAACTTGGAATAAGGCAAAGTGTATTTATTGGTGGCCCAAAATTCCAGTTCCTATCCAAATATCTTGGATTTGGAACAGCTTTAAGGCTTAAGCGCTATATCAATTAACTTCTAACCAATTCCTGATTGTTTTCTATTCTCATTCCACTTTTTAACAAGAAGCAATTTGTTTGCAGGGCATTGGATGCTGTTTTTGGACAGCATTTCAAAGATTTTGAAGTAATTGTTGTGGATGATGGCTCCACAGATGGAGGAGGGAATTTGGTAGAGGGGCAGTATGGGAAAATGGTAAAGCTGATTAGGCAGGAAAACAAAGGGGTTTCCCAAGCTAGGAATAAAGGAATCCAAGAGGCAAGATATCCCTATATTGCCTTTCTGGATGCAGACGATTACTGGCACCCAAATTATTTAAGTTTTTTATCAAGGGTTATTGAAGAAAACCCCGAGGTTGGAATTATAGGTTGCCATTATGATCCCATTCAATTGGAAAATGAACCCAAGCTTTCCTACTTCAGATTGGAGAATTATTTTAAAGATGCAGTTTACAATACCAGGTTCTTCACTTCAGCCACCTGTATCAAAAAAGAGTTCTTTGAAATTCAACCGGGATTTGATCCTGATTTAAGATTGGGAGAGGATATTGATGTTTGGCTGAGGGCCTCTTTGTATTTTGGAGATGGAATATATATTCAAAATACTTTGGTGTATTACAGCCAAGAGGATTCCTCGGGTGCCACAGGAAAATCATATTCTTTAGATCAGACTTTAATCCCAAAATTGTTGGGTCAAAAATACTTTTCGGATTCTATAGGTGCTTCTACCTGCACTATGGAGACCTTTATTAAGTTTCAAAGCAAATGGGTCTATTTGAATTTGTTTCCACATTTTGTTAGAAATCATATAATTATTAAAGAAGTGCTTTCCCGGATCCCAAGGAAATATTTTTTTATTCATACTTTTTATGCTTTACCTAGTAGTTGGATGAAAGTGTTCTTTTCCAAAAAAAAATTATCTAGTTTATTTAGAAACTATATAAAGTTCTGTTTTCGGTATATTTATACATCATAGTTTGAAAATTCTAAGAGTGGTTTCTGAATTAGATTTTGGAGGAGTAGAACAAGTTTTGGCAAATTCTATTCCGCTTCTGTCCCAAAAGAGTGGAGTGGAAGTTTCGATAATAGTTCTATGGAAAGGTGGAAAGGTGTCGAATCTGCTAGCTAAACAAAATATTGATATTCATATCCTTCATTTTAATCCTAGAATACCTAACCCTAAAATCCTGAGAATTCTGTATAAGATGATCAAAGAGTTAAAGCCGGACGTGTTGCATAGCCAAGGTGGAGAAGCCAATTTTCATGGGATATTGGCAGGTCATTGGGCCGGTGTAAAAACTATTATTGGAGAAGAAATAGGGATTCCTAATCATCATCGTTATTGGAAATTCATCTTTCGATGGGTTTATTCCAAAGCCCAATTAATCATTGCAATTTCGCATGCAGTTAAGGACAATATTGTGGAATTGGGAGAGGTGGTAGAGGATAAAGTAAAGGTGGTGTACAACCCGGTTTCTATTGGAGAGATTGATCACGATGCATCTACTGAAATGGCAGGGAGGTTGAGTGATGAAATCGAAAAGCCATTTGTGTTTATTACAACATGCAGGTTGGTCCCGATAAAAAACCTGGATAGATTGATTACTGCTTTTTCTGAAATGGAAAAGGAAGAAAGTGAAAAGCCAAAGGAATTATGGATTGTAGGGGATGGGCCTTTGAAAGAAGATTTGATCCAACAAGCCAAGTCTCTAGGTATAGGAGGTAAAATAAAGTTTTGGGGATTTCAGGAAAATGTTTCCGTTTTTTTGGAAATGGCTGATGCTTTTGTCTTACCATCCCTGATGGAGGGTTCATCAGTTTCTTTGGCTGAGGCAATGGCTTGGGGCCTACCGTCGGTGATTACAAAAATTGGTGGGGCACCTGAAATATTGGGAAATAGTAATTCAGGAATATTGGTTGATCCTTTGGATGTATCCTCTATTAAAGATGCTATGTCAACTTTGGCAGTCCTTAAAGCTACCGAAAGAAATGAAATGGGAGAAAGGGCCAAAAGGGAGTCAGAGAGATTCTTGCCTGAGGCATACATTATATCTCTTATAGAGATGTACAAATCATGAAAATTAGGATTCTTCAATGTATCGAAACCATATCCTCAGGAGGTGTTGAACAGACCCGTCTGACTTTGGCCAAATACCTTCCAAAGAACCGCTTTGAAATAAAAATCATTTGTACCTATGCCGGTGGACCAGTTGCGGAAAGTCTTAGAAATGAAGGTGTCGAGCTGATTGTTGTCGGATCGATGAAGCATCCATTTAATTGGAGAATTCATAAGCACGTACAAGCTGTGATTTCAACATTCAAGCCACATATTATTCACGGTGCTATTTTTGAAGGCAACAGTATGGCGGCTATTTCAGGATTTATCACGCGAGTTCCGTGTATTATTTTGGAGGAAACCTCTGATCCCCAAAACCGTTCATCCAAAGCAAATTGGCTTTTGAGACAGTTGATGAGAGTTGCAGATGCCATTATAGCGATTTCCCCTGATGTCAAGCAGTATTTAATTGCTAAGGCAAAAATTCCTTCCTCCAAGATCAGCATGGTATTCAATGGGGTGACAGTTCCTTATCGAATTCCTTCATTGGTAATTGCTTCCAAAAAAGAGGAGCTGGGAATCAAAGATGATGAAATCGTCATAGGATTTGTAGGCAGACTGTACAACGACCACAAGAGGGTTACCGACCTTATAGAGGCTATTGCAATAATCAATGATAAAAAAGTAAAATTATTGATTGTAGGAGATGGCAATGATAAATTTTTAATAATTGATCAGATTAAGAAGTTTAATTTGGATAATCAGGTTGTGGTAACTGGTTTCCAAGAAAACACAAGTTTATTTTATTCCTTGATGGATATATTGTGTGTCCCATCATCAAGAGAAGGTTTTGGTTTGGTAGCGGTGGAAGGTATGTTGCATCAAAAACCTGTAGTCGCCTCCAAAGTAGGGGGCCTTCAAAACATCATTTCAGAAAGTGAAAATGGATTCTTGGTACCGCCACTTCATCCGGAAATTTTAGCAGGTAAGCTAAAGATTTTGATTGATTCCAAAAGCCTTAGGGTTACGATGGGTCAAAGAGGTTATCAGCTAGCAATGCAGAATTATACAGGTGAAAAGTATGCCGAAAAGATTGGTGAATTGTATCTTTCAATCTTGAAAAGCAAAAAAGCTTTTTCAGACGAAAATAAATCGAAAAGTATTGCTTGACATAATTGTTATTTTGGCCTTGTTAATCGCTTTAGTCAACTCAAACTCGACTATGGCAAGAAAGTTTGGTTTGCCTAGTAAGTATGAGGTTCATCTACACTACCTTCTTTTATACCATTTGTTTCTAAGTCTGTTTTTTACTTGGTATATCCTGAATTTCGGTGGTGATTCCCAAGGATACTGGCGCTTCGGAATGCAACAGGTAATGCTTAGAGGAGACATTACGTGGTTTTCTTATTTTGGAGAAGGAACAACTTTTATTCTCTGGTTATGTTATATACCAAGTCAGGTTCTTGGACTTTCTTATTTGACAGGTAATATTCTCTTTGGCTTTTTAGGTTTTATTGGAATTCGTTATCTATTTATCTTAGTTGCCAAATTATTCCCAACAAATCATAAGGTACTTAATATTCCCCTGTTTCCATGGATATTTTATTTTCTAAATCTTCATTTTTGGTCTGCCGGAGTGGGTAAGGATGCTGTTTGCTTTTGGGGGATTGCCTGGTTTTTATTTTCGTTGCAGGAATATAAAAGCCGATGGTGGCAGGCAGCTATAGCCTTGTTTTTTGTATATATGGCAAGGCCTCATATGGGACAGGCTTTGATTTCCGGCGCAGGGATAGCCATTCTTTTGGGTTCTGAGGTAAGGATCAGCTACAAAATCATTTTAAGTAGTATCGCTGCGATTGGAGCAGTTTACCTTTTGCCCAGTACGCTCGACGCATTGAGGTTGGAAGACTTGTCTATTGCGTCTATGGAAAGTTTAGCTGATTCGAAAGTAGGTAATTTGAATTCCTCCCATGTAGGATCGCGTTTGGACTTGGCATCTTATCCTTGGCCCTTAAAATTGTTTACCTATATGTTTCGTCCTCTGTTTATTGATGCCCATAATTTCGTCTCGTTTTTCTCTTCCTTTGAAAATGCGCTTTACTTGTGGCTAAGTTTCTTTATTTATAGAAACTGGACGCCCGAAGCGATAAGGGATATGCCCTTATTTATTAAAGCAGGTATGATTACATTCATTCCTGTTGCACTAGCATTTATGAATTCTCTCAGTAACCTCGGCATCATCATGCGTATGAAAAATATGACCATGATCTATTTTTTGCTGTTTTGCTTTTACCTGATCGCTCACCATAAAAAAACAGCTTTTCTACGGGTAATGAACAAAAAACGGTTTCTTCAAAGAAGAAAGGAGATCATTGACCGGAAAAATCATACCAACGTCGCGAAATCCTAGTGGCAAAACCCGACCGACCGAAGGAGAGAAGTGTTCTCCTTCTAACGAAATACCCACGCATGGCTGCCAGCAGCCGACTAAGAACCTATCAGTACCTGCCTTTCTGGCATAGTCAGTTTGACCGGGTGAAGGTGTCTCCTCTGCTCAATGAACAATACCTCTCTGAACTGTATTCCGGCAAGGCCATTAGCAGGCTAAATGTTTTTGGGTGCTTTTTGAAAAGAGCCTATGAATTGCTTTTTGCCTATCGGTATGATCTCATTTGGATAGAAAAAGAGCTTTTTCCATATTTACCCGCGTTCGCAGAATGGATTCTTTCGAAAACAAAGGGATTTTTAGTCGACTATGACGATGCCATTTTCCATAACTACGATCATAGTCATAACCCCGTCGTCCGGCAATTCTTGCCAAAAAAAATTGCCAACGTAATGCGCCTTTCTGACTTGGTATGGGTCGGCAATCCCTACCTGATGGACTATGCGAAGCAGGCCAACGCCAAACGCATCGCCTTCCTGCCTACCTGTATAGATCCGAATCGGTATCGACTAAAGTCCCACAGCAATCCGGTATCCATTTGTATAGGATGGATCGGCTCGCCTACCACCCAAAAATACCTGATCCAGATACTCCCTGTGTTGGAATCGCTCCATAGAAGATATGGAGTGAAGCTTCTCGTTGTAAACGGTTCAGAAAGACTTCCCTTTTCGGGAGATGTAGAGACGATACCCTGGACCGAACAGGGAGAAGTTGAGGTTATTCTGCGAATGGACATAGGCATCATGCCTCTCCCCGACTCTGCTTGGGAACGAGGAAAATGTGCCTACAAGCTTATTCAGTACATGGCCTGCGGAATCCCGGTAGTCGCCTCTCCAGTGGGCGTCAATGCTACCGTCGTGTCGCACGGAGTGCATGGTTACCTAGCAGAAACACCTCAGGAATGGGAAAACTACCTTGGCGACCTTATCCTTCACCTAGACAAACGGATCGCCATGGGAAAGCAAGGACATCAGCAGGTGATGGCATCGTATACTATGGAAAGAAACATCGCACGGATTCAGCAGGGGCTTGAAGCACTACCCTGATCACCACACGCGAAACAATAAGCTGATTGTCAATCGCTACACATTACAAGATTTCTACTGGAATCCCACACACTATAGCGCTAAAAATGAAACTCCCAATTAGGTAATCCAAATGAGTTTGTCAGCCTTGGCTCCTTTTCGACAGAAAACCAAAAATATCCTGTTCATCTCATGGGACTCCTCCAATAGCAATTATATGGAGAACCTTTTCTTTCCAATTTTCGCTAAAATTCAAGATTCTACGTCTTATAGGATAATCATTTTACAGTTTTCTTGGGCTTCTCCGACCGAAAAAAAACGAATCCAACAACTCGCTACTACAAAGGGTCTACACTATTATCATCAACCCGTGATGCGAAGAGGACCTCTGGGCCTTGCTTATTCCCTATGGCGGGGCATTCAAAAAATCAAATCAATACTACAGGACCATTCCATACAGATCGTAATTCCAAGATCGACCAATCCGGCGATCATGGTCAATCGCTTGGGAAGATATTTACGGCAGCGCGGTGTAAATATACTGTTTGACGCAGATGGACTGCCTATCCAGGAACGTATCGATTTTTTGGGACGGGATCCGAATGGGTTGGTTATAAAATGGTTGAAAAAGCACGAGAATTGGTGTCTTGCCACAGCTGACCAAGTACTCACCCGATCCAAAAAATCCGTCGACATACACCTACAAGCGTCGCCGAACCTAAAAAGGGAGAAGTTCGCGGTCGTTTCTAACGGACGGGATCCAGCCCACTTTCAAATTGACCACAAAAAACGCCTGGCGATACGTACTGAATTTGGTTTGGCCATGGATGATGTGCTTTGGGTATATGCCGGGGCACTAGGACCAGCCCACGAGTTGAAAAACATGGTAAACCTTTTTTTGGCTTACAAGGAACTTCGCCCGAGCAGCCTTTTTCTCCTTTTGACACGGGATATTCATTTTCTTCGTTTAGAGCTTGGGGACAAACTACCCCATGGAATCAGGCTGATGGAAACGCCTTTTGAAAACATACCGGGATACCTTTCTGCCGCAGACTTGGGTATAAGTCTTCGGAAGCCCGCCAAGAGCCTGGCAGGATTGGCTCCCATCAAAGTCGGGGAATACCTGATGATGGGAATGCCCATCATTTCGAGTGCTGGCATAGGAGATACCGAAGAGGTTCTTGCGGGCAAACCGTTCGCGTTTCTCTACGAAAAAGGAATCACGGAAATGAATGTGCTAGCCAAATGGGTAGATGATGCTTCCAAAATGGATAAGACTCAGATCCGGAACTTTGGAATTGAGCACTTTGGTATTCAAAAAAGCGTAAATGAATACGTATCGGCATTGGACGGGATTGCTTCGGCTTGAAATCGCTTCATTCCCTGAAAGACTACTCGAAATAGCAGATTACACGCCAACCTATCATCGGTTCTCCCCAAGCCTCGCAATGACGGGCAAATTATTACGGGGAACCACAAAGCAACCTCAAATTATAAAGTCGTCATTGCGAGGAGTACAGCGACGAAGCAATCTCGAAAACTACCATGGATTACTTCGGCCTGATATCGCTTCATTCCCCGGAAGACTACTGGAAATAGCAGATTATATCATCGGTTCTCTCCAAGCCTCGCAACAACGGGCAAATTTCGTCCGTAGGCTACTATTTCTACAATGTTTCAGCCGCAGGCACTATTTCGGCCACCGGCCATATTTCCACTTTATTTCAGCCGAAGGCACTATTTCAACCCTGGTTTGTCCGAAAACCAAACTTCCAACCGTCTTCTAACCCTTCCCGCTTGAAATTGGCCAATACACCAATGGATTTCCGAAACATGCTTTCCCTGCTACCCCAAAAACTACGTCACGAATGGGAAAAACTCATTTACCTCCGACCATTTGTCAGTAAAAACCAACACCGTAACATTTCTCCGGACAACACCCTTTGCTTATTTGCCATCCCCCGTAGCGGCTCCACCTGGCTGGCAGACATGCTGCATCAGATGGACAAATCCGTACTTTTTAACGAACCACTTATAACAGTTCCCAATCCCATTGACCTTGGCAAGCCCATTGATCCGCTGTTTGTACGTGCGGAGGAAGTAAAAAAACTGGGATTTCATTACCTGCAACCGATCCCCCACTCCGCCGAATGGCCGGAGGCAAAGGATTTTTTCAAGCGGCTACTCACGGGAAGGATCCCCTCCCGGTTGCTGTACGACCTCGACAGCGGGCGTCAAATTCTTCGATCCGAACACCTCATCGCCCATTTTAACCACGCAAACCTACTGGCTGCCTGGCTTCAGCGGCAATTTAATTTCAAGTCCATCGTGCTGCTTCGGCATCCCTGCGCGGTGGTTGCCTCACAGCTTGACGACCCGAGCATCGGTAGGGCAGTGCAAAGCACACCCACATCGATCGCGGATTTCAAATACAACGAGCTATTTACGTCAGAAACGGATCTGATAAAGCAGCTAAGAACCAAGGAACAGTTCTTGGCGTTTCTTTGGGGCGTACAGGTGCGGGAGATCCTGTACCGAAACCCCGAAATCAACCGGATGTTGGTGGTGCACTACGAGTACTTGGTCGTAAACTTTGATGCCGAAATCAAGCGGGTTTTTGGTTGGATAGGCCGGGAGGTTCCCGAACACGTATGGACGTTAAGAACCCTTCCGAGCAAATCCGTGCTGAACCCTGGCGCCCCTCACCATTACGATGCCCACCATCTTGAAAATTGGAAAAACCTTCTCACCCCCTCCCAAGTCCGACAGATCTTGGATGTAGTGCGGGAATTGGGCGTAAACGTCTATGGAGAAAACACCTTTCCGGAGGTTTCCGGATGAATGGAATAGGTTAGGGGAGACATAAGAAAGGAGACGTTAGACGTTAGATATGAGATGTGAGATTCGCGAAATTTACGATCCCATTTCCTTTCCAAAACCGCATATCCGGAGCGAAGACAACTGTCACGG
>NZ_AQHR01000007.1 GCF_000390185.1 Lunatimonas lonarensis | reverse complement strand
GAGAGGACAGATAGGGAACTAATCCCTATCTTCCTACTCGATTGCTTGTGTAAAAAACCAAACCTGAAAAAAAAAATAGAATCAGGAGCCTTTCCTTTTTTGAATTTATATTCTAACTTCGAAACGATAATACTTAAACACGTCTATGGTATATATAAATGGTAGGTGAATTATAGTATTGAATTATTGCATTAAAATATAGATAAAAACGACAATTTATTTCGCATAAAAATTTAATTTAATGGTAGCTCAAAATAAAAAATGGTGAAACGTGGGAATAAGTTAGGTTATCCAGATGGGTTCATTCTGCCTATGCATTCCCGTACCATGAGAATAGGAAATCAAAAAAGTTGATCTGATAAATTAATACAAACCGTAAACCCAATTAAGTATGAAAAAAGTGCTACAGCACCTTTCAAGTAAAGGTGGTAGGAAATGGTGTATGAGTGCCGTTTTCCTAGGGTCTCTCGGGGCGGGTTCTTTTGCGTTTGGAAACAATGCGCTGGAGGTACCCGCCTTTTCTGTTGTTGACCATGTTTCGTTAACAGCGGCGGAGGCTAGGCTCAATGAGCTGTTTAAAGATGTCTCGGGTACCGTGAAGGATGCCAATGGGGATCCGATGCCCGGTGTCAGCGTGTTGGTTCAAGGTACTACTACGGGTACAGTGACCGATTTGGATGGTAAGTTTTCCATCAATGTACCTGATGGAGGTACGCTTGTCTTCTCATTTATAGGGTACGAAAGTCAGGTAGTGGCCGTAGGGGACCGTACTGTGGTTGACGTAACCATGCGGGAAGATGCCACCGCACTGGATGAGGTCGTAGTCATTGGTTACGGTACGGTAAAGAAATCTGACTTAACAGGATCTGTGGGCTCTGTTCGGGGCGATAAATTGATTGACCGTTCCCAGCCGAACGCGGTAAAATCCCTTCAGGGCCGGATTGCCGGTGTGGAGGTGTTGAACAATCAGAATTCACCCGGTGCGTCCGCCAGGATCCGAATCCGGGGTATTAATTCCATTAACTCTGGTGTAAACCCACTGTTTGTAATCGATGGGATCATTGGTGCAGACTTAAATATGATCAACCCTTCCGATATCGAGTCAGTCGAGGTTTTGAAAGATGCTTCCTCTGCCGCTATCTACGGTGCAAGGGGTGCAAATGGGGTCATCCTGGTAACCACCAAACGTGGTGAGAAAAATCAAAGTCAGGTGCTTTATGACAACTTTGTTTCTGTTTCCACTAGGGCAAGTACCGTACCCCGTTTGAATGCACAGGAATTTATGGACGTGTATAACCGTGCCTTCGACAACGCGCAGAAATACGATCCCTCTGGATATGCACAGGGGCGTTATGTCCGGGCCAATCCTCTGGATTTTCCCGATCTGTTCGACTCCAACGGACGACCATTGTATGATACTGATTGGGAGGACGAAGTGTATGGCACGGCGTGGGCCCAAAACCACAACCTGGCCTTCAGGGGTGGTACGAACACGACTTCATACAACGTTTCACTTGGATATACGAATGAGGACGGGATCATGATGAATTCCGGATTTGAACGGTTTACCGGTAAGATCGCGCTGGATTCAGAGGTAAAGCCCTGGCTGACCATTGGCGGTAGTATTCTCGGTACCAAAAGTACCCGACGGGTAGTAGATGATGCCAACGGTGCGCTAAACGTCGCAAGGATGGTCGCAGAGGCATTACCATTTTTACCTGTCCGCTATCCCGATGGACGTTGGGGTGCAAATGCCGACTGGCCGGGCACCGAGGGTGCTGAGAACCCGGTCCGAATCGCCCAAAACCGCTTTACGGACGTGAACCTGAACCAAATGTACGCGGATATGTACATGAACTTCAAGATTACCAAAGATCTGGAGTTTAAAGCCACTTTCAGTACCATCTTTGACAGCCAGAAAAACAACTTCTACAGCTCCAGGGATTTACGTCTGCTCTCCTTCGATCAGCGAGGAATAGCGACCGTCTCTACCAATCAGCGTTTGTATTGGCAGAACGAAAACTTTGTGAACTGGAACAAGTCCATAGGGACCAGACATCGTATAAACGGTATGTTCGGGTTTAGCTGGCTGAAGGATAGTTTTGAAAACCTTAGTGTGCGAAGCGAAGGGTTTATTGATGACTTCTTCCAGTGGAGAAATATTCGCGCCGGGAATATCATTCCCATTGGCGGTATAAATGGTAACGTAGGTGCTTTTGCGTTGAATTCCTACTTTACCCGATGGAATTATAGTCTGGACAACAAATACCTATTTACCGTCACCGGCCGATATGATGGATCGTCCCGATTTGGAGGTAATAATCAATTTGCCTTCTTCCCCTCCGTTGGGGTGGCTTGGAGAGCATCAGAGGAAGGATTTATGAAGGGAGTCGATGCAATCAACAACCTGAAAATTCGGGCGAGTGCAGGATCTACAGGAAACCAAGAGATCGGTAACTTCAACTCGTTGCAGTTTTTGGGAACCTTCAACGTGTTAAAAGCCGCAGGCAACGAAATAGGAATCTCCCAGACCTCTTTTGGTAACCCAGACTTGCAGTGGGAGTCCACCGACCAGGTAGACCTCGGTTTTGAACTTGGCTTGTTCAATAGCCGCATTATGGTAGAAGGTGATGTGTACTACAAGCGTACGAAAAACTTGCTTCTCAATGCACCTCTTCCCTGGTCCACTGGTTTTGCCTCGGTGTTGCAGAATATAGGTTCGGTAGAAAACAAGGGTATTGAGCTTACCATCAATACCGTAAATATAGAGAAGGGAGATTTTACTTGGAATACTGATCTGAACTGGTCGACTAATAGAAACACCATTCTTCAGCTGGGTGCAAACAATGCAGATATATTTCCGGGCCCTTGGTTTCTTGGTCAGACAAACATTCTCCGTGTAGGTGAGCAAATTGGTTCCATTTGGGGAAGGGTACGGCTAGGTACCTGGAATTTGGACGAAGCGGATGAAGCGGCGCGTTATGGGCTTTTGCCGGGAGATATTCGCTGGCAGGACTTGGACAATAATGGCGTGATCAATGCGAATGATTCGAAAATCATAGGAAGAATGTATCCTAAGTGGGTGGGAAATATCACCAATACATTCGCCTATCGCAACTTTGACCTATCCTTTGAATTCAGGGTGGTATATGGACAGGATGTGATCAATGCGACCAAACACTCTGTAGAAGATAGGCAGACGCTTGCCAACAGCTATCGAACCGTTTTGGATGCTTGGACTCCCGAAAACCAAAATTCAATGATTGCTGAGGTAAGGGCCTGGGGTACTCCCTACCTGACAAACATGGATACCCATTGGGTGGAAGACGGATCTTTTGTTAGACTTCAAAACCTGATGTTTGGCTACACCATCCCTGCGCCAATACTTACCAAGTACAATATATCCCGTGCGAGGCTGTTTTTAAGCGGTCAAAACCTGCTGCTTTTCACAAAATATACCGGATACGACCCAGAGGTGAATACGTTTGAGGGCGCAGGTCAATTGCCCCAAGGCTTGGACTTTTTCCCCTTTGCCAGACCAAGAACCTTCAGTGCTGGTTTAAATATAGCCTTTTAACTGTAAATGGACATTATCATGAAAAGATCGATCAAATATATAGCTGCAATCTTCGCTTCTTTCAGTCTATGGGCTTGTAACGGATTTCTTCAGGAAGACCCGGCGACCCTAACCACGCAGGCTGAATTATCAAGTCCCGAAGCTGCCCGCGCTTTGGCAACCAGTATCTATGCCAACGTGAACGTCGTAGCCACCGGATCAGGTGGATGGGGCGGAAATACCCTTTCGCTATTGGAATTCATGACGGGCAAAGCCGATGGTGTGGCCCAGACCGAAGCGTTTCGGTTTAACCAACTGACTTATGATTCCCAGTCGTTTTACATTGACACCTATTGGCTCCAGTTGTATCAGGGAATCCTACGTTGCAATGTGGCCATCGAGCAGCTGCCCCGCTACACGGCATTATCCCAGCAACAACTGAATGACTATCTTGCTGAAGCCCGTACCATGCGAGCGTTTTATTACTTTTACCTGGTTCGCATGTATGGAGATGTACCTAAACTAACAGAGCCGGTAAGAACTTTGGCGGACGTGAATACACCTAGGTCTCCGGCTAAAGAGGTATATGACGAAATCATTATCCCGGATTTGCTTTTCGCAGAATCCTCAAGTCTTGCGTGGAGAAGGCCAAATGGTGAAGTATCCAAAGGATTTATCAAAGCACTGTTGGCTGATGTATACCTGACCTACGCAGGTCATCCGATCAGCGGTGGGCAGACAGCGTATGTTGAATCTGCCAGGAGATCTAAGGAAATAGTGGATTTAAAAGGTTCTACCTTTGACCTTTTTCCTGAGTACACGGATATGATCCTTCCAGCGAATAAAAATAGCCGTGAATTTATCTTTCAGGTTCAATTCGATAAAATCAATCGGAATAACCCCCTGACTCCGGTGGCACTCCCTACCTTTGCGGGTATCTCGGTCTATTCAAACGAGTTTGGTGGACTTGTTCCCCGATTTGAGTTTTTGGATAGCTTTGATCCAAATGATAAGCGCATTAAGGAAAAGCAGTTTTTCATTTCCGAATTTAATGGCAGACAGCTGGGAGGCAGGTTTATCTACAAGTGGTTTGACCATGTAGCGGTTACCCAAGATGCCCGTTCCGAGCTGAACTTCACCATCTATCGGTTGGCTGATGTGATGTTGATGTACGCAGAGGCTTCCAACCGCGCTGAAGGAGCTCCAAACGCATTGGCCGTGCAGTGCGTGAACGAAATCCGGGAAAGGGCGGAGCTGGCACCGATTTCGGCTATGGGAGTAAATGCTTTCGAAGAGGAAGTGTGGAATCAGCGCTACTTCGAGCTGTGCTTTGAGGGTAAGCTGTGGTTTGATATGCTGAGAACCAGGAAAGTACGAAACGATATAACGAAAGCCTACGACGATTTCGTAGGGCATAGGAATGTATTTAATGCAACCTTTGCAGAAAGACAACTGAGATTCCCGATTCCGCTCCGGGAAATCGATGTAAACGCAGCCCTCACCCAGAACCCAGGGTTCTGATTTAATTCAGAGGGAATCAATGAAAAAATAAAAACCGTTCATGGCATCCATGAACGGTTTTTTTAATGACAAGTTGGAATGGTGTTTGTAACTGGATAGCTATACTAACCAAACGTTTTACACTATGATAACTTGGATAATTGTTTTTCTCGTTCTTTCGTTGATTGCCGCCGTTTTGGGATTTTCCGGATTGGCATCAGGGTTGGCCTCACTGGCTAAAGTCATCTTCTACCTGCTTTTGGTATTGTTGATAATAAGCTTCTTTATAGGGCTCGCATCGGGGTTTTGACGAAGGTTATACCTTCGATTAAGCATTTTAAGCCCATAGGCATTCCCATGTTGCAAAAACACGAGGGGGATTTTCTACGGGCTTTTTTAGGCCTTATTCAACTGCAATAGCATCCATCATTTCCATTTTTTGGGGAACTTTTACCACATCTTCCAGAAAACGAATGGATTCAGTCAGCACATTTTCCCATTCACCGGAGGTAATGCTGGAGCCTATCACATGATCGGCGGCATCTGGGAAGGCCATCTTTCGCCTTTGGTTTTCAGGGGTTGAGACCTGATCGAACATCGCCAACATGGCCGGAACCGACACGACGTTGTCCTGGTTTTCTTCATCTTTGTAATAATACGCCAGAAACAATGGTTGGGTGACTTTTGCAAACCGATCTGTCTGCATGGTACTTCGAAGCATTATGGCAAGACTGGTATACGCATTGATATGGTACCTATTTGCCCAGTACTTCGCTTTATCTCCCTCTCTGGGCACTTCCTGAACACCCTCTTTGTTTGTCATGGTTGCTTTCATCAGCTGCTTCATCCAGGGTTGAAAGAGGGGATCCAGTTTGTTTCCGTATTCTACTATGCACGGAGAAAAAAGCAGGAGCGCATGGATATCAGGCTGTTCCGAGGCTAGAATAAGGGATAGAGCGCCCCCCATGCTCGTTCCAATGACAATTACCCGATCACCAAGTTGAGAGGCGATAGCATAAGCCTCCCGTACTCCCGCTACCAGTTTCTCCGGAGTCAAGTATTCGAATGCATTTGGGCGATCAATTCCATGTTCAGGTAGTCGGGCCAAAAACAGGTTGGCCCCAAAATGCGCCGCAAGTAGTTGGTGCACCGGGTCGCCCTCCATTTGGCTGGCCCCAAATCCGTGTACATAGAGCACACTGAAGGGTGTCTTGGTTTTGTTGTCCGGATTGGCCCAAACAATGCGTGCTTCGTTGTTTGGCTTTAATCCAATGACCGAGTCCTCACCAGCTTTTATATAGCTTTCCAAGGCGTTTAGGTCACTGGGTACCGAAGGGTAGGGCCCATCCAAGGACCGTATGCTTTCTTTTGGGCCGACCATGTAGGCGATGGCAATCAAAACAGCCAAAGCCAGCAAAAATCTGAGGAGTCTCTTCATCTGTTTGTGTTCCTTATTTTTCGATCAACCGGTAGGATGCCAATACGCCACGAACCATGGCGGCACTGAAGCCATGGTGCTCCATTTCGTTCAGTCCCTCGATCGTGCAGCCCTTCGGGGTCGTTACCTTGTCGATGGCAGCCTCCGGGTGTAGCCCTTTTCGCTGGATCAACTCAGCAGCGCCTATTACCGTCTGCGTAACGATCTTATTGGCCGTTTTCGCATCAAACCCGATTTGTATTCCTCCTTGGGTCATCGCGCGCATAAAGCGCAAAACAAAGGCGATACCGCTTGCCCCTAACACGGTTGCCGCTTCCATCAAATGCTCTTCAATGGTGATGCAGATACCGATCGAGCTAAACACCTGTTTGACCAAACCTTCGGTAGTTTCGTTGAAATTCTCTCCGCATAGACAGGTGACAGACGCCTGAATGTCTGCGGCAATGTTGGGCATGACCCTAAATACCGTGGATCCCTCGTTCAGATGGGAACGCATAAACTCCAGGGTGATGCCGGTAGCTAGGGACACAATGATTTGTCGGTCTTTGTTAAGCACAGGTCGTATCTCCTTGAGGACTGTGGCTACATTGTAGGGTTTCACTCCCAGAACTACCATATCGGCATCTTTGGCTGCTTGTTTATTGTCGGCAAGTACGGTAATGCCTTGGGATTGGAGGTAGAACAGGCTCTCAGGATGCCTTTTGGTCACCACAAGGTTTTTGCCGGTAAGCTCCGGCCTGTCCAGAAGGCCGTTGACAATGGATAGACCGAGGTTTCCGCAACCGATAATAGCTATTTTATAGTTTTCGTTCATAAAGAGGGCGGCCTCATAGGCCGATTTTTCAGGACTGATACTATGGGAAAATTGGTTTAATTGCCTTTTTCTTCAAAGATATAGACGTTTCGATCTATCTCGAAAGGTTCGCGCGGGTCAAGCTGCCCTGTTTGCTGCCAGGTGTTTAATACATGCAGCACATGGGTTTCACCGTTTTGCGTAATGCCTACCGGCATATAGAAGTTGGCCACGGTTTGGCTCCATCGGTACGCAAACTTGCCGTTTTCCTCCTTCCATTCCAAGGTAGGAATGTCCGCTGTTCGTAGGTATTGGTCAAAGAAGGGGCCAAGCGGTAAGCCTGTCTGCCGAGTCAGAAACTGTTCCACTTCTTGGGTAGTGGTCGTGGTATGATAGAACTCCCGGTTCATACGACGAAGGATTTGGCGCCATTTTTCATCGTCATTGATCCAGGTGCGCAGCGTGTGCAGGATATTGGCCCCCTTGAAGTACATATCGCCAGATCCGCGCTGATTGAGATTATATACACCGATGATAGGTTTGTCGTTCCGTATCACCTGACGTGCACCCACGATGTAGTCGCTGCCGGCCTGCTTTCCGTAATGATAGTCGATGAAAAGTCCTTCGCTGTAGGTCGTAAAGCTCTCGTGAATCCACATATCGGCGATGTCCTTGTAGGTGATGTTGTTGGCAAACCACTCATGGCCTGCTTCGTGTATGATGATGTAGTCAAAGGTCAGCCCCCAGCCGGTTTTGCTGAAATCGCTTCCCAGATAGCCTTTTTGGTACTTGTTGCCATAGGTGACGGCACTCTGATGCTCCATGCCCAGGTAGGGAACTTCTATCAGCTTAAACCCATCTTCATAGAAAGGATAGGGGCCAAACCAATATTCGAAGGCCCGCATCATCTTGGGAGCATCCCGGAAATGAACCTTGGCGGTTTCCAGGTTTTCCTTCAATACATAATAGTCCAGGGTCAGTGGGCCCTTTTCCCCGAGGTAAATTTCACCAAAGTAGGCGTAATCTCCTATGCTGATGTTGACGCCATAGTTATTGATGGGATTATCTACATACCACTGAAAGGTACGGGTATTGTCGGCGTGCTCAATGGTATTTCGTAACCTTCCATTTGAAATATTCATCAATGGCTTGGGGACGCGCACGCTGATCTGCATGCTGTCCGGTTCGTCGTACATATGATCCTTGCAAGGCCACCATAAACTCGCCCCGTCTCCCTGATTTGAGTTGGCGATGAACGGGTTGCCCTTGCTATCAGTCGACCAAGTAATCCCCCCATCCCACGGGGGATTGGTGCTTGTTTTGGGTTGACCGCCGTACGTTACCTCTATAGAATTCAGTTCACCGACCTGTTGTTTCCGGTCTAGCCGTACAAAATAGACGTTGCCTTCGCGCCGATACGTCAATTTTTTGCCATCCTGTAAAAATGATTGGGCCTGCATAGGTTCCTGCAAGTCAATTTGGATCACTTGGCGTGGCTCCAGTACGGTATAATAGATGGTGTTCTTTCCGCCAATGGTGCGCCTTTCGGGATCCACTTGAATATCCAAGTCGTAAAATACCAGGTCCCACCAGGCACGTTCAGGTGTGATGGACCCCCGCAATGTATCCTGCCGCGTGTATTCCTGTGCAAACAGGCCAAAGGGGGAAAGGATGATCCAAAGGAGTAGGAGATAGGTGTTTTTCCGATTCATGGTGTAGCGTTGGTATTATTATTCGTAGCGGTTGTTGATGTCTAGGCGGGAAATTTCGATAAACAGCTCTGCGACTTTTTGACTAACGTCCTGCAAAAATCGCCTTCCTTTTTCCGCATTTGCCAACTTGGGGTTCCCTATTCCTGTGTCTTCTGAAACGAGCGACCATTTTCGTTCAGACCAGGCCCAGCCCTCCCGGATGCCGGATACTTTGGATTTCTTTTCTCGGCCCTCGCCAGCCTCTTCCAACGGAAGGACCAGTTTCGGATGCAGGTATTGGATCAAGCTGGTTTCCATTTCATCCGCGTGGTCTCCCATTTCCTCAAAGTAAAGGGGTTTGTCCATGGCCTGAAACCAATTACAGGTGCAGAAAAACATGTCAGGATACAGCAGTCCAATTTCCCGAAGCATGACTTTGAAATCATTTCCACCATGGCTGTTTAATATCAACAGCTTCGGAATACCCTGCCTGTGGAGTACAGCTACGATGTCTTTCAAAATAGCCAATTGGGTGCTCGGATTCAGGTTGATGTCTAGGTAAATATCTGCCTGACCCGTGTTTACACCAAAAGGAATTGTGGGCAATATCATGACCTTTTCACCCGCTTGCCAGGCAATCTTACCGGCCGCAGCCCCAATGGCGTCGGCTTCAAACACGTCCGTGCCGTAGGGTAGGTGGTAATTGTGGGCTTCCGTAGCACCCCAGGGCAAGACGGCCAAGGAAATCGCCTCGTCTTTCAGTGCTTTCCAGTTTGTTTCAGCCAAGATGTAGGGTCTCATCGTACGTTTTAATAGATTAAGGTTTCAAAAAAACTGCTCTGCCGATGTAAAGAAAACACAATTTTTGGTGAAAAACCATCCAACATTTCTAAGAAGCGTCTATCTTGCGAATCAGTGGAAAGGTACCTTACGTATTTTCCTGATTTAGTTCAACGATAATAAACCAAAAATACACATTATGTCAAACCATACTACCCGTAGGAAATTTATGAAAAAGGGGCTGATGGGTGTGGTTGCGGGTACCGCAATCGCCACGTCTTCCCCTTATGCATCGGCAGCTCCCTCAGCAAAGGAGGATCCTTTCCATCTTGGGTTTGCCGGGTATACCTTTGTTCATTTCAATCTGGAGGAGACGTTGGAAATGATCAAGAAATTGGAGGTAAACTTCCTTTGCATCAAGGATTTCCATTTGCCCCTAGATGCTAATGCCGAAACTATCAAAGCATTTCATGCCCAATTGGCCGCTTCCAATGTGACCGGATACGCGGTAGGCCCCATATACTGCCGCACGCGTGAGGAAATGGACAGGGCCTTTGAGTATGCCAAGCGGGTAGGGGTGGATCTGATTGTCGGTATACCACTGCACGAAGATCTAGCTTATTTAGATCAGAAGGTAAAGCAATACAACATCCGTTTTGCGATCCATAACCATGGACCGGAAGATAAGCTTTATCCAAACGCCACCGTGACGGTGAACCTCATCAAGGATTTGGACACGCGGATCGGGCTTTGTTTTGATATGGGCCACAACATTCGCGACGGCCACGATCCAATTGCAGATCTAAAAAAATACAAGGATCGGATTTTTGATATCCATTTGAAAAACGTCACGGCAGCCGCTGCGGAAGGTAAGACCTGTGAACTCGGACGGGGAGTGATTGATATTCCGGCCTTCGTCAAGATGCTGCGAAAGGTGAAATACAACGGCAAAGTCAGTTTGGAGTATGAAAAGGACATGAAAACGCCCCTACAAGGGATTTCGGAATCCGTCGGATATTACCGGGGCGTGGTAGATGCCTTGGGATAAGGTATGAAATTAGCGCTTGTCTATAGCTGTCGAAGTAACGGATTGGCGGTTCATATGCTCTATCATCTTTGCTGCGTAATCCCAAAAGAGTAGCGACTCAAAAACAAGACAAGTTGTCCCTAACCCCAAAAACAAAAACCCCTTGGAAACATTCCCAGGGGTTTTTAATTGATTAGTAGATTAATTCCAACAATAAAGGAAGACAACGTAATTGCTGGAACCCAAATGTATGTTTTTTCCAAGTAAAACCAATCCTTTTTGAAGTGATTTTCTTTCCCTGACGCTAAAATCCCTTCTTGAGGGGAAATGGACTGCCATCGACGACTGGACAGGAACGGTTGGGATTAGATAATTTCAGTACTTTTGTGGGCGGCGAACTGATTTCTAACCTAAAATTCAGGAAATATATCCCAATGGAATTTCAGATCATAAATGGGAGGATCATCACTCCTTTCGAAATAATCCCGAGTGCCAGCTTACTGGTGAAGGACGGAAAAGTTGCCAGCATTGACCGGCATAGCAGGCCCTTGGAGAATATCAGGCAAATCGACGCCAAGGGTAGGTATGTGTCCCCTGGTTTTGTGGACATACATGTACATGGAGGAGGCGGGTTTGATTTTATGGATGGTGAGGTTGAGGGTTTTTTGAAGATTGCTGAGTTGCATGCAGCTTATGGAACTACTTCGATGGTGCCCACCACACTTACCAGCGATCAATCCCATTTGTTTCATACGTTGGATACCTATGAGATGGCACTTCGAGAAAACCGGAATGGGGCTTCTTTTTTGGGGCTGCATTTGGAGGGACCTTATTTTGCCATGAACCAACGGGGTGCCCAAGACCCGCGTTTCATCAGAGATCCGAATCCAAAAGAGTACGAGCCCATCTTGGAGCGCTCGCATTTAATCAACCGTTGGAGTGCTGCCCCTGAACGGGCCGGAGCCCTGCAATTTGGCAAGAGGCTTAGGGAGTGTGGGGTGCTTGCGGCCATTGCCCATTCAGATGCGGTGTATGAAGAAGTGGTTGCTGCGGTAGAGCATGGCTACTCTCTTTCCACCCATTTGTACTCAGGAATGTCGGGAGTTACCCGCAGGAATGCCTTTCGTTTTGCCGGGGTGATAGAAAGTTCGCTCTTGTTGGACGAGCTGGATGTAGAAGTAATCGGCGATGGGGTGCACCTACCCGCACCGTTTTTGAAGCTAATTTACAAAGTGAAAGGGCCCGATAAGATAGCCTTGATTACGGACGCGATGCGCGCCGCCGGTACCGAAGCTACAGAGAGCGTTTTGGGGCCTAAGGAAAACGGATTGAAGGTAATTGTCGAGGACGGTGTTGCCAAGCTGCCAGATAGAAGCTCCTTCGCAGGCAGCGTGGCCACTTGCGACCGACTTGTTAGAACCCTATGCAAAGAAGCTGACCTACCGCTTGTACAGGTAATCCGAATGATGTGTACCACACCAGCGAGGATTTCGGGAGTGTCGGATCGAAAGGGGACGATCACGGTTGGGAAAGACGCGGATATCGTGATTTTTGACGACGATATCCGCGTTGCACACACTTTTGTGGAGGGGAGGCATGTATTTTCCTCCAGTGAACATAAAATCAGGTAAGGTTGATCCAGCGTTCCTCCTTGGCTGCCTGAAAGATTGCTTCCAGGATCCGCGTGTTTTGATAAGCGGATTCAAGACTCACCGGTACGGGAAGATCCTGCTGGATAGCCCGGGAAAACTCTACCGCTTGTTCGGTATACTGGTCACTGACCGGCAGCTGTATGATCTCTACCTTGTGCCCTACGATGTCTCCATGATGTAGATGAAGTTCATTGGCCTGATCGATGGGCGCATTGAAAGGGATGCGTACTTCCAGTGCTTTTTTCTCCCCGTAAAAAAACATTCGCTGGTAGGGAACCAACTGGGTACTTATCGTAAAGGTCATCTGGACCGATGGATATTGCATAATCACGGAACCAACGCGGTCGGTTCCAAACTCCGGATCAACGTCCAGCAATGCGGCGAGACGTGTAGGTTCCTCCCCCAGAACGTACCGAGACGTGAACACAGGATAGCATCCGATATCCCAAACACCTCCACCACCGTTCTCGGCGATATTTCGAATGTTGTCCCTTTGTCGGTTGTAATAACTAAAGAATCCCTGCACAGCTCGAAGTGTCCCCAGTTCGCCACTTTGGACGATGGATTTGGCTTTTTTCCATTGGGGGTTAGAGGCTACCATAAATGCTTCGCCTGCCTTGACGCCGTGTTTATCCCTCGCATGGATCAGTGTCTGTACCTCATCGGCATGGAGGGCAAGGGGTTTCTCGCAGAGGACGTGTTTGCCGGCTTGGATACACTGAAGCGAGTAGGAAACGTGGAGGTCGTTGGGCAGGGGATTGTAGATGGCATCAATGTCGGGATCCTGTATCAGCTCTTCGTAGGAACCGTAGTACTTGGCTATACCTAGATTCTCAGCTGTCGTTTTAGACTTGTCGAAACTTCTGGAGGCAATAGCAGTGATCTCAAAGCCTTCTTTACCCTGCATGGCGGGGATTACCTTCTCGCGGGCAATCTTGGCGGCACCTAGAACGCCCCATCTGATTTTATCCATTCCTGTTGTTTTTTGGTTATAGATTACCGGATCCGGAAATTGAACTCGTTGGATCCCGATGACATTTGATTACCAAGTTAGTTTTTTCGGTTCGTAATCCGGGACATTGAAGGAAAAATTATCCAAAATCATTATAAATAAGCACTAGGGGCCCTTAAGTAAGGCCTTTCACTTTGCCAAATAAAAATACTTCCTTATTGGTTGTATATTTTGTAAATTGAAATATTAAACTGTATTTTTCTTAATTTCGATTATATATTTTGATAAAATGCGATCTAATTTCTCTGTCGAGTGTAGGTCTAGACTATTTTATTATTGACAAAAACCGAATTTCTGCCTATTATGCAATCGTTTGCACAGATTTGCTGGCCGACTTGTATTTTATGATTACACCAATTAATAAGAAACCAAATATGGATAATAACTTGTCTCGAAGATCCTTTCTTCATTCAGTGAGCATGCTGGCAGCAGGTACCGCGCTTGCGGTTCCTTTTACAGGCTTTGGCATGAACAGAAAAATGCGTGTGGTGCTCGTAGGTACCGGGGTACGCGGTATTTCCTTTTGGGGAAAGCGCCTTGTAGAACAGTACGGAGATTCATTGGAATTTGTAGGGCTTAGCGATATCAACCCAGGCAGGTTGGCATTTGCGAAACAGTATATGGGGGTTTCCTGTCCCACTTTTGTCAACTTTGACGAGATGCTTACCAAAACCAAGCCGGATCTGGTAATCGTTACGACCAAAGACTCTACCCACCACGAGTTTATCATCAAAGGCTTGGAGTTCGGGTGTGATGTGTTGACAGAAAAACCCCTTACTACCGATGAAAACAAGTGTCAGCAAATCCTAGATGCGGAAAGGAAATCAAGTAAAAACCTGATTGTGGGTTTCAATTATCGTTGGAGCCCCTACATCACGAAAATAAAGGAGTTGCTTCACAACAACGAAGTTGGTGAGATTACATCCGTTGATTTTCATTGGTATTTGAATATACACCACGGTGCTTCCTACTTTCGCAGGTGGCACGGCGTGACGGAAAACGGCGGTTCCCTTTGGGTTCACAAGGCTACCCACCACTTTGATCTGTTGAACTGGTGGCTGGACTCGGATCCGGAAGAGGTGTTTGCTTACGGGGCTTTGGAACACTACGGTAGCAACGGCCCTTTCCGTGGAAAGAGTTGTAGATCCTGTGCGCATAAATCAAAGTGCCAATATTACTGGGATGTGACGAAGAGTCAGCATGACATGAACCTCTACGTGAAAAACGAGCATCACGATGGGTATACCCGCGACGGGTGCGTTTACCGAAACGAGATCGATATCCACGATAAGATGTCGGCGCAGATCAAGTATGCCAATAAGGTGGTTGTAAATTACTCGTTAACAACCTACAGTCCCTACGAGGGTTGGAAGGTGTCCTTCAACGGGCATAAGGGGAGAATCGACGCTTGGTTGGATATTCCCTTCATGAGCAAAGACAACCTGGATCAGGAGGCCTTGCATTCTGCTGAAATGAACCAAAACCTGGATGACATGAATCAGGAACCGTTGGTTGTCCATAAGAATTTTGACAAGCCGCAATTTATCAACGTGGTAAGTGAGCGCGGTGGCCACGGGGGCGGAGACCGCAGGCTACACGATAAGATATTTAAAAACCCCGATGCGGAGGATCCCTACAAGCATGCGGCCGGTATTCGGGATGGCGTGATGTCGGTATTGGTTGGTGTGGCAGCCAGACGAAGTATAGAGCGAGGTGCGCCTGTAAAAATCGCCACGCTTACTGACTTGAAACCCTCAGCGGACAGAACCTAATACTAGCTTTAAAGCTGCCTTAAAACCCCTTTTTCCCTAATAAACGGAGAAGGGGTTTCTTTTTTTATCGTTACATGTAGATTCGAAATTTTATGTCTGATGAAACCTTCTACGGCCACGATTTAGGAATGAACAATCTTAAATTGCACTTGAAACGATTAAAAACGTCTATTTGGGTGTTATGGTTCTTATATTTGGTATAATCGGCTTCATACTATTTTAAGCGGTTTTTTGAAAAAAAAACCCGAACTGTTTTTGGTTTATAAAATTTGTCATAAATTTCCCACTGAAAAAAGAATTAGCAATATTACCCATAACAGAAAAATAACATTTTTTAAATCACCTATTTGATTGAATACAAGTTGTTTTTTAAAAAGCTAGGAGGTTTTTCTTTTTTGTGATGGGTACTTTGCTAAAGGTTAGTTTAACTCTAAACCCATTTACGTATGACAGATGTCGACCGAACTCCTAATTTGAAGCGATCCAGCTTCTTTTATTACCTCAATTCCTATAATAACTTAAACAACAATCAAATTCTATGAAAACAGGTTTACCAAACCGCTTTCTGTCGAGGCTTCTCTCGGCGGGAATGATGGTGGGTACGGTTTTTCTGGCAACAGATCTACTTGCCCAACAACAAGTTTCCCTGGATGCGAATCTGGAGAAACTTAATTTGAACAGGCCGCTCGTCGCCTCGGCGAAGAAAACGGACGAGATCCTAAAGGTGAAAGCCTTTGATGTGACCGTGACAGGTACCGTACGTGACCAAAACGGAGAACCCATCCCAGGCGCGACGGTTTCTGTGCCGGGAACTAATTTAGGTACTGCGACCGATATGGATGGCAAGTACTCCATTACCGTACCTGAGGGAGTCAATTTGGTGTTCTCATTTATCGGGTTTGAAAGCCAAACCATCTCCTTGGGAAACCAGCGGATCCTTGATGTCACCTTGGTAGAGGCTACTTCCTCCCTGCAAGAAGTCGTGGTGGTAGGTTACGGTACCCAGCAGAAGGTTAACTTGACCGGTGCGGTAGGTGTGGCTACCTCTGAGCGATTGCAGAACCGTCCCATCGCAAACGTGGCTGAAGGTCTTCAGGGTGTAATTCCCAACCTGAACATCGCTCCCCGGAACGGTGACCCGTCACAAAGCCCAGCCTTTAACGTGCGCGGATTCCAATCCATCAACGGAGGATCTCCCCTGATCTTGGTGGATAACGTTCCTATGGAACTAAACCGTATCAACCCCAACGACATTGAAAGTGTATCTGTGTTGAAGGATGCTGCCGCAGCGGCTGTATACGGTGCACGTGCTGCATTCGGCGTGATCTTGGTTACCACAAAAAGTGGTAAAGCGGGTAAA
This sequence comes from Lunatimonas lonarensis, assembly GCF_000390185.1. GTDB lineage: Bacteria > Bacteroidota > Bacteroidia > Cytophagales > Cyclobacteriaceae > Lunatimonas > Lunatimonas lonarensis. The sequence continues at coordinate 49,533 of NZ_AQHR01000007.1, read as the reverse complement.
GTATCCGTCAGCTTGAACAGTCAGTTTTCCCTGGCCAAGCCTATTTTCAACATGGATCCCATCAACGATCCCCATGAATTTGTATTGGCTCGAAACTTGGCTTTTGAAAGAACCAATGGCAGGCCCCAGTTTGATCAAGATATGATCGACGGAACCCTTCGCTGGAGAAACAACCCCATACCGGAAAACGAATGGGGCGTGGTAAATGGAACGCTGCGCTTTTATGGGTTCAATAACTACCAGGAAGATATCATGATCAATCTGGCACCCACCCAACAGCATGATTTGTCCATTTCCGGAGGGTCTGAGAACTCCAACTACTTTGTGTCCTTCGGGCACCTGAATAAGGATGGATACCTTTCGGTAAATAACGAAAATTTCAAGCGTTACAACGTGTTGATGAAAGGTGAATTCAAAGTAAACAAATGGTTGACGCTGGAGGAGAAGGTGGTGATAAACTCCCAGCGAAGTGACAAGCCTTACTTTTATAACTGGGACGTAAATATCAACTCCCTGGCGCGTGTAAACCCTATTATGCCCATTCAGTTTCCCGACCTTCCCCATTACTTAACGCCAGGAGACAGGGAGATCTATGAGCCGTTTATAGGTATGTATTTTGGTGGTACGAACTTCTGGCCTTACCTAAAAGACGGAGGTAGGTCTACTTGGACTAACAATGACATTTGGATGACCCAGGGAGCTGTTTTGAATCCTGTCAAAGGCCTCAAAATCCAAGGTAACTTCTCCTATAATTTTGTCCATAGAGCCGAACAAAACGTGGCAAGTAAAATAGAGATTGTGTCACCAAACCTGACAAACCCGGCAGGAATGATAAGTAATGGGTTTAGCGGTAACGATTTCATCGACGAGCGTAACAACTTTAATCAGTACTACGTAATCAACGCCTTTGCCGATTACGAGTTTTCCCTGCCTGAAAAGCATAACCTAAATGCCATGGTTGGTTTCAATCAAGAGTGGGGACAGAACAAATTCGTACGCGCGCAAAACAACACCCTGATCACGCCCTTGGTCCAGGATTTGAATGCGACCATCGGTATGCAGCAGACCTTCGGTGCCCAAAACCACAATGCACTTAGGGGTGCTTTCTACCGGGTTAATTATATTTTTGATGAAAGATTCTTGCTTGAAACCAACGCCCGTTACGATGGCACTTCCCGTTTTCCCAAAGACAGCCGTTTTGGTTTCTTTCCTTCGGTTTCAGCCGGTTGGAGGATTTCCAACGAGAGCTTTATGGCGGGGACCAGTACTTGGCTGGATGAGTTGAAAGTAAGGGCATCCTACGGTGAGTTGGGTAATCAGCTGTTGGGCAACCAGTTCTATCCCTATATTCCTACCATGGGTATAGGCCAATCAGCCTTTATGATGAACGGTGCCGCTCGTACACCTTTTGTATCTCCTGCTGGATTGGTTAGCCCAACCCTAACTTGGGAAACGGTGATTTCCAGAAACGTAGGATTGGACTTTACTATGCTTGGCGGGAAGATCGATGCATCCTTGGACGTTTTCCAACGTGATACCAAGGATATGTTGATGCGCTCCACCTATCCGTCCCTACTTGGAACCGCGGCTCCACAGGCGAATGCAGCTGATTCCAGAACTACAGGATGGGAATTGGCTCTGACCTGGAAGGATCGCTTGAAAAATGACTTGAGCTACGATGTTACCCTTGCGCTTTCCGATTGGACAGCTACGATTACGAAGTTTGATAATCCAAACGGTGCCATTCCCGCAGGAACTGCCGCAGGAGGTAATATCATTGCAGAGGGAGGTAACGCACAATATTACGTAGGTCAGAAAATCGGCGAGATATGGGGCTATGAGACGGTAGGTATCTTCCAAACCGCGGACGAAGTTGCTTCTGCGCCCAATCAATCTGCGTTAGGTGCAAACTGGAGACCCGGCGATATTCGCTATGCGGATTTGGACGGAGATGGACGGATCACGCCAGGAAACGCGACTCTTGCCAATCCAGGCGACCGCAGAGTAATTGGGAATAATACGCCACGTTTAAGCTTCGGTATCAACAACAATTTGGCGTGGAAAAACTTCACCTTCAATGCCTTCTTTCAAGGGATTTGGAGAAGAGATCACTGGCCAACCTCCGGTAACTGGACTTGGTTCTTCCCTTTCAATGCGGGACACGTAGAATGGTACTTCATCAATGATTCGTGGTCAGAAGACAATCGGGACGCTTACTTCGCACATCCCCACATATCTACCAATGATAAGAAGAATATTCTGCCTCAGACTCGATTCCTGCAGAACGCCGGGTACATCCGCTTGAAAAACCTTTCACTAGGATATGATATTCCTTACAACATCACTAGGTCAATCGGTATGCAGCAGGCAAATGTGTACTTTGCCGGGATGAACCTGTGGGAGTATTCTCCAATACGTAGGCCATTGGATCCGGAAGCGATTTATGCGGGAGCCATCGAGTACCCTATGCAACGCATTTATACGCTGGGTGTTAGGATAACGTTCTAATCAATTAATGAAGATACAGATGAATAAGCAACTATATAAATTTAGGTTCTTGCTGGTTTCCCTGCTTATGCTGGGTGCCTGTAACGATGACTTTCTGGAGAGGTATCCTCTTGATCAGATAAGTAACGAAACCTTCTGGAACACAGCCAATGATTTGGCCACCTATAACAATGTGTTTTATCACATGTCTCAGGATGATGTTAACATTCCGATTATGCTGGGGCATCATCAGGGATTTGATAGTCAAGTTGCCTCATACCTTATGTTGGATGGATTTGCAGATAATTTGGCTCCAGATCATGAACGTCATGCGCCATTTCAAATGGTTCGGGCTGGTAGGCAAATCGTTCCCACGTCATCCGGTGGGATAGCCAATCAATGGTACGGTTTCAGGGGTTGGAACTTCGTACGAGCGGTTAATATTGGGTTGGCTAATTATGGCCGGGCAAATATTCCGGATAATATCCGAAATCGTTACGTAGGTGAGGCACGTTTGTTCCGAGGGTGGTTTTACCACCACATCGTCAAAATGTTTGGTGATGCGCCTTATGTGGATAGGGAGTTGAACATTGACTCAGAGGAGCTTTTCGCAGCAAGAACTCCTAGAGTACAGGTTATGGATAAGGTGTTGGAGGATTTGAACTTCGCCACTACCCACCTTCCCAATAACTGGGGAGATGGCAATAATCCCGGTCGACTAAACCGTTGGGCAGCTTTGGCGATTAAGTCACGCATTTGCCTATTTGAGGGTACTTGGAGGAAATACCATGGACTGCCCAACGCCGATACCTGGCTGACCGAAGCGGCCAATGCGGCTAAGGCATTAATGGACAATGGACCTTACAGTATCTATACTACCGGAAACCCAGAACGTGACTACAATTCATTTCATCGCCAACTGGCGGATCTGACCGGGAACCCGGAAGTAATTCAGTGGAGGCGTTATGTACTTGGTATCCGTACCAATCACGTACAGGATTATTATTCTTACACAGGAGGGGCCACCCGTGACTTAGTCGAAGATTATCTTTGTACGGATGGATTGCCCATTACACTCTCCAATTTATACCAAGGGGACGATGTATTTGAGAACGTATTCGTAAATCGGGATCCTCGGCTAAGGCAAACGATCTTGCATCCAGCTGATGCAGCGTTTTACAAATACCACAATGCCGATGGTTTGCCCTATCCAAGGCTTGCAGGTCAGCCCGGAGGTAGGACTTCTTCTACTGGGTATCATGTGATCAAGCATTACAACGCGGACGATATGATCGGTAAGGCCTTTGATACGGGAGAATTTCCTGCTTTGATCCTTCGCTTTGGAGAAGTGCTCTTGAATTACGCAGAAGCTAAAGCTGAACTGGGTACCATTACACAGGCAGACTTGGATGCCAGTATCAACAAGCTTCGAGACAGGGTAGGCATGCCACACCTTACGCTAAATCCTCCCATGGATCCCCGCTATGCCAACGACGGAGTTTCTTCCTTGATCGTGGAGATTCGTAGAGAGCGTCGTATCGAGTTGATGGGCGAGGGTTTCCGCTACGACGATATCCGACGCTGGAAGCAGGGCAGGAAGTTGCTGAAAAAGGATATGGGTATCCAATGGAACGCAGCTGCGCAAGCTCGTTTCCCCAACGCTATCATTAGAACAAGTGTAGATCCATCTAATGGAAAGACCTACATCGACGTCTACAGAAATACAGACTGGGATAATCCGGTGTTTGATGAAAGCAAAGATTATTTATGGCCAATACCTCTAAGCGATTTGGCACAGAACCCCAGTCTGGGTCAGAATCCGGGCTGGAACTAATTCCGGGATATCATAATTGAATTCTTACCTGCTGATGAAGGTTCGAATGGCTTGGCTGTTCAGAAACCGGCATCAGCAGGTTTTTTTATGAGCGGTGAATGTTTTTCGTCGATATTTCTGATATTTCACACGGAGTGTTTTACTGTAAAAATCACCTTACCCCATTATAACCTGGTCATGATTTCATTCAGTCCTTTAAGACTATATTTTTGGACAGTCGCTTTGTTGCTCAGTTCAGCATCATTTCTGAACGCACAGGGAATGCATCCTTCATCTCAGGTTTCATTTGTGAAAAAGCAGCTCAAAGAAGCCCGGGAACCTTATCTTTCGGCCTACAAGCAGCTACTGGCGTATGCCGATACCGCACTCTCCCAAAAACATCGTGCTTTGTCCGATTTTGCCGTGCCTGGTTTTTATGTGGATCCGGATGGTCACCGCAACAACTCCAAAAGCCTTCAATCCGATTCGTTCAACGCATATGCCACCGCTTTGGCTTTTGCGCTGTCCGGCGAACGTAAGTATGCCAAAAAATCCCGCTACTTTCTGCTTGCCTGGTCTACCACAAACAAAGGGTATAGCCAAGCAGATGGGCCGTTGGTGATGTCCTACTCAGGCCCTGGAATGGTGATCGCTGCGCAGCTCCTAAAAGATGCGGGCTATTTATCAAAAAGAGACCTTGAACAGATCGAGCCCTGGGTGGCCGATGTGTACCGACGGGCCTGCAATGAAATCCGCCTTCGCAAGAACAACTGGGCAGATTGGGGCCGGTATGGGTCTGTATTAAGTGCCGCGTTTTTGGAAGATGCCAACGAAATGGCGGAAAACATTCGCTTGATCCGAAGTGACCTCGATCACAAAATAGCGTCAGATGGCCACATGCCGGAGGAGGTACGCAGACAGGATAGGGGGCTTTGGTACACGTATTTCTCGCTGGCTCCCATTACGGCGGCCTGCTGGGTGGTGCTTCAGACGGAAGGTACAGATTTACTGCGCGGGGGTACCGAGGGGGCTTTGTTAAAAAAGGGGTTGGACTACCTGCTACATTACGTAAAGGAGCCGGGGAACTGGCCTTGGTATGAAAATCAGCGTCCGGGCTCGCCCTTTTTATGGCCCGGCAACCTTATGGAAGCCATGGAATTAATTTATGATGATCATTCCTTTGGTAGCTATGCCGGAGAAGCCCGACCGATTGTGTATCCCGTTCACCATTTTGCGTGGACTTTCCCCACCCTTATGAAGCCCAAAATTGGCTATTGATTTAACCCTTAAGTAAACCCAATCAGTGTAACCCAACATATCAATCCACTATGAAGCCTACATCTACTCCTAAACACATTGCTTTCTACGTCCTGCTGCTAGCTTCTTTCGCATGGCAGTTTTCTCCGTTGATGGCCATTGATCGCAACGAGCATCCTTCTACGGATCCTCCAAAGCTTGATAACCCCATGACGGTAAGCTATTTGAAGAGCAAACTTCGAAAAACCAGCCCAAAGTTGGTGCTGACCCCCGCCTTAGAGCGGCAGGTGAAGCAGAAGATCAAGCGCGACCCTATGGTGGCCAATTACTACGAGGGTATCAAATTGAATGCTGAGAAGATATTATCCGAGCCTGAATTGGAGCGGGTTATGATCGGTAGGCGACTCCTTAGCACCTCCAGGGAAATGCTATATCGGGTAAATATGCTCGGCATAGCCTATCGCCTCGAAAAGGATAGACGTTTTCTGGATAAGATAAACCGGGAAGTGTTGGCCGTCTGCCGCTTTTCGGACTGGAATCCCTCCCATTACCTGGATGTAGCAGAAATGGCAACCGCCGTGGCCTTGGCCATCGATTGGGTTGGAGGTGATCTACCCAAGACAACCGTCGATATGGCAAAGACAACCCTAATCGAAAAAGGCATCAACCCCAGCTGGGAAGGGCGTCACGGCTGGATCAACGGAACCAATAACTGGAACCAAGTTTGCAACGGCGGGATGATAGCCGCTTCCATTATGATAGCCGACCGTGACCCCGAGCTGGCAGCCAAAACCATCAGCAGGGCACTGGATGGGATACCTCATGCCATGGAAGAGTATGGTCCCGATGGGGTATATCCCGAAGGTTCCACCTACTGGGGGTATGGTACCGCCTTTTCGGTACTCACTTCAGCTATGTTGGAGTCGGCCTTTGGGACGGATTTCGGCATCGCCAATTATCCTGCTTTTAAAGAATCTGCTGCTTTCCGCTACCTAAGTGTAGCCCCTTCAGGGTGGTACTATAACTTTGCCGATTGCGGTGACAAGCATGGCACGGCGGGGGATATCGTGTTGGCATGGTTTGGAACCAAGACCGGAAACCCGCTGTATATTGAAAAGGAGAATTTTTCCCAATCGCCGGCCAGTATGGGCAAACTCAACCGCATTGGTGGTGCAGGATTGGTATGGCTGGCACAGTTCGAACCAACCCGTGAAGGCAGTCTTCCGCTTGCCTGGAAAGGAGACGGTTCGAACCCCATTGTCATTTTCCGCGGTCAGCAGCAGGGACCAAACGCCTATTACTTTGGTGGCAAGGGTGGCCGGGCCACCATCAGCCACGGAAACATGGACGCGGGTTCATTTATTTGGGAACTGAATGGTGTTCGCTGGGTTATCGATCCCGGAAACCAACCCTACAATGAGCTGGAAATCACAGGTTTTAACCTTTGGGGGAATTGCCAGGAGTGCGAGCGATGGACTCTGCTGACCAAGAACAACTTTGGTCATAGCACCCTTACTGTCAACGATGCCCTTCATATTAACAATGGATTTGCCTCCTTGGAGGAGTTTAACGACGGTTCCCAGCCGCAGGCAACCTTTGATCTGACGCCTGTGTTTGGTGAAAACCTAAAAAAGGCTCATCGCCGCTTTGTGAAGCCCGACGACAAGTCGATCATCATTGAGGACCATATCGAAAAAAACGAGAACACAAAGTCGGTCACCTGGCAGTTGCTTACCCAAGCGGATGTGGAGATTGTTCCTGGAGGCGCCCTGTTGAAGCAAGACGGAAAGGTTGTCAAACTGGAAAACCTGTCCCATCGGCAGCTACTGGTTTCGGTCATTTCGCTTGATCCGACCCCCCTTGAATTGGACCGTCAGATGGAAGGGCTCAAGCGACTGGAGATCCGCATTCCCGCTTGGACGCTTTCCAATGGTGTCGAGGTGCTCCGGGTGAAGCTTTCTGGTCAATAAACCGTCCCTTCCATGAATCCGTCGTTTGGTCGTTTGGTCGGTACTGTCTTGGGGAAGCTGATACCTGCTTTTCTCTTAGTGCTGCTGACAGGAAGTTGTTTTGGTTTTGCCCAAGATGACCTGGAGTTGTTGAGAAACCGGGTGTTACAGGACAAACTACGGATGTCTTTTTCAGAGACCGCTGTCCTGTCCCTGATGAATTCGCTCAGCCCGCAAGGTCACTGGCCGTCGATAAACTACGACGATGTGTCCCGCATTGCGTTTGAAAACAGAACCCATGTGGTAAACATCCGCGATATGAGCTTGGCCTACCGGAAAGAAGAATCGTCCCTAAAAGGCCAGCCTGGTCTCAAATCGGCAATCGATCAGGCCATCGACTTTTGGTTGGCAAATGATTTTATCGCCGCAAATTGGCATACCAACGAAATTGCCAACCCCACCACTTGGATTGAGGTTTTGTATTTGCTGGACGAGGAACTTTCGGCAGAGCGTAAAGGCTGGCTTTCGTCGCTTGCGGCACGTGCCAACCTTCGTGCGTGGGGTGCCAGACCGGGCGGAGACCTGATCAAAATTGCCGGTTTGGCAGCAGAGTTGGCTCTTTACAGACGCGATGCTGCCGGATTTAAAGAGTCGGTAGACGCCATGGTGGAAGAAGTGGCCGTTACTTCCGGTATGGGTATTAAGCCCGACCTTGGTTTTCATCACCGATCGGATCGGGTTACCTCCATTTTATCCTATGGCACCGGATATGCCGCCACCTTTGCCGATTGGGGGCAACGGCTTGATGGCACCGCTTATAGGTTTCCCGAGCAATCGATTCGCCTTTTGGTCGACTATTACCTTGATGGAATATGCAAATCCATGGTGCAAGCATCCTTTAAGGATCCGGGAGTGATAAACCGCGACATGTCCCGAGACGGTGCATTGGCTCCCATAGGTCCCGAATTACCGTTAAAATTGGCCGCGATTACCGACTACAGAAGGTCTGAGTTGGAAAACGTGGCATCCATCCGACAAGGGACGCATCCCCCAAATCTTTCGCATAACCGCTTTTTTTGGCATTCGGAATATTTCAGTCATCAGCGACCCGGGTATTTTGCATCGGTTCGGATGCACTCCTCCCGTAACCACAACATGGAGGCGCCTCACAACGAAGAATCCCTGAAGATGCACCATTATGCGGATGGAGCTAACTTTATCTCCCGGAATGGAACGGAGTATTTCGATATCTTTCCGGTTTGGGATTGGCAAAAAATACCCGGTACCACCGTCGTTCAAAAACCGGTACTTCCCCATTGGAATCAAATCGTAAAGGCCGGAAAAAGCGATTTCGTGGGAGCGGTGTCGGATGGCTTGTTTGGTGCAGCGGTTTTTGATTTCCAAAGTGTCCACGATCCTTTACGGGCCAAAAAGGCCTGGTTTTTTTTCGAGGACAGGTACGTTTGCTTGGGCACGGATATTTATTCTGATTCGGATTTCCCGGTCGTAACAACCCTAAACCAAACCCTTAGCCGGTCGGATGTGCTGGTAAAGACGAGTAAAGGCATTGAAGTATTAACAGACGGTGGCGAAGCGATCAAAGAGGTAATGTGGGTGCATCAGGATAGTGTCGGGTACCAATTTCACCAACCCACAACTGCCCAAATCCATAATCAATTCAAAACGGGATATTGGAGTGACATTTCCAATAACCTCCGTGCGCAGCGTAGACCTCAGGTTTCCAAAAAGGTGTTTTCTTTATGGGTAGATCATGGCGTCAAGCCGGTAGGGGACTCCTATGCGTATACCGTATACCCAGGCATTGATCCTGAGCTGATGGAGCGGGTGACCGCAAGTGATCAGGTTCGTATCATTGCCAACACGGATCAATTGCAAGGAGTATGGCATGAAGGGTTGGGCATAGCGCAATTGGTGTTCTACAAACCCGGCCGCGCGGATTTGCCCAATGGCAGTTGGGTCTCCATCTCTACTCCGGGCATGGTCATGGTTCGACCGGAAGGAGGGGAGTTTTCGGAAATCACGCTTTCGGATCCGTCCCGGAAAGAGAAGGTTGTTACGCTTGAGCTTGGAGGACGATTGGTTGGAAACGGCTCCTATTGGACGGCATCTGCTACCAACGCAGGTACCTCGGTTTTGCAGGTCAAACTTCCGGAAGGCGATCAGGCTGGGAAAAGTGTGGTGGTGAAAAACGATGTGTGGGAAGGCCAGGCAATAGACTTTGCTGATTTGCTCAAGGAATCAAATCAACGCCTACCTGAGGCCACAGAGGGGCGAAGGTACATCGGTGAGAAATTTGGAGGAGGGGTCGTCGTTTGGCTGGATGAAACCGGAATCCATGGACTGATTGCGGCGGAGGCAGATCAGCATACGGCCATCTCCTGGCGGAATGGACAGGTTTCCGTTCCCCAGCTTTATGGTGACCATGGAGACCGCTATGTCAATGCCGTCGGCGATGGCATGTATGCCGGAGCAGACAACACGCTTTTGATAATAGCTCAGCAGACTTCTGATAATCTGTCCGGCAATTTCGCGGCAAAGGTCTGTGCTGCATGTACCGATAGCGGCTATGGCGATTGGTATCTACCCTCCAAGGAGGAGCTTTCAATCCTGTTTCAATCCAAAGGGCTATTGGAAGGCATCGAAGGGGATATGTACTGGAGTTCTTCCGAATACAATATTGGGTTTGTGTGGGGCCAGAATTTCAAGGGATACGGCGGTTGGTATCCGCTGACCAAAGGCAGCCGGTATGCGGTTCGCTGCGTCCGACGATTCTGATTTAGCCTGTTTTAGCTTTCGTCCCGTCAGCTGTCATAGGGCCGCAAACCAGTGCTTACTTCCTGCCGTTACCGCGGAATCTATCTTAGGGTGTCGCCCGGCAGGGAGCAAAAGAGATATCATGGAAATATAATACAACGCAAATGCAAGAAATAGCCTATCGTAGTTGGGAGGGGATTAGAATTTCCATCCTAATCGTATTCACGGCCTTTTTGCCGGTGGTGGCCAAGGCGAATGATTTCACCGTGATCACCGATAGGATCGTTTCCGAGCTCCTTCAGGTCATGGTAGAAGATGCCGTTATTGCAGAGCTGCTGGAGACGCAGCGACCCGATGGCACCTGGCCGGGAATCAATTATGAGGATGTATCGCGTACGGGTTTTGAACACCGCATCCACAGTGCAAACCTGGTCTTACTAAGCAGGGCCTACGTGGACAGGCGATCCAAATTTCGGCGAAATAGACGGCTGCTACAGGCGATACGGCAGGGCGTGGCCCATTGGGTGGAAAGGGATTATTTTTGCGATAATTGGTGGCACAATCAGATTGGCACTCCGACTAATTTTGTGCACGTCATGTTGCTGGTTGGCCAGCACCTTCCCCGAGAGTTGGTAGATGGCATGCAACCGATCATTGGTAGGGCCCACCTAAATGCCTCCGGTGCGAGGCCAAGTGGAGATCGGATTAAAATTGCCGGAATATTGGCCAAAAACCTACTTTTTATGAAGGATTACCCCCAATTTGAAGAAGTCATCCGGGTGATAGAAGGAGAAATCAAGTTTGCAGAGGGCAGGGGAATGCAATACGATTTTAGTTTTCACCACCGGGAGGATCGTGTGAACAACACGCTCTCCTACGGATTGGGCTATGCGGATGCCTTTGTCGAATGGGCGGTCTATGTGGCAGGGACGTCCTATGCGTTTTCTGACGAAAAGACCCGGCTTTTGGTGGATTACTACCTGGATGGCATTGTCAAAACGACTGCTTTTGGTACTTATCCGGATACAGGTGCGAAAAACCGCAGCATTGCCCGTCCCGGTGCCCTTAAGCCGCTAGATGCTTCCACCCCCAAGAAACTCCTTCTTACTACGGATTACCGTAAACAGGAGCTGGAGGAGGTGATCACCACAAGAGAGAAGAGCATTGCCTTTCAGCGGAGTTCGTACAGTAAGTTTTTCTGGCATTCCGAGCACTTTACATTTCAGCGTCCCCATTATTTCGCATCAGTGAGGATGTACTCCACGCGAAATGCCAATATGGAAGAGCCCTACAACAGTGAGGGGCTGAAGAATCACCACCGGGGTGACGGTACCAATCACCTTGCAGTGACGGGAAAAGAGTATTACGATATTTTTCCGGTGATGGATTACCAAAAAGTTCCGGGTGCTACCATTTTGCAAAAGGAATCCCTGCCGGATGAAAGCCAGATTCTGAAATGGGGTACCACGGAGTTTGTGGGGGGAGCAAGTGATGGTCTATACGGGATGGTGGCTTATGACTTCAAAAGTGCGCATGATCCGCTTGGTGCCAAAAAGGCTTGGTTCTTTTTTGATGAGGGCTATGTGTGTTTGGGGTCGGGGATCTCGGCCCGTTCTGCGAGACCGGTATTTACCACCTTGAATCAAAACCTTCTGGAAGGGAAAGTGACTGTTTTCGACAGGGGTGGGCAGCGGATGCTTGAAAATGGGTTACACGATTTGAACGGGGCGCGCTGGGTGCACAGCGATTCCGTGGGGTATTTGTTTCCGGATAGCCAGCCTGTACATCTTTTCAATGGCCAGGTGACAGGTTTATGGACAGCTATCAGCAAGCAAAGCAGTACGCCCAGGGATACGGTCACAGAAAACCTGTTTTCATTGTGGCTGGACCACGGGCCAAGACCGGTCAAGGGTAGCTACAGTTATATGGTTTTTCCCGGGATTTCAAGCAGCCAACTAGCAGATTTCGAGGCATCCACCCCCATGGAAATCATCGCCAATACGGAAGAGGTACAGGCCGTCCGGCACAAAGGACTTGGCCTGTATCAGCTGGCATTCTACCGGGCTGGAGAATTGGAACTGGCAAAGGATTGGACGATCAAGATGGATTCGCCCGGTTTGTTGATGATACAACTCGTGGATGGCAGAGTGGCCAAAATTACCGCATCGGATCCTTCACGCAGGCTTTCGGCCATTCACTTCCAGCTTAGTCAGCAGGTAGACTTGCCGGTGTTGGACGGCGTTTTTTCGACGTGGAATCCCGCTACCGGAGCCACTTCAATCCGAGTGCAGTTGCCGGAGGGTGTATATGCAGGAAGCAGTGCAGTCGTCGAAATCAATGGTGGATTACCTGCCAAACCAACAAGTCAATGATGGTTTAATGTAGCATCAAAATAATCGAGATCAATGAAAAGGAATAAACACACACGTTTCCGCCTGCTTTGTTTTGCGCTGCTGACGGGGTATTTGTCTTTCGGCTGCCAAAAGGAGGCAAAATGGATTGTGCTGGATGAAACGGATCAAGGGAAGGAGCTGGTTTCGAGGATTTTTATCGACTCGGTTTGGGCCGGCCATCCGGTTGGCTTTTCACTCCTTACAAGCGGCGATAGACAATACATCGCCTATTACGACAAAAACCGATACATGACCGTGGGGCAGCGTAACCTGACCGATTCCGCTTTTTCCCTGCACACGCTACCTGTTTTTGACCGAGAGGAAGGGGCCGGCACCAGCACAATTCTGAATTGGGACAGCCATAATTCGGTCACCCTAGGCATTGACAAGGAAGGCTACCTGCATCTCTCGGGAAATATGCACGTACATCCCATTACCTATTTTCGTTCGGAAGTAGCCCATGATATCAGCACGCTGGTACAGCACACCTCCATGGTTGGAACCAACGAGCAGCGGTGTACCTATCCGCACTTTCTGACCAATAGGGAGGGTGAGCTTCTGTTTCATTACCGGGATGGGGGCAGTGGAAACGGAAACGAAATCTACAACCTTTACGATACCCAAACCAAGCAATGGAGACGCCTGTTGGATACACCGCTTACCGATGGGCAGGGATTGATGAATGCCTATGCCTCGCAGCCGAAATTGCTCGAGGACGATTGGTACCATATGTACTGGGTGTGGAGGGATACCCCGGATTGTGAAACGAATCACGACCTTTCGTACATAAAAAGCCCGGACTTGGTCAACTGGTACGATGCGTTTGGGGATCCTGTTTCATTGCCGGTTACCTTTGACCAAAAATCGGTGATTGTCGCGCCCATACCCACTGGAGGAGGGATTATTAACCTTGCGGCTAGGCTTGTATTGGATGAGCAGTTTTCTCCCATCATGGCCTTTCACAAGTACGATGAAGCAGGCAATCTACAGCTATATGTTACTTGGCTGGAGGGCCGCAGCTGGAAGACCAAGCAGGTGACGGATTGGGATTACCGATGGGAGTTTTCGGGAAGGGGAACCATTGTCTTTGAGGTAAAGTTGGGCACCTTTGTCCGAAGGCCGGATGGTCGCTATGAGCTAGGCTACGAGCATATCAAGTACGGTAGGGGAACCCTGCTGCTGGATAAAGGCCTAAATCCCGTGGGTGAGGTCAACAAACCGGCCGCGCTAATAGAACAGGTCAGTTTGGAAGGCAGCTTTCCGGGATTGGAAATCCGTTCCACCTCAGATTTGGGCGCATCCAATGATGGCTACAGGTACCTGCTCAAATGGGAGACCCTTCCCCAAAACCGGGACAGACCCTATCCGGAACCCTGGCCGGGGCCTAGTGCGCTGTACCTGTATGTGATTGAATAGTCGGTTTTTGGTATGGGGATATGAGCTGTGCGATATTAAAATGATATATGCTGCGCGAAATAAATGGATATAAGCCTTCGGCGATATATTGGGTTACGTTTGGGATGGTAGGATCGCTTCGGATTCGTGGTTTTGGAAAGGATCTTGGATACTTGCTATGGGGTGTAGAATTCCCCGGCTGTTTTACCTGCACCTGCTGCAAACTTGCCAATCAGGTACTCGTAGGCATCTCTCAAAACGTCCGACTCGATGTCCTGCAATTTGAAGTCGATTTTGCTCAGGTGGTTAAGAATCTGTACCACCACTTCGTTTCTGGCTTTTGGGGTACGTCCGATTTTGCTGGAACTGAGATCAATGTCAGAAAACAGGTCGTTGAAGTCCTCCTCCGAATCGGTACCCATGGTGCTTTGCTCGATGTGGTTGAGCACAGCTTTCAGGTCTTCCAGAATATAATTGTTGTCCGTTTCGGTGAAGGCATTGCCCTTGGCCGTCATGGATTCAAAGAGTTCCCCGGGTTTGAGGAAGTAACCCAGATGCTGCAGGGATTCTTCTTTGATGGCTTCCAGCAATTCGGGGTCGGCAAGCTTCAGGTAGTCCTTGACCTTCTCGGTTTCCAGCAGGTTGTTGGCATATAGATACTGTCGCTCGGACAGGTACTTGTAGAATATAAAGCCCAGGATGTAGTCGCGGTAATCGTCTGCGCTTACTTTGCCCCGGAGTGCGTTGGCGATATTCCAGAGCTGGCTTTCCAGCAGTTGTTTTGGTCTTCTGACATAGGTCTTTTTCGTGTTGCTGGCTTTTGGAACCGGCCATGGGGTTCGTCCGCCACTGATGGTTTATGCGGGTAGGGCTTCCCTATGGTGGTGGTCTAACGTGACGTTCCCCAAAATTGACTCCGGTTTTCGGGTGGAACACAGCTAACCTCCACAGCATCCGCCCCTTGTGGTCCCGTTCCCTTGCCCAACCAAGCGTTGCCCGTGCCGGTAAAAACTTTCGGTTGGCTAAGAGATGCGTTTGGCTGGAAAATGCCAGCGATTTGAAAACAGAAAAAGCCCCACCGGAAGGGTGAGGCTTGATTTAAATCCCGTTCGTTTAAACTCTGTAGGATCCAAAGGTGAGGGTGGAACGAGGAGACCCGTTTTCAGAATGGATCCTGGAATTGTCATTTCCGTCGGTGGTGTTATTTGTATTTGTCCTACAGGCTGTTAGGTGTTGTCAATTTGTGCAATACTTTAGCCCACGCTGCTCAAGCTCCTCTAAAGTACCGAACCTATGTTTGGGATCCAACGCCCAAGACTCAAGTTCTGTCTTGCTGAAATACAACTTTCTCCCTCTTTTGTAGAGCGGGACAATTCCCTTGGATGTCCGCTGGTAGAGGGTTCCTTTTGTACATTTCAACAAATCCGCAGCCTCGTCGACCTCCAGTACATTTGAGGGTTATTTTCGGAGTGCACGATGCCGAGTTCCTCCACGAGGTTAAGAAGGGCGAGAAAGCTGTTCTTTGAGCTGAACACAATATGGCCAGCTGAAAAGGAGCCTCACTTGGTTGATCTTTTAGCAATGTTATGACCGACAGGGCTTCTTCCTCAAAACGTTTGATTCGCTGAGCTTCCCGCAGCCATACAGACGGTTCGCCGAACCTTAAGATATACGAGATCAACTCTTGCCTCATTGTCAACCCTTTCAAAAGGATCGTCGATTCCAGAAGCTCCCTGGCGAAAATACCATTGGTCGAAATTATTGAATGATGGCAAACGTATTGTCGCCCTGTACCGCCTTTGATCCTGAGCTTTTTAAGGAACAGTACAAAATCTCCGCACAGTTTTTCAACCTTATCGTTTTTCTCCATCGGTGCTTGGTAGGCTTTTCAGCTGAATTCTATTTACTGCCTCCACTTTGTTCTGGTCCATGACTTTGGCGTAGATCTGGGTGGTCTTCAATGATTTGTGCCCCAGCAACTTGCTGACAGTAAAAATATCAGTTCCCTGGGAAAGTTGTAGGGTAGCATGGGTATGCCTTGCTGAATGGAACGACAGATTTCTTGAAATTCCCGCTTGGTCTCCTCCTGCTTTACAGGGGTAACTCTCTCTCCCGGGTTCGTCTGGATGATTCCGTCGAGCTTGGCCTGTTTCAACACTGCCAGGAACTTGTTGAAATAGGAGGCTTTCGAATTTTCTGCAAGCGGGGTGCCATCCGATTTCTTTGCGTTGTGGAGGTACTTCTTGAACCCTTCGACAAACCCAACGGAAATATTCTCAAATGTCAGATGTACAGGGCGATTTTGCTACCCTTCAGGCGTTGCCTTAGAGTGATTTTCATAGGTCGAGAAAGGTTTTGATGGTCTACTTGGGTACATTGGTGGGAACAGTACCTGGTGTAAAGGGTCTTGGCGATGAATTCTTCGCCGCAATAGTCACCAACAAATAAGCAACAAATTTGGGTAAAACACAATCAACTAGAGTGAGCTTAAACGGGTTGAAAACCGCCTAATTCAAGCAGAATCAAACAAAATCAACCCCGTTACTTCCCGATGCAGAACTTACTGAAAATATTGGCCAATAGATCATCTGTAGTGATCTCACCGGTAATCTCACCGAGGAAATGCAGGGAACGGCGTATGTCCATGGCCAGAAAATCGTTGGTCACCTCGTTGTCCAAGCCTTCCAACACATCGAGTAGGGATTGCCGGGTATTGACCAGTGCATCGTAGTGGCGGATGTTGGTCACCACGGTATTACCTGTTTTGAACTTGTCCAAATTTACCAATTCAAGGATACGGCTTTTCAGTCCCTCCAGGTTTTCCCTATTGCCCGCGGAGATAAAAATAGTGTCCGGAAACATATCCTTTAACTCACTGATAAATTGAGTTTTGGCCTTGTCTACTTTATTAGCCACTTTAAGAAAGGGTACACCTAGATTTTCTAGTTTGTTAATGTCCCTATTGATTTCGACCATATCCGTGTCGCCCAAATCGAACATATAAAGGATTAGGGAGGCGGTCTTCATTTTCTCTTGGGTACGGCTTACCCCGATCGCCTCTATGGTATCCGTAGTCTCCCGTAGACCCGCCGTGTCGATAAAGCGAAAAATCACCCCACCAATATTTATTTCATCTTCAATAAAATCGCGAGTGGTACCGGCGATATCAGAGACAATGGCCTTTTCTTCATTTAACAACGCATTCAGCAGAGTAGATTTGCCTGCGTTGGGCTTGCCTGCGATCACGGTGGGCACTCCATTTTTGATCACATTGCCCAGGTCAAAACTGCCAATCAATTGCTCTATCACCCGCAGCAATCGTTCCACCAGTATCCGAAGGTCGGGCCTGCTGGCAAATTCCACATCTTCTTCGGTGAAATCCAGCTCCAGTTCAATCATCGAGGCGAAATGGATCAGCTGCTCACGCAGTACCTTTATTTCGCTGCTGAAACCTCCCCGCATTTGATGCAGGGCCGCTTGGTGGGAGGCCTCGGAATCGGAATGGATCAAATCGGCCACTGCTTCGGCCTGTGCCAGGTCAAACTGTCCATTTAGGAAAGCACGTAGGGTAAATTCACCGGGCTTGGCTGGACGGGCTCCCTTTCTTATCAACAGTTTGATAACACTGTTTACGATATAGGAGGATCCATGGGTGGAAATCTCCACAGCGTCTTCTTTTGTAAATGATTTTGGACTCTTAAAAATCGAAACCAATACCTCGTCGATAATTCGATTTCCGTCGCGGATGGTCCCAAAATGGATGGTGTGGCTGTTTTGTTTCGTTAGGTTCCTTCCGTGAAATACCTGATTGGCCAACGGTATGGCGTCCGGACCCGATAGCCGTATCACTGCGATGGCACCTACCCCCTGCGGAGTGGCCAATGCTACGATGGTGTCAGGTTTGCCTCCTAGGGAGTCCAGCATTAATTTTTGAATTTATCGAGAAGGGAAGAAAGGGCCGACACAAAGGGTCGTGCCTCACGGTATCCAGGTAGCTGGGTTATGTTTTCCATCGCAGCGTCCATGATGACAAAGTTGGGGTAGGAGCGCACACGCATTGCACGGGCCATATCCTCTTCGCTGTATTCTTTGCCACGAAAGGTGAATTTGTTTTTCTTGTTCTCCGCGTTCAATTTGACGGCATAAAAATTTTCATTCACGTAAGCAATCACCTGCTTGTCAGTGAACGTTTCCTTGTCCATTTTTTTGCACCAGCCACACCAGTCGGTATACACATCTACCAGGATCATTTTGGGGTTTTGCTCGGCAAGCTGTATCACCTCCTCGAACGTATACCAATTGATTTTTTCCTGGGCCATCGACAACTGTACACTACAGGCCAGGAGGAATACAACAAGCCATTGTTTCATTTTAAGAAAGGGTTTCGGGTCAAGAACAATGCAAATATACATTTTCCCTACACGGAAAGATAACGATTTTGTATTTGGAAAGGTTCTTTCCGCGTTGGCTACCTGCTTGGCGGCATCCCTGCCTTCTGAGTGAGCGGTCTTATTTGTATCTGGTAGGAACGTTCCTTGTCTTCGTACATGAATGTAGATGCCTGTCCTCTTTGGACAGATCCGTTATCCTTGCGTGGTATTGACCCCTGGACAATTTTTGTAACAGATATTTAATGTACTGAATAATAGCTGAATAAATAATTTGACCTAAATATTAATTTATTGACCATTGGTTGATCTGCTCCCTGCCTTTTATCCAGGGGGTGCCACTAGACAGACGCAGCATTGACCTGCGTATGGAACTGAATTAAGTTTAATCATACTAACCAATGTTTAAAAGGGTAGGGTAAGAATGTTTGCTGCCACCTCTTTTGAAATGAAAAGACGCTTTTTGTTTTCGACCAGTAATTCCATGGAGCCGTCGAAATCGACCTTGTCCAATACAAGTACCTTGGCACCTATAAATAAGCCCGCTTTATCCAGGTATTTCAAAAAGCTGCTGCTGTTGTCGCTGACGGCTATAATTTTGGCGCTTTGCTCGATCTTAAGTTCCAGCACTGGTACCCGGGGTTTACTGGAAATTTCCCCGTATTCGTTTGGAATGGGGTCTCCAAAAGGATCAAACTTTGGGTATCCCAAAAATTCATCCATTCGCTGTATAAGCAGGGGCGAGGAGATATGCTCCAGTGCGTCTGACAATCCCGCCAGTTCATCCCAATGCAGACGTAGCTTCTCTACCAGAAATACTTCCCAAAGCTTTCTGCGCCGGGTTATTTCCAAGGCCTTTTTTTTTCCTGCCGAGGTGATATGGACACCTTGGTAGCGCACATAACTAATCATGCCCTTTCTGGCCAATTTTTTCAGCATATCGGTAACTGATGCCGGTTTCGTCTGCATCAAGTCCGCCAGCTCATTGGTGGAAATAGGGCTGATTCCAGAAGCCTCCAGTCCATATATCCCTTTTAGGTAGTTTTCTTCCGCAGGTGTTAATTCCATGTTTTTGTCATTTAGGCAAATCTAAATAAATATTTAAACCGAACCTAAAACAGATGTGGATAACTCCGTTTTTTTGGTGGATTTGATATTATATCTGGCTAAAAATATATTTAGTCATGGCTAAAAAATACTTAAATTATTGAAATACAGATATATTAGAACAACAAAAACGGGTATTTCACCATTCTGGGGGTTTCTTGGAAAAATACAAACGGGGTTTGTCAGACTTTTGAAAGCTCTTCTATAACATGAATGAGCTTGTCTTTCTCGGAGTCCCAGCTTACCTCTGTTCCAGGTGCCTGTTTGAAAAAGGAGGTCTGCGCCAGCTTTTCCACCACGCGTTGAGGTTCGGACCTGTCTGTAAAATCAACACCGATCCCTCCCGGATACCGGCTGATAAAATCCTCCCAAAGTGGATTGGGTGTAATCAAGACGGGAATGCCCCTTGCCATCGCGTCAAACAACTTGGTAGGCATTTTATCCCGAATACTGTCCGTGAGCTGATAGGGCATAAGCCATGCACCTGCCTTATCAACAGCGTGGTCAAACAGCCTATGGGTTACGGGAACGGGCGACGCATCGAGCGTGATCTGAGGACAATCGCCGGTGAGTTCCAGCAGTCTTTTTCGCAAACTGGCAAGCGGACAGTGGCCCCTGATTTCAAGGGTATGCTGAGGTTCGGCCTGAACAAGGTTCTTAAACCACTTGACGGCATCCAATACGCCAAAAACTTCGGAAAGTGTCCCCACGATGACAAAATGGATCCCCTTTGCCCTGCTCACCATTAAGGGACCTTTAGGGATGATTTTACCCTGGTATTTGTTTTCCAAAAGCGTACTTCGCTCTGGTTTAGGGATGGTAGCCCGATAGCATTGTTCTGCCAACAAGTACCAGTCGATCCAAGGTGTGGCTATGTATTCAATGCTTTTCACGAAGGACGCAGCAGGCTTGCGAACAAGCGTTGGCATCGTCTTATTGAAGAGTATATTTTGGGAATAGTCTTCCTGCACATCGTAAACGGCTTTGAATGTGTGCAGCCATTTTGCGACTATCAGTGCTGGGAGTAGCTCATAGGTGGTAACGATTACGATCTGTGGACGGATGGTAAGAATATGCCGCAGGAGGCGAAAGCCGGCCAAAAGGCGCGAAGGGTGGGTTCTTCTTCGATCGAATAGGGTCGATACGGTAATTTCAGGAAAAATTGAAGGATTTTTTGGGGGGAATCCTAGGATGTAAAGACGGTATTTATTTGTTTCACGCATTGAAAACCCCATCTTGTACATCATACGTGGATCGTCCACGGGTTTAAGTACAGATGCAAGGATAATCTTTTTGGTTTCAGCCATTTCTGCCAAGTGGGGAAACAAAACATACCATATCAGCGGGTTAGGTGGCATTTGACGACGGTTTCAAGGTGCCTGCCCAAAGTATGCAAAGGCTAAAATTAGTTAAAAATTTAAGTATCAACATAAAACGTTTATGGAATTACAGAACATCATCGAAAGTGCTTGGGAAAACCGGGAATTGTTGAATGAGAAAGATGTGCAGATAGCCATCAAAACAGTAATCGCCGATCTGGACAACGGGTCGGTACGGGTGGCACAGCCCGAGACAGATGGTAGCTGGAAGGTTAACGACTGGATCAAAAAGGCTGTAATTCTATATTTTCCGATTCAGAAAATGCACACCATTGAAGTTGGGCCGTTTGAGTTTCACGATAAAATGGCACTCAAGACCAATTATGCCAAGCAAGGTGTAAGGGTAGTTCCGCATGCGGTCGCAAGATATGGCTCGTTTCTTGCTAAAGGTGTGGTGATGATGCCTTCGTACGTGAACATCGGTGCATATGTGGACAGTGGTACCATGGTCGACACGTGGGCCACGGTTGGTTCCTGCGCCCAAATTGGAAAAAACGTCCACCTAAGTGGGGGTGTAGGAATAGGCGGTGTATTGGAACCAATCCAAGCTTCTCCCGTTGTTGTAGAAGATGGCGCGTTTATCGGTTCGAGGGCCATCATCGTGGAGGGTGTCAGAATTGGTAAAGAAGCAGTAATCGGTGCCGGGGTTACACTTACGGCTAGTTCCAAGATTATTGATGTGACGGGCGGTGAAGCGAAAGAATACAGGGGATATGTTCCGGATCGTTCGGTAGTTATTCCTGGTTCCATCACAAAAAGCTTCCCAGCCGGCGACTATCAGGTACCCTGTGCGTTG
This sequence comes from Lunatimonas lonarensis, assembly GCF_000390185.1. GTDB lineage: Bacteria > Bacteroidota > Bacteroidia > Cytophagales > Cyclobacteriaceae > Lunatimonas > Lunatimonas lonarensis. The sequence continues at coordinate 27,794 of NZ_AQHR01000007.1, read as the reverse complement.
ATAATCGGACAGCGGAAAGCCTCTACTGACCTCAAAACTTCCCTGAACGATGCCCTCCGGGAAAACAATGTGGCAGTTTAACCAAACAATTATTTATGTACCTATTAAAAAACCTGATTACAATTGTAGTTTCTATCGCTGTATTATACGCATGTGGAGGTAGTGGTTCTTCCCAGGGTGATGCCTACTTTCAGAATGAGCAGTATGAGGACGCCATAAGGGCCTATGATAAGTTCTTGGTAACGAAGCCGAAAAATGTCAAAGCACTGTATAATCAGGGTAGGGCATTTGAGGAACTCGGTAAGTTGGACGAAGCGGAGGTTAGATTCAAGGCGGCATTGGAAGCCGATACGAAGAATACGCAGATCCTACTAAGCCTTTCAAATCTTTACCATAAGAAGAGAAACCATGAATTGGCGCTAATGTATGCGGACAATGCCGTGTCAATTTCCGGCGCACCTTCTACTGCCTATTTTATGAAGGGCCGTGCCATGCACCAATTGGGAAATGTGAAGGAAGCCTTGAGGGAATACAATGCGGCAATCAAGATGAGTCCCGAGAATGGACAATATTATTATTACCGGGGGATGCTGCATCAGGCAACTGACAAGAAGCAGCAGGCCTGTAATGATTTGAGGAAAGCTGTTCAACTTAATTTTGAAGTTGCCAACGATGCATTGGCAAACTACTGTTCCTAAATTGTAGGAATACTTTGACGAGATGGCTTGGCTAGTGAACAAAGGAGGCTGTCTGAAAAGGGCAGCCTTTTTTATGCGTTATTTTTCGGAGATATCCGGTATATACATAAAGTGGATGATTTGGTTAATGGCCGATAATCCTAAACGATGTTCTAATGGATTGACTATAAGTCAATCCATCATTCTTTGTATGATCGCAAAGGTTACTGGACGTTATTTGGCCGGTTCCCTTGCAGGTGTTACAGTCACCGTGTTCGACTTTGGTTCCCTCGCAGCGTGGACAGGTTAGCCGGCCGGTAGTCTCACAGCGTTCGCAATCGTAGTATTCCACAATGTTGAAGACATTCTTTTTGGTAACCACTCCTTTGCCCGCGCAGCGGCTACACCCGACGATACCGGTTAGTTTGCACAGCCCGCAGTCTTGTTCGATGACCCGCTCACCCAAGCAGGTTTCGCAGGTATGCAGGCGATAGCCCAATCTATCGCACAGTGAGCATTCCTTTATCTGCGAAAGGGGAATTTTTAGCTTTTCTTGAAGCGCTTTTGCCTGTTGGTAGTGTTCGCCACTGAAGCCGTTCAGGTCCAGGTATTTTTGCAGGAAGTTCTCACTGTTGCTGTACTGACCCAATTCATACAACGTCTTGGCAAAGAAAAACGGCATTTCCGGTGGGATGGGTACGTTACTTTGTACGATTTGGCGAAATAGCCCATTGGCAGTTTCAAATTTTCCTTCCTCCATTGCCTGTATGGCCTGATTCATGGTTCTGGCCGTAGTGCCGAGGTTTGGACCAGCCTGCGCGTAAAGAAGCTGAACAGAAAAAAAAGACAGCATTAGAAGTAACATTTTGGGTCTAAATCCTTGAATTGGTTGCTTCATCTGGTATTTTTTTTTAGAGAACGCTATATGTTCCGAAGGAATTCCCTTGAATTGCGGGTGAAGCCTTCTTTTCTGCTTTTGATTCATGGATCAACAGCTATTCATAGTCTAAGCTATTTACTTGGGTATAATTATCCAACAAAGTTGGGATAGATTTTTTATTTTCTCACGTTAATAGATCTTAACTGTCCCTAATTTGTATTTTTGGCAAATGCGTAGGATAGGAGTGATCGGAGGTGGTGCTGCAGGCTTTTTTGCGGCCATTCAAGCGGCATCTTTGGGCAATTCCGTTACCATTTTTGAAAAGACCTCCAAATTGTTGTCAAAGGTAAAGGTTTCGGGCGGGGGTCGCTGTAACGTAACGAACTCATGTCCCGAGATTTCCAAGCTGGTGAAGTTTTATCCCAGGGGTGAGAAATTTCTCCGACGTGTTTTCCAGCAGTTTTCAGTTCCGGATACAATTGCTTGGTTTGAATCAAGGGGTGTACAACTTAAAGTGGAGCCAGACGGGCGCATTTTTCCGATATCCGATAGCTCCCAATCTGTGATAGATGCTTTAAAGCGTGAGGCAAGTAAGGTAGGGGTGGTAGTCAAGACCAAAACGGAAGTAAAATCCATCGTCCGGTCGGGGCATGGTTTTCAGTTGGGATTCGATGGTTACTCAGAGCAAGTGGATTGTGTCATCGTCACAAGCGGTGGTCATCCCAAATCCAGTGGCTATGATTTTATCAGGCCCTTGGGGCATCGCATTATTGATCCCATTCCTTCCCTTTTTACGTTTAATACACCGAAGGATCCCCTACGATCCTTGCCCGGCATTTCCATGCCAAATGCCCATATCCGTCTTGAAGGAACCAAATTGGAGTACATGGGGCCGTTATTGATCACACACTGGGGTGTTAGTGGTCCAGCTGTATTGAAATTGTCTGCCTTTGGGGCGCAGTGGCTGCATGATCATATGTATCGAGCTCGGGCGCAGATTCGGTGGGATGCTACGTTTACGGAAGAAGGGCTTAGGATAGCTTTGCATGGGTACAGGGAAAGTTATCCCAAACGAAAAATCAGCGCCCATCCCTTATTTCAAATCCCGGCTAGGTTATGGTTATTTTTAAACGAACAAGCCGGAATCGACAGCGGACTTGTTTGGCATCAAATTTCTAAAAAGCAAATCAATAGATTATTAGAAAATCTGTTTAGATTTACAATCGAGATCGACGGTAAAACAACTTTTAAGGAGGAATTTGTAACAGCCGGAGGTGTACGTCTTGACGAGATTTCGCCGGATACCATGGAGAGCAGGTTGGTAAATGGTGTATTTTTCGCGGGGGAGGTGATTGATGTAGATGGTATTACCGGTGGTTTTAATTTTCAGGCCGCTTGGAGTACCGGATTCGTTGCCGGCATCTCTGTAAATCAATAATTTGTATGGAATCGATAGGTCGTCACATTGATTATGACAAAGTAGAGGAAATGGTAGAGGGGGACGAAGAATTCCGTACCCAGCTATTTCAGGCAATCCAGGTGGCTATCAGGGAGCTGCAGGATACCTATGCAAAAGGCATCATGCTAAAAGATATGGATATGATCCGTCAAGCTCGGCATAAAATTAAGCCGACTTTATTTCTTTTTGGGTTGGAAACGCTGAATAGAACCTTGAGTGATGGAAAACGGTTGATGTCAGCCGGGGGGATGGATCAGGATTTTTCCGACCATCTACGTTCGTTTATGGGGGTTATTAATGAACTTCAAGAGGAGCTGGAAAAATTTGTTTGATGCCTATTGTTGGTAAATCTTCCTATAAAGGACCGCCATTACATTACCTTAATGCCCATTTTGAAACGATCCTGCCGAGCCTTTTCCGAAAGGTTCAGGGCTTGGGGTATTTTCGGGAGCGGATAGATACGCCCGACGGAGATTTTTTGGATTTGGATTGGGCGGTAATAGGCTCCGAGCGGCTATTGGTTGTTTCCCACGGTTTGGAGGGAAGCTCAGACCGTCACTACGCCAAGGGCTTGGCAAAGCTTTTTAACCTGCAGGGCGTTGACGTTGTAGTTTGGAATAACCGATCATGCAGTGGGGAGATGAATCATTTGCCTGTTTTGTATCACCATGGTTGCTCCAACGACCTTCGTACCGTTATTAATTATTTGCTTTCATTGGATACCTATAAATCGTTGTATTTGAGTGGAATAAGTATGGGTGGAGCACAAACTCTTAAATACTTGGGGGAAGAGGGTAGTGGTCTTTCACCTTTGATTCGCGCTGCGGCAGTATACTCTACCCCATGTAACCTGCCGGCCAGTGCAAATACGCTTAAATACAGGTCAAACCGATTTTATAGAAACCGATTTTTGGGAAAGCTCAAAGCCAAGGTGCGGCTTAAAGCCTTTCAATTTCCCGGCCTTATTGACCTGGATTTGTTGGAACGGGTAAGGGATTTTGATACGTTTGACACTCACTTCACCGCAAAGCTCCACGGGTTCCAAGATGCGGCTGATTTTTATCATTCAGTCAGCGCCGATAGGTGGATGCCGCATATACAGATTCCAACGCTGATTATCAACGCGATTAATGATCCACTGTTGGAGGGTCTTTGTTACCCCATGCGCCTGGCGGAGAAATCTACTTCCTTGTTTTTGGAAATGCCCCGGCGGGGCGGCCACACAGGTTTTACCCGAGCAGGGCAAGCGTCTACTTGGGCAGAGGAACGGGTTTGGCAGTTTATCAATGACCTAGACGTTTCAGGGCCAAGTTGCTGACCGTTTCACCTATAGACAGCGAGGAAGTTGCCGCCGGCGAAGGTGCGTTAAGTACGTGAATGCATGCACTGTTTTCCATGATGACAAAATCGTCTATCAATCCTCCTTCTCTATCACAGGCCTGTGCCCTAACGCCGGCACCGCCTTCCACCAGATCTGAATCCTGTATGTCCGGGATGAGTTCCTGAAGTGCTTTGGTAAATGCATATTTGGAGAATGATCGTTTGTATTCGCCCAGGCCGGTTTTCCAGTATTTTTTGGCAACTTTCTGCAATCCAGGCCAGGTAACGGATCCCATAAATTCAGAGAGGTTAAAATCCGATTTTTTGTACCCTTCTTTTTTAAAGGCAAGGACTGCATTTGGACCTGCCTCCACGCCACCTTTGGCCATGCGCGTGAAATGCACACCCAAAAAGGGGAAATTGGGATCCGGAACGGGGTATATCAGGTCTTTAACCAAGTACTCCCGTTCTTTCTTAATCTTGTAGTATTCTCCCCTAAACGGAATGATCCGAATATTCAATGGGCTTTTTTGCTGCATTTCCGCGATTTTGTCGGCATAAAGTCCGGCGCAGTTCACAAGCAGTTTGGCGGCTAGGGTGCCGTGTTTATGGATAATTTCCACCTGTGAGGGTGTGGTAAGGATATCCTTTACCTCATGATCAAGGCATAGTTCACCGCCCAACGACTGAAACTTCTCCGCGTATTTCTCGGCCACCCGCTTGTAATCCACGATACCTGTCTGCGGAATATGAAGGGCAGCCACTCCGCTGCAATAGGGCTCGTACTCCCTAAGCTCGTCCAAGGTGATAGCCCGGCTGCCGGTAAGCCCGTTCTGTAGACCTCTTTCCAGGAGTCCGTTTAGCAGTGGTATTTGTTCCTTTTTGGTCGCCACCACCACTTTTCCGGTGATCTCAAAAGGGATGTTTTCTACTTCACAAAAGCGTACCAACTGATGGTAACCGTTGATGCAATTGGTTGCCTTGAGGCTTCCGGGCTTATAGTATAGGCCGGAATGAATCACCCCACTGTTGTTTCCAGTCTGGTGTTTGGCCACTTGGTTTTCTTTTTCCAAAACTACGACCGAAAGGGACGGATCTTGGGTTTTCAACTTAAGCCCGGTGGCTAATCCTACTATCCCGCCTCCAACGATGGCGATATCATATTTCATAAGTGGTTCTACCTGATTTGTGGGTTAAAGATAGAGATTTGAATTCAATCAAAATAAGCTACTGGCATAATTTGCCGAAGATTGCGATCACCAGTCCTCGGTTTCCGCGTCTGGCTGGAAGGCTGTAAGCTGCTGAAGTAGTTTTTGAACTACCGGGGAAGCCTCCAGTGGAAATTTTAACTCACCCGTTCGAAGAAATGTACGGGTTTTTTCCAAATTTTCGTAGGTACAGGAAGCGATGTGCCTCGGAATGTGAAAAAGCCTTGGATCGGTTTTTTCGAACGGTGGACGGGTTTTGGCACCATAGAAGAACGGAACCAGCGTGGTGGAAAGGGAAACGGCAATTTTGTCTATACGATAGGTATTCTGATATTCGGTAAGCTGTTGGTTGATATCTTCAAAAAACTGCAATGATTCGGCAAGTCTAATGCGGGATCCTGCTCTTGATTTCCCTTTGGTTTTTAGGTACTTTAGTTGGCTTTTTCCTTGTTTCTTGCGTACCATGTAGGCTCTGAAGACCTTGTGGTGTATCGTATCGCTATCTTCAAAATACCCAAGGGCAGCCAACCCAGATTCGATAATTACTATTAGGTAATTTAACGTTACGAAGGATCCCTTCGAAGTTCTTTCCTCAAAGTTCAGGTGGATGGGCAAGCGAAAGAACAGGTCACCGTATTCCGATTGATATCGGAGCTGATGCTTCTCTTCTTCATAGCTATGGCGCCATTTTTGGCAGCCAAGTAAATCTAACAATCGGAGGGTGTTTGGTTCGGATATCAGCTTATGGATCAATCTACGGCGTTGGTTTGGTAAAAGAGCCACAAATATAAATCATCCCCTGGCTAGGTTTGGGATTCTACGGATATTAATTATCTTTAACTCAAACTAGATTTGACACCGAATGAATAGCCCAACCAACCCATTTACCGCCGAGGAACTGGAGAGATACCAGGAGGACGGATTCCTGATCATCCGTAATTTCTGCTCCGAAGCCGAAGTCCAACGGCTGTATGGGGTTGCGCTGGAGGACGATGCCATGCGAAAGAATGCCATGGACCTAAATGACCAAAGCGGCAAAAAAACGCGACTTTCCCTTTGGTTTACTCCCGGCAAGGATCCATTTGGCTATTTGGTCCGTACCCGAAAGATGGTCTCTAGGGTTCATCAGTTGATGGGTGGGAGCTCACCCGTCTGCCATTTTCATTCCAAACTAATGCAAAAGGAACCCAAAGTAGGTGGTGCATGGGAATGGCATCAGGACTACGGGTACTGGTACAAGAACCAGTTTATATATCCGGATAAAATGATGAGCGTGATGATTGCCCTGACAGAGGCAAACCAGGAAAATGGCTGCCTTCAGGTTATCAGGGGATCCCACCGAATGGGCCGGTTGAACCACGGTTTTGCGGGGGAGCAGGTAGGGGCGGATATGGTCATGGTAGAAAATGCCCTGAAAACCATGGAATTGGTGTACTGTGAGTTACAGCCGGGGGATGCCTTATTTTTTCACAGCAACATTCTGCACCGCTCTGAGGCCAATCTGTCGAATCATCCGCGATGGTCATTGATTGCCTGTTACAATACGTTGGATAATATTGCCTACAGCGAGTCCTCACCTGCCTGGAAAATCCCTCTGGAGACTGTACCTGACGAGGCGGTGACCGACTGGGATTTCGAGTCTCTTTCAAAAGCCGACTTTCTGACCAAAGACAAGGATCCTGCACTCAAGGAAACCGGATGGGAGTCAGATGTAAAGGTAAATTAGCCACCCCTTTTTCCATATTCCAACCCAAAACTACCAGTTGCCATGAGGATAGCCATGCTTGGTTCCGGGTTTATAGCCCGATTTTATGCCGATTCGCTGCACGCCCAGCGTAGGGTGGATCGTATCCACTTAGTATACTCCCGTACAGCCTCCAATGCAGCGCGCTTTGCGACCGATTATGGCCTTTCCTACCATACGGCAGATATGCGTGAGGCTATACAGCACCCTGAAACCGACGTCGTTCTTATCGCCCTTCCCAATCACCAGCACATGGAAGCCGTATTGGCTTGTGCCGATGCCGGAAAGCCGGTTTTATGCACCAAGCCGTTGGGCCGTACCGCCGAAGAGGCCAAGGAAATGCTTATGGCGGTAGAGCGAGCAGGGATATTTGCCGGCTACTTGGAGGATCTATGTTATACGCCTAAGTTTTTGAAAGCATTGAAGAGTGTCCAATCTGGGAGCTTGGGAAGGATACTGTGGACAAAGTCCAGGGAGGCCCATCCCGGTCCCCACAGTGATTGGTTTTGGGATAAGGATAAGTCCGGTGGCGGGGCGATCATTGATTTGGGCTGTCATTGTGTGGAAATTGGAAGGAATTTTATAGGAAAAGACATCAGGCCGCTGGAGGTAATGTGCTGGGCAGACACCCAAGTACATCCCATTGATGCGGAGGATCATGCCATTGGCCTGGTCAGGTATGCCAATGGTGCGATCGGTCAGTTTGAGGTGAGCTGGACATTCCGTGGCGGCATGGACCTCCGCGATGAGGTCATGGGTACGGAAGGTACCGTTTGGTTAAACAGCTTTTTACGAACTGGTTTTGAAATGTTTACCACTGGAAATGGTGGTGGCTATGTAGCGGAAAAGGCTGAATCGGACTCTGGATGGCTATTTCCAGTTGGCGACGAAGCCCATGAATTGGGGTATCCGCATATGTTTACCGATATGTTTGATGCAATGGAGCAGGGAAGGGAGCCGCTGGAAACCTTTTATGACGGCTACGTTGTGAATGCTATCCTAGATGCGGCCTTTGCATCCGCAGCCTCCAAACGTTGGGAGCCGGTAAACCTTGAGATTTGGAGAGGTAAGGAAGAGGAGGAAGGGCAAGCCGGATTCTTGGTTTATGACGACGAGCATTACCTGATCAAGCGGGAAATCCTGCCAAATGGTGACCACAAACTGATACTGAAGCATAGGAAGACCGGCCAGATTAGCCAAACCGTAACACAAAGTTAATTTTCCGCTCAAAACCGATTTTAGCGGAAAAAATAATATGCCGGATTTTCTACGCTGGTTTTTTTCTATTTGCGTTGATTTGAATCATTTGGCCAACCGCTCATCGTTTTTAGAACTTTGTTTAATTTTTACGAATTGGCCATTTGCTATCAGTTAAATTAGTAAACTTGCGCTCCTTTTTATGGATTGGGAATTGATTTTATGAATGCTTGTTACCGTTTTTGGATAGGACTCCTGTCGGGGTTCATTTGCCTTTTGCTTCCTGTGTATGGACAGAAGATTAATGCCAATTATCAACTCCCTATCAAGCGATCTTCGTCGCCTATCGTAGTGGATGGGGTAATGGACGAACAGGGGTGGGAAGACGCTGAGGTTGCCACTGATTTTTTCATGATTTTACCTATGGACACCAGTTTTTCCCAGGTTAGAACCGATGTACGTATGACGTACGACGACCAAAACCTGTATATACTGGTTGTCAATTTTCACGCTGTTCCAGGCCCGTATTATGTCGAGTCACTCCGGAGGGATTTCGTGTTCGGGAAAAACGACAATTTTCTGCTTTTTATGGATCCCTTCGATGACCAAACGAACGGATTCAGCTTTGGTGCGAATGCTGCGGGCGCCCAGTGGGATGGTATTATGTACGAGGGGGGAAGAGTAGATCTGAGTTGGGACAACAAGTGGGTTTCACAGGTTAGAAACTACGATGATAAGTGGATTTGGGAGGCAGCGATACCGTTTAAAAGTATCCGGTACAAAAAGGGTATCCGGGAATGGGGAATCAACTTTAGCCGATTGGACTTGAAGACTACCGAAAAGTCCAGTTGGGCACCTGTTCCCAGGCAGTTTCCCTCCGCATCGCTAGCCTACACGGGATCACTGATTTGGGATCAGCCCCCTCCCGAAGCTGGGGCGAACATTTCCATCATCCCTTACGTGATGGGAGGTTACATCAATGATATTGAAAATAATGCCGATCCACGTTACCAAAATAGGGTTGGTATGGATGCAAAAATTGCGGTTAGCTCGTCACTGAATTTGGACCTCACTGTTAATCCTGATTTTTCGCAAGTGGAAGTGGATCGTCAATTGACAAACTTGGATCGCTTTGAGCTGTTTTTTCCCGAGCGTCGCCAGTTTTTTCTGGAAAATGGGGATCTATTCGCAAATTTCGGTTACGAAAATATCCGGCCTTTCTTTTCTCGCCGGATAGGATTGGACGCACCCATACAATTTGGGGCCAGGTTGAGCGGAAAGATCAACAAGGACTGGCGGATTGGTGCGATGAACATGCAGACCGGAGCTGTCGAAGATACAGGACTTCCCGCCCAGAACTTTAGTGTAGTATCCCTTCAGCGAAGGGTAGCCCAACGTTCGAATATTGGCATCATCCTGATCAATAAATCCGTCTTTGATTCGGGACCAACCACGGAACCGATTCAGGCCACGTTCACGGATTACAATCGGAACATTGGCGTGGAGTATAACCTTGCGACCTCAAACAACCTATGGACCGGTAAGGTGATGGCACTTAAGTCGTTTAGCCCACTCTCCGGAGGCAGTGGGATGGTTCATGCGGCCAATCTCCGGTATTCATCGGGGTCGCTGACGGCAGGCTGGCGCCATGAATACGTATCACCAGACTACACTGCCGAGGTTGGGTTCGTGCCACGGGTAGGGTACTATCGATTGAATCCCAACCTTGCCTACCTGTTTTTTCCAAAAAGCAAAACCATCCTGCGCCATGGCCCGGTGGTGAATACTTCCCTGTATTATAATATGGATGTGGAGCAAACCGATCATATCACCCGATTTGGTTACACGACCCGATTCAGAACACAGGCGGATTTTACGGTTTTTGGGGAATACAACCGGATCCTGCTACAGGCTCCTTTTGACCCGACCAACTTTAGCGGCAATACCTTGGCTGCCCTTACAGACCATCGCTGGTCCAATTTTGGTGCAGAATACATCTCAAAACCGCAGAGCCTTTTCACGTATTCGGCATCCACCCAGTACGGAGGGTACTACGCCGACGGGAACCTATACAACCTGATGGGGGAAATAGGGTACCGCTTTCAACCCTATGTAGGGTTGTCCATGGCGGCAAATTACAACAACATCCTCCTTCCAGAGCCTTGGGGACGTACCTCTTTTTGGCTGGTGGGACCCCGGGCCGACATCACCTTCACCAACACCCTGTTTTTGACGGCGTTTGCCCAGTATAACGAGCAGATAAACAACATCAACCTGAATACTCGGTTACAGTGGCGTTTCAAACCGGCATCCGATCTGTTTTTGGTATTCACCGACAATTATCTTCCCGCTCCTTTTTACGTGAAGAACCGTTCGGTTGCGCTTAAGTTTACCTATTGGTGGACGATGTAAACGGGTCACCAAGGATCTATTCCCAAAAGTTTCCTCCCAAGTTGGTTCAGGGAGGCACGCTCATACCGGGTCTGTTCCCAATTTCTGGGATCACCTGGAAAGGCGTATCCCTCGGGGGAAAGACGCTCATCCCATGACCTGATCCGCCAAGCTCGTAGTTCCTCATTGTGATTCTCGGCAGGCATCATGGAAACATACTGGGCCATCCGTACCTTGTCAACACTTTTGTTGGGACGTATGCCATGTGGAAGTAAACTGTTAAAGACGAGCAGGTCTCCCGCTTTTAACATGACTTTTGTGATTTCAAAACCAGAAACATCCGGTTTGAAACGATCCCTATCCGTAGGTTGGGAGACTTTCCATGTATCGTAGGTTCGGTATAATTCCGGTATGCACTGAAATCCGCCTACGTCTTCGTCGGTTTGGTCGTTGAGTGCCACCAATCCCTGTACGTTTTGGGGTTTTGTTTCCGGATCATAGTCCCAATGGATGAATCCAGGAAAATCAAAGCCGGGCTTGGCTGGCAGGTTGAGGTTTGCCCGGTCTATGGTCACCCAGAGCTCTTGCATACCCCAGATATCGCAAAACGTATCATATATTTTTGGGTATTGCCTGATATCCCAAAGGCATTGGTGGTTGTAGATCTCGACCATACCGCTGTTTGTCAGTTCCTTCATTTTCATTTCTGCCCGTTGGACTGTATACCAGGTAGTCGGATCGTCCGGGTCTTTTTCTTCAAATTCCCATAGCAGTTGAGCAGTTCGTTTGGTATATTCCAGCGGCACAGCCTTATTGATTATCAAGTAGCCATTCGACCTCCAAAATTCCCAATCCTCTTCGGTAAGGATTTTCAGTGGGCGTCCATTGCTTCTATCGTTTAGCCTGATTTTGCTAGACGTAGCTGTGGATGGATTCCCGGGGATGTCAAGATGATACGTATTTGCTGCCATGATTTGAGAGGGTTTATTGATAAAAGTTAGATTGTCAGGATATTAAGTTAAGGTATTTTTTCCAAATACCAACTAATCCAAGCATAGTATCTTCCATTATTATCTGATAATATTTCCGTTGATATAAATATCCTTTAAATTTACCCACACTAAGCCTAGCTTACCAAACTAAACCAAAGCCAATGAAACCGATTCGATCCTCGATTTTCAGTATCTGTTTTCTTGTTTTTTGCTCTCTAATTGCCACTAATTTACTCGCCCAGACTTCATCTGAATTATACCATGATCTCTTGAAGCTCAAAGAGACCAGGCGGGTGCTGTATCTTGCCGCACATCCGGATGACGAAAACACCCGTCTGATAGCGTATTTGGCTAATCGAGAACATGCTGAAATCGCCTACCTGTCACTTACAAGAGGTGATGGGGGACAAAACCTTATCGGCAAAGAGCTGGGAATAGAGCTGGGAATGATTCGTACCCAGGAACTGATACGTGCGCGGGAGACTGATGGCGGTAGGCAATTTTTTTCACGGGCCATCGATTTTGGGTTTAGCAAGCATCCGGATGAAACACTCAACAATTGGGACCGTGAGACGCTGCTTTCTGACGTAGTTTGGATTATTAGAAAATTTCAACCGGACATTATGATCAATCGCTTCAACGAGATTCCCGGCACCACCCATGGCCACCATACCACGTCCGCAATCCTCTCGGTAGAAGCTTTTGAAAAAGCGGGAGATCCTTCGGTTTTTCCGGAACAACTCCAATGGGTTAAGCCTTGGTCTCCCAAGCGGGTATTTTGGAATGCCTACAGTTGGGGAGGACAGTATGAGCCCCAGAAAGGCAAGTTGTTTTACCGTTTTGAAGTAGGCGAGGTGAATCCCTTGTTGGGCACAAGTTATTCCCAAATCGCAGCCGATAGCCGCACGATGCACAAATCGCAGGGCTTTGGTGCGACAGCGCAGGTCGGTGCCAGCGATGATTTTATGGAGCTGGTAAAAGGGGCTCCTTTTGCTGAAAATCCGTTTGAGGGTATTTCCAATCGGTGGGAAACGGTAGCGGGAGGAGTGGAGCTGGAGAAACAGATAGATGCCCTGTTGGATCAATTTGATTTTAGAAACCCAAGCAATAATGTACCTGCTTTGCTGCTAATTAGGGAAAAACTGGCAGCCATTTCGACCGAGGATCCATGGATTTTTGAAAAACGAGAAGCGTTGGATAGGCTTGTACTTTCTTCCATGGGGTTTAAAGCGGAGCTTATGTCGAACAAGGAGCTTTCTTACCCCACTGATCGTGTGTCCTCTAGGCTTGTTGTGAACAATCCTACTTCGATGGAGATGAAAATTACCTCCTTTAAGGTATTGGACCAAGCGTTTACCTGGCAAAGGTCTGTCTCGGGAAATAAGCCCGTTGAGGAGGCTATTCCGCTTACCATTCCCCTGGATTTTCCGGTTTCCCAGCCCTATTGGCTTAAAGAAACTCCCTCTGACAACCTATTTACCATTTCCGACCGCAGGGAAATAGGAAAACCATACAATGATCCCGGTATTATCGGTGTGTTGGACGTTCGGCTGTTCGATCAGACCTTCTCCATCCATGTGCCCCTTATCTATAAATACAACGATCAGGTCGACGGAGAGATTCGGCAACCTTTTACCGTTGTTCCCACGGTTTCTTTGGATCTGTCCAAGGACAATCTTTTTTTGCTAAACGGGCAGGATAATGCGTTGACAATCGAGGTTTTCTTTCAAGGAGATCTGTTGGATGGTGAGCTGGGTTTCGAGGGACTTACCCCGGCCGAGTATGAGGTAATGGATAAGCAAATAGATCAAGAAAGACGAAAAATCACCTATCAGGTGAAGATCAAGAGCCATTCTGGGTCTGAAAAAAGCCGCATTGTGGCAAAATTCATTACCACCGAAGGTCGGGTTTATGACCAGGGAAAGCGTCGCATTTCCTACAAACATATCCCCAATCTCACGTATTTTCCACCCGCAGCGTTTAATTTAATTCGCCTGAACCTTTCCCTAACCCCTCAGCGGATCGGCTATATACCCGGTGCTGGAGACGATGTACCCGGGATTCTCACCAACTTGGGCTACTCGGTGGACATGCTCGATAACGGTGCCCTAACGGAGAGCCGCCTGAGAAACTACCAAACCATCATCGTAGGTATCCGGGCGTTTAATGTCAACCAATCACTGGCGGATAATGTCAGTGTATTGATGGACTATGTTTCCAAAGGGGGTAATTTGATTGTGCAATACAATACGTCCTCTCCATTGCTGACACGCACCTTGGGTCCTTTTCCAATCACCCTATCACGGGATCGGGTTGCGGTAGAGGATTCACCGGTCAAGGCTGATTTTCAGGCCCACCCTGTGATGAATAGTCCAAACAAAATCGAATTGCGTGATTTTGATGGGTGGATACAGGAGAGGGGGCTGTATTTTGCCGGAGAATGGGATGACCGATACGTAGCGCCTTTGGAGTTACAGGATCCGGACGAATCACCCTCCAGGGGGGCGTTGCTTTTGGCGGAAGTAGGATCCGGCACGTATACCTACTCGGGTATATCCTGGTTCAGGCTGCTGCCGGCAGGGGTTCCCGGAGCTATCAAACTTTTTGTAAACCTAATCGAACAGGCCGGTGCAAACTAAGCGGGAGAATAGATTTTGGTCTAGGGTGTATGCGGCGCAAATGCTCGTGTTGGCCATCTTGATTGTACTGTTTTACCTTCTAACGGTGGGTTTCGCATGAGTGCAGTGGATTGGGTGATATTGTTTGGTACCCTGGCCGTTATTGTCGGCTATGGCGTTTATAAAACGTATGGTCCCGCCACCATGGAGCGATACCTCAAGGGGGGAAATGAGATGAACTGGTGGACCATAGGTCTATCGATCATGGCCACGCAGGCCTCGGCTATCACGTTTCTAAGCACCCCTGGGCAGGCATATTCAGATGGGATGCGGTTCATACAGTTTTATTTCGGCTTGCCGGCAGCTATGATCCTTCTCTCCATTTTCTTCCTTCCCGTATATTACCGGCTAAAGGTGTATACGGCGTACGAGTTCCTGGAGTCCCGGTTCGACCTCAAAACCCGTACATTGGCAGCCTTTCTATTTTTAATACAGCGAGGTCTGGCCGCTGGCATTACCATTTATGCTCCCGCCATCATTCTTTCCACGCTACTTAATTGGAACCTCACATTCACAAATATCTTCATAGGAGTATTGGTAATTATCTATACCGCCTCCGGAGGAACCAAAGCAGTGTCCATCACACAGAAACAGCAAATGACCATTATGATGGGAGGGATGATACTTGCCGGTATATTGGTAATCAATATGCTGCCCGTAGGGTTTTCTGATGCGATGCATGTCGCCGGTAAAATGGATAAACTCAACATCGTGAACTTCGAGTTTAATTTGGCCGACCGGTACAATTTTTGGTCGGGTATGACCGGGGCTCTTTTTCTTTTCCTGTCCTATTTCGGGACGGATCAATCTCAGGTACAGCGCTACCTTACCGGGCGGTCGCTAAAAGAGAGCCGCATGGGCCTCATGATGAACGGTTTTCTTAAGATTCCCATGCAGTTTATTATTCTCTTCATCGGGGTGATGGTTTTCGTTTTTTACCAATTCTACCAACCTCCGGTTTTTTTCAATCAAGTGCAGGTAGATCGCTTGAAGCAAAGCGAGTATGTTTCCGATTTTGAGGAGTTGGAAAAGCGGTATCAGACGACTTTCGAGCAGAAAAATCTTCGGCTTTTTGACATGCTGGATGCCGTAAAGAAGGAGGACCAAACGCAAACCAACTCCCTAAAGGAAACCATCGCCGATTATTCCCAAGAAGAGCAAGCAATCAGAAAGGAAGTCAAGGAGCTTATACTTAAAAATGATCCATTGGGGGAAACCAACGATACGGATTATGTATTTATGCGTTTTGTAATGGACTATCTTCCCAAGGGTATTATCGGTCTTCTGTTTGCGGTGATATTCAGTGCCGCTATGTCTTCCACCGCATCTGAACTAAATGCGCTTGCTTCTACCACTACGGTAGATATTTACAAAAGATCCATCAATGAACACCGGAGTTCAAGCCATTACGTCGGTTCCTCGAAACTATTTACCGTTTTTTGGGGCCTTTTTGCGATCACGTTTGCAACCTATGCGACCCTGTTTGAGAACCTCATTCAGGCTGTCAACCTGTTGGGATCGTTGTTTTATGGAACGATTCTGGGGATTTTCCTGGTAGCATTTTTCATGAAGTGGGTAAAAGGTCACGCGGTTTTCATAGCTGCCCTGGTCACCGAAGCCGTGATTTTGCTGATCCACTTTAACAATGGGGGAGAACTTTTGGGAATACCCATTCATATTGGCTATTTATGGTATAATGTTATTGGGAGCATTTTGCTGATGGTAGTTGCAGCTGTCCTTCAATTTATTTTACCCAACAGAGGGAAGCGTGTAAAAGTGGTAAGGAACCAATAGGCTTGCCCGGTATCCAGAAGCTGGGAAAGAAGGTGTTGGATAGTTTTTTATAGTTGGACGGTGGATTGTCGATAAAGCGATCATTTCCCGGAGAATACGTTAAAATAGAGGGATTAATTGGCTTTATTTGGAGCTTTATTAGTCGATTTTTGCTACCTTCATTGTGCTTTGGTTTTTGTCGGACATGTGATTTGGCCACTAAACAATAACCAAGTCGCTTGTTTTACGTTCCTAGATGCTTAAATGATTGTCCATCGTGTGAGGGCGTTTTGCAAGCTGAATTGAGCTGTTTTGTTTCACACCATCAACCTTAATTGAATTATGACCTATCTAAGTTTTTCAAATGGTGACCAGATACCCTCCCTGGGATTAGGGACGTGGAAGTCCGCCCCCGGTGATGTTTTCCAAGCCGTTCTTTGGGCCTTGGAATCAGGCTATCGCCATATAGACTGCGCTGCCATATACCAAAACGAAAAAGAAGTAGGGGAGGCATTAAAAAGGGCCTTCGAGGAGGGTATTGTCACCAGAGAACAGGTTTTTGTCACCTCTAAATTATGGAATAATGCGCACCTAGAGGAAGATGTCGCTGCCGGCTTGGCGCGAACTCTTCAGGATCTTCAGCTTGATTATGTAGACCTTTATTTAATACATTGGCCGATTGCCCTTAAGCCCAACGTGATGTTTCCGCAGGATAAGGGGGATTTTTTAACTTACGCCGAAGCACCGCTTTCAGGCACATGGCAGGGAATGATAAGCGAAAAATCCCGCGGAAGGGCACGGCATATTGGTGTTTCCAATTTCAACATAGCAAAGCTTACGGAAATAATTGAATCCTCTGGAATCAAGCCTGAGATGAACCAAATTGAGTCCCACCCCTATCTCCGACAGGATGCCTTGGTGGATTTTTGTAAGAAGGAAGGTATATTGTTGACGGCCTACTCTCCGTTGGGTTCGGCAGACCGTCCGAAAGCCAGGCGTAGAGACGATGATCCGGTTCTTTTGGAGGATCCCATGGTGAAGCAGATTGCCACCAAGCATAGTGCCACCCCGGCACAGGTTTTGATTGCGTATGCATTGCGTAGAGGCATGGCGGTCATTCCCAAATCGGCCGATAAAGGTCGAATTCAACAAAACTTGGCCTCCCAAAATGTAAAGTTAGATGATGTTGACCTTGGGCAATTGAATAGTTTGCAAACGCAGTTTAGGTTTATTGACGGCACTTTCTTTACAAATGTACCCGGAAGTCCTTTTAGTCAATCGGATCTTTGGGAGGAAAACCTGGCTGGTTAATCAACTCGGCCTAGGAAGCTTTTACTTTTTTTCAAATCAACGAATCATATTCTTCACCAAACAATACCAACTATGTCAGAAAACAGTGAAAACTATAGTTTATTCGAGGATGTATGTTTGGCGGTAGACAATGCCGCTGCACATATGGACATTCATCCGGGCCTATTGGACCAAATAAAAGCCTGCAATGCGATATTTAAGTTCAGTTTTCCCATCCGAAATGACGATGGTACCTACGAAGTGTTAAAGGGATATCGGATTCAACATTCGCATCATAAATTACCTGTAAAAGGGGGTATTCGGTTTAGTAGTTATGTGAATGAGGAAGAAGTTAAGGGATTGGCAGCATTGATGACCTACAAATGCGCCTTGGTAAACATCCCATTTGGAGGGGCAAAAGGAGGGGTAAGCATAGATCCCAAAAAATACAATGCCAATCAACTGGAACGTATCACGCGCCGGTACACCTCGGAGTTGATCAAAAAGAACTTTATTGGGCCTGCGATAGATGTTCCTGCGCCTGACTATGGCACGGGTGCTAGGGAAATGTCATGGATTGTAGATACCTTCGAGGCGTTTAACCCCAATGTAATCAATGCCAAGGGCTGTGTCACCGGGAAGCCCCTCTCTCAGCATGGCATTGATGGAAGGACGGAGGCCACTGGTTTGGGTGTCTTTTTTGGTATCAGGGAGGCGGTAAGCGTCAAAGAAGATATGGATTCACTCGGTCTTACCGTGGGACTAAAAGGAAAACGCGTAATTGTCCAGGGATTTGGTAATGTAGGTTATCATTCCGCTAAGTATATGTCAGAGGCCGGAGCGTTGATCGTTGGCGTAGCGGAATACAATGGGGGAATATATGATGAAAAGGGCCTGGATGTGGAGGCACTTAAATCCTACCAAGTTGCGAACAAAGGGTTTGAAGGTTTTGCCAGCGGGCAGTTTGTTCAAAATGGCAATAGCCTACTTACCTATCCATGTGATATCCTAATTCCGGCGGCACTCGAAAACCAGATAACAAAGGACAATGCGCACGATATAAAAGCCAAAATAATTGGAGAGGCTGCAAATGGGCCTGTTACGCAGGAAGCAGATCAAATCCTTTTAGGACGGAATGTCATGGTGATTCCGGATATGTACCTGAATGCAGGTGGTGTTACGGTATCCTATTTCGAGTGGCTAAAGAACCTCTCCAGAGTGTCCTTTGGGAAGCTTGAAAAGCGGTACGACATGAAAAAATACGATGCATTGTTGGAAAGCATCGAGAATGCTACCGGCGACCATTTTACCCAAGACCAGAAAGATCTGATTGTCAAGGGTGCCAGCGAGCGTGATTTGGTTATCTCGGGGCTGGAGGAAACGATGGTGACGGCTTATCATGAAATGAACCGAACCCGTAAAGAGAAATCTATCCAAAGTCTTAGGACAGCAGGATTTATACTCGCACTGGAACGCATTGCGGTTAGTTACATGGATCTGGGGATATTCCCTTGATAATCAATGAGAAGTTTTCCTGCGGTTAGCCAACTACAGGCTGAATACCAGGAGCGCCGAAATAATACCGACCGATGAAGAAGAGAACTTTTCTGAAAACTTCTGGAGTACTGATGGCTGGAAGCAGCCTCCTTCCGGTGGTAGCCGCCGACGACGATCAGCAAGAGGTGCCAAGAAAAAATTGGGCAGGAAACTTGACCTATTCGGCTAGTGGCCTTTCAAAGCCCAGTCGCTATGCTGATCTGCAACGTGTGGTTCGAGAGCAAGCTTACGTCAAAGTACTGGGCTCCCGGCATTCCTTTAATTCGATCGCAGATACAGTGCATCAACACCTGTCATTGGAGAACATTGATGGGGTCATTCAGGTGAATGAACATGACCTGTCTGTCAGAGTTCACGGAGCGATCAAATATGGGGTGTTGGCTTCCGCCCTTAACCAAAAGGGATTTGCGCTCCACAATTTGGCCTCATTGCCCCATATTTCCGTAGCAGGTGCCTGCGCTACTGCTACCCACGGATCGGGAGACAACAACGGTAACTTGGCCTCCGCAGTAACGGGCTTGGAACTCCTGTCCGCGGATGGTGGACGAATCAGCCTTTCTATGGACTCGGATAGCCGCGAGTTTGAGGGGATGGTCGTCCACCTGGGTGCGTTGGGCATTGTGGAGTACCTTACCTTGCGGATTGAGCCTACTTTTCAAGTATGCCAATTTGTTTATGAAGCGTTGCCCCTGCGTTCGTTAAGTGATCACTTCGAGGAAATATTTTCCAGCGCTTACAGCGTTAGTCTGTTTACTGATTGGCAGGGACAACGGGTAAATCAGGTTTGGCAAAAGGTTCGCATCCACAACATGCAGATTCCGCGTGTGGCGGAGGAGTATTTTGGTGCGAAATTGGCGGGCGGACATCTTCACCCCATACGCGAGATTTCTCCTTTGAATTGCACCGAACAGATGGGACTTCCAGGCCCTTGGCATGAACGATTACCCCATTTCAAGATGGAGTTTACACCCTCAAGTGGGGAGGAGTTGCAGTCCGAATACTTCATTCCGAGAAAACACGCGGTGGAAGCGATCCATGCGATGTATGGGATGGGAGAGGAGATTTATCCCTATCTGCTGATTTCTGAAATTCGGTCCATCGCATCAGACGCCTTGTGGATGAGCCCGGCCTATAAGCAGGATGTTATAGCCCTTCATTTTACCTGGAAACCTGACTGGCCAAACGTACAGAAAATTTTGCCCAAAATAGAGAACAGACTCAAACCCTTTGGGGTAAGGCCTCATTGGGGTAAATTGTTTACCCTTCAGCCTTCTGAGATACAGGCTCAATATGAGCGAATGGATGATTTTAGAAATTTGGTGAAAAACCTGGATCCAAAGGGGAAGTTTAGGAATGAATTTCTTGCCAAGTATTTGGGTACGCAGTGACAAACTTGATCTTCGTGGGGGTTGGATTTAAAAAAGCAGGTTTTAAAAGGTATATCTTCCTTTCATAGCCTGCTTTTTTTATTGTTTTGGACTGGGGTTCGTTACACCAGGTACTTTCTATAAAGGGCACCCCAGGGTTCCCGCATGTGACGGTTTAGGAATTGATTGGCGGCAAAGCTATTGGTAAAGCGTTCTTTAACCGGATCCCAATCCAAGTCCTGATTTAACATCATCGAAATATTTCCCAGATGGGAGATCGTAATCGACCTATGTCCCACCTCGCAGGGTGCTACGGTTTCTTCCCGGGAAATAATGCAATCAATGAAATTTCGGTAGTGATTATCGCTTTTGTACAAATGCACCTCATTGGGGCCGATTACGGTATCATCCAGTTTTTCAGGAGTAACCTTGTAATTCCCTCTGGTAGCCCATGCCTTTCCTTCAGTTCCGATAAATATTACGCCCTGTTCGGCCTCGTTTGAGACAATCAGTTTGACGCCATTATCGTAGAGGCATTCGAAATAAAATTCAGTAGCTGTGTCCCAAACCGGGTGGTCGGACCAAACAGATTTCGGATTCTGTACTTTTATCGGTCCGCTGTGATCCATCCCAATGCCCCATTGTGCGATATCGGGATGATGACCTCCCCAGTCAGTGACCATACCACCAGAGTAGTCCATCACCCAGCGGTAGTTTACGTGGGTTCTGGCTGGAGAATAGGGAGCCTCGGGTGCCGGCCCCAGCCATGTATCGTAGTCGAAGTCTTTGGGAACAGGAACGGTTTCGGTTAGGTGGCCCGTTTTTCCGAAATCGGGAGTACCACCCGGAAGGCCACAGATTACGGTTTGCAATTTTCCGATCCTACCGTTTCTTACAAGTTCACAAACCCGGCGGAATTCCTTTCCCGATCGCTGTTGACTTCCTGTCTGAAAAATGACCCCGTATTTTCTGACAGCGTCCGACATGGCCCGTCCTTCGCCTATAGTCAGTGTCAGGGGCTTTTGGCAGTAGATGTCTTTCTTGTTGGCAGCGGCCATTAGCACCGGTATCGCATGCCAGTGATCCGGGGTGACCACTTCCACGGCATCTATATCTTTTGATTCCACTACCTCCCTAAAATCAAGAACCCCTTTTGTCGATCGGTAGTTTTTTCCATGTTTTTCACTGTAGTATTCATCCACCATCCGCATGATAAATTCACGTCCGGCAACCTTTCCGTTCCAATACCCCGAGCTTTCCTTGTTGATGTCGCAAATCGTGGTTATCTGCACACGAGGGTCATCTAGGAAACCCCTTGCGTCGTTTCCCGCTTGGTTTCCAGCGCCAATAAATGCGAGGTTGATGCGGTCGGAGGGTGCTGTAAAGCCGTTTTTTCCCAAAGCAGACGCAGGAATAATCGTAGGAGCGGCAAGGGCAGAGGCGGTTAGCATGCCCATTTTTTTGATAAAAGATCTTCTTGGAGTTGTTTTCATTTATCTATAATTGTTTTTTCGGTCAGAACTTGTTTATATACACTGGGTTGTCACGACGTTTGACGCCGGTCGTACGATACACATTGCTATTTCCAACCTGTGTGTGCTCATTTTCCATGGACGTTCATGGACTGGATCTGTTCTCAAAGACCAATGTACTTAAAATCCGGAAAAGATTCGCAGCAAAGGCCATGAATAATCCGTTTCAATCTTCAAGTGGTAAAATTCGATTTTGCCGATGTGAAATCTGGAGCCTTTGCATAAAAAAAGGCCTCAGGAGAGGCCTTTTAAAGATTGTAATTCGAAGCGGATTATCCCTTGATATCTTTGATGGTATCAATCGCCTGCTTGGTGAGCTCTTGGATTTTTGCATAATTCTTGGCGTCTAGAAGGGGTTTACTAACCAATTTACTACCCATTCCAACGGCGCAAACACCCGCTTTAAACCAAGACTCCAAGTTATCTCTATCCAAGGACACGCCTCCTGTAGGCATAAAAAGCAAGTCAGGGAAAAGTGCCTTTATCGAAGATAGAAACCCAGGACCGAGCAGATCGCCCGGAAAGAGCTTAATCAATTTCGCTCCCAGGTTTTCGGCCGCAATGATTTCAGAAGGTGTCATGCAACCAGGAACCCATAGCATGCTGTGTTCATATACAACTTTGGCTACCTCGGGAATGGTTCCCGGACAGATGATATAGTCGGCGCCTGCCTCGATGTAGGTAATGGCCTGTTGCGTATTTTTGATGGTACCTATCCCGAGGTATAAATCCTTCATTTCAGCGTCGCGGAGATCCTTCATCTTTTTGAAATTCTCCAATGCTGCCGCTCCGCGGTTGGTATATTCTACCATCCGGATACCGGAGGCATAGAGTGCTTTTAATACCTCCAAGCTCACTTCCGGATCCTTATCGAAATAAAGGGGAAGTATGCCCTGTTCAGGCAGCATTTTCAACAATTGTTCTTTTAATGCCATAATATGTTGTATTCTTAGTCTGAAAATTATTCGGGAAAAAGCCGCTTGCCGTTGGAAGGCCTATTGCTTCACCTTGATTACCAATTTACTTACAACTCCCTCGCCAATCATGGGGGCATGTACGTCTTCCGGAAACAAGATGGCAAACTGACCCGCTCCAAGTTGAAAGTACATATCCGGTTGATCGGCATAATAGCTGACGTCCTTTTCCGGGTTGTATTCCCCCTTCAATTGGGTACAGCTTTCACGCGGTTTCCAGCCTATGGTCTCAAGGCCTGACACGCAGAGTTGAATGTCAATGTTTTTGTCATGGCATTCAAACTTGGCCAAAGACTCCGCTTCAGTTTTGAGGGGAGCATCGACAAAAACAATCGACTTAAGGCGATCCGATGAAATATCGGATTTGCCTGGAGCCAAGTTGTTTAAATCCTGTTTTTGGATATGCTCAAATGCCTCTTGGAAGAGCGGATGAACGGAATAGTAACGTGCTGCATTAGCAAGTGAATCGATAATCATACCGACAACATTATTTAGTGTGTAGAAAAACCGATAGAATGGGTCAACGCTGTACCCTGCCGCTGGCATCGCCTCCCATGAGCACTTTCACTTCGCTGAGCGTTGCATGGTTCATGTCACCAGGGAAGGTATGCTTCAGAGCCGAAGCTGCGACGGCAAATTCGGTAGCGTCTGCCATATTCATCTCCGAAATCAATCCGTAAATCAGTCCACTGGCAAAGGAATCCCCACCACCAACGCGGTCAACGATACGGATATCGTATTTGCGGGAATGATAAAATTCATTTCCGTCATACACCAAAGCACTCCATCCGTTATCGGAGGCACTGTAGCTTTCCCGAAGGGTAGAGGCGATGTATTTGAAGTTGAACTTCTCCTTCATTTGCTTGAATACATCTTTGTAGCCGTCAAGATTGAGTTCGCCTTTCGTTACATCTGTTTCTTTGCTATGAAAGCCAAGGGTTGTTTCGGCGTCCTCTTCGTTTCCAATACAGACGTCAACGTACTGACACAACCTGGTCATCACTTCCCTCGCCTTTTCTTTGCTCCAAAGCTTTTTACGATAGTTTAGATCGATGGAGGTAGTCACGCCTTTTGCTTTTGCCGCCTTCAGAGCCGCTTCGGTTAGGGCTGCTGCCTTATCGCTTAGAGCCGGAGTGATTCCAGTAGTGTGAAACCATACCGCATCTTCAAATATCTTGTCAAAGTCAAACTCGCTGATATCAACATCCGAGATAGATGCGTCAGCTCGGTCATAAACAACCTGTGAAGCCCTCATGGACGCCCCAGTTTCCAGAAAATAAATTCCAAGTCGCTTTCCGCCCCTTGCTACAAACTGGGTATCTACACCAAATCGGCGGAGGTGGTTGATGGCCGACTGGCCGATCGGGTTATCGGGCACCTTGGATACGAAGGTACCCTGTAGCCCATAGTTACATAGTGCGGCGGCTACGTTCGCCTCACCACCTCCATAGGTTACATCAAACGTGTCTGACTGTACAAATCTTTTAAAATCCGGCGTAGACAGACGGAGCATAATTTCACCAAGCGTTACGACTTTTTTAGACATGATTGGATTTTTGTTTAATTAAAGTTAAGCTATTTTTAAGGATAGAAATACAATTCGTTTGCGGTCGATCGAAGCCGTATATCCGGTTTCACAACACAGAATCCCTTTCGGAACTGTCTTTTTTTCATTGGAAGTTGTCAGTGGGCAAATGGTTTGGGTTTTTAAAAATTCTTGGCACCAAACAGCGTTTTTTTTAGACAAGACTACGGTTTTATTTTCAAAAAACCAAATATCGCAAATGAGTGATTCCTATGTGTTTTAGTATCAGTTTTTTAGATGGGAAGGCCTTCAAGGCTATTTTGGTAAGCGTAAGTGAAACATGTAGATACTTGAAATACCCCGATTGTGCTTTTAATTTCTGAACAGTTTTCGGTAAATTAGCCTTGCCAGCAGTGGTAAAAACGATGACAAACTAAAAATTAGTGTGAATCTATGCAACAATCAGCAACTGGAATTCATTGGGTTTTGAGCATAGTAGTGCTTTTCTCCTGTGCGGAAAATAAAGAGCACGTTTCTGGCACCGCAAATAAAGAGTTGGCTGTTATGGCCTATTATTATGCCTCGTGGAGAAATGCAGAGGTAGACAAACTGCCCTTGGGTAAACTCACCCACATCATTTATTCCTTTACCGAGGTAATCGACGATGAGATGAAGTTTGCAAATGACTCTTCTGCGTTGGTTCTTCAACAATTGGTGGAGAAGCGGGCCAGTTATCCAAATTTAAAGGTGATGATAGCCTGTGGTGGCTGGGGCGGATCGGGAGGATTTTCCGAGATGGCAAGGGATCCTGATAAAAGGGAAAAGTTTGTGCAGTCGGTTGTGGCGTTTCAGCGGCAATATTCATTGGATGGCTTGGATATAGATTGGGAATATCCGGGTCTCCCGGGCATAGGTAATCCCCACATACCTGAGGATAAAGAAAATTTTACGCTACTGATGACCGAGTTGCGTGAAGGGCTGAATCGGCTGGAAAGACCCCAGTTGCTATCCTTTGCCGCTGCTGGCTGGGAGCGTTTTTTCAATCACATAGAATTGGAAAAAGTTATGGAGCAGGTAGATTATATGAACCTGATGACCTATGATTTATCCGGCGGTGGAGATAAGTATACCTTCCATCACACCAATTTGGGATCCTTGTCCATAGAAGATCTGGCAAATACGCCTGCTGGGGTCTACTTGGCAGGCTTGGAAGATACTAGCAGGCCTTACTCGGCAGAGAAAATCATCAAATATTGCTTAGATAGGGGGGTAGATCCTGCGAAGTTGGTTATCGGGGCCGCATTTTACGGAAAGGGTTGGATTGGCGTACCGCCAGATAACAACGGACTGTTCCAAAAAAACAAAGGGCCATGGACAGGAAGGGGGAGTTATGCCTCCATCAGGGAATCGATGGAAGGCAAGGGAGGTTTCGAGCGCCATTGGGATGAAAAGGCAAAAGCTCCTTACCTATATCACCCCAAAGACAGTATTTTTATTACCTATGAAGATACGCTTTCCGTTAAGCTAAAGACGCGGTATGCAGCGGAACAGGGGATGGGTGGTATTATGTTCTGGCAGTTGGGCAGTGACGCATTGGAAGACGGCTTGGTGGATGCGATTTTCAACGAAAAGTCAATGTACAAATAGACATAAACTAAAAAAGCGGCTTTTAGCCGCTTTTTTAAACTGATTGTCAATGATATGATTAGCTAACGACTTTCACATTCACAGCATTCAGACCTTTTCTTCCTTCTTTTAGGTCGAAAGTTACATCGTCATCTTCTCTGATTTCGTCGATCAAGCCTGACACATGCACAAAATACTCTTTTGACGATTCATCATCAATAATAAAACCGAAGCCTTTAGACTCGTTAAAAAATTTTACTTTTCCTGTGTTCATAATTGTAATATAAATTGATTGTAATAACTGCCCTAAAGGTAAGTATTCTTTTGATAAATGAAACACATTATTTCATAAATTTTTAAAAAAAAGCAAATTTACACTACCGGACGTATAAAAGGACATGTACCAAGTTCTCATCACATGGACGTCACATCAATGCTATTCCAGCTTCCTTACACTTCTTCTGTTCTTCGACCGGCCAAATCCCACATTGAACCTCGCCAATGTGTCTTTTCCTTAGCAGGTACATACAGGTTCGGGACTGTCCAATGCCACCACCCACACTCTGCGGGAGCTCCATATTTAATAATTTCTGGTGGAAGAACAACCTGGACCGATCTTCCTCGCCGGTTAACTTCAATTGGTGGGTGAGTGCTTCGGCATCCACCCGAATGCCCATCGAGGACAATTCAAAAGACCGCTGCAACACGTCATTCCACACCAGTAAATCCCCATTCAGCCCATGAAAACCTTCCTCGTTTTCACTGCTCCAATCATCATAGTCTGGCGCCCGTCCGTCGTGCGACTCTCCGTTGCTGAGCTTTCCGCCTATGCCAATTACAAAAACGGCCCTAAGTTCCCTTGCTATATGGTCTTCACGCTCTTTGGGGGACAGGGAAGGGTAGCGTTGAAGTAGAGTCTCTGATTCTATAAACGATATATCCGCTGGAAGCTTGGGTGATAGTTCGGGAAAACGTTCACAGACAATGGCTTCCATCTCTACAAATGCCTGATAAATAGACCGAACCGTTTCTTTAAGGTAGGCCAACTTCCGCATGGAAGGGTCTATCCGCTTTTCCCAATCCCACTGATCCACATAAAGTGAGTGGATCGGGGAATAGTCTTCATCCGGCCGCAACGCACGCATGTCGGTGATGATGCCCTCTTCTAGTTCTACCTCCATTTCGGCAAGTTGCCACCGCTTCCACTTGGCGAGGGACTGAACGACTACTCCGGAGGCATCCGCCTGATTCTTAATTGGAAACCTAACAGGCCTTTCTATACCGTTCAGGTCGTCGTTGATACCCGTACCGTCCATAATTACCAGCGGACAGGATACTTTGAACAAATTAAGCTTCTCTGACAAAATACGGGGGAATTGTGTTTTGATGATATCAATCGCCTTTTCAGTTTGCCTTCTGTTGAGGGAATTTTTGTAAGTCAACTCGCTTAATGCTGTCATGGATATTGGATACATAGAATAAAACCCGGTAATACGTATTCTATTACCGGGTTCAATATTAACTAAAAGTTACTTGATTACCAATTTGGATTACGTGAGGCAGCGATTACGCTTAAAAATAATTGGTCTGTAAATTAATCGATT
>NZ_AQHR01000006.1 GCF_000390185.1 Lunatimonas lonarensis | reverse complement strand
TTTTGGTCTGTTTTGGAAGGGTCGGCAAGGGCCCACTTCCTGCGGATGATCCTGCGGACCTTGAAACTGGCGGGCACCATTACCAATATCTCCTTCTCCTCCTGTCCGATGATCTTGTAGCCTTCCAGATCCCGGGAAGGATCTATGATCTCCACCTCGCGCTCCAGGGTTTCCGGAAACGCCATGCGGGGGCGTCGGGCGGCGGCCTTCACGCGCCTGTTTCCCTGCATGTCCTGCTCCAGGTTGTTTTGTTCGGCCTCTTGGGCAGTGAGCT
This sequence comes from Lunatimonas lonarensis, assembly GCF_000390185.1. Classification (GTDB taxonomy): domain Bacteria; phylum Bacteroidota; class Bacteroidia; order Cytophagales; family Cyclobacteriaceae; genus Lunatimonas; species Lunatimonas lonarensis. The sequence continues at coordinate 983 of NZ_AQHR01000006.1, read as the reverse complement.
TTTCGGAGGCCAGTACATCGGCTTCGGATGCGCCCAGGGGGAAGAGTCCCAGCTGCCCGGTGACCCGGTTGTCGGACTGCCCGGAGGCGAACCTCCTGGCCCGCAGTTCGGCGGCGTCCATGAGCGCAAGCTGGAGTTTGTACTCGGTCTCCAGGAGCAGGCGCCTGCTTTCCGCCAGCTGTTTCTGGCTTTCCAGGTAGAGTGCTTTATAGTCCTGATCGGCTGTGTACATAATATAAAAATAAAGATAAAAAGTGACTTGACAGCGTAAAAAGGGCTATTTTTTCATAATATTTTATCGGTTATTTTAAAGGACAGACCCTCCTTTCATACCGCTTTCTGAGCTGCACGGAGGCCAGCTTCACGCCCTGCAGCACCAAGCTCAGTTCACGGGAGGATATCAGCAGCCTGCCTCCCGTGGGGCGTTCGAAAGTGCCCGATTCCAGCCGTTTGCTGTACAGGGCGTACCCGTCCCCGTCCCACTGGAGCAGGCGCAGCTGGTTGCCGCGCTTGCCGATAAAGATAAACACGTCGCCCGAAAGGGGGTCCAGGCCCAGGTTGTTCTGGACCAGGCCGGCCAGCGAATAGATCCCGCAGCGCATGTCCACTGGCTGCCGGTAAAGAAAGTAACGTGCCGAAGAGGAAAGGGACAGCATCGGTTATCCGATCAGTTCCCTGAGCCAGCCGCTATCCGGCAGACGGGCAAAGGAAATGCTGGCCCCGTTTGGAAAGTTCAGCACCGCAACGGGTGCGGGTTCGGCTCCGTTGATGCGCAGCTCGGTGAACCCGGGAACGTTGTGCCCTTCCCGGGCGAACTTCTTGGACCAGTACCGGAAAGTGGCATACTTGACCGAGGCCTGCCGACAGAATACGCCGACCGAAACGCCGCTGGCCTTCCAGTCTTCATACAGGGAACGGTAGTAATCCCTCGGGGAAACAGTTTGTGGATCTATCATGCCCGCAAAGATCCAAACCATTTACCC
>NZ_AQHR01000005.1 GCF_000390185.1 Lunatimonas lonarensis | reverse complement strand
ACAGCACTCAGTTGATTGAGGAAAAAGGTTTCACGGACACTGCCGATATTTGCCATGCTTGGCGAAAAGAGATAAATAAAGTTAGGGTTTTGCAAATAAATCTTCTCTGGCTTCTGAAGGTAACTTATCCCTTTGGTTGAGGATCTCAACAGTGAGAGAATCTGCGCCTGATCCAGTATATCAAGCAACCTTAACACCGTGTTCCGAGGGGTTTCCAGTTTTAAGGCCAGTTTCTGGATGTTGGGGGTAAACGGGACACTTTCGCTCAACACGAAAAGCAGCTTTTTCAGTGTACGGGTGGTGGAATGTTGCAGTTCCTCAAATGGCGCGATATCCGTATCTATGACCAATTGGATGGTCTCCTGTAATTTTTGATGGTAATCACTTTTTGAGTCCAAAAAGTAGGGGAAATAGCCAAATCTCAGGTAATTCTGGAAATCAGTATCAAAATTAAAGGTATCCAACAGCTCAGGACCCAATACGTGATGTTTGTTTAAAACCTCTTCCAAACGAAGGGTTGGCAGGTCAATATTCTTCTGAAAGTTGAGGTATTCCCTGAAAGACAAACCATGTAGCCGATAGACCGATGCTCTTCTGGATAGGTCAGCCTTTCCTTTTGAAATATCAAGAATGGAAGAACCTGTCGCAACTACCTGAATATCTTCATAATCATCATATAGCTGCTTGATATCTTTTGACCACCACATGTATCGGTGAACCTCATCCAATAGAAAAACACGGTATCCAAGCTCATAGAGAGATGCCACAGATTCCACCAATCGGTGTGTTTCGAAATAAAAATCATCGAGACTTACGTAAATGCCTTTTCGCTGAATGGAAGAAAGATACTGCAATAGAAGCGTTGTCTTGCCTGACCCTCTATAGCCAAGTACAATTATCAGCTTTTGGTCCCAATCAATTCGTTCATAGAGGTATCTTCTTTTTTTTTCTAGGACAGATCGGGCTTTACGCTCGGATTTTTTTATCAGACCTTCCATGAAATAGTTTCTTTAAGAAGCAAATATAAAAATTAGTTTTTACAAAAAGCATTTTT
>NZ_AQHR01000004.1 GCF_000390185.1 Lunatimonas lonarensis | reverse complement strand
AACAATTTTTCCGCCAACGCAAGAAAGAATACCAAGTTTTTATCCAATAAAACCTGAATCCTCTGATGATCAGGAAGATTATTTAATAGCTCTATCCTCAGGCCACTAAATACGTATTTAACCGTTTCAATACTCCTCGTCGAAACGGCTACTTATTCCGGAAAGTAAAAACATAGCCACCCTGAAATTAGTTCTTACAGCCTGGCTTTTTTTAGGAACAGCTTAGTGTGTTAATCAAAAGCACCTATTTGATATGTAGTTCCAAAACGACATCTTGCGTTAGATTTAAAACCTCATGAAACAGCTCGGTCCCTCTATCATCCTCTGTACTTTGACGTTATCGCTGCTCTTCACAGCCTGCAACGGTACAGATGCTTCAAATCTCCTCAATACGGAGGGATCTACCGTGGCAGAAAGAGTACTTGTACCCCGTGGATTTGCACGAGAATCCACCACCTCGGGATCCTGGCAGTATTATCTGCAACACCTCAGGCTTCTGCCGCATGGCTCCAAAGTTGTGGACTTTCAAGGCCGCCCGATTTCAGACCAGCGTAACCATGTTGCCGTGATGGACATCGACGTCGGAAGCAAAGACCTACAGCAATGCGCAGATGCTACCATCCGGCTTAGAGCAGAATATCTCTACGAGCGCAAAGCGTTTGACAAAATCAAATTCCAGTTCACAAGTGGGCACAACTACGCCTGGCTTGACCATGCCAAAGGCATCAGGCCAGATGTCAAAGGCAACAAAGTGGAATTCAAACAGACCGCCAATTCAGACAACAGCTATCAGAACTTCCGTAGATATCTCGACATCGTTTTCATGTATGCAGGTACCATCTCCTTAGAAAGAGAGTTGACCAAAGTCAACCGTGGAGGGGATTATCAGATCGGTGATGTGATCGTACACCCTTGTAGCCCAGGCCATGCGGTCATCATTGTGGACCGTGCCAAGAACAGTAAGGGCAAGTACATCTACCTGCTGGCTCAGGGTTACACGCCCGCACAATCCATACACGTTGTCAAGAGCCATGACAGAGGGATTTCCCCCTGGTTTGATCTTCCAAAAAAACTACCTATCTGGCACGAACGCTTTTTCTTCAAAAGCCCTCAGATCAGAAGGTTTTCCTGAAACCATAACAAAAACCCTTTATGTGTTGGAAAATTAAAGACCTTAAAAATGGGTGTTGCTTTGAAAACGGGATAATATCGACATATCCACCGAATGAACCAGTACCAAGCGACCCCGAAGGAAGAGCTGGAAGAGCGGATTTGCCAGCACATGTCGGCATCCATTTTGATGTGGTACAGCTTTTGCTGATAACGTGAAATTTGAGAAGAATCCAGATAAAAAGGGGAAGCAGAAAAACTGCTTCCTTTCCAAACACCGTGATTGCCTTCACAAAAAAGGGAATCAAAACCGGTAAAAAACGCACCTAGAATGAGTTAGAAAGTGACCTCGTCAGGATTCAAACCTGAAACCTCCTGAGCCGTAATCAGGTGCTCTATTCAGTTGAGCTACGAGGCCATACCCAAATGGGAATGCAAATTTACCCATTTATCTAGATTATGCAATACAGGGTGTCGTTGTTTTAGGAAAAAAATCGCCAATTGCTCATATTAAGAATTATTAAGATTAAATGACACCGTAATAAAGTAAGATTTCCTAATTTAGCCACCTCAAATTTTAACAAGGATTTCTTAAATGAATAAATTAACGCTGATTTTAGCTGCTCTTTTGCTCACGTTTGAAGTATCTGCTCAGGAACGCGAACGAACGCCCATCGGTGGCAGGCCGAGTATTCCAGGCGATCTTTTTCTGGATTTTGGGTTCAACTTCTTAAATAACAGGCCGGACGATCTGGGAACACGTTTCTTTGCCTCCAGGGTTGTCAACATATACTATCAGACCTCCGTTAAACTGGGTGAAAACTCGGGATTTACCTTTAACCCTGGATTTGGATTTGGACTTGAGAAACTGGCCTTTCAAGACAACCAAACGTTGGTTCCCAATTTGGCCATTTCGCCTGAGTCAAGCCAACTTGTGCCTATTTCATCCATTTATGGCAACAATGCGATCGTTGAAACCAACACCATGGCCATCAACTATTTTGATATCCCCCTGGAGCTCAGGTACCACTTGAATAAATCGAACTACGCGAAAAGTGTCCGGTTTGCTTTGGGCGGAAAATTTGGGCTTTTATACAATGCACATACGAAAGTGCAGGTAACTGACAGCAACGGACTGACGCAAAAGGTGAAAAACCGACAAAACTATGGGCTAAACCCCATCCGATATGGTGTTTATACCCGCCTTGGATTTCCGGGATTTACCCTTTGGTCTTATTATGGCCTAAACGGCGTTTTCAAAGAAGGACGTGGTCCATTCGGAACAGAAGCCACCCAGTTTAACTTTGGAATATCTGTAACGTTGTTCTAGTCTTCCTTGATTGGTTTGAATAACGTCAGAGCATCAGTTGAAAATAATACCCGCTGAAACAAAGAAGGAATCCTAATAGAAACCCGCCAAGGATTTCAGCGGGATTATGCACGTCAAGGGCCAATCGGGCCGAACTTACCGCCCCCGCAACCAAAATACTGGCTAAAAACGGATAAAATAAAACAGCAGATTCGAAACGCATCAATAGCACGCACATAATTGCCGAAACACCGGCAACCGCTGTGGCGTGGGCACTTATTTTCCAAAAAAAGGTAATTACCGTCAACAGACCCAGGCAAACAGTTATGAGTGTCAGCGTGAAGCTTATCAGTTCATCCACATTCAGGCGCAAATAAAAAAAAGTGGCCGTCATCCCATAAAACACGGTTACCAGGCTGAAGGGAATAACCCGTTGTTGCCGGCTGGGAAGGTGGAAGCTATCGATCGAGTAAGTAAGGCGCATACCCACCATGCTGATCAAAGGGATTACGCAGGTGGTCAAGCCTACAAGCAGCAGGAGTGACCACTTGGCAGAATTGGGGGTGGCGGTAGCCTCCGGCACCAAATACATCAGAACAGCTACGATAAGGGAAGGCATCAACAACGGCTGGAATACAACCGACAAAATCCAAGCTATCTTTCTATCCACTACAGTTCTTTTCTTAAACGTGCCACCGGAATCTGTAACTGTTCACGGTACTTGGCAACGGTCCTTCTCGCTATGTTATAGCCCTTCTTGTTGAGTAATTTGACCAGCTTGTCGTCCGACAAAGGTTTTTTCTTGTCCTCCTCTTCCACCATCTTACCTAGCACGCTTTTCACTTCACGATTGGAAACATCTTCCCCCCCGTCTGTAGCTATGCCCTCCGAAAAAAAATATTTTAGTGGAAAGATGCCAAATTCAGTCTGGATAGACTTACTGTTTGCTACCCGGGAAACAGTTGAAATATCCATATCTATTTTTTCAGCAATATCTTTAAGTATCATTGGGCGCAGCTTGGTCTCGTCACCGTCAAGGAAAAACTCATATTGATACTCCAAAATAGCTTCCATTGTTTTCAACAACGTTTGTTGACGTTGTTTTATCGCATCAATAAACCATCTCGCCGCATCCAACTTTTGCTTAACGAAGGTAACCGTCTCCTTAAGTTTCCTGTCTTTCTTGTCACTTTTCTCGTAGGTCTCGAACAGCTCAGAATAGGACCTGCTTACTCTAAGATCCGGCGCATTTTTTGAGTTCAGGGCAATTTCGAACTTACCATTGTTTTCGGTAAGCAAAAAATCGGGAAACAGGTATTGGGTACGCATAAGTCCGTCCGACACCCCACCCGGTTTGGGGTTGAGGCGGGTAATCAACTGGATAATTTCCTTCAATTCATCTTCGTTGATCTGGCATTTCTTAAGGATCTTGTCGTAATGTTTTTTCGTAAACTCATCGAAGCAATGTTGCACAACCTGAATGGCCTGCTGCACTACGGAGTCCTCCCTGTGTTCCCTTCGCTCCAACTGAATGATCAAACACTCCTGTAGGTTTCGGGCAGCAATGCCGGGAGGATCAAAACTTTGAATTTTTAAAAGTATATCCTCCAACTCATCGATATCCGTTTCTATATTCTGGCTAAACGCCAAATCATTTATAATTGCATCTAGGTCACGCCGGATATAGCCATCGTTTTCTATGCTACCGATAAGCTGCAATCCTATAACCTTTTGCCGCTCATCAAGTCGCAAAAAATTAAGCTGACTTATCAATTGCTCGTGCAAGGTAGTGCCGCTGGACAGCGGGATCTCCCGGTTTTCCTCATCCGGGTTGTAGTTGCCATCTCCCTGCATCTTATATCCACCATATTCTTCGCTAAGGTACTCGTCGAGGTTAATATCCTGATCATCTCCAGTCTCCGCAGTATCTCCGTTTTCCTGAAAATCATCCGTTGGCGACTCAAGCTCCTCTTCTTTCCCTTCTTCGAGCGCGGGATTGATTTCCAACTCCTCTTCTATCCGGGCCTCCAACTCTACCGTAGGCACCTGCAACAGCTTTATGAACTGGATTTGCTGGGGAGACAGCTTTTGGGAAAGCATTTGGTTTAAATTCAATCTTTGCATAAATCGCTGTACCTAAGGGATAAATAGGATAATCAAATCTGTTCTTAAAATATTGAAGCCTTACCGAGATTCAAATTTAGGAAATAAGATCAAAATTTTGATAAAAAGGACATTATATCGTTTTTTTGCAGTCTGCTTTTGCCAGCCCGCTAGCAAAACCAAAATCTTTTGAAGATTAGATACAAACAAACGCAACTATGGCCTTCAATAAGCGAACAAAAATCCGGGAAGTATTGAATCTTACTCCTGAAAACCAAATCATTATACTAATGGGATGGGTAAGAACCCGAAGGAGCAACAAAAACGTAACCTTTATCTCGCTTAATGATGGTTCCTGCATCCAAAATTATCAGATAGTGGCAGATCCCACTGTGATCGACGAAGATATCCTTAGAAAAGCCAATACGGGTGCCTCCATAAAAGTCAGCGGCAGACTTGTTGCATCCCAGGGTAGCGGCCAGCAAACGGAGCTAAACGCTGAAAGCGTCGAAATTCTGGGCGAGGCCGACCCTGAGTCATATCCCATACAGCCGAAAAAACACTCCCTGGAGTTTCTTAGGGAAAATGCGCACCTCCGCATACGGACAAGCACCTTTTCTGCTGTTATGAGGGTCAGACACCACTTGGCCTATTCAATTCACGAATATTTCCACCAAAAGGGATTCTTTTATATCCACACCCCAATTATCACAGCCTCTGACGCCGAAGGGGCCGGAGAGATGTTCAGGGTATCAGTACTGGATCCTAAAAACCCACCCCTCAAAGAAGACGGATCGGTGGATTTTAAGCAGGACTTTTTCGAAAGAGAGACCAACCTAACGGTATCCGGCCAGTTGGAAGGAGAGCTCGCTGCCTTGGCTCTATCAGAAATTTACACATTTGGGCCGACCTTCCGTGCGGAGAATTCAAATACCACCAGGCACCTAGCCGAGTTTTGGATGATTGAACCGGAAATGGCCTTCTACGACGCAGAGGACAACCAAGACCTAGCCGAGGATTTTCTGAAATACGTCATTTCAAGTGCACTAAGGCATTGCAAAGAGGACCTGATGTTTTTGGACCAACGCGCAGCGGAGGAGGAGAAAACAAAAAAAGCAGAGCTCCGAAATGAACTGTCCCTGCTGGAAAGACTGACCTTTGTGACGGAAAACAAGTTCGAACGCATTACCTACACAGAGGCCTGGGAAATCCTAAAAAACTCAGCCCCCAATAAAAAGAAGAAGTTCGCTTTCCCCATAGAAGAATGGGGAACCGATCTTCAATCCGAACATGAACGGTATCTTGTTGAAAAGCACTTCAAAAAGCCCGTCATTATCAGCGACTATCCAAAAGCTATCAAGTCCTTCTACATGAAACAAAACGAAGATGGAAAAACAGTTGCCGCCATGGATATACTGTTTCCTGGAATCGGCGAAATCGTAGGAGGATCCCAACGGGAAGAAAATCTGGAAAAGCTTGCCCAACGAATGGAAGAACTGAATATCAGCCGGGAAGAAATGTGGTGGTACCTAGATACCCGAAGGTTCGGAACTGCACCCCACGCGGGGTTTGGCTTGGGCTTTGAACGTTTAGTCCTATTTGTAACGGGAATGGGAAACATCAGGGATGTCATCCCTTTCCCCCGAACCCCCGGCAACGCAGAATTTTAAACGAAGACGCCACAATGGAAAAAATTGTGGCGTTCTTTTTGACTAGATGCTGAAATGTGATAAATTTAGTCAAATGGAAAAATTCTTGAAATTTCTAAAAACCGAATCCATAGGGGGACACGTGATACGATTCTCATTGGCAGGTCTGTTGTTGTTTGGAGGATTTACTAAACTCATCCTTGTCGGAGCATTGGGTCATAATCTTCTTGGGGCGATTGTCATTGCTGCGATAGAAACATTGGCTGCTTTTGGACTAATCATCCATTACAAACGCCCGGAAATGGGCCTGGCTGGCGCCGCGTTGGCTATTCTTGCTATCATTATCCGTATTATTTACTCACTGAACTACGTAAAGGAAAGCCTCACCCAAACAGACTCGTTCTTAAGTGCATTCGCTACCTTTCTTGGCCTATACAACAACGGGCTGTTTCATATCATACTCCTTATAGGGGCTGCGATATATTGCATGGGCAACTCCTATAAAAACTATTTCAGAAACCGATTGACACAACCATGGCCACATTAAGAGACTAGGATATCCCCAACTTCACAAAGGTCTGAGGAATAGATTCCACAATATCAGAGGCTATCGTACCCCTCCATCTAGACATCGCAGCCAATTCGCCTGCAAGACCATGATGAAAAACTGCGCAGGTGGTCGCATCTTCTGGACTGTAACCCTGTCCAAGGAAGGAACAGATCATGCCTGTAAGTACATCCCCCGAACCGCCAGTAGCCATGTATTTGGTACCCGTACTATTCACCAACTGCCTTCCATCTGGCAAGGAAATTACTGAATTGGCCCCCTTTAGGACAAGTATACAGCCGAAATTGACTGCAAATTCCTTCGCCTTTTCTAACCTAACGAGGTGGTTGCTGCATTTACCAACCAATCGCTCGAACTCAATCAAATGAGGCGTAAGTACTTTTCCTTCAAGCAAAGAAAAAAGGCCGGGATCACCGCTTAATAGATTGATCCCGTCTGCATCTATGACCGCCGGCCCTCTGTATGAATTCAAAAATGCTTCGAAAAACTCCCGAGTCACCTTGCCAACTCCCATTCCCGGACCGATGCCAATTGCCGTAAAGCGGCCCAAATCAGGTAGTGGAAGGGAAATAAACTCAGAACCCATAGACGTTTCAACCATAGCCTCGGGAACGGAACTCTGAATGGGGACCACCCCACATGCAGGCACAAAAGCGGAAACCAGACCTGACCCACACCGAAGGGCAGCTTTACATCCAAGTATGACCGCACCCATCTTTCCAAAGCTACCTCCAATCATAAGAACCTTACCGTAGGTACCTTTATGGCTAAATCGGTCAAACCTCCGATGGAGTGGCCTGATATCACCTGCATTGAGGTAGTAAAAATCTCCCGAAAAAGAAGAATAATCATAAACATCCATCCCTATTGACACCACAATAAGTTCTCCCGTATGGAACGCATGCTCGGGAATCAATAAGCTTATTTTTGGAAATTGAAAAGATACAGTATGCGAAGCCTTGATAGCAATTCCTTCGAGGATCGAATCTGCGGGCAACCCCGATGGCAAGTCAACCGCAATGATTGGAATGCCTGATTGGTTCATTTTCTCAACCACCGATCTGTAAATCCCTTCGAGGGGTCTATTTATGCCTACTCCAAAAATTGCATCGACCACCAGATTTGCATCCAACAAAAGCTCACTAACTTCCTGTATGTGTTTGTAGGAAACGGCTTTGGGTAGGCGCATAAGGTTTGACTTAAAATCCTCTGACCCCTTAGACGGATCACCAACTACGAAAACACCTACCTCATAGCCACGCTCTACCAGCAGACGGGCAACAGCAACCCCATCCCCTCCGTTATTTCCGGTTCCGCAAACAACCGTCAGCTTCCAGGTCTTATCCTGGACATGTGCCTGTAACCATGCTACAAATGCATTGGCTGCACGCTCCATCAAATCCAGCGAACTTATTCCTTCATGTTCTATGAATTCTTTATCCAATCGCTTCACATCGAGCCCCGAGAGTATCTTCTGCATGATCACCAATCATATAACCGATCAAAAAAAAAAGCCGATTCTAGTGAACCGGCCTCTTTACCTAAAGTATCTTATTCTAATCCTGAACCTTACCAACTGAAGCATACATAAGCTTCCTGGCATCAGCTTCACGGAGTTCAAATTGAATATCTGAAACTGGGCCCATTTTCACTTCTTTATCCGCTTTGAGAGAAATTGTAATTTGATCCCTTTCAGCTTCGGAAAGTTTATCCTTTTCCTGATTGACCCACTGTACGATATCCGTAGTGTTGATCAACACATCGTTGGCTTGGATCCTAGGTTCCTGACCATACAAAGCAGGATTCTTAGGCTTACCTAAATAAAGATAGGAAATCAGCGTCTTCTTTTGAAGCTTCTGAAGCTGGGTAGCCTGTGGAATCTTTTGCTCCACCAAGATCTCCTGCTCTCTAAGTACGGTAGTAACCATGAAGAAGAACAAGAGCATGAAGATAATATCCGGAAGCGCAGACGTTGGAATATTAGTATCCGCTTTGGTCTTTTTCTTAAACTTTGCCATAATTAACTTCCAATTTTATCTGGTTCTGCAATTGAAATCGCCATCGGGATTCCCTCTTTACCTCTTTCCTGTAGCTCAGTCTCGGCGGCAGTTTTACCTGAAAGCGCACGATACTCGTCAGCAGAAAGACCAACTCGAGCTCCGTAGATCTCAAAGTAAGCCCTCTTCACCAAGTCAAGCACTTCAAGATAAACCTCGTAACTTGTTCCACGGTTTGTCTTGATCGAAACAACCGCTCCACCTGGGCCTGGGTAATCAGAGGATGTAGGGCTTTGTTCGGACAATTCCCTCAACGAAGCGGGCAGACTGTTGTAAAGTGCCAACCCTTCCTCATCAGGACGACCGAAGTTCAGGATAAACTTCTTGATCTCCTCTGTCAATCCTTCCGTAGATGTTCTGAAATCACCTTCAATCAACAGTTGGTCATTTGCATTGATCAGTATGTTGAAGATGTTTCGCTCATTCAGCTCAACCTCTGGCGGTGGCTGATTCGGATCCTGCTTTGGAGGAAGGATATTTAAAATACCTTTGTCCGAAGCGATCGTTGTTGTCACGAGAAAGAAGATAAGCAGCAGGAAGGCAATATCTGCCATTGAACCCGCATTTACCTCCTGACTCATTCTACCTCTTTTGCTCGCCATATTATTTTACAATTTTGGTAATCTCGGTTATTACGATACCTGCAATCGCTGCCATGAACAGCACATACACAGTTATCAAAACACCCCCTACCGTCTTAGCGCCGGTTTCAGTGATGTTAAAAGGGTCAGCAGCATACTTTGGTGCAACGTCGGCATCGGCTATCGAAAAGGCCACAAAGAACAGCCCCCCGATCAAAACCACACCTACGACTGTCTTAACCAAACTCATCGGGTCACCGAGTGACTTGATAAGTGGCATCACTACAGCGAATATTGCACCAAGTATTACCAGCAAGTACCCTGCATATAAGAATATATCAGTAGTATCCATTTCTAAACAACGTTCTTAAGTTAAACAATATTTTTCACAAAACAAACCAGAAATTACCTGGTCAGTTTGTGCTTTACAAGAATGTCTACCAAGCTGATAGATGCATCTTCCATATCGTTAACCAAAGAGTCGATTTTGGCAACGCAATAGTTATAGAACAACTGAAGGATGATCGCTACTATCAAACCTGCTACCGTTGTCAACAAGGCGATTTTAATACCACCCGCCACGAGAGAAGGAGAGATGTCACCTGCTGCCTCGATGGAGTCGAAGGCGCCGATCATACCAATTACCGTACCCATGAAACCAAGCATTGGCGCAAGTGAGATGAATAGGGATATCCACACCAATCCTTTTTCCAATCTACCCATTTCCACCGATCCGTAGGCAATAATAGACTTTTCCACCATATCGATACCCTCTGAATAGCGCATCAACCCTTGGGTAAAGATAGAAGCAACAGGCCCTTTGGTGTTTTTGGTAACATCCTTTGCGGCTTCGATTCCACCTTCTTCCAACGCACTTTCAACCTTTGCCAACAATTTCTTGGTATTGGTAGTTGAAAGGTTTAGGGTGATGATTCTTTCCAATGCAACCGCAAGTCCCAAAATAAGACAAAGCAATACAGGAGTCATAAAAGTAGGATCACCTTCGATAAACTTCTCTTTGATGATCTGGTGGAACGTAGCATCCTCATCTAGGATATCGTCGTCGGCCATCACTGGCACAGGAGCGGGTGCTGGTGCAGGTGCTGCTGTTTCTTCAGATTCTACTTCTTCAGATTCATCTTGTGCTTTCGTAATAACCGGTGAGAATAAAATTCCGGCAAGCATGAACAAAGCGATTAACTTTTTCATAATGTAGTTTTTAATAGACTTTTAAAGGTTGAACGGTTTCTAATTTCAAATTAAGTTCTTAAAGTTATGGTTTTTTCAACTCAATTTCCAAGCGTAACAGGTATAATTTCAAATTAAATCTTCCGGGTGGGGCTCCCTGTAAACTCCCATAAGTTGAAACTTCGGACCAAACTATACTAGTCAGTTTCATTCGAACGGATGTTTCGTCCTTTCAATGGTGGAAACAATCCGATGGGCGACAGATGGAAGCAAAACGCAGGTCAGATATGAAAAGAACGAAACTTTTTGCAGAGAGGAAGGGATTCGAACCCTCGATACCCTTTAGGGGTATACACACTTTCCAGGCGTGCTCCTTCAACCACTCGGACACCTCTCTGTATAGTGTATTTGTGACGTTTAGTGCGACAAATAAAATTATAAAAATCAGCTCATGCAAATTATTAAGGGGTTTATTGCGTAAAAATAGCAGGCTGAACAGTTAGGAGAGCGGGTTAAAAAAATACGGACTTGATTGTCAAGGCCTTCATTTTTCCGTTGCCTAATTACTTGAAACCGTCATTTCTCCCGCCAATGGAACGATCAGCTTCCGCTTTATTTCCATTTCGGAAGATTCGTTTGCCAGTAGAAACATCAACTTGGTTACTGCTGCCTCCGTGGTAATATCTGCGCCACTGAGTACGCCAATGCGCTCAAGGTCCTTACTGGTCTGATACCTACCCTGTATCACCCTGCCCCCATTGCATTGGGAAACATTGAAAACAACGATTCCCGCATTCACCGCCTTTTGCATCAATTTCAGAAACCAAAGTTCACTGGGACTGTTGCCCGACCCATAGGTTTCCAAAACGATGCCCCGCAGCCCCTTGATCTTAAGGCAACTCTCGATGACCTTTTCAGTAATGCCAGGGAACAGCTTCAATACCATGACCTGATTATTGATTCGGTTTAGATACCGTAGCTCCTTCGAGTCCGAGGGTCGCTTAATTGCCGTGAAATTATAGTCAATCACAATTCCCGACTCAGCAAGTGGTGGATAATTCTCCGATTCAAATGCGTCGAAGTGGATGCTCTGCACTTTCTTCGCACGATTTCCCCTCAAAAGCATGTGGTTGAAAAAAATGCAAACCTCCGGTACTATAGGCTGCCCGTTCCGCTTTGATATGGCAATTTCAAGTGAGGTCATGAGGTTCTCCCGGGCGTCCGACCGCATTTCGGAAATCGGCAATTGGGCACCTGTAAATATTACTGGCTTGTTTAGCCCTTGAAGCATAAAGCTTAGCATAGACGCAGAATAAGCCATCGTATCCGTGCCATGGAGAACCACAAACCCGTCATAAGTATCGTAGTTTTCATAAATGATATAGGCCATGTCCACCCAGTGCTGAGGACTGATATTGGAACTGTCTATGGGCTCGGGAAACGAAATCACGGTTATGCTGATGTTAAGTTGGGTCAGCGTAGGTACCTTCTCCAATATCTGTCCGAAATTAAAGGGCACCAAGGCCCCCTCAGCACTGTAGGCCATGCCCAGTGTGCCTCCGGTATAGATGATCAAAACCGAGTGCTCAATATCCTTTTGAGACGCCGTATTTAACCTTACAATCTTATAATTCATCTTCTTTGGCGTTAAAAACGGAGAGTGCATTCAGTGTCGTCCGCTCAGCTATCTCTTCTATGCTGCATCCCATAATTTCCGAAAGGCGGGCAGCGATGACCGGTATATGTTCGGGCGAATTACGCTTCCCTCGAAAGGGAATCGGAGCTAGATAGGGTGCGTCAGTCTCCAGCACCACAGCATCCAGCCCCACGGCTTTTATCACCTCTCCCACTCCGCTATTTTTATAGGTGACCGTACCGCCCACACCGAGGTAAAAACCCATTTCCATGATTTCACGAGCCTGTGAGACCGTCCCGGAGAAACAATGAAAAATCCCGGTCAAACCTACCTCGTACGCAGCTTGAACTACCTCGATGGTCTCTGCCATGGATTCCCTGCAATGCAAAATAATGGGCCAGCCCTTTGATTTTGCCCATCCGAGCTGAACTTTAAGTGCATCTTGCTGTTCCCCAAAAAAGGTTTTATCCCAATAAAGATCGATGCCGGTCTCCCCTACCGCAACAAAATCCCGTTGTTCCATCAGCTGCTCCATTTTTGCCAGTACGTCCTCGAAATCAGTTCCCACATCACAGGGATGAAGACCGATTGTGGGAAAACATACTCCCGGAAAACGAGCTTCCAAGGCCAGCATAGGCTCAATGGTGTCCAGGTCAACATTGGGCATGTAAATTCTTCTTACACCTCTTTCCAAACTTTGCCTGATAAGGCTATCTGCCTCATTTCCAAATTTAGTGGAATAGATGTGCGCGTGTGTATCGATAAAGTTCATTAGGTCTGTATAAAATCATTCAATCAACGGTAACTTCGGCTCTTCCAGCGTATAGGGGACGGCCAAATATAATAAAACAATGTCGCCATACTGCTAACAAAAAAATAACTTTCAAAAAGCATTAAGTCTAAAATCGGAATTTTAGTTTCGGTTTTACCTGCAAAAGTGGCTATAAAAACGGACTGCACCCCAACCTTGAGTACCCAGCCCGCCAAAAATAGGCCAGGTACCGACCAGATGCCTGCCAAAACCATTGGAAAAAAAGCAACCTGCACTGCCAACAAAACCACCCAAAACAACGAGAGCGACAGCGCACCTCTGGCCCAGCGCTTACGCTGATCCATTAACTCACTAAAATTCCCAATGGCATTCGTCTGTACCAAGCACCGCCCATTGACCAAATGAACAGGACGGTAGCCTGCCTTAAACATCAGGGAAGAAATCGCCAAATCTTCCGTTACCGATCCAAATACGGCTTCAAACCCACCCACCTGACGGTATCCTTCGGCGGAAATCAGCATATTATTCCCCATGGCGGTAAGGCAAAAGCCAAGATCAGCAACCACTTTTACCATCCCCAAACTCAACCACCACTCGATCGCCTGCATACGGCCAAACCAACCACTAGCTACCACCTGGGTCATGCCTGTCATAAGCCCAAATTCAGCCCGAAAAGCACCGACCAACTCCTGCGCCCAAGTAGGCGGCACCCTGCAATCGGCGTCGGTAAAAAGATACAGGTCTGCTTCCGCTTCTTCTATCATTGCTGCCAATACCGTTGCCTTACCATTTTGCCCCGGCTCGAGGTTATGGTCAAAAAACCGGATCTGCCGGTTTTCCCAGCGACTCCCCCATCGCTCCAAAAGAACCCGGCTACCATCGCTGCTGGCATCATCTCCAACATAAAAGGTAATCTTGTCTGCGGGGTAGTACAGTTCACCAAGGGCCTCCAAGCAACCCGGCAGGTTGGCTTCCTCATTTCTGGCTGCCAAAAAAACAGCAATTCGCGGTAATTCGCCGTCTTGGACAGGCTGAGAGGGGTAAGCCTTGGCGGCGCGCGCAATCCTCCACCAAAGGTACATGTCCTGCAGTATCAGGAACCCAACACAAGATGCTAATAGGATCATATCGGTAGAAAGTCCGAAACAAAACCCTCCCCATCCAAAAAAGTTAAAAAGTCGGGCAATACACGCTTCAACTTAGCAGCGGTCTTTTGTTGGTCATGAAAAAGAACAATAGAACCAGGCCTTGTTTTGGTCTTGAGGTTTTCCAAGATCTTTTCCGGCGATAACCTTAACAGGTAGTCTCCCGCAACAATTTCCCAATACACCAACCTAAAATCCTGCAAAAGCAAGTGCTTTTGCTTCGGCTTTAGCAATCCATAGGGCGGCCTGAAAATCTTGGGACTTACGCCAAGGGTATCATTTAGTTCCTCTTGACAGTGTCTAACATCACGCAAATACTCTTCGGTAGAGACTTTGATTCCATTCAGGTGGTGAAAGGTATGGTTGCCTACTTGATGGCCTCTATCAACGACTTCCCTAGCAAGGTCTACATACCGGGCTACGTTGTCGCCTACCATAAAAAAAGTAGCCTTGCAGTCCCGCTTCGCAAGTTCCTCCAACACAAAATCGGTGATCCCGGCGACCGGGCCGTCATCAAAGGTGAGGTATATTTTCCGATTTGCTCTGTCACCATGCCACTGTAATTCCGGACAAAACAACTGGACCCATCGCGGCACACGAAATAAATGCATTGCCTACTTAACCCTTAGGGACAACAGCGTGATATCATCCCTACGATCCTGGCCATTGGCATAGCCGTCCAACACCTTAAAAAACACATTGTGAAAATCAGCAGGATCCTCACACCAATTCTGTTCGATGTAATCCAGAAAGCGCTTGTCCCCAAACTCCCTTTCGGAGACATCTATTGTCTCAGTGAGGCCATCTGTGTACAGATGTAGGACGAAATCCTCAAGGTCAGTTCGCGACCCCAGCTCCAAGAAAGGCAGCTCTTCGAAAGCTCCCAATATCGTTGTCCCCGCCTCCAGCAACTCAGGTCCATCGTTCTCTTTTCGACACAAAACCGGGGGATTATGCCCTGCATTTACGAAAGTAAGTACCTTGGTTTTATAATTATAATGCCCCAAAAAAAAGGTTATGAACCGCTCACCAACCGTATTCTCAAAAATGGTGAAGTTCAACTGTTCCACGATTGATTTCAGATCAGAAAAACTTCGCAAAAGCGTACGCAAAGCGGCTTGGAAATTGGACATAAGCAAGGCTGCCGGCATACCTTTCCCCGAAACATCCGCAATACAGAAAAACACCTCGTCATCCGATTTCTCGATCAGGTCATAGTAGTCTCCTCCTACCGTACTGTGTGGATAATAGGTCACTTTTGCTTTTAAGCGCTCTGTTTGGGGAAGCTGGGCAGGGAAAAGCATACGTTGCACATTGCTGGCAATTTCCACCTCTTTGCGGAGCCGCTCCTGCTCCAATTGCTTCCTGGCAAACCGCTTGTTTTCCAAAGCCACTACCAGAATGTTGGTCAATGCCTGGGTAAAATCCAGGTCTAGCTCGGCGTCCTCGTCCTTCTTCCGGATCAATAGAATGGCCAACATGGAGTCCTTGTGATAAACAGGTACGTAAATATTAACCTCGGAAAAAGAATACTCTTCCGAAAGGGTCATGCTGAGCTTTCCCATTTCCCTATTCTCCTCAATACTTTCAACAGGAATCTCATCCGGCACCAGTTCTTTAACGTTATGGGAAATCCGTAGGGAAAATTTGCCGGAGCCCGCCAGATAAAGCATCATGCTCTTCATATTCAGATGAACCAAGCAAGTAAACTTGAATATGTTCAATAGCACCGACTCTGTCTTATTTTCGTTGATCGCTTGGGTAATCTCAAGCAACGCTTTCAACTCGAGTTCCTTACGCTGGTATTTTACAATCTCTGTCGTCACCGGATCTTTTTTTTGGTCTATAATGCATTGTGTTTTAGCAACCCCATTTTGGTTGCCAGGTAATAAAAACGATGACCATCCCGCTCCAAATTAACCTCACCAAAAACCTCAGTATCGGGTGCGCTGTAACATTTGACAAATTCCTTTGCATAAAGCAAATCCAACGTAGCTACCAGCCTGGAGTGTTCCCAGCCCAAGGTTTCTTTTAGGTATTCATAGGACTGTAAAAAATAAAGTTCATCGAGCAAATCAAATTCATCGTCAGTCATGCATTACCCGTATTTTCCAACAAAATTAGAAGAATAAATCACTTTTTCTGCCCTTCCAGGTATATTTTCCACGAGCGACTCCCACGCCAACAGCGACCACAAACAAGGGATGAACGAATGCCGAAAGAATGACGGAGGTAGACTTCAATACTAGCCCAAAATGCCGGATCACCTGGCGTAGGGCAAGCCAATCCGCCAATGCCTTACAAAACCATCCAAAACCAAAAACAAGCAGAGAGATGGCTCCAGTAACCAGCAACAATGGTGACAAAACGAAAAAAGCCGGCAGCAAAAACGAGATCAAAGAACTCAGACCATGGACGGCAGACCGGTGCACTCGCCACTTCGAAACCCATCTCCGACGCTGCCCTATCAGGGCTTCCCACTTCTCAAAAGGTTTGGCGTATACCAAACCTTCCCCACCATGAAAATAGGCTACCGCCCCCGCTCCAAATTTTGCCACAACTTTCTTCAATAAAAATTCATCGTCTCCGGATGGATGGGTATAATTGCCGTCATAGCCACCAACCGCAAAGAAGGAGGAGCGGCGAAAACAAAGGTTTGCCCCGCTGCACATCAAAGGGGCGCCCGCTTGACAGGACACACCGGTCACGATCTGAATGCTGGCCCATTCTACCTGCTGAAAATCGGAGAAAAAACCACTGGTAGATTCCGAAAATACGGGACCGATGACCATATGTACTTCGGGATTAACCAGCTCCCTTACCAAAAAAAGAAAAGGGTTACCGTGGAAAAGTATATCTGCATCCGTGGTAACAATAACCTCGTTGCGTGCGGTAGCAATGCCAACGTACAGGGCACGCTTTTTTCCTATTCCTTCATTCTTAACCACTCGCCAACCGATCGGCTGGTGTTTCTCCAAATAATCTCGCAAAACTGAGATTGAACCATCCTCGCTGTGATCATCCACCCATACAACCTCCCAAGAGGCCGGTATACCCGTATTTACTTGACGCATCATCTGAGGCAGGTTGCTGGCTTCATTGCGAAAAGGAATGACCAGCGAAACCGAAGGCGATTTATCAATAAAAAGAGGAGCTATACGTTTTCTTGTAACCAAGCGCCAGCCATACAGAAGGGTGCCAATCATCAGTAGATAGCCAATGCAGAGACCGATAAAACAAACTTCCATCAGACTGAAAAGGGACATTAGCACAGCCAAATGAGAATACATAGGGATATTTCCACTAAATTGCCAAGGTGGACAAAGTAGAGAAAAATAGCGGAAAAGAAAAAATCATCCTCGGCATAGATCCAGGTACGAACGTCATGGGTTACGGGCTTATTTTGGTAAAGGGAAACGCCTATCAAGTGATCCAGTTTGGCGTCATTCACTTAAAAAAATATCCCGACCACGCCCTGAAGCTTAAAAAAATCTACGATCGGGTCTCACAGATCATAGAAGAATACAACCCGGATTCAGTGGCACTTGAAGCCCCCTTCTATGGTGAAAACATACAGTCCATGCTCAAGCTGGGCAGGGCACAGGGTGTGGCCATGGCGGCGGCATTGGCAAGGGAAATCCCCATATCCGAATATTCTCCCAAAAAAGTAAAGCTATCCGTGACCGGTAACGGAAACGCTTCCAAAGAACAGGTAGCCGACATGATCAAAACACTGTTGTCGCTAAAGGAAGTACCCAAACTGCTCGATGCTACCGATGCACTGGCTGTGGCGTTATGCCACCATTTCCACTCCGGAAGATTACAGACTAGGGGCCGCGGCGAAGGCTGGAAAGCCTTTATCGCTGACAACCCTAACCGAGTGAAGTAACGTTTAATCATACAAAATGGCAAACAAGGGGAAAATCGGAAAAGAGCTTCCCTACCTACTAAAGATAGAATCCAACCGAAGACGCCACGTATGTGCATGCATGACGTGGCCTCCACAGGCTGGGGCACTTATAAAACCTACGACCTGCCGGCAGGAATAATCCGGGCGAGCAGGGTCATCCGGGAGGGTATCCCGATTTATTTGGACAAGTTACGGCCTTTAAAAATCAACTTATACAATGAAAAAGACTTCAATCTCCTATACCGTCTCATTCGAACGCTTCCGGGCTGCGTTGGAAGACCTCAGAGAAATGACAGAGAGAGCCAAAGCCAAAGGGCTTTTGGAAACGCAACGGCAAGAAATCGTCCAGGCTTTTGAGTCGACCCATGACCTCGCACTGGAAACAATGAACGGCTACTTTCAAGCGCAGGGCAGAGCCCCATTTTCCGGATCCCGGGACACCACGGTTGAGGCTTTCAACGAAGACCTTATCGATGATGGACAGGGGTGGCTCGACATGATCATCTTTAGGATAAAATACAACCCGTTATACCCAGGCGATTATTTGGGCTCCCTGAGTGACAGCGTCGTAAAAAAATACATCACGCTTTTAGGTAATTTCGAACGAAATTTCCAAAATAAAGCCGGGTCATAAAAAATAATTGCGTCTGCATGTAGCATTTTCCACTGAACTTACGTCAGGGCGTTAGGTAACAGTATGAAGTACCGAATTTTGGATAAAACGCAAACCAAATTGTTTAAAACGTAAAAGTCATGGAAAAAACCTACCCACTACGGCGTCGTTGGTCAGCCGCCCTACTGATTGCTTTTACCGCAATCATCGCTTTGCCAAGCTGTCAGGATGAGGTAATCACTACCTACACCTATACTACACAGGTTCCTGTTACCATTCAGGTCAGCACTTTTAGGGAGGCTGCCATCTCCGTCGAACCAGGTAGACCGTTGGATAATCCCGGAAAGATTTACCTATACGGCGACTATTTGTTTGTCAGTGCCCCGGGAGAAGGCATACATATCCTGGACAATTCAACTCCAGCTTCACCAAAAAACATGAACTTCATTCCCATTAAAGGGACTGGCGACCTAGCCATCAATTCAAACATTCTCTATGCGGACAATTACATTGACCTCCTGGCCTTTGATATCAGCGACCCCAAAAACATCCGGATGGTCAAAAGGGAGACCGATGTGTTCCCAACCATGTACAGCGATAGGGAGCAAGGAATCATAATTAGCTATAAGGATACCGTAGTAACCTCCACAGAGGAACGGATGTCAATTGGATTTTGGGGCAGGCCCGCATTTCGAACTGACATGATGACATTTTCCGGTGCAGAATCGGCTTCTAGGGCAGGGCAAAGCTATGGTCAGGGCGGTTCAATGGCTCGATTTACCCTCCTTAACAACCACCTATACACAGTGGATCACTATCACATGCGTGTCTTCGACGTAAACGATCCCAAGGATCCAAAATTCCTGACCGACATTTCCCTGGGCTGGGGCATAGAAACTATTTTCCCGTTCAAGGACAAATTATTTATTGGATCCATGACCGGGATGTTCATATACGACGCCTCCAATCCGGCTAGGCCTACCCAAATGTCCCGATACGACCATATAACGGCCTGCGACCCGGTAGTAGCCAATGAAACCCATGCCTTTGTGACCCTTCGAAGCGGTGTTGCATGCCGGTTTGGCGTTGACGAATTACACGTATTGGATATCGTAGACCCCTATCAGCCCAAACTCCTAAAAACCTATCCGATGGACAATCCGCATGGTTTAGGGCTTTCCGGCAACCATCTTTATATAGCAGAATCAAACCACGGCTTGAAGAGCTTTGATATTTCGGACGTTTTGGGAATCAAACAGATCGAACACCTTCGGGAAATCAAATCTATAGACATCATCCCCGGACCCAAATCGCTTATTGTGATCGGACCGGAAGGGGTTTGTCAATACGACTATACACAGCCCAATAAGCTCAGAAAACTAAGCTGCATTTCTGTGGGAAACAAAATGATAAATTAATCGATGCGCTGGGTCATTGCTTTTCTGTGTTTATGGAGTGCACCGTTATGGGCACAAGAAAAAGGTGCACCGTATGTACTTCACCTTGAACTGGGCGCATCAATGGGATCGGATGAGGTTGGAATAAGGGTCAATCAAAGCATCAAGACGCTACACGCAGTTCAGTTCCATCCAAACCACCTTTTTGGGTTTATACTCGGCGCCGACTCCTACCCGCTGCTCACAGTCGTCCCGTTTGGAGTCGGATGGCGAGGGGTTTTGGATCCCCTCCAAAAAACAAGCTGGATGGCAGGTATGGATTTGGGATATGGCTCCACGGTGCTGGAAAAAAAAATGGAATCCGAGTGGAACAACCTTTCTTGGTTTGAGGGTGGGCTTATGGCCCATCCGACGGTAGGGTTACGAATCAATAACAAGGGGAACTCAGCTTGGAGTTTTCTAGTGGGTTACAAGCATCAATCCAGCCGTTTTTATCAAGGTCTCCCCAGCGCCAACACTGCCGTGCAAACGCCCAGCCTCTCCAATCCCGCCGACTGGATATACTTACGAAAGGATCAAATTACGTACCGCAGTTTAACAGTAGCTGTAGGGTTGATTTTCCTCTAGACAAAAAAACCAACCGACCGGGGACAATCCCTACCGTCGGTTGGTTCTCAAGAGAAATAGTCCCCCTCCCTACCTAAAAAGAAAACCGGAGGGGCCTCGACCAGCCTGAAAGCTGTCGATCAAGCTTCCAGAGGGACCCACCTTCCAAACTTGGCCATTCCCTTGCCAGCCAGCATGATCCCCTACGTATAAAGTATTTGAGGATGAATCAAATCCCAACCCGTAAAAATTTGATCCCACAAAATACTCGGCGTCCAAAACGACTCCCGTTTCAATAGACACCTTGGCTACCCTAGCGGAAGCTCCTGAAGTAGTAATGATGTATACGTCGCCGTTAGTGCCCATCGTAAAATTTCCATTATATATAGCGTTCGCCAATGGGATGGAGATAGTTTCGCTGATTGAATAGGCAGAATGATTGATCCGATGAAAATATACTCGCTCTGCATCCATTGCATACACATACCAATTGGCGCCAAATTGAACAAAGAAATGTGGAGAACCCGCGGACACCTCGACCGTACGGGCAACTTCTTCCGTCGCTGGATTGATGACCACAAGCTGCGAGCCCGAAGCACAGGCGGCCCAGAGTTCTGAACCAATAAGAGCCATACCTTCTGGTCTACTGGGAACTGGAATCTGCTTATGAACCGCACCTCCTTGCAGTCCGTTGACCACCGCCACAAAGGACTCTGTATTGTTCCAGTTTTCATCGTAGGGACCATAATCACTTATAAAAAGCTTCTGCCCTATTACTTGCAGATCTCTTGGGATCTTGAGTTTGCTGTCATTTACCGCCCCCACACTGCGAAAATCAGCAGCCTGTACAATCTCCACCTTCCCTGTATTCGCAACGATGTAGGCCAGTCCATCCACCACTCTAACCTGTTGGATCA
This sequence comes from Lunatimonas lonarensis, assembly GCF_000390185.1. Taxonomy (GTDB): domain Bacteria; phylum Bacteroidota; class Bacteroidia; order Cytophagales; family Cyclobacteriaceae; genus Lunatimonas; species Lunatimonas lonarensis. Next base: position 34,003 of record NZ_AQHR01000004.1, on the reverse strand, counting down.
GCCCTGCGAAAGGCCTGGCATTGGCCGATTCAAACACGTTTGGCTGCAAATCGCCAGAGATCGGATCATAATGATGAATATCGCCGTCATTTGCCCCAAAGGAACCCTCATTGATGATCAAAACGCCTGATTCAAATTTCCCTATCGGTTGCTCAATAGGATCGCCGACACAGGACACAACTAGAGCCAATACGTACACAAGGCTCAGATTCTTTAAAAACGGATAAATCTTCATAGTTTGTAGGTTATATTTAATTCAAAATTTCTTCCCGGCATTGGCCGTAGCCGCAAAACTTCATACCTGGTATTCAGGAAATTATTGACCTGAAAACCCAGAGAGACCACCTGCCTGTTGAATGCTCGCTCATAGCGCCATCCTGTATCAAAAAGCTGATAGCCAGCCAACGCGCTTTGGTTGTCAATGCTGACAAACCGCTGGCCTACACGATGCCCGTTTATGAAAAACTGTAATGACTCGCGGTGTACATCTAGGCCGAGCTGAGCTTTGGTTCCGGGTGTGTAAGGGAGGATTTTTCCGATTTCATGGATGTTGTTGCCATCCGACCGGAGGATTACAGCCTGATTTAAAGACAAAGAACCGGACAGCCCAGTCTTCCATTTCCCCGATTGTCGATGGCCTGAGAAAAAAAGATCCATCCCATGACTGGAAACTTTCCGTACGTTTCTTGGACTCCAATAGACATCGCCCGGCAGCCAAAGGATCCAATTGTCCACCTGCATATCATAGTAGGAAACGCGGGTCTCCCAAGCGTATTTGGAATCGGTATACCGATAGAGAAAACCCAATTCTCCACTGAGTGCGTTTTCGGATTTCAGGTCAGGGTTGCCTCCCGGCACCCAAAAGCGGTCGTTTAATGTGGGCACCTTAAAACTCCTGGCCCCGGCAACTTTGCCTGTCAACTGATGCCCATTTTGTTGGAGCAGAGACCAATCGATCCCCAAACTCGGGGAAAAAGGGGCAAACTCGCCTTCAAATACCAATTGCCGCAGGTTCACGGAAACCACCATATCCGGGCTGGCGTTAAAATTTACAGCTTGGTAAATTTCTATCCTGTTATCCGTGGCCTCATAGGTGCTGAGCTTTCCGAGTATATAGGTTGCCCTGCTTCCAGACTTAAACTCCAACCTGGATCCCAAAGACCAATCCAATTCACCAGCCAGCAAAAACTGTTGGGTAATGTTTACATCCGATCGATTAAAAACCATCTCGTCCCTTACCCAGCCTGCCTTCAGGTTTAGGTGGCGGTTTTCGGTAGTCCGATTAAAATCAAGCACCCAGCGCGTGCTTTGGTCCGACTGAACGTCCGTGGAATTGGATCCCATAACCGGCTGAACATCCCGGTGGGCAGCATTCCACCAAAAGGAGCTGGAAAGCTGGCTATTGACTCCTACCCTCCAAACCAAATCCTGCATTAGCCCCATTTGATTCACCCCAGCATGTTCTTGGATTTCTACCGGCAAGCCGATCTTGCCCATATTACGAAATGGGTATCGATTTGGGGCTTGTAGGCGATAGAATCGGGATCGGCTTCCCACCTGGGAATTTGAAAAGCCGATTTGAACCTCCTGCCTGTTCAGTCCAAAACTCCCAACGCCGCTGGAAGCTTCGGCCATCCAGCCCGTTCCGCCCATCACATCACTGCTCAGGTGAATAGCTCCACCTATGGCATCCGTCCCGTAGTTCGCCCCGCTGCTACCCATGTGAATCTGAACCCTATCCGTACCCGATAGCGGAAGGAGAGAGAGATCCATCTGGCCAAGTGAGGGAGAATTTATCGGAAGCCCATTCCAAAAAAATGCATTATGACCTGCGGAGGTGCCCCTCATGGTGAGAGAAGCTATCATACCCGGGCCATATTGCCTGACAAACAACCCTGAACGGCGCTGTAACAATTCAGACAGGGTAAGACCGCTGAGATCTCGAAGGGCTACACTATCAATTGATATAACCTGTTGCCCCCGTGAAAATCGTTCTAGCGAAGAGGCTTTGACTTCCACAGGTTGTAACAACAAGGTATCTCCCGGAGTAGATACTTCGCCTGAAAACAATCCCAAATACCAAAGAATAAGAGTTCCCAGCAACAATTCGCTTTTGATTTTAGCATGAACATTTCATCCAGCTACTCAAAACTGCATACAAAAGAAATGGAAAAAACGAACATGCACCCCTCTATCCAGGATATAGGAGCATGGAAAAACACCGAATAAAAACGCGGCATTCCATAGAAAGCACCATTGCGTATTCCCAAGCCTTTCACCCGAAAGCTTTGAATAGTCGAAATATGGCAGGTCTCCTGGCTTCCCTGGATCTGTGGGCCTTCTCACATCCCAAAATGGACGCAATGGCGTTGTGGCACAGATCACTTATCGGCCTTTACCGATAGGGGTTACAGTTGCGGGGACAGCTCCGGCTTTTACCGGATTCCCTTTTAATTCCTTGCCCTGGCTAGAGCTCAGAAACCAAATTTCATCGCAAACATAGCCCAAAAACGGGAGGCAAAAAATACCTTGCCCAATTATTGTTTTTGGATGCAGAAAAAACAATGGCTTATTTTGGAAAAAAAACAGTGAAACCTTCCTCCCTCTTTCCCCTATTCTTCGGTGTTGTGTCCATGCTGGCTCTGGCATGTGGACAGGCGAGTAAACCGGTTTCCTACGGTACTTGGGAGGATCTTCCACTACGCTTCGCCAAGGGCTTTTCTGTTAAGAAATCAGGCGATAACTACTGGGTCGAAGTGCTGGAGGCATTTCCCAAGGCCGACCGCTCCTATCATTACCTTGTAATCCAAGGGGACTCTACCCTGCCCGACCTGCCGGCACAGATAGACTTTGATGCAATCGTCCGTCTGCCTGCAGAAACAGTGGCCGTCACTTCGACCACACATATCCCCCATTTGGATATGTTGGGAGTCACGCGGTTGCTGGGAGGATTCCCCGGACGGGAGCTAATCTCCTCTGAGCTACAACGGGGCAGAATAGAGGCCAACGAGGTTCGGGAACTAGGTACAGGGGCGTCGCTTAACGTAGAGTCCGTAATGGATCTCTCACCGGATTGGCTGATGGTTTCAACCGTGGGAAACAGCCTTCAGCAGATTTCCGTTTTATCCAATGCTGGTATCCCAATCATACTTAACGGCGACTACGTGGAAGGGCACCCACTGGGTGTGGCTGAGTGGATAAAACTGACCGGTATTTTGACAGGAACCTCTGATCAGGCAGACCAACTATTCGAAGAAATAACGAGGTCGTATATTGAAGCACAGCAACTGGTAAAGGATAAAATGGATATCCATCGTCCCAGGGTAATGTCCGGCGTCATGTATAACGACAGTTGGTACGCATCCGGATCGGACTCATGGGCAAGCGTTTTGATAGAGCACGCGGGTGGCGACTACCTATTTAAAGAAAACAGGGGAAAGGGGGGGCTTACCCTCAGCTACGAATACATCCTAGACCGTGCAGAATCGGCGGATTTTTGGATTGGTGCAGCGGACTATCCCTCTCGCCAAGCATTGGCCAAACAAGATGCTAAATATATCGCCTTTCGGCCGTTTCAGACTGGAAACATCTTCACCTACACCGGCCAAAAAGGTGCTACAGGAGGCTTGCTATATTTCGAATTGGGTTATATTCGCCCAGACCTAGTATTAAAGGATCTTATAAAAATCATGCATCCAGACCTACTGCCAGATTACGAACTCTTTTTTTATGAACGGATAGATGAACGGTTATAGATCCCTTCGGACACTGTTTGCAGCTGGAAGTATCGTGCTGCTGTTACTTTGGCTGACCAACATCAGCTTGGGATCGATACGAATTCCCGTTCCTGAAATCTTAGGGAGGCTCATGGGATTTTCCTTCTCCAAAGAATCCTGGGAGACGATCATTGTCCATTACCGTCTTCCCAAATCACTGACTGCCATTTTGGCGGGTATTGGGCTTTCGCTAAGCGGCCTTCAAATGCAGACGTTTTTTCGGAACCCATTGGCCGGGCCCTATGTACTGGGTATTAGCTCCGGTGCAGGGCTGGGAGTAGCACTTTGGATGATGGCAGGCGCTTGGATTCCCGCATTGGGGGCACTTGTCGGTAACGGTCCATGGTCCTTGTTTTTTTCCGCGGCACTTGGCTCCTTTGTGGTCTTATTGGTTATAAGTCTGGCCGCATGGAAGGTAAAGGATAGTATGACCCTACTGATCATTGGGTTGATGTTTGGCAGTTTCGCTTCCTCTATCGTCACATTGATCGCCTATTTTAGCGAAGCCGAAAGCTTGAAGCTATATACGGTTTGGACTATGGGCAGCCTAGGCACCACGGGGTGGACACAGCTTTTGGTATTCATGGCAGGAACATTCCTCGGCCTCATACCTTTAGTCCTGTCGGTCAAGTCTTATAATGCCATGCTTTTGGGAGAGAATTATGCCCAAAGCATGGGGATCTCCGTAGATCGTTTGCGCTGGAAAATGATCATCAGCACGGGATTGTTGACCGGTGCTACCACTGCATTCTGCGGCCCTATCGGTTTTATTGGGATCGCCGTCCCGCACGTAGCCAGATTAATTTTCAGAACCTCCGATCATCTCACGCTGATAGCAGGATCTGCCATGCTGGGAGCCATAACGCTCCTACTTTGCGATACGATTAGCCAATTGCCAGGTTCTGCGCAAACCTTGCCGATAAACGTGATCACTTCCTTCCTGGGAGCCCCTGTCGTAATTTGGCTGGTCTTCAAACGAAATGTAAGCAGGGAGTTTTAGCCGGATAGATACATGAACGCAATACAACCCGCAATCTGGTGTAAGGAGCTGGAAATCGGATACCAACAGGGGCATCCTCTATTCCGTAATTTGAATTTTTCTGTTGTCAAGGGACAGGTTACTTGTCTAATGGGGCCAAATGGTGTTGGTAAGTCGACCCTGATTAAGACAGTTTTAGGCATATTAGCACCTATTTCCGGACAGCTGTACCTATCTGGAAGACCTATCTCCGAGATCGGGAAAGAAGAAATTGCGCGGATGGTGTCGGTAGTCTACACCGACCGAATCGTCAGGGGCAATATACGTGTGCAGGAGATGGTCGCCTTAGGAAGGATTCCCCATACCGGTTGGCTGGGGAGTCTCTCAAAAAATGACCTCCTCTCGATACACACTGCCCTAGAGGATGTAAACATAGCAGAATCCTCGAATGCACCACTCGCTGAACTGTCCGATGGACAACTCCAAAAAGCACTGATCGCACGGGCCTTGGCCCAAGATGGAGACTTGTTGATACTAGACGAGCCCACAGCCCATCTGGACCTCGTAAACCGCTTCGAAATCATGTACCTGCTACGCGAGCTTGCGATCAAAAAAGACAAAGCTGTATTTGTGGTAACGCATGACTTGGATATTGCCTTGGAGACCGCCGACCGCCTGCTACTCATGACAGATAAAGGCACCCTGCATGCTGGAACACCGGAGGATCTGGTGATAAACGGAGGCATTAACCAACTTTTTCCGGATGGCCGTTATTTCTTTGATCCCAAGACATCGAAGGTGGTTAAAACGCAAGACTACGAGCCAATAACCATAAGTGGCCCGGAAGTCTTGACAGTGTGGATTCATAAAATACTCCGGAAGTATGGCGTTAATGCCACGCCGTACTCCATCGAAGTCTCCGATAATCCCTTCCAAATAAGCCTGCGGAGCGAAAAACAAACCCTCCAGCTAGAAACCTTGGAGCAGATGATCGACCATTTACTAAGAAAGTAACCAAAAAACGATTTTTTATAGGTAAATAATTTGGATTAAAAATTATTTTACATATATTTATTCCGATTTTTTTACGATACATATATTTTTATTATGAAACCACTACACTCCTTTAACCAAGACACAATAACCTAATTGACTCTATGAAGACTATGCTAAAAATCGGATTACTAGCTGTATCCGCACTTCTCTTGCTTGCGCTTGCAGGAATTCTCTATGTTTCTTTTGCCTTACCCAATGTAGGCCCACCCCCGGCAGACCTTAAGGTGGAAATAACTCCCGAGAAAATTGAGCGGGGCAAGTACCTTGCCTACCATGTATTGCAGTGTATTGATTGCCATTCCCAGCGGGATTTCGGGGTTTTTAGTGGCCCTCCCATTGAAGGAACCGAGGCACATGGAGGGGAACGATTTGATCAGACGATGGGATTTCCCGGTGTCTTTATCTCACCGAACATCACGCCAACCGGCATCGGCGATTGGACAGATGGCGAATTGTTTCGCCTGATCACCACCGGCGTCCGGAAAAACGGGGAACCAATTTTCCCCATCATGCCCTTCGAAAGCTATGGGAAATTAGATCCATCGGATATAGAGGCGGTAATTGCCTACATACGTACTCTGGAGCCAGCTACGACCAACCATCCGGCTTCTGTGGCCGATTTCCCGTTTAACCTGATTATGCGAACCGTCCCAAAGAAAGCAGAACCGGAAAAAAGACCTTCAACCCAAGATCAGGTTGCCTACGGCAAATACCTCGTTACCGCAAGCGCCTGTTACGATTGCCATACCAAATTTGAAAATGGAGCGTACGTGGGAGAGCCGATGGCCGGAGGAAGGGAGTTTTTACTACCTTGGGGCACACTTACTTCCGCGAATATCACACCACATGAAACAGGCATAGGTTCCTGGACAAAAGAGGCGTTTGTCGGAAAGTTTAAGGCCCACCAAAACAGGGAGGAATTACCATCCGTAGGCGGTTCGGATTTTCAAACCATAATGCCTTGGTACATGTATGCAGGCATGACCGAAGAAGACTTAGGGGCAATCTATTCCTACCTGAAGACGATACCCCCCGTAGAAAACCGCATCACAGTTTTCGTGGCCTCCAATTAAAAAAAATTATAACAGGTAAAAAAGCGCAAGTCGCCCTAAAGTGCCCCTGACGTTTGGTTGGATACCGGCAATCAGGGGCTTCCTTGTTACACCGCAGTCATATTACCACCATCGATTGGGATGCTGGTACCATTAATATAGGCAGCCAAAGGAGATGCCAAAAACGTAACCAGAAACCCATATTCTTCCGGTTTCCCAAGCCTCCCCGCGGGTATTGCCTGTCGCTTTTCCTCCAGCAACTGCTCAGGTGCCTTCCCTACCCGTTCGGCCTGACCGGCTATAACTTCCTTAATCCGCTCCGTATCAAAAGAGCCCGTCAAAATAGTATTGACCGTCACGCCTGCCCCGGCCACCTCACGTGAGAGAGACTTAGCCCAACTGCTAACTGCCGAACGGATGCTATTCGAAAGAACAAGGTTGGGAATGGGTTCCTTGACAGATGAAGACGACACATTGATCACTCGGCCATAGCCGCTCTTTACCATTCCCGGAAGCAAAACCTGGGTAAGGGTCACATAGGACTTGAAAAGCAAATCAAACGCCTGCTGAAAATCTGCTACGCCTTTTTCCATGACCGTTCCCGGGGCTGGCCCGTTGGTGTTATTTACCAAAATATGAATCTCCAAACCCGAAAAATATTCTTTCACCCTTGCTTCAAATTCCTGGGGATTGGCATAGTCCACCAGTAGATACCGGTGTTTCTGCCCTGCATGCGTAGATAAAGTTTGAATGGCACGTTGGAGCTTTTCTTCATTCCTTGCCATCATGATCACCTCTGCACCTGCGGAGGCCAACTGCTGGGCCGAAGCCAAGCCCAATCCCCTAGAACTGCCACCCACGACAGCCCGTTTTCCTGATAAGTCGATTTGTATCATTTCGCTGATTTAATGACCGGCATCATTTCTCTCCGGTTGATTTTCAATTAAGCCTATAAACTTTATAGGGTGTATTGCTTTTTATTACAAATTAACCCTTATATTTGTTGCACTAATTATTGGTATGACACACGAGCAATTTAGTAAGTATTCCTTTCTCTTGGACAGAACCGCCCGAAGGGTAAAGCAATATGCACAAAGAAAATTCAAACAGCAAGCCTTCGATGTGACCGTAGACCAATGGCTAGTCCTAAAAAACCTCTCGGAAGGGGAGGCACTGAGCCAATCCGAATTGGCCCAATTGGTATTTAAAGATCAACCTACACTTACCAGGATCATTGATCTGCTGTGTAAAAAAGGATATGTCGAGCGACAACCTCATCCGCTAGATCGAAGAAGTTTTCTTTTACTGCTGACACAGGCCGGTAGGGAAAAAGTCGGGGAACTAAAACCACAGGTTTCTTCTATCCGGGAGGAGGCCTGGAAAAACCTGAATCAGGAAGACTTCAACGAATTTAAACGGATTTTGGATACGATCTACAGCAATCTGGAAGAATAAAAAACGAAATAGCCTATTTAGTTGTTACACCAACTATATTTGCCCCGCTTTAGGGGAATTAGAAAGATGAACGTGTTCCCTCATTATTTATAAAATTTCACAAAAGATGATTACTACGGATATTTGCATCATTGGAGCTGGACCGGTCGGCTTGTTTGCGGTTTTTGAAGCGGGGCTGTTGAAAATGCGTTGCCATCTGGTCGATGCATTGCCTCAGATAGGTGGACAACTCTCTGAGATCTATCCCCAAAAGCCCATTTACGATATACCCGGATATCCGGAAATCAAGGCCCAGGAACTGGTGGACAATTTAATGGAGCAAATTAGGCCGTTTAAGCCCACCTTTACCTTGGGCGAACGGGTTGACCAACTTGCCAAACAGGATGATGGATCCTATGTCCTGACGACCAATGAAAAAACGCAAATCCATGCTCAGGTAATCATCATTGCGGGTGGATTGGGATGCTTCGAGCCTCGAAAGCCTGTCATAGAAAACCTGGAAGTTTTTGAAGGAAAAGGGGTCACCTACATGGTAAAAAACCCGGAACAGTTCCGGGATAAAAAAGTAGTGCTCGCAGGTGGTGGAGATTCTGCCTTAGACTGGACGCTTTACCTGGCAGACATTGCCCAACGGGTTACCTTGGTACACCGAAATGAAACCTTCCGGGGGGCTCCGGATACGGCAGCCAAGGTATTTGACCTAGCAAACAGCGGGAAAATTGACCTCATTCTTTCTGCGAACCTGAAGGAACTAGGAGGTAACGGGCATTTGGACAGCGTGTTATTGGAAGACAAATCCAAATCTCCGCTAAAAATCGAAACCGATTACCTCATTCCACTTTTTGGGTTGAGCCCTAAATTAGGGCCCATTGCCGATTGGGGTTTGACCATTGACAAAAATGCGATTGAAGTAGACACGACCGATTATTCTACCGGTGTAGAACGAATCTATGCGATTGGGGACATCAACACCTATACGGGAAAACTGAAACTCATCCTTTGTGGCTTCCATGAGGCTGCCATCATGATGCACTCCGCCTTCAAATACGTGTATCCAGACCAAAAATTAAGCTTTAAATACACCACTGTAAACGGTGTCAATGCATTTTAATCCAACTGAAAAAACGAAATGATAAATTTTACCGTGGAAGACCATGACGGAAACCGGCAATCCATTGAGGCCCCGGATGACATGGGATTGAGTCTGATGGAAGTGCTTAAGGCGTCCGAATATCCGGTTTTGGCAACTTGTGGTGGCATGGCATTGTGTGCCACCTGCCACGTAGAAATCCTGGAGGGTAAATCCGAGTTGGGCGTTGCTACTGACACTGAGTTGGATCAACTTGAGGCATTACCGGAATATTTCCCGACTAGCCGATTGGCCTGTCAAATTAGAATTTCCGATATCTTGGAGGGATCCGTTGTTAAGTTACGAGGAGAAGACAACTGATTAATAGGCTCCGGCCTTTACGCTTCGTGGGCGGGGCCGGAGTCTTTCTTTTTCCCTTTAAAAGTCACCGCAGCCATTTCTCCAACACCGTCCTGAATGTCTCCTGCCGTACCGGTTTGGTGATGTAATCATCCACGCCAGCTTCCTTGCAAGCCTCTTCCTGGCCTTCCATTACGTTTGCCGTAAGTGCTAAAATCGGGATTCTCCTGGTGTTTTCTCCAGCCCTTATTTTCCTAACCAGCTCGTATCCGTTCATATCCGGCATATGGAGATCTGTTATGACTAAATCAGGCCGCTCTTTTTCGTATAAGTCGTAGGCATCCACACCGTTCTCCGCTTCTATTACCGTAAACGCCGGAAACAAATTGGAAAGATAGACTTTTACCAACATGCGGTTCACCGCATTATCCTCGGCCACCAATACCTTCATTTTTACATTGGTTGGGGTAAGAATCCTATTTGTACCATCCAAATCTGTCGGGTTGTCCGAAACCGTCCATTTCTCAAATTGATCTACGAGATCCATTAACATAAATGGCTTGATCAACTTTTTCCGGCAACCTAAGGTTTGGAATTGCGAAAAGGTAACTTCGGGTGTATCGGTGGGAAAGACGATACAACACCTATTTCGAAATGCAGGCCCCAGGCGAACAACAAAGTCTCTGACCTCGTAGGAAACCCCCCCTTCCTCGTTTTTTCGTACGTGCGAAAAGAGGGAACGCACACCGGGATGTTTGCTCAACCAGCCAAGTGCCTCATCATAAGACGAAACGGATGTATATTGAATGGATAAGCAATGTAAAAAGAATTGTAGTGTCTCCGCAAGAGCTCCCTCAAACCCCACCAATAGAGCCGGTGAATAGTCAGAAAACGACTTGTCAATAAAAGGGCTTTCCTTTAGCGAAACGATATTGGGTAACTCAAACGAAAAAACGCTGCCCTTTCCCGCTTGTGAATCCAGCATAAGTGTGCTATTCATCAGGCCGAGCAACTTATTGGAAATCGTCAACCCCAGTCCGGTACCTCCATATTTTTTTGTAGTGGATGCATCCGCCTGAGAAAATGCCTCAAATATCATTTGTTGCTTTTCATCAGGTATGCCGATTCCTGTGTCCCTCACCTCAAACCTTAGCCTAACTTTATCTGCCACGCGATCAAGCACGCCAATCCGTAGTTCCACCTCGCCAGCATGCGTAAACTTGAAGGCATTGTTCAAAAGATTGATCAAGACCTGCTTGATCTTAACCTCATCTCCCAAAAACTTGTAGGGGACGTCAGGGGAAATACGCAGAACAAACTCAATGTTATCCTTGGCTGCCTGAAAACTCATTACATCGGCGATTCCACGAATTACCTGCCTAAGATTGACCTCCTGGATATCCAAATCCATCTTTCCCGCTTCTATTTTGGAAAGATCCAACACGTTGTTAATGAGATCCAGTAGAACATTAGCCGAACTAAACGCAGTGGTCACGTACCGCTTCTGCTGCTCCGACAGGGCTGTGTTACCAAGCAGCTCAGTAAATCCGATCACCCCGTTTAAGGGCGTACGAATTTCATGGCTCATGTTTGCCAAAAATTCCGATTTGGCTTGGTTTGCCTGCTCAGCCTCCGTTTTTGCAGCTACAAGTGCCTCCCTAGACTCGACCTCTTGAGTGATATCTCTTATCACCACAATTTTTCCCAGAAATTCCGCATTTCTCACCCGTATGGCGGACAGTGTAGCCGAATACCATCTTTCCGAACCCGAGCCCTCCCATTTGAACGAGTGCTTCTTACGATCCTCTTCTGAAAAGCCGGGACTGATCCGATCCCAAAGCGATTGTACTCCAGCCCGTTTTTCTGCTTTGGAGGCAAATCCACCAACCATTTCCGACACAGCCGGGTTGTAGGAGACGATACGATCCATTGGATCCAGCACCAACACACCGTCTGCAATACTTTCAAAAAGGGTCTTGAACACAATTGGCGTCTCCTTGAACAAACGGAATTTTGAGAGACCCAAAAAAACGAATACACCTGTACCGATAAAAGAAAGGGGAATTGGATCCAAATGAAAGGGAACAATATCAGAAAGAAGCGAAAAATAGGCCAAAATGGGGCACAACGCACCAAGACCTACAAAATATATCTGTCTAGCATCTGTCACAGTACCCAATACCAGCATTCTGACCAGTACTATTTGACTTGCAACCAATAATATCACTGTATAGGCTTGATGCGCCCAGTAGATCGGACCCTTTGTAGTCACCAACACATCCATGATGTCATTGTGTACGGCGCTATATGAAGTGTAGAAAAGGTAATGCTTTCCATTCGTAAACACCAAAACGAGGGTGATCAGTGGAACCACAAAGACCAATCGCTGAATCCAGGGAATTGCCGAACTACCGGAATAGTGCCAAACCATCAGGAACAAAACCGGCCCAAAAAACACAGCCCCAAAATACTGGAGGTTTAAAAAAAAGACCTTTTGGGGCAACCCCACCGAGGCCAGTTCAAAAGCGTAACCCAACGAATAAACCGCAGAGGATATCATCAGAAAAACAAAAAAGGTTACCTCTTTTGATTTCCTTAGCTTGCCGGCACTGAGAGCGAGTAACAAAGGAATAATCCCTGATACCAGCATCCATACTACGACTCCATTCAGGCTAAAATAAATTCCCATGCGCTTGCTACTCCAAAAACCCCAACGCCAAAATAAACCCTCAACAAAATATAAATTTAATAATAATCTTTAGCCCACCATGTCCATCGGTGTATATTTTTAATCCAAAAAACCGTTACCTACCCATCCATTTCGCATTTCTTCTACCTTTCATAGAAATACCTCCGTAAAACCACCTCGCCATCTATTGAATTATACCAACATACTGGCTAAATTACGAAACATAAGCAAGAAAAATCACCAACGCTGAGCCACTCAATCACCTTTGATCCCATGCGCCAACCCGTTCTTGGATTATCCTTTATGACCCTGATGTTTCGGGGTCCAGTATCTGTACTTATCCTAACCGTTTTTCTCCTGACCGGATGCGGTCCGGAGACATCCAATCTACCGGAATCAGACCCCGATAACGGAGGACTAATACTTCCGGGAGGCTTTGAAGCACTGACCGTCATAGACAGTGTCGGGCTTACCAGACACATCGCTGTTACCGAAACAGGAGACATCTATGCAAAATTACGTTATTCCAGAGATGGCCTTGGCGGGACGGTGGGAATCCGCGATACCGACGGGGATGGACGGGCGGATTCTGTGGTGCGATTTGGAGATTACGAGGATGTCGGCGGATCTGCGGTGGGTGTGACCATTCACAACGGCTACTTGTATACCAGCACCGTTCGCCAAGTATTGCGTAACAGGCTCATACCGGGGGAATTAATCCCCAGTAGCCGTACTGAGGTAATTCTGACCGATACCGATCCAAACGTGGCACGAAACTGGCACACCACCAAGCCCGCCGCTTTCGATGGAAAAGGCAATATGTACATCCCCTTTGGATCGCCCTCCGATGCGGGACAGGACATTACCTTGTATGGCCCCACAGGGATACCAGAGGGCAAAGGCTTGGATCCCACGCCCGAGCGGGAGATGCATGCCGGAGTTTGGAAATTTGATGCCAATCGGGAAAACCAGGTTCAGACGGACGGTGTGAAATTTGCCACAGGCCTACGCAGTATCGTTGGCTTGGCCTGGAGTCCATTGGATGACCACCTTTATGCGGTCGTAAACGGTATCGACAATTTTCATACGATGTATCCAAAAATCTTTAGTGCATGGCAAGCAGCCGTACTTCCCTCCGAAATCTTAGCCAGGGTGAAAGAAGGTTCGGACTTTGGATGGCCATATGCATATTATGACCAATTGCAGGGAAAGAACGTTTTGGCTCCCGCCTACGGAGGGGATGGCAATATGGTAGGCAGAGCTGCCAACTTCGACGACCCGGTTATCGGATTCCCCGGCCATTGGGCACCTATGGAAATCCTCTTCTACCGTGGAGATCAATTTCCGGAAAGGTATAAACAGGGGGCATTTGTGGCTTTCCACGGATCGACCGACCGATCCCCCTATCCGCAAGCAGGATATATTGTTTGCTTTGTTCCGATCAAAGATGGTAAAGCGGACCATTGGGAGGTCTTCGCAGACGGTTTTGCGCGTGTTGACACAGTAGAAAATACCAGCGATGCCGTGTACAGGCCCATGGGACTCGCCGAAGGCCCAGATGGTTCACTGTACATCTCTGAATCCAACAAGGGTAGGATCTGGCGGGTAATGTACAAAGGAGAAAAGAAGAAATTCGGCGATCGCGAGCTCGCTGATATGGTCAAAAAAACCGAAAACAAAACCTATATTAAAACGCCGATCGAAGGACAGGACAATCTGGATAAAGGTAGCGTACTGGAAGGGGGAATACTCTACAATACCTATTGTGCCACCTGCCATCAACGGGATGGAGAGGGCGACAAAAACCGCTTTCCACCCTTGGCACAATCCGAAAGGGTTCTTGGGCCGATTGAACCCTTGGTAGATGCCATTCTAAACGGTCTACAAGGGGAAATCACGGTACGTGGAAAAACCTACAACGGTTATATGCCACCCCATGAAAATATTTTGGATGACCATGCAGTGGCGTCGATCAGCACTTACATTCGCAGCCGGTGGGGAAATAAAGCAGGACCAGTAACTCCCAGCGAGGTTAGCAAAATCCGCGCCGCAACCCGAAGTGATAAGCCGCTATGATGAGCACGGCCAACAGGATCAATTTCCTATAACTAAAAGTAATTTCCATACTCCAAACTACTGTAGACTAATCACCTAGGCAAAAAGCCTATAGTCCGCCTGCGATCAAAATCAGGGGGGGGGGTAGTTCGGTCTATTCAGCCCCTGATATGTACGAACGTATATCCTCAATCAGATTTGCAAGGATGGGTTGTGGATTTGGTCACAATCCTTTTCGCCAAATATGAAACCCTCCTTTCTATCTAAAAAATCTATCGGGTACGTAGGAATTCATTGCCTTAACTCCCACTGTTAAAATCGGCAGAAAGAGGCCTTTCTAAAAATAACCAATCCCGTGCTTTTTTTGCCCATAAAGCCTTATCTTCACGGTTTAAAAGGCAGGAAATCATGGCTACCATTATTGAAACCAGGAATATCCAGAAAACCTACCGGATGGGGGTGGAGGAGGTTCAGGCACTCAAATCCATCAACATTACGATAAATCGGGGTGAATACGTGGCGTTCATGGGGCCGTCAGGATCTGGAAAGTCCACACTAATGAATATTATTGGCTGTTTGGATACGCCTACGGCTGGTACTTACACCCTGAATCAGAAGCTGGTAAGCGACATGAGTGAGAATGAGCTGGCCGAAGTTCGAAATAAGGAAATAGGCTTTGTATTCCAAACGTTCAACTTACTGCCTCGGGCCTCCTGCTTGGAGAATGTAGCGCTTCCTTTGATCTACGCTGGTTACGGAAAAGCGGAACGATCAGAGAAAGCATTTTTGGCATTGAAAAGCGTGGGACTGGAAGATCGGGTTCACCATAAACCCAATGAGCTTTCGGGCGGCCAACGACAACGGGTTGCCATCGCGAGGGCGTTGGTAAATGATCCGAGTATAATTTTGGCAGATGAACCCACCGGAAATCTAGACTCCAAGACTTCTTACGATATCATGGACCTTTTTCATGAACTCCACCAAAAAGGAAATACCATCATTATGGTGACCCACGAAGACGATATCGCCCATTATGCCCATCGCGTTATCCGGTTGAGGGATGGCCTGGTAGAGTCAGATAACGTCAACCCCAGCCCAACGACCGGGAAGCGCGAACTGGTTTAAAACCATCTCAACGCTACGAAGTTTTAGCAGCATACCGTTGTGTCAATGAATTAATTCAATCAATTGGGTATTGCCAGAAAAAACAAACACATGAAATCGAGCATGCCGCAAGCGACACAAGGAGGAACGATTGTAATACGTGCGAGATTCCATGTGACCTTTGAAAAACAATTATAGACACATGAAAATTTATACCAAAACTGGAGATAGCGGAGAGACCTCCCTCTTGGGTGGCAACAGGGTCAAAAAATCAGATCTGCGTATCGATGCCTATGGAACCGTCGATGAACTGAATTCCTTTTTAGGTTTGCTTAGGGATCAAGAAGTCAATCTTCATCGAGCTGCATTCCTCAAAGATATACAGGACCGGTTGTTTACCATCGGTGCTGACTTGGCAACGCAGGAAGGGGCCAAAAACGTCAAAAAGCCGGATTTGGATCCTTCGGATGTACTAGCCTTGGAAACGGAGATAGACGGTATGGAGGAAAATCTGGAACCACTTCGTAATTTTATACTGCCCGGTGGGCATCCCTCCGTATCGATAGCCCACTTGGCTCGAACTGTCTGCAGAAGAGCGGAGCGAAGGGTTATTGAACTTCACGCCTTGACCTCTGTAGACGAACAAATTATAAAATACCTGAACCGTCTCTCCGATTACTTGTTTGTATTGAGCAGAATGATGGCAAAGGAGCTGAATGTAAAAGAATCTATTTGGACGCCTAGAAATTAAACGCTATGAACAATACCATAGAAATTCAAATCACGAAAACGGCTTCGTCAAAATTACCCCAAACGGATTTTGACAACCTCACCTTTGGGCATGCGCTAAGTGACCACCTTTTCGTGGCCGACTATTTTCAGGGAGAATGGCATAACCCGCGCATAGAGCCCTATGCGCCTCTTAGCCTTAACCCTGCCAACGCAACACTGCATTACGGGCAGTCCGTCTTTGAAGGCCTAAAAGCCTACAAAAACGAGGCCGGAGAAGTGCTAGTTTTCCGGCCGGACGCCAATTTTCGTCGACTTAACGAGTCGGCCAAACGGATGTGTATCCCCGAAGTGCCGGAGGAGTTGTTCATGGATGGATTGGCCAAATTATTGGAATTAGACCGCGAATGGGTACCGTCGAAACCTGGCTGTTCCCTGTATATCAGACCCTTTGTGTTTGCAACCGATGATTTTCTGGGAATCCGTCCATCCCAGAAGTACAAATTCATGATTTTGACCAGCCCTGTTGGGCAGTATTATGCCAAACCGGTAGCTGTGAAAGTTGAAACCCACTTCAGTCGGGCGATTGAAGGGGGCACAGGATATGCAAAAGCAGCGGGAAACTATGCTGGGTCACTCTATCCGGCCATGTGCGCACAGAAAGAAGGCTACGACCAGCTGCTGTGGACAGATGGCAAAACCCATCAACACATTGAAGAGAGTGGCACGATGAACGTAATGTTCGTGATCAATGGAACCCTTATTACCGCTCCAACCACTACTGGAACCATCCTAAAAGGAATAACCAGGGACAGTGTGCTGACATTGGCCAAGGAAATGGATATGCCTGTTCAGGAGCGTTTCCTGAGCGTGTCGGAATTGAAAGAAGCCCTTGAGAACGGGACTATGCAGGAAGCGTTTGGAACAGGCACAGCAGCAACCATCGCCCATATCCGGCTGATCCATATTGATGGCAATGACTACAGCCTTCCCGAAAAGCCACGGGATGCATTTTCCAACAGGGTTTTACATAAATTGGACGCTATCAAGTACGGAAAAGAAAAGGACCCGTACGGTTGGGTGTATAGGTATTAAAAAATACTCGTAAACAATGGCACCTTTCTGCCACGGCTGGTTATCACCAATGCTGTATGGAAAGGTGCCTTTTTTATTACTTCGCAACAACCTATCGAAAATCATGCGGAAACCCATTCGAATAACCTTGGTCCTACCATTAATCTCGTTACTCCTGGTCGCCTACTCTCACGGCCTGCTGGCGCAGAACTATCTGGTACTTCAAAAAGGAGAAAACCAAAAAACACGGATCCAGTACCAGGTGGGCGAATCAATTACCTACAAACTCAAGGACATCCCCTATTACATGACCGACATCATACGGGAAATCCAGTCCGAGCACCTTTTGTTTGGGGAAAACATCGTAGCTCCGTGGCAAATTGAAGTGATTGATGTCAGTGCCAAAGATGAGCGAAACAGTACTCTTCGTAATCTTACCTTGCTGCCCGCAGCGGCGGCTTTGCTCCTGCTAACAGCGGAAACGGTGAATAGCCTGTATGCAGATGGCAGAGTTGAGATTAGCCAAACATCTCTCGTGATTTCGGGCGGACTGCTGGGGTCGGCACTTATTATGTCCCAGGTTCGATATCGTAAGTTTAGATTAAAGGGAAGACGCAAATTATTGGTCCTTTCCCAAGAGGACTGGACAAAGCCCTAGCCGCTCTAGTTCATTTTTGGATATTCTACCACATAAATAGGTATTGCCTGTAAAAATTCGGAAATTTGCCTTTCAAAAAAACCCAATCATGACACAAGACCAGTTGAAAGACTTGAAGGCCCGCGTTTTGGCCTTGAGGAGGTATCTTTGACTACGATCGTAAGAAAGCCGAAATAGAGGAGTTTGAAGCCATATCCGCCCAGCCAGATTTCTGGAATGACCCGGAAGAGGCGGAAAAGATTATGAAGCAGATTCAGGCCCGAAAGGCATGGACTTCTTCGTTCGAATCATTGGAAACCCACTTGGGAGACTTAGACGTGCTGTACGAATTTTACAACGCCGAAGAGGTTTCCGAGTCCGAATTGAAATCTGAATTCCAACAGGTAAGCAGGAAACTGGAGGACTTGGAACTGAAAAAGATGCTTAGTGGCGAGGAAGATCAACTCAACGCCATGTTGGAAATCAACCCTGGTGCAGGAGGCACGGAAAGCAATGATTGGGCCTCCATCCTGATGCGAATGTACATCATGTGGGGAGAAAAAAACGGTTACAAGGTTCGGGAGGTGGATTTGCAGGAAGGCGAAGTTGCCGGAATTAAATCTGTCACCCTGGAATTTGAGGGGCCACTTGCTTATGGATTTTTGAAATCAGAGACTGGGGTACATCGGCTGGTACGTATATCCCCCTTTGACAGTGGGGGCAGGCGACACACTTCCTTTGCGTCGGTATATGCCTACCCGGTAGTAGATGACACCATTGAGATCGAAATCAACCCTTCTGACATAGATTTCCATACCTCGAGATCGGGAGGTGCCGGAGGACAAAACGTAAACAAGGTAGAGACCAAAGTACAGCTGACCCACAAACCCACCGGTATCGTGGTGGTTTGCCAAGTGGAGCGTTCACAACTTGCCAACAGGGAAAAAGCCATGCAAATGCTAAAATCCCGGCTTTATCAGTTGGAAATGGAGAAGCGTAACGCCGAACGTGCCAAAATCGAGTCCGGTAAAATGAAGATAGACTTCGGTTCCCAAATCCGGAACTACGTTTTGCACCCCTATAAACTGGCCAAAGACGCCCGAACGGGCTATGAGACCTCCGATGTGCAGTCCGTATTGGACGGCAATCTCAACGAATTCATTAAAGCCTACTTACTCGCCCAAAGCGAAGAAGAGGCAAAGCGTGACTGACAAACATCCACCCTACAGGCCATCAATCCTGTAGGGTGGATTTACTGTATTCAACCCTTGGGACATCAAGAACGGATCCGAACCGACGGGAGATAAACGAAAAATGCACGTGGAAACTCGACGGCCAGCCATCTACAACCTGAATTTTTTCCTGCTGTGCACCAGCTACTTTTTGTTCTTCACCAGTTTCAACATGATCATACCGGAGCTACCTGCTTACCTAACCAGTTTGGGCGGGGAGGATCACAAAGGATTGATTATATCCCTCTTTACCCTTTCGGCAGGTTTATCCAGACCCTTTTCAGGAAAACTGGCCGATCGAGTAGGACGAATCCCCGTCATGGTTATTGGCGTGGTAGTCTGTGTTGGGGTAAGTCTCCTCTACCCGATACTCACTACGGTGGGTGGATTTTTGTTTTTACGTTTCCTGCATGGATTCTCGACCGGATTTACACCCACCGGATCTTCCGCGTACTTGGCAGACATCATCCCATTTCAAAAAAGAGGAGAAGCCATGGGCATTCAATCGCTTTTTGGATCTTTGGGAATGGCCGCAGGGCCCGCACTTGGTGGGTACATAGGGGGAATATGGGGCGTAGAACCCCTGTTCTACCTTTCCGCAGCTATCTCCTTTCTTTCAATTGCCATCTTATCCCATTTGAAAGAGACGCTACAAACCAGGGAAAAACCTAGGTGGAGCCACCTGAAACTATCCAAATCAGAGATAATTGAAACAAGAGTTTGGGCACCCTCATTGATTTTGGTGTTCTCCGTATTTTCTTTTGGAGTCGTACTTACCGTGATTCCCGATTATTCTGACCACCTGGGTCTTGAGAACCGAGGACTGTTTTTTGCTGTGTTTACCATTTCTTCCTTGGCCATCAGGGTTTTGGCAGGGCGGGCATCCGACAGGTTTGGCAGGATACCTGTACTGAAAGCCGCCACACTCACGATGGTGGTTGCGATGTGGGTGGTAGCAGAAGCAAAAAGCACCAGCATGCTGCTTGTGGGAGCTGTATTGTACGGATGTTCGATTGGAATGAACAACCCGACCATCACTGCCTGGACCGTAGATCTGTCCCTTGAGCGTTTCAGAGGAAAGGCACTCGCGACCATGTACATAGCGTTGGAAGCAGGCATAGGGCTGGGCGCGTTGGTGTCTGGTTGGATTTTTGCCAATCAGGCAGAAAACTTCAGTGCTGTTTTCACTGCAAGCGCGGCAACCGCCGGGGTCGCATTTCTCCTGCTATGGTTTATCCCAAAGACCAAAGACCCCCACACCCCCAAAAAATCACAGGATGTATTGGGATAGATCTCTGTTTTTCACCAACGAGCTCAACCGGTCATTTACCATCTCACGGGTAATCATGATCCTGCTGTTTGCCCCAATGGTATCCGGTACTTCAAACAAAAAGTCGCTCAAAAGATGGCTCATGACCGTATGTAGACGTCGGGCACCAATGTTTTCCACTTCCTCGTTGATCCGAAATGCCAATGCCGCAAGTTCTTGGATAGCCTCATCGGAAAACTCCAAATACACCTCCTCTGCCTCGAAAAGTGCCGCATACTGTTTTGTTAGCGCGTTTTTCGGCTCCTTAAGTATTCGGTAAAAGTCCTCCTGCGTCAAACTGGACAGCTCAACTCGGATAGGAAACCTTCCCTGCAATTCCGGAATAAGATCCGATGGCTTGGACACATGGAAGGCTCCCGCAGCTATAAACAATACGTGGTCTGTATGGACCATCCCATATTTTGTGTTGACTGCACTTCCTTCGACGATCGGCAGCAAGTCGCGCTGTACCCCTTCCCTACTCACGTCGGGTCCAGAACCTCCCCTACCGGATTTGGAGACAATTTTATCGATCTCATCGATAAAAATGATTCCGTTGTTTTCGGCTAGCCGAATGGCCTCTTCTTTGACCTCGTCAAAATCAATCAGCTTTGAGGCCTCCTCCTCCATCAGCAGCTTTCTAGCCTCCCGTATGCTGACCTTTCGCTTTTTCGTACGCTTGGGCATCATATTGTTCAGCATATCCTGAAGACCAGCCATACTGGCTTCATCCATCATACCATTTCCTATCATCCCGATACCGGCAGAGGGTGACTGCTTGACGCTGATTTCCACCTTTCGGTCTTCAAGCTCTCCTTTACGAAGCTTTTCCCGAAACTTGTCACGGGTCCGCTCATTCAATTCCTGCTCAGAGGCTAAATCCGGGTTAAAACCCGCCTGCATGGAGGGAGGAATGGTGCCTACAGATGCTCCCTTAACGGGAGGAATCAAGATATCCAACAGGACATCTTCAACCAGCACCGCTGCTTTCTCCCTTACTTCTTCATTTTTCGCTTCCTTTACCAACGTGACAGCCTGCTCAACCAGATCCCGTACCATCGACTCTACGTCCCTGCCCACATACCCCACCTCGGTAAACTTAGATGCCTCCACTTTAGTAAACGGAGCCTGCGCAATTTTGGCAAGCCGTCGAGCTATCTCGGTCTTACCGACACCGGTGGATCCTATCATCAGGATGTTATTGGGAACGATATCTTTTTGAAGGTCAGATTTTACCATCAACCTCCGTATTCTATTTCTCAAGGCAATGGCGACATTCCGTTTGGCATCGTGCTGACCGATTATGTACTTGTCCAGCTCGGACACTATTTGTTTTGGCGTTAGATTCTCCATGTCATTATTCAAATGCAGATATTAAAACTTTCTCAGCGACTGTAAGTTCGTATGTATTCCCACTATGTGTGCTGTGCCCGCCACCCGGTAGCCAGCGAGGGCATAGGATAGGGCGAACGCCCGGCTCCGCAACAAAAACCCGCCGGAAAAACCTCCCAAGCCCCTGCCGTTCCAACCGGAAAACTCCTGTCGCAATAGGTAATTGTAGCCCAATCGGAGTTCAACGGATTCCTTAATAGGGATCTCCGCTCCAAAAACCAGTCTTCTAAATACCCGATCTGTAAACCGTCCTTCTACGGAAGGCTCCAATACATTGGTTGAAACCAACGGCGTATCATACAGGAGGTTCCTAGCGGTAAGGTGAAAGCGCATCGGCATGTTTTCTGCTTTATAAGCTATACCTACCCTCAAATCGGCAGGAAGCCTCAATCGGGCGTCCTCCAAATAATCGCTCAGCACCCATCCCACCTGCTTTGCAACAATGGAAAGGGCTAGATCCTCCAAGGGGTGTCGATAAAGAATTCCAATATCAAACGCCGCGGCATAGGCTTGGTAACTTTCCAGTACCGAACCCATCAATTTTAGGTTCAGGCCGTAACGGAAAACACCCCGCGTGGCCGCCAGCGCAGCAGTAAGCGCAAACTCACTGGCATGAAAGGTTCCCAAGGGAAAACCTACCTCATCGTACCCTTCAAATTCCCCGTAATTTACAAACTGCATCCCGATGGCGGCAGAAACCGGCTTCCCGGCTTTGAAATTGTACCCGGCAGTTGCAAATTGAATATCACCGGGAAAATTCAAATAGTGTACGGAGAGTGTGCTTTCGTCTAAGGAATCCAGCAAGGCGGGGCTGGACAGAAACATCAAGGGATCGCTTACCGAGGTAATATTCACACCTCCCAGACCTGCCAAACCCGTAAAAGACGGCTGTTCGGTAAAGCCAAAGGCACGTTGGGCCACTTGGGCATTCAGGGAACAGGGCCCCGACCCTACGAGTACCATTAACAAAGCGGCTAGGTGCTGAAGCCTAACAATCACCAGATGTGACCCTTTGATTATCAAAGGTGAATGAAATGGAATCATCGACCAACTCATCCAGTAGCGCCAATTGAATAACCTCTTGCACATGGTCTACCAAATGGAAAGTGATCCCTTTAAGGTAGGAATCGTCGATTTCCTCTAAATCCTTCCGGTTCTTATTGCAGAGAATAATATCGGTAATACCTGCCCGCTTGGCTGCCAGGATCTTCTCCTTGATGCCACCCACAGGCATTACTTTCCCTCTTAACGTGATCTCGCCCGTCATCGCCAGCCTATTTCGTACTTTTCGTTGCGTATAGACGGAGGCAATGGCCGTCAGAATGGTGATACCCGCAGATGGGCCATCTTTTGGTACTGCTCCAGCAGGTACGTGTATATGTAGGTCGTAGTTATCAAATACCCTGTGGTCTATGCCGAGCTTGTCAGCTTTTGAACGGAGATAGGAAAGAGCCGTCATCGCCGATTCCTTCATCACCTCTCCCAACTGACCGGAAAGTGTAAGCTTCCCTTTTCCCTTGCTCAGACTGGCCTCTATAAACAAAATCTCACCCCCTACAGAGGTCCAGGCAAGGCCGGTTACTACTCCTGGTACGCTGTTGTCTTGATAAAGCTCCTTATCAAATACTTCTCCACCCAGAACCTTACGAACCATAGCTGGGGTGATCTTTTTTTGGTACGCTTCTTCCATGGCAATGGACTTGGCCACATTACGGGTTACCTTTCCGACCAACCGCTCCAAATTTCGGACTCCGGACTCCCGGGTGTAGTCCTCGATTATTTTTACCAGCGCTTCCCTGCTGAACTGAACATCTTTGGCCTTAAGCCCATGTTCCTTTCGCTGCTTCGGAATCAAATGGCGAACCGCAATCTCCACCTTTTCCTCTAGGGTATATCCCGTCACCTCTATGATCTCCATTCGATCCCGAAGTGCGGGTTGCAAGGTCTCTAGGGTATTGGCAGTGGCGATGAACAAGACCTTGGAAAGATCATAGTCCACCTCTAGGTAATTATCCACAAATGCACTGTTCTGCTCGGGATCCAATACCTCCAAGAATGCAGATGAAGGATCTCCCCTAAAATCAGAACTAAGCTTATCAATTTCATCCAACACGAATACGGGGTTAGAGGTCTTGACCTTCTTCATATTCTGGATAATCTTACCGGGCATAGCGCCTACGTAGGTCTTTCTGTGCCCCCTGATTTCTGCTTCATCATGGAGCCCGCCCAACGACATGCGCACATATTTTCTGCCCAATGCCTTCGCTATTGACTTGCCCAGTGAGGTTTTACCTACGCCCGGAGGACCATAAAGGCAAAGAATCGGCCCCTTCAGGTCATTCTTCAATTTCAAAACCGCCAGGTATTCAATGATCCGCTCCTTGACTTTTTCCAGTCCGAAATGATCCTTGTCCAGAATATCTTTGGCACGTTTCAGGTCAAAGTTATCCGTGGTAAACTCATTCCAAGGGAGCTCCACCATCACCTCCGCGTAATTCAACGCGATCGGGTATTCCGCGGCGGAAGGATTCATCCGGAGGATTTTGTTTACCTCCTTTTCAAAATGACTCCAAACTTCCTTGGGCCACTTCTTTTTCCGTCCCCTTAACAGCAGATCCTCCACTTCCTTCTCGGGCCCTTCTTCCCCAAGTTCGGTTTGAAGAACCTTCATCTGCTGACGCAGAAAATAATCGCGTTGCTGCTGATCTATATCCGTATGTACCTTTTTTTGGATCTCACTTTTCAACTCCAGCATCTGAATGTCCTTCATCATGAGCTCCAGCAAAAGAGTGGCCCGATCGATGCCATCGTTGATTTCCAGCAGCCGTTGTTTGGATTCTACCGGCGCATTGATATTGGAAGAAAGAAAGTGGGTTAGAAAAGGCGTACTATCGATATTGTCCAGTGCCACCTGTGCCTCTCGGGGGATTTCCGGGTTCAATTGGAGAATCTTGAAGGCGGCCTCCTTTAACGACTGCTCCAAAGCTTCTATTTCCTTGTTGTTTTTTGGAAAGGATTCCTCCAGGTAATCTACCTTCGCGACAAAATAAGGATCATCAGACACTTCTTCACGGATCTTAAACCGCTTTTTTCCCTGTATAATGATGGTGGTGTTACCGTCCGGCAATACGATCATTTTAATGATCTTGGCCAGCGTTCCTACATTGTAGATATCCTGCCATCCAGGGTCGTCCTGATTGGGGTTTCGCTGGGCACAGACGCCGATCAGCTTGTCTCCCCTCTGGGCTTTTTTAACCAAACGGATGGATCGCTGCCTTCCCACCGTAATGGGAATAACAACACCCGGAAAAAGAACCGTATTACGAACGGAAAGAATTGATATTTCGTCTGAATAACTATCTGCTTTCAAACTATCGTCCTCCTCTTCGTCATCTGTAATTAAATGAATAAGCTCACCCTCCCCTGAATAGTCTCCCAACAAGAATGATTGATATAGTTGATTTCCGAAATTGCTCATACAGTCAATACGACAGTCTTCATGTCACTTTTTATAGAATATCGGACATCACGTCCCTAAAATAATACAAAACAAGTAAAACAAGCCACGTGCCAATATGTGCTTAGACACAAATTGGCAGCGACGGTTTCAAGTTAAAACTTTCTTATTCAAAAACAAAAATAGAACCCAACCTTTAGCCAAGGTAAAACAGGCAATGCTACCTGTAAGATCGATGGATAAAGAGAGTTTATATCTTGGCAAAAAGGTCTTAGCTTCCTACGAACAACTTCAAGATATCGTTACCGATCGCGAAAACCATGATCATCAGTAAGATGACCATACCCACCTTTTGTGCGTTTTCCAGAAACCTGTCAGAGGGGGCTCTTCCGGATACCATTTCGTACAGGAGAAACATAACATGTCCCCCGTCCAACGCAGGGATCGGTAGAAAATTCATAAATGCCAAGATCATGGAAATCAATCCAGTGATAGACCAAAACTTGACCCAATCCCAGGAGGATCCATATATTTTGGCCATACCGATAGGACCGCTCACATTTTTGGCAGACACCTCTCCCGTAAACATTTTGCTCATGGCTTTGGCATTTACGATCACTACACCAAATGCCCTTTGTACCCCCAGCGGTACCGATTGGGCAAGCGTATAGCTTTTTCTAACAGGTTCCAGCAGGCTGGCAACGCCAATACCTATGGTGTTATTTTCGCTGACATCAGCCATCAGGGTAAGTTGCTGCCCATCCCGTTGTACCACTACCTCTACCTGCTGATTTGCCTTGTCTTTAAGCGCTTGTTGAAGATCGTCAAAATAGACTATCTGCTCTCCGTTTATCGCCACTATTCGATCTCCCCGTAGTATTCCGGCTTTGGCAGCCCCCTGATTCGGCGCTACCTCACCCACTTCAAACGGAAAACGGATCTGAATAAACTTGGACATACTTTCCTCGTTGGAGAAGGAATTGATAAAACCCCTCGGTATGGCCACCTGAATTCTTTCTCCGTCACGATCAACTGTATAAAACCCATTATTGCTTAGCAGAGCGGAACCACTGCTCAAATCGTTAATGGATTCATAGGGCTGTCCGTTTATGTCAAGGATCCTGTCACCGGTTTTCAACCCAATCTGCTCTGCAATGTCGTAGGCGACAATCCCATGGGTCAACACCTGATCCCTTGAATAGTAGGTTTCCCCTCGATTGTATACCAAAAAAACAAAAATAAGGATGCCCGTTACCACATTGACGATGATACCACCCAACATGACGATGAGGCGTTGCCAGGCAGGCTTGGATCGGAACTCCCAGGGCTGGGGCTCAGACCCCATCTGCTCGGTATCCAAAGATTCGTCCACCATACCGGAAATCTTCACAAAGCCCCCTAGCGGAATGGCTCCAATAGAGTACTCTGTCTCACCGTATTTAAATCCGGCGATCTTTGGGGGAAAGCCAATGGAAAATTTCTCCACCCGCATGCCAAACATTTTTGCAGCCAACAAATGTCCCAACTCGTGCAGCCCTACTAAAATCGACAACCCAAGCAGCAACTGCCCCACCATTATCAGCGTTTCCATATTATATTTTTTCGATTAATTTCTTGGTTAATTTTCTTGTCTCGCTATCCGTTTCTACGAGGTCTTCCAAAGCCGGCGACTTTATAAAACCGATTTTCTCCAAAGTCTGTTCAATCAGCTCCGACATTTGCAGGAATCCGACCTGATCCTTTAAAAAAGCCTCTACCACTACCTCGTTGGCCGCATTTAGGACACAGGGCGTATTCCCCCCCGCCTTTAACGCATCAAAGGCTAGCTGTAAATTTCTAAAGGTCTGAAGATCGGGTTTTTCAAAGGTAAGATTAGGATAATCCGCAAAATTAAACCGGGGAAAATCTGCCTTCAAGCGATCAGGATAGGAGATCGCAAACTGAATGGGAATACGCATATCTGGCAGACCAAGTTGCGCTTTGATGGAACCATCTTCAAACTGAACGAGGGAATGCACGATCGATTGGGGATGCACGACTACATCAATTTGATCCGAATTTAGTCCAAAAAGCCATTTAGCTTCTATCACTTCCAATCCCTTGTTCATCATTGAAGCTGAGTCGATGGTGATTTTGGCTCCCATATCCCAATTGGGGTGCTTTAGTGCCTGCGCTTTGGTAACCGACTTAAGGTACTGGCTGTTCCTTCCCCGAAATGGCCCCCCGGACGCGGTCAGTATGATCTTTTCGATGGGATTATGAAACTCCCCGACCAGGCATTGAAATATGGCCGAGTGCTCAGAATCAACCGGATAAATATTTACTCCCTTCTCACTTGCCAGAGCGGTGATAAGTTCTCCGGCTACTACCAGCGTTTCCTTGTTTGCCAATGCTATCGGCTTTCCCGCTTCAATGGCACGAATGGTTGGGATCAATCCTGCATAACCCACCAGCGCGGTGAGCACCACATCAATACTCTCCATTTCGACCACTTGCGCAAGTGCTGACTCGCCAGCGTACACCTTTATGCCCCTGGGTTGCAATACCTCCTTTACCTGCTGATAGGAGGATTCATTTCCAATTACCACGGCATTGGGCTCGAACTCGAGTGCCTGTTGAATCAATAAATCTGCGTTATTTTGGGCGGTGAGTACCTCTACCTGAAATGAGTCACCTTGATTCCGTATCACATCCAGTGCCTGAGTACCTATGCTGCCTGTGGAACCCAGGATGGCTACGTTTTTCTTTTTTGACATTTAGTTTGATTTACCTCAGCGTCAACCCTCGCCAGTCCGAAAGGTTGGACGAAATACGCTGTCATTTTTTAGCATCGACTGACAAATTTACAAGGTAAATGGCGTTTTTCGCTTTTTTTTGCCCGCTTTTTCCTGCATATTGTTTTTGGTATGGTATTGGTTTGATCGCAAAACCGTAGAATACGTTTCACGTATGCAGAATTAATCGGTTTTTATGATCACTGGAATCTGATCGGATAAGTTTTAGGAAATATGCAAAAACATTTCATTACAGGCGTAATAGCCCTGATTGGAGGGATGGCAGGTGCTTGGCTGTATTTGACGGTAGTAGAACTACCAATCCAAGCTTCCTCTTCGGTTTTTTCCGACCATCCGTCCTGGAACCAACAAACTAATTGGATGGACGGAATTCGGGAAAGCGGATCAGAAACCACCGCTTCGTCAAATGGGTCGGGAACAATGGATCTCCCGGTTTCTTTCGTAGAGGCCTCCCGCAAGAGTACAAACTCCGTGGTCTTTATCAAGAATTTCTCCGGAACCGACACCAGGCGCTACAGTATTTTTGACTATTTCTTTGGCCAGGGAGTTCCACAGCAGCGGGTAAGTACCGGTTCGGGTGTGATTTTGTCCAAAGACGGCTATATCATTACAAACAATCACGTAATAGACCGGGCAGAAACCATTGAAGTGGTGCACCAAAAGCGCACCTACCAGGCCAGTCTGATAGGTGCAGATGCCAATACCGACATCGCCGTATTAAAAATAGAGGCGGAAAATCTTCCAGCCATACAGATAGGAAGCAGCCGGGAACTACAAATTGGGGAGTGGGTCATCGCTGTCGGCAATCCATTTAACCTTACCTCCACGGTAACTGCGGGTATTGTGTCGGCCAAAGAAAGGCAGATCAATATCATGGGAGGCGAATTCCCCTTGGAGTCCTTTATCCAAACCGATGCTCCTATCAACCCGGGCAACTCTGGTGGCGCTCTAGTGGACGTGGAAGGGAAACTGGTAGGTATCAATACCGCCATTCTTTCCAGAACTGGTTCCTATACAGGGTATGGGTTTGCCGTGCCAGTAGACATAGCCACCAAGATTGCCAACGACCTGATAAAATATGGCGAAGTGCAAAAAGCGATTCCCGGACTCGAAGTAGTCGAGATTACCCCAGAACTGGCAGAAGAAATGAATCTTAAATCGCTCGATGGGGTGATCGTTTCCCATGTGGTACGGTCCGGAGCGGCTGAAAAAGCAGGCCTGCAGCGAAACGACGTGATCCGATCCATTAACGGTATCAATATCACCGGAAAAGGCAGCTTTGAAGAGGTGCTGTCTTACTTTTACCCGGGGGACGAGATTCGCATGAGCTATCTTCGTGAGAACAATAGTAGAAATGCCAACCTGACGCTGCAAAACCTATTGGGAGGGACCGGGGTTATCAAACGGGAATTTTATACATCAACCCTGCTGGGGGCTAAGCTTGAAACCATTAATGCCCTGGAAAGAGACCGGCTAAACATCGATTTCGGGATCAAGATATCTGGCATGACCCGTGGTTACCTAAGGGATCTGGGTCTGGGCAACGGTTTTGTGATAACCCAGTACAATGGAGAGCCTGCCAAGGATCCAAAAGCGTTCGGCAAGTTTCTGGAAGAATTCAGCGGTAGACTGCGGTTGGAAGGATTGGCCCCAAATGGGCAACCGTTTATGCAATCCTACAATATCCGCTAACGAAAATTTGGAGGCTGTTCATTTAAAAAGCCGCTTTGATCAAAGCGGCAGTTTCCTCCATTACCCTGGAGTCCAGCTTCAGTTTGGGTCTGGAAAAGTTGATGTCTCCCATACCTCTCAATGGAACCAAATGGATATGCGCATGTGGTACTTCAAGGCCAATTACCGCCACGCCAATTCTGGTACAGGAAATAACCGATTCCTGTGCCCTTGCTACCCTTTTCGTAAAAGCCATGAGACTTGCATAGTCCTGCTCATCTAAATCAAAGAGGTAGTCTACCTCCAATTTGGGCACTACCAGCACGTGTCCCTTTACCAGTGGCATAATATCCAAAAATGCAATGTTGCGCTCGTCCTCAGCTACAATATATCCGGGAATCTCTCGGTTGATGATTTTTGTAAAAATAGAAGACATAAAATCTGTTTTTGCGGTGATTGAAATAACTTCGCCTATCTTTTTTAAAGACAGGCAATTACCAATTTCTTGAAATTCTGTTGTAACAACAGCAACAGTCCGCCCAACCAGTCTAGGAAGCTGACCCGCTACCAAAAGGGAGGATGCGCTAGAATACGAAGATAGTAAATTTTCACTATCAAAATCATTTTAGACAACGAAGCAACCAAGCTTATAGCGGTATTCAACCTAAAGGATTCGTTTGAAACCTGTGTTCCCGACCAATAAAATAGACAATGATTTAAATTAATAATAGCTTGTGATATACCTGACAATTCCAAAAATCCCACGTATATTGCTTACTGACAGCTTGCTAATTTACTCCCTTTTTTAAATCCTTTATGAATTCTAAACAGCCCACAAGTGAGAGTATAGCACTACTTCAAAACCTTCTGGACAATACTTCCGATGCCACCCAGGTTTGTCTTGAAAATGGCAACCTATTTTACATAAACAAAGAAGCCTCTAAACGACTGGGAATCAAGCCAGATGAAGTAAAGAAC
The DNA here is from genome assembly GCF_000390185.1 of Lunatimonas lonarensis. GTDB lineage: Bacteria > Bacteroidota > Bacteroidia > Cytophagales > Cyclobacteriaceae > Lunatimonas > Lunatimonas lonarensis. Next base: position 3,134 of record NZ_AQHR01000004.1, on the reverse strand, counting down.
TACCACGTTTGGGATTTTGAGGAACTTTTTAGGGATAGGTCGGTTTGGTTTGCCCATGTGGATGAGTTGAAAAAAATGCCCCACATGATCATAGAAGGCACGAACTTCAATCAGGTAACCGGCAAAAAGTTCCCCGTGGAAGTTACCGTTAAATTCATTGAGATCAATGGACAAGGGTATGTAGTAGCCAACTCAAGAGATATTTCGGAACGTAAAAAAGTGGAAGAGCAGCTACAGTACACAAATGTGTTTTTGCGTAGGGCTATGAACATGGCCAATATGGGCTCGTGGGAATTGGAACTTGCTTCGAACATACTAAAATGGACTGAAAACCTCTATAAGATCCATGAACTTTCGCCCGATACACCGATAGATTTGGAAAAAGCACTTGGATTTTATAACAAGAAGGACCAAGCAACCATCCAACGCAAGGCAGAGGAAGTAATTCTTACGGGTAAGGAAGGAGAGTTTATTGGCAAGATCCACTTAAAGGGGAAACGATTTAAATGGGTAAAGTTGAAAATACTCTACCTCAAAGAGCAAGGGAAAGGAGAAAAGATAATCGGACTTACGCAGGACATCACAGAAGAACGCCTGGCTAAGATGGAGGTAGATAGGCAGTTGGAACTTCAACAACTGATGATCGATATTTCTTCAACCTACATCAACACCAACGTACAGGATCTGTCCCGAACCGTCAATGAGTCCTTGAGCCGGATCTCTCTTTTTGTGAATGCCGACCGAGGCTATGTTTTTGCCTATGATTTTGGAGAAAACACCACCTCAAACACCTATGAGTGGTGCGCCGATGGCATCACGCCCGAGCTGGATAATCTACAAAATCTCCCCCTTGACTTGATTCCCGATTGGGTAGAACAGCACAAGCGCAGTATGACGTTTGAAGTCGGTGATATCGACACCCTAGAAAATCAAGATCTCAAGGACATCATCGAGCCGCAGGGCATCAAGACCCTGATAGCCCTACCGATGGTACAAGGAAATACGCTTATGGGCTTTGTAGGATTTGATTGGGTGAAAGAAAAACACGCCTTCCAGGATGCAGAGAAAAAACTATTGAAGATTTTCGCAGACCTATTGGTGAGTGTGGAAACCAAAAGTAACCTAGAGCGGTCGTTGGTAAGGGCAAAGGAGGAAGCTGAGAAATCCAGCCGGGCCAAATCAGAGTTCCTGGCCAATATGAGCCACGAAATACGTACGCCCCTGAATGGGGTAATTGGGTTTACAGATCTGTTGATAAACACTAACCTGTCTGATGTTCAGCTTCAATATGTGCAAAGTGCCAATTCATCTGCCCATTCGCTTCTCGGCATCATCAACGACATCTTGGATTTTTCAAAAATCGAAGCCGGAAAGCTGGAATTGGAAGAAATCGAAACCGACATCATCGAACTGATAGAGCAGACCGCAGACATTGTCAAGTTTAACACATCGTCCAAAGACCTCGAGTTTCTGCTGAATATCCAGGTGAACATCCCCAATTTAATAGTCGTTGATGCGATCCGGCTAAAACAGATCATGGTAAATCTACTCAGCAACGCAATAAAATTCACGGAAAAAGGCGAGGTTGAGTTAAAGGTTTCGTTCGAAGCCGTTGAAGAAAACCCAAATGTGGGAAGATTTACCTTTTCTGTAAAGGACACAGGTATCGGTATTTCCGCTGAGCAACAGGAGAAACTGTTCAAATCCTTTTCCCAGGCCGATTCTTCTACCACACGAAAGTTTGGGGGAACAGGGTTGGGCTTAGTTATTTCGCAAATGATTGCAGAAAAAATGGGTTCCGGTATCCAACTGGAAAGCGAGGTAGGTAATGGATCTACCTTTTTCTTCACAATAGAAAGGCCTTTCCTTACAAAGAAAGATGCTGTCGTTAGGGAGTTTTCAAGTATCAAACGAATTTTAATTATAGACGACAACGCCAACAATAGGAGAATTCTGCGCGATACCCTTCACCATTGGAAGATTGACACTGAAGAGGCTGATAACGGGTTGAGTGCCCTTCGGCTTCTTCAAGAAGAAAAGCATTTCGATATTTTAATCGTTGACTTTCATATGCCTTTTATGGATGGACTTATGACCATTGCAGAAGCCAATAAAATTATCGGTAAATTTAAAGGAAAAAAACCAAAGATTATATTATATAGCTCTGTTGATGACGTTCAGTCTGATGAACGCTACCAACAGGTGGAAGTTGATGCCAAGCTGATCAAGCCGGCAAAAATATCTGAGTTGTTTAACTGCCTCTTGAGTCTAGCCGAGGAGAAAGTCGGTTTTTCTGATTTAACAAGCAAAGAAAGTAAGTCCTTTGACCTCAAGTCAGGTGATTCATTAAAAATCATGATTGCAGAAGATGTATCCCTCAACATGATACTGCTGAAAACGATCCTACGCGCAAATTTCTCCAATTGTCAAATTATCGAAGCAAAAAATGGCCAGGAAGCTATTGACTTCTACATGCACCATTCGCCTGATTTGATCTTCATGGATGTGCAGATGCCCATCAAAGATGGATACCAGGCTACGCAGGAAATAAGAACACTGGAACAGGAAAGCGGAACCCACACCCCCATCGTTGCACTCACAGCCGGAGCACTTCTCAGTGAAAAAGAAGCGTGCCTTTCTGCGGGAATGAACTATTTCATGACCAAACCGCTCGACAAGCAGAAGATATTGGATCTGGTAAGAGAGATTTTCGATACGGACACAGAAAAGGATCCTCCGCTTGCTCCGGATGAATTTGACTATGATGGGCTGCTGGAGACACTTTCCGGCGATCGGGATTTGCTCATCAGCATTATGAACGAGGGATTTTCCGAGATCGAGGAGAGCCTGAAGCGACTCAGATCCGCTATCATGATTGACGAAAAAGAGAAAGAAAGCCTACTCCACAAGATTAAAGGATTGTCCGGAAGTCTAGGCATGCAGCGCTTTGCCGCGACTATTGAAGATATGGAAAACATTACGGATCCGGTACAGCTGATTGGCCGATGCAAAAAAGCCCAGATCGCATTCGAACAAATAAAATCCAAGATAGAGAGGAAGTTAGGATAGCTCCGTGTTGGATTTGATGGGCAGGAATTCAGCTTAAAAATAAATTAGCGTGATGCTCTGATTTT
>NZ_AQHR01000003.1 GCF_000390185.1 Lunatimonas lonarensis | reverse complement strand
TTAACCCACATTGCGTCCTTTCCCGGTTAAAGGAGATATTTTGACTGAATTTCCGGTTTTTTTTGGAATGTGGCCCAATATTTATCCGTACCCCCCTACGTGAAAATCGGCTTACGCCCGCCATTTTGGCTTAAAACGGATTTGTAGTACACAGAGGGTATTGCTTTTGGGGCCTAAAGACCAGTACCTTACGGCATGTATTTCAAGTTCTCATTACGTAAACATCCCGAGTCCGGAAAGCTGTGCGGTTACTACCGCTTGGTTGAAAGTTACCGTAATGCCGAAAACAGGGTCTGCCACCGCACCATTCTCAATGTGGGATTCATGGAGGATGCCACTCCGGAGCAGCTCAACAGGATACAGAGGCAGCTCACCGACAGGTACGAACACAAGGAGCCTCTCTTTGATGAGGACGTGGATCCGGTCGTAAGGAGCTATGTGGAAGAATTCTGGCAGCGTATCGTTTCATCGGAAAAGTTCGACCTTTCTGCCGGTAAACTCTTGCGCATGGTCGACATGGACACGCTTGAGCACAGCAACGCAAGGGAGATCGGAGCAGAGAACATCGCCTACCGGACATGGGAGAAGCTGAACCTCACGCCGTTGCTACTTTCAGCCGGCTTCAGCCCCGAACAGGCCAAGCTTGCGGCCACGCAGGTTGTGAGCCGTGCGGTATACCCGGCCTCAGAGTTGAAAACCGTGCGCTGGATAAAGGAAAACTCGGCAGTGTGCGAACTCACCGGGTACGGTGTGGACAAAGTGACCAAAGACAGGCTATATAAAAGTGCCCTGGACTTGTACAAGGCCAAGGACGCAATCGAAAGGCACCTGTCCCGGCGTACCAACGAGCTGTTTGACCTGGAGGATAAAATCATCCTTTACGACCTGACCAACACCTATTTTGAGGGGGAAAAGCGGAACAGCCAGCTGGCAAAATTCGGAAGGAGCAAGGAAAAGAGAAACGACGCAAAGCTCATTGTGCTCGCCCTGGTGGTCAACGTGGAAGGCTTCATAAAATATTCCTCCGTTCTGGAAGGAAACATAGCCGACTGCAACACCCTGTCGGCGATGATCGAAAAACTCGCGTCCCATACCTGCCGCGGCCCTGCCGTAGTGGTGCTCGATGCCGGCATCGCCACAGAGGAAAACCTCAGACTTATCGAAAGCAAAGGGTACAGGTATCTCTGTGTAAGCCGTACCCGGCTGAAAGATTACAGCTATGTTCCCGGAAGGCCTACCACCTTGCTGGACACAAAATCAAAGCAGACCATCAGGCTGAGGTCAGTCGCCACAGAAAAAAACACCGATTATTACCTTGAGGTCAAAAGCCCTTCCAAGGAAAAAAAAGAGGAAGGGATGAAGCTCCAGTTTGAAAACAGGTTTGAGCAGGAACTCCAAAAGATACACAACGCACTGCACAGCAAGGGAGGGACCAAGAAAGCTGACAAAGTCCACCAGCGAATAGGCAGGGCCAAAGAAAAATACCCTTCAGTCCAGCGTTATTATGACATTACCGTAAGCAGTGACACGAAAACAGGGCTGGCAACAGAAATCACCTGGGAAAAAGACACAGAAGGGCATCAGGAAAAAAATGAAAGCCTGGGCGTCTATTTTCTCCGGACCAACCTGAACGTAAAGGAAGAGTATGTGGTATGGAATATATATAATACCATCAGGGAGATAGAAAACGCGTTCCGTACCCTGAAAACCGACCTGGACCTAAGGCCAATCTACCACAAAAACGATGATGCCACCATGGCACACCTCCACCTGGGGATATTGGCTTACTGGCTGGTCAACACAGTAAGGTATCAGCTAAAACACAATGGCATAAAAAGCTGCTGGGGGGAAATTGTCAGAATAGGCAACACTCAGAAGGTAATCACTACTTCGGGGACCAACACATACGACAAAATCATCACCACCCGTAAATGCACAGTACCCAACAAAAACCTAAAACAGATATACGATATCCTCCAAACCAAACACCAGCCTTTTGCCAAACGAAAATCCGTAGTACACAAATCGGAAACCGAAAAAATTGAAAGCCCTAAAAAACAACTACTTCTGAGCGGTTAGCTGCAATGTGGGTTAA
>NZ_AQHR01000002.1 GCF_000390185.1 Lunatimonas lonarensis | reverse complement strand
ATCTCACATCTTATGTCTAACGTCTAATGTCTCCTATCTTCAAAGAAAACGACCCCGAAGGTGGTCGCATAGTTATAACCCCGGGTGTAAACCCGGGGCCTAAGAATTCACCTCCGTCTCGGTTTTGGCCGAAAGTACAGGCAATGGTGCATACCAACTACCGCCAAAACCCTTTAACAGCAAAAAGGGCATTCCTACGGGTGCAATAGAAAAAACGAGGATACTTTCGAAATAAAACCTGTTCGACATTCAGGCAATTCGGTTAGTTGCGCAGCGCCAGACATCTCCGGGTTTTGGCGTAAAAGGGATGGCAGGATGAACATTTTTTTCGGCCAAAACGGGGTTCGATAAGGTCTTTTTCCCCGGGCGCTGCCCGGGGTTATAATCTTGCCACCCCTTTGGGGTTTGGGTAGCCGGTGCGATAATGGTTTGGAAAAAACCTGAGGATATACTTGGTAATACTGTAATGGAAGTACTCCCGTGACAGTTGTCTTCGCTCCGGATATGCGGTTTTGGAAAGGA
>NZ_AQHR01000001.1 GCF_000390185.1 Lunatimonas lonarensis | reverse complement strand
ATGAGTCAGATAAAACAATTATTGATACTTAACAGGCAGGGCAACAGTCTGTCACCTGTAAAATCTATATAAAGTTTGTCGCCCGCCGAATGTTCGATCCGCATACTGGCGGATAAACCTATACGCCACTGTCTGTAGTTGTCGCAAAACTGCGAATAGCTATAACCATCGGGATGTTTCTGACGGTATTCTCCCCATAAGACCCAGCGGTTTACACCGGTTCTTTTGAGTTCCGATTCCATAAATGGGAAGAAGGACTGAAGATCCTGATATCTCTGTTCGGATTTTTGGACAGGATCATTGAGCAGTGCATCGAGTTGCTCATCACTCTTGCAGAGAAGTTCTCCATAGGTAAAACCTTTGGAATCAACCAACTGTAGGTACTTTTTGACCGTATTACGGGCAATGCCCAAAGTTTTGGAGATGGTCTGCAATGCCATGCCGTTGTCACGGTGGCGGATTATCTGTTTAAGATTGCTCATAGTTATCGTTGTTCCTGCCATACTTTACAGTGCTAGTTTTTCTGTAAAGCAAACGATAACTGAAAAAACATAAGTGGTCAGGATTGTCATTCTGGCAATGTTGACCACTTAGCGGGGTGGTCAGGATGGCCGGATTGACAGTGGTCAAGATCACCGGAATTTTATCCCTCGAAGATGGTATTGGCCACTAAAAGGGGTGGTCAACATCACCGGAAAAAAGTGGTCAGCATCTCCGGAACAGGTGGTCAAGATGGATCGGAATATACACTTTGTTTTTAGACACGATTTATTTGCAAGAAGCAAAAGCAAGTTCGGAAGTAGAAAACATCATCACAACAAACGATGAACTTTATAAATCATTAGTTGAAGATGAAGTGCTGTTGCAGTTTTATGATATAGCGAGTTCAAGAGTTTAATGCATGATATATCATTCGCTAAGTACCTTAATAGGCTTTAATGAATGATATATGATTCACGAAATTGCTAATTCAAAAATTAATATTATCTTTGCATGATAAGTCATTCACTAAGACTAAAAAAGCGACCTTATGACTGATAAACCATTCAAAGAATGGCCTTCCATGAGCGACAAAGCATTGGCCGAATACATTGGCGCATTTGTCAGACATCATCGTATGGAGCGAAATAAAACGCAGGATGAGTTGGCAACCGCAGCCGGTATCAGTCGATCTACCTTAAGCTTACTGGAGCGCGGTGAAACGGTAACGGTAACCACGCTCATTCAGGTATTAAGGGTTTTGGATCAACTATCAGTGCTACATGCTTTTGAAGTCAGGGAAACGATAAGTCCACTGGCATTGGCCAAACTGCAAAAAGAAAAGCGCCAACGGGCCAGGAGTAAATCAAAGAATGAAGATGATAACAGCGCAGATTCAAGTTGGTAAGCCATGCAAGTAGCCGAGGTAAAAATATGGGGGAAATTAGTAGGTGCCGTAGCATGGGACTCCGATAGCGGTTTTGCTACTTTTGAATACGATCCCAAATTCAAGACATTAGACTGGGATTTGGCTCCGCTTAAAATGCCTGTTTCTGATAACCGGAATAAATTTTCATTCCCCGAACTGCGAAAGGATAGAAATTCAGCATACGATACCTTCAAAGGTTTACCTGGTTTGTTGGCCGATGCGTTACCCGACAAATACGGAAACCAATTAATCAACCTTTGGCTGGCACAACAAGGTCGGCCACAGGACAGCATGAGTCCAGTTGAAATGCTTTGCTTCATTGGCACTCGCGGCATGGGTGCCCTGGAATTTGAGCCGGCTGTATTGAAAGAAAGCAAAAGAACATTTTCGGTTGAAATCGACAGCCTGGTAGCTACAGCACAAAAGATGCTCGACCAAAGGGAAGCCTTTACCACTAATCTCAATAAAGACGAAGAACAAGCCGTATTAGAAATTTTGAAGATTGGTACATCTGCCGGTGGTGCTCGTCCAAAAGCCCTTATTGCTTGGAATGAAAAAACCGGAGAGGTGAAATCCGGGCAAACCAAAGCACCAAAGGGATTCGAACACTGGCTTATTAAACTCGATGGGGTAAGTGATGTACAGTTAGGCAGCAGCCATGGCTACGGCAGGGTAGAAATGGCTTACTATAATATGGCCAAAGCCTGTGGCATAACAATGATGCCATCACGCTTATTGGAGGAAAACGGAAGAGCCCATTTTATGACGAAACGTTTTGACCGGGCAGGCGGTGAAGTGAAGCATCATATACAAACCTTTTGTGCTATAAAGCATTTTGACTATAATCTGGTCAATAGTTTCAGTTATGAGCAACTATTTCAGTGCATGCGAGAGTTAAAATTAACCTATGCCGATGCAGAGCAGATGTTCAGAAGAATGGTTTTTAATGTGATTGCACGGAATTGTGACGACCATACCAAGAATTTTTCTTTTTTGCTCAGGCAAGGAGGCAAATGGGAACTATCCCCTGCTTATGACCTGTGTCATGCATACAGACCCAAGAGCGAATGGGTGAGTCAGCATGCGTTGAGCATTAACGGTAAGAGAAAGGAAATTACCAAAGCAGATTTGCTGGTTATCGGAGAATCTATACGGTGCAAAAAAGCATCGGAGATCGTTGACGAGATTAACGACACAGTCAATCAATGGAAAAAATTTGCAGATGAGGCAAACGTAAAACATGTCTTACGTGATGAAATAGCCAAAACCCATTTAAACCTGAAAAAATGAGATATAAAGGGAAGGCATGTGAAATAGTAGGCGCAAAAGAGGTGTTCGGGCAACGCAACTAATGATAAAACTGCAAAAAAGCGGTTTGGAAACACAACTTTCGTCCAAAGAAAAATCAATTTATACGATTATTCAAAGCCGTCCGAACATACAGTCGGGAGAAATTTCTGAAAAGTTGGCGATACCAGCACCAACTGTAAAAAGAATTTTGTCAGAGTTGCTCAAAAAGGGACTGATTGAAAAGCAAGGAAAAGGAAGGAATGTAAGTTACACTGTAAACAATTCAGGAGATACTTATGAAATAATAGCCGAAGGAGCATTGAATGAAGAAACCGTCAATAATGTTAAACAATGGGAAGAATTAAAAAATCTTTATGGGAACTAAGGAACAATTGAAAGAGGAAAGGGATAAAATAGTCAAAGGTCTTGAAGAGGCTTACAGAAGGCTCGTCGAATATAAAAAGGAAAAGAAAAGTCCGATGATTGTAGTAAGGAACGGAAAAATTGTGGCAGTTGAACCAAACGAAATACTACCCAACATTGTATAAGCGTGATGCGGGCTAAGTAGCCAAAAATAGGCCTAATTGCTGCTAAATTACTTTGCTGTTAGCGGATAGTAATTCACTCCGAAATCCCGCACTACGCTTATACTTGATCGATAGAACAGTTATAGGTGCAACCCTGTTGCGCCTATAAAAGAGCAGTAATGGCAGAAAACCGGTTCCAAACGAGAAACACGACTAAAAAATATAATTTTGTAGCATATAGAAATAAATAATGGACAATCGCTTTACGGACATAATTCAGCTCATAAAAAAATCTCGGACTAATGCTATACGAGCCGTAAATGCTGAACTAATAAATCTTTATTGGAATAATGGAGAATATATCAGTAAGAAAATTGAAAAATCAGAATGGGGCGACTCTGTTGTGACAGAATTAGCCAAATTCATACAGACACACGAACCCGAAATCAAAGGCTTCTCCGACAAAAATTTATGGAGAATGAAGCAGTTTTATGAGACTTACAAGGACTTTCCAAAACTCTCAACACTGTTGAGAGAAATTAGCTGGTCACATAATTTGGCGATTTTCTCAAGGTGTAAGACTGCTGAAGAAAGAGAATTTTATCTAAAGCTAAAAGGAATCGATCTGAAAAGCCCCATTCCAAAGCTGTAGACCCATGCTACCAAAGCTAATAAAAAAAGAGAAATATTTTCAAATAGATTGGCTAATATAGACTTCCATGAATGACAGCGAACAGTATATTCCACTTCTGCAAACTTCATTTGATAAATATTATAAAGCTCCTAGAGAGGTATGGGAAGAGTATGCCAGGCATTGTATGGTTGTTTCTTTTAAAAGGGAGGAAATAATCAAAGAACAGCATACCACAGAACGTTATTTTTATTTCATCATCGAAGGTAGCGTGGGGCTATTTTTATGGAAGGTAAATAATTTTGTTTGCTTGGATTTTGCATTTGAAGCGCATTTTTGCTCAGATTATATGTCACTGCTTACCAATCAACCTACCCCTCTACAATTGGTGGCCCTTGAAAATTGCAAAATGCTCAGAATGTCAAAGGAGAGCTACCATAAAGTTACGCGAACTCCTCTTGGAAGTATCATTAGAATGGTAGCCGCAGAAGCGTCTTTTATAGACAAACAATTACAACAAATAGATTTACTCACTAAAACAGCAAAACAGCGATATGACTCTTTGCTTATAGCATTTCCCAATATTCAAAACCGTATCTCCCAATCTCATATTGCATGATACCTAGGCATCACGCCCCAAAGTTTAAGCAGAATAAGAAGTCAAAAATGATTTTTTACCATTTGGTAATTTAGGTGATTTGCAAAAGTCAGAACTTTGCAAAAAAACTGAAATGCGACTATCTTCTTCAAACCAAAACGCTCTCTCGACTGCCATACTAGTATTGAACAGTCCGCTAATTTCTCAAAATGCTGTGCCCACTTGTTGTCAAGTGCATTTATCAATAATTCCGAGAAGCATAAAGATGTGATAATATCCTCAAAATCAATGATAATTAACGTTCACCAAAAAATCATAAAGAAAACTATTTGATTATGAAAAAAAATAGACTAGGCGTTTGGGTTGCCCTAGGGGTTGGTATTGGTTCTGCTGTAGGAGTAGCCATAAATAACATAGGGTTTGGAATTGGTATTGGAATAGTAGTTGGCATTTTGATAGGGTTTATTTTCAAAGATGGAAATCTAAATACAGTAGAAGACGATGAAAAATAAGGGATTTGGTTTATTGGGGCTATTCGCCCCCATACTCTTCGGGGTTGCTTACCTACTAATGGCCTCCCAAAGACCGGAATACAGTTTTTTAACCAAAGCAATCAGCGAACTGGGTTCGGTAGACGCACCCAATAAGTGGTATTGGAATGTTTTTGGCTACATCCTTCCAGGAGTATTGATATCCATTTTTTCGATTGGTCTTTATAAGAGCATGGCTCAAAGGCCTAGCAGTAGATTGCCTCTGACAGGCATTTTTTTTAGTGGTTTGTTCATGGCCATTTCAGGAATTTTTCCTGGCGATTTTGATGACAGGACATCCACAACCATGATACTCCATTCTATCGGTAGTTTTGGATGTTACCTTTTTTTCCTGATGGGTGCGTTTACTTACCCAAAATTGATGCGAGAAAGCAAGTATTGGAAAGCGGCAATTGTCCCATCATTGACCTTGGTGTGGCTCACTGTTGTTTTTGGGTCTTGGCCCTTTGTCTTTACAGAAATGCCGGGTTTGGGTCAAAGAATAGTGTTTTTGCTGTATTTCTTGTGGATTGCTATAAACGCCTTTAAACTCTATAATTATAAGCCGATCAACAAGTAAAAAAAGTTTTTATTAAAAGACACGTAAACATGAATTCAACAAGGATAGCCTGGAGGAATCTTCTATGGGCCCCCGTTTGGTTTTTGATTATTTTAAGCCTATTTATCGGTTACTACGTATTAATAGGCTTGAATGAAACAGCTATTCCTGATCTAATTAGTTTAAAAATTCCATTTGTACTTTTAATGGCTCAACTAATGATGTTGGTTTATCTGGTGATTTCAACTCGAAAGTATGGTTTTAATATCTTTAAGGATGGCTGGCAAACGGATAAAGGTAAAGTATCTACAGATATAATTGGAGGCATTTGCACTGGAATATTCATTTCATTAACTTATATTTATCTTTTATCACCAATGCAGAAATTTCTACAGCTATACGTTGGTGACTATGTACCAGCCGGAGAAACTATGGCTTCTTTAGGAATGAATACCACCCTGTTTTTTATTGCCAATGTAATTTTGGCTCCTTTTGTTGAAGAGAGCTTGTACAGAAATTTTGCGTTAACAGTTTTTTTAAGGTGGTATGGCAAACTAAATACGATAATTATAACATCTGCCTTGTTTGGCTTGATGCATTGGCTCGGTGGGTTTTGGTACATTCTGTTAACGGGACTTCTTGTGGGTGCTCCATTGGCCCTGATTACTATAAAAAGAGGAAATTTGATTTGGGCTTTTACTGCACATTTGGTTTTGAATGTAATAGAGTTTATGTATATATCACACTTGTGAGTACTTTTGTCAAGAAATGGTTGGTTTTGACCATACTAGTGCATCAAAATGCTCACTAACGTTCATTCGCTACAGTTAGAAAACCATATTTGCAACTAAAAAAAGAGAAGCACTGCGGGTAATCGGGCAGGCCAACCTTAAGCGAACGGTTCAGGTAGATGCATTCCCATGTATCTGCCCTAGGAATGGCCACTCCCGAATGCGATCGGTGTAAGGGGTGTAAAAACCGTACACCGACCTATGGAATCTTAGCTACCCGATGTGTTTGCCGGGCACATGGGGGATTTTAGAAATCATGGGGCCCTCAGCGGTAGTCGTTAGGTTTATCCCCGGGATTACCTTTAACGATAGCCAACAGAACTATATAATGCATTGACAAATTCACATTCGTTGATTTCTGCTTGGGACAATGAAAAATTAGTTGGTATAGGTAATGCCATTTCCGACGGACACTTGGTTGTTTACTATCCTCATTTGCTTGTTCATCCCGACTATCAAGGTAAGGGTGTCGGAAAAATGATTATGGAAAAAATGCAGGAGAAATATGGACACTTCCATATGCAGATGCTGACAGCAGACGGAAAGGCAATTGAGTTTTACCAAAAAGTAGGATTCACAAGAGCCGGGCAGACGGAACCTATGTGGATATACAGAGGGGATGAACATTGAGGCTTTTGGAGTAGAAGTATTCTTCGAAACACCTATTGGGTATTTTTCTTACGCTGAAAATCAGTGCAATGGTAGAAAAATTAACTATCTTGTGAAGGGTTCCGACTTTCTTATAAGCCGATGTCTCTGTCTAATTCCCTACACGTGTCTACTAGTCGCTGGTTCTTCCAAAAAAAGCCACATCACTCGTGCACAAACGGTAGGCTCGCGCTTTGGGTAATGGTATGGGGCAGCGTGCAGGTAGTTTGAAATCACTTTCTGAAATACCCAATCGTCTTAAAAAAAGGGCATGTTTATGACGCAGACAGTATTGGTTACAGGTGCTACTTCCGGCATTTGCCTGATACTCGCAAATGAGCTTACGAATAAGGGGTTTAACGTTTTTGGAACAAGTCGCAATCCAGCGTTGCATCAAGGCAGTGTCTCTTTTGAATTGCTGCCTTTAGATCTGTTTTCCCAGAAATCGATACGAACATGTGTGGAGCTATTGTTATCCAAATCTGCATCAGGCGTTTGAATGCGCAGAGCCTACTATTCGGGATTACGATGTGACGAGGAACAATGCGCTGAAGGTATTCTCCACATCAATAGAGAACGCACCGACGCCGGAGCCGATTGCCAAGGTGGTTTTAAAGATCATTCATTCAAAAAATCCGTATTTTAGCTATCGGGTTGGAAGGGATGCAGCAATTCTTCCAATTATACAATTTGCGTTCACAAAGCTGTTTGAATTCGGAACAAGAAAAAAATTCAACATTTGAAAGAACATATATTCTTTGGACTTCTGCTGATTTCGCTTTTGGGCTGTAAGTCCGATCGTAGTACAGAGAAGATGGTGCACCGTGTCCTACAAGAAGCTCCCCTGATAGACGGACATAACGATCTGCTGATACACTACATATGGTGCGGGGAATGCCCGCGGGAATTGGATGCCTATCCCTTGGACACGGCCACCTCGGGTCATATAGACCTGCCCCGGTTGCGAAAAGGCGGGGTAGGGGCTTTACTTACCAATATCTTTGGAAGGGGGCGACAGATGAATGAGTACCTTCAAGGGTGGGATTTGATCTACAGATTGGCGGAGAAGTATCCCGAAGACTTACAGTTGACCACTTCGTCCAAGGAAGTAAGGCAGGCAATGAAGGAGGGCAGGATCGGTATCATTCCGTCGATGGAGCATACGTATCATTTGGTGGATGACCTGGGAAGGTTACGGACCTTATATCACCTAGGGCTGCGTTCGGTGATTCTGGCGTACGATACCAACAACATAGCGGATGGTGCCTACGATAAGCCAGTCCATGATGGGCTGAGCGCATACGGCAAAGAGATGGTGCTCGAAATGAACCGCCTGGGCATTATTATAGATCTTTCCCATATCACCGAAAAGGGCATGTTGGATGCCTTAGAGATTACTACGGCACCCGTTATTTTCAGCCACGCCAATGCGAGGGCACTTACAGATACCCAGCGGAATGTCTCTGACAAGGTACTTTTGAAGCTAAAGGAAAACGGAGGAGTGATTATGTTGACCCCTGTCAATTATTTCACTACGCAGGAAGCCTATGATTACTTTTTTGTAAAGATGGATAGCGTTAGGAAGGTCTTTGACGAAAGGTACCCCGATCCCGATCAAATGACCGATGAAGAAATCGAACGGGCGGATGAAGAGTGGATGGCATGGGAGAGCGCCAATCCACTACCGGTGGTTACGGTCAAGGACTTTGCCGATCACTTCGACTACGTCAAAAACCTCATTGGTGTAGACCATATCGGCATAGGAAGTGATTTTGATGGGATGACCTACCTGATAGAGGGAATGGAAGATGCGAGTGCATTTCCACATATTCTATCGGAGCTCGCCAACCGAGGATGGACCGAAAGTGAGTTGAAGAAAGTAACGCAACAAAATTTCCTTCGGGTTTTTGAAGCCGTCGAGCAGAGAGCGGAAGAATTGAAAAGATCCACAAACCCTCGAACTGCCAAAGTCCCTACCCAAGATGTTGATTGAATTAGCCCATCTCCCCATACGGGTGCTTCCAACCACCCCGGTAGGGTCTTTTAAGCAGTTCGGTGGCTTCTGCATCTCCTACCACGATCTTCTTCTGTGGGTCATAAACCAAGGGACGCTCCAGCTCCATGGATAGGTTGGCCAGGATACAGCTTGCGGTGGAAATGTGCCCTTCTTCGATGTCTGCTACCGGTCGGCCGCCTTTCTCTATTGCTTTGAGGAAATCCAACATGTGCAATCGGGTGGCCGGGGCGGCATTTAGCTCTATGTCCTTTTCGGTGAGATCTTCGGGGTATTTTTCACGTTCGTAGACCACGTCTCCTCTTACGGCTTCGCCCTGTCCTTGGGGGATAAAATCATAGCGCATGGTGCTGCCTTTCAGGGTTCCTTTGTCCCCATATAAAACAAATGCCCATGGGTACTCCGGGTCGGCGGGTGTGCCCCAGGATCGGTGCTGCCACACACAGTTCAGTTCGTCGTATTCGAAGGTAGCGGTTTGTGTATCTGCGATGGTGGACAATCCCTCTTTTTGGACGTAAATGCCTCCGCTGGCATGTATTCGTTTAGGCCAGCCCAAGTCCAGCATCCAGCGTACGGTGTCAAACATGTGCACACACATATCTCCGGTGATGCCGTTGCCATATTCCATCATGGTGCGCCACCAGCGCCGATGGGGTAGACCGGTATACGGGAGCAGCGGGGCTGGTCCCGTCCACAGTTCATAGTTGAAGAAATCGGGAACCGGTTCCACTGCCGGGCTTCCATTGGCCCGCATGTGGTAGTAGCAGCACATGTCTACGTGGGATATTTTGCCCAGCATACCCGTATCCACAAACTTCTTTTTCGCTTCTATCAGATGCGGGGTGCTTTTTCGCTGGGTTCCTACCTGCACCACTTTGTTATACTTTCTGGCCGCTGCCACCATGGCTTCGCCCTCGAGTACATCTACGCTGATGGGCTTTTGGACGTACACGTGCGCACCCGCCTTAAGTGAGTCAATGGCCTGTAGGGCATGCCAATGATCCGGACTTCCTATCACCACAATGTCCAGTTTGTTTTCCGCCAGCATTTTGCGGTAATCTGCGTACACCTTGGGGAGTTTGCCGGAGGATTGGCGCTCGCTGATCAGTTTGGCGGCGTCCGTGAGCATCTGTCGGTCCGGATCGGCCACGGCTACTACCTCTACCGAGGCTACTTGTATCAACCGGAACAGGTCGCTTTTTCCGTACCAGCCGGCGCCTATCAGCCCTACCCGGTAGCTGGTGGTAGGTTTGAATTCCGGCATGGCAACCGCCCCAATGCTGCTGAGGGCCATTAGCGCAGTGGAACTTTTGATGAAATGACGTCGGTCAAAAGGAGGAGTCATACGATTTTGGTTTTTGGATTAATTAGAAAACACGGTACGGATCGAGTAAGCGATTGGTATATGCACATCATACAGACCCGCTGCTGAGCAATATCGTTGGGGTTACGGGGTATTGCGTGTATTTTTCCGGGCCAACTCGGGATCGCTTCGGTGTTGCTCGTAAGGCGCTAGGCTAAATTCCTGTATTTTTTTACTGGATGTAACCGAAGCCTCTCCAGAAGCCTCTTTTTATGTTGAATTAGGGTTCGTAAAAGCCAAAGAAGTCGTGGGCATTATGGTAGCAAATATCCTCGACCATTTTGCCAAGCCAGGCCTCATCTGCGGGCAGCTCCCCATTTGCCACATCGTTTCCGATCAGGTTACAGAGTATTCGGCGGAAATACTCGTGCCTTGGAAAGGAAAGAAAGCTTCTGGAGTCGGTCAGCATACCTACGAAGCAACTCAGGATCCCCATGTGGGAGAGGGCATTTATTTGCTTTTCCATGCCGTCTTTTTGGTCCAGGTACCACCAACCGGATCCAAACTGTACCTTGCCTTTTACCGATCCGTCGTTGAAATTGCCTACCATGGTGGCCATTACTTCATTGTCGGCGGGATTAAGGTTGTAGAGTACGGTCTTCGCCAGCTGATCGCTATTGTCCAGGTTGTTCATGAATTTTGACAGTGCCACGGCTTGGGTAAAATCCCCGATCGAATCAAAGCCTGTATCCGGGCCCAATACCCTCAGCATGCGTTCATTGGTATTTCTAAGGGCACCTAGGTGATATTGCTGCGTCCATCCTTTGGCATGGTACATCTTGGCCAAGGCGGTGAGGGTTTCAAATTTGAAATAGGCGGTTTCCTCTTTGGAAAGGATGTTTCCGGACAAAACGGAATGGAACAGGGTATCGATATTATATCTTCCTTGGGGGAAGAAATACATTTGCTCTAGCCCGTGGTCGGATAGGCGGCCACCGTTTTCGTGGAAGTAGGAAACCCTGTTTTCAAGTGCCGCCAACAGATCCTCAAAGGAACCGATGGAAATGCCACTTACCGCCTCCAGTTTTCGGAGGTAGTTTCCATACTCGGAGGGGTTTTCCACCGCGTAGGCTTTGTCTGGACGGAATGCCGGCAACAGTTTCAACGCGATGCCTTCCTTTTTGGCCATTTGGTGGTACTCCAAGCTGTCCGTGGGATCGTCGGTAGTGCAGACCACTTCTACGTTCATTTTATGCAAAAGACCCCGTACACGATAGTATTCTTCCTGTAGTTGGTAGGATGCCGATTCATAGATTTCCGGGCCTGTTTCCGAGGTGAGCAGCTTATCTACGCCAAAATAGCGCTGCAGCTCGAGGTGAGTCCAATGGTATAGCGGGTTTCGCATGGTATAGGGCACGGTCTCGGCCCACTTTTGGAATTTCTCCTGATCGGTGGATTCTCCGGTGATGAATTTTTCCGGAACACCCAGCGTACGCATGGCCCGCCACTTGTAGTGATCTCCGGCCAACCATATTTCGGTCAGATTGGAAAACTGCCGGTTTTTGGCAATATCGTATGGCGAGAGGTGGCAATGGTAATCGATGATCGGCATGTTGGCCGCGTATCCATGATAGAGTCGTCTGGCAAACTCAGATTTAAGAAGGAAGTCGTCCGTCAAAAAGGTTGCTGTTTTCGGCTTTGCTAGGTAGTCCATGTTGTTTCTATTGGTGATGGGATCGCTCATGTTCCGTCACTTGGGACGTAAACGCAATCGTTTGCACAAATTACGCATTTTTTCTCAACATAACGGGGCTTTGCAAGGCAAATGGCGGGTTTTTATGGTTAGTTTGCCGAAAAACAGAGGGTAGAAGAGACATGTTTTGTCTGAATCCCGACTCGAATGCCCAAATTGTTTTTGCCTTCGTTCGTGGGATTCTTTTCCCACAGGTAAAAATTGCTTTTGCTAACTACTTCCTGCTACGAAAAAATTAATACCTTGTCGAAGTTTGGGAAGGTGCTGACCAGCGATGTTTTTTTCCATATGGGTTGATCAAACGAAGTTGGGGAGGTATTTTTATTATTTTATATATATTTAATTTTATTATTTGAAGGAAAATGAAACTAATTTTATCGGTTTTTATTGCAATTGTTGGTGTATTAAACGCCCATGGACAAGGTTATTTTAAAAAAGGAGATTTTCCTGAAGGTGTCTACATGACCATTGAGGACGTATTGAATGTGATTCCTTCATCAACGGAAGAGGTTTTTATAAAAAGTAGAAAAAATGAAGACCCGGTATTGTTACCTGAGAAAGCCTTTTTTTACTTCAAACAGACCAAAAAACAGGTAAGGTTTCCACTGGCAGTTTCGTACCAAGGTGAGTTATATTTTCAGACCTATAAGAAATATACAAACAAGAAAGATCGGGGATTTGAAGCTGACGCGTATTCACGATATTGTAGAGTCCTTTTCTACGGACGTTTTTTGTATTTTGAGGAAAATATGAAATCGTTTTCGGGTTCAGCTTTGGGAGCTGTCAGTCCCCTTGCCAGTGCATTGGATGGAAAAGTAAGGGGGATAGTACTTGATGTAGAAAATCTGGAATTTAACATATTAAGAAGTTGTGACGATCTGAATGAATTCCTACTACAACATGGTTTGCAAGAAGTAAATTGTAAAACAGAGGTGTTTACAATCGACCAGCTTCGTCAGATGATAGTAGCAATAAATGAGCAAAGGCATTGACTCAGATTTTTGAAAAGGCTTACTCTGCCTGGTTATGGTACCGTGAAATCCAGCGTTGAGCAAGCATTGTCGCATCCATTGGATTGCACGGCGTTTTGACCTATATTGATGGTGAAATTCCCCAAATAATCTATGTTACGAAGAAACGTACTGCGGAACCTGACCCTGCTGGGAACCGGTGCTGTATTAACACCTGCCTCGTCACTTGCCCAAGAACCTGCCCGGAAAGGAAATAACCTGAAACTAAGCCTAAACGCCTATTCCTTTCACTCGCTACTTTCCACCGGGAAAATGAGTCTGGATGATTTGTTTCATTTTTGTGCGGAGGAGGGGCTTCCAGCGGTTGACCTCACCGCCTATTACATCGAAGGCTATCCAGAAGTACCGGACGATTCGGTGTTGTATGGGATCAAGCGGAAGGCCCACAGTTACGGATTGGCCATCAGCGGAACCGGGATACGGAATGACTTTACGTATGCAGACCGCGACAAACACACCGAGCAATTGGCGTTTTGCAGGAAGTGGATTGTGGCCGCAGCCAAATTGGGGGCACCTGTGTTGCGGCTGTTTGCCGGCACCCAACCGGTGGATCCTTCGTTCCGCGATAGGCTTACCTCTTGGGTAGCTGTTAATTTTATGCATTGCACCGAAGCCGGAGAGGCCAATGGCGTGATCGTTGCCCTGCAAAACCACGACGATTTTATACAAACAGCCGATGAAGTCAATTGGTATATGGAGTTGATTGAGTCTCCCTGGTTTGGGCTGGTATTGGATATCGGTAGTTACCCTCAGGATGACACGTATGAAGGAATCCAAAAAAATATCCGTCACGCGGTGAATTGGCAACTGAAAGAAAACGTGAACCAAGGGGGAAAGCAGGTTCCGGTCGATCTACACCGCTTATTTGACATTATATTGGCAAGCAATTACCAAGGATACCTGCCCATAGAGACCCTTGGGCCGGGTGATCCCTATCAAAAGGTCAGAGATTTTCTGGCACGGGTACGAAAGGCAATGCCCTAAAAATAAAAAAGAGGTTATCCCGTTTTTTGCAGGGATAACCTCGTGAAGATGGGATGCCTTACCCCTTAAAACTCCCGGATTTTTATACTACGGTAATGCACTTCATCGGAGTGGTCTTGAAGGAGGATATAGCCTTCCTCCGCCAGTCCGAAGTTTTCGATGTTTTTATACTTGCTGCCAGCTACCAATTGCTTGTATTCTTCCGAACCGCGAACGTATTCGAGTACTTTCAGTCCATTGATAAAATGCTCCACCCGGTTGTCTGGATGAACCACCACGCGGCCCTTGTTCCATTCACCGATCGGCTGCACAAACCGTGGTTGCTTATCTGCGGTAATAAGATCATACAGGGACGCCAAGGTACGGTTTCCGTCTATCCCCTGTTTCGCGTCTGGGTGTCGCTCATCATCCAGCACCTGATACTCCAGTCCCAGTGCAGAACCCACTTCTCCATCGGATAGGGTGACAAAATATTTAACGCCACTGTTGGCACCTTCTGTCAGCTTGAAGTCGAATGCCAGGTCAAAGGCACTGAATTTTTCTTCTGTGATGATATCTCCTGGCCTAGGACTTCCCTCTTTGGCAGCTTCGATGATCAGGACGCCATCGCGAATGGACCACCCTTGTTCCGGAAAGGCTTTCTGCCGGGTGCCTCTCCAGCCCTCGCTGTTGGTTCCATTAAAAAGCAAACGCCAGCCTCGTTGCTTTTCGTGATCGGTCAGGGTATTTGGTACTGTACTGACCACAAACATATCCGATTTCATGGCCGTAGGCTCTAAATTCTCTGTTTTGATACGGATATTGCGGAAATACGTTTTTCTGCCGGCATTTGCCGCATCCCGGATACTGTGTACCTGAAGTCCTATAAAGCCAGACCGATCCATTTCATCTACCAAGTAAGCGGCCTCCTGTCCATTTACCCAGGTTTTAAGTTCGTTGCCGATAAATTCTATCCGGTATTTGTTGAATTCCCCCAGCTTGAAGGCACTCCGTGCAGGAGGGTTCAAGGAAAGCGGGTAAAGCCAGTTCCTTCGGGCCTCATCGTAAATCCCTCCCGACCAGGCACGTTCCTGCGGATCGGTTTCTACTTGGTACCCGAAGACCCTTCCTTGTCCGTCCCGTGCATTGGGGTCATGCTGTCCACGTACCATCACACCTGAGTTGCTGGACTCATGCTCCACTTTGATTTCCAATTCAAGAATAAAGTCCTCGAATTTTTCCTCAGTAACCAAGAATGTGTTGGGCGTGTTGGCGATCGCAGTTCCCACGATCTCACCATTCTCCACGCTGAATTCGGCCTCGCCGTCCAGGCGATTCCATCCATTGAGGGTTTTTCCATCGAAAAGATCCCGCCAGCCGTCAGCGGTATCGCTGCTGCCCGATCCGCAGCCCGAGAGGCTGGCGATGGTGAGCAAAAGGCAAGGGAATAGGTTTGTTTTCTTCATCATGTTTGTTTTTACAAGGTATGGTGGGTGATTAATTGTATAGTTAAGAGAACATTGGTGTGATCGTTTAGCTTCACGATAGCTTTCAGGATTAGATCGAATCCAAAATCAATTGCTTGGTTGCTTTGACCGCGGCCTCGGCATCCATAGGCATACCCAGTCCACCTCCCCATTCTATACCGACATATCCCTCAAAGTTAAAAGCGGCCACTATGTTCATCATCCTTTTGAAGTCGATGGTGGTGTCCTGTCCGTGATGATCAAATCCCATGGATTTGGCACTCACCCCCTTCGCATAAGGCATCAATTCAGCTACGCCGATGTAGGGATCGTAAAAATTTCCCGTCTCCAGATCGGTTCGAAAATTCCCAAAATCCGGCAAGGTGCCGCAGTAGTTGCTGTTGACTTGCCGAATGACATCCGCCAGCCAACGGCCGTTCGAGGAGTACCCCCCGTGATTTTCCACAATAACACTTATCTGGTTGGACGCCCCGTATTCCGTCAGCTTTGCCAGCCCATCCGCAAAGTAGCCCAAAGCATCTCGGTAGGAAGCATTGCCATATCCTGAGGCGTTGACGCGTATGGCATGACATCCCAGGTACTTGGCAGCATCGATCCATTTGTGGTGGTTTTGAGCCGCTGCTCGACGTACACTTTCTTCCGGACTCGCAAGCGCCCCATCTTGGCCCCACATATCCACCATGATCAGTACATTTTGCACGCCTGCCCCATCACTTCTTGACTTGAGCTCGCGGAGGTAGTTTGCATCCGTTTCCTGTCCTTTAAAGAAACTGCTAACATATTCCACGGCATGGATATCAAAGACCTTCCTCGTGGTTTCCGGAAAATCCAGGTTGGATATTTTGCCTGAATTCAACCAATCCCGAAGCGACCATTCAGCAAGGGAGATGGTGTAGGGAGACTTTACCGAATTCATTGTTCCTGCTTTGGCCTTGGATAGGATTCCGGAAAACAGGGCAAAACCTACCCCTGCTTTGAGGGAATCTTTGAAAAATTTTCTTCGCTGGGTCATATTAGTGTGGATTGTTTGGTTGTTTTGGGTAGGCAAGATAAGAAAGATTCTGCATTTGCGCCAAGCTTTTCCAGCGCATTCCCGGTCTGTTCGGACGGGGGCTTTTTTCAGGGAGCTTTTTTCCGAAGCCCTCCCAGCGGTTTTTCTTCAACCTGGGAGCCCAAGACGATCCCCGCAGCCACAATGACTAAATTCTTGAATATGTACTGGCCCTTCAGTGTCGGTACCCAAGGGATGATTTCAAAAACCTGGTCGGGGAAAAATAGAACCGGAAGAAAGGTGCCCGGCAGCTGAAGGAACAACAAGAACAAAATGGCACGCATGTACCGGCCCACGATCAGGCCAATTCCTATCAGCGCCTCCCAGGTGGCCAATCCTACCGAAATCTGTCGATCCGACAACCACCCGAAAGTAATTTGGTGGATGGTGTCCAATACGATCCCCTCTGCGGGACTAACACTGGGGAAGAATTTCAACACTCCAAACCAAAAAAATACAAGGCCAACGCTTAAGCGCAGTAGTGTGATGCTGTACTTTCTTTTCCATTTCACGATGGCATCATCGATCTGTTTAAATCCCCTTTTTGGTAAAAGTGGTGCATTTCGGCTATTCTTTTTACGATTGTCCATAGACAGTGGCTTTGTTTTTTGGATGAATAGAAAGGTTCGGGCATTTCCCCGAATATGTTTCTTTGTAGTGGAATTCCCGCTTCGATAGCATAGAAAGCAGCAATATTTATTCCTACCTTTGAAGATGAGACCGGCTGGCGGGGCGAGGTTGCTGTCCTTTTTGTGATCCCCGATCGGTTGTGGTGCTTGTATCTATCACTTACACCAGGAGCAGCGTTTATGCATCGTTGTCCCATAGAATAGGTTTGCATGGAGGGATCTTTTGATTTTTGGAGGTTTTTGGCTGGCATTGGGCTGTTTTTGTGGGGTATGCATCAGTTGGAGCATTCCCTTCGTGAGTTGGTTGGCCGTTCGTTCAAAGACCTGCTGCAGCGGTTTACAAACAAGCCATGGAAAGGCATTGCCGTAGGTACGGTGATCACCGCCATTTTACAGAGCAGCTCATTGGTTACCCTCATGGTGTTGGCCTTTTTGGGTGGGGGGATGATCAGTCTGAGTCACTCGCTGGGGGTTGTTTTGGGAGCAAATCTGGGAACGACCGTTACGGCGTGGATCGTGGCCACACTCGGATTCAAGGTAAGTGTTTCTGATTTTGCTTTCCCTTTTTTGGCATTGGGTTCGCTGACCTACTTGTTTGTAAACAGCCGGCCTTTACTTCGCAACTTGGGGGCGTTTTTGGTGGGGTTTGGCCTGTTGTTTCTGGGCCTGGACTTTATGAAAGGTGCAATAGAGTCGGTGGCCGAAGAAATAGATCTTTCCGATTATCTCGGCTTTGGGTTGTGGGCTTTTTTGGGATTGGGTGTGTTCATAACGGCTTTGATCCAGTCCAGCTCGGCTACGATCGTGATTGTCCTCAGTGCGTTAAACGCCCAAGTAATCGGGATTGAGCATGCCCTCGCTATGATCATCGGTGCGAATATCGGTACAACCTTTACGTTGATACTGGGAGCCGTTGGGGGCACGGCAGATAAGAAGAGACTTGCACTCAGTAATTTTATTTTCAAGTTGGTGGCAGGTGTGATTACGTTCTTTTTTATAGATGAGATGATCCACGTTGCCTTTTTTGTATTTAAAGTGGAAGACCCGCTGATGGAGTTGGTATTGCTCAATACCCTCGTCAATGTATTTGGTATCGTGATTTTTTATCCGTTTTTGGGCGCGATGGAGCGGTGGCTGAGGGGGCAATTCCTATCGGATGAGCCCAAGGGTTTGTCTACCTATATTAAAAATGTGACCCAGGAGGTTCCCTCGGTGGGGATAATCGCATTGGAGAAGGAGGCGGATTGGTTGTTTGAACGCACGCTGAAATTTGTCAAAAAGCTGATTTTAAAGCAACATCTTCCGGAGCGCAACACATCGGTATGGAAGAAGATCATTTACCAGCCGAAAGATCTGATCTCCGAGTACGATAAACTCAAATCCCTGGAGGATGAGTTGACGGGCTACGGTATTGGGCTTCAAAAGCAGAACCTTTCTTCCGAGGAGGCGGCCCAGCTAAATCATCTGATGCACGCCCTGCGCGAAATGATCTACGGGGCAAAGGATTTTAAAGACATAGTCCATAATATCCAGCAAATGGAGGCTTCGAGGGAGTCTTTAGTTTTCGACGTTCACCAGCAAATCAAGGAAAAAATGAACGGATTTGTCGCTCGTTTACATGTGCTGCTTAGCCAGCGGGACGAAAAGGAACTTGCAGAGTTGTTGGTCCAATTAGAACGCGACTACGCGTGGATGATTCAGGAGCTGTATGAACGACTCAGGCATGCCAAAACGGATATCCCCGTATCGACGCTTTCAAATGTGATCAAACAATCGTTTTCAGGAATCAAGCACCTCGCCTACGCGTTGGAGCAAAAAAAAGTGGAATCCCCTGTGCCGTTGGTAAGGGAGGACATCCCGCTGGGATAAGCGGCGGGATGTCAACCTTTGATTCCTAGACGTCAAACTTTACGCTCAAGACAGGAAGATCCGTTTTGTACAATACGGTTTCCGTAACACCTATTTGATAGGTAGAGTTGGATGTGCGGACATTTGACGCAATGGCAATTAGACCTGAATTTCGACTGTCGGCAAACGCGATAATGCCGTTTTCCACTTCGCTATGGTTAAACACATGCTTATGGATTACCAGGTCCTCCTGGCCTGCCGCATACTGTTTCATCAATCCTTCGGCTTTCAAGCTGTCCAAGAACCTAGCCGGCGTGTTCACGTAAAGGAAATGAACCGAAGCGCCCAGCATTTTGATCAGGGGCTTCATACGTACAAAAGCAGGCTTACTGGCTTCGTTAAACAGGGATGCGAAGGTCACTTTCTTGATGGTTCTGCCGTCAATGGGTTTTTTTACCGCCAACACCGGACACTCGGCTAGCCTGAGTACTTTTTGCATGGTCGATCCGACAAATTTTCCTTCCTCAAATCCGAGACCATAGGCGCCGATGACTATTAAGTCGGCCGCTTGGGAATTGGCCACATCGATGATGGCCTGTGCCGGAACACCTATTTTGACCACCGCCTCAACTGGATTATGCGATACCTTATGGTTCATCACAAAGGCCTTTAACTTGTCCTTTGCCTCAGCTTCGGTGTCCAAAATGGCTGTATGCTTGGCTTTGTCCTTTTCTGAAAGGCTGTCCCAATCCAATGCAGTAGATACGACATTAACGCAGGTTATGGTCGCGTCTCCTTTGGCTGCAAGTTTGGCCGCGTTTTGGAACGCCACTTCGGAATAGGGGGAGAAATCGATGGGAACTAGGATACGTTTCATGATCGTTTGGGTTTTGGTTATGAAAGATTTATGTCGAAAAACATGAATAGCTTGCCTGTCTGTAAATCAACAGCTCAAAGAAACAAAACAATACACGGAATTAGTATGATAAAAATCAGTCAATATGCTGATTGAAATCCTTCTTTTGGGTGAGGATGGTGAGCTTTGGCGATCAAGGAAGGCAGTAATGCAGGCGGTCTGGGCTATGGGTTGGTTAACTGAAAGGCATAGGCAGGGTTTTCTACGAGGAGCAGATCGCATTCTGCTTGGGAAAAGCCGTTGGAGCGCAGCATTGGCAAGAAAATGTCTGGGATTGTGGTGAATCCCCTGAAGTCCCCTCCGTTTAACTCGCCAGGGCTGAACCACCCGGCGTCGTGGGAAATCAGGGTTCGGTCTAATACTCCATGTGCTTTCATGTTTTGAACCATGGCCAGATAATCCTCCACATTGTTGTCCGAAATTCCGTCCAGGCTGACCCAAGCACCTCTTTTTGCGGCGGCAACATGAAGTGAATAATCAGTTTCTGCCTGGGCATGAACCCACACGAACGCCTTTTCTGATACTCCCATGTCAGCCAGGATATCCAATTGCTCAAAAGCGGCAACTGCCCGACCTGTATGGGATACGATCAAAAGACCAGTGCGTTGGTGTGTCAGAGCAGCTGCCCGAACCATCTTCTGATGCAGCGGTGATAGGGATCCAGGGTTCACTCCTATCTTGATAAATGCAGGTTTGATGCCTGTACCTTCTATTCCCAATCGCCATTCCTTTATCCACCGGTCGGCCAATTGCCGGTCGGATTCTTGGTGGGCAAAGGGTGGGAGAAATTTGTTGTCTACGGCGCCATACAGACCCGTATTGGTCAGAATGTTTAACCCACTTCGCTCCGACAGTGCTTTTAGCAGAACTGGATCACGGCCCAGAAATGCGGGTGTGCATTCTACTATACTTTTGATACCTTTAGCCTTTATTTCCAGCAGGAAGGGCAAAACACGGTCTATCACTTCAGCGTGTTGCCATCGGTGTGGGTCGTAGGCATCGGCACCAATGAAATCAACCAGGAGGTGTTCGTGAATGAGCGTTGCTCCCAGGGTTTGGGCAGAAACCCCTCCGTTAACCGTCTGTATAAACGGTTGAGCAACCGGATTGTGGCAGCTGCTTGCCAAGCAGATAGCGAAAATGGCGATCAATTTAACGGAAAGCCTCATGGGAGCCTATTTTTTTGGCCAGTGATAGGCCGCCATCGCAGCACCGATAATTCCCGCATTGTTTCTCTTTTCAGCAACAACAATTGGCACATCCACGGTAAGTTCATTTTCAAACAGGTCCATTTTCTTGCTGGCTCCGCCTCCGAGAATGAACAGGTCCGGAGAAAGGATTCTCTTCGTGTGTTTTAGGAATTTGTTGAACCGTTTTCCCCATGCTTTGTACGATAGGTCGTTTTTTATTCGTGCTGAATCTGCGGCATAGTATTCGATGATCTCCCCATTCTTATAGAAAACACGTCCCAACTCAAAATTTGGGATAAGCTTGCCGTCGTAAAAAACACCAGTGCCTAATCCGGTGCCGATGGTAACGGTGATTACCAACCCTTTTTTACCTTTACCGGCACCATAGGTCATTTCCGCCAGACCTGCTGCATCTGCATCGTTTATTACGGTCACCGGGAGTCCGGTTTTTTCGGAAAACAACGCATCCACTTGGGTGCCTACCCAGCTTTTGTGTATGTTGCTTTTTGTTACCGACATCCCGTTGTTGACTACTGTTGGGAATCCACAGCCGATGGGGCCTTTCCAGTTGAAATGATCTACCAACGTTTTAACCGCCTCGGCGACCGATTCCGGTTTGGCAGGTTTTGGAGTGGGAACCCTAAAACGTTCTGCCGTCAGTTCACCCGTTTCTATGTTTACGGGAGCCCCTTTGATCCCAGAACCACCAATGTCTATCCCCAATATGTCCATACCCTTTTGTTCCTTAGTTTGCCGCCATAAGGCAATGCTTGTATAAAATCCATATACTAAGGTAATGAATTATTTGTTGGCAGGTGGTGGGTTGGGTGCTTAAAATTTCCTTTGCCCCGGTTATTTCTAAGCCTATTGGGTTTCTTTTTTGCCGAATCGTTCGTAATCAGCGGTAGTTTGTCCAAAATTTGGTATGATTGTAGCTGTAAACAAAGCAATATACCAAGATAACGCATGAACAATCAACGACGAGAATTTTTAATGAAGACTACGTTACTTTCATTGGCAGGTGCTCTGGGATCTTCCAGCTTGCTGGCTAACCCTTTAACAGCCAAATCAAAAAGAATCGGACTCCAACTGTATTCACTTCGCAATGACATCAAGGACAACGTAGCTGGAGTACTTGAATCAGTGGCAAAAATCGGCTATAAAACACTGGAAGCTGCCAATTACGATAATGGAAAGATTTACGGCATGTCACCGTCCGATTTTAAGTCCACGGTAGGGGATTTAGGGATGGAAATGACGAGTGCCCACGTAGGCGGTCCTAGGGGCTATTCCAAGGAAACCCACGCAGAGGCCATGGATTGGTGGAAGAAGGCGGCTGAGGACCATGCTGAAGCCGGTGCAAAGTACCTAATTAAGCCTTCCATGCCCATACCCACAACGTTGGGTGAACTGCGGATGTGGTGTGATTATTATAATCAAGTAGGAGAGGTTACCAAAGCGAGGGGTCTTATGTTTGGATTCCACAACCATTCCCGGGAATTTGAAAAGATAGAGGGGGAGATCATGTTTGACTTTATGTTGAAGAATACAGACCCCCAGCTTTTTTGTATGGAGCTGGATGTGTATTGGTGCCAAGAGGGAGGATATAATCCGGTAGACTATTTGAAAAAATACAAGGGCCGCTTCCCGCTACTACACATCAAAGATGAAAAAGAGATCGGTCAGAGTGGTAAAATGGATTTTAAGGCCATATTCAAAGCGGCTTATGCACAGGGTATGAAGGAGTATTTTGTAGAAGTGGAACGCTATAATCATCCGCCAATTGAAAGTGTGCGCCAAAGCTATGAATTCCTTGCCAAGGCTTCTTTCGTGAAATAAAAGAGAGGTGGCAGACATAAACCAAAAGGGCCTTTACAAAACTTGTTTGTACAGGCCCTTTTGGTTTATTTCACTTCTTCGCGTCCATCCGCATGTAGGGCAAATCTGCCCCGGTCTTTCGGATGGGTATGTTCTTGGCTTGGCCATGGCCATCCGCCAAATTGCGTACGCTGAAAGTCATAGATGGCCTGCTGGATTTCCTGATGGCTGTTCATTACAAAGGGGCCGTGCTGCACCACTGGTTCGCCCAGTGGTTTTCCCTGAAGAAACAGGAAATGACCCGTTTTAGTCCCGTTTTGGATGGATGTTTCCTCGGTTGGCTCCAGATCTAAAGAATGCCTTTCAGGAATAAGCCTGCCTTCCACTTCGATAGACTCACCAGAGTAGAAGAACAAGGTTCGGTTGATGCCTTTTGACGCTGCCGGAAGGGTTAGCTTGGCACCCGGCTGCATGTGGATATGCCAGATTTGCACTTCATTGGCCGGATCTGCTGCCCATGAATCCGGAGCAGGCGTAGGCGCTTGCACATCCCCAAGCTTGCCGGCTATCACTTTGATGGATGATTCGCGGCCACCTTCATCTACGACGCGCTTTACAGGGATGAGTTCATGCCACATCATCAGAAAATGTGCGGAAACTTCCTTGCTTTTCTTCGGGAGGTTTAGCCAGATTTGAAAGAGTAACAGTTCGTTCTTTTCGTCCTCGTTGAGCAAGGGAAACATCTCCGAGTGCATCACACCACGCCCGGCGGTCATCCACTGTACGTCACCTTCTCCAAAGCGGCCTGCCGCACCCAATGAATCAGAGTGATCCACCAGTCCTTTTTCTACTATTGTGACCGTTTCAAAGCCTTTATGGGGATGGGAGGGAAATCCAGGTATTTTGCTGCCATGGTACATGCTCCAGCCGTCCTTTTCCTGAAAATCCCGCCCAATGAGGCGGCCTTCCAACGATGCGTCCGGACCCAATTGTCCATTTCCGCGGGGAAATACATCGTGATGGTAGGCACAGAATAAGAAAGGATCCTGGGTGACCCATTGTGCACCGAGCTGTCTGATTGTTTTGATGCGTGTCATAGATAAAACCGATTTACGGAAATTAATGTATATACATTTAATAACACGGTATCTGTTCAAAAGTTCCCGATTCTGCCAAAAATGGTCAGTTTACCCCCCTGAACTTGGACAGGTATCTGCGATAGACGATCTGTCCTTGGAACAGAATGTCTGTAAATGCATTGTATTGGTTTAGACCATCGATCTTATCCGAGAAGGACACCAAAAAACCAGCTTCGAAGGCCAAGTCTGAGTAGAGGTCTAGCTTGTAGCAAATCCCTCCCCGAACGGGCAGGTAAACTGAAGAGCGGATCTTGTTTTCAATGTAGGTAGCATGGTTTTTTACCATAGTTTCCCGATTGATGGCCATGAGTATGCCAAGCCCGGCACCTCCATATAGGTTGATTTGGTTTCTGTAGGCATGTCCATCCTGTTGGAACAAATTAAATGTGGGCATCACATCCGCAAAAATGATATTCGAGCTCGCTTCGACCGCTTGTTCACGTTGTACCCAACCATCGATTATATTGCTGTTATAATAGGACATTTCGCGGCTTTTGTAAAACTGATACCCAAAGGTGGTCCGCAGATCAACGTGAGAGTTGATGCTTCTGGCATAGCTCACAGATAGAGAGGGTCTGACGTTGAAATCCAAGCGGGCGAGCGAACCGCCGTTATCGGCGTACATAAACGATGGGCCGAAGCCGGCCTGCAGGTAATTCTCCCGAGGAATTTTCTCCTTATAGAAACTTTGGCCGTGGGAAACGTGGTGAAACAGAAGGAACAGGAAAAAGAACAAAAGGGAAGTGGCAGTGTTTGGCTTTATATTCTGCATGATTTTCATAGGTGGCTTTCGGCGGTTTCGTTTAACTATTAACGTCTGGTGCCATTTTTTGTGATAAAAAAGGCATCGAATTTTCAGGCGAAATTATCTCGATTTGTTCGTAATTTTTATAATTTTATGTTTTTATTTTTATAACACATGATAAAACAGCTATATGAAATTGAGTCTGCCTACCGGACAGGCAGGCTTAACCTAGAAGTCACACACTGGGATGACCATTTTTATGTGACCTGCCTGCCGGAAGGTAGGCGTCCCGATGAACCGGGACTAAGTTGTGACCTCTAAAAAACAATTATAAACACATGAAAGGAATTATTTTAGCAGGGGGTTCTGGAACCCGCCTTTACCCGCTTACCATAGCCGTGAGCAAGCAGTTGATGCCGGTATACGATAAACCGATGATTTACTATCCCTTATCTGTACTGATGATGTCCTTTATCCAGGATATTTTGATCATTTCGACGCCGGAGGATATCGGTTCGTTTCAGAAGTTGTTGGGAGATGGATCCCAACTTGGCTGCCGGTTTTCCTATGCGGTTCAACCAAAACCGGAGGGCTTGGCCCAAGCCTTTATCATCGGAGAGGAATTTATTGGGGATGACAAGGTGGCATTGATCCTGGGGGATAACATCTTTTATGGTACTGGTTTGCAGCCTACTTTGGTAAAGCATACCGACCCGGATGGGGGTGTTGTATTTGCCTACCATGTCAATGATCCGGAGCGTTATGGTGTGGTCGAATTTGATAAAGACGAAAAAGTGATCAGCATAGAAGAGAAACCTGCCCATCCCAAATCCAACTATGCTGTTCCGGGACTTTACTTTTACGACAATAATGTGGTAGAGATAGCAAAGAACATCAAACCCAGCGTGCGGGGCGAACTGGAAATAACCGATGTCAATAACGTATATCTAAAGAACGGTAAACTGAATGTAGGCATTCTGAACCGGGGAACGGCTTGGTTGGATACAGGCACCCATCAGTCACTGTTACAGGCAGGTCAGTTTGTAGAGGTAATTGAAGAGCGGCAGGGGCTTAAAATTGGCTGCATAGAAGAAATTGCTTACCGAAGCGGTTACATTGACGACAACCAATTGCTCAGGCTTGCAGATAGACTCGGAAAAAGTGGGTACGGAACTTATTTGAAGGCGTTGGTGGGTACTTTGTAGGGTATCCATTTTCTGGGTTGCTGTTTGTCGATTCTTTTGGTGGTTTTGGCGATCAGTAGATGCATTTGAACTACTATTTTCATCTGGCCTTTCTCTTTAGCGTACTTTTACATAACGTTTATAAGAGACGGAAACTTTTCCATTACGATTATGAAAACAAACAGCTTATTAATTCTAACACTTGCGATGTTCACAGCAATCAGCTCCTGCGATTTCCGTGAAACCATCGACCGAACTCCACTGGACGAAATCAGAGAGGGGTACTTGGGTATCACCGTCCCGAGTGGGTTTGATTTCTCTACTACAAAGCAAGTTGAGCTGACGGTTTCGGCCGTAACAGGAGAGGGTATAGCCATTCCTCACGTTGTTTACAGGGTTTACGATGGCAATCCTTCAAAAGGTGGCACGCAGATGTCCCAAATTCGGTTGAATGATCAGGGCACTGGCCTTACGTCTTTGGAAATACCCCGCCATTTAAATGAATTATGGTTTACAAGCGATTACATTGGCGTGGAACCTATTGCGGTGGTACCCGTCACTGGCAGGCAGGTGGTATATTCTTTCGATGCCGCAAAGCCGAGTATTCTTCCCGATTCTTTTTACCAAACTACTGAATCCGCCAATGCTCGGGTCGAAACAGTTTCCGATCTTCTGAACCTTGGCACGTGGAACTCCCAAGGACGGCCTAATTATTTGGAAACGCCCGATAAAATATCCGCGCAACTGTTGAAAAATGTAAATGCGAGTTTGCCGGAGAGAGCGGACGTAAGGAAACATAGTCCTGAGTTTTTAAATCAAAAATATTCTAGAGAGCTACATCTGAACGAAGATGCTGAAGTATGGATCACGTATGTGCATACGGGAGCTGGATACCGGAACGTGATCGGTTATTATTGGTACAAAGATGGAGAAAAGCCCAAAACAGCGGCAGAGATTAAAAACCGAACGGTCATTTACCCAAATATTCAGGCAGGCGTGCTTGCCTCGGGAGATAAAGTAAAGCTTCGGGGACCCTTGGATGGCGTTTTCGAAAAAGGGACGAACATTGGCTGGTTTTTGATCGCAGATGGATGGAGAAACAGTGCCATTACCGCGGGAAGATGGACTTTGTATGCGGACCCAGACCTGAATTCTTCCATTCGCGATACCAACTTGAGAGATCACATGGTCTTCTTGTACGATGCCACGGACCGGGTTCTGCTAATGGGCTGGGAGGACATCA
Source organism: Lunatimonas lonarensis (assembly GCF_000390185.1). Classification (GTDB taxonomy): domain Bacteria; phylum Bacteroidota; class Bacteroidia; order Cytophagales; family Cyclobacteriaceae; genus Lunatimonas; species Lunatimonas lonarensis. The sequence continues at coordinate 34,394 of NZ_AQHR01000001.1, read as the reverse complement.
AGCGCGATGAGAGTGGATGTGACCATGATTTCAATGACGTGGTATTCTACGCTTCCTGGAATCCGATCACCAGTGTGGATTTATCGGATTATGCCAAAATAGAAGCCGACATTAAAGACCGGGACGGCGATGGTGTATCCGATGAAACCGATGAATACCCAGATGACCCAGCCCGTGCATTCAACAATTATTCACCTGGAAAGGCAACCTTCGGAACATTGCTGTTCGAAGATCTTTGGCCAAGTTACGGTGATTATGACCTAAATGACTTGGTCGTGGATTATCAGGTAAATGAGGTGTCCGATGCACAAAACCGCATCAAAGAAGTAAATTTTACGGCGGTCGTTCGTGCTACCGGGGCGGCGTTCAAAAATGGATTTGGGGTGGAATTGCCCATACCCGCCGATAAAGTGGAATCTGTAAAAGGGTATCGACATACAGCCGGATACGTTAAGACCCGTCAAACAGGTGTGGAGGATGGACAGCGTCTAACAACGGTAGTAGTAGCTGACGACGTGAACCGAAATTTCCCGGTTATGGCCAACGTTTATCCTGAGAACACGGTCCATCCGGCAGACACGATTCGGATAACCATCGTTTTCACCGAGGCGGTGAGAAAGACGGACCTTGGTTCTGCCCCCTACAATCCTTTTATGATAGTCAATCAGGATAGATCCAGAGAGGTGCACTTGATGAACAAAAAGCCCACAGATCTGATGGACGTATCGTTGTTCGGATCAGGTGATGATCAATCAGTGCCAGGTCAAAGCCGCTACTTTGTTAGTAAACGAGGATTCAATTGGGCACTGCACATACCACGCAGTGTTGGTTATACTTCCGAAAAGGTTGATTTCACAAAAGCTTATCTGCGTTTTGCCGACTGGGTTAAATCAGGAGGTCAGCAATATGCGAACTGGTATGTGGATACCGATGGTCATATCAACAAGAGTGCACTTTTTAACCGATAATGTTTGATAATAAACGCCAAAAGGGCTTTTCCAATACGTTGGGAAAGCCCTTTTGGCGTTTATTCATGTGCTAAATGCAGCATTCCCTATCATCTAACGGGCTGGGGAAAGACAGCAAGACTTTCAACCCCGCCTTCCCCTACGCTTTGAACAGCAAAGAAGTAATTGTCTTTGGAGTAAGGAAGCATCAGGGATTTGTCGGTAGTGTAAAACTTCTTCTCCCACATCGATGCACTGGTTTCCCGCATCAATACGTAATAGCCAGTAGCAGTACCCTGTTCAGGATCATTCCACTTCAACAGTGTATGGTTTATGTTCTCGATAGAAACAGCCCTCGGGCTTAGGTCTAGGGACACGTCCCGTGGGACGGAAGGTGCAGAGGCCAGGTTTGCCAGTACGGCCACGTTTACCGCGGTATTTTTGCGCAGGTATTCATAGTCAATGTGGTCTATAAGGTCTCCATAATCCGCTCCATCGTCGGTTCGAAGGTCCTGGTGCTGTTGGTAATAATTTTCATTGAACTCGCAAAGACGGATGGCAGTAAATCCCTGCCGGGCAAAGGGTGTGTGGTCTCCACCCCGCATAAATCGGTCATTTCGGTAAATGAGTTTTATTTCCAACTGATCTACATAGCGTTCGCCCACATCTTTGATATAACGTGCAAGCTGCCGTGACTTGCTGTCGTTTTCCCCATTTGTGACTTTTCGGATGGCCTCCATCTGCTCGGTTTCCACCATGGGGATCCCTTCTGAGAATACCCGAAGTCTGGTATTGTCCCGCAACTGGGTGCCATTGGAGGCACTGTTGCCTATCATGTCGTTGTTCAGCATGGCCACCAAGTTCCAGTTTTCGGTCTTTGCTTTTTTGGCGAGGTAGTCGGCACCTAGCAAGCCTTGTTCTTCGCCTGAGACAATGGCAAACACGATCGTGGCCGGGAAGGGTCGCTTGCTAAGTATTCGGGCCATCTCTAACACGGCCACCACACCCGAACCATCGTCGTTGGCACCTGGCGAGTCGCTTTGCCTGTCCATTACATCCGAGACCCGGGTGTCAATGTGGGCGCTCACTAGAAAAACCCGGTCATCGTTTGGGTCGGTACCCTTGAGTGTTGCCATCACATTGCCGGTTCGGGTATCCCTATCTACCCGACGGCCATCGGCCTTTTCAGTATAGTAGTCGATTTCGGCGGTTAGTCTTCCCCCAGAAGTCTTGGCGAACTCATTGAATAGTGCCAGCACATATTGCCTGGACGCTTCTATTCCACGGGTAGGCTGATCTTCACTTAGGGTATGTCGGCTACCAAATCCTACCAGGTTTTCGAGGTAATTTCGAAGATTATCGACCTCTACCTCATCCACCATCCGGGCGACTACCTGGTTTCGCGTTACCGTGGGAACCTGGCTGAACAGAAAGGAGGGCATGACAGTCAATACTACAAGAAGTGCTTTGTACATTCTGGTTGATGGTTAAATGAATTGGACAGGATTTGTAGGTTTATAATGGCTTTTTTGGGTAGTATTTGCGCTATTATTGGTATGTGTGGGCTAAGACTCACTTTCTTTCCAATACCTGAACCTCCAGGTGGGTGGGGTGGGAGATAGAGTGATAGACCCTATGCGTCGCTTTCACAAAATCGCTATCCGCTGCCTTGAAGATGTTTTCTACGTATCGTTGAGGGTTCCGGTCGATCAGTGGAAACCAGGTACTTTGGATCTGAATTTGAATTTTGTGGCCTTTTTTGAACGTGTGGAGCACATCCTGGAGCCTAAAGTCTACCTCAGTCACCTCATGGGGCACGAATGGCTTGGGGTCTGAGAAGCTCTCTCGATACCTTCCCCGGATGACCTCCGATCTAACCTTCAGGTGGTAGTTGCCCATGTCCATGCCTTCCTGCACGTAATCGTGGTTTGGCGTGTCTCCAGGAAATACGTCGACAAGTTTTACGATCCAGTCTGCGTCTGTCTCACTGGTCGACACGCGCAATCTTGCCATAATTTCCCCTCCAAGGGTGATGTCCTCGTCAAGTACATCCGTTTCGAACACAAGTACATCCGGTCTCCTCGCGGCGAACCGCTGATCGTCTGCCATGTATTTTCTGGGCGTAAAATTCAGCTTGATGTCCTGGCTGTAAGGTACCGGTTTTTTTGGGTCTGAGATAAATTCCTGGTACCCGAATCCATCGGGTTGCTCGGTGGTCAGTTTTCCCTCATCCTGCAAGTAGTAATTCACTTTTCTGGCCTCCTTTGGTGGCCACTGAGCGAAGGTTTCCCATTGGTTGGTGCCTGTATCGAATAGATATGCTTCTGGTAATCCCGTTTTTCCGTCTCCAGGCCCCTTCAGAAAATGGTCAAAAAACACGAATTCAATTTCTTTTTGATACCAAGTGGAAAGGGAATCCCCAAAATACATGCTGGATACGGTTTGGGCACCGGGTTCACCGGCCCAGTCGCCATGGGACCAAGGGCCCATTACGAGGGTGTTGTAGGCAGATTCACTGTTTTTTTCGATTGTTTTATAGATTGAGAGTGGTCCGTAGAGGTCTTCTGCGTCGAACCACCCACCCACGGTCATGACGGCGGGCTTAATGTCCTTAAGGTGTGGAATGATAGATCGTTTTTGCCAAAACTCGTTGTAATCTGGGTTTTCTTTCAGCTGTTGCCAAAAGAAATTGTCTTCTCCGTAGTACTTGTCAGCGTTTTTTAGGGAACCCATGTCCATAAAAAACTGGTATCCATCCCTTGTCCCTGGATCAACCATCTCGTACCATGGCTCGTCCGTCGGCCCTGGTTTTTGGTATCCAAAGACAGTGGTGGCCAGCCAGTAGCTCAGAAAATAGGCCCCATTGTGGTGGAAGTCGTCAAAATAAAAGTCTCCGATCGGAGCTTGGGGAGATACGGCTTTGAGGTTGGGATGAGCAAACGGCAGAGCTGCAGCGGAATAAAAACCCGGATAGCTAATTCCCCACATGCCTACCTTTCCGTTGTGGTTTTTCACATTTTTCAACAACCAATCAATCGTATCAAAGGTGTCCGTGCTTTCGTCTATCTCCTTGGATTTATTATTCCTTACGGGGAGGGTCGGACGCATATTGTCGTAAGCTCCCTCTGACATCCACCTTCCCCGTACGTCTTGGTAGACTACAATATAGCCATCCTCCATTAAATAGGGAGAGGGGGCAATAGAAGTACGAAAATTGCCCTCGCCATACGGCCCTGCACTGTAGGGGGTTCGTTGCATTAATATGGGATATGCCTTGCTTTTGTCTTTGGGTGTGTAGACGACCGTATGCAAATGAACTCCATCGCGCATGGGGATTCTATATTCATGTTTTTCGTAATGGAAAGACACGTATTCCGATTGTTGCCCAAAGAGGGGGAAGACAAAGAGTCCAAGCAGCACGACTAGAAAGTGTGGTAAGTTTGGTTTCATGGTTTGTGTGAATGGGTGGTAAACGATTTATTTCTGGATTTAGCGATTTTACCTATGAATCAGAACCATAGATTTGATTTACTTTTAAAAATAAGCAAAAAGTATGACGGTTGGTCGTATCGGCAGTTGGATTGTTGATTTTTTTACCCCTCTTTGTGCACCGATTAAGTCGAAAGTACTTTTTACGGAGGCAGCTATTTTTTGGAATACCGCCGAATTATAGCACGAATTTTGTCTAATTTTACCCCTAACTTGGGAGTTTGTACTGGCTAAATTCATTACAATTATAAACACATGAAAACAATTGCGCTTATTCCTGCCAGGTTTGGCGCCACTCGATTTCCTGCCAAACTGATGGCAGACCTTTACGGGAAGCCCCTAATTGCGCGAACCTATTTAAGTACGGTAGCTACCGGGGTTTTTGACGAGGTAGTGGTGGTAACTGACCACGAAGATATCGCTCGGGTGGTTCAAGCGGAAGGAGGGTCGGTATTTATGAGCAGGCAGGAGCACGAAAGCGGTTCAGACCGGATAGCAGAGGCCGCTGCGGAGATGAATGCGGATGTGGTGGTTAATGTTCAGGGCGATGAGCCCTTTCAAGATAGGGTGTCATTGAGCGAGTTGGTGGAAACCTTTACGGATCCGACTGTTCAGGTGGCTTCTCTCATGACAACCATTACCGATGGAGCCCAGGTCCAAAACCCCAATACGGTAAAGGTGGTCATTGACAAGGATCAGTTTGCACTGTATTTTAGTCGGTCTCCTATTCCGTACATACGGGAATCTCCGGCTAGGGTCAATTACTATCGTCATATCGGTATCTATGCCTACCGAAAGGAGCTTTTGATGGCCTTTACCCAGTGGGAGAAATCCGGACTGGAACGGACTGAAATGCTGGAACAGCTAAGGTTATTGGAAAATGGCGTTCGTATCAAAATGATCCATACGGAACATCAGGCCGTGGCAATTGATACTCCCGACGACTTGGAAAGGGCCAAAGCGTACTTTCTAAGCTATTTCAGTCATTTGCTATAGGGATTATCAAAAGCGTACAGGTGAGCTTCGCACAAGTGGCTTCTGGATTCGAATAAATCCTTCCCCTTCTTTGGCATGGCAGACGTTACATCCGAGGGTCAGTGTTCGGAAACCTTCGTCAAAGACCGCTTTGTCTTCGCTGGCAATGGCTTCCTCTACAGAGGGAACCGTTTTTTCCAAAAAATCCTTTGAGGACGTAGCTCGGACTGGTCTCCGGGTGAGGCCATCTTCTAGGGCTTCTACCAGATGCTCAAGCTGATGTTCTGCATATTTCCAATTTTGGTCTTCGCCTGCCCAATACAGTTCACTGTACCGATAACTGACTTCTACCATGGTTCGACTAAAACCACCGAGTTGGTGGGCAATCTCCTCCATTTTTTCTTCATCGCTCCCTTTCAGCCAACCGTTGTTTCCAAGTTCGGAATAGGTATCGGTTTTGTGGTTACACGCAATCAAAAAGGCAAAAGAGACAGACAGTAACAGATATTTCATTTCTATTGTGTAATTTTAGTTCCAGTACTAACGGGCTTTTCCATTCTAATCCTGTTTATTTTCTCTTTTGAGGATACTCTGAGCGATGGTTGGAAAATCGTTTCCCAGCATGATTTACAAAAAATATTTTAAACGAGCAATGGATATTTTTGGGGCGAGTATCGCTTTGATGGTTTTTAGCCCTGTATTTTTAATCGTATTATGCATTCTTTTCATTGAAAACCCCGGTAATGTTTGGTTTCGTCAACAACGGATCGGACAAAACCAAAAGCCATTTAACATATTGAAGTTCAAGACAATGAATGATAAAAGGGATGCGGTTGGTTTACTGCTTCCAGATGGCCAGCGAATCACGGCATTTGGAAGCCGGGTACGTGCACTGTCGTTGGATGAACTTCCGCAGCTGATCAATGTGCTAAAAGGGGACATGAGTTTGGTGGGGCCTAGGCCACTTTTAGTCGAGTATTTGCCCCTTTACTCTGCCATGCAGGCAAGGCGACACGAAGTACGGCCGGGAATTACTGGTCTGGCTCAAGTAAATGGTCGGAATTCCATTTCTTGGACACGTAAATTTGAATATGACGCGGAATACGTAGATAGGATTGGTTTTTTTATTGACATTCGCATTATCTGTTTAACCCTGGTTAAGGTGTTTACAAGGGAGGGGGTCAATCATAGCCCAACGGAGCCGATGCCGCCGTTTAACGGTAACAATTAAATCGCCATTTAACGAAAGAGTAGGTTTTGATTTTCGAGGTGAAAATATTCCTCCGGGATAGTTCTCTTATTCAATAAAAATTTCCGTTATTTCGACAGTTGAGCGGGCTGTTTCAAGTGAAACCGCCCAGTGGTGAGAGAGTATGGAATTTTTGAGTCTATTACCAAACCGGTTAACCAATGATTCTATGGAAAAAGCTATAGACAAAGCCCGGGTTGGATTCTCGCAGGGAAAATCGGCCAAGATTTGGATTTCCTCTCCTCATATGGGAGGCAGCGAGGAATTTTATGTCAAGAGGGCCTTTGAATCAAATTGGGTAGCCCCGCACGGTCCCAATGTAGACGCATTTGAGGAGCAAATCGTCAAATTTACCGGGTGCGGTCATGCAGTGGTGCTTTCCTCAGGTACGGCTGCGCTCCATTTGGCGATGATTCTTTTGGGGGTGGAAAAGGACGATTATGTAATCTGTCAGAGCCTAACCTTTGCAGCTTCCGCAAACCCAATTCGTTACCAAGAAGCACTTCCTGTTTTTGTTGACTCCGAGCCTGATACCTGGAACCTATGCCCGCAGGCACTTGAGGATGCGATCAAGCACTGTCTTTCAGGTAAGATCGGCGCTAGGGCGCAACTCCCCAAAGCGATCGTAGCAGTTGACCTATATGGTATGCCCGCAAAATGGCATGAAATACGCGAAGTAGCCGACCGCTATGGCATACCCATTATCGAGGATGCGGCTGAGGCACTTGGGTCAACGTATCAGGAAAAATTTTGTGGTACCTTCGGTGATATCGGGGTATTCTCCTTCAATGGAAATAAAATAATCACCAGCAGCGGTGGGGGGGCGCTTGTTTCCAAAACCAAGGCATTCGTAGACCGTGCCCTGTTTCTATCGACACAAGCGAGGGAGGATTATGCCCATTATGAGCATACTGAGTTGGGATATAACTATCGGATGAGTAATATTTCTGCCGGAATAGGCCTCGGACAGATGGAAGTGCTTTCCATTCGGATAGATCAGAGACGTCGTAATTTTGCGCGTTACAAAGCCGAACTGCAAGAATTTGAAGGACTGGTGTTCAAAGATGAACCTGCGGGTTCCCATTCGAATCGCTGGCTAAGTACGCTCCTCGTTAGTCCTGATTTGACGGCTGGTATTACCCGCGAGGATATTCGGATAGGTCTCATGAAGAGCAATATTGAAGCAAGGCCTATCTGGAAGCCCATGCACCTTCAGCCGCTTTACAAGGAGATGCCCTTTGTGGGCGGATCCGTCGCTTCTTCCCTCTTTGATAAAGGACTTTGCCTTCCAAGTGGCTCTAACCTTACTGAGGATGACTTGGCCCGAGTGATTGCATGCGTCCAGGAAACGCTATAGTAGACATGTCGGTGAATCCTTCCCCTGCATTAAACTTATAAATTCGATAGTCCAGAGCTGATGGTACGGATAGTAAAAAAAGGACCAACTACCCATTGATCCGGAATGGGCAGCTGATCCTTTTGTATTTTTTTTGGTTTTGTTATTGTATTTGATGCTATCGGGGAAGGTCATTTCCCATAAACTCATTGGGGTTTACTTTCGGTATCGTAGATCCCCATTTTTCATTAATTACCTCAATAAAATGGTTGGCGATAAATGCACTGGCCCTCGCATTGGGGTGTACACCGTCGACGGAAAAACCTCCGGCAGGGGGAACGATGCTCGCTGTCAGGGCTACCCCACCGGCATTGATTTGGCCTTGCAGTACACGGTTCAACAGATTGTGGATATCTACCAAAACCAATCGAGTGCTCTGGGCTTGCACCGCATTTGCTATGATGGTATTGAATGTATTGATTTTTTGGGAGATTTCCGCTATCTCTGAGGGGATCAAAACGTATTCATCGCCTACTGGAATTGTTAACCCGACAATATTCAGCGGATTGCCTCCCACAGTGGTGCCAAGCACCTGTGCCAGTGGTAGAGTTGCGCGGTCGTTCGCATTGCTTTTACGTATAGAGGGTAGCCCGAATGCGGACAAATCGGTAAGGGTTTCATCGCTCATTACAAAACCATTGGCCCCCACTTGGAAGGAGATCCTGCGTAGGTTCCTTTCTTCTGCGGTGATGAAGTTCCCCGCCAATGCTTGGTCCAATCCCTGGTTGTATGCTTGGTAAGCTGCGTTTGCGAGGGGCAACTGTGCTGAGGTGAGAGGGAGCGCATTCCACGGGATCAGGGTAAAATAAGGGAGCACATTTATGTTGGGAATATTGGCAACGGCCCCCTTAGCCTCCGGGTTCGCCTGTAGCATAGCGCCAAGGGCAAGGCTGTACCTGCTGGCAAAATCCGCATCAGAGGTTAGAATTGAAGGATTGGATGCGCCGGTAAGTGCATACCCCAGAACATCGTTTTTGCCCAGCCAGAAGGTGAAGAATGTTCCGCCGTTTGCTAACGCTGCCGCTGCATCACCCACCAACGTAGAGCTTCCTGGATTGCTGGCAAAACGGGCATACTCTGCATTGAAAGCCGGATGGTTGGGTTGGTTGATGTTACCGGTTTCTGGTATCAATGCGGTGCCAAGACTGATTCTGTTTACGCCAAAGTTATTCAGAGCAGCCTTATTTCCCGTGAAGGGGGTAATTGGATTGCCCGGAACGATGGGATCCGGAAGAATAGTACCAGTGGTGGGGTTGGCGCGTAGGATGAGTCTGCCCAAGCTTATTCCCCCAGGTCCCGGTCCAAAGAAACCGACTTCTGCGTTGATCTCCGGCACATTGAAGGGGCCGCCACCCACCTCTTGCATTTGACGGGCCAAGATCACCGCGAAGGAGTTCTGTTGGGATCGGTTATAAAGTGCACCATCCATGACACCGGCGGTAATGGATGAACCTAACGTTACCATTTTGGTAAAGTCCGCTTGTCCGGCACTTGGTTCTACTACTGGCGTTTCAGGAAAGTCATAATTACAGGCTGCCGCCAGCGCCAGAAGAACTACGAATATTGATTTGATGATCGTTTTCATGGTTATGGGCAGGTTTTAGTTCAAAAGTTCGTCGAACGTGATGGAGAGGTAGTAGATAGCACCGATGGTCGGGCCTCCAAAATTGAGAATGTATCGGTTGTTGAATACGTTCGAACCTCCCAGTTTTACGATGCTCTTAAGGCTGCTTAACCGATAGCTAACTTGCGCGTCTACATTGTGGAACTCCGGTACATCTCCTTGCGCAAAGGAAGACTCCCACCTGAAGCCCGTTTGGTATCGATAGGCGACGTTGAAACCAAGGGTTTTGGTTACCTTTCTGTTGCCGAACATGATGTTTGTTTTGTGTTCCGGTGTGTTGAAATCCGATATGAACCCTTCTTCAAACTCGGTGATCAGCCGGTTAAAGTTGTAGTTTCCGCTTATAGTGTAGTTCTTCGGTAAGTTATAGGTAATACCGATAGCGGCACCATGTGCCCTGACCTCTCTGTCCACCACGTTTGTGTACGTCTGAAAGGTGTTTTCCTGACCGGGTATGGTTACCGGAGTGAGAAGGGTTGGGGCATTGATGGCATTGATCGCCCCCTGATCGGTGTTCAGTGCGGCTCCGGGAAATACCGGACCTGGCGCTTTCCGTACCGCGGTCTGTGTGATGAAATCGTTGTAGATGTTGTAGTAGTAGGCAAAATCTATCAACAATCGGTTGTTGTTGAGCAGTCCTTTGTATCCGACTTCCATGGATTGCACTTGTTCCGGTCGGAGATCGGGAAGAGACTCTACACGTTGGAGCAATGCCGTTGCCGCTGGATCAACCGGGCTGGCACCTGCACCGACTGCTGCTGCATACCTCTGTACTGAAGCTAGACTAAAGGCGTTATCAAATATGTTGTATTTTTCCCGGTAAAATGGTAGGCCACCGATCAGTCGCGCAGAAACCACGTTAAGGTCAATATGTTGGCCTTGGGTAGTAGGCATTCGGAAGCCGGTTTGGTAAGATGCCCTAAAATTGCTGTTTCCCTCCGTCCAGACACCAGAAATCCGGGGACTGAACTGACCATCGAAGTTCTCGTTTTTGTCGTACCGGATGGATCCGGTGATTTTAAGCTTATCATTTGCTACCCGTTTGGCTCCCTGTACAAAGGCCCCTATCTCTTGAATGGTGATATCATTCCCCTCCACATCCGCAAATATGGTACCGTTGGACCGTAGGTCGTAGATACGATAGGAACCGCCCGCCAACAGGTCCATAAACTGGATTTCATTTTTAAAATTATATTGACCTTCCACCATATTCATCTGGGATTGGTCATTGAAAAGTGCTCCTTGAGGAATCACTTGGCTACGGATTTGGGAGGCAGCTTGGTTGAACTGCGCGGATCCCGGTGCAAATCGCCCTACATCCGCCTGTTGCCTTGCAAATTGATGGGCCTGCGCTTGCTGAGCTGCCGTTCCCATGGCACCGGGGGCTACCTGCTGCTGTGCCAGTGCCCCCATGTAGTTCAGGGTATACTCCCCAAACCACGTCGCGTTGTTTTTCCACGCATCGTTGATGTTTACACCGAGGAGGTCGGCTATGTAGGAATCACCGGAGTCTTCTCGGGTAGTGTAGGCCCTTACAAAGTAGTTGTCCCCTTTTAGCTCCAGCTTGTGCTGGGTGATGTGGAAGTTGTTTAGCGAGTACCGTTGTGCGCCTGTATATACCGAGGTGCCCGCTCCATAGTTCAGGGTATAGGAAAGTTCGGACCGGTCGTTGATCCGGTAGTGTAGTGCACCGTTGAGTTTGTAGTTTTTTGCGCCATAGTCCACTAGATACCGTTCTTCATATCCGGTTCTCGAAACGATCTGGTCTGGGATACTGCCAATGTAACCTCCCAAACCAAGTGCGTTTGCTTGTGCTTGGATGGCAGCCACGTTGCGGAGGAGACCGATATTGTTGGATACCTCATCCCCGAATACGTGTACCTGATTCTCGCCGGGGTTAAAGGGCAGATTGCCCTGTGCCTCGCGGTTTAGGTCGGTTGGGTCAGTGCCATGCCAGTCGGTTGCCTCAAGAAAAGATGCGCTGATCTTGAATGCGAACTTGTTGTTAAATGCATGTGCATACCGAATTGCACCCTCATACATGGGTTGGGGCGAAGTGGGCTCACCGGGTCTCCCGTTAATATGGTTGAATCCTTGCTTGTAAAAAGCACTTAGTCCCTGGTACTCGAAGGGGCTTTTACTGTTTACCAGTAGGATACCATTAAATGCGTTGGGGCCATATAGCGCAGATGCCGCGCCTGGTATAAATTCCACGCTCTCAACATCCAACTCAGAGGGACCGTTCAGGTTGCCTATAGGGAAGTTCAATGCCGGAGCCTGAGTATCCATTCCGTCCGTTAGCTGCACAAATCGGGTGTTTCCGGTAGAGTTGAACCCGCGGGCATTAAGGATTTGAAAATTGATCGAGGACGAGGTGACATCTACCCCCTTTAGATTGGCGATGGCTTTGTAGTAGGAGTCGGAGGCTGTTTCCCGGATGGCCAAAATGTCCATTTTCTCGATAGATACCGGAGATTGCAGGATGCTCTCCTCTACGCGGGACGCCGATACCACCACTTCCTGTCCCAGAAAGGTTTGCTCTGCCAAGGAAACGTTCAGTCCCCTTACCTCCGCCTGGGTGATTTCAATTTCCTGGGTAGTAAAACCAACCATGGAAAACACCAAAGTAAGGGGAGGCGATTGGTTTACCTGTAGGTTAAAGTTACCATTAATGTCCGTTACTGTTCCCAATACCCGTCCCTTGACAAGGATATTGACGCCGATAAGTGCATCTTTGGTATCTGATTCGGTTACTTTTCCCGAGATGATGGTTTGTTGGGCTACCGCTGCTGGCAGCAGTAGGATGGCACCCAAGAAAACCAACAACGATACTTTTTTGGTAAAGAGGTACGTGTGCTGCATATAGATTTTAGGTTTATCGTACTCAACTAATTGAATTTGTTGCCGTTGTGCTTAAAATGGATTTTTTGTTGAAAGCTGTTTACTGTTTTGCCTTGGTTAATGATGATCTAAACGAAATTTACCAAAAAGTTGGTGAATTTTCTAGGTGTTTTTTTTCAATTTAAATTTGAAATTTGGCAATTTTTAATGCTAAATCATTAGATCGGCAAATTGCTGCCTATGTATTTTATCAAAAAATTAGGATGTCTTCCTGTGATAATTAAATTTTGGTAATTTTTGCAAATGAAACGGTTTAAAAAATTGGAATAACCGTTTCATTCGAGATAAATCAGGCAAAGTATAAGGACAATTATTGTTTTTTATTTTCTTCATTCACGTGCGTTACCAGTCTGTCGCAAAGGTCTTTTATTTCTTCTGCGTAATACTCGTCGCCCGTGGCATTTAGGATCGTCTGTGCCATCCCGCCCAGTATGTCTATATAAAAGCGTTTCATCTCGACTACCGACATGTCATCAGTCCAAAGATCGATGCGCAGGGTGTTATGGTTTAAGTTGTCCCAGACGTTCAGGCTTATGCTCCGGGTAGATTCCATGCCCTCCGCTTCCTTGTCGGTGGCATTCCACTCAATAGACTTGGGAAGGTTTTTTTCGTCAAGTGTAACTGAGAAGTTGATTTCTGATTTCTTCATCTTTCTATAATTATTGTTTTTAAATCCGGCTATCCGATATTTTGGAGCCTTTGGCGTGCCCTTGCCGGGTCTTTCCTAGTTTATTCGAAAAAAGGCCAGTGCCTCGTTTTTGTCTTTTTCCAGTTGTGCTCTCAATTCGGCGAGATTTTGGAATTTTTTTTCGCCTCGGAGATATCTGAGAAAATGGATTTCCAATGTCTCTCCGTACAGATCCCCTTCGTAATCGAAGAGGTGAACCTCTATGGTCTGAGGCGATTCGGAGAGCGTTGGCCGGTTTCCTATATTCAGCATTCCTTTGAATTCAGACCCTCGGTGGGTGACCCTAACCACGTAGGCACCATCTTTTGGTATGAGTTTATGGGGTTCTGACGGGTATATGTTGGCTGTCGGATAACCGAGTTCCCTTCCCAATTGGTTCCCTTTTATAACCGTTCCGGAAAGCTCATAGGGCCTTCCCAGAAAGTTTCTGGCAGTCTGCAGGTCAGCGGATTCCAATGCGTGACGAACCTTGGTGCTACTAATCCCAATTTGGTCGATATCTTCCCTTGAAATCTCTTCCAATTCAAAGCCGAACCGCTCCTGGTTTGCCTGCAAATACTCAAACCCGCCTTCTCGGCCTTTGCCAAATCGGTGGTCATACCCGATTACCAGTGTTTGGGTACCTATTTTCTCCACCAGGATCTGTTGGATAAAATCCTCCGAAGTCGTTGCCGCAAATTCTGAATCAAAAGGAATGCTGATGAGATGATCAATACCGAAAGAAGCCAGTAAACGTTGCTTTTCAGCTTCGGTTGAAAGCAATTTGATGGGGGGGCTTTCAGGTTTCAGTACCAGACGGGGATGCGGCCAAAAGGTAACCAAAACAGACTCTCCGCCGTTTTGCGCGGCAATCTCCTGAAGTCTCACCAGTATTTTCTGGTGACCAAGGTGAACGCCGTCAAAGGTGCCAATCGTCACCACGGGGTTCTTGATTTTTGGGAGTTTATTCAAATCCCTATGGATTTTCATGCCGCGCTTCTTTCAATTTTTCGATTAGGTCTGGCAATTGATCTGCATCATCTAAACGAAGGTTTCCAATCCGGGTTCTGACCAGGCGCGATAGATATGCCCCAACCCCCAGAAGCTCTCCAAAATCTCGGGCGAGGCTTCGTATGTAGGTCCCCTTGGAGCAAACAATCCGAAAGTGGACTTCTGGCAGGTTAACGCCTGTAATTTCAAAATCGCTGACCGTCACCGGTCTAGGATCCATTTCCACTGTTTCACCTTTTCGGGCGGCTAGGTATACCCGCTTCCCATCTTTTTTAATGGCCGAATGCATAGGTGGCACCTGCAAAAGGTCACCTGTCAGCTTTGTACTGGCAGCCAACAGATCCTCTGCCTGAATATGGCCAATCTCCGAAACATCTTTGATTTCCCGTTCCAAATCAAAGGACTCCGTTGTCTTCCCGATCACAAAGGTTCCTTCGTATTCTTTTTCCTGACTTTGGTAGCGGTCGATTTGTTTGGTCATCTTACCGGCACATACGACTAGGAGTCCGGTAGCAAGTGGATCAAGAGTGCCTGCATGGCCTACTTTTTTGACTCGCAATGCATTCCTTACCTTCTTTACGACATCAAATGACGTCCAGCCATACGGCTTGTCGATCAAAAAGACGATACCCTCGTCTGTCATGACACGATCCATCCACCTACAATTGCTATAAGCCCTACTATCAGGCAATAAACGGAAAATATGGTCAGCTTACTTTTCTTTACCAGCTGAATCATCCAAGAACAAGCAAATAGACCGGCTATGAAGGCTGCGACAAATGCAACCGCCATTACCCCAAATCCTTCGCTTTCATAATTTAGGGCACCGTCTACGATGTCCTTGCCTATTTTGCCTATTATCAATGGAAGTACCATTAGGAAAGAAAATCGGGCAGCTTTTTCTTTATCAATGCCCAATAATACAGAAGTAGAAATCGTAGCACCGGATCGGGAAATACCCGGCAGCATCGCGATTGCCTGTGCAAGCCCAACGATGATAGCGTGCGTGGTGGAGACAGGTTTGCCGGTATTTTTGGCCCTATCGGCGAGAAAAAGGAGAAGTGCAGTGATCAGCAGCATGCTGCCAACAAAGATAATCTTTCCACCAAAAAACTGCTCCAGTTCCTCCTCAAAAAACAACCCGATAACGACGGCTGGGATCATCGAGAGTATAATCCGAAAGACAAACTGGGTTTCATCGTTCCATCGGAACGCTAGCAAGCCTTTCAGGATTTCAAGGATATCCTTTCGGAATACGACAATGGTACTCAGTGCTGTGGCAAAATGCACTACTACGGTAAAAAGGAGACTTTCTTCCGGAAGCGAGGTTGTTCCCAACAAAACAGCGGCAATCTCCAGGTGCCCACTGGAAGAGACAGGCAAAAATTCGGTCAAGCCTTGGACAATGCCCAAGACGATGGCTTCAAAGAGGGTCATGAATTAATTTTTAGGTTGATGAAAAATAGCGTAAAACTGGAACATAAACCCTCCCAAGGTAACGATAGGCCCAAGGGTCAGTCCCATAAAACCAAAACCATGAGGCTCTCCGTCCAACCCAATGATGGTAAAGCCCAAGATGATCATGGCAAGCCCAATGATCATCAGCTGGTAATTTTTACGCTTAAAAGGAAAAGCATTTTTCATAATACAATCATTTATGGTTTAACGGCGTTAATAAAGTTCATCCAGTGACATATTCAGGTACTTATTTACTGCTCTCAACGTGCTTATCAGCGAGAGTATGGCACCCAATAATACCAATCCACCAAAAAGGATCAATAGCCATTCCAGGTTGTATAGTAGATTAAATCCTTCGATCATTTGCCTGCCATATTCCATAAGCGCAAAAAGCATCGCCGAAGCAAGGATTCCGCCAAAGGATCCGAAAATAAACGCCCTCCAAAGAAATGGCCTCCTGATAAAAGCCTTGGTAGCGCCTACCAACTGCATACTTCGTATAAGAAATCGTTGTGAAAACAGTGCCAACCGAATGGTATTATTGATAAGGATGATGACTGTGATCAAGAGGATCAACACAAACGCTCCGAGAAACATGCTTACTTTCACCAGATTCTTGTTTATGGACTCAACGAGATCGTTCATATAGGTCACTTCAAACACCCCTTCCATCAGCTGTATCTCCCTAACAATGTCTTCTAAAAGTTCAGGTGTTTGAAAAGATTCCTCTACTGAGAATGTGAATGTATCCCTTAGCGGGTTTTCATTGAGAAACTGGGTAAAGTCTTCTCCTATTTCCGTTGTGAATATTTCGGCAGCTTGGGCCTTGGAAATATAGGTGAAGCGTTTTTCCCCTTCCTTTTCAAGAATATAGGGTTTTGACTGGATTATGTTTTCAATTTTTTTTATCTCCTGATCCGAGAGGTTTTTGTTTAAAAACACCTGGATTTCGATGTTTTCACGGATAAGAGACGTGAGAGCCTTTGCCTGCAGCAAAATCAATCCAACTAAGCCGGTGATAAACAAAGACAGGGTAATACCAAATAGAACGCTGCCGAATTTGTAGCTGCCTAGATTCGTTTTTTTGCGCTGCGGTTTGACCATTTTCAGTACTCTAAACCGTCAAAATTAACGAGATGTCGCGTCTAAACCAACCTTATCGGATAAATTCATTGGAATTACTTGGGTTGGCGTAACCAAGAATACGCGGTCACCGGGAGTGGGCTTCATGGCGTACAATCCTGTGAGATTACCAAACGCAGGTAAAATGAGGGTGCTTCCCTTCAGAAAGAAGCAGGGCATCGTCATTCGTTGGCGTCCCCTTCCTTTAAGGGTTACCCCGGGATGTATATGGCCGCATAGGAAAAAAGTGGAGGTGTCCAAATCCAGGGGAGGTTCATGTTGTAGACATAACTTACCCATTTGGACACATGTGTTGTGTACCTGCAAAATGGAAGAGGAGTATACGGAGTCAGGAAGCACGTCGTGGTTGCCTCGTATCAGGTGAAAAGTTGCCTCTGTGAAATGTTTGAGAAAGGATTCCAAGGCCTCCCATTGTATGTTCCAGGCACTATGAAACAAATCGCCCAGAAAAAAAACATGTGCTGGCCGGTAATCGGCCAGCAGTCTTGCCAAGGTATGGTAGTCCCGTTCATGCGCGGATTCAGCGATGGGAATACCCGCTTTGCGAAAGTGACCGGCTTTGCCAAAGTGTGGATCTGCAAGCAATAGAGACCTCCTTGACGGTATCCATACCGCTTTTTCTTTCAGTAGTATAGCCCGTTCTTTTCCAAGTAGTATTTCCATCCAAGTTGTTTAACATGGTGAAGGTACAAACTTCTTATCAAAAGGATCGGAATGCCCGGTTAAAGAAATGTGGGTAATGGCTGTCCTTCCGTTTTTTGGAATAGCCTTTTATGTATTTTTGAGGGGTTTTTGGATACCAATGTATTGATATTGATAAAAAGAATGGATAGCTTGTAGGGCATAAAGCAATTCACCAAACCATTCGTTTCTATATGATATCACCTGTAAGTCTTTTTCGAATCAGCGTAGGATCTTCCCGCTGGGTTATTAGGGTATCGATGCTCTTTGTTGTCTTAGTGGTACTGGGTTCGTTTTCTGAGGTGCCGCCTACACTTACTGAGTCCGACCCAGTCCTAAACGAGGTACGAATACTGCGACAACAGGCCATACCCATGAGGGACGGCACAATTCTGTATGCGGATCTCTACATGCCCAAGAATCCAGGAAAGTACCCGGTTATTGTAACTAGGACTCCCTATGGCCTACAGCGTGAAAATGTGCACCATGAACGTATGACCAAGTTTGCCCAAAGGGGGTATGTAGGCATTGTACAGGATGTCAGAGGCAGGTACGAGAGTGATGGGAAGTGGGAACCTTTTCGGGATGAAGCCAATGATGGATACGATACAATCGAATGGATAGCGAAACAGGAATTCTCCAACGGCAAGATTGCCATGCAGGGGGGATCGTATCTGGGTCATAACCAATGGGCGGCAGCTACGCAATCCCCACCAAGTCTGGATGCGATTTTTCCTTCAGTTGCCTCCACTAATATTTATGCAAATTGGCTTACCATGGGCGGCGCATACCGCCTTAGCTTCAATTATGGGTGGGGCGTGGTTCGAATGCCAAATAGGATCATGTTGCCTCAATATTGGCATACAGCGTCCTATACCCCGGAGGAATTGAGGTATGAGAACATCCTGATGCATTTGCCTCTTAAAGACGGCGATCTCCAAAGCGGCGGGTATGCTGTGCAGCACTATAGGGATTGGATTGAGCATGATAGTTACGATGCTTACTGGAAGGAGATCAGCGATGAGGAACGTTTCGAGAAGGTGTTGGTTCCAGCCTATAATACCGGAGGTTGGTTTGATATCTTTCTGATGGGTACCTTAAACGGTTATACGGGAATGAAAGCGAGGGGCGGCACACCTGCGGCCCGGCAGGGAACCAAATTGTTGGTAGGGCCTTGGGGACACGGTCCCGGAACCAAGTTCGGAGATTTGGACTTTGGTGCCCATGCGTTTGTCGACTTATACGAGGAAGAGCTTCGTTTTTACGACTATCACCTGAAGGGGATACAGAATGGGCTGGATAAAGAGAAGCCGGTTCGAATTTTCTACATGGGTGAAAATCAATGGAGGCACGAGGATGATTGGCCGGTTCCGGGAACTCGGTACCGTGAATTGTTTCTGACAGGCGACAGTCCTGCCAATACACTGCGGGGAGGAGGGAAGTTGACCTTTGAAAAGCCATCAAAAGCAGGGATAGATAAGTACGCCTACGACCCCAACCACCCGGTGATGACTTACGGAGGAAACAACTGTTGTGGTACGCCCACTATCGCTGGCCCAAAGGATCAACGGGATATCGAGCGAAGAAATGACGTGTTGGTTTATACCTCTGAATACCTGACCGAATCCTTGGCAGTTGCCGGTCCGATCAAGATGAAACTGCATGCGGCCACAGACGGGCCGGATACCGACTGGATGATAAAGCTGATCGATGTCTATCCGGATGGCAGTGCTTACCCCGTATCTGAAGGGATACTACGGGCTAGGTTTAAGGATGGATTGGATAAGGTGAATTTGCTGACACCAAATGAGGTGTATGAGTTTGAAATCGAAATGATGGGAACCGCTAATGTATTCAAGCCAGGTCATAGGATACGGATCGATATTACCTCCAGCAACTTTCCGCAATTTGACCGAAATCCCAACACCGGAAAGCCCCTAGGCAGTGATTCGGAAACAAGGATAGCACAACAGACTATCCATCACGGGGGTACCCGTCCCAGCCACATTGTCCTGCCGATTGTCAGGGGATTTGAATAAGAATTGACAAAAAGGTGTAGGAATTTTATCGTATCGCCACCTATACCGCATAAAAAAAGAGGCTGTCTTTATACGGAAGAAAGCCTCTTTTTTTTTCAAAGGTTTTTCAACTGTTCCCAATCCCAGTCGTTGTTGATTTGGGAAATTGCGTGATGTGCCGTTAGGTCAAATTGACAGGGAACCACAGACACGAAATTATTGGCGATTGCCCACTCATCATTGTCTTCTCCCTTATCGAAATTCACGAAATTTCCAGCCATCCAAAAATATTTTTGCCCATTTGGGTCATACCGTTCGTCGAAATCTTCCTGCCACTTTGCCCTGGCCTGCCGGCAAATTTTGATGCCCTTGATGGGTTCATTTCGCTTGGGAGGAAAGTTGACGTTCAGGGCCACTCCTTTGGGTATCCCGTTATAAAGTACCTGTTCGGCAATGGACTTGACAAAATCCTCCACATGGGAAAAATCGGCTTTCGTACTGTAGTCGCATAAGCTGAATCCAATGGAAGGAAGACCCTCTATGGCTCCTTCAATGGCTGCCGACATCGTCCCTGAATACAGGACACTGATGGATGTGTTACTTCCGTGGTTAATGCCGCTCACCACCAAGTCAGGTTTTCTGTCCTTCAACACATAGTGTTTGGCCAGTTTGACGCAGTCGGCGGGAGTGCCACTTGACTTATATGCGACTACATCCTGAAAAAGCTCCTCCTCGGAGAGCCGAAGTGTGTTTCCAATGGTGATGGCATGACCCATACCAGACTGGGGACTATCGGGTGCAACGACCACAACGTCTCCTAGGTCTTTCATGATATCTACCAATACGCGTATACCACGAGAGGTTATGCCGTCATCGTTGGAAACAAGAATAAGGGGTTTATCCATTTACGAATTTTGTTTTTTTAACTGGTTGTAATAGGAGGTGATTCGAAGTAAATCACCGCGCTTGTCATGCGACAGCCTGTTTTTTCTCATATACAACCGCAACTCCGAAGAACGGTCGTCCATAAGTTCGAAGAGGTCTCTCTTTTTCTGGCTGTACTTCTGAATATTGTTGCCCGCCAAGAAGTAATAATCGAAAGCCAGTCGGTTGAACCCCATCATAGGTGGGCCCCACATCGGCCCCATGTACATGCCGCCCATGCCCATCCCGTTCATTCCCCGGTTATCGACGGTAATAAACTCCCTACAAAGTAATGTAACCTCCTGACCTTCAACCAATAGTTCAAAAAACATCGGTACTTTGTAGTCAGAGGTGGCAGCGTAGGGTAGGGAGTAGAATACCCGAATACCGCCATAGTATTCATCGAAAATTTCGAATCGGGTAACGGCAACCGCACCGTAGGTCTCTACCGATTCGTTGGCAATACTGACAATATTGTTGTCCAGGTCGTATTTTACCTTTCCCTCGATGAGGGCACCGTTTTCCAGAAATACCTTTCCGTTATGCCAGATTTGAGAGGGAAACTCCTGTGCATAGCTCCCCACAGTGGCAAGCATGCAGATCACAAAGACATTTAGGATATTTTTCATGGTAATTTACTTGATTTTGGTCTCTGTAACTAGTACGAAATTTTTTGGCCAAATGTTGAAGCACCCACGCTTTGGACTAGATACATTAGCTAAAAACCAACTTTAGTGTAATTCAAAACCCATTCTAAATCTTGGTGTTGTCCCGCAGCAAGATCGTATGGCCCATTTTATCTTTTTTCGTTTGTAGGTACCGCTCATTGTGTGGATTGGGTGCAATTTCCAACGGCACTGTGTCCACTATCTCCAGCCCATAGCCCAGTAACCCCGCTCGTTTGGTGGGATTATTGGAAATAAGGCGGATTTTGGAGATGCCAAGGTCTCGGAGAATCTGGGCACCAACGCCATAGTCCCGTTTGTCCATCGGAAAGCCCAAGGCCAAATTAGCCTGAACGGTATCCATGCCCTCTTCCTGTAGTTTATATGCCTTGAGTTTATTGACCAATCCTATGCCACGCCCCTCTTGGTTCATATACAAAACCACGCCCTTGCCCGCCTCCTGCACCATTTCCATGGCTCGGTGCAGTTGGGGGCCACAGTCGCACCTGCAAGAGCCGAATATGTCACCTGTTACGCAGGAGGAGTGAACCCGTACCAGTACTTTTTCGTCCTTTTCCCACTTCCCTTTGATCAAGGCCATATGGATTTCCTGCGTGTTGGTTTGTTCGTAGGCAATAAGCTCAAAATCCCCCCAAGCCGTGGGCATATCGACGCCTATTTCACGCTTGATAAGGGATTCATTTTTAAGGCGATAGGCTATCAAATCTTTGATTGAAATCAGTTTCAGATTAAACTTTTTTGCCACATCGATCAGATCCGGTAGCCTCGCCATGCTACCGTCCTCATTCATTATTTCCACGAGAACACCGGCCGGCTTTAGCCCCGCCAACCTAGCTAGGTCGATGGCAGCTTCTGTATGCCCAGTCCGTCGCAATACACCGCCGCGTTTTGCCTTCAGCGGGAAGATATGGCCCGGTTTTCCAAGTTCCGATGGTTTAATGCTGGGATCTACCAGTGCCCGGATGGTCTTGGCGCGATCACTAGCAGAAATACCCGTAGTACACCCATGCCCAATAAGGTCTACCGACACGGTGAAGGGAGTTTCAAAGACAGCCGTATTGGATGTCACCATCATTTCCAGTCCCAATTCATCGCAACGATCTTCGATAAGGGGCGCACAGATAAGTCCACGGCCATGAGTTGCCATAAAATTGATGATCTCAGGGGTGACTTTTTCCGCTGCGCAGATAAAATCACCCTCGTTTTCCCTGTCTTCATCATCCACCACGATGATCACCTCACCGTTTTTGATTGCGGCGATTGCTTCCTCTATAGGATCCAACTTTATTTCTTCTTTCATTTTTTCGCTTTGCTATAGATACCATTTGCCGCCTGATCCAGGTCCATTTCCTAGTCAATGGGATATGACCGTCCCTAGGTGCCGGTCTATTTCGACTTGGTATCTTTTGATCTCCATGTAAACCTGCTGCAAGTCCTCCACCTCGTTCACGGGAGCAGATTTAATTTTTTCCAATAGTTCATGCAGCATTTTTTTCAATACCCGTTTCTTTAAACGCAGAACACCGTCGTAGACTGTTTTCGCCAAATTATCCGCCTCTTTGGCAGTAAATATTTGATACCTTGTCTCCCAAAGGGAGGATAGTTCGTATTTTTGGGTGATCATATTGATTATCTCCCGCTTCCCTTCCCCTTCCGCAGTGCTCAGGAGGTATTCTGGAGTGGGTAGTATTCCTTTCCGAAGGACCTGCCTGTAGTCGTCGAATAGCTGCTTAAACACCGGCGTCTCGAATTTTAGTTCCTTGGTTTCTTCGATCAGGTACTCACACACATGCAACTCTTCACCGATTTTTTCGATCCCGTAGTTGATCAGAAGCCTCAGAACCTCCCTTTCCTGCGATATTAACTGCCTTTGCCCATCAAGTTTAGGATCGGTTGGTGCGATGGGCAACAGATCCTCAGGGAAGTCGGATGTCGCATTTGGGGGTGTTTCCTTTCCCTTTTGCTGGGCCTTTAAGATGATTTTGTTGAGCTCCATCAAGATGAGCTCCTCTTCCAGTTCCATGGATCGGGAGGTCTCCTTGATGTAGAAGTTGCGGAGTATTGGATCGGGAATTTTCGCGATGCTCTGTACGATCTGTCTTACAGTTTCGGCCTTTTTGATCGGGTCTGTTCTGTCCTCTTCTTGGGTTAGGCTGATTTTGAACTTAATAAAATCCTGCGCGTGGGATTTGAGATACTCCCCGAAGGCATCAGCGCCTACTTTCTGCGAAAAGCTATCCGGATCCTCCCCTTCTGGAAATACCACTGCCTTAACGGTCAGGCCTCCTTCCAACAACATATCTATGCCACGCAGGGACGCCTTTATTCCCGCAGCGTCACCATCATACAGCACAGTGACGTGATCGGTAAACCGCTTGATAAGCTGGATCTGATTTTCGGTAAGAGAAGTGCCCGAAGACGCTACTACGTTTTCTATACCGGCTATATGCAAGGACAGTACGTCGGTATATCCTTCTACGAGAAAGCAATTATCCTTTGCCTTGATTGCTTTTTTGGCCTGATAAATACCGTAGAGGCTGTCGCTTTTGTGGTAGACCGCGGTTTCCGGGGAGTTGATGTATTTGGGCTGGTTCTTGTCCTTTTTTAGGGTTCTGGCACCAAAGGCAATCGGTTTTCCGCCCACGTTATGAATGGTGAACATAACACGGCCCCGAAAGCGGTCATAAAAGCTCCCCGGTTGGTTTTCCCGTGCCAGGATCAGTCCTGCTTTGGTCAGCTCTTCAGGCGTGAACCCGGCAGTTTGGGCAGCATTGGCCAGGTGATCCCAGCTATCCATCGAATAGCCCAGATCAAATTTCTCAATGATCTGCTGGTTAAACCCCCGTTCCCTAAAATAGGATAGGCCTATACTTTTTCCCTCTTCGGTAGCAAGATTGAGCGAGAAGTGCTCCTTCGCGTAATTAAGCAGCAAAAAAAGCCTTTCTTTTTCTGAAAGGGCCCTTTTTTGCTCGGGCGTTTGGGCATGCTCTTCTTCAATCTCAATCCCATACTTTTGTGCTAGGTGCTTGATCGCCTCGGCAAATCCAATGCCCTCTATGTCCATGACGAACTGTATGGCATCACCGGCTTTGCCACAGCCGAAGCACTTATAGATTTGCTTGCTGGGGGAAACTGAAAAAGAGGGGCTTTTTTCGTTGTGAAAGGGGCAACAGGCCCAAAGATTCTGCCCCTTTTTTTTTAGCTGAACGTAATCGCCCACGACTTCCTCTATATCTGCCCGTTCGCGAACGGATTCGGTGGTGTGATTACTAAAGCTCATATAAAGGGATCAATTAGGTAATTGCAAATATACACAAAATTATTCTCTAAGGGGGAGAACTCATGCTATCGAGCGGTGCGGAGAGGCTGCCTTGGTGAAGGGTGCTTTAGACTGCAAATGCCGAGTGCGCGCATGAAAAACCAATTTTGGATTTTAGGGGTTGTGTAGTGAGCGGTGTTGTTGTGCTTCAAGTCACAGGCTCGGAGGATACGGGTAAGAGTCTATTGGAAGGATTGCCTACATTGCTCCGGGATACTCCCCATGAAAAATTTTAATTAAAGGTTTATTCAGACTAAATTGCGTAAAATTTCGTTTATCGTACCATGGTTCTTACAGAAGAGAATATTTTGCAAGTGCTTTCCACCGTCCAGGATCCTGACCTAAAAAAGGACTTGGTGTCACTCGGCATGATTCAGGATCTTAAAGTTGATCCTGCACGTGTTTCGTTCAAAGTCGTTCTTACTACGCCGGCCTGCCCTCTAAAGGAAATGATCCGGAGCGAATGCGTTCAGGCACTGGAAAAGGCATTTGACGATCTTCCGGAATTGGATATTTTTATGACTTCCAATGTAACGACATCCCGTAGCAATACTCCGTTGCTTCCAGGTGTGAAGAATATTGTGGCCATTGCTTCCGGTAAAGGAGGCGTGGGTAAGTCGACCTGTGCGGCAAACTTGGCAGTCGCTTTAGCGCAGACCGGTGCAAAGGTTGGGTTGATAGATGCCGATATTTTCGGCCCATCTGTACCAACCATGTTTAATGTGGAGGGCGAGCAGCCGGCGGTGAAAAATGAAGATGGCAAAAACATCATCGTGCCTATCGAACAGTATGGTGTTAAATTGATGTCGATAGGTTTTCTTACGCCAGCGGAGAGTGCCGTGGTATGGAGAGGGCCAATGGCGAGTTCCGCGTTGAAGCAGTTTATCGGAGACGTAGCCTGGGGTGAGTTGGACTACTTACTGTTGGATCTTCCCCCAGGAACATCCGATATTCACTTGACCATGGTGCAGACCGTCCCAGTAACGGGTGCGGTTATCGTAACAACACCTCAAAAAGTGGCCCTTGCGGATGCGACTAAGGGGCTAACCATGTTCCAACAACCGCAGATCAACGTGCCGGTATTGGGAGTGATCGAAAACATGGCCTATTTTACCCCCGAGGAATTGCCTGACAACAAGTATTATTTGTTTGGAAAGGACGGCGGCAAGCGATTGGCCCAACGGTTTGATGTGCCTTTTCTTGGCGAGGTGCCCATCGTGCAGGGTATCCGGGAAAGCGGTGACAGTGGGTTCCCTGCTGTACTTAAAGAAGGGGTTACCTCGGATGCTTTTCAGTCATTGGCAGAAAGTGTGGCCAGGCAGATTGCGATCCGAAATGCGGAGAAAAACAAGACAGAAGTGGTTCAGATTAAAAATTGAAAAGCATGTTAGATCAATTTAAAGATCAGATTGAGGCGGCATTGGATACCATACGTCCGTACTTGGAGGCAGATGGAGGGAACGTGAAAGTTGTCGACCTCACGGAGGAAATGGTGCTGAGGTTGGAACTAACCGGAACCTGCAGTTCCTGCCCCATGTCCTCTATGACGCTCAAAGCCGGAGTGGAGGAAGCCATCAAAAAGGCCATACCCGAAATTGTGAAAGTAGAGGCAGTAAATGTTGAAGTGGCCTAGGGATTGCAGCCGCTGGTTATCTTTTTTTACCCAAGTAATGCCGTTGGCTGTAGCTTGGGTTTTTGTGTTTACGGCTGGTTTTTCGGCCTCTGCCCAGCAAGCGGTTGACGTAACCGACCACTCCTCCCTACATGTTCACGATGAAAAATGCGGAGCAGTGTTTATGGAGCAGCTTCAGGAACGGGAACTGGGGGTGTTTGGGTCTAAGGAGTATTTTGAATCCTGGCTGGCACGAAAGAAAAAGGAGGTGGCGGCCACCGGTAGCCGACTTCGGCAGATGGAGGATAGCGAAATCCGTAGGATCCCTGTTGTAGTCCATATTATCCACACTGGAACACCCGTGGGAGTGGAAGCCAATATTCCGGATGCCCAGGTTTTTTCCCAGATTGAAATTCTTAATCAAGACTTTAGAAGGTTGAACCCCGACGCAGTAGATACCCCTCCTGAGTTTGTAAGCGTTGCTGGCGATCCCAGGATAGAATTTGTTTTGGCCAAACAGGATCCAAGCGGGATGCCCACCAACGGGATTAACCGGGTGCGTGGACCCCGTGATTCTTATCCGCTTGGTTTCAACGCCCAAATCAGCGAACTGGCCTATTGGCCTGCGGAAGAATACTTGAATCTGTGGGTGTTGCCGTTACAATCTCCCAATATCGGGTATGCAAGTTTCCCCGTGGCAAGTAACCTTCCTGGCCTGAATTTTCCTCCACCAACCCGAATGACCGATGGCGTGACTATTGACTATCGGTATTTTGGCGTAGGAGGTAATGCACTGCCGGTATCAAGAGGACGAACTGCCACCCATGAAGTCGGCCATTTTTTTGGCTTAAGGCACATATGGGGAGATGGTGGTTGTGGCATAGATGATTTTGTGGATGACACCCCGGAACAGGGCTTCTTTACGGTAGGCTGCCCGCCCCATCCCAGATCCAGCTGTAGCTCCGTGGATATGTTTCAGAACTTCATGGATTATACCTCCGACGTATGCATGAACCTGTTTACCCAAGGACAAATAGAACGTATGAATACCGTGTTGGCCTTTAGCCCACGAAGGAATTCGCTGTTGACCAGCCGTGGTTTACAGGAGCCGGAATTGCTTCAGAACAACCTTCAGTTGGACAAAATCATCGATCCTTTTCGTTTTATCTGCTCGGAAGAGGTAGTTCCGAAAATCGTGGTATCCAATGTGGGGGAGAATCTGGTCGAACAGGCGGAAGTGCAGATTCGTCTCAACGATCAGGTACTACAAACCCGTTCTTTTGATTTGTTTCTGTCTGTTGGTACAAGCGATACCCTCTTTTTTGACCCGATAGTCCTTACTTCCTCGTTCAATTTCTTTGAGGCCGAAATACTGACAGTTAATGGAGGCGAGGATGAAGACCCCTTTAACAACTATTTGAATTCCATGCCTTCCATAGCCTCGACTACAGGGCTGCCGTTCCTACAATCAGAGGAAGGTTTGGAGCGTTGGGATATATTTAATCCCGATAATCTCATTACCTGGGCTCCCATCATGCTGTCTTTGGACGGAGTCTCTGAGGAGGCGGTATTTCTCAATGGCTTCAATTATAACCTTCAGGGTGAGGTGGATTATTTGATAAGTCCGGTATTCAGCCTGGTAGGTATCGACAATCCTCAGCTTTCTTTCGACCTGGCTTTTGCACCCTTTGACAGCGACCAGTTTCAGGATGGTTTGATGGTAGCCGTATCATTGGATTGTGGCAACACCTTTGATGCGATGGACTACTTGTACAATAGACGGGACGATTCGCTCGCCACCCAGCCTCGGACGTTCATCGAGTTTTTCCCAAGCAGAAGAGACCAGTTCAGAAAGGAGGTAGTAGACCTTAGCGCCTATGCGGGCAACGAAAGTGTACGGGTTGCGCTGCTATCCGTAAACGGTTTTGGCAACAACATTTTCGTCAAGAACTTGGCTTTGCACGACCAAGAGGTATATCGGTACAACTTTCGCATAGCGAAAAAGACCAGTCCGTTGCCAATAACCGCTGGGTTGCAGGAGGTGGATGAAGTAGTGATCGAAAACACTGGTAACCTACCTATAGAGGGGTTTTTGGTAGATGTTTTTATGAACGGTCGTTCCTCTGAGGTCACCACGCTTTTGATTACTGATTTTGGATTAGGTATTGGGGAATCAAGGCCATTGGAATTGCCTGACTTTTATCGTTTTGGGCAAAACCGAATAGACTACCGGATTTATCGGCCCAATTTTGACCAGAATGGAAGGAATAGCAGCAACCTTCGTTGGCATATCGTGCAGGACAGTTCTTCTATCGCGGTGCCTTGGCGGCAAGACTTTGACCGTACCGAGGCGCTTGGGCGATGGATAAGGATCAACCCGGAACGAAATTTTTCTTCATGGCGGGTTTTATCGGAAGCAGCCTCAGGCAATAACTTTCTGGGTCTTACGGCGATCGAACGGGGGGATTCTTATTGGTTTGCCTCGCCTGTCTTTGATCTAAGTGGCACCGACCGGGCTGGCTTGTTTTTCGTTTGGTCTGGAGCAGGTTTTTCTACTTCTTCGGAGTTGGCCTTTGAAGTATGGGTAAGTACAGACGGGGGAGTTACCGGCACCTCGGTATGGCGAACGGAGGGAGGGGCGTTAAATACCGGCGAATCTGGACAACCGCCAAGCGTTGCTAGTCCCGAACTCAACCGGAGGGAGTTCATCAATTTTTCTCCCTTTACGGGCCAGGACAACGTAAGGGTGTATTTTAAGGTAAGTGATCAGGGTGCACCTGGGGCCTCATTGTTTCTGGATGATTTGGAATTATTTCTTTCCGATAACCCGAACCCTGTAGATCCAGGGTTGAACAATACCGCTTTATTTCCAAATCCGGCAAGGGAGCGTTTTCAGTTAGCCTTCAACTTTTCGGAGTTTGAAGAGGTAGTTATCCGCGTTATTTCGCCAGACGGAAAAGTGGTTTTGGAGGCGGTGAAGCCCCATACCCTAAACCAAACCTACACCTTCGACACGGTCAAGTTTTCGAAAGGAGTTTACATCGTCCAAATAAGCAGTAGGTTTTTTGCGGTTACCAAAAAGCTGATAATAAACTAGCCGGTTTGAACGTTCGCTTTTTCGTGAGTGGCCTAAATGCAGACGAGCTTTGTTGGGTAGCTGACTACCTTTGGAGCTAAAAATTGGTTAGCTTTACGTTTGATTGCATTGTCTATAAAACCTGTTATGGAAGGAATTGGAAAAGGATTGAAGAAGCTGGGCATTCATGTGGGCATGATGCTCGGTATATTGATGATACTGTTGTTTCTTTTTTTTAACATTTATCTACCGAACTACACCAATCATGGGGAAACGGTAACCGTTCCTGACTTGGAGGGTATCCACTATTCCGAATTGACCGGTTTTCTTTCCTCCCGCGATTTGCGCTACGAGATTACGCTGGACAGTGGATTTGTGGCCGATGCCAAGCCGCTTTCGGTGTTAAAACAAAACCCAAAGCCGGGGGCTAAGGTAAAGCACGACCGTAAAATATACGTGACACTAAATGCCGAGAATCCGCCTCTGATCAAAATGCCCAGCTTGGTGAATACCCCGCTGAAAAACGCCCAGGAGATATTGGCAAATTATGGGCTGGTGCGGGGAGAAATTATCTATGTGCCCGATATTGGCATGAACGTCGTGTTGGAACAAAAATACAGAGGTAGGGATATCAGGGAGGGCTTTGAGATTCCCAAAGGCTCCCAGATCGATTTGGTAGTAGGGGATGGCTATGGCAATCAAAGCCTCGATATGCCGAATCTGATCGGCATGGACGATATAGAGGCCGAGTTTTTGATCGTAGGATCGGGTCTGCGGCTCGGTAGGATCAATTACGTAAAGACAGATACTGTTCCGAAAGGGACGGTTATTCGGCAGCTGCCACCTGATGGTGTGGTGGCTAAAACCGGAGAGTTGGTAGATATATGGGTGTCGATTTTGGACGATTCAATAAATTTTTGATGATCGTTGACAGGGTCATAGCGGTTACCCTATTTTTTATCCTAGCTGTGGGTGTTGCCATGCCAGTCATGGGTCAGATCCAACAGCTTCCGCTAGTGAATGCTTCGGAGGCTCCTTCGACCGACGGCATGAATCAACCCTACGCAAGGCAGGCAGCAGAGGTGCTGAATTTGCCTTTTTGGGATGATTTTTCAGCAGATACCCTCAACCGGCATCTGTGGGAAAATCGGGGCGTAAATCGTTCCGCATCTATGGGTATTAATCCCCCCTCGGTTGGGGCAGTTTATTTGGATGGCGTAGATGAGGTGGGAAACCCCTATTCCCGTGACCGCCTGGCAAACGGGGAAGGCGATCGGCTTACCTCGCTTCCCATCAATCTCTCCACATTGACACCTTCGGAGCGGCAAACGGTTTTTTTGAGCTTTTTCTGGCAGGCAGGTGGTAAAGGTGAAATGCCGGACGCGACTGATCAATTGGAGCTCCAGTTTCTGAACAGTTCTGGTGAGTGGATTGTAGTTTGGGAGCAGTCGGGCGGCTATGAACTGAATCCTAATGTGTTTGTTCAGGAGATTATACAGGTTGGAGAACCGTTTTTACACGGCGCGTTCCGGTTTCGTTTTCAGTATGTAGGACGGTTGTCCGGGCCTTATGATACTTGGCTGGTCGATTATGTTTATTTGAATAAAGGTCGGCAAGCTTCTGATTTGTTTTTCGAAGATAGGGCACTTACCCAGCTACCCAACAGTCCCCTAGGGCGCTATGCTGCCTATCCCTATTTTTGGTTTGGCGCTTCCGCCACACAGGATCCCGTGAGAATCGCCGCTCAATTTAATAACCTGAGTAATCGGTTTCGGGCCATGGAATATACAGTTACCCTTAGGGATGCCCAAACCAATTTATTGCTGAGGGAGCTTAATGCCAATACGCCCCTAATTCCCGTGCCACTAGCGCGGGAGAGGCGGGATTTCTTCAGTGCCCCGTTTGCAGGTTTGGATTTACAACTTGCCGAAGGGTTTGATTTGGAGACGACCGTATATTTATCTACGGGTGATGGTTTTAAAGTAGCCCAAGTGGTTGGTAGGGATACGATCTTTGAGCCATCTGTTGATTTCCGGATAAATGATACCGTCCGGACAATTACGCCCCTACGGGACTTTATTGCATACGATGACGGTTCCGCAGAATACGCTGCGGGAATCAATCAAACATCAGGTATGCTGGCTGTCCGGTACCAAGCCCCAGCACCGGCCTTTGTAACGGGAGTGAGCATTAATTTTACCAACTTTCTACAGCGGGGAACAGTGGTTGAGTTATCGGTCTGGGATTCCCTTGGCCGCAATGCTGTATTTCGGCAGGATGTGGTGATTCCCGAATGGCAGGCACCCAATGAATTTGCGTATTTCCCAATAGATACCAACGTTCGGATAGCTGGAAACTTTTATGTCGGTTTCACCCAGTTTACCAATGATTTTGTCCATGTTGGGTTGGATAAAGCATCGGACACCGGTGATGAGGTGTTCTTTAACGTATATGGTGAATGGGAGCAAAACGAAACCGTGCGGGGCAGCCTGATGATACGTCCCCATGTTTCGTCCAATCCTCCGTTTCCGGTGGTTCCGGGTGATGCGGAGGCAGCGTTTCTCCTCTACCCCAATCCCTCTAATTCAGATAATGTCGTTTTGCTGGGCAGGGCAGATGAAATTCGGGTGTTTGATTTTCAGGGAAGGGAAATTAATGTACCGATAGAATCGACCGAACAGGGTAATTTGATTAGTTTTGTAAATCGGCAACGGGGTTTGTACCTTGTTCGCATTCTTTCACAAAATCGATGGACATCCATTCGATTGATTATAAAATAGACCAATGGAAGATATTACCGTAGGAGAATTGAAAGCCCGCCTTTCCCGCAACGAAGAATTCCTTTTTTTGGATGTGCGCGAGGAGTATGAGTATGAAGATGATAACCTTGGTGCATTGAATATACCTTTGGGGGAGCTTCCTGACAAACTCGATGAATTGGAAGCTTACAAGGGCAAAGAAATAATCATACATTGCCGGTCTGGTGCACGGAGTGGGAATGCAAAGAATTTTTTGATGGCAAAGGGATTCGAAAAGGTGCGAAACGTACTTGGCGGCATTTTGGCCTACAGATCCTTGGAAGAAGAATAGGCGTTTCCACAGCCCGTTTATTTGATGATAAAAGGCTGTGGAATAAAACAGAGTATAAATATCAGAATAGCTATCCAGCCCAGTAATTTTTGGGTGGCGCTCAAGGGTCTATTGTCGGCCACCGATGGGTGCTGAATGCCGAGGATTCTTCCCAGTAAGAAAGCAAAGAACAACCAACCGCTGTATCCCTCTAATTTGGGGAAGAAACTGACAAGGGAATACTGCAAAGCGACAATGAGTAAAGCGATCATCAGCTTGTTAGTGGTGGGAAGGCCGGACTTGGAATAGCAGATAAACACGAAGCCCACATAAAGCGGCAGAGCAACCAACAGGTACCCAAACTCCTCAAAGGGAGATACCACCCCCAATCCAGCGAAGAATATAAAAATCGTATAGGCACTGAAGGAGATGCTTCTATGGTGCTTGGGGAATAGGCCAAATACCACATGTCCTCCATCCAGCTGCCCGATAGGCAATAGGTTCAGCGCGGTAAAGAATAGTGCCAAATAACCGGCAAACAAGTATGGATAATGAATGACTTCGGACATATTGGGCATTTTTTCGGGATCTGCTAAGGTTTTTTCCAGTAGCCAAAATAGTAGGTTGTAGCCCAGCTTGAGATCCATAACTCCTTCCTGATTATCAGGGTCAAACGTAGGATCCAAGTATTCGGGGTGGATTTCGT
Organism: Lunatimonas lonarensis; assembly: GCF_000390185.1. Lineage (GTDB taxonomy): Bacteria > Bacteroidota > Bacteroidia > Cytophagales > Cyclobacteriaceae > Lunatimonas > Lunatimonas lonarensis. The sequence goes on along the minus strand of NZ_AQHR01000001.1, from coordinate 1,443 downwards.
ATATAAAATCCCCGTCCGGAAGGTGGATAAATCCATAAATTAGTACACCGAAGGCCAATACAAAGCCTGCTAGAGGTCCGGCTATCCCTACATCAAAAAATATCCGTCTACTGCTGACCCGGTCCTTCATTTGGATGATGGCACCAAAGGTACCAATCGAAGGTGCCCCCAGAAAGCCTAACCAACCCGGAATGAAATAGGGTAGTGATGCCCTAACTCGGTAATAGATCGATGCAAACAGGTGACCGAGTTCATGGATCAAAAGAATACCGATGAAGGGTATCGAAAACTCTAGGGAAAGAAGAAAATACTCCCAGGTCAGCGGGCGTTCCGATGACAATATACTGCGTCCGAATAGCCATTCTCCACCTGCCAGCGTTGTGGCTAGCAAGGTCAGTAAAAAGAGGAGGCTATGCTTTGCATACTCCTTTGGACTATACATTTTCAAAAAACTCAATCAATGCCTTCGGATGGGTGATGTGATGGGTCTGAATACCAAGGCTCCTGGCTCCCTCCAGGTTAGCTTCGAGGTCATCGAAGAACAGGCATTCCTCTGGCTTTCCGCCAATTTCGTCCAATACGGCTTGATAAATGGCTTTATCGGGTTTTCGTAATCCCATTTCGTGACTCAAAAACAGTTTGTCGAACAGTGCTGGCCAAGCCGACCCCAACCGTTTTGCAAACAACTCGTCCACTACTTTGAAGTGGATCGAGTTGGTGTTGCTGAGCATATAAATTCCATAATCCGATTTGAGTTTGGCCAGCAGCTCAAGTCGTTCATTGGGTATATCCACTAAGAGAGCGTTCCAAACTTCGTCTATCCATTCGTCTTGCCAATTTTGGCCGAAATAGTCTCTGACCCCGTCCCTAAATTCAGATTCGGTTATTTTGCCCATTTCAAGTTGAAAATGGGTGTTGGAAACCATAAACTGTCTCGCGTGTTCGTGAAGGTCCTCAGGTAGCTTGCTGTATAACTTGTTGAACGTTAAGGAATAGTCGATGTCGTAAATAACATTGCCTAGATCAAAGATTAAAAATTTAATATCCGGAATGTTTTTCATACGTGTTGAAGTTGTTAAATTAAATCCAAATATGTAACATTGCAGTCCCAAAAGCAAGGTGTTGCCATAGGATGACAGCTAAAAAATGTCAAGGGTTCCAGATATCAATTCGGACTCCGGTGGTTAGCGATTCTGACTATCCTCCAGATAGCTATCGGGACGATAGGGGCAGGAGGTAGCTTAAGATAGATAATTTGGGCCTATAGCTCAGTTGGTTAGAGCTTCTGACTCATAATCAGGAGGTCGCTGGTTCGAGCCCAGCTGGGCCCACATACAGCCGCTTAGATATTCTAAGCGGTTTTTTTATTTTTAGGGTATGGAAAATCCCTGCGTCTATGTAGGGTCTGCTTAAAAACTCACACATTCAATATAGCTAAACCTG